>NZ_BAAALH010000002.1:954871-977822 GCF_039528175.1 Citricoccus alkalitolerans
GCGTGGTGCGTGGTTCTCTCTGGAGGTGCCTGCCGGACGGCCCGCCCTCAATCCGGCTCAGCGGCCGGTGCCGCCGTAGACGGTGGCTTCCTCGTCCGCGTCGAGGCCGAACGCCTGGTGCACGGCGCGCACGGCGGTGTCCAGCATGTCCTCGCGGGTGATGATGGAGATCCGGATCTCCGAGGTGGTGATCATCTCGATGTTCACGCCGGCCTGCTTCAGGGCGTCGAAGAACGTGGCGGAGACGCCCGGGTTGGAGCGCATGCCGCCGCCGATCACGGAGAGCTTGCCGACGTGCGGGTTGAGGATGGCGTCCTCGAAGCCGATCTCCTCCCGGGCAGCGTCCAGGGCGTCCATGGCCGTCTTGCCGTCGGTGATCGGCAGGGTGAAGGAGATGTCCGTGCGTCCGGTCTCCACGCGGGGGACGTTCTGCACGATCATGTCAATGTTCACGCCGGCCGTGGCGACCATGTTGAACACCTCAGCGGCCTTGCCCGGGAAGTCCGGGACTCCGTAGACGGTGACCTTGGCCTCGGAGCGGTCGTGGGCCACGCCGGAAACGATCGGCTGTTCCATGGGTTCGCCTTCCTCAAGTGTGATGGTGTCGTCAGGGTTGGGACGCACCCAGGTGCCCTCGTTGTGGGAGAAGGATGAGCGCACGTGCAGCAGCACGCCGAAGCGGCGGGCGTACTCCACGCAGCGCAGGTGCAGGATCTTGGAGCCGGCCGCGGCCATCTCCAGCATGTCTTCGGAGGAAATCTCTTCGATCTTCCGTGCCGAGGCGACCACGCGCGGGTCTGCGGTGTAGACGCCGTCCACGTCCGAGTAGATCTCGCAGACATCCGCGTGCAGGGCGGCCGCGAGTGCCACGGCCGTGGTGTCCGAGCCGCCGCGGCCCATGGTGGTGATGTCACGGGACTCGCGGCTCATGCCCTGGAAGCCGGCCACGATCGCGATGTCTCCGGCATCCACGGCGTCCTTCACGCGGTTGGGGGAGACATCGATGATCCGGGCGTCCCCGTGCAGGCTGTCCGTGAACATGCCGGCCTGGGAACCCGTGAAGGACTGGGCGGTGGCGCCCTGCGAGTGGATGCCCATAGCGAGCAGGGACATGGAGATGCGCTCGCCGGCGGAGAGCAGGATGTCCATTTCGCGGGCCGGAGGCTCCCCGTTGATCTGTTCGGACAGATCCAGCAGCTCATCGGTGGTGTCACCCATCGCGGAGACCACCACCACCACCTGGTGGCCGGCCTGCTGGGTCTCCACCACGCGTTTGGCCACGCGGAGGATCCCTTCGGCATCGGCGACGGAGGATCCGCCGTACTTCTGGACGATCAGACTCATGCAAGAACCTCAGAGTGGGTTGACGTACCGCGCTGCGGCGGTGGGGCGTTGGGGCTGGCTCCCAGTTTAGGGGGGAGCGGCCGTCGTGGAGTCCTGGATGAACACTATGGTCACGAACGAGTAACGGTCGCGTGTGGTGTAGCGCGGTGCGGGAGTAGCGCGGGTATGAGGGGGGTGTGGCGCGGGCCGGATGCTTGCCGCCACCGGTACCGTGCCCCACGATGTACCCATGACCACAGACGTCGCCTCCCCGGAGGCCCCCGCCACGGCGGACATCACCGTGAGCGGGGTGACGCGCAGCTTCGGGGCCGTCAAGGCCCTGCAGGGCGTGGACCTCACGGCGCCGGCCGGGGCCATCACGGCGCTGGTGGGCCCCAACGGCTCCGGGAAGACCACCCTCATGCTGGTCCTGGCCTCCCTGCTGAAGCCCGACGCCGGCTCCGTCACGATCGCCGGCTTCGATCCCCTGGTCCACCCTGCCGCGGTCCGTCGGAACACCGGCTGGATGCCGGACACGCTCGGAGTGTGGGAATCGCTGACGGCCCGCGAGGTCCTCGTGACCATGGGCCGGTTCTACGGGATGGACCGGGACCGGGTGCGGTCCCGCGCGGCGCAGCTGCTGGAGTGGCAGGAACTGTCCACGCTGGCGGACCAGCCGGCCCGGGTGCTCTCCCGCGGGCAACAGCAACGGCTATCCCTTGCCAGGGCCATCCTCCACGATCCCCAGGTGTTGCTGCTGGACGAGCCCGCCTCCGGTCTGGACCCCGGATCCCGGATCCGGCTCCGGGACGACCTCAAGCAGATGGCCGCCGCCGGCAAGACCATCCTGGTCTCCTCCCACGTACTCTCCGAGCTCGACGAGATGGCGGACCTGGCCATCTTCATCCAGGCCGGAGCCACCGTCCGGGTGGAGGATCTCAGTCAGGAGGGCGCCGCCGGGGGTCGCTACCTCATCAGCGCTCTCGACGCCGGCCCCCTGCACGCGACCCTGGAGCATTACTCCATCGCCTACCGCACCGAGGGCAAGCGCCGCGACTCGGTCAGCGTGGAGGTGGCCTCGGCCACCGAGGCCGCGGACATGCTCGCCACCCTCGTGGGTGACGGCGTCCGGGTCCTGTCCTTCACCCCCGGCACCTCGCGTCTGGAGGCCGCCTACCTCGAACTGGACCGCCGCCGCCCGGTGGAGCGGCCGGCGTCTCTCCCCGAGCCCGACGCCGGCCGGGCCGGTGCGGCACCACCGCCGGGCACGCGCTCGGACGGAAGGGGGACGGAGTGATGACCATGGACACCAGGCCGCAGGAGCCGACCGTCCGATCGGCGGAGCGCCTCGGCTGGGGCGCGGCCGTCGGCAACGTCATCCAGATGGAGCTGCGCCAGCGGCTGCGCACCCGCAGCTGGTACGTCATGCTGGCCGTCTGGTTCGTGGTCATCGGCCTGGTCACCTGGGGTTCGGTGGCCAGCTACAACACCCTGGCCGGCGACGACCTGCTCTTCGGCCCGGGCCGTTTCGTGTTCGAGGCCGTGGTCGGCTTCGTGCTGTTCTTCGGGTTGCTGGTGGCCCCGGCCATGTCCGCGAGCACCGTCAGCGGGGACCGGGCCGGTGGCACCCTGGCGATCGTCCAGGTCACGCTGGCCACCCCGGGCCAGCTGCTCACCGGCAAATGGCTGGCCTCCTGGATCGCCGCGCTCGGCTTCCTGGTGGCCGCCCTGCCGTACATCGTCCTGGCCGTGGTGCTGGGCGGGCTGGACGTTCCCGGCCTCGTGGTCTTCGTCCTGATGGTGGCCGTGGAATTGGGGGTCGTCTGCGCCCTGGGCACCGCGGTCTCCGCCATCGCCTCCAGGACTCTGTTCGCGGTGGTGGCCACCTACCTGCTGGTGGCCCTGTTCTCCCTGGGCACGCTGATCGGATTCGCCCTGACCGCCCCGCTGACCATGACCACCGTGCCGGCCAATCGGGCCGTCTACCCAGACGAGGAGCCACTGGTCGAGGAGGGTTTCACGGACTGGTCACCGCTGAGGTGCACCGGGCCGATGGTCCCCCAGGAGACCCTGGACACCCGGTCCACCTACTGGATGCTGGCCGCCAACCCGTTCGTGGTGGTGGCGGACGCCGTGCCGCATCCCGAGAAGCCTCCCTATGATCCCGATGACCCCGAGACATGGGCTCCAGATGGCATCATGACCTCGATCTCCACCGGGGTTCGCTACCTGCAGCAGCCGCCGGAGACGAACGTCGAGTGTGCCCACGGTCAGCTGACGTACCAAGACCGAGAGGACGACGATTCCAAGGGCACCCCGGTCTGGCCGCTCGGGCTGGGCATCCAGATCGCGGTGGCCGCCGCCCTGTTCGCGTGGGGCCGCCAGCGGCTGGTGGCCCCGGCCGCCCGACTGCCGCGGGGGACCCGCGTGGCGTGACCGGCCGGCGTCGTCCCCTCAGTGTCCGTCCAATCCTCTCAACGCACGTTCCGGCCTGTTCCCACCGGTGGGGACAGGCCGGAACGTGGCAGGGGTCAGCGGGTGCCGATCTGGCCCTCGCCGAGGACGGCACGGAGGAACTTCTTCGTGCGGTCATGGGTAGGAGCTGTGAACATGGTGTGCGGATCGGCGTCCTCCACGATCGCGCCGCCGTCGAACATCAGCACCCGGTCCGAGACGTCCCGGGCGAACTGCATCTCGTGCGTGACGATCAGCATGGTGATGTCCGTGGTGTCCGCGATGTTCCGCAGGATACCGAGCACCTCGTCCACGATCTCCGGGTCCAGCGCGGAGGTCACCTCGTCCAGTAACAGGATCTCCGGGTCCATCGCCAGCGCACGGGCGATGGCCACCCGTTGCTGCTGACCGCCGGACAGGGATGAGGGGTGGGCGTCCGCCTTGTCATCCAGGCCGACCTTGTGCAGCAGGTCCTTGGCCTTGGCCCGGGCCTCGGCCTTCGACTGACCCAGCACGTGGATGGGTGACTCCGTGATGTTCTCCAGCACGGTCATGTTCGGGAACAGGTTGAACTGCTGGAACACCATGCCGATCCGGGTACGGGTCTTCTTGATCTCCTTGTTGGACAGCCGGACGCGCTTGCCCCCGTCGATCCGATGGGTGAGGGGATCCCCGTCGATGAGGATCATCCCGTCCGTGGCCTCCTCCAGCGTCATGACCAACCGCAGGATGGTGGTCTTGCCGGAGCCGGACGGGCCGATCAGGGTCACCCGCTCACCCTTGTTGACATGGAAGTTCAGGTCCTTGAGCACCACGTTGTCACCGAAGCGCTTCTCCACGTCCCGGAACTCGATGATGGGAGTGGTGCCACCGGGGGTAGGGGCACCGGGGTCAGTAGGCGTAGGCAAGTCGCTTCTCCAATCGGCGGACGAGGACGGACGTGGGGTAGCTGGCCAGCAGGAAGATGATTCCGGCCAGCGTGATGGCCTCCACGTAGCGGAAGTTGTTTCCACCGAAGATCTGGGCGGCGTTGACCATCTCCACCACGCCGATCACCAGCAGGAACGGGGTGTCCTTGAACATGGAGATGGCGTAGTTGCCCAGGGCCGGTACGGTGGCGCGCAGGGCCTGGGGGATCACGACGGCGGTCCAGGTGCGTCGCGTGGACATGGACAGTGCCGTGGTGGCCTCCCATTGGCCCTTCGGCACGGCATCGATGCCGGCGCGGTACACCTCGGACATGTACGTCGAGTAGTGGATGCCGAAGACCACGATCCCGATGGTGATCGCATCGACCATCAGGAACGTGTAGTAGGCGAACAACAGCTGCACGACGATCGGGGTCATGCGGATGAAGCTGACGATCCACTTGACGATCCCGGAGATCGGCTGGGGAGCCATCCGGATGATCATGGCCCAGACCAGGCCGAGGGCGGCCGCGATCAGGGTGGACACCACCGTCACCAACAGGGTGACGGTCAGGAATCCCTCGAGGATGTCCGGCAGGGCCCGAAAGGCCATCTCCCAGTTCCATGCAGAGTTCTGGTTCTGCATCAGACGCCACCTCCCGCCGTGGACAGTGAGTTCTTGTTGGTGGGCGTGGGTGAGATGACCTCACGCAGGGACGGGCCCCGGCCCAGCCGGTGCTTGGCGCGGGCCTCCAGGGCATTCATGAAGAGCGTCAGGATCAAGGCGAGGAGGAAGTACCCCACCAATCCGACGGCCGCATAGGCCCAGAACGTGTCCGTCTGCCGAGTGAGCTGGTCCAGGTAGAACGTGAAGTCCCGCAGCAGGATGACACTCACAATGGCTGTGCCCTTGAGTAGGTGGACCATCAGACTGGCCAGAGACGGGATCATCAGGGCCCATGCTTGCGGGAAGATCACCCGCCGCATCCGGTGGATCGGGGACATGGACAGGGCGGTGGTGGCCTCCCACTGTCCGCGCGGCACCGAGGCGATGGAGCCTCGCACCACCTCAGCGGAGTAGGCCCCGTAGTTCAGGCCCAGGGCGAGCACGCCCACGACCATGCCTGGCAACTCGACCCCGAGCTGGGGCAGCACGAAGAAGATGAAGAACAGCTGGACCACCAGTGAGGTTCCTCGGAAGAACTCGATGATGATCCGGCCGGGGATGGCCAGGGCCTTGTGGGAGGCCCCGGCCATCAGCCCGAGGACTACGGCGAGGATGAGGGACAGCGCCGAGCCCATGACGGTGAGCTGGATGGTCACCCACAGTCCTTGGGCCAGGAACGGCCAGGCCTCCGCTGTGGCTTGGAGGTTGTCGAGCACCGACTATCAGCCCAGATCGCCTGCGCACAGCTGCTCAGTGGTGAGGTCCTCGGGGGGGAGGTTCTCGGCGGTGAAGCCGTAGTCGCCCACCACCTCCAGGTAGGTCTCCTCGGACTCGGTGACGGAGCCCAGCGCCTCGTTGTAGGCCTCCAGCAGCTCGGTGTCGTCCTGGCGGAACACGGTACCGCCGGCACCGATCTGCTCCACGCCGTCGATCACCTGGACGAAGGCGTCAGTGGTCTCGACGCCGGCATCCGGGTTCTCCTCGGCCAGGGTGTTCAGCGAGATCGCGGTCATGGCGAAGGCGTCGGCCCGGCCGTTGGCCACGGTGTCCATGCCGGTCTGGGCGTCCGGGACGGACTGCACGTCCAGATCCAGGGAATCGGCGTAGCCGGCCTCGATACCGCCGGCCAGCACGGCCAGGTTGACGTTCTCGCCGGCGTCCATCTTCTCCTTGACGGAGTCCAGGTCGGTCAGGCCCAGTGGATTGCCCTCGGCAACCATCAGGGTGGTCGTGTACATGATCTCCGGATCGGAGAAGGCCGCCTGCGCGCAACGGTCCGGGAGGATGGACATGCCGGCGGAGACGGCGTCGAAGCGACCGGCGTTCAGTCCCGGGATCAGCGAGTTCCACTCGACCAGCTCGGCCTCGACGTTCTCGATGCCCATGTCCGCGAAGATCTTCTCGTGCATGGCCACCGTGGCACCGGCGGGCTCGCCGCCGTCGAGGTAGGAGTAGGGGACCTCACCGGCGATGCCGACGGTGATGGTGCCCTCCTCCTGCAGCCGTTCCAAGGTGTTGCCCCCGGCAGCGGTGGTGCCGTCGCCGCCCTCGGCGCCATCGTCGCCCCCTCCACAGGCCGTGAGCATCAGGGTCGACGCGGCCAGCAGGCCCGCTCCCTGCAGGAGCCGGCGCTTGCGGGACGTGCCGGAGGGGGAGGTCAGGGTGGTCAGGTGCTGGATGGTCATGGCGTGCTCCTCAGCTGTCCGGACCTCCCGGGCTGCCGGCGGGAGAGCCGGTGATGCGAATCGTGACGGTGCTTGGGTGCGGTGCGTCGTGGTCTCGGGCGATTCGCGGAAGCGGTCACAGGAGGGCCGGGGATCGTCCCCACACTGTGACCGGCGCCACGAATTCGCTGGCAACCTGGGGCCGACGTTAGCAGAATGTGAACAGGGTCACCATCAGATCGTCTACCTGAAGAATGTCGACAATATAACGATTCGCGTGGAATGATCAGGGTCCGTCGCATGGAAAGACCGTGGTTGCGTCGAAAGGAACCGCCACATGAACCAGACCCAGGACCGGGGCTCGGCCCGCCGGAACGGCCCGGTCACCAGGCCTCTGGTCAACACGGTACGCCGTCCCTCGACGGTCGACCTGATTGCTGTGGAACTGCGCAACGCGATCTACGGGGGCACCCTGATGCCAGGGTCGTCCGTCCGCGAGGCCGAGGTGGCCTCCCAACTCGGGGTCAGCCGCGGACCCCTCCGGGAATCGGCCCAACGACTGGTCCAGGAGGGCCTGCTGGTTGCCCGCCCCGGGGCAGGCCTGCGCGTGGTGACAGTCGGCGCGGACCAAATCGATGACCTCTACCAGGCCCGGCTCGCGATCGAGAGCGCCGCGGTGCGCCAGATCGCCGCGCTGGATCCCGAGGTGCGGCGCCGGCACATCGCCTCGGCCGAGGTGCTGTTCGACGCGTTGGAATCAGCACTCGAAGACGGTTCCGACGCGCGCCGGATCGGGGACGCGGACCTGGACCTGCATTACGGTCTGGTCGAGGCTACCGGCAACCTGCGGCTGATGTCCTTCGCCTCTACGCTGATCATCCAGACGCGGATCGCAGCGCTCTCGCATGCCGATGGCTATGTGGTGCGGACGGACATCCTCGACGTCCACCGCACGTTGCTGCGCCAGGTCTCGGACGGCGACGGCCAGGCTGCGTCGGAAACTCTGGCAGGGCACTTCCGGCAGACGGTGGACCGCCTCCTCGGACGCCTGGACAAGCCGTTCAGCACGGTCTCCGGCGAGGCCGACGGCTCACATTTCTCCTTCAACCGCCTGCCCTGACCGCTGTCCGGGTAGGGCGCCGGGCGGAGTCAGCCGGCGACGTTGCGCCGACCCTCGAAGGCACGCCCGAGGGTGACCTCGTCGGCGTATTCGAGATCCCCGCCCACGGGTAGTCCGGAGGCCAGGCGCGTGACCTTCAGACCGGTCGAGCCGAGCATCCGGGCTAGGTAGGTGGCGGTCGCCTCACCCTCGAGGTTCGGATCGGTCGCGAGGATGACCTCCTCGATCTCGGCGTTCTGCAACCGGGTCAGCAGCTCGCGGATGTGCAGCTGGTCCGGGCCGATGCCCGCGATCGGATTGATGGAGCCGCCGAGCACGTGATACCGGCCGCGGAAGGTGCGGGTCCGCTCGATCGCCATGACGTCCTTGGACTCCTCCACCACGCAGATCTGGGCGCGGTCCCGCCGCTCGTCACGGCAGATGGAGCATGTCTCCTGTTCAGAGACGTTGAAGCAGATGCTGCAGTGCTTGACCTTGTCCTTGACCGTTCGGATCGCGTCGGCCAGCCGCATCATGTCCTCCGCATCGGCCTCCAGGACGTGGAAGGCGATGCGTTGGGCTGACTTCGGCCCGATGCCGGGCAGCCGTCCGAGCTCGTCGATCAGATCCTGGACCGCACCTTCGTACACGCTACCGACCACTTTCTGCGTTGCTGGACCGGCCGGTGGGCCGGTGGGGAGGGTTCCTGCGGGGTCAGGAGCGTCGGTTCAGGACGCGTCAGGACAGGGGACTCCCGTCCAGCATGCGCTCCTCGATGAAGCGGCCGCCCAGCAGTCGCTCGACCACCTTGCGACCGGCGATGCCGGATTCCTCAATGGTGATGTCGTCCTCGCTGGGAACCTCGTCACTCCAGTTTAGGGTCCCCGGTGCTCCGTTTCCGGTCGCACCGCCGCTGCCGTCGGAAGTTCCCGACGCCGGCCCTGTCACCCCGGGTGACCCAGATGCCCCGGAGTCGCCGGATCCTGCCCGAGCGGTTCCTCCGGCGGGTGCGCCGCCCTGGGACTGGTTGTACTCCTCCATCATCTGCTGGAAGCGGCTGGACCGCCGATGGTGAGGGGTCTCCGCCACAGGCGCAGGTGCGCTGGCCGGCTTGGCCTCACGTGCAGCCATCAACTCGGCCTCCGGCTTGGCGAACGACGGGATGCCGCCGAAGCCGGGCTCCGGACGGGGGACCGGAGCAGCGGTAGACGCTGGAGGGGGTGTCGGACCCGCGCCGGGCTCGGGACGGGGAATCGGGTCCGCGCCGGGCTCGGGTCGCGGGATGCCGTCGAAGTCGGCCCTTGATGCTGGAGCCTGCATTGGAGTTGGAGTTGGAGTTGGAGTTGGACGTTGAGCCGGGGCCGGGGTGGGGTCTTCGCCCCACTGGCGCGCATAGCCCCCGTCGTCTTCTGGTTCGGGCTCGTCATCGTAGGGCGGCGGCGGGACATCGTCGTACGGGAAGGGTCCGCCGGACCCATCCCAGTCGGAGACCGGAACGTCGTCGGCGGCCAGGTCCTCCGGCGCAGAGGAGTACCCCGGTCCGGTGGCGGCTTCCTTGACGGGATCGAGGGAGCTTTCAGTGTCGTTGGTGTCGTTGGTGTCGTCGGTGTCGTCGGTGTCATCGGTGTCGGCGATGGCCTCGGTGTCGGCGCCCTCATTCGTCTCAGGAGGGGCTTCGGCGTGCGCGTCGCTACTCGCGCCGACGTGCGCGCCGACCACGGCGTCAGGGGTCATGCCGGCTTCAGTCACGGCCTGAGCGGCCGCAACCTGATCGGTCCAGTCCCCGGCCGGCGTCACCGGAACAGCCGACGGGGTCGGCGTCACACCGCCGGCCCGCGGAGCAGGAGCCGCAGCGGGCTCTGTGGGCCGCTCGGAGGCAGTCACCGTGGCGGGGGCAGCGGGGGCAGGGGGGGACTCGGCGGGAGGCTCGATGCCGGTCACCGCGGCAGATGAGGGAACCGCCGGTGGTGACGTGGTACCAGAGCGCGGAGTGTCCGGCTGCGGGGCCGCCAGTGCGGGGCGGCCCTCAGCTTTTGGGCTGGAACCACCCGCTGGCGCGGATCCTCCGGTGATGAGGTCCAGCTGCGGCTGAATTCCGAGGACAGAGTTGACTGCCTCGGAGATGACCTGGTCGCCGCCGCGCCGCTGGACGGTGTCCCGGGGGCCGTCTCCGGAGAAACCGATGGTCAGCAGTCGACCGTCGAAGCCCGCCACCGAGGCGTTCTGGGAGACCAGCATCCAGATGAGCCGTGAGTGCTCCTCCAAGTAGCCGAGGATCTCGGGCCACGCCCGGCGGATCATCTCCACCTGCGAGGTGGAGCCGCCTTGCGTCGGAGGAGTCGTCGGCGGCGCTGCCGGAGTGGACTCTGCTGCCGGCGCTGCCGGTGCCGCAGGGGTGGGCGCTGGCGGCGCCGGGCGGGTGGGAGCCTCGGCGTCAGGCATGGACGGCGTGGCAGCGTGGGTCCCGGCGGACTCATCGGCGGCCGAAGTGCTCCGCTGCTCGATCTGTTGTTCAACCCGCTGACCGCCACGTTGCTCGACCGGCTGCTCGACCGGCCGCTCGGCACGTTGCTCGACCTGTTGCCCGACCTGCTGCTCGGCCGGGGACGCGTTTGCATCCCGGGCCGGGGGCACCGACGGATCCGCCGTCTCGCCACGCTTCATGGCGGCCCGGGCCAGGGCCGCACCGGACAGGCCCGCGGCGCCAGCCCCGCCGGCCGGAGTTCCCGGCGAGGCCTGCTGGTGACCGTCGGGGGAGTAACCGGGGGGCGGGCCCTCGGGGGCATTCCGGGGGGCGCCGGAGGTGACCGGCGCGGAAGGTGCGGGGCGACCGGGAGCGGCGGGGCCGGCGTCGTGCACTGTGGGTGTCTCGGGGTTCTCCGGGGTGCCGCCATAGGCGAGCCGCCGTTCGATCCGGTCCAGGCGGGCGGCCAGGCCGCGCTCGGTGGCATCCGTGGTGGGCAGCATCAGCCGGGCCATGAGCAGCTCGAGGTGCAACCGCGGGCTGGTGGCGCCGACCATCTCGGTGAGCGCCTGGTTGGTGATGTCTGCGGCACGGGAGATCTCGCCGTGTCCCAGCTGTGCCGACTGCGACTCGAGGCGGCGGACCTGGTCCTCGGGCATGCCGTGCAGCACGGCCGACGCCGAATCCGGCATGGCCTTGACGATGATGAGGTCCCGGAAACGCTCCAGCAGGTCTTCCACGAAGCGGCGGGGGTCCTGGCCGGACTGCACCACGCGGTCGACCACTCGGAAGACGGTCTGGGAGTCGGACGCGGCCACGGCATCGACCACGTCGTCCAGCAGGGCGTCCGGGGTGTAGCCGAGCAGGTTCACGGCCAGGTCGTATCCGATGGCGCCCTGGGCGGCCCCGGCCATGAGCTGGTCGAGCACGGACAGGGTGTCACGCACGGAGCCGCCGCCGGAACGGACCACCAGGGACAGCACGCCCGGCTCCACCTCCATGTTCTCCTGCACGCACAGCCGCTCGAGGTACTCCATGAGCGGCTCCGGCGGCACCAGGCGGAACGGGTAATGGTGCGTGCGGGAGCGGATGGTCCCGATCACCTTGTCCGGCTCAGTGGTGGCGAAGATGAACTTGATGTGGGGCGGGGGCTCCTCCACGATCTTCAGCAGCGCGTTGAAGCCCGCCGAGGTGACCATGTGGGCCTCGTCGATGATGAAGATCTTGTACCGGTCCCGCACCGGGGCGAAGGTGGCGCGTTCACGCAGGTCACGGGCATCATCCACGCCGCCGTGCGAGGCCGCGTCGATCTCGATGACGTCCAGGGCGCCCGAGCCACCGGTAGCCAGTTCCTGGCAGGAATGGCACACCCCGCACGGGTGACCGGTGGGTCCCTCGGCGCAGTTCAGGCAGCGTGCGAGGACGCGGGCCGAGGTCGTCTTGCCGCATCCGCGCGGACCGGAGAAGAGGTAGGCATGGTTGACCCGGTCCTTGGACAGGGCGGTCATCAGCGGCACGGTGACGTGTTCCTGGCCAATGATGTCCTCGAAGGAGTCGGGACGGTAGCGGCGGTACAGGGCGGTAGTCACCTATGGAACCTTATCTTCTCTTCGGGGGTCCCCGCAGGGCCGGCGGGGACCTGTGGAGGAGGTGGGGACGGAGGCAGTGGCGGAGTCCAGGGCGAGCGTGACACCCCGTCCGGATCGAAGTGGCTCAGAGCCCGGTCCAGGGGGCCGGCCGGCAGGCCGAGTGAGTCCAGCAACAGGTCCCTGACGCGCTCGGGCGACCAGCCGCCGTCGGACCATTCATCTCCGTGTGTATCCCTATGTGCGGAGCCGGACGGCAGCGCCACCAGGTCCGCCAGCGTCACGGCGCCGTCCCGTTTCGCCAGGCGCTGACCGGCGGCATTCAGCACCAGCGGGACATGCACGTACTCGGTCTCCGGCGCGGGACGGCCCGTGCGCTCGGCCAGCAGCCGAGCCAGCCAGTCCTGCCGCGGTGTGGAGGAGAGCAGGTCGTCCCCGCGCACCACTTGGTCCACCCCCTGAGCCAGGTCATCGACGACGACCGCCAAGTTGTAGGCATATGCCCCGTCATTGCGGCGCAGCACGAAATCGTCGACGGCGGCCTCCACCGTCCCGTTCAGCCGATCCGTGACGCGGTGGACCGGGGCCTGGCCGTCCGGCAGTCCGGCGGCGCGGGCGGCGTTGATCCGCAGGGCTGCGGGCCGTTCGGCGCGGCGGCGTTCCCGTTCCGATGCGTTGAGGTCGCGGCAGGTCCCGGGATAGGAGCCGGGTGGCAGCAGGACAGTTGCAGCGCCGCCGGGACCGGTGGCGGGGGACGTGTATGCGGATGACTGCGGGCCGGGGGTGGGGTGCTGTTCGGGGTGTGGGACGTCAGGGGCTGGCTGGGGAGCGAGGTGCGGGGCGCTCGTGGCCTCGGCGATGTCCTTGCGGGAGCAGTAGCACTCGTAGACGAGGCCGGATGCGAGGGCGTCCGTCCTGCCTGTCCGGTCTGTACTACCCAGCGCGGTGAGGGCGTTCTCGTAGAGGTGGATGCGCTCGGACTGGCGGACCGGTTCGGCGTCCCAGGTGATGCCGATGGCCGTCAGGTCGGCGATCTGCTGGGCCTCGGCGCCGGAGCGGACGCGGTCCAGATCCTCGATGCGCAGGAGGAACGTCCGTTCCGAGTGACGGGCGTACAGCCAGGCCAGGATCGCGGTGCGGAGGTTGCCCAGGTGCAGCGTGCCAGACGGGCTGGGGGCGTAGCGGCCTGTGGACACGGGACCTCCGGGAAGGTTGCGCGGCTGGTGGTCACCCAGCGGCGGGAACAGCGGGTGAACCGGGGAAATTAAAGACCCCCCACGCACCTGCCAGAGCCCACTTACCCTTGCTACCTTCCGGTCCTGGGGGAGTTCAGCGAGATGACACCACGTGAGGGGCCGTCGTCCATACTATCAGCGTCGGCCGCCTGATGTGATATCGCTGTGGCGGTACCTTCGGGTCTCATGGGAGCTCATCATCCCCAAAGGTGCCACCACAGCGGAGCGGTTTGAGTGTGTCGGCCGGATCGAGTGGGTTTGAGCGTGACGCCCGCCCTGTCTCCCGGGTGGACTGGCCCCTAGTCTGGGCGCATGACCTCACGTGAGCAGTGGAGCGCCGTTGACGACTACCTCGTGGAGACCGCGATCCGCCCGGACCCGGCCTCTGATCGCACCCGTGCCGCCACCCACGAGGCGGGACTGCCGCCGATCGAGGTGTCCTCCGGGCAGGGCAAGCTGATGGGCCTGATCGCCGAACTGGCCGGGGCGCGGGCCGTGCTGGAGTTCGGCACCCTCGGCGGGTACTCGACGCAATGGTTCGCGGCCGCCGTCGGGCCCGGGGGCACGGTCACCACGCTCGAGTACGAACCGCGGCATGCCGAGGTGGCCCGGGCGAATCTGGACGCCGCGGGGCTGGGAGACCGGGTGCAGATCCGCGTCGGGGCGGCGCTGGACACCGTACAGGAGCTCATCGACTCCGGGGCGGGTCCCTTCGATGTGGTCTTCATCGACGCGGACAAGGCCAACAACGCCAACTACCTCGATGCCGCTCTGAAGCTCTCCCGGCCCGGCACCGTGATCATCGGGGACAACGTGGTCCGCGGCGGCCGGGTGCTGGACGCCTCCGGTGCCGGCACCGATGCCGAAGACGTGGCCGGGATCCGTGCCTACCTGCAACGGCAGGGAGACGACCCTCGGCTGGACGGCACGGTACTGCAGACCGTCAGCGGCAAGGGCTGGGACGGCTTTGCCCTGGCCATCGTGCGGGACGTGGAACCCGCTGTGGCCGGGGCCGAATGAGCCGATTGGTCCCTGATGCCTTCGGTCAGGTACGATGAATCCTGCTCTTGAATCGGTTGCCACGCGTATCCGGAACTTGGGCACCTCAGGAGGATTCGCCTAGCGGCCTATGGCGCACGCCTGGAACGCGTGTTGGGTTAACGCCCTCGGGGGTTCAAATCCCCCATCCTCCGCAGTCAGACCCCGGAAGCCTCACGGTTTCCGGGGTCTTTGCGTTGAGGCTGACCTTGATCCTGCCCACGCGGAGCCCACCCGATGATCGTGAGAGTTCACCGTCATGATGACGGGGACTCCTCACGATCGGCGGGATATCCGCAGGTGGAACAGCCCGACTCTCGACCGCCGGTTTAAGCTGGGCCGGGTGACTTCCCCATCGGACCACCAGTACACCGCTTTCTGGCGCCGGGCCCTGGAAGCCGTCCCCCTTCTGCCGCCGGACCCGTCGGAAGCCTGGTCCTTCGGAGCCACCCCGGACCATGCGAATACCCTGCTGGCACTCGTCCTGGATGGCACCAAGACGGGCACCGCGTCCTCCGGCTGGGACTATGAGACCACGGGCGAGCCGATTCCGGCCGCCGGCGAGTTCAGCATCATCGTCGACGGTGCCGGGCTGCCACGTGCGGTCATCGAGACCACGGACGTACGCGTGGTGCCCTTCGCTGAGGTCGACTCCGCCCACGCCTGGGCCGAGGGGGAAGGCGATCGGAGCCTGGGTGCCTGGCGCGCGATCCACGAACGCTACTGGCGGTCCCATGCTGAGAGTCCGCGAGGTTGGGCACCGTACATGCCCGTGATCTGTGAACTATTCCGGCTGGTCTACACGGAGAAGCCGGCTCAGGAGAAGAGTGCGATGCCGTAGACCGCGAACACCACGAGATGGGCGGCGCCATGCAGGGCGGTCACCTTCCTCGCCGCCAGCGTGGTCACGGACAGCAGCAGCGTCACCCCCAGCAGGAGCAGATTCGCCGGCGACTCGGCGAGCACGACGTCCTGCCCGGTGAGCAGGCCGATGACCAGCACCGCGGGAATGGTGAGCCCGACCGTGGAGACCAGGGCGCCGTGGCAGAGGTTGCTGACCCGCTGGATCTCTCCGCCCAGGGCGGCCCGCACCGAGGTGATGGCCTCGGGCAGGAACACGATCATGGCGATCAGCACCCCGCTCAGGGCGACGGGCGCCCCGAGGCGTCCCAGGCCGTCGTCCAGCAGGGCGGCCATGTCATGGGAGAGCAGCACGATGGGCAGCACGGTCGCCACCAGCAGGGACACCCGGGCGATGAGCTCGCCTCGGTGGCGCGTCAGGGTGTCTCGGATGCTGGTGGCGGCCGGCGACGAGACCGCCGGCGCTGAGCCCGTGGTGGTGGCTGCGCCGGCATCGACCTCGCGGAAATCCGCGGCCTGCGGGCCCATCTGACGGACCAGGAAGAACGCGTACAGGGCCAGGGTGAGAACGAGGATCGGGACCTCCTGGCCCGGGGTGTAGGCACCGTTGCGGCCGATCACCGCGGGCAGCGCCAGCGCGATCGCGGCCAGGGGCACCAGCAGGGCGAGGTAGGCGGAGGTGCCGGTGCGGTTGTGTGACAGGCCGCCGTAGCGCAACCCGCCGACGAGGAGGGACAGTCCTATCACGGCGTTCAGGATGATCATGGAGACGGCCATGACCGAGTCCCGCGCGATCGTGGGATGCTCGCCGGGCCCCAGCATGACGGCGGCGATCAGCACCACCTCGATCAGCACGATCGAGAGGGTCAGCACCAGGGTCCCGTAGGGGTCGCCGAGGCGGCGAGCGAGATGCTCCGCCTCGTGCACCACCCCGAAGGAGCAGAGCAGGATGACCCCGACGATCACCGCCAGGGCGGTGATCAAGAAGGACCCGGGGAGAGGCGGTTCCAGCAGCGGGCCGGACAGGGCGAGCGCGAGGAAGGTCCCCCAGCCGACGCCGAGGCGGATGAGGGCGGCGGGCGTGAGGATGGATCGAACGGGGGAGGGGCTGCGAGAGGTGGTGGAAGATTCCGGTGCACTGGCCATGGCGGTTCGCGTCCTGTCCTGAAGGGGTCGTCCCCGTCGCAACAAGCCGGAATGGGCCGTCCCATCCGCAGGTCCACCGTGGTGTCCGGCGTCCCGATTTGCCATCCTAGCGCCGGCGGCACCGCCAGGGGGTGACCTGGACAACAGGTCGGCGGCTGGGGAATGCTACTAGTGAGTATGGCAATCTCCCCATCGTGCCCCTGGCGTCGATGCCGCTTCTTTCGAGAGGACCACCATGACCGAGGCCTACATCGTCGATGCCGTCCGCACGCCCGTGGGGCGCCGAGGCAAGGGGCTGGCGCACGTCCACCCGTTGGACCTGGCGGCAGCGCCGATCCGCGAGATCATCCGCCGGGCCGGGGTGGACACGGAGCTCTATGACGAGGTGATCCTGGGCTGCATCGACCAGGTGGGGCCGCAGGCCATGGACATTGCCCGCAATGCTTGGTTGGCCGCGGGTGGTTCCGAATCGGTGCCGGGGACCACGGTGGAGCGTCAGTGTGGCTCTGGCCAGCAGGCGATCCACTATGCGGCCCAGGCCGTGATGTCCGGAACCAGTGACCTGTTCGTGGCCGGTGGTGTGCAGTCGATGTCCGCCATCCCGCTGTCCTACTCCAACCAGGCCGCTCGCGAGTTCGGCTTCGAGGATCCCTTCACCGGGTCCGCCTCCTGGGCCGAGCGGTACGCGGACCAGGAGATCTCCCAGTTCCGCGGGGTGGAGATGATGGTGGAACGGTGGGCCCTCACCCGGGAGAAGCTCGAGGAATTCGCCGTGACCTCGCAGCAGCGTGCTTTGGCCGCCCGGGCCGCCGGACATTTCGACCGCGAGATCATCCCCGTCCCAGGCGCTGAGTCGGTGACCCAGGACGAGGGCCCCCGCGAGCCGGATCTGGACAAGATCCGCTCGCTGGACCCCATCCTTCCCGGCGGGGCGCACACGGCCGCCTCGGCGTCCCAGATGTCCGACGGCGCCGCCGCCCTCCTGATCGCCTCGCCGTCCGCGGTGGAGCGGTTCAACCTCACGCCTCGGGCCCGCATCCACCATCTGTCCGCGCGTGGCGCGGATCCGGTGATGATGCTCTCCGCGCCGATCCCGGCGACAAAGTACGCGCTGGAGAAATCGGGGCTCACCCTGGAGGAGATCGACCTGGTGGAGATCAACGAGGCCTTCGCCGGCGTCGTGCTCGCCTGGTTGGAGGAGACCGGCGCGGATCCCGAGAAGGTGAACGTCAACGGCGGGGCGATCGCCCTGGGACACCCGATCGGGGCCACCGGTGCCCGCCTGATGACCTCGCTGCTGCACGAGCTCGAGCGCACCGGCGGCCGCTACGGACTCCAGACCATGTGCGAGGGCGGCGGCCAGGCCAACGTCACCATCATCGAAAGGCTCTGACCGTGACCACTGAGAGCGAAGCACGCGACCAGGCGATCACCCGCGCCGGGGCCAACACCCTCGGCACCCTGCTGGCGCGGACCGCCTCCCGCAACGGGAAGAACACGTCCCTCCGGTTCGAGGACCGCGAGTGGACCTACAGCGAGCTGGAGCAGGCGGTGCACCGGGTGGCCCGCCGGCTGCGGGACACCGGGCTGCCGGAGGGATCGCGCGTGGCCGCCTACGGGCTGAACTCGGACGCCTACGCGATCCTGTTCCTCGCCTGCGCCACCGCCGGATACGTGCACGTGCCGGTCAACTTCGCGCTCAAGGGCGAGGAGCTCGCCTACATCCTCGAGGACTCCGGCGCCGCACTGCTCGTGGCCGATCCCGCGCTGATGCCGCGCATCGGCGAGGTCCGGGACCGGGGTCGCGCGGCCGGCGTCGGGCAGCTCTGGTCGTTCTTTGCGGACGGCGGCCTCCGCGACGGCGGCACGGATGGCTCCGAGATCGGCGCACCGGCCGCGGCGTTGCTCGCCACGGCCCTGGACGAGGCGGCGCCGGCCACCCCGTTGGACCTGCCCATCGGCGATGCCGACCTGGTCCAATTGCTGTACACCTCCGGCACGACGTCCGCCCCCAAGGGCGCCATGATGTCCCACCAGGCGCTGATCTCCGAGTACGTGTCCACCATCGTCGCCCTCGATCTGACGGAGGAGGACCGGCCGCTGGTGTGCATGCCGCTCTACCACTCGGCGGCCATGCACGTGTTCCTGATGCCGTACCTGACACTCGGCGCAACCGTCCGGCTGCTGCCGAAACCCGACGTGGCGGAGGTCCTGCGGTTCGTGGAGACCGAGCACATCGGCTCGCTCTTCCTCGCGCCCACGGTGTGGGTGCCGCTGAGCAACCACCCGGACCTGGACACCCGCGATCTCTCCTCGCTGACCAAGGCGCAGTACGGCGCCTCCATCATGCCGGTGACCGTACTGCAGCGGCTGCGCGAACGGTTCCCGAGACTCGGCTTCTACAACTGCTTCGGCCAGTCCGAGATGGCGCCGCTGTGCACGGTGCTCCGCCCCGAGGAGCACCACGCGCGTCCCGCCTCCTGCGGCCGGCCGGTGCTGTTCGTCGAGGCCCGGCTGGTCACAGCGGAGGGTGCGTTGGCCGAGCCGGGTGAGCCTGGGGAGGTGCAGTACCGTTCCCCGCAGTTGATGAGCGGGTATTGGAACAAGCCCGAGGCCACCGAGGAGGCCTTCGTGGATGGCTGGTTCCGTTCCGGGGACCAGGCCACCCAGGACGAGCAGGGCTACCTCCAGATCGTGGACCGCATCAAGGACGTCATCAACACCGGTGGCGTGCTCGTGGCCCCGCGGGAGGTGGAGGACTGCATCTACGAGCTGGAGGAGGTCGCCGAGGTCGCCGTGGTGGGGCTGCCGGACGAGCGCTGGATCGAGGCGGTGACGGCCGTCGTCGTGCTCAAGGACGGTGCCGAGCTGACCGCCGAGACCGTCCGCGCCCATGTGAAGTCGAGGATCGCGGACTTCAAGGTGCCCAAGCGAGTGGACTTCGTGGCCGAGCTGCCGCGGAACCAGTCCGGCAAGCTGCTCAAGCGGGAACTGCGGGCGGAGCGGAGCTGACTCGCTGGCGGACTCACGAGCCTGCTCCCTGGCTGCCGGGCCAGTTGGCGGTCTTGTCGGCAAGCCAGTTGGTGGGCAAGATCACCGAATGCGCTATGCGGGCAGAGATATGGGGTACGACGCGTACCCCATATCTCTGCCCGCATAGCGGAGGGGGATAGTGCAGACGGACCTCCAGGTGCTCGTCGCCCGGGAAGTACAGCTGGGCGGTCAGCTTGTGGTGACCGGGGGCATGCACCTTGAAGTGCAGGTGCGCAGGACGCCAGGCGTGCCAACCGGCGGCCTCGATGAGCTGGCCACAGGCACCATCCGTGGGGATCTGGTACGGCGCGGGGCGGACTGTGTGGATCTCGAAGCGGCCGTCCTCGTTGGAGGTCCAGGTGGCGCGCAGGTTCCATTCGGGCAGGCCGGGGGCGAACTGGGAGTAGAAGCCCAGGTCGTCCGCGTGCCACAGTTCCAGCTTGGCGCCGGGCAGCGGGGAGCCGTCCACGTCGCGGACCTGGCCGGTGAAGGTGAACGGCGTGCCCGGCTTGTCCTTGCGCATCGGGATGGTGCCGTTCCACGGGACCTCGGGAGAGTCCTCCAGATTGTCCCGCGTTCTTGAACGCAAAAATACTTGAACTATCTGGATTCAGAGGGTGAGGATATGAGCCTTGACCCGCAGTGCCGCGGCGGTCTCAGGAACCGGAGGGGCCGACGGCGGCCAGGAACCCCAGGACGTCCGGCACCACCTGCTCGGCGAACTCCTCGAAGAACCCGTGCCGGCCGCCCGGGTAGAGGCGCAGCCGGGCGCCGGTGATCCGTTGGGTGATCAGGGCGGCGTTCTCGGCCGGGACCATGAGGTCCTCGGTCCCGTGCAGGACCAGCGTGGGGGCGGTGATCGAGGGCAGGGCGTCCCAGGCATCATGGCGGTCGCTGGCCCGGCGGTGGCCCACCTGGTCCCGCGGACTCATGGTCGGATCGCCGAGCAGGGTGCTGTCCTCGGGCCGTCCGGGCCAGTCGGGGGTGTAGAAGAGCTCGTGCAGTTTGGCCTGCTGTTCCTCGCGGGTGCCCCGGGCGAGCCACTGCCGGGTCTCCCGCTTGCGCTCGTGGGCGTGCTCTCCGCCGGGGGACGTGCAGCCCAGGATCAGGGCGGTCACCCGGTCCGGGTGGTTCACCGCGAGCATCTGCGCCACCCGGCCGCCCATCGACGTGCCGAACACGGCGGTGGTGTGGATTCCCAGGTGGTCCAGGGCTGTCACTGCGTCCTCGGCGAAGAGGGCGGTGGTCCACTCGCCCAGGTCTCCACGGCTGTGGCCGGTGCCGCGGTAGTCAACGGTGACGGTGCGGTGGGAGTCCTCGTAAGCGGTGCGGATCCCGTCCCACCAGCGGTGCGAGTTCGCCTGTCCGGAGAGCAGCAGCAGTGCTGGCGCGTCTACTGGCCCGCTGGTCTGGATGGCGAGCGGAAAGCCGTCCCGGGCATGGACCGTGAACTCCTCGTGCATGGGCTCCCTTGCTCTGGCCGCTCTGATCTGCAATGTCATCCTGCGGATCACCGGGTGTCGTGCCGCATGCGGCGTGCGATACCCGGATCATCGCATGATGAGCGAGGGGGGTCACCCAGCAACCCGCGGACAGCCTTCGGACGAGTTCAGGCCATGCTCTGGACTCAGCCCAGCAGGTCCATCGCCTGCGCCCGCAGATCCACCTTGCGGACCTTGCCGGTGACCGTCATGGGGAACTCCTCGATGACCTGCACGTAGCGGGGCACCTTGTAGTGGGCGATCTTCCCGGAGCAGAACTCGCGCAGTGAGACGGCGGTCGGCTCCGGGGCGCCCTCACGGACGCGGATCCAGGCCATCAACTCCTCGCCGTACTTCTCGTCCGGCACCCCGACCACCTGGGCGTCCACGATGTCCGGGTGTGTGTAGAGGAACTCCTCGATCTCGCGCGGATAGATGTTCTCCCCACCGCGGATCACCATGTCCTTGATGCGGCCCGTGATCTGCACGTAGCCGTCCGCGTCCATCAGGCCGATGTCCCCGGTGTGCATCCAACCCTCGGCGTCGATGGCCTCGGCGGTCTTGTCCGGATCGTTCCAGTAGCCCTTCATCACGGAGTAGCCCAGCGTCTGCAATTCGCCGGACTCCCCACGCGGCAGGGTCTCGCCCGTCGCGGGATCCACCACGCGGACCTCGAGGTGAGGTCCCACGCGCCCCACGGTGCCGACGCGCTGGTTCAGGCTGTCCGACGTCGTGGTCTGGAGGGAGACCGGCGAGGTCTCCGTCATGCCGTAGCAGATGGAGACGTCCCGCATGTTCATCCGCTCGATCACCTGGCGCATCACATGCTCCGGGCAGGGCGAGCCGGCCATGATGCCGGTGCGCAGGGTGGAGAGGTCATAGGAGGCGAAATCCTCCAGGCCGAGCTCGGCGATGAACATGGTCGGAACCCCGTACAGGGAGGTGCAGCGCTCGGTGGCCACGGCGTGCAGGCTGGCGGTGGGGTCGAATCCCGGGGCGGGGATGACCATGGCCGCCCCGTGGGTAGTGCACGCGAGGTTGCCCATGACCATGCCGAAGCAGTGGTAGAAGGGCACCGGGATGCAGACGCGGTCGGCCTCGGTGTACTGCACGCGCTCGCCGACGAAGAAGCCGTTGTTGAGGATGTTCCGGTGGGACAGGGTGGCGCCCTTGGGGAAGCCCGTGGTGCCGGAGGTGTACTGGATGTTGATCGGGTCGTCCGGGGTCAGGTGAGCGGCGATCCGTTTCAGCCGGACCGGGTCAGCATCCGTGCTCGCCAGCCTGTTCCAGTCCTCACCACCGATGATCACCACGTCCCGCAGTTCCGGGCAGTCGGACCTGACCTGGGCCAGCATCGCTTCATAGTCCGAGGTCTTGAACGAGCTCGCCGCCACCACGGTGCGGATCCCGGACTGGTTGAGCACGTACTGGAGCTCCTCCGTCCGGTAGGCCGGATTGATGTTCACCAAGATCGCGCCCATCCGCGCCGTCGCATACTGCGTCAGGGTCCATTCGGGCAGGTTCGGCGCCCAGATTCCCACCGTGTCACCCGTCTCGATGCCCATCTCCAGCAGTCCGGAGGCAACGCGGTCGACGTCGGCCGCGAACTGCGCGTACGTCCAGCGCCGTCCGCTCGGCACGTCCACCAGCGCTTCCCGCTCGCCGAAGGCGGCGACGGTCCGGGCCAGGTTCGCGCCGATGGTCTCCTCCAGGAGGGGAGTGCTGGTCTCGCCGCGGTCATGGGAGAGCTGGGTGGTCATGGGACTGCTGTCAGCGGGTGTGATCGGGATCACGAGGATCGGTCGATGCTGACTCTAGTTACTGGTCGCTAACTGGTCTAGTTGGCCTCCCCGTGGTCGCCACGTCACCCATGTTCGGCATGATCCTGGGCTACGAGGTTCCCGACTGGGCCGCCTGGATCGCCCCGGATGCCGTGGCCGGGCTGCGGGGCCGCGGTTTCCAGGTCGTCATGATCACCGGCGACGCCGAGGC
>NZ_BAAALH010000002.1:977846-1034172 GCF_039528175.1 Citricoccus alkalitolerans
GCGTGGCCGGGGAACTGGGCATCGAGCGCTACTTCGCCGGGGTGCGGCCGGAGGACAAGTCCGCCAAGGTCAAGCAGTTGCAGGATGAAGGCGGCAAGGTGGCCATGGTCGGGGACGGCGTCAATGACGCCCCGGCGCTGGCCCAGGCCGATGTCGGGATCGCGATCGGGGCCGGCACGGACGTGGCGATCGCCTCGGCCGGCGTGATCCTGGCCTCCGACGGCCCCCGGGCGTGCTGTCCGTGGCGGAGCTGTCCCGCGCGAGCTACCGGAAGATGAAGCAGAACCTGTGGTGGGCCGCCGGATACAACCTGTTCTCTGTCCCCCTGGCCGCCGGCGTCCTCGCGCCGATCGGGTTCGTGTTGCCCATGAGCGTCGGGGCGATCCTGATGTACCTGTCCACCGTGGTGGTGGCGCTGAACGCCCAGCTGTTGCGGGAGGTGGGTCTACGGCCGGCCACGGTGGCCGATGGTGCCGGCGCAGGCCTGACGGATCTGCGACTGGTCAGCACCTGACCGGTCTTGCCGGGGCCCTGGCCACCGTGGAAGTCTGGCGTCATGCCTGACACAACGCCGAACCTGCCCGCCGCAGCCGTGCCGAGCCTTGGACCGGTGGACCAGGCCCGCGTCCTCATGCGGGTGCTGCTCGGTCCGGTCATCAAGGGGCCGATCGTCCGCAGGCCGAAGGCGGTGGGGCTGGCCGAGCGGATCGACGCGGACGCTGCAGGCGTTGCCGAGATGCAGCGGCTGCGATCCCGCCACGGGGCCGGGCCGGTCCAGTTGCGCCTGCCGGGCCGCAGGATCGCGCTGCTCCTGGATCCGGAGGACGTGCACCGGGTCCTCAACGGCAGCCCGGAGCCGTTCTCACCCGCCATGCTGGAGAAGCGGGGTGCCCTGAACCACTTCGAGCCCGGCAATGCGCTGGTCTCCTCGCCTCGGCAACGGCTGTCCCGCCGCCCGTTCAACGAGCAGGTCCTGGAGACGGAGCGTCCCGTTCACAGCCACGCCGAGCAGATGGGAGCCATCATCACCGAGGAGGTTGAGGCCCTGCTGGGGCACGCGGACTTCACCGGCACCCTGGACTGGGACGGCTTCGCGGTGATGTGGGGTCGGATGGTCCGGCGCATCGTGCTGGGGGAGGGCGCCCGCGACGATCATCAGGTCACCGATGACCTCCGCCGCCTCCGGGAACGGGGCAACTTCTCCTACCTCGTGCCCCAGAATCGCCGGCTGCGGGACCGGTTCCTCGGCCGGTTGCAGGAGTACGTCGACCATGCGGAGCCGGGAAGCCTGGCCGAGATGGTCGCGCGGACCGAGGCGTCAGCGGAGGCCGAGCCGGTGCAGCAGATGCCGCAGTGGTTGTTCGCCTTCGACGCCGAGGCGTGGGCGACGTTCCGGGCCCTGTCCCTCCTGGTGTCTCATCCCGGCGCCGTCGAGCGGGCCCGTGCTGAGATGCCCCAGGCACCCGACTTGCCCTCCCTGCGGACCACCGTACTGGAGTCCCTGCGGTTGTGGCCGACCACGCCACTGATCCTCCGGGACACCACTGCCGAGACGCGCTGGCGCAACGGGGTCCTTCCCGCGGGGACCGCCGTGGTGATCTTCGCGCCGTTCTTCCACCGCGACGACGCCACGCTGCCGGAGGCGCACCGGTTCAGTCCGGATCTGTGGATGCGGGACCGGGGTGACGGTGACTGGCCACTCGTTCCCTTCAGTGGCGGCCCCGGCATGTGTCCGGGCCGCAACGTGGTCCTCCTGACCTCATCCCTGGTCCTGGCAGAGTTGGTGGGCCAGCGTGATCTGGTGGCGGAGCAACCACTGGACACCGCCGTGCTGCCCGGCACCCTGAACCCGTTCACCTCCACCTTCACCGTCCGCCGCCACTGAGCGGGCCGGTGCCGGGGAAACCTGCCCGGCACCGGCCGGCGTCGCGCTGACCCGCAGGCATGCCGGCGTGCGGCAGCCGGTCTCAGAGCTCGACGGTGTTGCTCTCCCCGGGATGTGCCGGCCGGTCACCGACCATGCCCTTGATGACCTCCACGGCCGTAGCCGGCAGGCCGGGGGAGTCCCAATACTCGCCGGACTCCGGAGTGACCTTCAGCAGCACGATGTCAGGGTCCTCGGGCTTGGACTCACCGAAGAACGCCTCTGTGACCTTGGACCAGTAGCGCTTCTTGCGCTCCATGTCCCCCTCCACGGTGGCAGTGCCGGCGATCGAGGCCCAGAAGCCCCTCTCGGCCACGCTGACGTTGACCGGCTGGCTCCCGGAGACCTCGCCGATCTTCGGCGTACTGACCCTGGTGATGAACCAGATCGTGTGGTCCTCTTCGATCTCCTGGATCGCCATCGGCCGGCTGAAGATGCGCCCATCGGCATCCGTCGTGGCCAGCATGGCCACGCCCGCCTTCTCGGTCTTCTCCAACAGGGTCTTCACGGGATCGTGGTGAACCATGGTTCCTCCTCGGTGGTGTCGATCCGACAGGTCCGCGGACCATCGGGTGGGTGCGGCCAGTCCAACACAGATGACACGGAGCCCGACAGGGGTGCGGGCGAGCCTGGAGGCATGCACGGGAAGCTCCCAGGTGGAAACCGTACTCAGCTCCCCGACTGGCCCGTACGGTGGGGCTCATGACTTCCGAACCATGGTCGCCGTTGCAACTGTCACTCCCCGCCGGCCACGGGCGGCGCGTACTGGTCACCGGAGCCACCGGCTACGTGGGGGGCAGGTTGATCCCCGAGCTGCTGGCCTCCGGGTTCACGGTGCGGGCCACCGCCCGGAATGTGGAGAACCTGTCCCAGAGGTCCTGGGCCAAGTCGGTGGAGACGGCCCAGGCCGACCTTCAGCAGGGTGAGCAGGTGCGGACGGCGATGCAGGACGTGCACACGGTGGTGTACCTGGTGCACTCCATGGGCTCCGGCCAGGACTTCATGGAGCGGGAGGCGGAGATGGCGCACACCGTGGCGCAGGCCGCGGCCGAGGCCGGCGTCCGCCAGATCGTCTTCCTGGGAGGTCTGCACCCGGACAAGCCGCTGGAGGAGCTCTCGGACCACATGCGCTCCCGCGAGCAGGTGTCCCGGATCCTGTTGGCCGGCGAGGTGCCCACGCTGGTGTTCGAGGCGGGGGTGATCATCGGCTCGGGTTCGGTGTCCTTCGAGATGATCCGGCATCTGGCCGAACGGCTGCCGGTGATGCCCGGGCCCAGCTGGCTGGCCAACAGCATCGAGCCGATCGCCATCCGGGACGTGCTCTACTACCTGGCGCACGCCTGCGCCCTGCGGGAGGCGGTGAACCGCACCTTCGATATCGGGTGCGGACAGGCGCAGTCCTTCGCCGCCATGCTGACGGAGTACGCCGACGTCGCCGGCCTCTCGCCGCGCAAGGTCTATGCGCTGCCCATTCCGGCTCCGCGCCTCTCGGGGTTCTGGATCGGCGTCGTCACGCCCATCCCCAGGGGCATCGCCATGCCCCTGTCGGCTTCCATGGCCGAGGACGCCGTGTGCGAGGAACATGACATCGCCGCTCTGGTCCCGGATCCGCCCGAGGGCCTGACGGACTTCCGTGAGGCGTGCCGGCGGGCAATCGAGCGCCAGCGCACGGGAACCGTGGACCGGACCTGGGACGACGACGTCCTGGCGGCGATGGCGATAGATCCGGCTCAGCCGCTGCCCTCGGACCCGGAATGGGCCGGGAACACCGTCTTCACGGACGTCCGGGAGCGTGACGGGGAGGCCCCGCCGGAGGCGGTGTGGGAGGTGGTGGAGTCCATCGGTGGTCAGAACGGCTGGTACTCGGCCCCGGCGCTGTGGCGAATCCGCGGCCTGATGGACCAGGTGATGGGTGGCTACGGCCTGGCGCGGGGCCGCCGGGACGCCCGCCGGCTCCGCGTCAACGACTATGTCGACTGGTGGCGCGTGGAGAGAGTCGAGCCCGGGCACTCGGTCACGCTGCGGGCGGAGATGCGCGCCGGTGGCCGCGCCTGGTTGCAGTTCAGTGTGGAGCCGCTCGGCGGTGGCGGGTCACGTCTGCGCCAGCGTGCGGTCTTCTTCCCCTCCGGCCTGGCCGGCCGGGCCTACTGGCGGGCCATCCAGCCGTTCCATGCCCTCGTCTTCCCGACGATGGCGAAGAACATCCTGGCTGCGGCCGCTCCCCGGGCCAACGGGGAGCGACCCGGTGCCGAATGATGGTTCAGCGCTTGAGCGGGGAGCGGTCCCCTTCTTCCAGCTTCAGCGCCACTCCGAGAGCGAAGAACGTCGGGGTCCATTCGCCGATGAACAGGCCCCAGCGGTCTGACTGCGCCCTCGAATCGTCCTTCTTTCCCCGTGAAACGGCCCAGGACAGAAATGTCAGGCCGATGGAGGCGAAACCGGCGGTGTAGAGGTGGTCGGACTTGATGCCCATGTCGGACAGCTTCTTCAGCATGGTCTTCCTTCCCTTGGAACGGAGTCCGAACCGATGGCTGCGGCCTGGAGGCCGCGGGGGTCGACGTCAGGATAGGTCCGGATGCGAGTATTCGATCATGGCCGGGAACGGAATTGCTAGCCCTGCCATCGAGTGACGCCGTCACGGATCGCGTCTGCTCTACAGATTCGTCGCGAACGCTGCGGCCTTCTGCTGCAACTGCATGATCCGGGTGTTCCGGGCAGCCTCCTGGTCATAGCCCTGATAGGGCAGGGGAGGGTCGCGGCGTACGTTCTCCGAGCAGCTGAAGTCCCGGCAGAGATAGGTTCCCACGGTGTTCCCCTGCCGGCCGGCAGCGCCGGAGCGCTTCGCCCCGTAGAAGACCACGTCGTTGCTGAGCCAGACGTCCTCACACCATGCGCACATCATGCGCAGTCCCACCGAGGCCTCGGCCTGCTTGAACATGATGCCGACCACGCGACCGGTCCCGAGGGGGATGACGGCGTAGGCACGGCCAGGGAGCTTGGGGTCCCGCCATCCGAGGTAGTCGAGGGATTCCCAGGGAGTCGAGGCCCACGACGGCGGGAGGCTCGCGTCGGTCCGCTCGCGTCGGGAGGCATTGACGAAGGAAGAGCGGATGGCCTCTTCCGTCAGGGCGAACATGGTCGGGATGTCCTTCCTACCGGTCTGGAGTGTCGTCAACGGCCTCCGGATCGAGGCAGTCCGCCATCGATTGTAGGAAATCCGTGACGGCCTGGCGGGACTCGTGAGGGACGCTGTGGGCGATCTCAAGCATCCGGCGGTGCATATCGGTCAACCACTCACGGATCTCCGCATGGGCGTGTTCGGTGGCGGTCACGATCACCGAACGCCGGTCGTCGGGATGGGGGCGCCGTTGGACGTGGCCGGATTCGGTGAGGCGGTTGAGCAGTTTCGCCGTGGACGCGGTCGAGATGTCCAGGTGAGTCGCCAGGCCCCTGGCTGTCACCGCTTCTCCCGTCGCGTGGTGGGCGATGATGTGCCGCAGTGCCTCGACGTCCGTCGCATTCAGGTCCATGTCAGAGCTCATGCGCCGCCGCATCCGCTGATCGGCTTGCCGGAAGCGGCGGAGGGCGTGGAGCAGGCCGACGGTGGGATCGGAGACTTCGTACCAATAGGGTGTGGAAGAGGCCCCGCTGCCCGGTGGATTGTCCATGGTGGTCAATGCTAATGTCGTGGTCACTAGACAGGCTAGCTAGATTGTCGAGTGAATTTTCGATCGCGTGAGGGAGAAGCCAGTGAGCACCGTACCGGAGGACCATGTGGTGCTCGTGGACGAACATCGCAACGCCCAGGGCCTCGCGGCCCGAGCCACGGTCCACACGGCGGACACGCCCCTGCACCTGGCGTTCTCCTGCTATGTCTTCCGGCCGAACGGAGACCTGCTCCTGACGCGCCGCGCTGTCACGAAGGTGGCCTGGCCCGGAGTCTGGACCAACTCGTTCTGCGGGCACCCGAGGCTCGATGAGTCGTACGAACAGACCATCGACCGCTACGCGGCCCATGAGCTGGGCCTGCAGGTGCACGGGCTCCATTGTGTCCTCCCCGACTTCCGCTACCGCGCCGTGGATGCCTCCGGGATCGTCGAGAACGAGATCTGCCCCGTCTACGTGGCCATGGCCCACCATGACCCCCAGCCGAACCCGGACGAGGTCGTGGACTACCGGTGGGTCCCGGCCCACGAGGCCGAGGGCCTGGTCCGGGCCGCACCCTGGGCTGTGAGCCCCTGGATGGTCGAGCAACTCTCCGGCGTGCTCGCCCACCGGAAGCGGCCGGCTGCGGGGACGGGAGGGGATGAGGCGTGAAGGACACCCCCGGTCGGGTCACGGAGGAACTGGACGGAGTCCTGGCCTCCGGTCTGGCCCGTTCCTTCCAATTGGGGCAGGATCACCGCGAACTCTGGGAGGCCCTGTCCCTGGCCACCGGTGACGGCAAGCGATTCCGCCCCGGGCTGGCGGTGGCCACCCATGACGCCCTCGGTGGGACCTCGGCCGCGTCCGTGGCACGCGTCGGAGCCGCCCTTGAACTGCTGCACACGGCCTTCGTGGTGCATGACGATGTGATTGACGGGGACGACGTCCGCCGGGGGCGCCCCAACGTCTCGGGGACCTTCGCCGCGGCGGCGCGGGAGCATGGAGCGGATCAGCCGACAGCCCGTCACTACGGTGACGCCGCCGGGATCCTGGCGGGAGATCTGGCACTGGTCTCCGCGGTCCGGTTGGTCGCGCGATGCCAGGCGCCGGCTCCGCTCGTGGAGGAGCTCCTGGACCTGCTGGAGGACACCGTGCACGCCACGGCCACCGGTGAGCTGGCGGACGTCCGGCTCGGACTGCACCTGACCGGCCGCCCGGTCACCCTGGGCGAGGCCCTGAGGGTGGCTGAACAGAAGACCGCCGTCTACTCCTTCCAGCTCCCACTCCAGGCCGGAGCCATCCTCGCCGGCGCTCCCGCCGAGGTGACCGCAGCGTTGGCCCACCTGGGCCGACTCGTCGGCATCGGCTTCCAGCTGCTGGACGATCTGCTCGGGGTGTTCGGCGACGAGACCCGCACCGGCAAGAGCGCCCTGACGGACCTGCGCGAGGGCAAGCACACCGCCTTGCTGGCCCATGCCCGCACCACTCCGGCGTGGGCCGACCTGCGAGGGCTGGTCGGGGATCCTGACCTGGACCACCGGGACGCCGGCCGTGCCCGTGGGCTGCTCGAAGACTGCGGCGCGCGGTCTACCGTCCAGGAACTGGCCGACCATCACCTGGAGGAGGCGCTCGCCGCAGCGGCTCGGGAACCGATCCCCGCCGCTCTGGCCGCAGTCCTCACCGAGCTGGTCGGAGAGATCCGGGACACCGCTGTCCTGGCACTGCATGATCCGACCCAGGGCAGGAGACCGGACCTCCTGACCCCAGCCTGGCTGACCAGCTCGCCCCGGGGCGCCCGGTGAACGCGCCCTCCGCTGCCGACCGCTACGACCGGGTGGCTCAGGCCAGTGCTGCCGAGGTGATCAGTGGATACTCCACGTCCTTCGGCTGGGCCTCCCGGCTTCTCGCCGAACCCGTGCGCTCCGACGTCCGCAGCATCTACGCCCTGGTGCGGGTGGCCGATGAGATCGTGGACGACCCGGACCCGGCGCTCACGCCCGCCGTGCGGGCGGCCCAGTTGGACGGACTCGAGGCGGAGACCATGAAGGCGCTGGAGTGTGCCCGCAGCACCAACCTGGTGGTCCACGCCTTCGCGAACGTGGCCCGGCGGTGCGGCATCGGCTCCGGGCTCATCCAGCCGTTCTTCGCCTCTATGCGAGCGGACCTGAGCCAGCGTGAGCACGACCATCAGAGCCTCTCCGAGTACATCTATGGCTCGGCAGAGGTGGTCGGGCTGATGTGCCTGAAGGTCTTCACCGCCGGTGACCCCGTGACCTTCGAACGGCTGGCCCCGGCCGCCCGCAGCCTCGGCGCGGCCTTTCAGAAGGTGAACTTCCTCCGGGACCTGGCCGACGACCATGACCTCCTGGGACGCACCTACTTCCCGGGCCTCGACCCGGGAACCTTCAGTGACACCGAGCGCGACGCACTGCTGGACGACATCGACGCTGATCTGGCCGTGGCCGCGACAGCGATCCCTTGCCTGCCGTCCAGCAGCCGGAGAGCAGTCGGGGCCGCCCATGGACTCTTCGCCGCGCTGTCCCGGCGCCTTCGTCAGACGCCGGCCGCACAGATCCGGCAGGCCCGGGTGCGCGTTCCGGACACCGAGAAGGCACTCATCCTCCTCCGGGTCCTGACGGGTCGGACCGCATGAGCCCTCCAGACCCCTCGAGTGGGAGGGCAGCGCACGATGTAGCGAACGGGGCGTCCCGTTCGGGCGGCGAGAGCCGCCTTGGCCCGCAGGAGGAGTCAGGCTCCCGCCCAGAGCGGGACAAGGTGGTGGTGATCGGCGGGGGCATCGCCGGGCTCGCCTCGGCTGCCCTGCTGGCCCGGGAGGGATACTCGGTCGACCTCGTGGAGGCCCGGGACTCCTTCGGCGGCCGCGCCGGAAGGTGGGAGCACGAGGGCTTCCGCTTCGACACCGGCCCGTCGTGGTACCTGATGCCGGACGTCTTCGAGCACTTCTTCCGGCTCCTGGGCACCACCGCCGAGGCCGAGCTCGACCTGCGGCAGCTCGACCCGGCCTACCGGGTCTTCTTCGAGGGCGACGGCACAGGCGCTGACCACAGTGAAGACGCCGGTTCGGGCCGCGATGCACGCGGTGACTCAGGCGCGGGCAGCCACGAGGGGCACCATCGGCCGGGCCCTCTCGATATCGCCGCAGACCGGGAGACCAACATCGCCCGCTTCGAGGCCATCCAGCCGGGCGCCGGACAGGCCCTGGCGCGCTACCTCGGCTCGGCCCAGCGCACCTACGACATGGCCATTGAACGCTTCCTGTACACCTCGTTCTCCTCCGTCCGGCCGTTCCTGTCCCGGAGCGTGGCCAGCCAGGCGCACCGGCTGGGCCCGCTGCTGCTGCAGTCGCTGGAGCGGTTCGTGGCCCGACGCTTCACGGATCCGCGGATCCGCCAGGTGTTGGGATACCCGGCCGTCTTCCTCGGCTCCTCACCGGACCGCACCCCTGGGATGTATCACCTGATGAGTGCCCTGGACCTCACCGGCGGAGTGCTGTACCCGCAGGGCGGCTTCAGCCATCTCATGGACGTCATGGTCCGGTTGGCCCGCGAGTCAGGCGTCCGCCTGCATGCCGGCACCGCCGCGACCGCCATCCTGACCACCGCCGACGCCGGCCGGGCCTGTTTCGACGCGGGAGTCACCCTGGACTCGGGGCGGCCGGGGCAGCCGACTCAGCCGCGGCGGTCGGGGTGGCGGATCCGGGACCAGCTGACCGGACGTGGCCCGCGTGCCCACGCCACCGGCGTCCGGGTCCGGGGTCGGGGCGGGGAGGAGCGGGAGCTGCCGGCCGACGTCGTGGTCTCCGCCGCGGACCTTCACCACACCGAGACGGCCCTGCTGCCGCGCCCACTGCAGACCTTCCCCGAGGAATGGTGGCGCCGGCGCACCAGCGGGCCGGGCGGTGTGCTGGTGATGCTGGGCGTGCGTGGTCCATTGCCGGAGATACCGCACCACAGCCTGTTCTTCACGCGGGACTGGAAGGCGAACTTCTCCGCGATCGCGGCCGGAACCGTTCCCGCTCCCGCCTCCGTGTACGTGTGCAAACCCTCGGCCACGGACCCGGGGGTGGCCCCGGAGGGGCACGAGAACCTCTTCGTGCTGGTCCCCATGCCCGCCGATCCGGACCTGGGCCGGGGCGGCATGGACGGCAACGGCGATCCGGTGATCGAGTCGATCGCGGACGCCGCCCTCGAGCAGGTGGCCCGCTGGGCCGGCATCCCGGACCTGACCGAACGCACCGTGGTCCGCCGCACCGTGGGGCCCACCGACTTCGCCGAGGACCTGGGCGCCTGGCGCGGTGGCATCCTGGGGCCGGCGCACACCCTGGCCCAGAGTGCCTTCTTCCGGGCCGGCAACGTCTCCCGGCGCGTGAAGGGGCTGTACTACGCCGGCTCCAGCACCATTCCCGGCATCGGCCTGCCGATGTGCCTGATCAGCGCGGAGATCCTGGTCAAGCGGTTGCGCGGGGACCACTCTGCGGCGCCCCTGCCCGAACCGGCGTCGCCGGCGGATCGGTTTCCCGCGGAACGGCTTCCGGCCGACCTGCTCGGCACCCCACTGCCCGGCACTCCACCGCCCGGCGCCCCACCGCCCGGCGCCCCACCGCCAGGTACTCCTGTGTCCACCGCGGGGCGGTCATGACGGCCTTCCTCTACCTGGCCGCCCTGCTCGTCTCGACCGGCTGCATGGCACTGCTCGATCACCGGTTCCGGCTCGTGCTCTGGCGCGCACCGCGGGCCGGGATGATCACCGTGGCCCTCGGCATCGTGTTCTTCCTCGCCTGGGATCTGGCAGCGATCGCCTCCGAGCACTATGCCGCCGGCCAGAGCGCAGGCATGACGGGCATCATGCTCGCCCCGGAGCTCCCGTTGGAGGAGATCATCTTCATCACGTTCCTCTGCTATCTCACCCTGGTCCTGCGTGGACTGTTCGTCCTCGCCCTGGGCCGCACCGGTCATGACGGGGCCACGCCGGCGGCCGGATCCACCGTGCCCGACGCCGGCCAGCGGTCCCCGCGTCCGGCCTCAGGCCGGGAGGTGGGCCCGTGACCTACCTTGCCCTCGCCCTGCTCTTCCTGGTGGTTCCGCTGGCGGTGGCCGGCTACGCCTCCTGGCGCCTCCGGCTCGGACGGAGGTGGTGGACCGCCACGGGGCTCACGGTCGTGGTCCTCGTGGTGCTCACCGCGGTGTTCGACAACCTGATGATCGCCGCCGACCTGTTCCGGTACAACGAGGAGCTGCTCACCGGCTGGCGGGTGGGGCTGGCCCCGGTCGAGGACCTGATCTGGCCGGTGGCGGCGGGGCTGCTGTTGCCCGCGATCAGCTCCCTGCTGATGGCCAGAGGGGAGGTGGAGGCATGACGGCCGGTGCCACCGCCCCTGCGGCGACCCGTCAGCTGCTCGGCTCATCCCGCCCGATCAGCTGGATCAACACCGCCTACCCCTTCGCCGCGGCGTACCTGCTGGCCGGCGGTGGTTCCACCGCCGAGTTGATCGTAGGCATCCTCTTCTTCCTGTTCCCCTACAACCTGTTGATGTACGGGATCAATGACGTGTTCGACTACGAGTCGGACCTGCGCAATCCGCGCAAGGGCGGGGTGGAGGGGATCGTCCTCTCGGACCGATGGCATCGCCTGACCCTGTGGTCCGCCGGGCTGCTCTCGCTGCCCTTCGTGGTGATCCTGCTGTCCGCCGGGACCCTCGTGTCCGGCGCGGTGCTCGTGGTGGTGCTGGCCGCCGTCGTGGGATATTCGGCCCCGCGGATCCGGCTGAAGGAACGGCCGCTGCTGGATTCCATGACCTCGTCCACGCACTTCGTGGGCCCCGCGGTCTTCGGGCTGGCACTGGCCGAGGCCACGCCGAGCCTTCCCGTGGTGGCGACCATGGTCGCATTCTTCTTCTGGGGCATGGCCTCGCAGGCGTTCGGCGCGGCGCAGGATGTCATCGCGGACCGGGAGGCCTGCATCGGCTCCATCGCCACCGCCCTGGGTGCCCGCGGAGCCGTCCGAACCGCGATGGCACTCTACGCCGCCGCCGGGCTCGTGATGCTGCTGACCGGCTGGCCCGGAGCCCTGGCCGGCCTGCTGGTGCTGCCGTACCTTGCCAGCATCCTGCCGTTCCGCTCCCTACCGGATGAGCGCTGTGAGGAGGCGAACCGGGGCTGGCGGCGGTTCCTGTGGCTCAACATGGTGACCGGGTTCCTCGTGACCCTGCTGTTGATCTGGATCGCCCGTGGCGGCTGAGACGCACGGGGGGCTCGCCGCGCGACTGTGGCAGGAGGCCGTGAGGACGTTGCGCGTGGACGGGCCACTGCCGGCCCGCCTGCTCGCCGACGCCGCCGCCCTGCTCACGCTCCTCAGCCTGGTCCTGGGGCTATGGGACAGCACCGTGGCCGTGGCCCTGTATGCCCTGGTGCTCCTGGGCCAGACCGTGGTCCGCCTGGCACCGTTGCGTGCGCCCGTCCAGGCCGGAACGGCCGTCACCCTGCTGTTCGCCGCCTGGGCGGCCATGCTGGACGCCTACCAGTTGATCCCGTGGCTCGACCTGATGGCTCACGTGGTGGCCACGGGCCTCCTGGCGGCCATCGTTGCCGCGGCGTTGTTGCGTGGCGGCTGGCTCCGGCCGGGTTCCACCGCCACCAGTGCCGTGCGCACCGGGCAGACGCTGCTCACCGCCGGGCTGGGTGCCCTGCTGGCCGTGCTCTGGGAAGTGGGCGAGTGGTTCGGCCACACCCTGCTCGATCCGGCCATCCAGGTCGGCTACGAGGACACGGTGGGCGATCTGGCCGCCGGGGTGCTCGGCTCCCTGCTGGCCGGGCTGTTCCTGGACCGGCTCGTGAAGGACGGGCCATGGCCCTGAGCCCGGAGTCGCACCGTTCACCCCGACCACCGGCCCCAGTGCCGGTGAGCGTGGTGATCCCGGCTCGGGACGACGCCGTCCTGCTGGACCGGTGCCTGCGTGCCCTGGCCCGGCAGACCGTAACTCCGGCCGAGGTGATCGTGGTGGACAACGCCTCCGGCGACGGTACAGCGGCAGTGGCGGCAGCCCAGGGGGCTCGGGTGCTGGTGGAACCGGAGATCGGCATCTGGGCCGCGGCCGCCACCGGGTATGACGCCGCCGGCGCCCCGGTGATCGCCCGTCTTGACGCTGACTCGCTGCCCAGCCCCGACTGGATCGAGCAGATCACCGCGGCCCTGGCGCGCCGTCCGGAGGCCGCCGCCGTCACCGGCTGGGGCCGTTTCGTGGACCTGCCCCGGCTGGTCGGGATCCCGGCGGCACTGCTCTACCTGGGCGCCTACTACGCCCTCGGCTATGCGGCGACCGCCCGGGCTCCGCTGTGGGGCTCCAACATGGCCATCCGCCGATCGGTCTGGCGGGAGGTGCGGGAACGGGTGCACCGCACGGAGCGGGAGGTGCATGACGACCTGGACTTGGCCCTCACGCTGGGGCCACACCGCGTCGTGGCCACGGCGCCACGCATCGTGGTGGGCGTCTCGGCCCGCTCGCTGCGGGGGATGGCTCAGCTCGGCCGCCGCTTCCGACGCGCCCTGCGCACGCTGTCCCTCAACTGGTCTCGGATGCCCCCGTGGAAGCGGTGGGCTCTGCGGTTCGTGGGGGAAGCTCGCCATGCACCCCGCTGACGGTCCCGAGTGCACTCACTGGCTTCTGCCGGTCAACCCCGCGGCCCACGTAGAGTACTTGCCCGCGGATTGGCGGACCAGGCGCGACGCGTCGGCGATCTGGGAAGCCATCGGCCGGACCCAGGCTATTGACCGGTGGTGTCTGAGCAGTGGCTTCCGCACCATGCGGGCCGGCGACCGCATCTGGGCCTATCTCTCCCGGCGGCAGGAGGTCTGTGCCGTCGGTGTCGTGCGGGAGATCGTTCGTGAGGCTGGCCGGTGGTTCGTGATGGTCGAGTGGGACGAGTCCCGCACGGACCGGCTGTGCCGTGACCCGTTGGGACGCAGCACTTTCGTCCAGGTTCCCCTGTCGACCTGCCGGGCCGACGCGCACGCGTCCACGGTGCTGTCGCGCCGCTACGTGGACCTGGGTTCCGTCTCCGCTCCGCCAGCTCCGTCCGGCGATGCGGCGCGTTAGCCCGGTCGCTCCCACGACTCCAGGGGCCCCGGAACCACCTCGAACAACGGGTGGACCTGCGGCGCGCTGACACCGGCCAGCCCCGCCAGCCGCTCTGGGGTGCGCTGGCTGATCTTGGCCATCAGGTGCTGCCACTCGTAGGCGACCTGGCCTTCGGTCACCGGGATCCGGGTGACGGGAAACCTGTGGAGAGCGGCGGAAGACCCGTCCGCCGCAGGGTCGGGTCCGACGTCGGACTGGTCCGACGACGGACGGCCGGGTCGGTCGATCCGCGTCAGATCGAAGGTGTAGCCCCGTTCGGCGGCTTCCTCGGCCGTCACCAGGAGGAAGGCGCCGATCGCGGCGGCAGGGTCCGGGTGAGAACGGAACCTCACCAGCTGCGGGTGCGAGCGATATCCCTTGGTGCGCCCGGCCAGCACGGCCTGGGCGAGTAGCGCCTCACGCCACCCGCCGGTGAGTCCCTGGCGGTCCAGGTATCGGGGATGGAGACTCCATAGGCGCATGCACCCATCATCCCGCACTGGCCAGACCGCACGCACGAGCATCGATTCGTGAGGTCGCGCCATGTCACCCGGCCGGTCGAGCCTTTTATCTCGATGATCAACATGGTTACGCTCGAAGTACTTGCACAAGGATCACCCCCCACCCGAGGAGAGACCCATGGATGCCACCGCCCCCCGTACCGTCGGACTCGCCGTCCCTCTGCTGGTGTTGATCAGCGGGATCGTCGCCACCGCGGGGGCGTTCCTGGGCAGCGGTGTGGTCGGCGGGACCCCCGTCGCCGAAGCCGCCGGGGGGTGGCTGAATGAGGACTCCACGCCGTTGGCACCGGCCTCCGGCGCCTTCCGCATCTGGTCCGTGATCTACCTGGGACTGCTCGCCTATGCCGTCTGGCAGCTGCTGCCCGCTCAGCGCCGGTCTGAGCGGCAACGGCTGCTGCGCCCGTGGGCCGTGGCGGCGATGCTGCTCAACGCCGCCTGGATCTGGGTGGTGCAGTTCGGCTGGCTCGTCCTGAGCCTGGTCGTCATCGTGGCCCTGCTCGCGGTGCTCGGCCGCATCATGATGCTGTTGGTCAGCACCGCAGTGGAGGGCCGGGCGGATGCCCTGATCACGGACGGGACGTTCGGTCTGTACCTCGGGTGGGTCACCATCGCCACCGTTGCCAATACCTCCGCCGTGCTGGGGGCCAGTGGCTTCGACGGTTTCGGGCTGCCGGTCACGGCGCTGTCCTCGGTGGTGCTGGCCGTCGCCACCCTCATCGGCGTCGCCACGGCCTGGCAAAGCCGAAAGATCGCGCCCGCCCTGGCACTGGCCTGGGGCCTTGCCTGGATCACCGTCGGCCGCCTGGACGGCGGACTGGAATCAACGGGCACCGCGGTCGCAGCGGGAATCGCGGCGGCTGTGGTGCTGACAGCGGCAGTGGTGTTCCGAGCCAGCGCATCACGTCGGATGAACGCGGGGGACGGCCACTGATATCCCGTCAGAATTCGTGCGATGCCGACTCTGTCAGCCGCTTCAACCGGTCCGCTGCGCGTTCCAATCGCTGTTCGACCTCCATGTCCCACCAGGGATCGGAGCGTTCTCCCAATCCCTCCTTGGCCAACTGGACCCGATCGCGGGCGGCGCGCCGGCCGGCGTCGGACGATGCGGCACGCACCGCAGCACGGGCTTGGCCAAGATGTGAGCGCAACGCTGCCGCCATCGGTTCCGGCAGCTCCGGATCCATGGCTCGCCATCGGCGTCCCCGGACTACGATGTATCGTCCATTCTCCGTGCGCTCCATGGGCCCGAGCCTACGTCGAGACCCGGCTTCGTCGGCCACGGCTCGGCCGGTGCGCCGGCCGCCGCCCACGGCAAGGCCCCGGAGTCCAGCCCCAGGCGCACAGTCGAAGCACGTGGGACACGAGACGGAGCGGGGCCTCTCCACGCCGGTGCAGAGGCGGATGACTTTTCCCGGGCCCGGCACCAACCGAACGGCGGCGAGAGACCAGATGGCACCGGACCACCCCCTGTCCGATCGGGACCACAACCTGGGGGCACTCAGGGCCTGTGCCGCCACTCCGGACGCGTTCGAGGGTGCCGAGACCGGATGCCTCCAGCTGCTGGCGGATTCGATGGCCGTCCTGATGTCCCGCGACGGCCTCAGTGGACCGGACGCGCGACTGGTCTTGCTGGAACGCGCTCGATCCGGGTGCGGGACGATGCTCGAGATCGCCACGGAGGTGCTGGACGGGGAGGGCCACCGCCGGGAAGAGCGGGCACGGTGGCCTTCGCGGTCCTGGACGTGTACGCCCACCGGCCGGATGCCTTCGACCAGGGGGCCGTCGAGACGATCCCCACCCCGCGGTGGCCCACTGAGCCGTCCCATGCACCGGCCGGAGCGGTGCCGCCCGGATGGCTCATGGCCGGACCCTTGCGTCATATGTGACGTGTTACAGGTCACATACTTGGTACGCTAAACGTCACTCTTCGTGTTAACGGTCAAGCAGCGGCCGCGAACTCTTCGAACGACTCTCGAGGAGGCCGTCGTGCCCATCCCTGTTCCATTGACCACCGTCCCGCGCGTCCCCAGCCGGGGGACGGCTGCACTCGCCTCGCCCGCCCGGCCCCCGTGGCCCCCCGGACTGCGGATGCCCAGGGCTGCGTCCAGCCAGCGGGGGACGTGACGATGGGCATCGCCGGAGAGGTCTCCGTCCGGGGAGCGTGGGCAGATACCGCCAGTGTGGACCGGATGATCCAAGCCCTGGACGCGCCGAGGGACGCCGAGAGGGACGCGGGCTGGCCAGCGGAGCCCGGCATCTGTGACTGGGGTTGGGTGGCGGTGGGCCACAGCCCGCCCGGGACCGGAGAGCCGTCCGGAGCCGCTGCGCAATGGCTGCTCGATGAGCGGCTGGGCTGGTGCCTGGTGTTCGAGGGTCGGCTGGACAACGGACCGGACCTGCGGGTGGACCTGGATGAGTGCTTCCCTTTCCGGTCGGGTTCGGACGCCGAGGTGGTCCTCGCGGCCTACCACCGGTGGGGTGAGCACTTCGTGGACCACCTGCAGGGAGTCTTCGCCCTGGCCCTGGTGGATGCACCCCGGGAGAAGGTGCTGCTGGCCCGGGACCGGAAGGGGGCCAGGCCGCTGTACCTGTGGACCGGAGCCGGACGGTTGCGTTTCGCCTCCACTCTGCCTGGTCTGCTGGCGGCGGACGGGACGGACACGGTGGTCGACCGGGCCACGGTGGCACCTGCTCTGGAGGACCACGGCATGGCTGCGGCCCCGCAGGTGATGCTCTCCGGTGTCACGTTGTTGCCGGCCGCCACCCTCCGCGTGCTCGAGGCCCGCGGCCGCGCGCGGGACCGGGCCTTGCTCGACGATGAGGGCGTGCCGCGGCTCGGAAGCGTCGGCAGGAGTTGAGCCGGCACAGCCGTGCCGCGAGGACGATCACAGGAAGGACTCACGCATGCGCACCTTTGGGGTAGAAGAAGAGCTGTTGCTGGTGGATGCCGCCACCCTGGAGCCCTTGCCGGCCGGGGAATGGGCCGTGGACCTCCAGGGTGATGACCACTTGGCCAGCGGACACCGCGTGGCCGTTGAACTGCAGCAGGAGCAGATCGAGGTCATCAGCCCGCCGCAGACCACGGTGGCCGGCCAACTGGAGGCCATCAGAACCGGGCGGGCCCTGGCCGAGCAGGCAGCCCTGCGGGTGGGGGGCCGGGTGGCCGCCCTGCCGACGGCCCCGGGCCGGCTCAGCCCCCACCCAGTGCCGGGTGTGCGCTACCGCCGGATCGGCGAGCAGTTCGGGATCATCGCCGCTGAACAGCTGTTAAACGGCTTCCACATCCATGTGGGGGTGGAATCCCGGAATGAGGCGGTGAGCGTGCTGGACCGCATCAGGGTCTGGCTGCCGACCCTGCTGGCCCTGAGCGCGAACTCCCCCTTCTGGTCCGGCCGGGACACCGGCTATGCGTCCTACCGTTACCAGGCCTGGTCCAGGTGGCCCACAGCGGGGCCCACCGAGATCTTCCGCTCACCCGCGGGCTACGACCGCCACCGGGCCCACATGCTGGACACCGGAGTGCCCCTGGACAGCGGCATGCTCTACTACGACGCCCGGCTCTGTGAGCACCAGCCGACCCTGGAGGTGCGGATCGCGGACGTATGCCTGGACGTTGCCGACGCTGCGGCCCTGGCCGCCCTGGTCCGTGCCCTCGTGGAGACCTCATCGAGGGATGGACGGTGGCCGGTCCCCGAGGTGCCGGCGTCCCTGCTGAGGACCTGGTCCTGGCTGGCCAGCCGGTCCGGAGTGGAGGGGCAGTTGATCGACCCGGCCACGGGCGCACCGGCCCCAGCCGGGGACGTCGTCTTCCACCTGCTCGACTACGTCCGGCCCGTGCTCGCCGAGTACGGGGAGGAAGCCACGGTGGAAACCGCCATGGCGGACATCTTGCGGCGGGGGACCGGCGCTCAACGCCAGCGGCATGCCTACGAGGACCGTCGGGAGGCGCGTGATGTCGTCGCTGATGCCCTCGAGGTCACCCACGCCGGTTCCTCGCTCGGGGGAACAGCCGGCCTGGTGGAGTCGGGCACTCCGGAGGAATCGGACCGCACCGGAGCGAGCCCGGCGGACGAGGAGGGCCTGTCGCCGCTCAGCGGCAAGGACTAGGGCGCACCCGGCCCCTGCCTCCATGCTCTCCGGGAGGCAGGGGTCAGTCGTTCTTGGAGACCAATTGCATGGCCTCGGTCTCGCCCTCGCGCCACAGGCTCACGCCCCGGGCCTCGGGAAGACTGGAGGAGCGGAAGACGGGATTGAGCCCCAGGGCCCGCTGCCGGTCGTAGTCCTTGAGCATCTTCACGGCCAGGCCGCCCAACGGGATGATCGCGATCAGGTTGATGGTGGCCATGAATCCCATGAAGAGATCCGCCACGTTCCAGATCAGGGCGACCGAACCCAAGGCGCCGCCGAAGACGCACAGCACCACCAGGAGGCGGTAGGCGAGGATCCAGGGACGGGCACGTTCGCCGGCCAGGAATTCGATGTTGGACTGGCCGTAGAAGTAATTGCCGAGGATGGAGGACCAGGCCAGGAAGAAGATCATCACCGTCAGGAGCGGGCCGACCCAACCACCCAGCTGGGCTTCCAGGGCCGACTGGGTCAAGGACACACCCTCCACGCTGTCTGCCCCGAAGCTCGGGTTGGACAACAGGATGATGAAGGCGGTGGCCGAGCAGACGATGATCGTGTCGAAGTACACGCCGAGTGACTGGGTCAGCCCCTGCTTCACCGGGTGGGAGACGGCTGCCGTGGCCGCAGCGTTGGGTACCGAGCCCATCCCGGCCTCGTTCGAGAAGAGACCGCGGCGCATGCCCTGCATCAGGGCGGCGCCGAAGGCAGCGCCCGTGACCTGCTCGAATCCGAGGGCATGGCCGACGATGAGGGCGATCATGGCGGGGACCTCGGTGATGTTGATCAGCACCACGATGAGAGCGATCACAATGTAACTCACCGCCATGACCGGCACGATCACATTGGTCACCGAGGAGAGCCGCCGGATGCCGCCGAAGATGACCGCGGCGGTCAGGAGGGCGACGACGGCTCCGGTCACCACGGCGACCGTGGTGGAATCGCCCACATTGGCCTGCACGGAGTCACTGATGGAATTCGACTGGACGGCATTGAACACGAATCCGTAGGTGACGGTGATGATGACAGCGAACAGCGTGGCCAGCCACGGCTGACGCAGTGCGTAGCGGATGTAATACGCCGGCCCGCCGACGAAGCCATCCTTGCCGCGCACCTTGTAGAGCTGTGCCAGAGACGATTCCACGAAGGCGGTTGCCCCGCCCATCAAGGCCAGGAGCCACATCCAGAACACGGCTCCCGGGCCACCGACGCTGATCGCCAACGCGACGCCGGCGATGTTGCCGGTTCCGACCCGGGAGGCCGCGGACACGGTGAACGCACGGAAGGCTGAGACACCCTGCTCAGCATCGTCTCCCCCGGGCCGTTCCACCACCGTGCGGAACATCTCCGGCAGGAATCGGATCTGGACGGCGAAGGTCCGGATGGAGAAGTAGATGCCGGCGATGACCAGAAGCGCGATGACCAGATACCAGTAGCGGTCATTGAACCAGAGGACGTGGCCGGCCAGGGTGTCCATGAAGTTCTGCATGGATCATGGTAGTCACAGCAGAGCGCCGTGGGGCGAGCTGCCCGGTGTAGCGGGCCACGTCAGGGGTCAGCGGTGTGCCTGGGCACCGTCCCGCACGAGCAGTCGATCCGAGGCCGCGAAGGTGTGGTGGAGCACGAGGGGTGCCAGCTCGGGCTGGTGCCGTTCGATGATCTTCCGGACGGCGTTCTCCGCAGAGGGCCCCAGGCCGTCGTAGAACAGGGCGGTGGCCGTGGCGGCGCGTCGCAACGGCGGTTCCTCGGGCAGCAGGGCGTTGGGCAGCCCGGGGTCCTGGTGGACGAGCGGCCGCCATTCGGAGAGGACCTCCGTGCGCAGGCGAAGGGCCTCCACGCCGGTGGGCCACTGGTCTTCCAGGTCTCGGGCCCGGCCCTCCCACCGCAGGGCGAAGGACAGGTACTCCTCGTCCAGGGCGTCCGCGTCGAAGGCCCGGCGCAGTTCCAAGGGGGAGACGAAGTCCGGCAGCCGGGCCCCCTCGAAGAAGGAGACGAGGGACAGCACGGGTTCATCGCCCTGGTTCAGATGGGCGAACGCCTCCTCGGCGTGGCGGCCAGGCTTGATCCACACCCCGTCGTTGAGGTGCCCGAACCGGAGCTGACGCAGGGTGTCCCGCACGGCCCGGCGCAGGGGGGCCGCCGTCTCCGGGACCCGGTAGGTGATGATCGTCCACGTCCCGTCCCAGGGGCGCTCGCGGTGGGCCTGGAAGATCCGCTCGACGCGCTGTGCCTGCGTCTTCCGGCTGCCGGCGTGGACGGAGTAGGAGGTGCGCCGCCCGTCCTTGTGGGCCGCGAGGAATCCCCGCTGCGCGAGCCGCTGGATGGCGGCCCGGGCGCTGGAGGGCGTGATCTCGAGGGCCCCGAGCAACTCGACCAGGGCGCTGGAGGGCAGGGGCTCGCCGCGGCCGAACCAGTAGTCGCCGAGCAGCACCGTGAGCATGCGCTGGGGTGCCACACCTGATTGGTAGCGGGGGAGGCTCCCGCGGCTCGGATCCGTGGGGCTCACGGCTTCCTGTCAGCGGGCCGCAGGGTCAGTGGGATGGAACGGGGGCCGTACTCGAGCCAGTTCATCATCACGATGTCCCCTGCCAGTGAGAAGGTCCCCGTCCGGGCGAGCAACTCCTCTAGGGCGACGAGCAACTCGAGTCGTCCCATCGTAGCGGCCGGGCACTTGTGTGAACCGCGCCCGAAGGACAGGTGGGAGTTCTGCTTGCGCCGCAGGACGAAGGTATCCGGGTCCTCGAAGCGGGTCTCGTCCCGGTTGGCGGAGGGGAAGATCAGGGCGATGGGCTCGTCCTGGGCCACCGCCCGCCCGTGGACTACGGTGTCCCGCTTGGCGGTCCGCGCGAACACCCGGTAGGGGGCGTGCAGGCGGAGCATCTCCTCGATCGCCGAGGGCAGGTCCTCAGGGTGGGTTCGCAGGTGCTCCTGGAGGTCGACGTCCGTGGCCAGGTGGGCGATGCAGCTGCCCAGAACGGCCTGGGGAGCCCCCATTCCGGCCACGATCAGCTGACGGATGGTGGCGACGGCACTGGTCTGGGTGATGGCGGTCTCCGGGTCCAGGGCGGCGCGGTGCAAGCTGGCCACCAGGTCCCGGGACGGGTCGGGATCCTCCGTCAGCCGCCGGTCGTAGATCTCGCGGGCAATCTCATACAGCCGCTTGCTGCATTCCTCGATCACGGGGTTGTCCATGTCCTGGATGGCGAAGCCGTAGCGGACGCCGATCTCCCGGATCTCCCGGGCCTGGTCCCGGGCCAGGCCGAGCAGCGAGGCGAAGCAGTCCATGGCGAACGGCGCCGCCAGATGCCGGACCCCGTCCGGGGAGGACTCCATCAGCATCCCGTCCACCAGGCGGCGGGCGCTGTCCCGGAAGGCGCCGACGTGCTCGGTGACCACTGAGCGGCGGAACACCGGGTCGATGGCGGTGCGGTAGTCGGTGTGCTCCGGCGGGTCGAAGTGCAACGGTGGCCGGCGGGAGACCCGGGGCACGTGCGGGACAACGTTCTGCTTGGCCGTGCTGAACAGTTCGTCGTCCTGCGTGATGGCCAGGATGTCCGCGTAGGTGGTGGCTGCCCAGAAGCCGCCGTAGTCCGTGCTCCAGGGGAACGGGTTCTGTTCGCGCAGGGCCGCATAGTCGGCGTGGGCGGAGCCGAAGGTCTCGTTGCGGTCCGGCGACCACTCGGAGGCACGGGCCCCTCCGGTCGTGGCCGGCCCGGGAACCGCCGCACCGGACATCCCGGTGCCGGGGTCCTCGGGGGCCGAGTGCCCGGTGAAGGGACAGCGGCCGGTACCGGCCGGCGTCGTGCTCGGGGGGTGGGGGGTTGCCATCTCAGATGACCTTCCTGCGCGCCCAGCGCGCCATTTGCTCCACCGCGACCACCACGACGATGAGGCCGATGAGGATGCCGGCGGTGGTCTGGTAGTCGATCGAGGTGACGGATTCGTGCAGCAGGAAACCGATGCCGCCGGCGCCGACGATCCCGAGGACCGCCGATTCGCGCAGCGCCAGGTCCGCGGTGAACAGGCTGTTGCCGATGAAGGAGGGGACGAACTGGGGCCAGGCGCCGGCCACGAAGGCCTGGAGTCGGCCCGCGCCCACGGCCTCGAGGGCTCGGATGGGGCCTGGATCGATGTTCTGCAGCGCATCCGTGAAGAACTTGGAGGCGAGCGCCGTGCAGGAGATGGCCAGCGCCAGGAAACCGGCGAACGGACCCAGTCCCAGGGCGGCCACGAAGATGATCGCATAGACGATGTCCGGCACGCCGCGGACGACCACGATGACACCGCGCAGCGCCCACCCGAGCACCGGCACCCGCACCAGATGGTCCGTGGACAACACGGCGATGATCAGTCCGATCAGCACGCCGAAGGTGGTGGCGGTGAAGGCCATCAGCAGGCTCTCGAACAGGCCCAGGGCGATTTCGGCAGTGAACACCGGCGGCACGAACCCGGCGAGCATGGCCACCGCGTTGTCCCAGCCCCGGGCCAGCCGGTCCGGGGAGACACTCAGGGCGGACAGGGACAGAAGGAAGAGCACGACGCCGGCCAGCAGCCCCGCGCTCCGGCCCACCCGGGGTGCGTTCCAACCGGGGGTGGCGAGGTCCTTTCCCGGGGGGAAGGCCATCGAGTGCTCGGTGTCCCCGGCGTGCTCGGACACGGCGCGCTGCACTAGGTTCGAGATGAGCTCGAGGACGAGCAGCAGCACGATGATGACGGCGATGATCCCGGCGGCGCGGGGGTAGTCCAGGCTGCCGATGGAGCGCTGCAGGGCCACGCCGATGCCACCGGCGCCCACGAGGCCGAGCACGGAGGACGCGCGGATGTTGATGTCCAGGCGGTAGAGGACGAACGAGGTCATCTGCGGCAGGGCCTGGGTGAAGGTGGTGGCGATGAAGACCTGCAAGCGGTTTGCGCCGGTGGCGTTCACGGCCTCGCGGGGGGAGGCCGAGATCTCCTCGAAAACATCCGTCATCATCTTGCCGATCATGCCCACGGAGTGGAACGCGATGGCCAGCGCGCCGGCCGCCGGGCCGAGCCCGAAGATGCGCACGAAGATGATGGCGAAGACGAGGGAGGGCACGGCGCGGCTGACCACGATCAGCGTGCGGCAGAGCCACTGGATCCAGCGCGGCCCGGTAAAGGTGGTGGCCGCGCCGGCCGCCAGGGGGATGGAGACCAGGGCGGCGATGCCGGTGCCGGCGATCGCGATCTGCAGGGTCTCCAGGACGAGCGCCGCCAGCTCCGGCACGGGGCCGGTGGTGGCGGGGAACATCCGGCCCAGCAGGCGGGTGATGTCCTCGAAGCCGGCGGCGATGGCCGCGGGGCGGACGTCGATCCACCACAGGCCGAAGACCGTGACGGCCCCCAGGATCAACGGGATCACCCAGGTGGCCGCGGTAGCCCGGGGCGGCCGGGCCGGCGCGGGATCCGGTGTCCGGCCCCGCGTGTCCGGCGGGGTGAGAGTGGTGGGCATGTCAGGCACCCCGGTGGGCTTGGTAGATGGCGCGGATCTCCGGCTCGTCCGTGGTGTGCGTGGGCTTGTCCAGGATGAACTGACCGTCCCGCACCGCCACGATCCGGTCCGAGACCTGCAGGGCGAGGTCCACCTGGTGCAGGGAGCACACCACGGTGAAGCCGTCCTCGGCACTGAGCTTCTTCAGGGTCTCCAGCACGGAGATGCTGGCAGCCGGGTCCAGGGAGGCCACGGGCTCGTCCGCCAGGACCAGCCGGGCGTCCTGCATCAGCATGCGGGCGATGGCCACGCGCTGCTGCTGGCCGCCGGAGAGCGTGTCACACCGCTGGAAGCGCTGGTCCACCAGGCCGACCCGCTCCAGGTTCTCCACGGCGCGTTCGCGCAACTGCTTCGGGTAGGTCATGATTCCGTAGCGGGGCATGCTCAGCGAGCCCAGGGCGCCCATCAGCACGTTCTCCAGCGCGGTCAGGCGGCCGACCAGGCCGAACTGCTGGAACACGAAGCCGATCTCGGTGCGCAGGCGCCGTAACTCGCGCCGGCTGCAGCGGGCCGGCTCCCGGTCGAGGACCCGCACGTGGCCCTCTGTCGGGGAGTGGCTGCCGTTCAGCAGGCGCAGCAGGGTCGACTTGCCGGCGCCGGAGGGGCCCACGAGGGCGATGAACTCACCCGGGTGGATCTGCAGGTCCACCCCGTGCAGCACGGTGTTGTCCCCGAACCGCTTGACGACCCTGTCCAGGGTGATGCTGGGGGAGTGCTGCGCGGTCTCGGCCGCGGGCTTCTCAAGTGTCATCACGGCAGACCTCCGCCTGGGTGGTCTCGCAGATCTCTCGGATCGGGTCGTAGTCGGCGTCCGTGGCCGGCTCGAAGGCGAAGGCGCCCGTGCCGCCCCACTCGCAGGCGGGGCTGCCGGCCACGTCCTCGCCCCAGGGGGCCGGGGCCTCGCGCTGGGCGTCCTCCTCGCAGAACCCGGCCTCCACGGCGGAGACGGCGTCGTACTTCTCCATGGCGCGGACCACGCCGTCCTTGATGTCCTGGGAGAGCCAGGAGCCCACCACCATGGGCGTGCCCGGGATGGGGTCGGAGGTGAAGAAGGTCTCCGTGTCCCCATCCTCGATGATGCCGCGGGCCGGGAGCAGTTCCGTCACGAAGGTCTCGGCCACGAACGCGGCATCACAGTCACCGGCGATCATCTGCGTGACCGCCACGTCATGGGAGCCGGCGAAGACCGGGTTCAGGTCCTCCTCCGGATTGATGTCCGCCTCCATCAGGGCTGCGGCCGCGGCCAGGTACCCCGTGGTGGAGGCCGGATCCGTGAAGCAGACGTCCTTGCCCCGGAGATCTTCCAGCGTGCTGATGCCGCTGTCCGGCGCGGTGACGCCGAGGGAGCTGACCGAGCCTGAACCGGGCTCGGGGGAGAGCTGGTCCTTCGCCACCGGCTCCACCTCCGCCACGTCCGAGGCCAGGTAGTAGGAGAACGCCCCGTAGACCGCGATGTCCACGCGCTCGGAGACCTGGGCCTCGATCACCCCGGCATTGTTGCTGACCGCCTGGATCTCCACCGGCAGGCCGGTTTCCTCCTCGATGGCCGCGACCACCGGTTCGAAGGAGGCCAGCAGCTCCTCGCTGTTGTCCGTGGGGACCACGGCGAAGACCAGTTCGGCGGGGGCATCACCGGTGGTATCTGCCGGTCGGGCGTTGGGGCTCTCGCCGCACGCCGTCAGGGCGATCGCGGCTGCGGCCAGGAGGCCCAGGGTCTTGAGACGGGTGCGCATGGTCTCTCCTCGGGAAAGTCCAGATGGGGGTCAGAGGTGTGTCGGGTGCGAAATCGATACAGGTCAGGTGGATGTCTGACCGACGGGATAAGTGTGGCCAATCGAAGTGTATGACTGACGGTGCAGAGTGAACGTGTTTCGTATCACACCAGAATCCGTTGTGGATGTCAATGGAAATCTCGGACGCATAAGCGTTGACAGGCATTCATGGGCATGCCACGGTATGAGCCATCCCACGTAGTTCCCCGAGAACGGCGGCGGTCATCAGCCGCAGTTAGTCATTGAAGCGGTACGAAATATGCAGCCCGTGTGACCTCCCGCCGATCCGGGGGGCCGACGTTGGCGCAGCGGCGTGCCCCATGATCCGCATCCCCCTGCGTCTCGTGCTCGTCTCGTGGTCCCTCTTCCTCGTATCTCCAGCACCGAAGGCGAGCTCGACACCATGTCCACTATCCCTCCCGAGAACTCCTCCGACCGGAGTCACGACCACCACCGTCGCCGGTCCCACGCCGGCGTCTCCCTGCCACCTCGCACGGATCACGCGCCGCGACGCCGGCGCGGACGCGTCCTCGCAGGCGCCACCCTGGCGGCTGCCCTCGCCGCCGCACTGCTGGTTCCCGTGCCCGCGCTGGCCGGCCCGGCGGGCGCGGTCGGTGCCACGCCGACGTCGTCCACGGACGGGACGACGGGTGGTTCTGAGACCATCCGCGGAGACCTTCCGAACGGGGGGCACTACGTGCTGATGACCCCGGAGCGGTGGAACGGCACCGTACTGGTCTGGAACCCCGGTTACGGTGGCGGTGGTTCCAACCCCTCGGCCGGGCCCAGCGAAGGACTGACCGATTGGCTCGTGGAGCGCGGTTATGCCCTCGCGGGGACCTCCGCGGCCGAGGGCGGATGGGCCGTGGAGGGGCTGCTGGAGAACCAGCCGCTGGTGATGGACGCCGTCCGTGACCGGCTGGGGGAGCCCGAGGACGTCATTGCCTGGGGCTCGTCCATGGGCGGGCTGACCTCCGTGGCAGCCCTGGAGCAGCATGCCGACGTCATCGACGCGGCCCTGCCCCTGTGCGGGTCCGTAGCCGGGGCCATCCCCATGCTCAACGGCAGTCTGGACGGCACCTTCGCCCTGCGGACCCTGCTGGCTCCCGGGGATGAGCGACTCCAGCTGGTCAACGTCAGTGATGAGGCCGAACGCCAAGCCGCCTTCCGCGAGGTGCTCGACGAGGCGCAGGCGACTCCGGAGGGCCGCGCCCGCATCGCGCTCGCCGCGAGCCTGGCGCAGATCCCGACCTGGACGCAGGCGGATGACGAGAAGCCCTCGGCGCGCGACTGGGCCGCCCAGCAGGACCAGCTCTACCGGGCGTTCATGTTCGGGGTCGTCTCACCGCGGCAGCCTCTCGAGGACCAAGCCGGCGGCAATTTCTCCTGGAACGCCGGCGTCGACTACACGAAGGCCCTGCACGGCTCGGACCAGCAGCAGTTGGTGCGGAACCTGTACCGCCAGGCAGGGCTCTCCCTGGACCAGGACCTGGAGACCCTGGCCGGCGCCGAGCGGGTCTCCGCCGATCCGGAGGCGGTCGCCTACATGCAACGGAACGCGACGCCGGCCGGCGAGATCGACGGTCCCGTCCTGTCCCTGCACGAGACCGGGGACACCGCCCCCACCGTCACCCAGGCCCGCACCTATGCGGACCGCGTGCGGGAGAACGGGAACGAGTCGCTGCTGCGCCAGGCCTTCGTGGACCGTCCCGGCCACTGTGACTACGCCGATGCGGAGATCGCCGCGCTCGTGGAGGCGCTGCAGCAGCGGCTGGACACCGGGCGCTGGGGCTCCACCACGAAGCCGTCACACCTGAACCGGGCCGCCGATCAGATTGCCCGCCAGGACGGCCTGGACCGCGGTGGCTCGTACGCCGCCGTCCGCCCCGATCCCCAGAACCGACCCGAACGGGGACCGGCTCCGGCGGCGGTCTCCCACCAGGGGACGTTGGACGGGGAGCGAGCCTTCTCCCTGCACAAGCCGGCCGACTGGAACGGTGACCTGGTGGTGATGCCGGGCCGTGACGACCTGACGGGGACGACCGCCCAGTGGTTGGCCGAACAGGGGTACGGCACGATCGGATACGAGCTGAGCGATGGCTGGGACCTCGAACTGGACGAGGCCAACGCCGGGGCTGCCGTGGACACCTTCGAGCAGCTGGCCGGAGCGGCGGACGACGTGGTGGTGGCAGGCCGGTCCCAGGGCGGGCTGACCACCAGGATCGTCGCCGACACCGCGCCGGAGTGGCTGGACGGTTCCCTGCCGATGTGTGGCGGCGGCGCGGGGGCCGTCAGCACGTGGAACTACAAGCTGGACACCGCCTTCGCCCTGCGCGAGCTGGTGGATCCGGACTCGGCCATGCGGATCCAGGGCATCGAGGACCGTGCGACCGAGCTGGAGGCCATGAACGAGCTGGTGGCGCTGGCCGATTCCACGGACGAGGGCCGCGCCCGGGCCGTCCTCGCCGCCGCGCTGAGCAAGATCCCGGCAGTGGACCCGGAGACGGGGCAGGAACTGCGTCGGGGCCAGCTGGAGAAACGGATCGACCGGTACATCGAGCACCTGCCGTTCGCGATGGGCAGCCACGTGCGGGCCGGCTATGAGCAGACCGTGGGCGGCACGTTCTCCTGGAACACCGGCGTGGACTACCAGCGTGAGCTCCAGCGCTCAGGCCGCTGGGCCGAGGTCCAGCAGGCCTACCGGGAGGCTGGACTGTCCCTGACGGAGGACCTGAGCACCCTGGACCGGGCCGAACGGCTCTCCGCCGATCCGGAGACGGTACAACTCGTGGAGCAGACCGCCACCTTCACCGGAGAATTGGACTCCCCGCTGCTGTCCCTGCACACCACGGGGGACGGTGCCGGGACCGTGGCGGACGATGCGGCCTACCGGTCCACCGTGAACGCCGCCGGGTCTGCGCGGCAACTGCGCCAGACCTTCGTGGCCTCCGAGGGGCACTGCACCTTCACCCCCGCGGAGGAGGCCGCAGCCCTGACCGCCCTGTTCGACCGGATCGAGACGGGGCGGTGGCAGTCCACCGCGCCTCGGCAGCTCGACCGTCTCGCCGCCCGCCTGGACGCCGGTTCGGATCTGGACCTGGGCGCCCCGCGGTTCACCTCAGGCGAGGCTCCGGGCCAGCCTGCGCGGATGTGGGACGTGCGGAACTGGGGTGACTACCAGGGCTGAGCGCGCCTCACCCGAGCCCCGAGGTCTGAGTCTGGATATCCGAGCCCGAGAACCTGGGGTGGTTTAGTGCGGGGCGGACCGGGACTGTCCGGTCTGCCCCGCAGGAGTTGTGCGGCAGTCCAGCACGTCGAGGTCCTCCGGCACCATGAACTCGCCGGAGAAGCGCGCGCCGGCATTCAGCCAGTGCTCGCGGGCCACGGTTCCGGGAACCAGATGGTGCAGGGCTAGTCGCGGGACGCGGGCCTGCTCGGCGACGCGAAGGGCATCCGCGACGGAACTGTGGGACTTGTGGTGGTGCTCCAGCGAGGCCACCGAGGTCGGGTCGGGGCGGTCCTGGTACTGCCGTTCCATGAACTCGAAGTCCAGGGCCTCGTGCAGCAGGAGTCCCGCCCCCGTCGACAGTCGTACGAGGTTGTCCGTGAAAGCCGTGTCTCCGGAGATGACGACCGCGCCGTCGCTCGTATCAAACCGGAAGGCGAAGGCGGGTGCTATCGGTGGGTGGCGCACCAGCGTGGCGCTGACGACCACCTCCTCGTCGCGGAAGATCACCCAGGGCTCCATGTCCGGCGTCGGATTCTCGTTGGGGTGGTATCCCGAGCCGTCCGGTATCTCGATGTCCTGCGCACGGAAGATCTCCGTGGGACTCGGGCGCAACGCGTCCATGACGCGGTCATTGATGTCCGTGGCGTGGGCCTCCATCAGCTTGCGGAACATGACCTCTGTCCCCGGCGTAGGGTGCGCGGGGTTGAAAGGTACCGGGGTTGTCCTCGCCCGGGTGGACGGCGGTGGGAGGACGCCACGGTCGCCCGGCCCGAGGATCGGCACCGGACTGCCGCGGCGGTACTGCAGCGCGGTGAGGGAGAACAGGGCCACGCCGTTGAGATCCACCGTGTGGTCCGAATGAAGGTGGGTCAGGAAGATGCCCTTCAGCCGAGCCGGATCCAATCCAGCCCGTATCAATTGACGGCCGACGCCCTGGCCGCAGTCCACCAGATAGAAACCATCCGGGACGACGACGGCCGTGGCAATGCCGGAGCGGTCCGTGTTGCGCCAGAACCTCGGCCCCCCGGCGGTGCCGAGGGTGATCACCCGGGTCTGCGCTGACTCCATGGTGGTCGGCATTCAGGCGTCCACCCCGGTCCTGGTGCTCTCGGCGGACTGATCGAGCCGATCGCGGGACGAGCGCCGGCGGATGAGGCGCACGACCTGTGGCACGGCGATGAGCAGGACGGCCAGCCCCAGGATGAGCAGTGCGATGGGACGGTCCAGGAAGATGGACAGCGTCCCATCGCCGATGGCCAGTGAACGCCGCAGCTCGGCCTCGACCATGCCGCCCAGCACCAGACCGAGGACCAGCGGGGCAACGGGGTAGCCATGCTGCTTCATGAGGACGCCGAACACGGCCAGCCCTGCCGCCAGGAACGCATCGAACAGCCGGGAGGACACCGCATAGGCGGCCACGACCGCCACGATCAGCACCACGGGATACAGGTAGGTGTACTTGATGCGGAGCACGGAGGCGAACACCGGGGCCAGCGGCAGGTTGAGCGCCAGCAGCAGGATGTTGCCGATGTAGAACGAGGCGATGAGACCCCAGACCAGGTCGCCCTGCTGCTCGAAGAGCTGGGGGCCGGGTTGGATGTCGAACAGGATGAAGGCCCCGAGCAGGATGGCCGTGGTGGCCGATCCTGGGATTCCCATGGTCAGAGTGGGGATGAAGGCACCATTGACCGCTGCGTTGTTGGATGCCTCGGGACCCGCCACGCCGCGGATGTCTCCGTGGCCGAATTGTGACTTGTCCTTGGCGATGCGTTGTTCCACGCCGTAGGTGAAGAACGTGGCCAGGGTGGGACCTGCACCCGGCAGGACGCCGATGATGAACCCCAGCAGGCCTCCTCGGCCGATGGCGCCACTGGCCTTGCGAAGGTCCTTCCGGGACAGGACCATGTCCCGGAAACGGGTGCGGATCGGCTTCAGGTGGCCCGAGGCTCCCTGGGTCGCCAGCTCGGCCAGAGCCACGATGCCCACCACGACAGCCACGAGGCTGACCCCGGAGTACAGTTCCGCGCGATCGAAGGCGAACCGCAGGGTAGAGGTCTGTGAATCGATGCCGACCATCGCGACCATGGCGCCCACCACGGCCATGAGAATGCCCTTGAGGGGATTCCGGCCGATGATCCCGCTCACCGTCAGCAGTCCGAGCAGCATCAGGGCGAACATCTCCGGAGGGCCGAAGTTGAGGGAGACGGCTGCGAAGAACGGGGCCAGCACACTGAGGAACACCACGGAGAAGGTTCCCGCGACGAACGAGGAGATGGCCGCGATGGCCAGGGCCTGTCCGGCCCGGCCCTTGAGCGCCATCTGGTGACCGTCGATCACCGTCACCAGGGCCGCGCCATCACCGGGCGTGCTGATGAGGACGGCGCTGATGGTGGAGCCGTACTCCGTGCCGTAGTACAGGCCGGCCAGCATGATCAGCGCGGTCACCGGGTCCAGGGTCAGGGTCAGGGGCAACAGGACGGCCACGCCGGAGGCAGAGCCCATGCCAGGCAGCATCCCGATGACAGTGCCCAACAGGACGCCGACGAGGCAGAACAGGAGGTTCTCCGGTTCGAGCGCCACGCTGAAGCCGTTCAGCAAGTTCTGCATCAGATCCATGTCAGAGTCCGATCAGGTTGGTGGGGAACCGGATGGAGAGGAGCTGCTGGAAGACGAGCCAGAGCATGAGCGCGGTGACAGCGGCCATGATCAGCGCCGGCACGGGCTTCAGCTTCTCCACGAACAGGGCGATGGCCAACACCACCAGCGGCATCGCGATCATCATGCCGACGACGGGGGTCAGCATGAGGCCTGCGACGACGATGAGCAGGATGAGCACGGGCTTGACGAGATCCCGGACACCGGGTTCCGCGACCTCGGTCGGCGCGATGCCCTGAGCTGCCGCAGCAGCTGCCTTGCGGTGGGTCCGGACCTCCTGCATCAGCAGGACCAGGCAACCCACAACGAGCAGGATGCCCAGGGCGGCCGGTGCGGCTCCCGGTCCCAGCGGATTCGTCTCGGCAGACAGCCCGTAGGACAGGGACATGGCCACATAGGCGATGCCCAGTACCGCCAGGAAGACCAGGAAGGCCATGCCCACGTAGTTCGGCCGGGGTGGGCCCCCAGAGTGCTCCCGAGCGAGGGAGCCTGTCGGCAGGGGATCTTGCCGCCGTTCCGCATCGGTCATCATCGGGATCACTCCGTGTTCTCGAGCAGGTCCTGCTCACTGTCCTCGATGTACGAGGTCAGTTCGTCCCCGGTCACGAGCGCGGGGGACAGGGCGTTGCTCTCGATGTACTCGTCGTAGGCGTCGCTCTCGGTCCAGGCCTCGATGGCGTCCATCCAGTACTCCTGCTGTGCCTCGTCGAGGTCCGGGGCACCGAAGATGACGCGCCATTGCGTGGAGAACCGCTGATCCGTGCCGAGGTCACTGGCCAACGGAACGTCGGACAGTTCGGCGTGCTCCGCCGGCTCGGTCCCCGTGCTGAGGACGACGTCCAATTCGCCGGCCTCCACCTGGGGGAGGAACTCGGCGGCCTCCAGCACGGCCAGTTCGACGTCACCGGACAGCACGCCGCGGATCGAGTCGCCGCCACCCTCGTAGACCACCGGCTTGAGGGTCATGTTGAAGGCATCCGCCAGTTGCCCGGTCAGCAGGCTGTCCGCGGCGCCGGAGCCGACCTGGGCGATGGTCAGCCCTTCTCCGGAGGCCTGCTCGATCATCTCCTCGGCGGAGCTGAAGACACCGGACTGGGCGACCACGTAAGAGACGTCCTCGGCCACGAGGGCCAGCTGCGTGTAGTCCTTCCAGGTGTACCCGACGTCCTGCTCGTGGGGGCGGACCACCATGTTCGAGTAGTTCCCGACCCCGACGATGTCGGCCTTGCCGGGTTCGTTCTTGACGATCAGGACGCCCTCCACCGTGTCGTAGTTCTCGACGACGGCCGAATCACCGGTGTGTTCCTCGACCCCGGAGGCGAAGGCGCGGCCCAGGATGTCGCTGCCTCCGCCGGGCTGGGCTCCGACCGCGATCTCGACTGTGCCTGAGGGACTCCAGGTGCCGTCGTCGTGGGTCTCACCGCTGGACCCTTGGCCGCAGCCGGTGAGGAGGAGGAGGGACAGGGCGGAGGTGGTGGCGACGATTTTCCGATTCATGAGATGTCCTTTCGGTGGTGCAGTGGTGCGGTGGTGTGGAGGATCGGGGTTCAGCCCAGGGTGGAGGCGGTGTGACGGATGGATTGGCCTGCTTCATGGAGCGCCGAGAGCTCGTGGTCTGACAGCTCGGGCAGGGTGGCGCGGGGCCGGCCGTCCTCCAGGTGTGTGGGGAGTGCCATGAAGGTCTCGGGAAGACCTTCGATGCCCGAGGTGGAGACCGTGGTGATGACCTGTTGACCGGCGGCCAGGGAACGGACGAGGTGCATGACGCCGGTGCCGCTGGCCCAACCGGAGCTGCGCCCCGGTTTGAGTCGGGACCACCGCTCGAACCAGCCGTCGACGTCGGCCCGTACCCGGTCGACGGCACCGTCCGGCCAGGCGACGGGTTCGCCGTTGACGCGCACCGTGGAGAAGACCGGAACCTGGCCCTTGCCGTGCTCGCCCAGGACGCTGGCCGTCACCGAGGTGACTTCCGTGCCGAGCTCCCGGGCGATGGCCAGCCTGAACCGGGCGGAGTCGTTCAGGGCGTAGCCGATCAACCGTTCTGCGGTGAAGCCGTGTTCGCGGTGCAACCAGTCGGCCAGGATGTCCACGGGATTGGTCAGCAGCAGCACCAGGCCCTCGTCGCCGGCCTCTCGGCGGATCTGCTCCGCCAGCGAGGCGAGCAGATGCGCGTTCGCCGCCAGGAACTCGCGCCGGTCGCCGTCCGGGGTCTCCGGCAGGGAGGCGGCCACGACCACGAGGTCGGCGTGTTGTTCTGGAGAGCCAGCAAGGATGCGGGGGCGGTCGACGCCCAACACCGCCTGAGCATCGGAGAGGTCGATCCGGTGCGCCTCGACGAGGTTGTCCCGGCGGTCCTGCAGGTACAGCTCCCGGCCGATCCCCTGGGTGGCCAGGGAGGCGGCGGCCGAGGAGCCGACCAGGCCGGCTGCGCCGATGATGGAGATCCGTTCGGGCCAGGAGGGCGTGCGGGCGCTCATGCGATCCGGTACTTCGAGAAGGTCTCGTCGGTGAACTCGATCCCGTGACCGGCCGCCGTCGGGACCATCGCCCGTCCGTTGGCGATTTCCAGCCGGTTGGTGGTGTACGGCTCGAGGAAGGGGAAGTACTCGACGTAGACGGTGCTGTTCGTGGTGGCGGCCAGATGGATGTTGAGGTCGGTCATCAGGTGGGGGGCGAAGCCCACGCCGTGCGACTCGGCCAGGTGCATGATCCGCACCATCTCGGTGACGCCGCCGACCATGCAGACATTGGGCTGGACCATGGTGAAGGCCCGTTCGGTGACGTAGTCCAGGAACTCTGCGGAGCTGCAGTGGTGCTCTCCCCCGACAATGGGCATGGGCAACTGCCGCGCCAGTTCTACGTGGGAGCGCCGGTCCGTGTACACGACGGGCTCCTCGAACCAGAAGATGTCATGCTCGGCCAGCTTGCGGCCCAGCGACAGTGCGCTGGAATAACTGAGGCGTTCGTTGGCATCGATCATGATTTTCACGTGCTCGCCCAAGGCCGAGCGGACGGCGGCAATGCGCGCGGGGTCCTCGTCCAGGTCCCGGCCCACACGGATCTTGACGGCGTCGAAGCCGGAGTCCACGTACTCCTGGGAGAGCCGGACCAGTTCATCCACAGAGAGGCGGCCGCCGGCCTTCCCGGATCCGTACACGGGGACGTCGTCCGTGATCTGGCCGATCTCGGCGGCCAGTGAGTGGCCGTTCGACTTGGCCTTGAGGTCCCACAGGGCGATATCGATGCTGGCCATCGCGAACCGGTTGATGCCGGTGCCCATCCGATGTGTGAGATCCTCCATCGCATTCCAGATCCGCTCGGGCTGCGAGGCGTTCTGTCCGCAGAGGTACGGGACCAGGAGGTCGTCGAGCAGGGCCTTGACGGAAGTGCCGCCGGCATGGTCGGTGATGAAGCTGTATCCCATCCCGGTGAGTCCCTCGGAATGGACCGTCACCCCGATCAGCTCATGGTGGGCATCGTCGAAGTCGGCCGTTTCCCGCAGGAAGGGCACCCGCAGGATCCAGGTGTCGATGTTCTCAATCTTCATGCCGCTCGTTTCGTGATGGTGCTGGCGATTTGCGCCGTGAGATGGAACAATGATGTTCCAGGTGGCACAAATGATCGTGTCTCACGTCACACTGTCTGTCAACAGGTGCGGGCGAATTCCGGATACGCGTCCGGTTGACGACCGTGCTCTCACCCCAGGAGAGATGCCCATGCAGGTCGTCACCAACACCCTTCGCGTTGTCGAATGCGTCATCATCCACCAGCCCGTGGGGGTATCGGAGATCGCCCGGCAGCTGGATCTGCCGAAGTCGTCGGTACAGAGGGCCCTCGAGGTCCTCCAGCGGAACGGCTGGCTCAAGCGGGACCGCACCAATCCACGGCAATGGATCCAGACCCCGCGCATCTGGACGCTGGCCCACGCCGGCCCGGGGCTCGAGATCCGCGAACTGACCTGGGAGGTCCAGCAGTGGCTGAACGAGAGAACCGATGAGAGCATCCACGTCACCCACCAGGAGGGGGACAACATCGTGGTCATCGACAGGGTGGAGTCAACGAAGTCGATCCGCGTGTTCGATCCCATCGGCACCACCGTGCCGATGCACCTCTCCGGATCAGGCCGGGCGCTTCTGGCGAGCTGGGACACGTCCGATCTGCAGGCGTACATAGACCGTCAACTGGCTGCGCTGCCTGCCGAACAGCGTCCGGATCCGGAGCATCTCCTGGCCGAGGTGGACGAGATCCGGGGCCGAGGCTTCTCGGTCAACCGCGGCAGCTGGCGTTCGGAGATCTCAGGGGTGGGCATTGCCCTGCCGCTGGCCGGGCCGGGGAATCAGGCCGAATACGGATTGGCCATCGCCATTCCCAGTCACCGTTTCGAGGAGGACAAGGTCGTGTACTACGGCGAGCTCGTGGAGGAGGGGCGTGATCGAATCCTGGCTGCGGCTGGTCTCCGTCCGATGGCCTGACGGTGCACGTCAACGGGCTGAACTCAAGGCGAGCCGCCGTTCCATCTGGTCGACGAACGGCCGGAGGCGGCGGGCCAGAGAGCGGGCATCCTCTGACCGACTGAGCCGCAGGTAAGGAACCGTGACGGTCACCGCGGCCACCGACTGCCCGGAGCCGTCCCGGACTGGCATGGCCAGTGCGGCCACTCCGGGCTGCGCCTCGCCGACCTGGATGGCCCAGTCTCGGTTCCGCACCTTCTTGATCTCTGCCTTGAGCTGGGCCCAGTCCTGGATCGTTCCCGGCTGGACCGTCTCCAGGGTGGCCTTCTGGTACCGGGCCTCCAGGTCGTCATCGGTCAGCCCGGCCAGCAACGCTCGCCCCGCCGCCGTGGCATGGGCCGGGGTCACGGTCCGGACCGGTCGGGCGATCCGCACCAGGTGGGTGCCTTCCTCCGTCAGGACGAACCGGATGTTCCGGCCCTCCAGGACGGCAAGGCTGGTGGTTTCCAGCAGACCCTCGGCCACCTGCCGCAGTACCCCGCCGAGGAGCGTCGGCAGGGTTGAGCCTCGCCTGACATCGGCGGCGATGTGCCGCAGTGCGGGTCCGACGGTGTAAGCGCCGTTGCGTAATGGCTGGTCGAGAAAGCCCGCATCTGCGCAGGTCCGCAGCAGTCGATGCGCCATGGAGGGGCTGACCTGGAGGGACCCGGCCACTTCGGTGAGGGTCACTTCGCCCCTGGACGCCACGAGGCGGACAAGGTGGAGGGCGCGGTCAACGGTCTGCAACATGGCCATCGGATTTCCTCATATCGGAAAGAATGTCACGGGTGATCGGTGTCACACAAGAGGTCCCATCGACTGAAGGGTGTGCCTCGTTTCGGAGGGGTTCCTGTGGGAGGAAAAGCGGCCGGAATCCGTTGTCGATTTCCCGAATCCGGCCTTTACTTCTGGAATCACCCGCTCCCGTCCCTGACAAAGGAAGCACCATGACCTCCCACGCTGCATCCCTCCCCTCGCAGATTCGTTGGGGCTTGGCCACTGCACTCGTGGCCGGCACCCTGGCTTTGGCCGGTTGCGGCTCCGGGTCGCCGACCGGGGCGGAGGGCTCCGCCACGGACACGGGCGCGAACTCCGCCACGTCGGGCTCCGGTGAGCTCACCCGCATCTCCGTCGGTACCATCGCCATCGCGTCTTCTACCGAGCTGCGCTACGGCGTGGCCGAGGGAATCTTCGAGGAGCACGGCTTGGACGTTGAGCTCGTCGAGGGACAGGGCGGTGCGGCATTGTTGCCGGCTGTCCAGAACGGGTCCATGCAGTTCGCTGTGGGTAACCCCATGTCCGTGCTGACCGCGGCGGACCAAGGGCTTCCCATGAAGGTCGTCTCCGGGTATTCGTGGTCGGCCGCCGAGGGAGAGGACATCAACGCCGTCATCGCCCGCAAGGATTCCGGCATCACCGGGTTCGAGGACCTGGAGGACCAGACCGTATCCGTGAATGCCGTCCACACCCTCGGCGACCTCTCGATCATGGAGTCCACGGAGATGGCCGGGGGAGACCCGGAGAAGATCAACTTCAACGAGATGCCGTTCCCGGACATGCTCGCCCAGTTGGAGCAGGGGAACGTGGATGCCGTCTGGCTGCCGGAACCGTTCATGGGCCGGGCATTGGCCGATCCCAAGAACGTCGTCGTCGGGTATCCGAACCAGGAGGTCATGGACGGGATGCCCTTGACCATTGCCTTTACCAGCGAGGCGGTGGCGGAGGAGAGCCCGGAACTCGTGACCTCCTTCCAAGAGGCGCTGACGGAATCCGCCGAGCGTGCCGCCGAGGACGAAGAAGGAGTCCGGGCCATGCTGCCCGAGTTCCTGAAGATGGACGAGGAGACGGCCCAGTCGATCAGGCTGGAGCCGGCACATACGGACCTGCCGGTCTCGACGATGCAGACCATCTATGACCTCATGCTCAAGTACGGCATGGCCGAGAACCCGCTGGACGTCGAATCCCTCTACGTCCAGCCGTAAGTCCCCTGCCGTCCGGACCGCCATCGCCACCTTGGAGGAGTACGAATGAAAGTTGCTGTGATCGGAGCAGGCATCGGAGGGTTGGCCGCGGTGGCCGCCCTGCGGCGGCGTGGCGTCGAGGCCGAGGTGTTCGAGCAGGCCCGGGCGCTCGGGGAGATCGGGGCGGGGATCTCGCTCGCGTCCAACGGTTGGCGTCTGCTGGAGCGCCTCGGTCTGCTGCCGCAGATCGAGCGGGTCGGCTCGCACCTGGACCAGGGGTATTTCCAGCTGCGTGAGGACGGCTCATTCATCTCCACGCTCCGCGAGCCCGGTGCCGCGTGGGATCGCCGGGTCTTCGGGGTGCACCGTGCCGATCTGATCGAGGTGCTGGCCACGGCGCTGCCGAGCTCCGTGATCCATACCGGTCGCCGCCTGCTCGAGCTCGAGCAGGATGACTCGGGCGTGCGTCTGCGTTTCGAGAACGGTGAGACGGTCCGAGCCGATGTGGTGATCGGCGCAGACGGCATCCACTCCGTCGTCCGCCGCCACGTCGTCGGGAAGGTTGCCGCCCCGCGTTCCTCCGGGACCGCGGCCTACCGTGCCCTGGTGCCCGTCACGGGGCCGGATGACTGGGAATGGGGCACCTCGAAGATGTGGATCGGCCCGGGGAAGCACTTCCTGGTGTACCCGATCCGTGCCGACCGGCTGATCAATGTGGTCGCGGTGGTCCCCGCCCACGGGGGCGAGCGGGACTCCTGGACGGCTCCCGGGGATCCGGTGCAGCTCGCGGCGGAGTTCGCCGGCTGGGATCCCGTGGTCACCGGGCTGATCGAACGTGTGACGGACACATTCCAGTGGGGGCTGTTCGACAGGCCGCCGCTGACCAGCTGGACCAGCGGACGGCTCGCCCTGCTGGGCGACGCCGCCCACGCCATGCTGCCCCACCTCGGCCAGGGCGGCAGTCAGACCATTGAGGACGCCTTCGCCCTGGGCGCCGCGCTCGAAGGGTCCACCGTGGCGGACGCCCCCGCGGCCCTGGAGCAGTACCAGGCGTTGCGCCTGGAGCGGGCGAATGCCGTGCAGCTGGCATCCCTGGAGGCGGGGCATCTCTACGATTCGGTGGTCGAGGAGGAGTACGACGCGCGGGATGAGAGGATCCGGCGCATGGCGCCGTTCTACGGATGGCTGGGCAACCATGACGCGGACTCGCTGGTGGCGCCGCCCCTGGCGCCGTCACGCTGAGGAGATCACCTCCGCAACTGAGGCCGGCCGGCGGGACCGCCGGCCGGTGCCGATAGAGGACCTCCACACCTGAAGGAGCCGCGCCTATGGCCCAGGAACTGATGCACCACACCGGCCACGAGTCCACACAGGACGTGGTGGTGGAGATGCAGGACGCCGTCCTCACCATCACCCTCAATCGCTCTGCGAAGAAGAACGCGCTGACTGAGGCGATGTACGGCATGCTTGCCGACGCGATCGAACGAGCGGACTCGGACGCCGCAGTCCGGGTGGTCCTGCTCCGCGCCGAGGGTGACATCTTCAGTGCCGGCAATGACCTCGCGGACTTCAGCCGCCTGGCCGAACAGATTGCCGGCACCCCTGCCGACCAGACAGCTACCGAGCCCGCCGGGGTGGCTACGACCGAGTCGGCGGACCCCACCGGGCCGAGCGCGCCGGCGTCGGGCATCACCGGACAGATGAACGTGTGGCGGTTCCTGCACGCGCTGGCCGCCTGCACCACGCCGATGGTGGCAGCGGTGCAGGGCAAGGCCGTGGGCGTGGGGACCACCATGCTGCTGCACGCCGACTACGTGGTGTTGGCAGAGGACGCCCAGTTGATCACCCCGTTCGTGGACCTGGCCCTTGTCCCGGAGGCCGCGTCCACCCTGCTGTTGCCCCAGCGGATCGGCCACGTGCGGGCCTTCGCGATGTTTTCGCTCGCCGAGCCATTGGACGCCGCGGAGGCCGTGGCCACCGGCCTGGCGAATCGGATGGTCCCGGCGGATGCGTTGCAGGACACGGCATGGCAGGTTGCCGCAGCGCTCGCCACCAAGCCGGCGGGCTCGCTGACCGCCACCAAGCGCCTCATGCGGGATGCGGCGGCGGTGAGCCCGGTGATCGACCGCGAGGTCGCCGTGTTCACGGAGCTCCTGGCCGGTCCGGAGGCCCGCGAGGCCTTTGCGGCCTTTGCCAAGCGGCGCTCCCCAGACTTCTCCCGATTCTCCTGACATTCCCATCGGAGGCAACCCCATGACCGAGAACACCGGCCGCCCCGACTCCGAACGGTCCCTGGCCGGGATCGACATCGTGGTGAACAACGCCAGTGCCATCGACCTGTCCAATACGGCCGAGCTGCCGATGAAGAAGTATGACCTCATGCAGGACATCAACACCCGGGGCTCGTTCCTACTGGCCCAGACGGCGCTGCCCTGGCTGGAAAAGTCAGCGGCCCGGTCCCGCACCCGGGAGACCCTGGAGCGGGACCTGTTCCTGGACGGCTAATCCACAGCGAGGGGGTCACGGCATGCCCTCCAGCCACGTGGACGGACGGGCTCCCTCTAAGGGAGGTCAGCCCTCCAGATTCAGCACGATCGACTTGGTCTGCAGGTACTCGTTCAGGCCTTCAGGGCCGTTCTCCCGTCCCCAACCGGAGGCCTTGACGCCACCGAAGGGAACCGCCGGGTCCATTAGGCCCCAGCCGTTGATCCAGACGATTCCGGCCTTCAGGCGTCGGGACACCCGTTGACCCCTCACCACGTCGCCGGTCTGAACGCCCGCTGCCAAGCCGTACGGAGTTCCGTTCGCCGCCTCGATGACGGCCTCCTCGGTGTCGAAGGGCTGCACCGTGAGTACCGGACCGAAGACCTCTCGCGCCACCGCCGGATGGTCCTCCCGCACGTCCGCCAGGACCGTGGCCGGATAGAAGTATCCCGGCCGATCGGGATCGGGGTCCCCTCCGGCGATCAGGCGCGCTCCGGCGGCAACGGTCTCTGAGACCAGCGCAGCGACCCTGTCGAACTGCTTGCGGCTGATCAGGGGGCCGAATACCGACTCCGGACGGGTGATGTCTCCCCAGGGAATGCCCGCGACGGCCTGCGAGAGCCGTTCGATGACCTGCTCGTAGACCGGGCGTTCGACGTACAACCGGGAGCCGGCCATGCAGAACTGACCCGCATTGAAGACGAAGGCCTGGATCACCGTGTTGATGGCGCGGTCGAGATCCGCGTCCGCAAACAGGATGTTCGCCGAATTCCCGCCTAGTTCTGACACGACCGGCCGCAGGTTCTTCCCTGCATGGCTGGCCACACGGGCCCCCACCTCGGTGGATCCCGTGAAGGCCACCTTGTCGACCTCCGGATGCCCCACCAAATGGTCACCCAGTTCGGAGCCGACGCCCGTGATGACGTTGAAGACACCATCCGGGATGCCCGCCTCCTGGAGGATTTCGGCCACCATCAGCGAGGAGAGCGGTGTGTCGTCGGCGGGCTTGAGGACCACCGAATTGCCGGCGGCAAGGGCCGGGGCGATCTTGGAAGTGGACAGAATCAGGGGGAAGTTGAACGGGGTGATGGCCGCGACGACGCCCAGCGGCTCACGCCGCACATAGGCGTGGACGTTCCCCGGAGTCTCCCGGACGGCCCCGTCGAGCTGCTGGGCCAACATGGCGTAGTACTCGAACGTTTCGGCCGCACCGTTCACGTCGACGGCTGTGGCCATGGTGATCGGCTTGCCGGCGTCCTGGCTCTCGATCTGCCCCAGGCGCTGGGAGCGCAACCGGATCAGGCGGCCGACCTCGAGGAGGATCCGGGCCCGTTCACGTCCCGAGAGGCCGGACCACACCCCGGAGTCGAAGGTGGCTCGGGCTGCGCCGGCGGCGGCGTCTACATCTGCGGTGGTGGCGCGGGCGACGTCGGTCAGTTTCTTCCCGGTGGCGGGTGCCTCGACGGCCATGAGGCCGCCTCCGGCGGCGGCCCGCCATCGTCCGGCGATGAAGAGTTGGCCGGTGGGGAAGAGGTTCTCGCCGACGTGCGGTGTGGTTTCAGTGACAGTCATGCTGGGCATCCTTCACGGTTGAGGTGGGCAGGGGGGGTAGCCCAATGCTTGATGAGTCCCCGGATGTTCTTGCCGGCCTTCAGGTCCACGTACCCCTCGTTGATCTCTTCCAGGGCGTAGGTGCGGGTGATCAGGGAGTCGAGCACCAACTGTCCCTGCATGTAGAGGGAGAGCAGGCGCGGTATGTCATAGGTGGGGTTGCAGTCGCCGAAGAGGGTGCCGCGGAGTGTCTTCTTGAACAACGCCAGGATGGTGCCGGGTACCGCGACGGAGGTCTCTTCGAGGACCCCCATGCTGGTGACGACCGCGGTCCCGCCCTTGCGGATGGCCTCGAAGGCGGCCGTGGTCACAGATTCCTCGAGGTGCCCCACGGTCACGATCGCCTTGTCCGCGCCGATGCCGAGGGTGAGGTCCCTGGCGAGGTCGGCCGCCGCGGCGGCATCCGCGGCCACGTGCGTGGCCCCCAGTTGTTGGGCCATCTCCCTCTTGAACGGCTCCGGATCCACGGCGATGATGTTCGAGGCACCCGCGTGGCGGGCCCCCTGGACGGCGTTGGAGCCGATCCCCCCGACTCCGTAGACGATCACGGTCTCACCGGCACGGACGTCAGCGGCATAGACCGCCGAACCCCACCCGGAGGGGACGCCACAGCTGACCAGAGCGGCCTTGTCCAAGGGGATGTCCTTCGGGATAGGGACCACCGAGTTCTGGTGGACCACGCCGTGTTCACTGAAGGTGCCGAGGGAGTTCATGCCACCGTATTGGCCGTGCTCCCCGGTGTAGACGAAGCGATCCCCGGGCAGGTTGCCTACCAGCGCGTTCGCACCCAGGTCGCACAGGGCCTGCTGACCGGTGGCACACCAGCGGCACGTACCGCAGTTGGGGATGAAGGAGCAGACCACGTGGTCTCCCTCCTTGACCCGCGTTACTCCCGGACCGGTTTTCTGGACGACGGCCGAGCCCTCGTGCCCGCCGACGAGTGGAAGCCTCGCTTGGGAATCCCCCTGCAAGATGTGCAGATCCGAGTGACACAGGCCCGAGTAGGCATATCGGATCAGGACCTCGCCGGGGCCGGGCTCGTCCAGATCGAGCTCCTCGATCTGGAACCGCTTCCCGGGTTCCACGATGACGGCCGCTAGGGTCTTCACATTGCCTCCTGGTGGGTCACCCAACGTTCAAGCTCACTCCAACCGACTTCGCTGAAATGTGATCCATGTCGCTGTGAACCCTAGGCTGGCGCCTGGGAGGTTGCAATGGCACTTTCGTCCAGGGAAAGGCCGGGCCCGGCGGAGACCCTGGAACGGGACCTCTTCCTGGACGGGCGAGCGCTGCTCAGAGCAGCCCGTGGTGGCCACGGCCACCTGCCTCCTGCGGTCGGTTGTTCCGGGCGTGCGAAGGCACAGGCTAGCAAGCCATCCGAACCGTAGAGAGGGTGGGTCTGCGGCACCGTTGGACCAGTCACCACCGGGCCAACAGCTGTACGCCATCCGTCAGTACTCCCAGGAGCGCCGCCCCCATGCCGGCCACTGCCACCAGCGAGACCACCACGGCCACGGTCCACTCGCGTCGCGATCCAGTAGGGCCCAACACCGGGAGCTTCATCCGCCCACCGGAGCTCCACAGGGCGCGGACCAACGGAGTCCTCGGCAGGGAGCGCGGTGGCCGCAGCTTGAGGGGCCAGAAGGGGTTGCAACCACCGTCGGTCAGCATGTCCCCGGCGATGTGGGCCGCGGCCCCCACCGCAACGGCGAGAACGAACCAGGATCCCTGGTCCCCGAATCCGAGCGCCGTCATCGCGCCCAGTGGAACCGCGAACAGCCAGGGCGCTCTCTGCGCCCGGTCGGGCATGAACGTCAGGGCCTTTACGGCGAAGGAGGCCAGAAGGACGGTTCCGAGTCCGGCGCCGACCTGGACGGTGCCAGCGGCGGTGGGCATGGCCAGCAGGGCCAGCAGCCAGGCCAACAGGGTGAAAACGGCCAGGCCGAGCAGTGAGTGGGTGCCATTGCGGTGCCCGCCGGCGCTCCTGCCGACGGCCGCGCAGATCCACTCGGACACCGGGGGCAGCGAATGGGCGATCGACGCCCTGCGGTGATCGGCGTCCGGCAGCAGTGCTGCCCCGGCTGCCACGACCGCGCCGGTCAGGATGCCGAGGTCTGTGATCCCCGGGAGCAGTCCGAAGCCCAGCGGGATCGCCTCGGGCAACACCACCGCCGAGCCTGGGCCCAACAGTCCGACGCCGGTCAGCGGCCCGAGCGGTACGGCATGGTCCGCGGCGATCAGCACCCAGCCTGCGGCTCCACAAGCGGCATGGTGCGGTCCCATCATGCGGTGTTCCTTCCTGGCGGGCCTCCGAGAAGGCGGCGAGGGAGGGCCAGCTGTCGATTCGCCAGCGATCTAGTTAACCACGCCGCGTCCGTGAAGCGGCTGAGAAGGCGGCTGCGGAGGAAGCGGCACGGGAGGTTGAGGCCAAGAAGGCAGCTGAAGACAGGGTGGCCGAAGAGAAGGGCGCTGCCGATCGAGCTGCACAGGCTGAGGCTGATCGGCAAGCGGCGGCTGAAGCCGAAAGGAAGGCCACGCGGGAACGCGAAGCGGCACCTGCGCCGGTGCCAACGAAAGCGCCAGAACCAACGCGCGCCCCGGCGTCGGCCTTCTATGCCAACTGCGACGCCGCCCGTGCCGCAGGCGCGGCACCGGTCTACCGGGGCGATCCGGGCTATAGCAAGAAACTGGACCGCGACGGAGACGGAGTCGGCTGCGAGTGATCACTCGTAGCATCAGACGCTCTACTATCGTTCTCGGCCTTCTGGTGGGGCTCGGTGTGGTGGGCTGCGGCGTCCACGACGTCGCAGCGCCGTCATCTGCCCCTCTGGTGATCGGTTCCGAGGTGCCGCGCCTGGAACCGATCATCATCGGGTCAGAAGCACCTGGCACACCCCTCGCGCCATCAACCAGTCCTTCAATCGTGCCGGTCGAGGAGAGCCACGCGACTGGAGCAGCTGTGGAGGAGGCGCGTGGTGAAACGAGCACTGTGCTCGTCCAATTGGAGGCCATCCCCGTCAAGGGGCGTGCACCCCAGACCGGATACGACCGCGACCTGTTCGGCAGTGGTTGGCAAGATCCTGACGGTAATGGCTGCGACGCCCGCAATGACGTCCTCGGCCGGGACCTGACGGAGACGATCTCGAAACCGGGCACCCACGGTTGCGTCATCACCTCGGGCGTTCTCCATGACCCGTTCACGGCGCAGACCATCGATTTCGTCCGTGGACAGGACACCAGCACCCACGTGCAGATCGACCACGTGGTGGCACTGTCGGATGCGTGGCAGAAGGGTGCTCAGCTCATGGAGCCGGACGAACGCGCCGAGTTCGCCAATGATCCGTTGAACCTTCTCGCCGTGGACGGTCCCACGAATGCGGCCAAGGGTGACGGTGACGCCGCGACGTGGCTCCCTCCAAACTACGCCTACAGGTGCGACTATGTCGCGCGACAGTCAGCGGTGAAGGCCAAGCACGGCCTGTGGATGACTCAGGCTGAACACGAGGCCATCCGGCGGATCGTCACCACGCAGTGTCCCGCACAAAAGGTCGCGACGGAGTAGGGCCCCGTTGGTCAGAACATCCCGGCGATCCGGCCGACGATGGCCAGAACCACGAAGATGAAGACCAGCGCGAGGATGACCACGAGCCAGGTCTTGTTCTTGGCACCCACGCCGGGCTGGTCGACGTCGAGCTCGTTATTGGTGGGCCCTACTCCTAGGCCTTCCGCGGGCGGAGTGTCGCCGTCAATGCTGTAGCCCGAGTCCTCATGCGTCGCGTCGGCCGCCTTGTCGCGGTCGCTGCGTGCATCGTCGGGATTGGTATCTGTCACGGAGGCCTGCCTTCGGGCGTTGGTCGTGCGGGGCGTGTTTAGGGCCAGGCTAGCAAGGCGGGCAGTTCCTGGAGACTGATTTCCTGTCTACGTTCGTCACGAACCTACGGTGGCCCGGTGCCCGCCGGACCTTTCACCTAGGCGGGTTTAGTGGCCTTGGCGTCGAGCCAGAGCACGTCCGACTCGTCACGGTGCGAGCCGGTGGTTCCCACGTGCTTCGCGTCGATCTGTGGGCCCTTCTTGATGACATGGACCAGGGCCATCCCGTGGCCACGGCCGAGCCCGTAGTCGGCCTTGAGCCAGTCGAGGATTACGCCCGCCTTGACCGAGGCGTCATCATAGCCGCGGCTCTGCGCGATCTCGAGCAGATGGCGCGGGGTGAGGCCGGTCTTCTCCTCGATGGTGTCGAGGTAGGCCTGAAAAGACATGGTGGCTCCTGGGTCAGGTGTCCGCAGAGTGGTGGGCACCATTGTCTGCCATGCCGCGACCGTCCGCTACATCATCGACCTCGTCGCGCCAGTCTGCTCACTGATCTGGCGCACGTACCGGACCACGAGGTTCAAGAATCCCGCGATGGAGATCAGCGTCACGAGCGCGAAAATCAAGGAGGCCACGCACAGGATGACGAAGAAGTTGAGGCCATAGCCCTCCAGCCCGAAGTAGAACGGGACCACAGAGGCTGCGCCGCCGGTGATGATGGAGCCGATAGTCCCTACGGCAAACCAGCTGCCGACGCTGTCCGACATGGTGGAAGCACATCCGTTCTGTGGAGTGTTGGGTGCGATCAAATGAGTAGAGGAAGGTACCGAAACCTGGGGCACGGCACCGCTGGAGAGGAACGACGGCGGCCCCACCGGCCCGCTGTCAGCGGAACCGGTGGGGAGGGCCCGGTCAGCCCGGGCCGGTCGGACTACAGCCCCGTCTGGCTCACACCATACTGAGCCTGCTCGGCGCTGAAGCCCTCGAAGACCAGCTGGTCGATCAGCCCCTGGCGGGAGAATGAGGTGTAGTCCAGATAGTTCTCGGCGGACTTGGCTGCCTGCTCGTTCCAGTCGACTTCCACGCGATCCACAGCCCACGTCGCATCAGCGGTCGAGTAGTCCTCGAACTCCAGCTGGCCGATGAGCCCGGTCCGGGAGAAGGCCGTGTAGCCGAGGTAGTTCTCGGCTGCCCGCAGCGCGTTCTGCTGGCTCAAAGTGCCGCGTTCGGCTTCGGCTTCAGCCTCTGCTGCGGCTTCCTCGGCTGCCCGGGCCTCTTCTGCTGCCTTAGCCTCTTCCGCGGCTTTCTGGGAGGCCTTTGCCTCTTCGGCTTCTTTGGCCTCGGCTTCTGCCTTCGCGGACGCCTCGGCCTCCTGCGCCGCCTCGTCTTCCGCGGACGCGGTGGCCTCGGCGAGCTGAACGTCCTCCGTGGTGGATGGGCTCGAGGTGGCAGCCGTCGGGTCGGTGTCTTCACCACCGCCGCCGGCAATACCGATGGCGATGAACAGGGCCAGGATCCCGGCAGGGATGATGGCGCGCTTCTTCTTGTACCAGGGTCGGGTGGCCCGGGCGGCTGCCTTGGCGGCCTTGCCGTCAGTCGGGGTGCCGCCGGTGTTGGGCTCCTGGGGGTATCCGTAGGGTGAGTGCTGGTTCTGGGTCATGGGAAGGTCCTTCATGAGGATCGCGAGGGAAGCGATAGACGGTGCGAACCGGTGCAGCGGAGGGGTTCCGCCGTGCCGGCTCTCCGGATCTGCCGGAACAGAGGCCGAGGGACTCCTCCAGATGAGGGGATCGACCTGTGCTGAACCTTACGGATGGGGGTGGACGCGATAAGGAAGGATGCCACCGGCATGCGCACACCCGAGAGGCTGTTGTATGCGAGGCGGGGACGAATGCTCACGGAACCGCTGTTGCGTGAGCGTCTTCCATCAGAGAGTCACGGACGTGGTCAACCGTCGCGTTCGAGGAGGACACCCACGATGCGGGGGGCAAAGTAGCGACGACGGTAGCTGCTGTCCGGGTCAAGGACCTGCAGGACTCCCACCTCCACCAGCTGGTCGATGATCTTGCGCGCTCCACCAGTGGACAGCCCCAGCTCGCGAGCGGCGATCGTCGCGGTGAAGGTTGGTTGCGCGGTAGCCAGGTCGACCATGGCGCGGGCGCTTTCCGATCGGATCGTGGAGGACCGGACGGTGTCCTTCAGCTCGGCTTGGACGGTGCCGAGGCGCAGCATCTGCCGGTGGGTCGAGACCGCCGCCTGATCCAGTCCCTGGGCGAAGAACCGAAGGAAGGAATCCCAGTCGCCGTCGGTGCTGACGCGGAGCAGATGGTCGTAGTAGTCCGTTCGGCGGGCCTCGAACCAGGGGGAGACTGTCAGGGTCGGCTCGCTGAGCAGTCCCAAGGCCAGCAGGTCCATGACGATGAGATATCGCCCCAAGCGCCCATTGCCGTCCCGGTACGGATGGAGGGTCTCGAACTGGTAGTGGGCCATGCCGGCCTTGATGAGGGGATCGATCCTGCCGGTGTGGTCGGCGGCCTTCCACGTCATCAGCTCGTCGACGCCGGCGGCCAACTGGTCGCCCGGGGGAGCAGGAACGAACCGGGCAGCCTCGATGGGAAGCGCACCGGGCTTCGCCCCTTCCTGCCTGCCGATGACGACCTGGCTGTGCCGAAGCCGACCGGACTCCGCGTCGAGAGGCGTGCCCGACATCAGGATGTCCTGCAGCTCGTTGAGCAACGTCCTGGACAGGGAACGTCCCGTGGCCTGTGCTGCGTAGCCGTGGTTGGCCATGCGCACGTAGTTGAGGATCTCCCGCATCTCGGGGGTGGCCGCAAGCTCGACGTCGGCGGTCACGACGTCGGACAGCGGTGCGTAGGTGCCCTCCAGGGCCGATGTGCTCTGGGCCTCCTGGCGCAGTGTCGGCTGGCGGAGTAGTTGTGGGTTGGGCAGGTGCCGTGCCGTGTTGTCCAAGGCGGCCAGCGCAGAGCGGGCGTTGCCCAAGGACAGTACGGTGTCCATGGACAAAGGGGGCATGGAGTCCGGGAGCCCATGGGGGAGAAAGGCCTTGTGCTCCCATGAACCCAGAGCAGGGTCGGAACCACGAACGGTGATGAGATCGCCTGTCGCCTGCTCGCCGAAAAGTGTCAGATCCACATGCTCACACTACGGGCCTTTCGTGACCATGTCAGCCATCAATGCTCACAAACCGGTCAATCTGTCATCATTTCGCGCCTTGACGCGACACCACGGCTTCGATCGGTGACCCTCACTCGGGAAGGAGCAGGCCGCTCTCATCCTTTCGGCCCCCGCCCAGCCCTGCTTGGCGCGGGCCGGGGATTCACTAGCCAGGGTGGCGTCGGATCATCCCGGTCAGCGGCCGAGGAACTCCTGGAGGCCGGCCAGGTCGTCGGTGTTGATGTGGTCCACGCCGGCGGCCTCGAGCTCCGCCCAGAGGTTCTCGCGGGCCTGTCCGGCGATGTCGTTCGTGGCCCAGAACCGGACCCGGTAGCCGGCGGCGTGGGCCGTCTCCACGTACTCGTACAGGCGCTCGCGCTCGATGGCCGCCATCTCGCCCACGCCCTGCCAGGTGAACAGCTTGGTCCAGTTCTCACTGACCAGCGGCATGAACTCCGGATCCATCCCTGAGGCCAGGTCTGTGGACCGGCCGTCGTAGGCGGAGTAGCGGGTGTCGGCGGACTGCATGTCCGCCAGCGGGCGGTTGCCGCTGATGACGGCCTCGACCGCCCGGTCCTTGACCTGCCCGTTCTTGTAGCGGGTGATGAACTGAGAGTGCTCGGCGAGCTCGTCCTCGATCGCGGCCCAGGTGGCAGGGCCCTCGCTCTTGATGTCGATCAGGAGCTGGAAGTCTCCGTCGTAGCCGGGGTAGAGCTGCTTGCCGTTGGGGGAGACCAGCTCGGACAGCGGCTCGAGGTAAGCCTCCTCCAGGGTGGGGGCGTCGTCGAGTTCCCAGGAGTCGTGGGCCACGAGCAGCTCGCCTTCCACGAGCCAGACGTCCGCCTCCACGGAGGTGAAACCGTGCTCCAGGGCGTCCAGCAGCGGGCGCTCGTGCTCGTAGTCGTTGTGGGCGTGAGCCTGAGCCAGCGGGGTGCCCAGCGTGATCGCGGGAGCCGTGGCGGTCGCTGCGGTGGCGGCCTGTGGGCTGGCCAACAGGAGCGCGACGGCGGCGCCGGAACCGAGCGTGCGGAGGAGGGACTTCATGGCGTGGGGACCTTCCGGTGGGGAACAGGACCCCTCGATCCTTCATCTGCCGGGTATCTGCCACAGTGCCCCGCCGTGAATATCAGGGCAACAGCGGGTGACGACGCCCGGTGCCCGTCGCCTGGGCTCAGCGGATGGTCAGTGGCGTGGTCGGATACCGGCTGTTACCGAACGACCATCTTATTGGATTTGGTGCGGTTGCACTTCCAACAGAGCGTCTGCAGGTTCTCGATAGTCGAAAGGCCACCCTTGGAAACGGGGACGATGTGGTCAACTTCGAGCAGGAGGTGGGGTTCCTTGGTAAGAGAGATCGAGCAGTTCTGACACGTGTGGTTGTCGCGACCCTTGATGAAATTTCGAAGTCGGGCCGTCATGAGGGCCCGCTGCCCTGCCGCGCTGCGCTTGAACTTGATCTTTTCGGAGAGCCGCTCAGAAAGCGCATCAATGGTTCTTGTGTCCAGCTTGATTGTCGTCTGCTGCGAGCTGTTGCCACCCGCACTGACATACTCAAACTTGTAGATGGGGTAGGGGACGCTGATGGGGGAGAGCTTGACTCCGGCATGCTGCATGAACTCTTCCGCGTAGTACTCCAGGATGAATGCCGGCGGGACGAAAGATTTTGTGATGCTCTTTTCTCGTTGCTTCAGATTGATGACCGCGTTCTCAAGCTGGGCGATTTCCGATCCCAGAGCTTCTACTTCAGCTAGTCGCGGTTCCTCGGCTTTGATGTTGAAATACTTCATCAGGTACTTGATGGGGTCTGCTTTGGCGTTGCGGACCACCTGGAGAGAAGAGTTGTGCACGTTGGATGCCTTGTACTGCGCTACATTGCGGTCACGGCGGTAGTTGTGAGTGCTGGTGTTCTCAAAGGCCGCAAGGTGCGATTGGGAGCCCGTAGACGAAATGCCGAGTGCGAAGGTGCCGCGGTTGCGGATCTCGGACGTGTAAGCGGCGATCTCGTTGTGCTCGGCCACGCAGGAAGCGATCTCCGACTTCTTCTGCTGAAATTCTTCGCTGGCGAAATACTTGTTCTTGCGTACGTCCCGAATGATTCCTGGAAGCACTGCCGCGGCCACCACGATGACGATGACGATCAGCGCGATGTACCAGTACTCAACGATGAAGACTAGAATGGCTGCGATGAGGCCAATGGCGATGAGGTAAGGCAAAGCATTCTCCTGTCAGGGCGAGGGGAGGGGGATCTCTAATCGCGGGACCCAGTTCCGCGTGAGGTCATCAGGGGTGTTGTATGCGCTGGTACAGACCGGGCAGAGCCTTGCCAACTGCGTGGCGAAGTCTCGATGGTGGAACATCCTTCGCGGCAGAGAACGAGCAGATACCTCAAGGCATTACTCTAGGTTAAGGCCTTTCTGGCGATTCAGATCTTTCCAGGTCACGACGTTTTCTGCGGATCACTTGAAGTGTTTCGTAGTTCCAGTCAATGGAGTGCAGGTCACGCGGACAGTGACCGCTCTAGATGCTCACGAACACCCTTGGCCATGCGCCTCCTGCCGAAGGTCCGCAGGATCCGGCGGCGGTGTGCGTCGTCGGAATCCGCGGGGTACTTGCCCCGGAGGAAGGCGGAGGCGTTGCGAATCTCCTGTGGGGCGATGCCCTCGAACCAGCGGTTCGCGGCGCTCGAGTTCGGGCGGAACTCTGTCCACCCGGTCGGGTTCAGGTCGGCGGAGCGGCGCCGGTTGGAGGCCTCAAGCGATGACCAGCCTGCGACCTCCGACGTCTATAGGGATAAGGTTCGCGCATCTGATTAGACGTCATTCGAAATGTCGTACTGCCATGTCCATCCAGTTCCATCCATGAACCATGGGCGATGCGCGATCTCACCCTTGGTGTCGCTGACCTCCAAGATCACTGAACCCAGTGCTTTCTCGGCAGAGCCGATCTGATAGGGAATTTGGCCGCTCTCATCGAGACACATTTGAGTTGCACCTGAATCGATGGAGTTCATTCTTGTCCCATTACTGGCGAATCCATGCCAATCGTTATGGAACATCAAGCTGGCGGGCGAGGCCCCTGACTCCTCAAAGACCTCACGCATCTCTTTGGTGGTCTCGACTTCTAGGTCCACTTGCAGAAAGTAGTTGCCGTCGGCAGGTGCGTCCGAGTATGTAGATGTGCAGACCCCTGGATTGATGCCGGTTATCTTGAACTGAAAGATATTCGGCGCATCCGGATCATTAGGGTTTTCCATGCCTGCTACCTCACCGACTGCCTTGATGAGATCGCCGCGGTCATTCTCGTTCCGTGTGGGTGACGGGCTGGCACTTGCGGATGCGGATGCGGTTGCTTCGGCGCCGGCTGGTTCCACGCTGAACGAGGTCGGACCGGACTGGGGTTCGGCGTTGCCGCAGGAGGCGAGGAGGGCGGTGGCGCTGGCGGCCAGGGACAGTGCGAGGGCGCGGCGAAGTAGGCGCATGAGATACCCCTTTGAGAAGAGTGACGGTGGGAAACTGCGGTGGAGATGAAACCAGCTTAGGAAGGTGAGCGGACTGGATAAGAACGTGTCCTGGAAATCGTCATAAAGGACGACACAGGTCGAACATCGGAGGCTTTCTCCATGACAGGAGATGGCCTTGGGCCACAATGGACACCATGACCATTTCCTCGGACACCGTTGTCCCTGCCGGTACCGATCATCACGCCGTCACGTTCGCTGAGCTGCTGGACCGGCTGGTGTATTCAGGGCTTAGCGAGCAGGAGCAGGGACGACGGTTCGAGCGGCTAGCCAAACGCTTTCTTGAGGTTGAGCCAAAGTACGCCGACCAGTTCTCGGACGTGTGGTTGTGGAACGAATGGCCCGGCCGGGACGGCAAGCCAGATACCGGCGTTGATATCGTCGCCAAGGACCGGTACACAGGTGAGCTGACGGGCATCCAGGCGAAGTTCTATCCGCCGGAGAAGAAGCTGCAGAAGGGGCAGATCGATTCCTTCTTCACTCAGCTTGGCAAGGTGGATTTCGCCCAGGGAATGGTGGTCAATACCAGCATCGAGTGGTCCAAGCATGCCGAGGACGCACTGCAAGATCAATCCAAGCCGGTCACCACCCTCGGGATCAATGAGCTGACCGATTCCACGATCGACTGGTCCCAGTTCACCTTCGAGAACCCCGAACGGCTGGTCCAGAGCCCGAAGAAGGAACCGCGCAAATACCAGCGGGAAGCTATCGACGACGTCATCAAGGGGTTCGAGACCGACGACCGTGGCCGGCTGATCATGGCCTGTGGCACGGGCAAGACCTTCACCTCGCTAAAGCTGGTGGAGGAGATGGTCCCAGTCGGTGGTTCCGTCCTGTTCCTGGTCCCGTCTATCGCATTGCTCCAGCAGACACTGAACGAGTGGACCGCGCAGTCGGAAACCCGGATCCGAGCCTTCGCCGTTTGCTCTGATTCGTCGGTGGGCAAGAACGTCAGCGAGGACATCTCCGCAGTTGAAATCGGTTTCCCTGCCACCACGGACCCGGTGAAGCTGGCCAACCGCTCGAAGATCAGCACCGGCCCGGACGCCATCACCGTGGTGTTCTCTACCTACCAGTCCATCGACGTGATCAACCAGGCCCAACAGATGGGCCTGGCCGATTTCGATCTGGTCATCAGCGACGAGGCGCACCGCACCACCGGCATCACCGAGCCCGGTCAGGACGGCTCCACCTTCACTGCCGTCCACGATCCCGCCAAGCTCAAGGCCGCCAAGCGCCTCTACATGACCGCGACTCCGCGCCTCTATGTCCAGGAGGCCAAAGCCAAGGCCGCCCAGGACGACGTAGCGGTGTACTCGATGGACGACGAGGCCACCTATGGCCCAGAGTTCCACCGTCTCGGCTTCGGCAAAGCCGTGGAGATGGGGCACCTGACTGACTACAAGGTCCTGGTCCTTGCCGTCAACGAGGACGCGGTTTCCCGTTCTTTCCAGTCCTTGTTCGCCGAGGACGCGGATTTGAAGCTGGACGACGCCGCCCGGATCGTGGGCTGCTGGAACGGGCTATCCAAGCGCAGCGTCAATGGGCAGAAGTTGGACATCCAGGACATCAAGCCCATGGGCCGCGCGGTGGCGTTCGCCCGGAACATCAAGGAGTCCAAGCGTCTGGCCGAGCAATTCGAATCGATCGGTCGCGAGCTACTCGCCAACCAATCCGACAGTGAAGAGCTTGGCCTGAAAATGGAAGCCGAGCACGTGGACGGCACCCATTCCATGCTCGAGCGCACCAAGAAGCTGGATTGGCTTAAGGAATCAACGGACGGCAACACAGTCCGGATTCTGTCGAACGCCAAGTGCCTGTCCGAGGGCGTGGACGTCCCCACCTTGGACTCGGTGCTGTTCCTGAACCCCCGCAACTCCCAGGTGGACGTCGTCCAGTCCGTGGGCCGGGTGATGCGCAAGGCAGAGGGCAAGGAATACGGATACATCATCCTGCCGATCGCGGTGCCGGCGGACCAGGACCCGGAGACCGCGCTGAATGACAACGCCCGGTACAAGGTGGTATGGGATGTACTTCAAGCCCTGCGTGCCCACGATGACCGCTTCGAAGCCATGGTCAACAAGATCGACCTGGGCGGGGCCACGGACCGCCTGGACGTCATCACCGTCAATGACCCCTTCAACCCCGACGACGGCGGGGCCCCCACCGAGGGAGACGACGCCGCCCAGCGAGGCAGCGCCGAGGCCCTGTTCCACCTGGCCAACGCCGCCGACTGGAAGGACGCGATCTACGCCCGGATGGTCCGCAAGGTCGGCGACCGCCGCTACTGGGAAGACTGGGCCAAGGACGTCAAGGACATCGCCGACCGGCACATCAGCCGGATCCGCGGGATCCTGGACGGCGAGGACCCCCGGCCACGGGAGGAGTTCGCGGGCTTCCTGACCGGGCTGCGCGGCAACCTCAACGACTCGATCACCGAGTCCGGGGCGATCGAGATGCTCTCCCAGCACCTGATCACCAAGCCCATCTTCGACGCCTTGTTCGAGGACTACGACTTCACCGCGCACAACCCGGTCTCCCAGGTGATGGAGTCCATGCTCGAGGTGCTGCAGTCCTATCACCTGGACTCCGAGGTGGACACCCTGGAGGACTTCTACCGGGGCGTGAGGATCCGCGCCGAGGGTATCACCAGTGCCGAGGGCAAGCAGAAGATCATCACCGAGCTCTACGAGCGGTTCTTCAAGCTGGCCTTTCCCCGTACCGCCGAGTCCCTGGGCATCGTCTATACGCCGCTGGAAGTAGTGGACTTCATTATCCGCGTCGTGGACGACGTGCTGCAGCAGGACTTCGGTGTTGGGATCACGGACGAGGGCGTGCACGTGCTCGACCCCTTCACTGGAACCGGCACCTTCATCGTTCGGCTGCTGCAGTCTGGCCGCATCCGACCGGAGGACCTGCTGCGCAAGTACACGCAAGAGCTGCACGCCAACGAGATCCTGCTGATGGCCTATTACATCGCGGCCCTGAACATTGAGGCCACCTTCCACGGCCTCCAGGTCGAACAACAGACCCACACCAACCCCGCACACGCCGCCGGACCGGTCGCCTCTCTGGAGGAGGCGGTGGTTCCAGAGGCGTGTGCCGAGGTGGTCGGTTCGGCCGACGGGGTCGGCTATGTGCCCTTCGACGGGATCGTGCTGACCGACACTTTCCAGATGACTGAGGAAGGTGACACCCTCGACGACCACGTCTTCACGTCGAATAACGACCGCGTCGTCGCCCAGAACCAGCTCGACATCCGAGTCATCATTGGCAACCCCCCTTACTCAGCGGGACAGACCTCTGGCAACGACAACAATGCCAATCTGAAGTACCCCACGCTGGATGAGTCCATCCGGTCGACCTATGCCGGGCGGTCCACGGCGACCCTGAAGAACTCTCTCTACGACTCCTATATCCGGGCCATCCGCTGGGCATCCAACCGCATCTTGATATCCGATCAGGGCGGTGTGGTCTGCTATGTCACCAATGGCGGTTACATCGACGGCAACACGGCTGATGGTCTCCGCCTGTCGTTGGCGGATGAATTTCATGACATCTACGTCTACAATCTCCGCGGCAATCAGCGCACGGCCGGAGAACAGAGCCGCAAGGAAGGCGGCAAAATCTTCGACGCCGGATCCCGGGCCACCGTGGCCATTCTCTTGCTCGTCAAGCGGCCCGGACCGGTAAATCAGGGCCAGCTGCACTACAAGGACATCGGCGACTACCTCACCCGCGACGAGAAACTCCAACTCGTCG
>NZ_BAAALH010000002.1:1034242-1052370 GCF_039528175.1 Citricoccus alkalitolerans
TGATGACCGATTCTCAAGCTACCCGCCCATGAGTCCTAAGGACGGGCGGCACTCCATTTGGGCATTGATCACGAGTGGCCTGAAAACGAATCGTGATGCCTGGTTATACAACTATTCGAGAGGCTCTCTGGCCGAATCGGTGAGCAAAACCATATCTGAATACTCAAGCCAATTAGGTTTGCCTATAGAGAATCGTGATCCCAAACGCATTAGCTGGTCCACTGGGCTTGAAGGTCGACATGGAAGAGGGGAGGTCATCAAATACAACGATGCGCTTTTGCATGAGGTCAGTTACAGACCCTTCAACAAGAGTTATGCCTACGTCTCTAAACAGCTGATTGATCGGCCAGGTCGACTCTCTGAAGTATTTCCAGATATTCTTAAACGAAATCCTGGAATCTATCTAGTGGCGAAGACCGCTCGTACTCCGTTCTCCGTTCTTTCCATTGAGTCCGTGGCCGATCATGGTTACTACATGGACCCGGGGCAATTGTTTGCACGATACACATACGTCGAAGGCCCTGGTCAGGGAGCCGGTGCCCAAAGCGACCTGTTCGCGGAGGCACAGGGGTCGTCGCCGGGCATCACCCGGGTGGACAACATCACCGACTGGGCGCTGGGGGAGTACCGCGCGGCCTACGGGCCGCAGGTGAGCAAAGACGACATCTTCTACTACGTCTACGGGCTGCTGCACTCGGCCGAGTACCGGGAACGGTATGCCGCCGACCTGAAGAAGTCGTTGCCCCGCATCCCCCGGGTGCCTGGTCAGGACCGCTTCGATGCCTTCGCTGACGCCGGGCGCAAGCTGTCTGAACTGCACATCGGGTACGAAGCGGTCGAGCCATACCCGCTGACCGAGATCGTCTCCTCGGTGGCGCCCGAGGACGAGTACGAGCGCTTCACCGTGACGAAGATGAAGTACGGCGGCAAATCCGGAGCCTGGGACAAGACTCGCATCCGGTACAACGCCTACGTTGATCTGGAAGGCATTCCTGAAGAAACCAAGCGGTACATGCTCGGCTCACGCTCCGGGCTGGACTGGATTCTGGAGCGCTACCAGATCAAGACGGACAAGGCCTCCGGGATCGTCAATGACCCCAACGACTGGTCTCGTGAGCACGAACAGCCGCGGTACATCATCGACCTGATCGGGCGGATCGTGACAGTGTCCTTGGAGACGATGAAGATCGTGGATGGCTTGCCGGCATTGGGACTCGACGACGACTGAGGAGTTCGTACATGTCTGACCTGAAAGTATTCCGGCTCGCCGAGGGGCAAGCCGCGCCACTGACTGCTTCGAGCGCTGCACTCGAGAAGAATTTGCAGAAGCTCATCGAGGACAACATGGGCACCATCTTCGGTGTGGAGTTCTTGCAAAGCGAGTACGTCACTGGGAAGGTCCACGGCGGACGCATCGATTCACTCGGCATTGACGAGAATGGGCTTCCTGTCATCCTCGAGTACAAGCGCCACCAGAATGAGAACGCCATCAATCAAGGCCTGTACTACCTCGATTGGCTGATGGACCATCGCGGGGAGTTTCAATTGTTGGTCCAGCAAAAGCTGGGCTACGAGCGAGCGAGCATCATTGACTGGAGTGAGCCCCGGCTCATTTGCGTCGCCAACTCCTTCACACGGTACGACGAGCACGCCGTGAAGCAGATCGACCGCAACGTCCAACTAGTCCGCTACCAGTATTTCGGCGACGACCTTCTTGCAGTGGAGCTGATCACCACGACCGAGAAATCGACGTCAGGCACGTCGACCCCGTCCTCGGCAGGAGCGGCGGGGGTAGCTCAGCCCGTCGTCAGCCAGGGGGTGATTCGAAGCACGGAGAAGACAGTCACGGAAAAGCTCCACCAAGCAACGCCGACGTTGAGAGGCTTATATGAGCAGGTGGAGGACTTCGCACTCAGTCTTGGTGAGGACGTCATCAAGAAAGTGAACAAGAACTACTTCGCCTTCCGTCGCCTCAAGAATTTCGCGTGCGTTGAGGTCCACCCACAGTCGGGCAACCTCTTGGTCCATCTGAAGCTGAATCCCAAAGAGTTCTCGGAGGAGGAAGACTTCCTCCGAGACATGACCGGCATCGGTCACTACGGGACGGGGGACTTGGAACTCAGGATTGCGGATGCCTCACGCTGGGAAGAAGTCGCCAGCCTGATTTCGCAGGCCTACGAGGAGAACTGATATAGGTGTAGCGTGACATGACCTCCTCCTTCGGCTGGCTCGCCCTCGACCCGGAGCAGCGGCGGCGCATGATGGAGGCCGTCGACCACTTCCGGGACGAGACCACCATCGACGACCTGGGATTCGGCGGCATCCGGGACGCGTTCTCGGACACCCTGTTCCCCGGGACCTCCACCCTGCACACCCGGCTGCGGTACGCGCTGTTCGTCCCGTGGCTGCTGCAGGAGGCCAGCCACCGCGACACGGTTGCGGGGATGCAGTCCACCTTCCGCGAGTACGAGTACCAACTCATCGAGGCCCTGCAGCGCGGGGGAGAGGCCGAGGGGGTCTTCGGCCGTGACGCCGGCCGCGCCCTGCGGCGCCTGCCCAGCGAGGTCTACTGGGGGATGCTCGGCCGGTGGGGCGTCTTCGAGCGCGGTTTCACCGCCCGCGGCTACTTCGAACGGGAACAGCTCCGGCGCGAGGAACTGCGGGCCGCCCCGAGCGCGGATGACCGGGATGTCCACGTCCACCTGACCCCCACCGGACTCGACCCGCGTCTGCCGGACCCTCCCGGGGGACTGCTGAAGAACGCCACCTTCGCGCTCCGCCCCGAGGATGCCCAATACCTGCGGGAGGCCATCACCCGCACCGCCGCCGGCACCCTGCTGGCCCACCTGGCAGCCCACCGCCCCGAGATCTGGACGGACTCGTCCACCGCACCGGCCGGCGTCGGGGATCCCGCCATCCGGCAGGGGCTCCCACCGGAACTGGGCGCCCTCGTGGACCGCGCAGACCGGTTCGCACTGACCGCGGAAGGCGCGAACCTGCTCTATAATCTGCTGCTCGCCGAGGCCACGGGCAAGCACAACCGCCAGGGCGCCACCTTGACGAAGGTCTACCGGGACCGCATGGACGCCTGGTTCGAGGAAGCCAGGTCAGTGGAACCCCTGCACGTCCAGGACCGGGAGGCCATCTGGCTGATGGCCACGGCACGCGGCCGGCGGGTCTCCCGCACCACGCGGGATTTCATCGGCACATGGGCGGACGCTGTCGCCTCCGCATCGTCGGCGGCCGACCTCACCGGACGTGCAGACCTGCGCCAACTGGTCGTCGACCGCGAACGGGAGAAGAAGGGTACCCGCGCCCGCCTGCCCCCCGGCAACCAGTACGCCCTGGATGCCTGGTCCGGCGCCAGCGGAATCGGCCGCTTCGATTACCGGTGGCGCAACGTGAGCCGCCACCTCCAGGACCTCTACGACGCCGAAGGGGTCGCCTGATGCTGCACCCGGACACCACCGTGCTGCTCACCGACGCGCTGCGCCCACCCGCCGGGTACCGCGTGGATCAGGCCGTGACCACCACCTACACGCTCAACCTCACGGCAATGCTGATCGCGCCGATGACCTTCACCCTCGGCGACATAGACGGCGCCGATGACCTCGCCACCAGCGACCCCGTCCGGCTCCTCGACGCCGTACAGCGCCACGTGGAGCACACCACAGTGTTCGTCCAGGCCGGCGGCATCCACGTCCCGGCCACCCACAGCCGCATCCACGCCTTCCTCGAGGACAGCATCCACGAGGTCATGCCCACGCACGCCGAACACCTCTTCCACCCCAAGCTCTCGGTAGTGCGGTTCTCGGCCGACGACGGCTCCTTCCACCACCGCGTCGTAGTCTCGAGCCGGAACCTCACCCTCGACAACTCCTGGGACACCGTCCTGGTCCTGGACGAGGACAAGCACGGCACCATCGCAGCAGGGCCGGCCGCCGACGTCGTCGCCGCTCTGCCCTCCCTCACGCTGGATCCGCTCCCGGAGGGGCGCGCGGCCGCCGTCGCCGATCTGGCCCGCACACTGCGCGATGTGAACCTGGCCGCACCCGTGCCGTTCACCGGCGGCAGCCTGCTGCCGCTCGGGCTGACGGAGGAGCGGCCCTGGCCCTTCCCCCAGACGCCGGAGCGCGTCCTGGCCATCAGCCCGTTCCTGTCCGCAGCGACCCTGGACTCGATCCGCGCCGGCAGCGCCGAGGCCACGCTCGTCTCCCGCCCGGAGGCCATGGACCTGCTCGGCCGGCGCCGGCTCGCCGGATGGTCCACCACGGTGCTGCACCGCGGCGTGGAAGAGAGCGAGGACGACCAAGCCGGCGTGCGCACCCTGGACGAGTTCACCGCCGTGGTGTCAGCCTCCGGCCAGCCGGAGGAGCAGGATAGGCAGGACGGGGCGGACCATCCGGGCATCGGCACGGTGGTGCGGCTGGACGGCCTGCACGCCAAGACGGTGGTGCTCGACCTGCCAGGGGATCAGTCCATGGTGGTCACCGGCAGCGCCAACCTGACCGGCCAGGCGTGGAGCGGTGGGCTGGAGATGAACGCCGTGCTCACCGGTCCCACCGCCACCTGCGGCGTCCACGCGGTGCTCGGCGCGGGCCGCGAGTCCCTCGGCCTGGGTGCCATCCTCCAGCCCTACACGCCGCAGTACGACGACGGCGCCACCGATCCAGCGATCGCCACCAGCTACCAGCTCGAGGAGTTCCACCGCGCCCTGGCGCGGCAGCGGCCCGAACTCGTGGTCACCGAGGTGGAGGAGGACCGGGTGGAGGCTCGGCTGAGCCTGACCATTCCCGACGACGCCCCCGGCGCCACTCGAATCTGGCTCACCACGGTGCCGGCCCAGGATCGGGAACTGGCCGCCCGGCAACGCTGGGAGATCGCTCCCGTCAACGTGACGCCGTTCCTGGCCGTCGAGACCACGGCGGGGGAGGGGGAGGCCCGGGTGACGCGCCGGTGTGTGTTGATGATGCGCATCCACGGCGACCCGCTGGGCCGTCGCCGTGCGGTGCTGGCCGCCATCCTCTCCAACTCCCGCAGCGTCCTGCGGTATCTGGCGCTGCTGCTGGGCATGGACCCGCTGCAGTCCGGGCCCTCGGCCTGGGAGAACGTGGCGGAGACGACCGCCCGGCTCGATGACGCGGGCTCGGACGGCGCGGCAGGATACGCACTGCCGCTGGTGCTCTTCGAGCCCCTCGTGCGGGCCGCCGGCCAGGACCCGAAGGCGCTTGCCTCCGTGGCGCGGCAGGTGGCTGAACTGCGGGAGATGCCCGGGGCGGAGGATGTTATCCCGCCGGAGTTCCTTCAGATGTGGGACGTGGTGCTGCGGGTGGTACAGAAGGGGCGGAAGCCATGAACGAGACCCGGCCGGACGTCGAGGGGATCCTCCGCGACCTGAAACCGTTCCAGCGCTCCACGGTGGACCACGCCTTCAACCGGCTCTGGCTGGACGAGGACCCGGTGGATCGTTTCCTGGTGGCCGACGAGGTCGGACTGGGCAAGACGCTGGTGGCCAAGGGCATTGCGGCCCGGGCCATCGACCACCTCTGGGGAACCGGCCGGCCCATCACGATCGTCTACATCTGCTCCAACGGGCAGATCGCCCGGCAGAACCTGCGCCGCCTGCGCGAGCTGACCGGGGGAGAGCTGCAGGACAACGCCGACCGGCTGACCATGCTGCCGGCCACCATGGGATCTTCGACCGAGCAGCGACTACAGCTGGTCGCTTTCACTCCGGGCACCTCGTTGGAGCTCGGGAATTCCACCGGAGCTGTCCGGGAGCGGGCCCTGTTGCATTGGATGCTGCGCCATGTATTGGGCCGCCAGGAGATGAGTAAGGCGTCTTGGACCAGCTACTTTGCCGTCGGGGTCACGATAGACCGGTTCCGGGACCGCCTCCGCTGGGAAGGGAGCCGCCCGAAGCTGGACGAAGGGCTCGTGGCCCGGTTCGCCACGTACCTGGGCGCCGAAGCAGGTCCGCACGGCGGGAGTCTTCTCGAGGACCTGTTGGCGGACCAGGACCGGTGGGCCAGGACGCCGCACCGGACGGACACGCTCTGGCGGTCACGGCGGCCGGTCATCGGCGGGCTCCGCATGGCCATGGCCAACGTGTCCGTAGAGATGCTCGCCCCGGACCTGGTCATCCTGGACGAGTTCCAGCGGTTCAAGAACCTCTTCGCGGAACAGGACGGTGATCGTCCCCAGTCCAACGCGCAGCGCCTGGCCCAACGGGTGATCTCCCGGGGACCCACGAAGGCCCTGGTCCTCTCGGCCACGCCCTACAAGATGTTCACACTCCCGGACGAGCCCGACGGCGAGGACCACTACTGGGACTTCACCAACACCATCTCCTTCCTCACCGGCCAATACACGGCACAGTCCGTCACCCGGCAGTTGAGTCTGCTGCGCGAGGGCATCCTCCAGCGCTCCGAGGCCGGACACTCGGCCGCCGAGGACGCCCGGGCCGCAGTGGAGACCGCGTTGCGCAAGGTCATGTCCCGCACCGAGCGGCTCTCCGCCACGCCGGGCCGGGACGGCATGCTGACCGAGAAGACCCTGGGTCCGATGACCCTGGAACCAGCAGACGTGGAAGCATGGCTGGCCTCGAGCGACATCGCGCAGCGGGTCGGCAGCCAGGATCCGTTCGAGTTCTGGCGGTCCGTGCCCTATGCGGCCAACCTCATGGACCAGCACGGGTACCAGCTCCAGGAACAGTTCCTCGAGATGGCAGCGCAGGACGACGCCGGCCTGGCCGGAGTGCTGCGCGAACACCGGAACACCTTGCTGGACTGGGAGGGCATCCGGGAGTACCGGCCCATCGAACGGGTCAACGCGAAGATGCGGGTCCTCGTGGACGACCTCATGGACCACGAAGCGTGGCGTTTGGCCTGGATGGCCCCGTCCTTGCCGTACCTGCAGCCGGGCGGCGTCTATGCGGCAGAGAACGTCCAGCGCTTCACCAAGCGGCTGATCTTCTCGGCCTGGACCGCCGTCCCGAAGGCGATCGCAGCCATCGTCAGCTACGAGGCCGAGCGGCGCATGCGGGAGCAGTCCGGCGCCGCCGTCGACGCCACCCACCGCTACGGCGACCGGCGATCCGCCGTCCCGTTGACCTTCGGCTGGGACCAGGAGAAGGACCTGCCCCGCAACCTGCCCAACCTCACGGTGCTCTACCCCAGCGTGACCCTCGCCCGACTCGGCGACCCGCTGGTCATCGCCGCCGAGCAGGGCTGGGAGCTGCCGCTGGACCGGGACCGGACGGTCGCCGCAGTGCAGGAGAAGATCACGCGGTTACTGACCGAGCTCGACATTCATCCGCAGCTCGGAGCCGAAGGCTCACGCCGCCGATGGTACGGCGTGGCGCCCTATCTCCTGGACGCGTTGCTTGGCGATGACGGGAGCCTCGAAGACCGTCTGACCCAATGGCTCAAGGACGAGCGCGGTGAGGGATCCAGACTGGTCGACCACATGCGTTGGGCCATGGACCCAGACCTGGCCGAGCTGGGGGACCCTCCGGAGGACCTGGCCCACGTGCTGACCCTGATGGCGCTCGCCGGCCCGGGCGTCTGTGCCCTGCGCGCTGTGGCCCGCGCAGAGGATGGCGCTCATTCGGTGGGCGAGCCCGATCTGCGTCAGGCTGCGGTGACGGCGTCCAAGGGATTGCGCTCGCTATTCAACAAGCCAGAGATCGTCTCCGCCGTGCGCGGGGCCGCCGGTGCGGCCCATGCCGCGGACATCGATTCCTATTGGAACCAGGTGTTGCGCTACTGCCTGGACGGCAACCTGCAGTCCGTCCTGGACGAGTTCGTGCACACACTGGTCGAGTCCGAGGGGCTGGGTCCGGTGTCTCGGGCCGAGCGGGCCGAGACCCTGGCCGATCGGATCGCGGCGACCGCATCCATCCGGTCCGCGCAGAACACCGTGCAGGACGTGCGGGTGGCCGGCGGGCACATCTCCGTGGAGGAGCGGCACCTGAACTCGCATGTGGCCGCGCGCTTCGGCCGCGCGCAGTCGAGTGACGCCGCCGTGGAGCGCGAGGCCACAGTCCGTGAGGGGTACACCTCGCCGTTCTGGCCGTTCGTCATGGCCAGCACCTCGGTGGGGCAGGAAGGGCTAGACTTCCACACCTACAGCCACGCGGTGGTGCACTGGAACCTGCCGAGCAACCCCGTGGATCTTGAGCAGCGCGAGGGGCGGGTGCACCGCTACAAGGGGCACGCGGTCCGCAAGAACGTGGCATCCGCGCACGCCGGCAGCGCGGTGACCCCGGATGGGACGGATCCCTGGGCGTCGATGTTCGCGGCAGCGGAGGCGTGCCGGCCGTCCGGGGACTCGTTGATCAATCCGTACTGGGTGTTCCCGCTGGAGGGCGGGGCCGCCATTGAGCGATACGTTCCGGCGATGCCGCTAAGCCGGGAATCCAAACAGTATGAGCAGTTGCGCATCACACTGGGCGCTTACCGGTTCGTGATGGGCCAGCCCCGGCAGGAGGACCTGATCCGGTACCTGGGCAAGGATGCGGAGAAGCTGCGGATCGACCTGAGTCCGCCACCAACCAGCTGATGCCCGCCAGCTACGGCGTCCCACGAGCTTGCTACCGTGGCGGGCACAAGCCGAGGTTCGTCGACCAAGACGAATGGGAATGAGGAGAACATGCCGCTCAAGGCTATGAGTGACGTCAATAGGGACTTAGCCCTTTCCTATGTCCAGAGGTACTTTTCGTCCCAGAAGAACGGGCGACCGCTCTACAGCGGCTCGCGATTCGAGACCTTCGCCGGAGGCGGGGACATCGTGGAGCCGAATCGGATTACCCATTCTGATCTGATTGCCGTGTCAATGTTGTCCGTGCACGTACCTGCCCAAGCGGCGATCGGCATCACCGGGACACACGCCGAGGAGATCGAAGAACTCCTGACGCGAATTCCCACGGACGTGGCCCTGGAGTCCTTGAGTGAATTCGAGCCCTATCTGGGACCGGAATCCGCCACTCAGAAGTTGTGGGATCTCCTTCGTCAGAATCACGGGACCCGATGGGGACTGGGACCAACCACGACCAGCAAGATCATGGCGAGAAAACGACCGCAGTTGGTTCCTGTGTTGGATTCCGTGGTGTCCAAAGCGCGGAAGGGAAATCGCACTCGCAATTATTGGTTCGATTGGTTCGAAGCCTTCAAAGAACCCGGGCACGAAGACCAGATTGGTGAATTGCAGAAGATCCGGGCGGAATCCGGTCAGCACCATCTATCTCTCGTGAGGGTCCTGGACATCATCCTGTGGATGCACCGGCCTGAAAGCCACGAAGTAAAGGAACGCGTTGGTGATGATGACACCTGAGTGCTCAACCAATGACCGGAATCCCTGACGGATCAGCAAACCATCCTATGCTGGGACACGAGCAGATCTCCGAGGCGCTCACCGCATTGGGTGACTGTCCCCGTTGTCGCCAACCAGATGCCTTCGAGGTCAGCGTCGCCTCCGGGCATGGCAGGTGCGTCATCTGTGACTATCAGTGGAGCGTTGCTTGGTCCCAGTCGATCATGAGCCACCCCGACGACCTTGTTTCGAGCTTGGGCGTCGAATCACTCGCAGATGTCACCGAGCACCTGCCGGCCGATCTTGCGGCGCACCTGAGCCTCAGGGTCCTACCGGACATTTTGTGGCCGGATTTCCATTGGCCTGACTTCCCTCATCGTCAGCTCGTGGTGGGTTTGGAAGGAATGGAGCTGATGCTGGAGTTCCCTTTCGTCGCGCAGGACCTAATCGATGCGGTAGTTGCGATGAACAATGAATCTCTACGTCGAGAGGCGAAGCTCTCGATTGTATTCACGTGATTCGTGCGCATCCTGGTTCCGCTTTCCCACGTGGCGATTTTCGGACGTTGAACGCCATACCTGAAAGTATGATCAGGAGAGCTGCGGCCCCGGGCGCAGTCCTTACCAGTCGACGGTAGAGAAAGGCCTGCACCATGGCTTTGGAATTCCAGAGGAATGAACCTCCTGCCGAAAGGACCGTCACCGACGATGAAGATCTGATACTCGACGCCGAAACCCCACAGTCCGAAAAGGGTTCGGCGGACGAATTTCCGGGCATGGTGCGAGAACAAGACAAAGAGGCAGAGGAATTCGCCATCGAGTTCCTCAAGAAGGTGTTGCGTCTTCGCGGTGTCCGCATCGATCGGGAGAAGTACCTTCGCGCGGAACTACACAGGCGCGGCGAATCCACCGCTCGCATCGATCAGGCGATCACGGAGAATCCCGCGGCGGCCGGGATCCCCACCGTGATGCTCGATGAGATCGCCAAAAGCGCGATCGACTTCGAAACCAAGAAGTCCACGGGCATGTCATTTGCCGCGGGGCTCCCCGGCGGCTTCGCCATGCTCGGGACCGTCCCGGCCGACATCACCCAGTTCTATGTTCACGCCTTCCGGATTATGCAGAAGGTCGCATACATCTATGGATGGCAGTCGTTCCTTCGCGATACGGAGGACATCGATGACGAAACCCTGGGCAAGCTTGCCGCCTTCCTGGGAGTCATGATGGGGGTCGCGGGGGCCTCGACGTCAGTGACTGCCTTCGCTGCCCAAGTCGCCCGTCCAGCCATCCAGAAGAAGATCACCAGCGTGGCGCTGACCAAGACCTCCTGGTTTTTGCCGATGAAGCAAACCATGAAGCTCATCGGGATCCAGGTGACCAAGAAGAGTTTCGCCAATGCGGCTACCAAGGTCGTTCCGGTGGTGGGGGGCGTGATCTCAGGCAGTCTGACCTTCGTGACGCTGAACGCCCAAGCGAAGCGTCTCATGAATCACCTCCGCGAGATTCCTCCACCGAATGTCGATGCCGCCGAGTACCTGGCGGCGATGCGCGGTGCTGATGAGGAAGCAGTTCAATCAACCACGGATCGGGGTCACGCCTTAGGGATCGCTGTGTCCAACGCGGCGGATCTCTTTCGGTCAGTCGATCGTGACGGTGATGGAGTCCCCTATGAATCACGCGCCGGACAGGCCGTGAAAGGTGCAGCCTCGGCGCTCCGAGATGGTGCGGCCGGAGCAGCGGGAAAGATGGGGTCGCTCGTCCGCCGCAAGAAAAGTCATCAGGCCTCAACGGATTCGCCCGGTGACGACCTTAAGAGTCCGGATGCGGATGAGCCGTTGGTGAAGGATTCTCAGAAAAACGGTGGTGTCGAATAGTGGACGAAGTTCCCGGAGTCGACTCTCTGGGCTTGAGCCAAGACTCGGCTGGGGTTATCTACTTCTCATGAGGTGAGATCCGCTGGGAGCCCCTCCAACAACCGCTCCCGCTCCACCTCAATAACCTCCCGCGCCAGCTCCGCCTCGGACACGTCCACCGCCTCCGGCGCCGCCTCGGCCACCTCCGACTCAGCTGCGAACTGCTCGAACAGCTCCGCCTTGACCGCCAGCATCTCGGTCAGCCGTTGGTCCACGCCGTCCTCGGACAGCAGCCGGTGCACCTGCACGGTCTCCAGCTGCCCCATCCGCCGGGCCCGGGCGATCGCCTGCCACTCGATCGCCGGGTGCAGCTGCGGCTCGCAGAGCACCACCTCGGAGGCAGCCTGGATGTTCAGCCCGACCCCGCCGGCCGTCACCTCCGCTACCAGTGCCGCGCCTCCTGGCGCAGCGGAAAATGAATCTACCATGGACTGCCGCTGCGCCGCTGCCACCGAACCGGTCAGCGGCCCGAAATCCGGCCCGTCCAAGGCCTCCGCCACGGTATCGAGCACGTCCCGGAAGAAGGAGAACACGCCGACCGTTCTCCTCGGCCTCGGTCACGATCTCCACGAGCCGCTGCATCTTCTCCGACGCACCCCCAGAAGCAAACGCGGCGGTCCGCATCGTCATGAAGTTCCCCTCGCTCACGGCCTCTCGGTAGGCCCGCAACTCGGCGGCACCCATCGGCAGCACCTCCGCGACCTCCACCAGCTCCGGCAGCTCGGTGAGCACGTCCTCCGGGTTACGCCGCAGATACGCCGGGGCCACCTGCTGACGGAACCGCGCTGGCACCAGGGCGTGTGAGTCGAGCACTAGAACCGGACGGAGGTACCCGATGAGTACCTGGAACTCCTCGAGCCGGTTCATCAGCGGTGTGCCGGTCAGCAGAATCGCCCGCTCGGTCCGGTCGATCACCTCCACCACCGCCTGCGACCGCAGCGCCTCCGGATTCTTGATGTACTGCGCCTCATCGACCACCACGCAGCCCAGCGGCACCGGCTCTGCACCCTCATCGCCGAAGGCCGCACTGCGCAGGGTGGCGAAGGTCGTCACTGCCACACCACCGGCTCGCCGCCAGGCACTCGCCGCCGCTTCCCGGTTCGCTCCGTGCAGGCGGTGCGCTGGCAGCGTGATCATCTTCTCGATCTCCCGCATCCAGTTCGTCACCACCACGGGGGACTTGATCGATCCGGCGCTCGCCCAACAGCAGATCGACTGCGTCTTGGATGGTGTATCCGGACAGGTTGAACACCATGGAAGCCGCCCTGCAGACCGCCGGTTCGGCGAGGGTGTGGGCAAGCAGCGGAAAAACACCCCGTGTACGCGGGGACATGGCTCGTGTCCTTCATTTCTCGAGGGATAGATTCGGCCAAATCCATCCACAAGCAAGGTCACGAGCCCCCTTGACTCGCGAAACCCCATGCTCAACTGGGGAGAACCGCCTACGGCCGTCCGTTCTCGACATGCACGTACTTCGGTTGATCTGGGCTCGAGGCCGTGATCAACGAGTAGTCGAACCCGAGTTCGTACGGCCAGAAGCGGGTGGGTCGGCTGAAGTCAAGGTCGATGCCTTCATCGTGTGGAACGAGGGCTGGGTCGCAGTTGTTGTCGCGGCCCATCCACTTCCGCGTGAAGGTTAGCTTTCCTGCCTCTCCACGGCTCCGACTTCGCGGGCAACGGCTCGGCGTACGCTCTCGATCACAAGTTCGATCTGGGTCCGGTAGAGCGCATAGTCGTCCCTGGACCTGAGCTTATCCCGCACCGCCCAGTAATACGGTGCTTCGTGCGGGTCCCGGGGTACGTAGACCTGTTCCCAGCGGCCGGTGGGATCGACTTCTACGGCCTTCATCGCGGCGAGCTTCGCGGCGTGGTCGGCGGACTGCGCCAAGACCGTCATGGCGAACAAGTGGTAGTGCGTGACAGCTTCGTCTTCGGAGAGGCCTGCGGCCGACAAGGCCTGGAGGATGGCGTCCACAGCCTTGAGCTCGTGCGGCCCCCGGGTCACCCGGAAGTAGGTCTGCGAAGCGACGGCTGGGTGGAGCTCGTAGGTCCGCCAGGCACGTACCGCCAAGTCCCAGAGTGAATCTTCCCAGGACGCGCTGGGTGCGTAGCCGTCCAGAGAAATGCGGATCAGGTCATCGCCCAGGGCCTCGATGATCTCGTCTCTGTTGGAGAAGTGGCGGTACATGGCTGAGGGGGAGGAACCGAGTTGCTGGCCCAGCCGGGCGAAGGTCAGTTTCGATTCCCCCGACTCGTCCATGATCCGCAGGGCCGCCTCGATGATCGAGGAGCGGGTCAACGTGCCGCGGTCCAGGCGTGACCGCCCATTCTTTTTGATGGTTGCCATGATTCCTAAGACTCCTGCTATTGCTCTGGTCTGCCTATTTTTACGTTGCCCCAGCCGCAAGTGGAAGTCACGTAGTGAACGCTATTGACTTAAGGATTCACTAGCCCCACGCTTTGAGTATGACACAGATCACATCAGCACCCGATGGGGACGCCGCCGATGCCCACGGCCCCACGATCGGCCGTGGCCGGCCCGCGCTGAGGTACTCCTTCTCAATCCGAGCCGAAGTCGACCCGCACCTTCCGATCGTTCAGCGGGACGCAGAGGCCTTGGAGTTCATCCCCATCACCGGGGGTCCGGTGCGCGGTGAACTGTCGGGGGAGATCGTTCCCGGCGGAGGTGACTGGTGCCTGGCTCGGGCGGACAGGGCGTACAACCTCGAGGCTCGCTACGGGATCCGCACCGATGGAGGAGCATACGTCGACGTCGTCAACCTCGGTGTGCTGCGCCACCTGCCCGGAGAGTCCGGCGGCCCCGGGGAGATGGGGTACTTCATGACGACTCCGACGTTCCGCACCGCCGAACCGGCCCTGCAGTGGTTGACCCGTTCCGTGTTCGTCGGCCAGGCGCAGTCGGACGGCACCGCCACCACCATCGACGTCTACGAAGTGCTCGCCGGCCCCTGCTAACTCCTGCGCACCGTCCTCGTACGTACCGCCCCGCACCATTCCTGCCATTACTTCTCCGCACCGTCCCTGCTCTACACCCGTCTCTGGAAGGACCTCTCCGATGAAGCGTTCAGCTCTCCTGCCCGCCGCAGCCCTCGTGGCATCGGCCGCACTCCTGCTCACCTCCTGCACCACGGGAGGTGGCTCCGCGGCCGACGGCCCGGCGCCCGCGGGATCCGGAACCGGTGGCGCGACGGCCGCCGACGGGCCCTCAACGGACACCATCAGGACGACCATCGACCAGCCGGCAACTTTCGACCCGACCCAGTCGCTCTCCCTGCCGGACTTCCTGCTCGCCAGGGCCAGCTTTGACACCCTGGTCCGTAAGGATGAGGACAACCAGCTGGCGCCCGGCCTCGCGTCCGCGTGGGAGAGCGAGGGGAACACCTCGACCTTCACTCTGCGAGAGGGCGCCACCTGTTCGGACGGCACCCCCATCACCGCGGATATTGTCAAGGCGTCGCTGGAGTACCTGACAGCACCAGAGACGGCGGCGGCTGCCACTCCCCAGATCTTCGGCCCTCTGGGAGAGCCGACCTTCACCGCCGTCGATGCCCAGACCTTGACCATCGAATTGGCACAGCCGTGGCCCGATATGCTCGTCGGACTCACGATGTCCGCGTCGGGCGTGATCTGCCCGGCCGGACTCGAGGACCCCGAAGCTCTCGGTGCTGGCCCTGTTGAGGGTGCGGAATCCGGGGCCTATACCCTGACCTCCTCGGATCACGGAGTCCGCTACACCTACACCCTGCGCGACGACTATGACGCCTGGCCGGAGTATGCGGACCAGGTCCCGGGAACACCGGCGACGACGGTGGAGTACAACGTCATCACGGACAAGAACGCGACGGCCAACCAGCTGATCGCCGAACAGTTGGACATCGGGTTCATCAACGCGCAGTCCGTCCCACGCGTCGAGGGCACCGAGTCGATCACCGTGGACAACCAGCCTTTGTCCGACTTCTACGTCTTGTTCAACGAACGCGAGGGCAGTCCCTTCACCGATCCGGCCAAGCGCCAGGCGGTGGCTCAGACCCTGGACCGGGCGGCCTTCGAGAACGTCACTTCCTCCGGGCAGGGACAGGTGTCCACCGTGCTCGTCCCGGAGGGGACCGCCTGCGCGGATCCGGAAGCATCCCCAGTGATCGGCCTCGACCCGGCAGCGGCAGGGTCGGCCCTGGAGGGAGTGCGGATCCGTATGGTCGGACCGCAGATCGCCGGCCCCCAGGGTTCCGGCAACACCTACATCCAGGAACAGCTGCGTGCGGCAGGGGCCACGGTGGAACTGTCCAACCTGGACGTGGGCGGCTGGGTCTCCACGGTCTTCGGCAAGCCGGGCGACTGGGACATGACCCTGTACGCGGATCTGAACTTCATCGGCACCATGTCCAATCCGATCCACTCCATGATCGGCCCGTCCGTCCAGGAGGGTGGCGGCAACATCGGTGCCACGGACGCTCCGGAGGCCGCTGCGGCCATGGAACGCTACTGGGCCGCCACCGACGAGCACGAGGCCTGTGCTGCGGTCACCGAGGCGTCGGATGCCATCCTCCGCCAGGCCCACGCCATCCCCTTGTCCGTCGATCCGCGACTGATGGCCAGCCGCGAGGGGTTCACCGTCGTCTCCAAGGGCGGCGCGCTGGATGACCAGCATCTGCGCATCACCGACTGAACACGCACCAGACACGAGACCACAGAAGGACAGACATGGACCTCTACCAGTCAGCCGTCGAGACGGCACACCAGATCCGCACCCGCCAGGTCAGCCCCGTCGAGGTGACCCAGGCCTACCTCGACCGCATCGATGCAGTGAATGACACCATCAATGCCGTCGTCTGGCGCAATGACGAGGACGTCCTCGAGGCAGCCCGGCGCGCCGAGAAGGCCGTCACGGACGGTGACGAACTGCCGGCCTTTCACGGGGTGCCGATCCCGGTGAAGAACCTCACCGACGTCGCGGGGCAGCCGAACAACATGAACTCGCTCGCTCTCGACGACGAGCCTCGGCACCAGACCGATCCGTCCGTGGCTCGGCTCCAACAGGCCGGGTTCTTGCTGATGGGCCGGACGAACTCCCCCGAGTTCGGTCCCCTGACCGTCTCGGAGAACGCCCGGTACGGCGCCACCCGGAATCCCTGGGACCCGCAGCGCACCTCCGGCGGTTCATCCGGCGGGGCCTCGGCGGCGGTCGCGGCCGGCATGGCCCCGCTAGCGCATGCCTCGGATGGGGGTGGGTCCATCCGGGTTCCGTCCTCGTGCACCGGACTGGTGGGGCTCAAGCCCAGCCGCGGCAGGGTGCCCCAATCGGTGGTGGGCTGGGAACACTCCACGGTCGAGGGTGTCATCACCCGGACCGTCACTGATGCGGCGGCCGTGCTCGACGTGATGGCCGGGCCAGACCTTCAGGCCTGGTACTCCGCACCCGCACCGACTCGTTCCTATGCCTCGTCGGCCGGGGAACCACCGAGCCGGCTTCGGATCGGACTCATGCTGACGGCTCCGACCGGCATGCCGGTGGATGCGGAGTGCGTCGAGGCGGCCCAGAAGGCGGCCACCGCCCTGGCGGGCGCCGGCCATGAGATCGTGGACGCCTCCCCGGTTCTGTTCAGCCGCGAGACCATCGACGCGTTCCAGGTGATTATCAGCTCCTGGGTTGCCGCGAACCCGGTGGTGGACGAGGCCCTGTTGGATCCCTACATTCGGTACCGCTACGAGCAGGGACGGTCGCTGTCCGCCGGCCAATACGCGCAGGCCTCGGCCATGATGCAGTTGGAGACCCGTCAGATCGTCACGCAGTGGGGTGGCGATTTCGACGTCCTGCTCACCCCCACCATGGCCACCGTGACGCCACCGGTCGGATTGGTCTACGACGAGGCCAACAACGACCCGTCCGGCATGCGCCAGACCGAGATCCAAATGGTCTCCTTCACCTCCTTCGCCAACATGACGGGTCAGCCCGCCATCAGCTTGCCGGTCCACACGGCATCTGACGGAATGCCCGTCGGCGCCCAGCTGGTAGGTGCGCCGTTCCAGGATGACGTGCTGATCCAGCTCGGGGCACAGCTGGAGCGATCGTTCCGCTGGGACGAGCGCCGGGCTCCTGAGCCAGCGGTCACGGTCGCCGCAAGGTAGGCACCACCATGACCATCAATGCGACGGCGCTCAAGGACGTGGGCGCGGGCCCTGCCCGGAACAAGAACCTGGAAGGCGGTTCGGGCACGTCCCCTGCCGCCCCGCGGCGGGGACGGTGGTCCAGTCCCTGGCTGGACTTCGCCCTCCGGCGTGCCGGCGGCCTGCTGCTGTCCCTGATGATCCTCGTGGTCATCACGTTCATGATCGTCCCGCTCATCCCGGGGGATCCGGCCGTGGCCATTGCCGGTACGGACGCCACGCCGGCCGCGGTGGAGGCGCTCCGGGAGCGGATGGGGCTGAACGATCCGATGGGCGTGCGGTTCGTCGACTACGTCGGGGGCCTGCTGCAGCTGGACCTCGGAACCTCGTTCCGGTTCGGGCTGCCGGTGACGGACATCGTCGCCGCCAAGCTCCCGTTCACCGCGCAGTTGGCGGTGCTGGCCATCGCCGTCGTGCTGCTGGTCTCCATCCCGGTCGGCATGGCGGTGGGAATCCTGACCCGCGGTGGCCGGAACCGGTGGCTGGACGTGACGTTCGCGAATGTGGCCGGCTTCCTGGCCTCCCTGCCGGGATACGTCGTCGGGACGCTGCTGATCGTCGTGTTCGCGATCATGTGGCCGGTGCTGCCCGCGGGCGGCGCGGACTCGCTCTCAGCCCTGGTGCTCCCGACCGCAGCCCTGGCGCTGGGGCCGACGGCCGCCGTCGCCCGCGTGGTGCGACGCGAGACGTCCACGGTGCTCGAGCAGGACTACATGCG
>NZ_BAAALH010000002.1:1052388-1070555 GCF_039528175.1 Citricoccus alkalitolerans
CTGCGCCATGCCCTACCGAACCTGATGACGTCCACGCTGACCCTCACCGGCCTGATCCTGGCCAGTCTGCTGGGCGGGGCGATCATCGTCGAGACGGTGTTCAACTACCCGGGTATTGGCTCGGAGATCATCCAGGCGATCATCTACCGCGACTACCCGGTAATCCAGGGGATCATCCTGACGGTCGGCCTGATCGCCACTCTGCTCACCCTTCTGGTCGACATCGTCCTCGGACTCATCGACCCCCGCACGCTGGGATCCAAGACTCATGGCTAGTACCTCCTCCCCGAGCGCCCCGCGCCGCTTCCGCTGGACTCCGACGCTGATCATCGGCCTCGTGATGATGGCCGGGATGGTGCTCACGGCCATCCTCGCCCCGATGTTCCTCACCGCGCAGGCCGAGACGCTGACCGCCAATTCGAGGCAGGGTCCCAGTGCCGAGCACTGGCTCGGCACGGATGACTTCGGCCGGGACATCCTGGCCCGGTCCCTCGTAGCCACCCGTCTCACCCTCGTCATGTCCGTAGCGGCCACCGCGATCGCTGTGGTCGGCGGCATCGTCCTCGGCTCGGCGGTGTGGCTCGCACCGCGCCGGGTCCGGGAGGCGGCACTGCGGTTGATCGAGTCGGCGGTCGCGTACCCGTCACTGATCTTCGCGCTGATCGTCGCGGCGATCCTGGGCCCGGGTTCCGTCAACGCCGTGATCGCCATCGGCCTGGCCGGCATCCCCGCCTTCACCCGGCTGACGGCGAATCTCGCGGCCTCGGTGTCCCACCGGAATTACGTGACCACCGCCAGGCTGCTGGGCGTGCCGACCCCGAGGATCATCTCCCGGCACCTGCTGCCCAACATGGCCGAGCCGCTCCTGGTGATGGCCACCTCGAACTTCGCCCTGTCCCTACTGGAGCTGTCCTCCCTGTCCTTCGTCGGACTCGGGGTACAGTCACCCGATTACGATTACGGGCGCCTGCTCAACGAGGGACTGGTCTCGATCTACTCCCAGCCTTTGCAAGTGGTCGGCCCCTCCATCATGTTGTTGCTGGCCGGCGTCGGGGCGATGCTCGTCGGTGACGGACTGGCCGCGGCCGCCGATCCACGGGGCGGACGGAAGTTCGCCGGACGCCTGTCGCCCACCCGGGCCATGGGTACGGGGGCTGACCGCGAGGCACTGCTGGAGGTCCGCGACCTGGTCGTGACCGCACCGAACGGCAAGGACCTCGTGCAGGGGGTCTCGTTCTCCATCCAGCCCGGACAGGTCCTCGGGCTGGTCGGCGAGTCGGGATCGGGTAAATCTATGACCGCCATGGCCGTGGCAGGCCTGCTGCCCGAGGAGGTGCGGCGCACGGCTTCCGTGCTGCGCCTCGGGGACATGGACCTGACCGCACGGAACTCCCCGGCGGAACTGGCCCGCCGGATCGGGCTGGTCTACCAAGACCCGGGCACCACCTTCAACCCCGCCCTGCGGATGGGCACCCAGCTCACCGAGGTACAGCGTGTCCATCTGGGCCAGTCCGGCAAGCAAGCCAAGAGCACCATGGTCACGGCCTTGGACGAGATGCGCATCACCCGGCCCGGGGCCAGGATGGACCAGCATCCGCACGAACTCTCCGGAGGAATGCTGCAGCGCGCCATGATCGCCTCGTCCACGGTGGCCGATCCGGTCCTGCTCATCGCCGACGAGCCGACCACGGCCCTGGACGTCACCGTCCAGGCGGAGGTGTTGCGGTCGCTGTACCGGATCAACAAGGAACGCGGGACCGCCATCCTGTTCATCTCCCACGACATCGGCGTGGTTCAAGAGCTCTGCGACGAGGTCCTGGTGATGAACGGCGGACGGATCCTGGAGCGGCTGACGGGCGACCAGCTCCGCGACGGGCAGGCCGCCCACCCCTATACCCGGATGCTGCTGGCAGCCACTCCCTCGATGACCGACCGGCGTGAGTTCCTCACCGCGGACCGGTGGCAGGACGACGCCGGTACCGAACCGATACCCACAGAGGCAAAGGTGCAGTCATGACCGAACCACTCCTGGACGTACGAGGCCTGGACGTCCACCTGGGCCACGGCGCCGGCCAAGCGCACATCCTCAAAGGGGTTGACCTGAGCGTCCGGCCCGGGACGACCGTGGGACTGGTGGGCGAATCCGGTTCCGGCAAGTCCACCTTGGCCAAGGCACTCGTTGGCCAGGTCCGACCCACCGGAGGCTCCATCCTCTTCGCGGGGCGGGAAACCAGTGGGCTGCGGGCACGCGACCTATGGCAGCTCCGGCGCCGGATCCAGATGGTGCCCCAAGACCCCTACTCGTCCCTGGACCCGCGACGCACCATCGGCGAAGCCATCGCCGAGGCCATCGACCCGCGGCGCAGCTCCATTCGTCGGCACCGCACGACCATCCGTCACTGGTTGGCCCAGGTCTCGCTAGACGCGGACGCGGCCGAGCGGTACCCGCACGAGTTCTCGGGCGGCCAGCGTCAGCGCATCGCGATCGCCCGGGCGCTGGCGGTGGAACCGGACCTGGTCATCGCCGATGAGATCACCTCAGCCCTGGACCTGACCACGCAGGCGGAGATCCTGAACCTGCTGTCTCGACTGCGTAAGGACCTGGGCTTGACCATGCTGTTCATCTCGCACAACCTCGCCGTGGTCCGGCACGTGAGCGACGAGGTCGTGGTCCTCTATCACGGAGACGTGGTCGAATCCGGCCCGGTCGATACGGTGTTCGAAACTCCCGGTCACGGATACACGCAGAAGCTGCTGGACTCCGTGCCCGGCGGGCCGGGATTCCGGCTGGAAGCCGTCTAGATTGGAACCGGCTTATCACCTTCCCACGCGACATCGACACGACGCGGGTCTGTCCTGGGTGCAGGTACACCTACACCCAGGACAAACCCGCGTGGGTATCCGAGAGACCGTGGTCAGGAGGTCTTGGCCACGGCCATCAGCCGCTTGTTGACGAACTCGTCCATGCCCAGCGGGCCCAGCTCGCGGCCGTAGCCGGAACGCTTCACGCCGCCGAAGGGCATGTCCGCGGTCTCCGGCGGGGACTGGTTGGCGCCGACCATGCCGGCCTCCAGCCCCTCCGCGAGCCGCTCGGCGCGTCCGGGTTCGGTGGCGAAGACGGCGGAGCCCAGCCCGTACTGGGTGTCGTTGGCCAGATCCGGGTAGTTCCACGGCATGATGCCCAGCAGCACGCCGAGCGGCCGGCGCTTGATCACACTGGTGGACTCGTCCGTGCTCACCAGCACCTGATCCGCGGCCAGTGCCGGGCCGTGGTCCGCGTAGTAGCGGAAGATCTCTGCACTGAACTCGGCCTCACCGCGCGACTCGCCGATCGGCTTGCCCATCTCTCGGGTGATGACCTGCGCGAGTTCCTCGGTCCGTTCCTCGAACAGTTCGGCGATCCGCCGGACGACGGCGGCCCGGTCGCTGATATCCCGAGCCCGCCACTCGCGGAAGGTGGCATGGGCGGACTCGACAGCCTGACCGGCCTCCTCGTCCGTGGCGAACGGGTGTTCGCTCAGCACCTGCCCGGTGGCCGGGTTGATGCCCCGGTAGGCCGGTGTCCGGGTGGCGGCGGAGGATCCGCGAGTACACCGCGACCCAGTACATCGGGATCGAGAACCCCTGAGGCTGATGCCCGCAGTTCTGACGTCCGCTACCGTGGCCTCACACGGGTCAACTGCCAGGCGCAGACCGGCCGCGGAGCACAGCTGAACCACCGGCTGCACGAATCCATTCAGGAGGATCACGGGTGATCGAACAATCCGAGAAGACCGCCGGCTGGCTGGACTGGGTGAAAGATCGGGGCGAGCCCGCTTTCACCCTCCCGGAGGGAACGGTGGACGCCCATTGCCATGTCTTCGGCCCGGCAGCGGAATTCCCGTTCTCGCCAGCGCGGAAGTACACGCCGTGCGACGCGAGCAAGGCTGACCTGCGGGACCTGCGGGAGCACCTGGGCGTCTCTCGGAACGTCATCGTCCAGGCGACCTGCCACGGGCGGGATAACGCCGCGCTGCTGGACGCGCTGGACGACTTCGGGGACACCGCACGCGGTGTGGTGTCCGTCGGAGCAGACGTGACGATTGAGCAGCTGACCAGCATGCATGAACGCGGTGTCCGCGGGGTGCGCTTCAACTTCGTCAAGCGCCTGGTGCAGAGCCAGCCCTTCGAGGAGCTCGCGCTGGTGGCGGATAAGATCCGTGACTTCGGCTGGCACCTCGTCCTCTACTTCGAGCCCGAGGACCTTCCCGGCCTCGAGGACACGTTCGCGGGCCTCGGCGTCCCCCTCGTCATCGACCACATGGGCCGCCCGGATGTCCGGAAGGGTGCGGACTCGGACGAATTCTCATCCTTCCTCCGTTTCGTCGAGCGGACCGACGCCTGGGTCAAGGTCAGCTGCCCCGAACGCCTCTCGGAAGCCGGCCCCTACGCGGTGGACGGGCAGCGCGAGGTATACACCGACGTCGTCCCCTTCGCCCGCCGGGTGATGGCGGAGTTCCCGGAGCGGGCCCTGTGGGGCACGGACTGGCCCCACCCGAATCTGCGTTCGCACATGCCGGACGACGCGCTGTTGCTGGGGTACATCCCGCAGATCGCGCCGACCGAGGCGGAGCAGCAGGCCCTGCTGGTGAGCAACCCGATGTCCCTGTACTGGCCCTAGAGAACTCGACCGCCCGCAGAACCCAATCGACCCCCTGACGCACTGCTTGCGGCAATGTCAGGGGGTCGGTGGGGGCTGAGGGGTCAGTCCTGGTCGGCGTTGCGGGTTAGAGGTTGTCCACCGCGTACTGGGCCTCTTCGGCGGTGAACTGGCCGCCATACTCCGAGACCAGCTGGTCGTACACGGCGGCGGGAGACATGCTCATCGTCTCCTGGTAGCTCCGGCCCTGCTCCAGCGCATTCTGCTGCCAGTCCGCTTCGACGTTCTCCACCGCGTAATCTGCGGCCTCCTCGGTAAACTGTCCCCCGTACTCTGAGGTCAACTGGTCCCATAGTCCGGCCTTGGACAGGTACATCAGGTCCGAGTAGTTCTGTGCCTGAGCGAGGGCGGACCGGTGCTCAGTCGGGACCTCCGGGTCAGCGGCCTCGCTGGTGGGGTCCTCAGCGGAAGACGTCGACTCAGAAGCTTCACTGATCGGCGTTGCCACCGGGGCGTCCGTGGTGGTCGCTTCTGCCACGATGGACGAGTCGGGCATCGACTGCAGCGACTCATCAACGGCCGCCACGAACGTCGCCGTGATAGCGGTCATGATCCCCGCAATGATCAGGGACAGTGCGCCCAGAATCAGGCCGGCGATCGACGTCCCCTTCGGCAGTCCCTTCTTTCGCAGCCCGACAATACCGAGAATGACTGCCAGCGCCCCCAGAAGGAAGGACCCGATCCCAATGAAGGGAATGAAGGCGATGACGATGGCGATGATGCCCAAGACCAGAGCAGCGACGCCAAGGCCGTTGCCTGTCTTCGGCGGCGGACCTGGTTGGCCGCCATACTGCGGTTGTTGCTGGAAATCGACAGCGTGGCTCATGGCCCCTCCAATATGATCAAAAAGACGAGTGACCCTGACACTCTAGATGAGAACGGCAGGGAAAAGTCCTACTCGATCGATACTTAAGGGGCGTTAGATATAACGATTAACAGACCGTTCAGTCCTGATAGTCCCGAATCATGAGCACAAATACTGTGGTCCACTGTGTGCGCCTGCCTCGAATATTGAGGCAGGAGTGGAAACGGCGTCAAACCGACCTATCGAATCGGAGAAGCAGGCCGGGGCTTTTCGCTGACAGCACTCAACGAAAGCCCCGGCCCCTGCGGTGGCAAGCACGCCAGCACCCTCTTAGGCCGCCAGCGACTCCGGCATCCGAGCCGGCACCGGCTGCACCACCAGCCGCCCCTCTTCAACGGTCACCCGCACCGCATCACCGTCGGTCACCGCCTCGGAGACAAGCAGGTCGGCCACCCGGTCGTCGAGCTCGCGTTGGATGACCCGGCGCAGCGGGCGGGCACCGTAGGCCGGCTCGTAGCCGGCCTCGGCGATCCAATCCCGGGCGGCGTCGTCCACCTCGAGGGTGATTCCCTGGTCAGCGAGCCGCTGCTCGGAATCACCCAGCTGCAGACCGACGATCTGGCGCAGCTCCGCAGCGGACAGCGGAGAGAACAGCACGGTGTCGTCGATCCGATTGAGGAACTCCGGCCGCATGAACTCCTTGACGCGTCCCATCACCTTCTGACGGAGGTCCCGCTGCGCGGCCTCGGCGTCCGCCGAGACGAAGCCCAGCGGAGACCCGCCGGAGGACATGAACTCGGAGCCGAGGTTCGAGGTCATGATCAGCACCGTGTTGCGGAAGTCCACGGTGCGGCCCTGGCCGTCGGTGAGGCGGCCGTCGTCGAGCACCTGCAGCAGCAGGTTGAACACGTCCGGGTGGGCCTTCTCGATCTCGTCCAGCAGGATCACCGCGTACGGGCGGCGGCGCACCCGCTCGGTCAGCTGGCCGGCCTCGTCATAGCCCACGTACCCCGGAGGCGCACCGACCAGGCGCGAGACCGTGTGGCGCTCGCCGAACTCGGACATGTCGAACCGGACCATCGCGTCCTCGTCATCGAACAGCGATCCCGCCAGGGCCTTCGCCAGCTCGGTCTTGCCGACGCCGGTGGGGCCCAGGAACAGGAAGCTGCCGACCGGGCGGGACGGATCGGCCATCCCGGTCCGGGAGCGGCGGATGGACTTCGCGATCGCGGCGACCGCATCGTCCTGGCCGACCACCCGGGCGTGGAGCTCGTCCTCCAGCCGCGCCAGGCGGGACTTCTCGGCCTCCGTCATCCTGGCCGCCGGGATGCCGGTGGCGCGGGAGACCATCTCGGCGATGGCATCCTCGTTCACCACGGCCTCCCCAGTGACCTCCGCGCGTCGAGCCCGCTGGGCCAAGGCCTCGGCCAACTGCTCGCTGATCCGGTTGGCCTCGTCCCGCAGCTCGGTGGCGCGCTCGTAGTCCTCCGCGTTGACCGCCGAGTTCTTCTCGGCCTCCAACTCGGCGAGCTGGGACCGCAGCGCGTCCGTGTCCACGGCCGGGCCGGCGTCGTGCTTCGGGCCGCGCTTCAGGGACAGCCGTGCCCCGGCCTGGTCGATGAGATCAATGGCCTTGTCCGGCAGGAACCGGTCGGTGATGTACCGGTCCGAGAGCACGACGGCGGCGCGCAGCGCCTCGTCCGTGTACGTCACCTGATGGTGGTCCGCGTAGCGATCGGCTAAGCCGGTGAGGATCTGCACGGCGTCCTCCACGGAGGGCTCGCCGACGGTGACCGGCTGGAAGCGGCGCTCCAGGGCGGCGTCCTTCTCGATGGTGCGGTACTCCTTCAGCGTGGTGGCGCCGACCATGTGCAGGTCACCGCGGGCCAGCCGGGGCTTGAGGATGTTGCCTGCGTCCATGCCACCGGACTCCCCGGAACCGCCCGCGCCGACGATGGTGTGCAGCTCGTCGATGAAGACGATGGTGCTGCTGTCCTCGGCGAGCTCATCCATGGCACCGGTGAGCCGTTCCTCGAAGTCGCCGCGGTAGCGGGTACCCGCCACCATGCCGGCCAGGTCCAGGGCAATGACGCGCCGGTCCTGCAGTTGAGCGGGCACCTCGCCGTCCGCGATGGCCTGGGCCAGACCCTCCACGATGGCGGTCTTGCCGACGCCGGCCTCACCGATCAGCACGGGGTTGTTCTTGGTGCGGCGGGCCAGCACCTCGATGGTCTGCTCCACCTCGTCCGCCCGGCCGATCACCGGATCCAGCCGGCCGGCCTTCGCCTCAGCAGTCAGGTCCCGGCCGAACTTCTCCAGGATGGAGCCCTCGGAGTCCTGGCCGGACGGCTGCTGGCCGGCCTGACCCTGCTGTTGCTGTTGCTGGGCAGCCGACTGCAGGGACTGTGGGGTGACGCCCGCCTGGCTCAAAAGCTGACCGGCGGGGGAGTCGTGGTTCAGCACGAACGCGAAGAACACGTGCTCCGGATCGATGTAGGTGGAACCGAAGCCCCGGGCCACTTGGTAGCCGTCCAGCAGCACCTTCTGGGCCGAGGCGTTCAGGGACGCGGTGTTGTTGGCGTCCTTCGCCTCGCTCGGGGCCGGCAGGCGGTCGTCGACGGCGGCGATCAGGGACTGTGGATCGGCGCCGGACTGGCGCACTGCGGCGGCGGCCGGGTCCTCGCTCAGCATGGTGCGCAGGATGTGCAGCGCGTCGACGTCGGTCTGGCCGCGTTCGGCGGCGAAGGTCGCGGCGGTGGCCAGGACATCGTGGGTGCGCTTGCTCAGTAGGCGAGTGAGGTCGACGGGACGTCCCTGCCGACCGACCCGCTGGCCCTGGAGGTAGCGGGCGAAGAAATCGTCGAAGGAGTCGCCGTTGGAGCCGGCGGGACCGAAGAATGCGGGCAAAATGTCCTCCTTGAGGTGTGTTTCCAGCGATAGTTGAGTGTGTTCAACTCAAGTAACCACGAGTGACGTCAGAATGTTCCCAAATCCAGGCTCGGGATACAAGAAACTTGAGCGCGTTGCACTCAAGATTTATTCCAGGGCGGCACTCTGGGCGTCGGAGGGGCTGATTCTGTGAGGCGGAGGGGGCCTATGGCCGCGGTGGTTCACAGAAGGGCTTTGATGCCGTACAGTTACTTGCAGAAGTAGTTGTAGTAGATGCAGTAAGTCCGTCACCACTGCGGACCGGGTGGCCTTCGGGTCGACTGGGGCGCTGGGGAAGCGGTATGTACACACCGCTTCGCCCCCGCTGGAAAAACTGGCGGGTTTAGCACCCTAAAGAAAAGAGGCCACCATGGCCACCGGTACAGTCAAGTGGTTCAACGCTGAAAAGGGCTTTGGTTTCATTGCCCCGGACGACAACTCCGCTGACATCTTCGTGCACTTCTCCGCCATCGACGGCGGCGGCTTCCGCGAACTTCAGGAGAACCAGAAGGTCGAGTTCGAGGCGACTCAGGGCGACAAGGGCATGCAGGCCTCGTCGGTCCGCCCCCTCTGATCTGATCAGACTCTAAAACGGCCGCTCACCCTCCGGGGTGGGCGGCCGTTTTGCTGTCCCCTGTGTGTCGTCACGCACGGGGACGTCCTATCCGGAAACATGCAGGACATGAGCGTTTGTCGTCAGGATCTGTCCGGCATTGAGCCTTGTGGAACGTTGGGCAAATGTTGCCCGTGCTTAGGCTCTTGAGATCTACCGACGTCGAGCGAAAGTGGTGAAGCCAAGCGTATGGCTGTCGAAATGGGAATCTGGCGCATCGACGGCGGCAGGCCGAAGAGGCTCAATAGCGCTGTCATGCCTTCCGAGCGGCAGCTCGAGGAGCTGCTTGAGCACGACTCAACGCTTCTGGGTGTGCCCCTCCTGATCATCGGACGGCAAGTGAAGACGCCGTATGGAAAGTTCATCGACCTACTGGCGATCGACGCAGAGGGCCACCTCCACGTTCTGGAGTTAAAGCGAGATCGGACGCCCCGGGACGTCGTGGCTCAGGCGCTGGACTACGGCTCGTGGTGCGCGACGCTCTCGACGGACGAAATAGTGGCGATCGCCAACGACTACTTGAACGTCCCCCTTGAGGAGGCGTTCGAGGATGTCTTCCAGACGACTCGCCCGGACTTGCTCAATGAGGAACTCCAGTTGACCATCGTGGCCAGCGAGTTGGACGCATCCTCTGAGCGGATCGTCACTTACTTGCGCGATTTCGGGGTGCCGATCAACGCAGTCTTCTTCGCCTATCTGGAAGAAGACGACCGCGCCTATTTGGCGCGAACATGGCTGGCGGCATCTGAAGACGCGACGGTGGCTCCTGCGGGCGGTGGTGCGCACAAGGCACGACGCGCCTCCTGGAACGGCCTTGACTGGTTCGTCTCGTTTGGCGAGGGCGACTATCAGCCCGGACGCAGTTGGGAGGACGGCCGCAGGTACGGATTCGTCAGTGCGGGTGGAGGGGCCTGGTACTCACGTACCCTGCGAAACGTACCTGTGGGTGCCCGGGTCAACGCGTACATCCCCAAGCAGGGTTATGTGGGTGTCGGAACCGTGGTTGGCGATGCCGTCCGATTCGACGAAGCAAACGTGGTGATGAACGGGCAAAGCATAAAGCTTGCCGAGCAAGAGTTGGCTGGCAACTACCACTATGCGATTGGCGGCATGTCCGAGTCCGATGATGACGCCGAGTGGATTCTGCCTGTCGAATGGATCGACACGCGTCCCAACGAGGGTGCCTTCTGGCGCAAGGGAATGTTCGCGAACCAGAACAGTGCCGGTCGGCTGAGGCAGGAGTTCACCCTAGATCTCATCGCTCAAGAGTTCAGGACCTCTGCCAGTGACCACTGACCACCCCGTTCTGCGCGGCGATCCGGCTACCGCTTAAAGTCCATCTCCTCCAACCGGGTCTGCACCGTTCGGCCGCCTTCCCACGCATTGGCACCGGGGGCCACCTCCGGCGTCGGGATGCCTGCGCGGCTCGCGCGCTTCTGCGCCGTGGAGATGCCGAGGCGCCGGTCCCGATTGCGGATGAGCTCCTCATCGGCCTGCCCGTCCTCGGTCAGCCCCATCATCAGCTGCGGGATGCCGTAGGGGAAGTCATCACGGTCGTACTGCCATGTGTGGAACGTCTTGCCGTACGTCGTCACCAGATCGGTGAAGTAGGCATGCTCGGCCAGTTCCGGGACGCCGGGAGCAGCGAGGACGCCCGACTTCACCTCGTAGTGGTGGCTGTGCCAGAGTCGCTTCTCGTCCTCCGGCAGGCTGAGGAAACGTTCCTCGGTGGTGATGTACTCAATCCCGATCAGTCGGGCATCGGGCGCGTTGCGGTCGAAGATCACGCACTGATGGAGATCATGACGCAGGTGAATGCAGAAGTGTGAGGCCTCCACCTGCCGTCCCATCTCATCGGCGTACATGTGGAGGCCATTGAGGTAGGTGCTCATCGCCTCGAGTGGGTACTTCGGCTGGATCAGGCCGGAGGCCAGATCCAGCGCGCGGTGTTTCAGGGGGTGGTCCTGGCCGACTTTGGCGGCTGTGACCACCTTTCGGCTGACGGCGGCACTGGCGGCAACCCCGAGCCCGGCAGCGAAGCCGAGGCCCAAGGATTTCAGAGATGTAGGTCCCATGCAGCCACGGTAGTGACCGAGGTGCCGGAGTGCACGGGTTGGGCGATCGGGAGGCTCGGCGGCAACGGGGGAGTGGTGGTGAGGCGGAATCGACGCCGGAGGACTGCCGGTGCCGCGGGTGAGTGGTCATCACGGATTATGGCGAGAGATACCATGAGTGTATGGAGCAGTCGACCCGTAACGCCGTTCTCCCGCCCTTGCCTCCCGCGCCCGGGGGCGAGTTCCATCCTTCCTTGGAGTTGGCCAACAGTGCCGTCATCGTGCCCGGCGCGGAGCCCGTGGACCTTCTGGCGACGCCGGCCGAGGCGACACGCTGGTTGGTGGACCATGACCTGGCCCCGGCGGACGTGGAGCTCCAGCACTACTGCTCCACCCTGCTGATGGACCTGCGCCAACATGTCCGGGGCCTGTTCAAGGCGGCGGTGGACCGCGCTGAACCGCCGGTGGCATCCCTGCGTGCTGTCAACGACGCCTTGCTGCGCACGCCGACGGCGGCCCTGCTCGGCTGGGATCCGCAGGGCGGGTGGCAGCGAGTGGCACCCCATCCGACCACCCAGATCGTCGAGCACGCCTTGGCGTCCCTGGCCGTCGATGTGGCCGAGCTGGTCACCGATTCCGAGGCTGATCGTCTCGCGGCATGTGAAGCCGCACCCTGCAATCGATTCTTCGTGCGCACCCATGCGCGCCGACGCTGGTGCTCCACCCGGTGCGGGGATCGCGTGCGTGCGGCCCGGGCCTATGCCCGGCGGTCTGGGGCGCCGACGCCGAGCTGATGCCCCCGGCGCCGACCTCACGGCAAAGTTTGTCTGTACCCATGAGCCAAGGCTACAGTGGGCATCACGCCAAAAGGCGTACTTATCCGTGAGAAAGGCGAAGGTCCATGATCCGGCCTCAACCATCCGGCACTGCCCCGTTCGTGCTCTCCGTCCTGGACAACGCCCACACGGGAGTTGGCGAGACGGCCCAGCAGGCGTTCCAGGGAATCATCGACCTGGCTCGATTGGCCGATCGTCGAGGCCTGCATCGCTTCTGGATGTCCGAGCACCACGCCATGCCCTCTGCCACGGCCTCATCCCCGCAGCTGATGATCTCGCGACTGACCGGCGAGACGGAGCGGATCCGACTGGGGGCTGGTGGCGTCATGCTGCCCAATCACGCTCCCTTGGTGATCGCCGAGCAGTTCGGCATGCTCGAGACCCTCGCCCCCGGCCGGATCGATCTGGGATTGGGGCGAGCCCCTGGAACCGACGGTATGACCGCGGCGGCATTGCGCCGGCATCAGGGCGCCAATGACGAGTTCCCCCAGCAGATCGTCGAACTGGTCGGCTTCCTGCAGGACGACTTCCCGGCCGACCATCCGTACCGCCACATCCACGCCGTACCGGGCCCCTGGTCGGCAGGGATGAACCGCGTGGCCCGTCCTTCCATCCCGGATGTCTGGATACTGGGCTCCTCGCCGTACTCGGCACAGTTGGCCGGCCGGCTGGGGCGCCCCTATGCCTTCGCGCTGCAGTTCGGCAGCGATGAGGCGGAGTACGCGATGGACCTGTACCGCCAGAACTTCCGCCCCTCCAAGGTCCTGGAGGAGCCGTACACCCTGGTCAGCGTGGGAGCGGTGGCTGACGATGATCCGGTCGAGGCGCGCCGGCAGTCCTCCTCCGGGGCCATGGCCATGCTCAAGATGGTCAAGCGGGAGTCTTACCACCTGCTGCCTCCGGACGAGGTTGAGGCCTATCCGGCCACGCACCACGAGCGGGCCGTCCTGGACGAGTGGACGGACAAGACGTTGCACGGCACGGCCGCCACGGTGGCCGCGGGGTTGGAGCGACTTCAGCAGGGCACGGGTGCTGACGAACTCATGCTGGTCGTCGGGGGACACTCCCGTGGAGTACAGGCCCGCACCGTGGAGCTGATCGCCGACCACTACGGTCTGCCGTCGGCCTGAGCGAGGGCGGACTCGGCGACGAGGACGACATCTGAACACTCGGCGACAGCTCGGCGAACTGACCCCCGCCATGACGCGGGGCCGCCGCCGGGAGGGTCAGCATGGACATCGTGATCACCTCAACTCGCCGCACCGCTGCCCGTACCCTGACTATCACCGCGCTCTCCTGCGCCCTGCTGACCACCGGCACCGTCGCCGGGCCCGTCGCCGCCACCTCAGATTCCTCCGCCCCCACCGCGGACGTCTCCGTCACCGCGGAGGTCTCTGGCGCCGAGCGGGAGCCGGCGGCCGGCGTCGGGACCTTCCGATCTGCCGGCACCGAACAGCGTTTGGCCCTCGGTGTCACCCACGAGTCCCTCACGCTCGGGAACCCCGGATCCGAGTACTCGTGGACCGTGCAGGTGACACTGCCGTCTGGCCAGACAGGTGTGCGGGATTCGCACGTCTCATCCCGGGGCACGGCCCATCGCGTGGCCACCGAATTGCGGGAGGCGGGCTTGGAGGCCCGCGCCGGGGCCGTGGTGGCCGACCGGTTGGCCGACGCCGGCGGTTACCTGGGCCACCGCGTCCGGGTGGGGGCATTCCGCACCGAGGCCGAGGCTGAGGCGACCCGATCAGAGCTGACGGCCCTCGGGTATTCCGGTGGCACTTGGTACGAGGGTTGGGACGGCGATCAGCCGTCAAGTGGCCCCCGCGGCGGCCCCGTCAACGTGGAGGTGCTGACCATCGATCCGCTCAGGTTCAAGGGCGAGGTCACCGGTACCTTCGGCGAGGACCTCGAGCGGACCGAGACCGTCTCCGAGTTGGCCGACGGTGCCCTGGCGGGCGTCAATGCCGGGTTCTTCGTCTACGGGGAGCAGCACGGTGCCCCCGGAGACCCTGCAGGCGCGGCGGCGTACAACGGGGACATCCTCAGTGAGACGGTGGGGGACCGCCCCAACCTGGTGATCGACCACCGCAGCGGCCGTGCCTCCATCCAGCGCCTCACCTGGGAGGGTCGAATCTCCGCTGGTCGTCAGGGGCTGGACCTGGACGGCATCAATCGCGTGCCCGGCAAGATCCGCAACTGCGGCGGCACCGATGACCTGCCCACGGAGGCCCCGAAGCATGATGTCACCTGCACCGATGCCGATGAGATCGTCGTGTTCACCGAGGAATATGGGGCGACGACGCCGGAAGGGGATGGACTGGAGGTCGTCGTCGATCGCCACGGACGGGTCCAGGAGGTCACCCAGGAGCGGGGCACTGAACTGGCTGACGGGCAGTACTCCATCCAGGCCATCGGCGAGGACACTGCGCCTCTGGATGAGTTCGCCACAGAGGCCGGGCGGATCAAGCTCACGAACGAGTACCTCGACGAGCGCGGCAAGAAACTGCGCATGACCCCGCACACCCAAGTGCTCAACGGCGGCCCGAACCTGCTGACGGACGGTGAGCGGGACATCACGGCCTCCCGCGACGGCATGGTCCATGCGGACAACCCGGGCCAGTTCTACGGCTGGACGCACCAGCGCAATCCGCGCACCATCGCCGGGATCGATGGCCGAGGTCAGCTCGTGCTCATCACCGCCGACGGCCGGCAGACCGACTCCGTGGGGCTGAGCATCTCCGAGGCGGCCGATCTCTCCGGCCGACTGGGACTGGTGGACGCCATCAACCTCGACGGCGGCGGGTCCACCGCCATGGTCGTGGACGGCGAACTCGAGAACTCACCGTCCGGCGGCAGCGAACGTGCCGTGGGCGATGCCATCGTGATCCGGGAGCGGTGATCATTCTCCCCGAGAGCCATCCCACTCGGCCCCGGTGAGCAGGCGCCCGACGACGGCCCGCGCGGGCTCGGTCCCTGTCCAGTCCGAGCCAGCGCCGGTCCCAGGCGTCTCCAGCGACACGAGCAACTCTTCGACGTCCGCGAACACGTCCTGGCGGCCGGTCCGGCGCCGCAGGGTCCAGCCGTCACCCAGCAGGGTGAGCGAACAACCGGGAGCCAGCCCGCGGCGCAACTGCGCCAGCGCCTGGCGCTTGCGTCCGAGCCGGTTGAGGGTGGCCGTGGTGGAGGACACCGTGGCGCCCCCGGGGCATGCTCCGCACATGGTTCAGCGCCCGCTCACGGCATCACGTCGCCGCTGTTGGGCCCGAGCGTCTGGCCCACGTAGATGTCCCCGCCCGGGGAGGACGCCAGCAGCAAGGCCGTCGGCGCGATCTCCTCGGCCGTTCCGAAGCGGCCCAGCGGCAGCTCGGCGCGCTTGGCCGCCTTCCATTCCTCGGTCACGCCGTTGAGCAGGGGCGTGTCAATGGGCCCGGGGGCGATGGCGTTCACCAGGATGCCCTCGGGTGCCAACTCCAGGGCCATCGCCTTGGTCATGCCGATCACGCCGGCCTTCGCCGCCACATAGTGCACCAGCCCGGTGCCGCCCTTGATGCCCAGTTGGGAGGCGATGTTGATGATGCGGCCGCCCCCGCGAGCCTGCAGGTGCGGAAGGCCCCAGCGGCCGGCGAGGAACACGCCCTTGAGGTCGATGTCCACCGTCCGGTCGAAGTCCTGCTCGGTCATCTCGGCCATCGGCTTCTCGTCCAGGATGCCGGCGGCGGTCACCAGGATGTCGATCCCGCCCAGCTGCTCGGCCACGGAGTCCATGGCCTGGCGAACAGAATCCGAGCTGGTCACGTCCACCTCGGAGTACAGCGCCGTGGCGCCCGCCTCAGTCAGCTGCCCGACGACGGCCGCGCCGGCTGCCGCATCACGGTCCAGCACGGCGATGGCCGCGCCGTTCTCCGCGTACAGCCGGGCGATGGCCGCACCGATCCCGCTGGCGCCGCCGGTGATGACGGCGACCTTGTCCTTCAGCGCTTCCATGCGCCTGCTCCTTCTCTCGCTGGGTAGATGTGGGTCCTGAATCGAGCCGCTCAACTGGGCCAGCGGATGGTCAGTCCGCCGTCCACGATGAGTTCCTGACCGGTGACGTAGGCGGAGTCGTCACTGGTGAGGAACCGGATGGTACGGGCGGCCTCGTCCACGGTGCCCACGCGGCCGGCGGGGATGATCTTCCCGGCGGCCTTGAGCCCCTCATCGCCGAGGGAGTTCTTCTCATCCTCGGACTGCGGGCTGCGAATGAGCCCCGGGATCACCGCATTCACGCGGATCCCGCGAGGGGCCAGTTCCACGGCCAGCGAGCGGCACAGGCCCAGCACGCCGGACTTCGCCGCGGCATAGTGGGCGTGCTCCTCCCAGCCGTACACCCCACCGGCGATCGATGACGTCGCGACCATCGCGCCGCCGTCGGTCATCTTCGCGGCGGCCGAGCGGAAGACGCGCATCACGCCGGTGAGGTCCACGTCCAGCATGTCTTCCCAGGCCTCGTCGGTCATCTCGCCCAGCAGACTGCGGCGCAGGATGCCCGCCGCCGCCACGGCGATGTCCAGCCGGCCGAACTCCGCCATGGCGGCCTCGGCGAGGGTGTCACAGTCCTCGGTCCTGCGGACGTCGGCGGCCACGGCGATGCACCGTCTGCCGGCGGCCTCCACGGCCCGGACCGTTTCCTGGGAGTCGTGCGGGTCACCGGGGAAGTAGTTGACCACACTGTGCGCACCGGCCCGAGCGTAGGCCACTGCCAGGGCCTGGCCGATCCCGCTGGCGCCGCCGGAGATCAGCGCGACCTTGCCGGCCAGCCCGTCGTCTCGTTGAGTGCTCATCAGAGTGCCACCTCGTCCTTCTCCGTGTCGCGGTGGTTGCCGTGGACGAGCAGGTCGGCCGGGACATCGGCGGCGGGGCCCTCGATCTTGCGGGTTCCCATCATGCACAGCCCGGCCAGGGCCAGCCCAAGGGTGCCGGAGAGGATGGCGGCGGCGGTCATGGACAGCCCGGCGAAGAGCAGGGCGCTGAGCAGGCCGGAACCCACGATCCCGCCTACCGGCGCCATCACGTGGGCCACGTTGGTGCCCATGCCGCGGGCGTGTGCCGGGAAGGACTCGCCCATGTAGTACAGCAGCGCCGCGAACGGGCCGGTCAGGAAGAACAGGGTCAGGCCGTACATGGCGATGATGAACCAGGTGGCCCCCGGGATCAGCAGCATGCCCAGGCTGGAGACGGCGCCGGCCAGCCAACCGAGGATCACGGTGCGCTGACGGCCGATCCGGTCCCCGAGCCAGCCGTGGAACAGGTAGCCGACGAAGCCGACTGCGTTGGCGCCGATGAGGATGACCAGGGCGTTCTCGAAGGAGACACCCTTGGCCTCCACCAGCACGGTGGTGCCCAGCACGGAGAAGACCTGGATGCCGATCCAGCTGAACAGCCAGGCCAGGGAGAGCAGGATGGTGTGCCGGCGCAGCGCCGGGGAGAAGACCTCCTTGAGGCCGCCCTGAGTCTCGCTGTCCATCTCGAGGCGGTGCTGGTCGATCAGGACCTGGGCGCCGGCGTCGTCCCCCACGGACTGGCGGCGGCGCGCCTCACGGATCGCGGCGAAGGTGGGCGATTCGGGAAGCCGGGTGGCCACCAGGGCCACCGCGATGGCCAGCACGCCGGCGATCACGAAGGACCAGCGCCAGCCGATGACCGGCAGCAGCAGGGCGGACATGCCGGCGGCCACCAGGGCACCGATCGGGTAGCCGGCCTGCACTACGGAGTAGAAGAAGCCCTTGTTCTTGACGTCCTTGTAGATCTCGGAGAGGTAGACGGCGTTGACGACCTCCTCGGAGAGGGACAGGCCGGTGAAGGAGCGCACCAGGATGATCGAGACCGCGCCGATCGCCATGCCGGTGAAGCCGGCGGCCAGGCCGCCGCCGATCATCAGGATCACCAGAGCGTTGCGCCGGCCCAGGCGGTCGATGATCGGCCCGACGATCAGGGAGACGATGAACACGCCCACGTGGGCCAGGGTGTTGATCATCGTGGACTGGGCGGTGGACCACCCGAAGTCCTCGGCGATCACCGGCAGCAGGGTGCCGAAGAGGGTGAAGTCGTAGACGGAGATGACCCAGGCGAGGAAGCAGACGATCGAGACCTTGCGGATCATGCCCGGGGTGACGGGGACATCCCAGGGGGCCACGGGCCCGGTTGAGGCGGTGCGGGGAGAGGACATGGTGGACTTTCGTGTGAGGGGATCGCC
>NZ_BAAALH010000002.1:1070591-1081871 GCF_039528175.1 Citricoccus alkalitolerans
GGCGATCCTTCAGAGGGGGATGGTGGCCGGTGGGCCGATCAGGCCTGCGGGCGGGGGTGGCGCTGGGCGAAGTCCCGGGCGACGTCCTCCATGAAGGCGAACTCGACGCCGTCGTGCCCCTGGATGTGGTCGAACAGCCGCTCGAGCATCAGCAGGTTCTGCGGACGGCCGGAGACATCCGGGTGGATGGTGATCGGGAAGACCGCGTAGTCCATCTCGCGGTAGACCCAGTCGAACTGGTCTTTCCAGAGCTGTTCCACGTCCCGCGGGGAGACGAAGCCGTGGCTGTTGGGGCTGGACTTGATGAACATCATCGGGGGCAGGTCGTCCAGGTACCAGGACGCCGGGATCTCGATGAGGTCGGTCTCCTCGCCACGGACCAGCGGCTTCATCCAGTCGTGGGCCGAGTTGGCGGAGTAGTCGATCTTGGTCCAGGTGTCACCTACGCGCACGTAGTACGGGGTGTGGTCGTCATGCATCAGGGAGTGGTCATAGAGGAACCCGCGCTCGAGCAGGATCTCGTTGGTGACCTTGGAGAACTCCCACCACGGGGCCACGTAACCCACGGGCTTCTTGCCGGAGCGCCGCTCGATCAGGTCGGTGCAGTAGTCCAGGATCTCGGTCTCCTGGGTGCGGGTCATGGCGATCGGGTTCTCGTGCGAGTAGCCGTGCACTCCGATCTCGTGGCCGGCGGCGACGACCTCGTCGAACTGCTGCGGGAACGTCTCCACCGAGTGGCCCGGCCAGAACCAGGTCACGGGGATCTCCCGGCGCTGGGCCAGCTGCAGCAGGCGCGGCACGCCCACCTCGCCGGCGAACAGGCCGCGGGAGATGTCACCGGGGGAGTCCTCGCCACCGTAGGAGCCGAGCCAGCCGCCCACGGCGTCGACGTCGATCCCCACGGACACGTAGATCTTCTTGGTCATGTGCATTCCTTTCTGTGGTCAGCGCAGTTCGCTGAACAGGGTGGTGAATTCGGTGGTGGAGGGATTTCCGGACAGCAGGGCCGCCGCGAGGATCCGTGCTTGGAAGGGGTTCAGGTGGCCGGCGCTGACGGCGCCGGCGGCAATCAGGTCCACGCCGCCGCCGTTGCCGTAGATCGGCACCATGGGTCCATTCGGCACGCGGGTGCTCAGCACCACAGGGATCCCTGAGGAGACCAGGTCCGCCACGGCCTCGGTGTATCCCGGACCCGCATTCCCGACGCCGGTGCCCGCCAGCACCATGCCCGCCGCGCCGCTCTGCGCCGCGTGCCGCAGCGCCTCAGGAGAGGAGCCGGGGTAGGCCGTGATGACATCCACCCGGGTGGTGCCGAACCCGGAGCCGGGCAGGGATAGAGCGCGGGGCCGGGCCGGCCGGGCGATGAGGTCGAGCTCGTCGTCGCGGAACAGGCCCACCGTGGCACCGCCATCGAACGGCTGGCTGGCGGTGGTGTGGGCCTTGCGGGCCCCGCGGGCGGTCTGGATCCGGCCATCGAAGGCAATCAGGGCGCCCATGCCACGGAAGCGCGGATCAGCGGCCACCGCCAGGGCCTGGCGGAGGTTACGGGGGCCGTCCGAGTCCGGCTGGTCGGCCGCGCGCTGCGCGCCGGTGAACACCACGGTGGTGTCCGTATCGTTCACCAGGTCCACCAGGAAGGCGGTCTCCTCGAGGGTGTCGGTGCCATGGGTGACGACCACGCCGTCCACCGCCGCCTCGGCGGCCCGGGTGCGTGCCGCCGCGGTGATCTCCAGGATCTCCGGCAGGCCCAGGCGGTAGCTGCCCAGCGTCATGACGTCCTCGGTGGTGACCTGGAGGGCCCCGTTGCCTGCGGCTGCCGGGGACGAGGCGACGAGGTCGCCGATCGTGTCCGAGGCGACCGAGCCGTCAGTGTGGCTCGTGCCCTCCCCGTTGGCTCCGGTCTGCCCGGAACGGGACGCGATGGTCCCGCCGGTGCCGATGATGTGGACTCTGGCCAATCCGTGCCGCCTCTGTCGTCAGTTGTGCAAGGACTGGGGCCGGTTCCCCAATCGATTGCCACAAACGTTTGTGTAAAGTGATGTGATGCACATTAGATCAGGAATCCGCGTGATGCAAGACTCCATGTTCGGCCCGTAGACTGACCATTCGACCACCACCGAAGGCCACCGTGAGCAAGCGATCATCTGTCACCCTGAAGGGGCTGGCCCAGGAGCTGGGTCTCAGTCCGTCCACGGTGTCGCGCGTGCTGAACGACGCGGCGGGCGAGGAATCACGCTGGGCCTCCCCGGAGACGAGCCGGCGCATCCTGGCCCTGGCCCACGAGGTCGGTTACGCCAAGAACCCCTATGCGGCCTCCCTGCGCACGGCCCGGTCGCGGCTGATCGGGGTGGTGGTGCCGCGATTGCAGGACTACGTGCTGGCCACGATCTACGAGGGCATCGACGAGGCTGCCGCCGAGCACGGCTACGTGGCGGTGGTGGCGAATTCGCTGGACAACCCCGAGTCCCACGAGGCCCGCGTCCGGAAGCTGATGGACCGGCGGATCGACGGGCTGATCCTGGGGGACACCCCGTTCGACGGCTCCACGCTGACCGCGATCGAGCGGGAGGACGTCCCCTTCGTGCTGGTCAACCGGAGGTCGCCGGGATACCCGTCCGTGACCTGCAACGACTACCTGGGCGGGCAGTTGGCCGGCGAGTACCTGGCCGGACTGGGTGTGGAGAAGGTCTTCCTGCTGGCCGGCAAGAACCGCATGTCCACCTCGATCGACCGCACGGCCGGATTCACCGAACGGCTGGCCGAGCACGGCATCCACGTGCCCGCCGAGCACATCGCCACCGGCGGATTCGACGCCGAGGCCGGCGAGGAGGCCACTCGGCGCTTGCTGGACTCCGTGGGCGTGCCGGACGCGCTGTTCGCCGTCAACGACTTCGCGGCCATCGGCGCCCTGGGCGTCCTGGCCGGGCGGGGGTTGTCCGTCCCGGATGACGTCAAGATCGTCGGATACAACGACACCCCCCTGGCCGGCGGAGTCGGGTTGACCACGGTGCGCTCGCCGATGCACCAGATCGGGCGGCAGGGACTGGAACTGCTCCTGGACCGGATGGACGGCAAGGACGTGGAGAGCCGGCAGCTGGATCCGGAGCTGGTGGTCCGGACCTCGGCGTAGGGCCTACCTGCGGGGACTCAACGGGTGCCGCTGTGACCTCGCGGGATCACCGTGATCCCAGTGCTCATGCGATGTCACTGAGTAGGATGGCGAAGAACCGGACCGGCCACGAGGGGCCTACATGAAGAACACATCTGCAGCCGAGGAACCCGAAGTCCTGATCGTGGAGGACGTTGCGGCCTGGCGAGAATGGCTGGATGCGCACGAGGAGAGTTCTGACGGCATCTGGCTGATGCTTGCCAAGAAGGGAGCCACCGTACCGACGTCGCTGACCTACCAGCAGGCCCTGCGGGAAGCGTTGTGCAGCGGTTGGATCGACGGTCAGTCCACATCCATCGACGCCACCACCTACCGCCAGCGGTACACGCCACGTCGCAAAGCCTCGATGTGGTCCCAGCGCAATGTCACGCTCGTGGCCGAGCTGATCGGGCAAGGGCGGATGCGGCCCCGTGGGCAAGCGGAGATCGACCGGGCGAAAGCCGACGGCCGGTGGGACCGCGCCTACGCCGGCCCGGCCACGGCCGAGGTCCCCGAGGACCTGGCTGCCGAGCTCGCCGCGTCACCGGCCGCTGCCGCCGCCTTCGCCGCCCTCAACGGCCAGAACCGCTACGCCGTCCTGCATCGGGTCCTCACGGCGCCGAGCCCGGCGAGCCGGACCAATCGGCTGGCCAAGCTGGTCGGCATGCTGGAGCGTGGGGAGACTCCCTACCCGCAGTAGTCGCCGGATGGCCGGATGGCCGGTAGCCGCTGGGCCAGGCCTGGCGCGGTATCCGGTAGTTCTCTGCGCGTTTTCCGGGCAGGAATGAGTACTAATTTCTGCCCGGAAAACGCGACTCTGTCCGGACAATGCGACGGCGGTGGCGAAGCGGCTGCCTGCGCGGAGGTCAAGGCCCGGGTCTACACGCGTCGAATTGTCAGGGCCCGCGTCAGCGGGGCAGGCGCACGGTGCTCGTCAGAGCCGTCAGGCTGGGCTGACGCGGGGTCGAGCTGAAGCCGAACTCGGCCGGAGGATCCAGCTCCGCCAGTCCGCCGAGATCCTGGCCGGCCCAGGTGGCGGAGGAGGCCGTGATCCGGCGCAGGTCGCGTGCGGAATACCATTCGAGTCGGCCGTTCCCTGCACTGCCCAGGGTTCGAACGCCGGGCATCGTCCACCGGGCCACCCGGTCGGTGATCCGGGCCAGGGTCAGGCTGCGTCCCATCGGGCTGGGGATGGCGCGCAGCACGTGGCCCAGTGGGGTCCGGCCGCCCACCGCGAAAGACCACACCAGGGGGCCGGCGGTGACGCGCCAGCGGGCGTCCGCGGCAGCGCCCGCGTGGGGCGCCTGAACCTGGACCGGCACCTCACGAACTTCGTCGAAGGTGTACGTGGCCGCCACGAACTCGGCGACCCAGGCGTCCGGGGCGAGGAGGACCCGGTGGCCGTCCGCGCGCTGGAGCATCACATCAGAGAATGGTCCATGCGGAGAGGTGTCCCAGTGACCGAGGACCAGCCGAGTTCCGCCCGTGGTGCCGGCACCGGCGATGTGGCCGGTGAAGCGCAACCCTGCCTGCCCGTTCATGGGAGTCATCTCACGGTGCGCTCTCTGCACACCTGCACGTACCATTTCACCCGTTCACTGCTCGGTGAGGGCCGCCTCGATCGGACCGCGCATCGTGGCGGGGGCGGTGGTCGGTGCGAAGCGCTCGAGGACAGTTCCGTCCCGTCCGATCAGGAACTTCGTGAAGTTCCACTTGACCGCTCCGCCGAGCAGTCCTGAGGTCTCCTTACGCAACCAGGCGAACAGCGGGTGCGCACCGGAGCCGTTGACCTCCACCTTGGCGAACATCGGGAAGTCGACGCCGTAGTTCAGCTGGCAGAACTCACTGGCCTCGGCGTCCGTGCCCGGCTCCTGGTGGGCGAACTGGTTGCAGGGGAAGCCGAGCACCACCAGGCCACGCTCCCGGTAGTCGGCGTAGAGCTCCTGCAGCCCCTCGAACTGTGGGGTCAGACCGCACTGGCTGGCCGTATTGACCACGAGCACCACCTGGCCCGCGTAGTCGGACAACGGGCGGTCCTCCCCGGTGGCCGTGCGGGCGGAGAAGTCGACGAGCGTGGGCATCAGTCCTGCACCACGTCCACGGTGACCTCGATGTTCCCGCGGGTGGCGTTGGAGTACGGGCAGACCTGGTGCGCCTGATCCGCCAGCTCCTGGGCCTCGTCCTGGGGCAAGGTGGGGACCACCACCTCCAGGGTGACCTCCAGGCCGAAGCCGCCGGCGTCATTCGGGCCGATCCCCACACGGGCGCCCACGCTGGACTCACCGAGGTCCTTCTTCGCCTGGCGGGCCACCAACTGCAGCGCGGAGTGGAAACATGCGGCGTATCCGGCCGCGAAGAGCTGTTCCGGGTTGGCTCCGTTGCCGGTGCCGCCCATCTCCTGTGGGAGGGCCAGGTCCAGGCTGATGGAACCGTCCGCGGTCTGCGTGCGGCCGTCCCGGCCGCCGCCGGTGGCCAGGGCCTCTGCGGTGTACACGGTCTTCATGGGGTTCTCCTTCAGTCGGGGTCTCATCAGGTCAGGGGGGCGTCGGGGAGTCGGGGCTAGGTGGGCTCAGGCTGAGTCAGGGCTTCGGACGTCCGAGCCGGCGAAACGGTGGGAGAGGTTCCGGAGGCTCATCAGGTCCTCCACGGGCAGGGTGACGGCGTTCCGCAGGCAACGCTGGATCTCTGCGCCGCGCGAGCGGAGCGCCTGACCCTCTGCGGTCAGGTGCACGGCGACCCGGCGCGCATCCGTTGACTGGCGCTCGCGGGTGATGAAGCCGTTCTCGTCCAGGCGCCGCAACAAGGGGGACAGCGTGCCGCTGTCCAGGTGCAGCCGCTCACCGAGTGCGGAGACAGTCTGCCCGTCCTGCTCCCAGAGCACCAGCAGGACGAGATACTGCGGGTAGGTCAGGCCCAGATCATCCAGCAGCGGTCGATAGGCCTGCTGAGCCGCCCGTGCCGCCGAGTACAGGGCGAAGCACACCTGGTCCTCCAGGCGGGCAGCGGATTCCGGGGATGCACGGCTCATGGGGAAAGCATTGCGCACAATTCAATTGTGCGCAATGGGTTAGATGTGGCATCCCACCTGTCCGACGAGCACCCGACCCCGTGGAAACCACGGTTCCGGCCCCAGGACTACCCGGCCAGGATGGATGTCATGGCAGCTCAAGGACAACAGGAGGAGAGTTCGTCTGGGTTCGTCAGGGAGCGCTCGGGTCGTCCAGGCCTAAGGGGTCGTCCGATACGCCGTCCACCGGGTTACCCTCCTCGGAGCCGCGCCCGGCCAGCGCTGGGACCAGCAGGGTCAGGGTGGCCGGCCGCAGGGCTTTCCGTAGCTCCACACGGCTGGTCATCCCGAGTTTCGCGAGGCAATTGCCGACGTGGTACTCCACCGTGCGCACGCTGAGGAACAGCTCGGTGGCGATCTCACGACTGCCCTTGCCCTCGGCGACCTCGACGGCGATCTGCCGTTCGCGGGTGGACAGTTCTGCCATCAACCGGAACGCAGCCTGTGCCGGAGCTGACACCGGCTCATGGGCGCATTCTGCCCTTCGATCAGCCGCCGGGCCGGCCACCGATTCGTGCACACCTCTCATGGGGCGGATTCCCCCCTCCGCTCTGGTGCCCACATCGTCCGGCCCGGTGGCTTTGTCCCCCTGCCGCTTCCGCAGGGAGATCTCCAGTTCCTCCGCCTCACCTTGGAGTGGCAAGGCGCCACACCGCAGGAAGAAGTCGGCGGCCTGGCGGGCCCACCGGCCGGCGTCGCCCACCCCGTCCTCGGGGCGCTCGGCGGGGCCCGCGCCGTCCATGGCGAGCCGGGACAGGTCCAACGCCAGGAAGGCCCGGACCAGGGCATGGCCCCCGCCGGGCAGGACGTCCGGACCGATGCCGGCCACGTACGGAACCGGCTCGGCATCCAGGGCTGCCAGGGCCCCCACCAGCTGCTCCCGTGCCTCGTCCGATTGGCCCCGCGCCCGGTACAGGGCACTGAGTGTGGCCGCCTCCACTGCGTGCAGGACGCCCTCAGGGGCGGAATCCATGCCCTCCGTGGCACGGGCTGCGAGGGCCTGCAGTTGGTGCACGTGTCCGATTTCCGCCAGCGCCCGCGCGTACAGGCAGACCGTGGTGAACCCGGCGGTGGCCCATCCCACCCGGGTGGACTCGATGATCTGGAACTGGTGGGCGGCCTCCGGATGGTCGCCGGCGAAGGTGGCGCCCATGGCGCGGGTGAAGGCCACGGCGCACGCCACCACCTCACTGGTGGTGCCGGCGTCCTCCACCGCTCGCCGGAGCAGCGGGCGGCCGATCCGCTGTTCGCCACGGGCCAGCGGCACCAGCGCCGCCGTGGCATAGGCGGAGCGAACCCCGGAATCGACCGGCAGCATCAGGCAGCTGTCCACGGCCCGCGTCGCATGTTCCAGGGCGCGGTCCCAGGCGCCCTGGTGGAAGGCCAGCTGGCTCAGCGTGCTCTCCAGGAAGACCCGCTGCTCGCCGGGGCCCGGGGTGTCCTGGGCCGTGGCATCGAGAATTCGGGAGGCGGAGGCCACCTCCCCCTGGGCGCGGAGACGCGAGCCGATCACCGCGGAGATCACGCTCCGCACGGGCTCGGTCCCCGGAACGGGACGCAGGTCCTCCAGCAGAGATGTCATCTGCTCCGTGAACTCGCCCACGCGGCTGCGGTCGCCATGCCGCAGGCCGGACCAGAGGGCGAGTAGGGCCTCCACGGAGCGCGCCTCACTGACCTGGCGCAGAGCCCGGGGGTCTTGGCGGGCAGCGTGTTCGAACCCGCGGCGTACTGGCACCAACTCGTCCAGCAGGTCATCGATGGTGTTGCCGACGGCGCCGAACCGTGCAGTGGCGTAGGCGAGCCGTCCCGCGGCGGAGAGGGCGTGGCCGAGCAGGAGCAGGCCGGCCCGCCCCGGATCGTCCTCCGGCAGGTAGAGGCCCTGCCGGATCTGGTCCACCGCCCCCTCCAGGTCCTCAGAGGCGAGCAGATCCCAGGCTCGCGCCGCGCACCCCGGCCGGCTCTGGGGCAATCTGGCCAGGACGTCCCGCAACTCGAGCACCAGGTCCGTCCTGCGGGCCAGGACGGTGGCACGCAGAGCCAACGTCAGGGCAACCGGGTCCCCGGTCAACTGCAGGGCTTGATGGAAGTGGCCGAAGGCCACCACCCCGTCTCCGCGTCCCAGGGCCTCTCCTCCGTACTGCATCAGCGTCCGAACGAGCAGCGGGGTCTCCGCCGGCTCCGGGTCCAGCCGCTGTGCCTGGACCCGGTGTCCCAGGGCCGCGGGTCCATTCAGGACCGGGGCGAGGATCCGGTGCAGTTCCGCACGACGCTTGTCCGGCAGCTGGTCCGCCATGAGCGTGGCCAGGTGCGGGTGGGACAAGGCCACCGTCCCCGCGGTGTGCGTGATGCGCACCTGGTCGGAGTCCAGCAGGCCGTGGTCCGGCAGGCCCGGATAACCCAGCTCGACCAGCGCCCCGCTCAGGTGAACGATGTGGAGGGGCTCGCCGGCCACTGCCAGCAGGCTGAGGGTGTCCCGCAGATGGGGAGAGAGCGCCTCCAAGGATGACTGCAGTGCACGGCCGAACAGGCGTTGGGGAGCATTCTGACCTTGTCCCAGGGCCGCCATCGCATCCTGCAGCCGACGGTGTCCCGGAGGGGCGTGGTCCAGCCACCCGGCCACCGCGCTCACCAGCAGGGGGACACCGCCCGTGCCGTCGTTGACTTTGCGGGCGAAGTCCTCGGACACGGGGATCCCCAGCCGCTCCCGCAGGACCTGCCGACACTCCGCGACTCCCAACGGGCCCAACTGCAGGTGGGTACCGTTGCGCCCGGAAGCCAGGAAGCGCTCGATGCCGACGGTGAGCTCGGTGGCCTGCGGGCGGTAGGTCAGGATGATCATGAAGGGCCCCGAGGGCATGGCCAGAGCGCATCGCCACAGCACCTCGGCGGAGAACGGGTCCGCCCATTGGAGGTCTTCCACCACGGCGATGCCCGTTCCGCCGTCGTTGGACTCAAGGGTCTGGATGGCATCGAAAACCACCTGCACGCAATCCTGCGTGACGGTGGGCCACTGCGTCCGATGCCTGCCGGTGATGGCGGACAGTAGCCGCTGGACCAGTGACCCTGGGGCATCGGCATCAGAGGGGTACAACTCCACCGCCGGCAGCACATTGCGCTTGCCGGCGAGGAAGGTCTCCACCAGGGTGGTCTTGCCGATGCCGGCGGGGCCTTCGATGGCGACGAACTGGGGGACGCCGGTCTGCACTCGTTCCCACGTGGAGTTCAAGCGTTGCAGCTCCGCCGTGCGGCCCGGCAACGTCTCGGACTGGTCCTGCGGGTGCTGCGTCATGGCGTATCCCCTGCTGGTTCATCGGACCCTCACCGGATCCGGGCGCGCGCGAGCCGCAGCGCGGGCTTGTCTGCGGCCATGATAAGTGGATCACAGATCGGCCTCCAGCCACGTCAGGTTGATGACGTGACCGGCTCTGAGGTGGACCATGGGGCCAAGACGCGGGAGACTGCAGAACCATGGTGGCGATGCGAGCGGGACCCGGCCAGGCCGGCGTCGTGGGCCGGCTGTTGCACGAGTTCAACACGGAGTTCGGCTCCCCCACGCCCTCCGCGGAGGGCTTCGCGGCGCGCTTCGAGACGCTGCTGGTGGGTGACGACGTCCTCGTCCTCTTGGCGGGCAGCGCCACGGCACCGACGGGCTTCGCATTCCTGACCCTGCGCCCGACGCCGTACGGCGACGGGCCGCTGGCACAGCTCGAGGAGTTGTACGTGCGACCGCATCAGCGGGGACGGGGCGTCGGCACCGAACTGCTGCTGAACGCCATCGAGCACGTGAGGGCGCGAGGCAGCGAGGAGATGCACATCAACGTGGATGAGGTCGACGAGGACACCCGGCGCTTCTACGAACGGCACGGGTTCACGAACATCCAGCCCGGAGAGGACTACCGCATGCTCTGTTACCTGCGAGAGTTCTGAGGGCCGGGCCGGCGGCGAGGTTCTCCTATCCCAGCAGGTGCAGGACCACTTCAAAGACGCCGACGGCGGCGGCGGCTGAGATGATGCCGGTGACGGTCCAGAACGTGGCGCGCTCGGTGGTGGCCGAGTAGGTGCCCGTGGTGGGGATTTCGGACGTGGAGAGTGACAGCGGAGTGGACATGATGTCCTCCAAATGAGGGGATTCCGGGTCTGCCCAGAGCGGGCATCGGGCAGGACACTATCGCTGAAACCACACGGATGAAAACGCCACGCCGGACGACACGCCGAACGGGTTCCGTCCGGAGGTTGCGGGTCCGAAAACATGGCGACTGACCAGTGGAAACCTCTCAACCGGGCAGCCTGGAGCGCACTCCCGAGGGTGCTGCCAGGCGGTGCCGTCAGAGGTGGTCTCGTGAGGCCTTGATGACGCGGCCCCGGTCAGCCGGTGCCGTCAGCCCCTGGCATGGCTGAGCATCCTCAGCCGGAGGGCCCGGGCCGTGGCCATGTGGGCCCGCATGGCCGCACGCGCGCCGGCGGCCTCGTGCTCCCGGATGCAGCGGATGATCTCCGCGTGCTCCTCCAGTGACTGTTCCCAGCGTCCCGGCGTGGTGAGGGTTGAGGTCGGCGCATGGATCTGATGGGTGGAGAGCCGGTCCAGCAGATCACGCAGGATCGGGTTCCGGGCGGCCGACCACAGCGCCTCATGGAACTCGATGTTGGTGTCCAGCCGGGTGGCGTTGTCCGGGTCCGTGAGGGCCTGGTCCCGGGAGAGGAGTCCCTCCAGCCGGACCAGGTCCAGTTCGGTGCGGGCGGAGGCAGCCTCCTCGGCGGCCTGTCCCTCCAGGAGGATGCGGAGGTCATAGACCTGCATCAGCTGCTCGGGGTCCAGGCGCCGCACCTGCAGCCCCCGGGTCCCGCGTTCGAGCAGGCCCTCCTGTTGCAGCCGGCCCAGGGCCTCGCGCACCGGGGTCCGGGAGACCCCGAACCGCTCGGCCAGGGCCACTTCGCGGAAGGGGGTGCCGGGGGAGTGCTCGCCGCGGAGAATCTCCGTCTTGAGCTCGCCGTGCATCGCGGCGGCGTCCATCTTCCCTGCCACAGGTGTCCCTTCGTCCGCTCTCAGCGGTGCCCGGCCGGCGTC
>NZ_BAAALH010000002.1:1081900-1140175 GCF_039528175.1 Citricoccus alkalitolerans
CGGCCGGCACGCCTTCCGATGTCAGGCCAGCGTACCGGCGCGCCGTCCGAAGACGACGCCCGCGGCCAGGCCGGAGCCGCCGGGGTAGTTGCCGGCGAACAGCCCGCCGAGCATCTCACCGCACACGTACAGCCCGGAGATGTGCTCGCCCTCGGCGTCCAGGACCCGGCCGTGGGTGTCCGACTTCAGGCCGCCGAAGGTGAACGTGATGCCACAGGTGACCGCGTAGGCGTAGAAGGGCCCCTCGGTCAGCGGGGTGGCCCAGTTGGACTTGACCGGGGTGGTCTCGGCGCGGCGGCCGTCCTTGACGGTGGGGTCCCAGGGGACGGTGGTGTCGATGGACCCGTTGTAGTCCTGGACAGTGCCGGTGAGGGCCTCCGGGGCGATCCCGATCTTCTCGGCCAGCTCCTCGAGGGTGCCTGCCTCGGCCACGGTGATGCCGGGCATCTCATACTCCTCGCTCCGCAGCATGGCCCGCAGGGGGGCGTCGAAGATCTGGTAGGCGACCGAGCCCGGCTGCTTGAGGATCTCGCGGCCGAACTTGGCATAGGTGTAGTTGCGGAAGTCCTCACCCTCGTCCACGAACCGCTGGCCCTCGGTGTTGACGATGATCCCCAGCGGGTAGGACTGACGGGTCAACCGGTTGGTGAGCTCGCGGTTGGACTCGTTGTTCGGCGTGAACGCATCCCACTGCGTGGAGTGGCAGGTGGACCAGTGCCCGGCCTTCTGGGCACCGATCTCCAGGCCGGCGGCGATCATGTCCCCGTTGTTGAAGGGGGTGCCGCGGACCTTGGCGTTCTCCCATCCCTCTCCGAGGTGCTCGCGGCGCCATTCGGCATTGGACTCGAAGCCGCCGGCGCCCAGGATCACGGACTCGGCGTGCAGCTCCTGCAGAGACCCGTCCTCCTGGCGGACGGTGACGCCCTTGACCTGGCCCTCCTCGACGACCAGCCCGGTCACGTCCTGGCCGTAGCGGACCTCGGTGCCCAGCTGCTCGGCCACGCGGACGTGGTCATGCATCAGGCCCTCGCCGCCGCCGACGTTGCCGACATGCAGCCCGCCCCAGAACAGGTAGCTGCCGTCCTCGCGCTGGTAGGCCTGGCGCTCGTACATCAGGCGGTACTTCAGTCCCAGTGACTGCAGCCACCGCAGGTTCGGGGCGGCTTCCTGCACCAGGCCCTCGGTCAGCTCCGGGTCATTGCGGCCGTCGGTGACGCGGACGAGGTCGGCGGTGTAGTCCGCGGCGGAGTAGGCCGGAACCTCCGTGACGGCGTGGCGCTCGTCCGGCTCGATGAAGTCCTGCAGGTCCTCGAGACCGGCATGGGCGATGCGCGTGGCCCCTGCGGTGTAGTAGCTGTTGCCGCCGAAGGCATCGCGGGGGGCCTTCTCCAGCAGGAGCACCTTCCGGCCCCGCTCGGCTGCTGCGTGGGCGGCGGTGAACGCGGCGTTGCCGCCGCCGACGACGATGACATCGGCGTCCAGGCTGGTGCCGGTCTGGGCGTCACCGATGCGGGTGTCCGGGGTGGGGGAGGTGGTCATGGGGAGTCCCTTTCAGTCGGCTCGCCGGTCCACCCGACGACTGTGCACGAATGTATACAAATGTGGACAACGCTGCAAGCGCTGACGGGACAGGGACGCGGGGTGGCCCGCCGCCGATGCCTCGCGCCTGTTATCGGGGCACGGTGCTCCCTGCCGGATGCTCTGTGGCGGACTTCTGGGACTCAGCCGATCCAGGCGTACCGGTGTTCCGGGCGACCAGTGGCGCCGTAGCGCGGACGCAGCTCGGCTTTGCCGCGGTCGGTCAGCAGTTCGAGATAGCGGCGCGCGCTGACCCTGGAGATCCCGCAGGCCGCCGCCACCTCACGCGCCGAGAGGTCGACGCCGGCCCCGGCCCCTCGCAGCGCGGCTGCCACCAGATTCAGGGTGGGGGCCGAGTAGCCCTTGGGCAGGCGGTCCGGGGGTCCGCCCACTGGTGTGGCCGCGCCTGATCGTGCCTCCGCTCCCGACCGGGCCGTTGTGCTGGACTGCCCGGGTTGCTCCACGTTGCCCGGGGCTCTGCCGGATGCGCCCCGGACCAACCGGTCGATCTCGGTCTGGTCCAGTTCCGGGGCCGTGCCGGAGCCCTGGAGGGATCCGCCGTGGGCGGCCAGGAGGGCGGCGAACTCCCGGAGGCGCTCGTTGAACTCCTCACGGCTGAAGGGCTTGACCAGGTAGCCGTCCACGCCGTGGCCCACCGCGCGGCGGACGGTGTCCCGCTCGCTGGCGGCGGTCACCATGATCACCGCGACGTCATGACCAGCCGTTCGCAGGTCCTCCAGTACCTGGACGCCGCCCCGGTCCGGCAGGTGCACGTCCAGCAGCACGAGATCCACCTCGTGCTGAGTCAGGTAATCCGCCACCGGCAGGCCGCGTTCCAAGACCCCGACCACCTCGAAGCCATCGAGGGCCTCCACGAAACGCCGGTGCATTCCCGCGACCGCGAAGTCGTCATCCACTACGAGTGTCCTGATCAACGGATGCCCCCTCTGTCCCCAGTGTCTGGTGTCCCGGTATGTTCTCTGCCCGCTCCAGCACGAGAATCGTCATCGGTGCCCGTGTCGGTGCCCGTGTCGGTGCCAGCGTCCGGGACGGCGTCGGAGTCTGCGGCCGCCGGCCAGGCGGCCTGGAACCGGGCCCCGCCCCAGGGCGACGGGGCGATCTCCACCCGGCCGTGCCGGCGTCGGGCGATGCGGTCCACCAGGGCGAGGCCGATGCCGCGCCCTCCGACGGGCCGCGCTGACGCCGGGCCGGTGTCCTTGGTGGAGGTTCCCCAGCGGAAGAGCGCCTGCGCCGCGTCCGGGTCCAGCCCGGGGCCAGAATCGTCCACCTGGACCGCGAATCCGGTGGTGCCGGCGGTCACCTCCAGCATCACCCGGCCGCCGTCCCCGGCCGCCTCGATGGCATTCGTCAGCAGGTTGGCCACCACCGTGAGGGCGTCGTCGTCCGCACGCCAGTCCGTCTCGACGGAACTATCGGCGGTCAGCTCCAGCACGACGCCGGCCTCCCGGGCGAGCGCGGACTTCGCGCCGACCAGCGCGGACAGGGACGCATCGGAGAGATCGTGCTGAAAGGGACCGCCGGCCAGGCCCGTCAGGCTCCGAATGTACTCCTGCGCCTCCTCGGTCTCATCGAGGGACAGCAGGCCGGAGATCACATGGAGCCGGTTGGAGAACTCGTGGGTCTGTGACCGCAGGGTCTCCGTCAGGCTGCGCTGGCCTTCCAGCTCCCGCAGGCTGGCTTCCAGCTCGGTGCGGTCCTGCACGGTCAGGGTCCGTCCGATCTGCCGCCCCTGCGCCCGTGCCGGCCGCACCCGAGCCAACAGGATGCGCTCGCCGGCCAGGGCGAAGGTCGTCAGGTCCCAGTCGGCCTCGTCCGGCATCGGACGCCGGGGCCCGGCATCGGCTGCCGTGCCCGGAGGCGAAGCAGGTGTGGGTGCCGGTAGGGGGGAGGGGGCCAGAAGTGCGGCCAGGTCCGCATCCAGCACCTCTGCGGCCGGACGGCCCTCGATGTCCGTGCCCACGCCGAGCAGTCGGGTGGCCTCATCGTTGACGAGGGTGATGGTGCCGTCCTCGTCCACGCCGATGACGCCGTCTCCGACGCTGTGCAGCAGGGCCTGCCGGGACTGGTGCAGGCCGGCCATCTCCTCCGGGCCGGCCCCGTAGATCCTGGTGCGCACATAGCGGGAGGCCCAAGCGGCCCCGGCGGTGCCCAGGCCGGCGGCGAGCAGGACCCAGGGGGCGAAGCTGAGGACGACCTCGAGCAGGTCGGCGCGGATCTCGCTCTGCAACAGGCCCACCGAGACGGTGCCCACCACCTCGTCGCCGTCCCAGATCGGGACCTTGGACCGCAGTGACTCCCCCAGGGGGCCCTCCTCGGTGCCGCGGAAGGTCTCGCCAGCACGGATCGGGGCATGGTCTGAGGAGACCGGCTGGCCGATCTGCGCGGGATCGGGATGGGCCACCCGGATGCCATCCCGGTCTGCGATGACCACGAACTCGACCCCGGCGGCCCGTTCGGCCAGGTGGGCGATGGGCTGGATTCTCTCCACCGCATCCGCTGCGTTCACCGTGGCGATCACCTCGGGGACGCTGGCCATCTCGGTGGCCACGGTGTGGACCTCCTCGAAGGCGAGGTCCCGGGTGCGCAGTTCCTCGAAGCGCAGCACGATGGCGGCCACGGCCAGCACTGTCAGCAGCACGATGGCCAGCTGCAGGGTGAGCAACTGCAGGCGGAACCGGCGGCGGGGCCGGTGCCCGTGCAGGCGGGGCGGGGGGTGAAGCACCGTGGCTGACTCCTGGGGGATCAAGGGGACGGGGGGACGGGGGGACGTGACGCGGTGTTGTCAGAAGTTTCTTAACCACCCCTTATGACCACAACCATCATTCTGCTGTGCCATGGATCACGTTTCTGTCAACGTGGAGGATCGGCCACGGCTTAAGTGGTCCGAATCACTGACGTAGAGAGTACGGAAGACCATGAGTTCACGCACCTTCACCAAGGCCGCCCTCGGGGTGGCAGCCGCCGGCGTCGTCGGCCTTGCCTTGGTCAATGCCGCCGCTGGCGGAGGCGAGGCCACCGCCCGATCCAAGCTGGTGCTGATGGCACCCGCGGCGCCCGGCGGTGGCTGGGACGGCTTCGCCCGCGAATCCCAGCAGGCCATCAAATCCGATGGGATCTCCAACAATGTCCAGGTGGTCAACGTCCCCGGAGCAGGTGGCACCATCGGCCTGGGACAGTTCGCCCAGATGGAGGGCCGCTCGGACATGATGATGGTCACCGGCGGCGTGATGGTCGGCGCCGTCGAGCTGGCGGACTCCGGAGTCTCCATGGACGACGTCGAGCCGCTGGTTCGGCTGGCGGACGACTATGCCGCCCTCGTGGTGCCGGCGGACTCGCCGTACGAGACCGTGGACGAATTCATCGAAGCGTGGAAGCAGGACCCGGGTGGCACGTCCATCTCCGGCGGCTCGCTCGGCTCGATCGATCACCTGCTGACCGGCCTCGTGGCGGAGAAGGCGGGGATCGACCCGTCCAAGACCAACTACATCGCCTACTCGGGCGGCGGCGAGGCGCTGACCTCCATGCTCTCCGGCACCACCGTGGCCGGCATGTCCGGATACAACGAGGTGGCGGATCAGATCGAGGCCGGCAACCTGCGGGCCCTGGCCATCTCCTCGAAGGAGCGGCTGCCCGGCGTGGACGTGCCCACCTTCCTGGAGCAGGGCGTGGATGCCGAGATGGCCAACTGGCGCGGCCTGGCCGCGGCCCCCGGAGTCTCCGAGGAGGACCGGGGCGAGTTGCTGGAGATCGTGGCGGAATACCGCCAGACGGAGCACTGGCAGGACGCCCTCGAGCGCAACAGCTGGACGGACAGCTACATGACGGGCGACGAGTTCGAGGCCTTCCTCGACGAGGAGATCGACCGCACCCGTGACATCGTGGAAGGACTCGGACTGTGAGCCAGCAGCAGACACTACCCCCGGCCGGAACTGCCGGTTCGCCCGGCGGACCGCAGGGCCCGACGTCGGCCACACCCCAGGGCGGGACCGCGCGTCGGGGATTCTGGGCCGGCCGCAGCGAACTGATCATGCCCCTGCTGGTGGGCGGCATCGCCACCTGGCTCGCCATCGAGACCGCGACCATGAACGTCATGGGCGACTCCGTGCCGGGGCCCCAGTTCTTCCCGACAATCGTCTGCATCGTGCTCTACGCCGTCGCGGTCGTCCACGCCATCCAGCTGCTGCGCAACCCGCGGCTGCCGGACCTCACCGACGATGCGGTGAATGCGGACACCTCCTCGGACCTGCTCGGCGACCTGGCCCACGCCTCCGAACGGGGCCGTGAGCGGATCGCCGGCCGTACCCCGGGTGCCACACTGCCCCAGGGCTGGAAGACGTACACCGACTGGAAGACCGTGGGGCTGATCGTCGGCGGGATCGCCGTGTTCATCCTCGTGCTGCCCGTCCTGGGCTGGGTGCTGTCCGCGGCCGGCCTGTTCTGGGTGGTCTGCAAGGCACTGGGCAGCAAGCGACCGCTGTTCGACCTCATCATCTCGCTGGTGTTCTCCTCAGTCATCCAGCTGGCCTTCAACGCCGGCCTCGGACTGAACCTGCCCGGCGGTTTCCTGGAAGGACTGATCTGAGATGGACCAGTTGAACCTCCTGTTCGAGGGTTTCGGCGCCGCCCTCACCCCGATCAACCTGCTGTGGGTACTGATCGGCGCCCTGTTGGGCACCGCCGTCGGTGTGCTGCCTGGCCTGGGCTCATCGATGGCCGTTGCCCTGCTGCTGCCCATCACCTTCACGCTGGACCCGACCGCAGCGTTCATCATGTTCGCCGGCGTCTACTTCGGTGGCCTCTTCGGTGACTCCACCGCCGGGATCCTGCTGAACACCCCCGGCAACTCCGCGGCCATTGCCGGTTCGTTCGAAGGGCACCGGATGGCCAAGGACGGCCGGGCCGCCAAGGCGCTGGCGACGGCCGCCGTCGGCGCCTTCGTGGGTGGCCTGATCGCCACTACCCTGGTGGTGTTCTTCGCACCCCTCCTCGTCAAGATGGCCACCGCCTTCGGTCCGGCCGAGTACTTCGCTCTGGCGGTGTTCGCCTTCCTGGCGATCTCCTCTGTGGTCTCCGAGTCCGTGGTGAAGGGCCTGGGTGCCCTCGGCATCGGCCTGGTCCTGGCCATGGTGGGTGTGGACGGCCCCTCCGGCACGGTCCGGTACACCCTCGGGATGCCGCAGCTGTTCGACGGCATCTCGATCGTGGTGATCACCGTGGGTCTGTTGGCCCTCGGCGAGGTGCTGCACATCGCCGGCCGCATCCACCGGGATCCCGCCATGGAGCGGATCGGCACCAACGGCCGGGCCCGGCTGGAACGCTCGGACGTCCGCAAGGCCCTCCCGGCCTGGCTCCGTGGAACCGCCTTCGGCGTGCCCTTCGGGATCATCCCCGCCGGCGGGGCCGAGGTCCCCACGTTCCTGGCCTACGGCACCGAGAAGCGCCTGGCCAAGCGCCGAGGAGACCAGGAGTTCGGCTCGACCGGCTCCATCCGCGGTGTGGCCGCTCCCGAGGCCGCGGGCAACGCGACCGCCGGTACCGCCATGGGCGCCCTGCTCGCGCTCGGCCTGCCCACCTCCGCCACCGCGGCGATCATGCTGGCCGCCTTCCAGCAGTACGGCATGCAGCCCGGCCCCCTGCTCTTCGAGCGCAGCGGTGAACTGGTCTGGACCCTGCTGGCCTCACTGTTCATCGGCCTGGTGGTCCTGGTCATTCTGAACATGCAGTTCGCGGTGATGTGGGCCAAGCTGCTGTTGATCCCGCGCCACTACCTCTACGCCGGCATCACGGTGCTGTCCATGCTGGGCGTGTACGCCATCAGTTCCTCGACCCTGGACCTCTGGGTGCTCCTGGTGATCGGCCTGCTGGGCTTCGTGATGCGGCGCTACCAGTTCCCGCTGGCCCCTGTGCTGATCGCCGTGGTCCTCGGACCGCTGGCGGAGACCGAGCTGCGCCGCGCGCTGACCGTCTCCGAAGGGGACGTGTCCGTCCTGGTCTCCAGCCCCGTCACCGTGATCCTGTACTCCGTGCTGGTCCTGGCCCTCGCGGTCAGCGCCGTGCAGCACGTGCGTCACCGCCGCCAGAAGGCGGCCGCCGCGCTGGGCGGCACCGGTGAGGGGCCCGAGGGCGGCTCCGGCGGGCCTGGCGGCTCCGGCGGGGAGCCGGTGGCCCCCTCAGGACCGACCGGTTCGACGGTTGCGACCGGCGGCTCCGGACCGTCCGGCACCGCCGAGGAGACCGAGAAGATGGCGACCCGGCTCTAGCACTCGTTCCCTGCGGATCACTTCCGCGCACGTCGTGCGCCACTGCGTCCCTCCGGTTCCGACCGGTGGGGCGCGGTGGTGTCTCCGCGGTGGTCTGGGCGCAACGGGTGATAGGTTCCCGCGCAGGGCCGGACATCACCCGAGGACCTTCGGAGTCCGGAGGGCGCGCGGCAGCGCGAGGGAACACCAGCACGAGTAGACACCAGGAGGAGCGGTGGACACATCACTGCCGAGTCAGGATCGTCTCTTCGCCGTGGAGCGTCGCCTTGGCACTTTCCTGCAAGACCAGCCCTTCTCCGTGTCCTGGCGCATCGTCCCGCTCGTCGGGGTCGTCCCGGCCGGTGGCGCAGCGGCCCAACGTTCCGGCGCGGGTGCCCTGCCGGTCGCCGGCGCAGTGCGCGCCATCGGTGACGGCGCGGACACGGTGGTGCCCTCCTTCTCCACGCGTAAGGTGAGCATCCTCTGCGCCGTACTCGCGCTCGCCCGTGCCGGCCGGCTGGATCTCGAGCAGCGGCACACGATCACCGAGGCGCACCGCGACGGCGTGCAGGCCGGCATCATGCGCATTCTCAGCGCCGGGCTCGATCTGACGCTGGTGGACTGCCTAACGCAGATGATGTGCACCTCGGACAACATCTGCACCCAGCTGGTCTTCGAAGCCATCGGAGCGGCCGTGGCCGGCGAGGCGGCGGATGATGCGGCACCAGAGCGCGAGTCGCTGCAGTACGTCAACGACTACTGCGCCTGGGCCGGGATGCGCTCCACCCTCCACCGTGAGGTCTTCCCGCGCACCGGTGACCTCGCCTGGCATCACTCGATCGACGGGCTCACTGTCACCACCGCCGCTGACCAGGCCCACCTGCTGGCGTTGATCGGATCCGGTGCCGGTGGAGGTCCAGCGGCCGTCAGGGCCGCCGCCCGGCTCCAGCTCCATCCCGAAGACTGCCGCCGGATCATCGGCCTCATGCGGGGCATCTACACGCCTCGCCTCGGTGCCGCGACCACGCGCATCAGTTTCGCGGAGAAGAACGGCCGCGGCCTGCGCTCACTGTCCCAGGTGGGGCTGGCGCTGGACGCGCGCGGGATGCCACTGGCCGCCGTCGCGGTCTATGCCGAAACCATCCCCACCGCCCTGCCGGACGGGGTGCCGGGCCGCAACGCCGTCTTCACCGCCTTCGCCGAGATCGGCCGCGCGATCGAGGACTGGGCCGTGCCCGTGGTCACAGCGTGAGCCGGCTGCCCGCCGTGCGTGCTGTACGCCTCGCTGACATCCCGGCGGCGTACCCTCAGCTATGCTTCGCCGCCCGGTTCTCGGACGGCAGCGAGTACTCGCACGACGCCGGCACCCGCCATCCGCTAGCCGGCACCGGCACGCTGGTGTTCGCCGCGGCGGTGGCCCGGTGGGCCGAGTCCGATCCGGGGCTGCTGGGGGAGCGGCTCACCCTGACCGCCGACCATCGCAGGGCATCCCGGACGGGCACCCTGCGGAGGATGGACAGTGAGCTGCGGCTGACGGTGGATGACGCGTTGTCCCTCATCGTGGGGACGGGCGATGGTGCGTGCCTCCAGGCGGTGCTCGAGTTCCTGGCGGGCCGGGGTGTCGACTTGCTGGAGGTGGCCGGCACGCTGATCGGAGACTGGAACCTGGCAGACACCGAGATCACAGGATTCGAGCCGGAGGCGGGTGTGACGACTCCGGCCGACCTGTGCACCGCCCTGTCCCGGTTGCCCGAACGGGTACTGGGCTGGATGGGCGAGGTCTTCGAACCGGCTGGCCTGGCCAGTGCGCTGCCGGGCTTCGGACCACGGACGGTCCCGCACCACACCGTGGCCGGGTGGGAATCGGCCGGCAACCTGAGCGGTGAGGCAACCGGAGACCGGCCACGGTCGGGATTCGCCTCGGTCCTCGTCCTGCCCGGTGCTGACGGGCGGCTCCCCGGCGGCGAGGCTGAGGATGCGGACGGGTGCGCGGACGCTGGGGCTGGCGCCGCCGTCGTCGCGGCCTATCGTCCGGCGCTCCACCGGGACGGCGCGGCCGTCACGCCTCTGGAGGCGTCCACCGCCTTGGGCACGCTCGGGCTGTCCGTCTGGCGAGGCTGGACCGGGCTGGAGCAGCCGCTGCCCGCACCGCAGGCCACACTCCCATCCACCTGAAGGGGGGCTGGCAAGGCCCTGTGCATCCGCCGTCTCACCGGCAGGCCGTTTGACGCGACCACACTGGCGAGGAAGCCTTGAAGGAATGACCAGAGCCAACGAGGTGAAGACGCCCGAGGAACGCGCCGCCGAGGCCTTGGCTGCCCGGAGTGGCCACGAGGAGCCCTGCGGTGTCGAGTGGCAACGGGCGGGAGGGCCCTTCCGCCCTGCGGCCAGTGGCTCCACGCCGCCTGCCTCCGCCACGCCGTCCGCTTCGTCCTCCCGGTCGTCCGCACCCACTCGCTCCAGTGCGAGAACCGAGGACTCGGATGCCAATGTGGTCCCCGTCCCGCAGCTGATCCGGGACACCGTGCTGCTACTGGCGCGGGTGGTCCTCGGTGTGGTGCTGGTGGCCCATGGGCTGCAGAAGGCGCTCCAGGGCGTGTCTGCCACCGCCCAGGGCCTCGGCGGCATGGGTATCCCGCTGCCGGAGGCCGCGGCCGTGATCACGATGGCCGTGGAGATCGGTGGCGGCATGCTGCTCATCCTGGGGTTGCTGACACCGATCGCCGGAGTGCTGGCCGGGCTCGTGCTGGCCGGGGCAGTGGTGTTCGCCCACGTGAGCAATGGCCTCTTCGCCGCGGATGGCGGCTGGGAACTGGCCGCCGGGTTGGGTGTCGGTGCCCTGGTACTGGCCGTCGTTGGTCCAGGCCGGTTCAGCCTGGACCGGCTGCTGCTCCGCCGTCTGCGGGGCCCGGAAAGCCCGGCAGCGCCGTGAGCGCATAGTTTCCGCCACCGGTATCGAGCAAGAGCAACTGGGCCGTGACCGGGACATCTGAGGACACGGCCAGCCCATACGGCTGGCCCAGCGGCACGGCCTCCGGGTCGATGAGGTCGTTGATGCGAACGTGTTTGACCCGCTGCGCCGGAACCGCGACCTCGTACGGGCCGACGGGATCCCGGTCCTCGTGGAACACCGTGAGCCGGACGCAGGCATCGCGGCTGGTCGCGTTGAGCAGGCACAGCACATTGCGGCTGGTGCACTCGGGTTCATGGCCTGTGCTGGTTGCGGGGACCAGCCCGGCCGGGAAGGTCCATGCGGTGTGGGCGGCCCTCTGCGATGCCTCGGGGTGAATCGAGGCACCCTCCCGAGTATTCGTCAGGGGGCCGGCTATGGGATCCGTCTGGCTGTCCATCAGCGTTCCTTCCAGATCTCGGCGGCGGACGCCGACGGCGAGCTGGGCGTCCCTATGAGCAGTGCGCGGAGGTGGTCGTTCAGGAATACCCCGTCCGGATCGAGTTCACGGCGCCATCGGCCGAACTCCTCCCACTCCGGGTAGAGCGGAGCCAACCGCTCTGCGGTGGCCGAGTGCTTCTTGCCCCAATGAGGCCGCCCCTCGAAGCCACGCAACAGGGGTTCCATGTCGGAGAAGTAGTCCCGGTACGGCAGGGTGGCGTTGTGCAGAAGGGCGATCGTCATGGTCGGCCGGCCATTGGCCGTGCTGAGCATCCCGCGATCCGGGGCGATGGTCCGGACCAGCACCCGCCAGCCCACGCGGTCCCGGTGCCGTTCCCGCACCCGCTGCCGCACCTGCCGGAAGGCCTCGAGCCCGGTGTCCAGCGGGATCATGTACTCCATCTCCTCGAACGGTATCTCACGCCGGTTCGGGATGATCTCGTAGGACGGCCCGGTCTCGTCCCGCTTCAGCCGCCCCGGTGGGAGCAGGTCCGGCTCCTGGCCGGGTTCGTTGAGCATGCGCACCTGGGCCAGGTCGCTGCGGGGATACCAGTAGAAGTCCATATTGCGGTTGCTCGCCACCAGTTCCGCATAGTGCTCCAGCACCCAGTCGATATGCGTCATCCAGTTCGTCCGGCGCAGCTCATAGGCTGGGCGGACCTGCAGGGTCAGGGACGTGAGGAACCCCAGCGATCCCAGGGACACCTGGACGGCCCGCAGGAGACTGTCGTCGCTGTCGCTGTCGTCTGACTCGGTGCCGAAGCGAACCACCTCCCCGGTGCCGCTGACGAGGCGGCCCCCGACGAGCATCGAGGAGAGGTTGCCCAGGTCCCGGCCCGTCCCGTGGGTGCCCGTGGCGATGGCCCCGGCGATCGCCTGGTAGTCCACATCCCCGAAGTTCTCCAGTCCCAGCCCGGCCTCGGCGAGCGCGGAGCCCAGGTCCGCGAGCCCGGTCCCGGGCAACACTGTCGCCAGCCCACGGTGCGGGTCCGTGGACACCACCCCGCTGAGACGATCCAGGCTTACGAGCGCACCGTCTGTGGCCACCAAGGCGGAAGAGGAGTGGCCGGAGCCCAGTGGCCGCAGTGCCTGGCCGCCACTCCGGGCCTGGCGGACCAGCCGGGCGACGTCGACCTCGTCGGCCGGGTAGTGCCAGGCTTCGGGCACACAGGAGACGCTTCCTGACCAGTTGGTGAAATTTCGCGTGGTATCCATCAGCCTCATCATGGCATCCAGGGTCACTGCGGGTGTAGAGGTGGGTGGGCCTTCAGTCCTCGATCACCAGGGGGAAGACGCTGAGGTAGAGGCGGACCCGGCGGGTCTCCTCACCGTCCGCGGCCTGCTCGGAGAGTGCGTCCGGGGCCGGTTCCGCATGGTCCAGCGCCTGCTCGTGGCGTTCGATCACGGACATGAGCTCCTCGCTCAGGGCCCGAGTCTGCCGGGCAGTCATGGTGCGGGTGCTGGAGGAGTCGATGGAGGCCCTGACCCATTCGGGATCGGCGTGGTTCTCCACGCTCAGCCACCGACCGAGGGCTTGCGCCCGCTGATTGAGGGTCGTCTGGAACAGGGCCTGGATGGCAGGACGGTTGGACTCGTCCTGCGATAGCTCGTAGGTCGGCACCGCGAACCCCACGGGCTTCCACCAGCGCTCCCGGCCGGAGCCCCGCCCGGTGTCCTCCTCCACGAAGCCGTGCTTCTCCAGCTGACGCAGGTGGTAACTGGTCTGCCCGGTGCTCTCGTTCAGGTGCTGGGCCATGGAGGTGGCCGTCGCCGTGCCGCGGTCCGTGAGGTAGGAGTACATCGCCATCCGCAGCGGGTGGGCGAATGCCTTCATGGCGCGTGCGTCGAGCGCCCGGGACGCGACCCCCGGCATGGCGTCCTTGCCGACGACGGGATCAGGGGAATCGGGCACGGAGGTCTTGTCATCGGCCATGTGCAGAGCTACCTTTGCATAGACATCTTTGCAGAGAAATCTCTGCATATACTTCTTGGCAACAGTCTACGGAGATGATGAGCATGCTGCGCCGCACCCCGAACGTCCTGCTCCCTCGGGCCGGCCGGTCCGAGTTGAAGCCCACACCGGACGCCGCCGAGACGGCCCCAGCCCCGTCGTGGTGGGACCTGCGCTCCGCGGATCTGACGGTCCAGCGGGTGCTGCGTGCCGGCGTCGTCGGTGGGGGACCGGGATTGCGATGACGTGGACTGTGACGACCGGTGCGCCGGGGCAGCTGGCACAGTGATCCTCAATCGCAGATCCTCAACCGCGGATCCGCTGGCGCGTGCGGTCGATGAGATCGTCGGCCTGGCCGATCAGGCGGTCGGCCTCGAGGATGTCCGCGCTGACCTGGGTGCGGGCGTCCTCGTCCTGGAGCGGCGCCAGGTCCGTCTCCAGGGTCGCCGCCGCGGCCACCAACGTCCCACGCACACAACCGAGCCCGGCCCCGACATCGCTGAGCACGTTCGCGTTGCAGTCCGCAAGGATATCCTCCGCGATCCGCAGGGCGGCACCGGAGGCCTCCACCAGGTCCCGCGGTGGCACGGCGGCTGCCCGGATCGCCTCCTGGATGCGCCGCGAGCGTTCCTGCCGGTCTCCATCCGTGTCCTTCGGCAGACCGAAGGCCTCGGAGACCCGGGCGAACGCCTGCTCGTCGTCATCAGACAGGGCGAGCGCGCGCGAGGCCAGCGTGGCTGCCCGCTCCGCCAGTTCCTCGTGGTCACTGAACCGGGCCGCCATGGCCAGCAGGCCGACTCCCTGGGCCAGCAGGAGGGCGCCGGTGGCCCCGCCTCCCGGCGTGGGCTCGCCGGAGGCCAGGCGGTTCACGTATCCCTCAATGCTCTCGTCTCGGATCATGGTCCGAGGCTAATCGGGCCCTGCGGTCCTGTCAGCATCCCTGGCTCCGGGTGGTTCTCAGGGTGGGATTCAGGGTTCTCCCTGACGGCATCCTGTCCGGGGGCCGCCGTAGACTCTCGGACGTGGACACTGCAGATTCCTCCGGCATGACCCCAGGGACCAGATCGAACCGCGTTTGGCCGCGGTTCCTGGTCATCGTGCTGTGCCTGGCCGGCCTGGTCATCACGCTGCAATTCGTTCAGGGTCTCCAGACCATCATCGGCCCCGTGTTCCTCGGACTGAACCTGGTGATCATCGCCTATCCGCTGCAGGCATGGCTCATCAAGCGGGGCGTGCACCGCTTCATCGGCGCCTCGGTCACCGTGCTGATGGTCGTCGTCGTGCTGCTGGTGTTCATGGCGCTGATCCTGTGGTCGGCCTCCGAACTCGTGATGGCCCTGCCCGAGTACGGGCAGCAGTTCAACGAGATCTACAACAGCATGATCACCTGGATCGGCAGCTTCGGCGTCACCCCGGACATGATGATCGAGCAGCTCGCCGGCCTCAACATGTCCACGGTGGTGTCGACGGCCACCGGGATCGTCACCGCGCTGCTCTCCAACGTCACCGCCATCCTGGGGCTGCTGGCCACCGTGATCATGGCCGTCTTCTTCCTGGCCATGGACTCCGTGGCCGTAGACCGCCGCATGGCCCTGCTCAACACCGCCAAGTACGAGCTCGGCGCCGCTCTCACCGCCTTCGCCTACGGGGTGCGCCGGTACTGGGTCGTCACCACGCTCTTCGGCTTGATCGTGGCCGGGCTGGACGTCGTGGCGCTGGCGATCATCGGGGTGCCCATGATCTGGGTCTGGGGTGTGCTGAGCTTCCTGACGAACTACATCCCCAACATTGGCTTCATCATCGGCATGATCCCACCGGCCCTGCTCGGGCTGGTCGAGGGCGGTTGGGGCGCGTTCTTCGCCGTGGTAGCCGCCTACTCGGTGCTGAACTTCGTCATTCAATCGATCATCCAGCCCAAGTTCACCGGCGATGCCGTGGGCGTGATCCCCACCGTCTCCTTCCTGTCCCTGCTGTTCTGGGCCTGGATCCTCGGGCCACTCGGCGCCATCCTGGCCCTGCCCGCCACGCTGCTGCTGAAGGCCATCATGATCGACGCGGATCCCCAGTCGCGATGGATCAACTCCTTCATCGCCTCTGACCTGAGAGGCATGGAGTCCCGGCACCGCAAGGCCCGGATCGCGACGGCGGCGACCGCGAGTGACGGGGGCGCACCCGGAACCGTCGGCGGCCTGGACGACGGGGCCAGTGGCGGAGACGGTGCCGGTGGCGACGGGACGGTTCCGGGCAAGCCGGGAGACCCAGGCGAGGGGGCCACCGTCGCCCTCGACTCCGACGGCCGGACCCGTGCGAGAGGCGACGCCGGAACAGCTGCTGGAACACCCGTGCGGACTGTGGAGGAGGGCTGAGGGTGTCCGTGGGGCGTGAAACGATGGAGGGATGAGCAGTTCCCCCTCCTACCCCTATGTCGCCGACCAGGACATCGCCCGGTTGGTGGGCGCCCAGGCGGCCGAGCGCGGCAAGAAATACGCGCGCCAGGGAGTGGTCTCGGGGCTGCTGTGGGAGCCGACGGACGGCGGCTCCGGCCCGGACCGTGCCGGAGAATCGGCACCGAACTCCCCGCGCACGTTGTTCGGGCAGGTGCAGGGCAACGACCCGCTGCCGTACGACACGTTCGCGATCCTCGTGCCGGGCCGCGCCTCTTCGGAGTCCCTCCCGCGCCAATGGACTCCTCTGCGGGGCGGGTGCAGCTGCCCGGTCCGCAACGACTGCAAGCATGCCGCGGCCCTGCTCTATGCAGCCACGACGCTGGCGATCCGGGATCACCTGCGGCCGCCGGCTCCCGGGGCACCCCTGGCCGGAATGTTCGATCCGAACGCGGCGCCGCCAGCCCAGGGATGGGGCGAGGTGGATCGCTTCACGGATGGCGACGGCGTCGGGAATAGTGCGGCAGCGCGCCGTGGCGGTGGAACCCAGACCGGCTCGGTGGCAGGTGATTGGCGGACCGTGCTCGGCGAGCTGACCGGGCAGGAGGCAGTCACCCACGCGGAGGAGCCGGTGGGGATCGGGGTGGAACTGCTGGCTGAGCCGCGCAACGAGATGCGCCGGCGCTGGGGCGCCAACGAGGCGTCGGTGGCGGACATCCAGGAAGGGGTCCCGCTGCACGTCCAATTGCGGCCGATGCGCCGGGGCACCCGGGACAACTGGATCAAGGGCGGACTGACCTGGAAGAAGTTCCAGTACGGCGGCCTGCGCCACCAGCTCCGCGGGGACCACGTGGACTTGCTCGGACAGCTCTACCGCCTCTACCTCGCCGAACGGCCGCACGCCTATGGAAACGATGAGACGCTGCGGCTGGACTCCCTGTCCGGGCCGGCGGCCTGGCAACTCCTGACGCGCGCGCGGGACCTGGGCGTGGAGTTCGTGGGCCAGGGCATCCTCAGTGAGGTGGCCTTCACCGGGCCGGCCACCGTGAGGCTGGACGTCAGGGGACCGGACGAGGGCCTGGAGGTGGCCCCGATCGTGGAATCCGCAGGACAGATCATCCCCGGGGCCCGGGCCGCGGGCACCGGGGGATTCGTGGCCACCGAGATCCTCGACGACGCCCCGCGCCATCTCGCGCCGGTGCGCCTGACGCTCGCGCAGGCGTCGGCAGCCATCCCCCGCCCCGTGCTGGAGCTGTTGCAGCAGCCGGAACCGTTGCGGATCCCGCCGGAGGAGTCGGAGGAGTTCTTCTACGACGTCTACCCGCGGCTGTCCCGCATCATGGACGTGGACAGCGCAGACGGGACCGTGGAGTTCCCCGAGGTCCCGGCACCCGAGCTGTGGCTCGAGGTGGACCACCGGAAGAACCATGAGACCGCGCTGGAGTGGTACTGGCTGTACTGGGGCCCGCGCCGTGAGTTGCCCGTGGAACACCGGCGTCCACACACCCGCGGCGGCTGGTCCCCGACCGGATACTCCGGCCGTGCCCGTGGGGTGGACGTGGACCGGGATGTGGAACATGAGGACGCCGTGCTGGAAGCAGTCCGCGCGGCCGCCGAGGAAGCCACGGACGGCGTGGCCGTGCTGCCCGGAACCATCCGGAACACGCACCTGCACGGAGCTGACACCGCCCGGTTCGTCGAATATGTGCTGCCGACGCTCTCGAAGATGGACCACGTCAAGGTCATCGAACACGGCGAGCGTCCCGACTACCGCGAACTGACGGACGACCCCCAGGTGCGCGTCACCCAGGTCGAGGCGGCGAATCCACGGGACAACGACTGGTTCGACCTCGGCTTCGAGATCACCGTCGGCGGCCAGCTCATCCCGTTCACCGCGGTCTTCAAGGCGCTGGCCCAGGGCAAGAAGACCCTGATGCTGAATGACGGCAGCTACTTCTCGCTCGACCACCCCGGGCTGAACCGCCTGCGCGAGCTCATCTCCGAGGCCGAGTCCATGGGCGAGTGGAAGTCTGACGCTCCGCGGATCAACAAGTATGACGTGGCGCTCTGGGAGGAGTTCGAGGACCTCGCGGACGAGTCCGAGGAGGCGGTCGCCTGGCGGGAGTCCGTGGGCGCCCTCAAAGACCTCGCGGAGATCCCGACGCCGGCCGTCCCCCCGGGCCTGCAGGCCACCTTGCGTCCGTACCAGTTGGAGGGGTTCGCGTGGCTGTCCTTCCTCTACGACCATCACCTCGGCGGGATCCTGGCTGACGACATGGGACTGGGCAAGACGATCCAGACCCTGGCGCTGATGGTCCGTGCGCGGCAGCTCGCGGCTGGTGCCCCTCCCTTCCTGGTGGTGGCCCCGTCATCCGTGCTGTCCGTGTGGAAGGACGAGGCCGCACGGTTCGCGCCGGAGTTGACCCTGCGCGTGCTCGAGACCACCACCGCCAAGCGGGGGACGAGCGTGGCCGACGAAGCGGCCGGAGCCGACGTCGTGATCACCAGCTACACCCTGTTGCGTCTGGACTCAGAGGAGTACACCGGGCTCGACTGGGACGGGCTGGTGCTGGACGAGGCCCAGTTCGTGAAGAATCGGGCGGCGAAGGCGCACCAGGCGGCCAAGGCCATCCGGGCGCCCTTCCGCCTGGCGATCACGGGCACGCCCATGGAGAACTCCCTGTCTGATCTGTGGGCGTTGCTCTCGCTGACGGCCTCGGGACTGTTCCCCTCGCCGACGGTGTTCCGCTCCGAGTACACCAAGCCGATCGAGCAGCCGGACTCCTCCGCGGACGGGCGGCGGTTCGCCGCGAAGCGCATGGCGCGGCTGCGGCGGCGGATCCGGCCGTTCATGCTCCGGCGCACCAAGGACCTCGTGGCCTCGGACCTGCCGCCGAAGCAGGAGCAGGTCAGCCACGTGGAGCTCGTGCCGAAGCACCGCCGGCTCTACGACCAGGTGCTCCAGCGCGAACGGCGGAAGGTCCTGGGGCTGCTGGAGAACATGGAGGAGAACCGCTTCATCATCTTCAAGTCGCTGACCCTGCTGCGCATGCTGGCGCTGGATCCGGCGATCGTGGACGAGAAGTATGCTTCCGTTCCGTCCTCCAAGATGGAGGCACTCATGGGCCAGCTCGAGGAGATCGTCTCCGAAGGCCACCGAGTGATCATCTTCAGTCAGTTCACCTCCTTCCTGACGCGCGTGGGGGACGCCCTGGCGGATCGTGGGGTGGCCTTCGCGTACCTGGACGGATCCACGCGGAACCGCTCGAAGGTGATCGAGGGGTTCAAGGCGGGGACGGCTCCTGCCTTCCTCATCAGCCTCAAAGCCGGCGGCTTCGGCCTGACGCTGACCGAGGCCGACTACGTGTTCCTGCTGGACCCGTGGTGGAACCCTGCCACCGAGGCCCAGGCCGTGGACCGCGCCCACCGCATCGGCCAGGACCGGACCGTGATGGTCTACCGCATGGTGGCCGAAGGAACAATCGAGGAGAAGGTGCTGGCGTTGCAACAGAAGAAGGCGGCGCTGTTCTCCTCGCTGACCGACGGGGATGCTGCCTTCTCCTCCACCATCACCGCCGACGATGTCCGCGAGCTGTTCACCCCCGAAGACGACTGACACGCGGGGGCCCTGAGCCGGCGCCTGCTGTCACTGCCGTCGCTCGCGGTGTTACCTGCGTCGATTCCCGCCGATCGTGAGAATTTCCCATGATGATGACGGGGATTAATCGCTATCGTCGGGAATTTTCGGCGTTTCGGACGCGGTGTGGTTCGTTTCGACCAGTGGGTGGGTGGTCACGTCGCAGTCTTCAGCGCCGGGGGACGCCGGCACGCAGCAGTTTGGCTTCCAGTCGACGAGGTGACGTCAGGTCATCCCACATCCAGCGGACGAAGCGAATGCCTTCTTCCTGGATGCGTTCTGATCTCAACTTCTCGTCCAGGATCACCGGATCGACGTCGCGCCCCGAGTAGCTGTTGCCGCCGGCATACTTCCGCTTGCCGTCGAACTCACCGGCCAGCCGCAGTCCCTTCCACCAGAAGTCGAGGATTCCGAGGAGCTGGCCATCAGCGGACCGCACTTGATGCTGGAGCTCTGGCGGTTCGAAGCCAAGCCGGTCTATGACTACTCGGCTCCACGATTCGCCGGGAGACGCTGACAGGGGCGAGGCGAAGGCGGTGATCTGACGAAGGCGGTGGGCGGCTTTCCGGCTGGAGCACCAGTTCGCCATGGAGGTGAGGTCCTGGATGGTCCATGGTCTGGCCACCACCGCCGGCATGTTGGCTGGCGAGTTCCTCAGTCCGCTCAATAGTGCGTCAGCCACCACGATCGCGTCTTCCCACGGTAGCCGCGGCAAGGTGTCCGCCAGGCACAGCCGAAAGTCCTCGAGCACCAGCGAGGATCCTGGCAGGAGGAACTGTCGGAACGGATGTCTTTGCCCGGAGGACAAGCCACTCCACGCCCGTGGGACAGAAATCCTTCGCTCGTCGAAGAGCGGCCAGGTGGCGCCCTTCGGCTTCGTCCGCTTGATGGAGCCGGCCACGCTGGCGCTGGAGGCCCGCAAGGTCAGGACTCCGGGCCTGTTGACGAGTGGCAACCCATACAGCAGGAGCGCCGTCTCCCGGCAGAAGACGGGGTCGGTCCGGCTGGTCAGGGCGAGAGCCGCCGCAGAGGCACAGAAGCGGTCATCGCGTGAAGCCTGGTTCCACTGCTCGGCCGGGGCGAAGACACCGGGGCGGACTCTGATGAGGTCCCCGGACCTGGCCTTTCTGAACACCAGGCGTGCGTCGTCCGTCGGTGCACCGTCCTCGGTGGCTCGGCGCAGAGCGATGCCCCAAGCGGCGACGGCTTGCGGAGAGGTCGCCTCAAGTGGAAACCGGAGATCAGGGGCGAAGAGTTTGGTCGAGGCGGCCATCATGCCAGTCAGGACATCACGGGGGCGGGGTCCTGTGCGGTCAGCTGAAGGGCCGATGTGGACCATCGTGGGCATCTCGCCGGCTGTGGAGGATCAGACGACGCAGCTTTTCCCGCTCATCGTGAAGAAGCCCGGTCATTCTGAGTGGGAATGTTCACGATCATCGGGAATCGAGATGCAGGACGCGAGCGGGCCGAGCGTGAGACGTGGAGGTTCAGCCGCCACAGCCGCCACAGACAGCGGAGACGTCACAGGCAGCAGAGACACCACTGCCGCCATCCGCCTGGTCTAGGCGGGCACCTTCCGGGACGGCTGCGGCAGGACGACCTGGCGGATGCCGACGCCGCGTCGGTACAGCCGCTGTGCCGGGATGGGCACGACCGTGCGCCCCGGGTAGGCGGCGCGCAGCAGCTGGTGAGCGCCGTCGTCGTGCGGGTCCTCGAAGGAGGGGACCACCACGGCTCCGTTGACGGGCAGGACGTTGACATAGGACCAGGCGAGGGGGCCGCGGTCGTCCTGGCCGGCCAGGGGCGCGGTCAGGGTGGCCACGTTCAGGGGCCGGCCCCGGGCATCCGTCTCGTGCTGGAGGATGGACAGGGTGCGGGCGGAGACGGCGTGGTCCGGGTGGGCCGGGTTCTCCTGCCAGTGCAGCAGCAGCACGGTGGGGGAGGCGAAGGTGACCAGTTGGTCGATGTGCCCGCCCAGGCCGAACCGCCCCTGATTGCGGCTGAGACCGCCGGGCAGCCAGATGATCTTGCGGATATCCGTGTACCGCGTGAACTCAGCCTCGACGTGCTCGCGGGTCCATCCGCCGTTGCGTGCCGGGTCGAGCAGGACGGCTTCGGAGGCGATCAGGGTGCCCTCCCCGTCCGTGATGAAGGCACCACCCTCGTTGACCATGAGTGAGAGCTGGCGCCGGGCGTTGGTGAGGTCGGAGATGGTGCCGCCCACCACGTCGTCCAGGCGGTAGTCGAATCCGGGCCGGCGGCCGAAGCCGTTGAAGACCCAGTCGATCATGCCCAGCTGGCGCTGGCCCGTGGCTGGATCCACGTCACCTGTGGTGAAGGTCGGCCCGGTCAGGCCGAGGAAGGGGTTGTCCATGGCCAACGGCACGATGGGGAACATGGGATCCACGTACGTGTGCACGATCTGCCGGTCCGCCGGGTCCACCAACAGGGTCACGGGTACGTAGTCCATGACCGCATGCGCCACCCGGGTCCAGGCGCGGCGGGCTCCGGACAGCTCCCACGTGGAGGTGCCCATCTGCGCATAGTCGCGGGGGAAGGCCATCCACAGCCGTTCCTGCGGCTCGGTGTCCCCGGGCAGGTGCCACACCGCTGTTGACAGGTCCGTCGAGACCCCACCAAGCGGCAGTGCCTGCGGATCCTGGCGCATGGGTCCCTTTCGTCAGGTGCTTCACGGGGGTCGAGTGCGTCGGTCCTGACATGCGCAGGGCAGCGGACATCTGGTCACCGACTCCCCCATGCTATGCGAGTACGCAACCCCCGGGCCCGTTCCGCGCCGGTCGCGACCTGTTCGTTATCAGCCGTTCCCGGCATCCAGCGGCTGCGCCGCATCCTCCAGGGCGGAACGGACGGCGACGACGGCCGGAGACCGAGCCGACGAGGACCGGATGGACGTGAAGACGGTGCGCAGCGGCTGCCCGGGCAGAGAGATCCGGCGCAGTCGTTGAGGGTGGTCCGCCAGGGTCAGACCGGGCAGCAGTGCCACCGCATTGCCGGACTCGACGAGCTTCACATGAGACTGCAGGTCTGCCGAGACGAAGCGGACGTCCGGCTCGTGACCGGCGGACCGAATCAGCTGCTCGGCCCAGTGTCGAGTGGCCGTGCCCCGTGGCTCCATAACCCAGGGCAGCGGCCGGTGCTGCAGAAGAGTGGCCAGTTCTTCCCCGATCGGCAGGGGCTGGCCGCCGATGGTGAGTGTGGCGGGCACGGCCAGTTGCAACTCGTCCTTCACTAACTGGCGGCGGTCCAACCCTGGCCAATGCGGTGCCGAATGTCCGGGATACTGTTCAGCGACGACCACGTCGAAGTCCCGTGCCCACGTCTCATGCAGGGCGCGCTCCGGCTCGTACTGGACCATCTCCAGCCGCAGGGCGGGATGGCGCTCACGCAGCAGGGACAGGGCCGGCGGGATCAGGACGAGGGCTGCGGACTGGAACACCGCCAGGCGCACGCGCCCACTGATGGCGCCACCGGTCGAGACCAGAGCCGTCTCGGCTTCCTCGAGGGCGCCGAGGATCGGCTCCACCCGTTCCACGAGGGCCATCGCCGCCTCCGTGAGCTGCACGTTCCTCCCGACCCGGCGCAACAACTCGGTCTTGGTCTCCCGCTCCAGCATGGACAACTGTTCGGAGACGGAGGAGGGGGCCAGGTTCGTGGCCCGGGCCACCGCGGAGATCGTGCCCCGGATGGACAGCTCGCGCAGCAGAACGAGACGGCGGACGTCCAGCATGACTCAGGCCTTTCACGAGGGATCGGGTGGGGTGCGTGGGGATCGGGTGGAAGGACGGCGCAAGGGCCGAGGCCCCCCGGAACGCCACAGGAGAATGTTCGGTTCAACCGAACAATACTCGGCGGAAACGTTCGCTAGTCACGCACAGTGTAAGGGAGAACAATGTCAGCATGACGACCCACCCCGTTGATCACTCCGCCCAGCCGGCGAACCCGGTAGACCCCGCTAGCCCGGTAGGCCCCGCTAGCCCGGTAGGCCCCGCTAGCCCGGCAAACTCGGCCAACCCGGCAAGCCTGACCGCCGAGACCCGGCAGGTTCCCCAGCAGAACGCGGCCATCCCGGACCCCGAGGAATTGCGCGCGCTGGCCCCGGCCGCCGTCGAGCAGGTCCGGACCTGGCTCCGAGAGGCCCGGAAGCATCCCTCGAACTTCTCGGCCAAGCAGCTGGCGGGTGTGCTGAAGGACCCGGCGGGGCTGGACTTCACGGTCGGCTTCGTGGACCGGGTGGTGCGTCCCGAGGACCACCGGATCGCGGCGGAGGCACTCGCAGACCTGGCGCCCCAGACGCCCGGCTTCCTGCCCTGGTACATGAAATCGGCCATGAACCTGGGTGGCCGGCTTGCCCCCGCCGTGGCCCCGATCGCCGTGCCGGCAGCCCGCAAGGTCCTGCGCGAGCTGGTCTCCCACCTGATCGTGGATGCCACGGACGCCAAACTCGGCCCGGCCATCGCCAAGCTGAGGACCGAGGGCATCCGCCTCAACATCAACCTGCTTGGTGAGGCCATCCTCGGCCAGCGGGAAGCCGATCGCCGGATGGAAGGCATCCGCACCCTGATCGAGCGGGATGATGTGGACTACGTCTCCGTCAAGGTCTCCGCCGCCACCGCCCCGCACAGTGCCTGGGCGTTCAACGAGGCTGTCGAGGAGGTCACCGCCCACCTCCTGCCGCTTTACGAACTCGCCGCCTCCCAGAGTGATGGAGTCGGTGGTACCGGCCCCACGTTCATCAACCTGGACATGGAGGAGTACCACGACCTGGACATGACCCTGGCCGTGTTCATGCGGCTGATGGACACCCCCGCACTCCACGATCTCGAGGCCGGGATCGTGCTGCAGGCCTACCTGCCGGACGCCCTCGACGCCATGATCCGCCTGCAGGAGTTCGCCGCCCGTCGCGTGGCCGCCGGCGGTGCCCCGCTCAAGGTCCGCGTGGTCAAGGGCGCCAACCTGCCCATGGAGCAGGTCCAGGCCTCCGTCACCGGCTGGCCCGCCGCCACCGTGCCCTCCAAGCAGGCAGCCGATACCAACTACAAGCGCGTCCTGAACTACGCCCTCACGCCCGAGCACACCCGCAACGTGCGAATCGGAGTGGCCGGGCACAACCTCTTCGACATCGCCCTGTCCTGGCTGCTCGTGCAGGAACGCGGACTCACCACGCAGTGGGAGCAGGGCGGTCGCAGCCCGGACGTCGAGTTCGAGATGCTGCTGGGCATGGCCACCGGCCAGGCAGAGGCCGTCCGCCAGGACGTCGGCTTGCTGCTGCTCTACACCCCGGTGGTCCACCCGCATGAGTTCGACGTGGCCATCTCCTACCTGATCCGCCGCCTCGAGGAGGGGGCCAGTCAGGAGAACTTCATGTCCGCCGTCTTCGAACTGGACACGGACCCAGCGCTCTTCGCCCGTGAGCAGGACCGCTTCGTGGCCTCGCTCGAGGACCTGGACACCGCCATCCCGACGCCGGCCCGCACCCAGAACAGGCAGGCTGCGGATCTCGACGTGGCGCGGGGCCCTGCCCCGGAACCCGTGGACGGCTTCGCCAACACCCCGGACACCGACCCTTCCCTGGCGGCGAACCGCGACTGGGGGCGGACCATCACCGCCAACATCCCGGGCTCCATGCTCGGTACCGAGACCGTGACCGCCGCCACCGTGACCTCACCGGACCAGGTGCAGGCCGCCATCGGGAAGGCCGTGGCGGCGGGGAAGGCGTGGGCGAGCCTGACGGGAGCCGAGCGGGAGAGCGTGCTGGGCGCCGTGGCCGATTCCCTCGAGGCCCACCGCGCGGACCTGCTCGAGGTGGCCGCAGCCGAGACCGGCAAGACGCTGGACCAGGGTGACCCGGAGGTCTCTGAGGCCATCGACTTTGCGCGGTACTACGGCCGGCTGGCCCGCGGGCTCGACGAGGTGCCCGGCGCCCGGTTCCACCCGGCCCAGCTCGTGCTCGTCATTCCGCCATGGAACTTCCCGGTGGCCATCCCGACGGGCGGAGTGCTCGCCGGGCTGGCCTCCGGCGCGCCCGTGGTGTTCAAGCCGGCGCCGCAGTCGGTCCGCACCGGTGCCGTGGCCTACGAGGCCATCCGGGAGGGCCTGATCGCCGGGCTCGCCGCACTGGACGGCGTCAGCACCGAGGAGGCCGGAGCGCTGGCCTCGGACGTGGTGAGCTTCATCAGCATCGACCCGGAGCAGGAGGCGGAGCTCGGGGAGGGACTCATCGCGCACCCGGACGTGGAACGGGTCATCCTGACCGGCGGCTACGAGACGGCGAGGCTGTTCCGCTCCTTCCGCCCGGACCTGCCGCTGCTCGCCGAGACCTCCGGCAAGAACGCGGTCATCGTGACCCCGAGCGCTGATCTGGATCTGGCCGCCAAGGACGTGGTGACCTCCGCATTCGGCCACGCCGGGCAGAAATGCTCGGCGTCCTCCCTGGTGATCCTCGTCGGCTCCGTGGCCACCTCCCCGCGCTTCCACCGCCAGTTGGTGGACGCCGCGAACTCCCTGACCGTGGGCTACCCTGAGGACCCGCGCTCCCAGATGGGCCCCGTGATCGAGGTCCCGGGGGAGAAGCTGCAGCGGGGGCTGACGGAGTTGGGGGACGGAGAGACCTGGGCGCTGGAACCGCGTCAGCTGGACGGGACCGGTCGGCTCTGGAGCCCCGGCATCCGCGCCGGCGTCCGCCCGGGCTCGGACGCGCACCTCACCGAGTACTTCGGGCCCGTGCTCGGCGTGATGACCGCCGAGACGCTGGAGGACGCCATCGAGCTCGTGAACGCCGTGGACTACGGCCTGACCTCCGGGATTCACTCCCTGGACCCGGATGAGATCGGGACCTGGCTGGACACGGTGAATGCCGGCAACCTCTACGTCAATCGCGGCATCACCGGTGCGATCGTCCGCCGACAGCCCTTCGGTGGCTGGAAGCGCTCTGCCGTTGGCGCCGGCACCAAGGCCGGTGGCCCGCACTACCTGCATGGACTGGGGTCCTGGACGGACGCCCCGGTCGCGGCGGTGCCGGGCGAAGGCCCCGACGCCGCCTCCGTCCAGCGACTGGCCGAGGCCGCAGGTCTGGAGGCCGGGGACCGCGCATGGCTGGCCGGCGCGGCTGCCCTGGACGAGCAGGCGTGGAACGAGTGCTTCGGCGTGGCCACGGACATCTCCGGACTGATGGCGGAGCGCAACGTGCTGCGCCACCGTCCGGTCCCGGTGACCATCCGCTGGGAGTCCGGCCCGCTGGTGCACCTTCTGCGGGTGATCATGGCCGGTCGCCGTGCTGGGGCACCGCTCACGGTGAGCGTGGCGGAGGGACTGCCGGCCGGCGTCGGGCAAATCCTGGAAGGCGACTCGCAGGTGGAGGTGCGGGTGGAGGACACTGAGGCGTTCCACGCCCGGGCCCTGCAGCTGACCCAGTTGCCGCCGTCTGCGCCCTCCGGCGGGGACCCGCGCATTCGCCTGGTGCTGGACTGGAGCGAGTCCGGGACACGTGCCGGGTCCCACCCCCGGACCGGAGCTGAGGCAGGAACCGAGGCATCCCGGGCGGCCGTGCTGGCCCTGCACGAGGCCCTCGGCGGGTCGCCGGACGTGGCCGTCTACGCGAATCCGGTGGTCTCGGCCGGGGATGTGGAGCTGCTGCCCTTCGTGCATGAGCAGGCCATCTCGATCACTGCCCACCGCTTCGGCACCCCGGACCACCTGACCGATCACCTGCTCTGACCCACTCCTGGCATCTGGGCAACTGCTGGGCCACTGGAGGCCGAATTCGCACTGTCTGCTCGGGAACAGCCGTTGAGAACGGCGCGAATTCGACCTTCAGATGAGGAGCAGACGGGGAGGGCGGGGTTCGGCTGGATAGAGTCAGGCGCATGACTCTGGAACGTGCGCAGTCCCGATCCGTCGAGGTCCGATCCCTGGTGGTCGAGGCCGCCGTGGAGCTGTTCGGCGAGCGGGGCTTCGAAGCCACCAGCGTGGACGACCTGGCCCGCGCCGCCGGGCTGTCCCGTTCCACGTACTTCCGTCAGGTCGGCGGCAAGGAGGACGCAGTCTTCGCGGACCACCCGCCGCTGATCGAGGAACTCGCCGCGTGGATGGACGAGCAGCCGAGTGATCCCTGGACCACCGTGTGCGCCGCCTCGGAGCGGGTCTTCGCGCACCTGTCCGAGGACCTGGAACTGGCGCGCCGCCGCTACGCCGTGGTCGGCGGGGTGCAGGCCCTGCGCGACCGCGAGATCGTCACGGAACGCCGCTACGAACAGCTCTTCTCCGGACATCTACGCCGGACCGTGCCCGGCCTCGAGCCCGTGGACGCCATCGGCTTCGCGGCGCTCGTCACAGCCACCCACAACCACTTCCTGCGCCAGGCCGTCCGCAGCGGCGAGAACGGTGGCGAGGGCGGCGGTGCTGGCAGCACGGTCGCCTCTGGTCCCGCCGGCCCCGAGGCGACCGCCGGGGTCACCGCGCGGTACGCAGAGGCATTGGACCGGGCGCTGGCGATGGTCCGGCTGCGTTTCGGGGTCGGTTCCCCGGCGGGCGCCGAGACCGGGGCCGCCGGGGGGTCGGCGTCACACCCCGCGGACGACGCCGGCGCACCGGCGGGAGCGGACCTCGCCGACGGCTCCGGTCGGGTTCCCGACCCCTCCGTCGCGCCCGGTCAGGTGGTGGTCGCGAGCTTCCCCACGACGATGCCCTCGGGCGAGGTGTTGCGCCGGGTCCGCCAGGCCCTGGAGTCGAACTCTCCGTGACCCGGACTGATAACGATCCTCGGCATTGAGTCCCGCTAGATCTGACACGCAGTTCCACTTATGCTGATGTGATGACTGAGATTCCCGCCCGCACCAACCGTGTGTCCCGACCTGCCGGATCGCCGTTCCCTGGCGCCACCGAACCGGCCTATGACGTGACCAGCCCGCTGGACATCGACTACTACGGCACCTTCCGGGGCATCCCCGCGGCGGACCGCGAGATCTGGGAGCGGGCGCGGACGGCCGCCACCGCCGTCGCCGGTCAGATGGCAGAGGGCTGGGATCGACATGAGTACCCGATCGAGGCTGCCGTCAGCCTCGGGCGCCACCAGCTGTTCAACGACGGTCTGACCCACCCGGACCTGGAGCAGTTCTCCCCACTGGCCACCGGTCTGGTCAACATGGAACTCTCCCGTGTGGATGGCTCCCTGGGCACCGTGCTGGCGGTTCAGGGCGGGCTCGCGCTGCGCACCCTCGTGTACTTCGGCAGCCAGGAGCAGCAGGAACGGTATGTGCGGCCCATGGCCTCGGGAGAGGTGCTCGGGTCCTTCGCCCTGACCGAACCGGACCACGGTTCTGACTCCTCGGGGCTGTCCACCCGGGCCACCCGTACCCAGGCCGGGTGGGTGCTGCGTGGAGCCAAGAAATGGATCGGCAACGGAGCCTCGGGTGGTGTGACCTTCGTCTGGGCGCGCGTGGACGCAGAGGGCGACGACGACCATGGCGCGGTCCGGTGTTTCCTCGTCCCCCAGGAGACTCCCGGTTACCAGGCCCGGGTGATCGCCGGCAAGGGCGCTCTGCGCGCCATCGACCAGGCCCTGATCCTGCTGGATGACGTGGAGTTGCCGGCTGACGCCCTGCTGCCCGGAGCGCACTCCTTCAAGGACACCTCCAAGGTCCTCTATGCCACCCGTGCCGGGGTCGCGTGGTCGGCGCTCGGCCATGCCACCGCCTGCTTCGAGGCCGCGCTGGCCTACTCGCAACAGCGGGTGCAGTTCGGCAAGAAGCTCGCCCAGCACCAGATGGTCCAGGAGAAGCTGACCCGGCTGCTCTCCCACCTGGTAGCCATGCAGATGTACTGCGTGAACCTGGCGCACCTGGAGTCCGAGGGTCTCCTGCGCCCCACCCAGGCGTCCCTGGCGAAGTATCACAACACCCGCACCGCACGCCTGATCGCGTCCGAGGCGCGGGACATGCTCGGGGGCAACGGCATCCTGTTGGAGAACGGCGTCATCCGTCATCAGGCGGACATCGAGGCCATCCATACGTACGAGGGCACCGAATCGGTGCAGGCCCTGCTGATCGGCCGTGATCTCACCGGGTTCAGTGCCTTCGCCTAGTCAGGACGCCCGGCGTCTGACGAGAGGGTCCCGGCCAGTGAGTGCTCCAGCCCATGCTTCCCCTACCCGTGGGTAACTACGTGGCATCATGGAGCCATGCACCTGATCTTCCGCACCCTGCTGTTGCTCGCCCGGTCCCGCCGGCGGCCTCGGCTGAGCCTCTGGCAGACCTCCTCGCTGCCGTTGAAGGCATTGCCGACGGACATCGACATCGCCATGATCATCAACAACGGCATGTATTTCTCCCTCATGGATCTGGGCCGCTTCGACCTGATGGTCCGGGCAGGATTCTGGGACGTGATGTCGAAGCGCAAGTGGACTCCGGTGGTGCAGTCGGAGCAGATCTCCTTCCGCAAGTCGATCCGGTTGTGGCAGAGCTTCAGCATCGAGACCAAGATCATCGGCCTGGACGAGAAGTGCATCTGGATCGAGCAGCGTTTCGTCCGCGAAGGCGAGATCTATGCCCGCGGCTACCTGGCCACCCGGTTCGTGGATGCGAACGGTGCGGTTGCCCTCGAGGACATCGTCGAGGCGGTCCGCACGGAGCTCGGCGAGGTGCCGCCCGAGGACTTCACCGTTCCGGAGTGGCTGCACGAGTGGCGCGGCGACGTCGCGCTGCCCGGTTCCCGGAAGCCGGCCCCGCACCGCTGGTGACCTGAATGCGGGTGGCCTGCGCGCCGCCGTCGTGCGTTATGCCTCCCGCCGGGGCAGGATGGGAAGCATGAACAACCGCCTCCTCATCATCGGCGGGCTCACCACGCTCGTCCTCATCCTGGTCATCGCCTACCTGGTCGGGTTCTGGGCGTGGATCTTCCTCGGGCTGGTCGCCCTGCTGCTGGTGGGGCTGGCCATCTGGGACCTGACCCAGAAGCGGCATGCGATCCTGCGGAACTTCCCGGTGATCGGGCACATGCGGTACCTGCTGGAGTCGATCCGTCCGGAGATCCAGCAGTACTTCATCGAGCGGAACTTCGACGGCAAGCCCTTCGACCGGGACACCCGCTCGATCGTGTACTCGCGGTCCAAGGGCGCGGATGACCACAAGGCCTTCGGCACGGAGCGGGACACGGGGCGGATCGGCTACGAGTATCTCCTGCATTCCACGGCCCCCGTGGCGCCGCCGAAGAAGATTCCCACCGTGCGGATCGGCGGCCCGGACTGCCGCCAGCCCTATGACCTGTCCCTGATGAACATCTCCTCCATGTCCTTCGGCTCGCTGTCCAAGAACGCGGTGGTGGCCATGAACAAGGGTGCCGGCCTGGGTGGGTTCGTGCACGAGACCGGCGAGGGCGGGCTGACGAAGTACCACCGCGGCAACGGAGCGGATCTGTTCTGGGAGATCGGCTCCGGCTACTTCGGCTGCCGCACCGAGGACGGCCGCTTCAACCCGGTGAGCTTCGCGGAGAAGGCCACCCTGCCGGAGGTCAAGGGCATCACCATCAAGCTCTCCCAGGGGGCCAAGCCCGGGCTCGGTGGCGTGCTGCCCGGCCCCAAGGTCACCCCGGAGATCGCCGAGGCGCGCGAGGTGCCGGTCGGCGTCGACTGCATCTCCCCGGCCTCCCATTCGGCCTTCACCACGCCCCGGGAGATGGTCCGGTTCATCGGCCGGCTGCGCGAGCTCTCCGACGGCAAGCCGGTCGGCATCAAGTTCTGTGTGGGCTCCCGCACGGATGTGCTAGCCATGTGCAAGGCCATCTGGGAGGAGCGGACAGCCCCGGACTACATCATCGTGGACGGTTCCGAGGGTGGCACCGGCGCCGCCCCGTTGGAGTATTCCGACCATGTGGGCACCCCGCTGACCGAGGGCCTCATGCTGGTGCACAATGCCCTGGTCGGCACGGGCCTGCGGCACATGGTCAAGCTGGGCGCGGCCGGCAAGGTCGCCACTGGATCGGATATCGTCAAACGGCTGATCCAGGGGGCCGACTTCACCATGTCCGCCCGCGCCATGATGATGGCCACCGGCTGCATCCAGGCCCAGAAGTGCCACACGAACCATTGTCCCGTGGGCGTGGCCACGCAGGACCCGCGGCTGACGCGGGCGCTGGACGTGGAGGACAAGTCCAAACGCGTGCACAACTACCAGAAGCTCACCGTCCGTGAGGCCGTGCAGATCATGGCGTCGATGGGTCTGAACCATCCGTCCCAGCTGAACACTCGGATGCTGCGCCGCCGCGTGGACCACCTCAACACCCGCTCCTACGCCTCCATCTACCACTGGCTGCGGGAGGACGAACTGCTCAACGAGCCTCCGCGCGGCTGGGCCGCCGACTGGCGGGAGGCGGACGCCGACCACTTCGGTGAGCACGCCCCCGTCGGCTACCTGACCGAGCCGGATCCGCAGTGGCGTGACGAACTGGACGTGCAGACCTCCGCGATGTCCTTCGGAGACCTGCGCGCCTCCCTGCACTCCGGTGAAGCGCAACGGCCCGTTCCGACGCCGGCCGGTTCCGCCGGTGCCGATGCTGCCGTGGGAGCGGGGCGCGGCGAGAGGCCAGCCGAGATGGCACCCGCGGGCTCTGCCGCAGGCTCGGGTACCGACTCGGCCGGTGACCGCAGCGGTGAGGGGGCGAGTGAGGGTGAAGGCGAACCGCGTTCCGAGGGCCGCCCGCCGGAGCGCAACGCCGACGAGAAGGACATCGACGGCGCTCGGCCGCGGCGCACCGGCGCGGACACCGGGTCCACCCCCGTGGTCAGCAACGAGCCCCGGCCGGAGGGCCGGCTGGGGTCCTGACCGGCATCGCCATCACGGTGCCGGCGCGACCTGCGGACCCAGGGCGATGGCCAGGTCCACGAAGCTCCGTGCCGGGCCGGGCAGCCGCCGCCGTTCCGACCAGGCGATGGACGCCCGTTCCAGGTGGGGCTCGGGGTCCAGGGGAACGCAGGCCACGGGCAGGCCCTCGTAGGAGACGTCCTGCCGGGGCCGCTGGATGAAGATCGAATAGCCCAGCCCGCGGGCCACCAGGGACCGGATGAGTTCGAAGTCCGGGGACTTCATCCGCACGTTCGGGGTCGCGCCGTGATGTGCGAAGTAGGAGAGGATGTCGTCGGAACTGGGGGAGACGTCCATGAGCAGCAGGGGCTCCGCGGCCAGCTCGGCCAAGGGTGCCCGCCTCTGCTCGGCGAAGCGGTGGTCGGCGGGCAAGAGCGCGTACATCGTGGTGTCGTAGAGGCGGGCGGAACCCAGTCCGGGCAGGGCATGGAGGTTGTACGCCAGGATCACGTCCAGGATCCCAAGGGAGAGCTGTTCCACGAGTTCGGCCCGGTTCCCGGTGGTCACGGAGACGGTGACGCCGGGGTGCCGGGAGGCGAACTCGGACCACAGCGCGGGCAGGACGGTCGGGGCCAGGGACCGGAAGCAGCCGATGGCGAGGGTCCCGCCGAGCTGCCGGTCGCCGTCGGGCACCTCGAGGTCAAGGGCCTGGTCCAGCACCGAGCGCGCCCGGATGAAGAAGTCCTCCCCGGAGGCGGTGAGCACCACTCCCTCGGCCTTGCTGCGGCGGCACAGCACGGTGCCGGCGACGCGCTCGAGGGTGTCCAGTGCCTCCGTGACGGAGGTCCTGGACACCCTCAGCTGGGTGGCCGCGGCGCTGATGCTGCCGGTCCGGGCCACAGCGCAGAAGTGTTCGAGTTGGCGCAGTGTCAGTCGCACCCGTCCCCGTCTTCCTGCCGGACCGGTGCCGGCGGGTTCAGCGGAGGTCGCGGCGGGCGGTCTCCGGCATCTTGATGATGACCACCACGCTAACCAGGCAGAGCAGGATCATGTAGCCCACGAACAGTCCGTGCATCCCGATGCTGGACAACCAGGTGTTCAGGTAGGGCGCAGTGCCGCCGAAGATCGCCCCGGAGGTGGCGTAGCCGACCCCGATCAGGGTGGCCCTCAGCTTGGTCGGGACCAACTCGGCGAAGACGGCGCCGAGCGGGGCGCAGTTCGCGGCCAGCAGCACGGAGCCGGCCGCCATGGCCAGGAACAGCATGAACGGGCTCGGGCCGAGCATCCACTCCAGGGGGAAGGCCACGAGCGCGAATCCGGCCGCGAAGACCATCAGCACCGGTTTGCGCCCGAAGCGGTCGGAGAGTCTGCCCATCACGGGGATGGCCACCAGGAACACGGCCTGCCCGCACAGTCCGGCCACCAGGGAGGCGTTCGGGTCCATGCCGAACTCGCGGGAGGCGTAGCCGGGGGCGAAGATGAACCAGGTGTAGAAGGCCACCACGCCGGAGATCGTCAGGCCGACGATCTGCAGCAACGGCTTCCACTCGCGGCCCAGCTCGGTGAAGACCTCTCGCAGGGACTGGACTCCCGTGCCCTCGCGCTGGTCCCGTGCCTTGCGCTCGGTGTGCACCTCGGACTCGTTCATGGTCTTGCGGATGTAGAGGGCGTAGACCCCGAGGACGGCGGCGACGGCGAACGGGATGCGCCAGCCGAACTCGGCCATCTGTGCCTCGGAGAGCAGAGCCGTCAGCAACACGCCGACTCCGGTGGCGAGCATGGTGCCCACTCCCACGCCGAGCCACGGTGTGGAGGCCCAGAAGCCACGCTTGTCCCGCGGCGCGATCTCCGCCAGATAGGTGAACGCGCTGCCCGTCTCACCACCGTGGGACAAGCCCTGGATGAGGCGGGCCACCAGGAGAATGACGCCGGCCCACACGCCGATCGCGTCAAAGGTCGGGGCGACGGCAATCAGCAGGGAACCGAACGAGGCCAGCAGGATGGCCAGGGTCAGGCTGAACTTCCGGCCCCTGTCATCGGCCAGCCGGCCGAACAGCCAGCCTCCCACCGGGCGCATGAGGAAACCGACCGCGAAGACGGCCAACGTGGAGAGGAGGCTGGAGACCGGGTCCTCGGCGCGGAAGAACTGGGCGGCGAAGAACGGCGCGAAGATCGCGTAGATGTTCCAGTCGAACCACTCCAGGGCATTGCCGATGTTGACGGCGACGAGGTCCCGGGGCCGACCGGCACGCGGAGCGGTGCCGGTGGACATCCCGGCGATGGTGGCCGGAGTGGTGCCGGGGGCAGAGGCCGCGACGGGGTCCGGGGACGGGTCGCCCGCGGTGCGAAGCTGGGAAACGGTGCTGTGATCCATAACACCTCATGGTGCCCCGAACCGTTGGTGAACTCAACGGAATTCGCTGTGCATCGGATGCACGGAGGATGTGCATGGCGTCCGCATGAGGCGGGCTCTAGCGTGGTGCTCATGACCCACGCCTCAGCCTCCACCTCCGCGGCACCGCAGCCTGCCCCCGGACGCCCCGATGGTGCCGCCGGTCCCATCCCGCCCCGACTCGAGTTCCTCGCCACCGTGGCCGTGGAAGTAGCCGAGCCCGTGGAGGTCGGACGGACCCACCGAGGACTGCGCCGGGTCATCCCGATCTCCGGCGGAACCGTTGCCGGCCCCGGGCTGAATGGCCGTGTCCTCCCCGGCGGGGCGGACTTCCAGCTCATCCAGTCGGACACGGCCTCGGACCTGGACGCCCGGTACGTCATCGAGACCGACGACGGCGACCGGCTCTACGTCATGAACGCGGCCTTCCGTACGGGCGCGGCCGAGGATATCGCCGCACTGGCCCGCGGTGAACGGGTGCCGGCCGAGCGGATCTACTTCCGTTGCGCGCCCCGCTTCGAGGTGGCCGGGGAGACCTGGTCCTGGCTCGAGTCCACCGTGGTCCTCGGCTCTGGCCGCCGCGAGCCGGACCGGGTGATCATCGACCTCTGGGTGGTCCGCTGACCCACCGTCTCACAACCAGTGGTGCCCCACCTCGACGAAGTCCTCCTGGCGCCTGCCGTCGGTGTCCAGGTGCCAACCGGCCCGCTTGGGGATGTTGGAGATGATGACGGTCTCCCGGATCTCCAGGCGGGGCAGCTTCTCTGAGGCCCGCCGCTCCATGGCCATGATGTCCGTGGCCGAGCGGTGCCACGTCATGAACATGAAGTTCGAGCGCCCCGTGGTGGAGGCACAGATGCGCAGGGCTCCGAGCCGCGCCAGTTCGGCGGCGGCCGCATTGTGGTCGGCAGCCGGCAGCCGGGCGAACCACTGGCACATGACGGGGTAGCCTGCGGCCCGGTGCGAGACGTCACAGCGAAAGCTCAGGATGCCAGAGTTCAACACCCGCTGCAGTCGACGACGGGCCGTGGCGGGGTGCAGGCCGGAGGCCGCAGCCACCTGGGCGGCTGAGGCCCGCCCGTTGCGTCCGAGGATGCGGGCGATCGGACCGAGCGACGGCAGCTGGGGGTCGGCGTGGGCTGCCGGAACCGGGGGCGGCCCGACGGCCGCACGGAGGTCCCGCCGCTGACCGGGATCCAAGGCGTCGAGCTCCCAGTCAGCGGCAGTACGGTGCAGCCGGGTGCAGAAGGTTGACTCGTATCCCGATAGTTCTGGGATGTCCTCGAGCTGGGGATAGACGACGTCCGTGAGCTGGGCTGGGTCCGGGGTGATGACGGTCAGCATGAAATCCCGGTCCCGGTGGCACTCCTCCACCGAGAAAACCTCGGGAATTCGCCCGATCGCCGCTGCCACGGCCCGTCGGTGGCCGGGACGGCACCTTACGTCATGGAAGGACAGGGCCATCTGGTCCGGATGACCCAGCGGGTGGGCGGTGATCCACGCCGAGCCGCTGTCCTCGAGGCGCCGCCACCGGGCGGCCAGCGAGGTCGGGTGCTGGTCGAGGACCTCGCCCAGCACCGTCCATGGCAACCGGGGCCCGATCTGCAGGGCATGAACCAGGGGGAGGTCACCCTCGTCCAAGGGCTCGACGGGCTTGTTCACCATCTCGCGAAATCTGCCAGGGTGTGTAAATTTTCTGCGATTGAGCGTGAAGTGATGTTGAGCACACCACAATGATAGCGACGAATTGCATCAATCGGTTTCCGAGCCAAGCGCCGACTGCGGGGCTCTGAGCCAGAACCGACCTCACGAATCGAAGGACTCCATGATCTCAGCAGCAAGCGCGGCCGCTGGCCAGGGCCAGGACCCGAATTCTGTCCTGGCCCTGGCCAACACACCAGTCCTCTGGATCTGCGCCCTGGGCGTCTTCTTGGTCATCGCAGTCCAGTCGGTCATGTACATGAGGGCGGCCCGCAAGGCCGCCCCGGCGGCGGGGATGAGCCAGCAGGAACTGCGCACCACGTTCCGTACCGGAGCCATCGCCGCCATCGGCCCTTCGTTGGCGGTGGCGCTGGTGGCGATCGCCGTGCTGGCCCTCTTCGGCACCCCGGCCACCCTGGTGCGCATCGGCCTGATCGGGTCGGTGCAGTATGAGACCGCGGCGGCCAGCATCGCGGCCGGAACCGCCGGTGCGGAGCTGGGTGGACCGGAGTACACCCAGCAGGTCTTCGCCATCGTGTTCTTCGCCCTGAGTCTGGGCGGGGCGATGTGGATGATCGCCACCCTCATCCTCACGCCGCTGCTGAAGAAGGGGGAGCACCGTCTGGGCAAGGTCAACCCGGTCCTCATGACCGTGGTGCCGGGGGCGGCCCTGCTGGGCGCGTTCTTCTCCCTGGGCCTCGCGGAGGTGCCCAAGAGTTCTGTTCATGCGATCACCTTGGCCGCCTCAGCAGCCGTCATGGCAGCCTGCCTGCTGTTGGCCCGGCTACCGGGAATGCGCTGGCTGCGCGAATGGGGGCTGGGCATTGCGATTCTGCTCGGACTCACTGCCGCGTACCTGGCCCAATCCGCAGGCCTCGGTGCGGGTGTCTGAGTCCCCCGACATCCCGGTTCCCGATCCTCTAGCCCTTCAGGAGTCCCCATGATGGTTACGTCCTCCACCACATCCACTACCGTGCCAGCCGCAGGCAGCATGGAGGAGTTCGACGCCACCACATCGCGCTGGGGCCGGTTCACCATGCTGGTCGGCCTGGTGCTCTCGCTGGCCGGCCCCCTCTACCTCGTCTTCTTCGCCGACCTCGGCATCACCGCAACTCAGCTGTTCACGGCGTTCATCGCCGTGGCCGGCACGTTCTTCGTCATCTGGATCATCGAGCCGATCACCTACTTCCCGATGCTCGGTCCGGCCTCGATGTACCAGGCGTTCATGATCGGGAACATCTCCAACAAGCTCCTGCCCGCGGCCCTCATCGCACAGGCCAGCATCGGTGCCAAGCCGGGCACGGCACGCGGTGGGCTGGCCGCCGTGATGGCGATCAGTGGCGCCGCCATGGTCCATCTGCTGTCCCTCCTGGTGTTCGTGGGCCTGCTCGGCACCTGGCTCATCAGCGTGGTTCCGGAGGACGTCACGAACGTGGTCCGCACCTACGTGCTGCCGGCCGTGCTGGGAGCGGTCATCATCCAGGCCATCGTCTCCCTGAAGCAGGTGCGTGCCACCGCGGTGGCCGTCATCGTGGCGGTGCTGGTGATCTTCGTGTTGGTTCCGCTCGCCCCCGTCCTGGCCATGGCATCGACCGCCATTGCCGTGATCTGCACGCTGGTGATCACCTGGTTCGTGCGCCCGCGTGCACCGAGGGCGCCAGAACCCGCAGCCACCGTGGACGCACCCTGACCCCCCACTCAGTCATCGGCAGCAGGTCGCCCCACTTTTCGGAAAGGAACACCGTGCAACACCGCACCACATCCGAGCAGTCCGCCGAGGAATCGGCTGGATTGACCGACGGCCGACCCCCGGAGTACCCGGAGATCCCGGCCGAGCTGCGTCAACGCATGCTTGACGTCTACCGGCACCTGCACTCGAATCCGGAACTGTCCATGCAAGAGCACGCCACGGCGGCGTTCATCGAGGCGCACCTGGACACGCTCGGCATTGAGCACTTCCGCTGCGGGGGCACCGGCGTGGTGGGCCTGCTGCGCAACGGTGCGGGGCCCGTCGTCGGGTTCCGGGCGGATACGGACGGACTACCGATCCAGGAGGACTCCACGGTCGACTACCGAAGCACCGCCCGCGGCACCTTGGCGGACGGCACCGAGGTGCCGGTGATGCACGGTTGCGGCCATGACACCCATGTGGCGGCGCTGATGACCGCCACTGAGGTGCTGGCGGCCCAGCGCGAGACCTGGTCCGGGACCGTCGTGCTGATCTTCCAACCCGGTGAGGAGACCGCGGCCGGCGCCCAGGCGATGGTGGAGGACGGGCTCTGGGACCGCGTCCCACATCCGGAGATCATCTTCGGCCAGCACGTCATGCCAGGCCTGGCCGGGACGGTCGAGGTGGTCGGTGGGCCCGCCATGGCCTATGCGGACTCCTGGAAGGTCACTCTGCGCGGGGAGCAGTCCCATGGCTCCCAGCCGGAGAACTCGATCGACCCCATCGTGCTCGGTGCCCACATCGTCACGCGGCTGCAGGGCGTCGTCTCCCGGGAGATCTCCGCCCGTGAGTCCGCCGTGGTGACGGTGGGCACGTTCCACGCGGGGCTCAAGGAGAACATCATCCCGGACTCAGCCGAGTTCACCCTCAACGTCCGCACCATGGACGACGACGTCCGCGCCACGGTACTGGACGCCCTCAGGCGCATCATCCTCGCCGAGGCGCAGGCCTCCGGGGCGCCCGAGCCGGTGATCGAGGAGCTCTACCGCTTCCCCCGGAACTTCAATGACCCGGACGCGACGGCTGAGCTCATCGAGACCCTGCGCGGCACCCTCGGCACCGAGAAGGTGAGGGACGGCCAACCTATGATGGGTTCGGAGGACTTCGGCATCCTCCCCGGCGCGCTGGGCGTGCCCTCCGTGTTCTGGTTCTTCGGTGGCATGGATGCCGAGACCGTGGCCTCCGGTTCCATGCCGGTCAACCACTCGCCTCGATTCGTCCCCGTACCAGAGCCCACCTTGTGGACGGCGGCGACGGCGGCGCTCGCCGCCCTGCGCTCCCGGCTCAGTTCCTGATCCGCCCTCCTCTCAGTCGAGTTGGAGTGGGCGCCGGGTGAAGATGCCCACTCCACGTCGACTGCAAGCGTGGGTGGGTCAGAACTCGAGGTTGAACACCCGGGTGGCGATGCCCTCGAAGAATTCGAACTTCTCCTCCGCCGAGATCGGCAGGTCGTCCTGCAGGTCCACCTCGGACGGCTCGTACTGGTACGGGTAGTCCATCGCGTACATGACCCGGTCCGCACCGACCATCGTGCGGACGAACATCACCTCGTCCTGCCAGGGCATGCCGCTGGTGGTGATCCAGACGTTGCGGCGGATGTACTCGGAGGGCTTCAACGGCAGGGGCTTCACGTGCGGATAGCGTCCCGTGGCCACCTGCTTGCCGTACATGTAGTCGATCCGGTTCAGCCAGAACGGTACGGCCTCACCGAGGTGGCCGACCACCATGGTCAGGTTCGGGAAGCGCTCGAACACCCCGGAGACCACCAGTCGCATCAGATGCAGGCCGGTCTCCACTCCGAACCCGTACATCGAGCCGTCCAGGCCGCGGTCATGCAGGGGTTTGAACAGACTGGCCGAGGGGGCATTGGGATGCAGGTAGACCGGCACCCCGAGTGCCTCGGCGGCCTCATAGAAGGGCAGGAATTCATCTGTGTCCGTGTACCGGTCCCGCACATGCGAGTTCAGGATGGCGCCCTTCAGGCCCAGCCGCGTGACGGCCCGCTCGAGCTCAGAGGCGCCGGCGTCGGCCGCGGAGAAGGGCACGGCGGCCAGCGCGGAGAAGCGGTCGGGCCGGTTCCGGACGATCTCGCCGAGCTGGTCATTGGACAGCCGGGCCAGTTCGGTCGCCTGCGCCGCCGGCAACGGGTTGGTGCCCGGAGCCGTCAGTGACAGGATCTGATGATCGATGCCGGCGGCGTCCATGTCCTTCAGGCGCACCCCCTCGGTGTCCGTCATGCGCTCGCGGATGAAGCGCGGGCGCTCTCCGTCATTGAGGACGTAGTAGCCCATGAGGCTCATGAACCCCGGATCGTCCTCAGGGTGGTCGCCGAGGATCTCCCGGAACATGTCGAACATCTCCGGCGGGGCCCAGGCCTCCTCCGTGGCGATGCGCCGGTAGGGGCGGGGTGCGGGGCTGGCAGTCGTGTCACTGGTCATGTGCTGTGGTCCTCAGGTCTCTCGGGTCTCTCGGGTCTCTCAGGCGGGATGGACGGGGTGGCTCAGTCTGTGGGCGCGGTGACGATGTCCTCGACGTTGATCTCCTCGTCGATCAGTCCGTACCGGACCATGCGCTCGTTGAGGAACTGCAGGGTCTCCAGGTCCACCGAGGCATCCCAGGCGGGCAGGTGGATCTGGCCGGCGAGGTCGGGCTCGATCGTGGTGACCTCGGGCAGGGCTTCACGGAAGGCGTCCGGATCCTCGGCGATGGCCTGTCCGGTGGCGCTGAGGCCCCGCTGGAACGCCTCCACCGTCTCCGGGTTCTCTGCGGCATACTCCTCGGAGGTCATGTAGGTGCCCACCATCATGTTCGGACGGGACTCGGCGTAGGGGCTGGCGACCTCCGTGGCGCCCTGGTCCACGGCCATGGTGACGAACGGTTCGATCAGCAGCGCTGCGTCGACCTGCCCGTTGGCCAGGGCCGGGAGCATGTCTGAGAAGCCCATCTCGGCGAACTTGACCTGGGTGCGGTCCGCGCCGGCGTCCTCCATCAGCGTCATGATGACCACGTCGTTGATGTTCTCCAGCGTGTTGACCGCAATGGTGGCGCCTTCCAGGTCTTCGACGTCCTCGACACCGCTGGAGGTGGACGCCACGATGCGGGCGAAGTCCTCCTCAGGAGCCTCCATGGTGCGTGTGCCGGCGGCCACGATGGTGATGGGGAGGCCCTTGCTGGCGGCCAGGATGGCACTGACGGTGTTGGAGCCGGCGAACTGGGTCTCTCCATTGACCACGGCAGGCACGGCTGCGGCGCCACCGATGCTCACGTCGACTGTGACGTCCAGGCCTTCCGCCTCGAAGTAGCCCTCGTTCACCCCGTACTGGAGGAAGGCCGAGGGCATGCCGGCGGTGTCCGCCACCCGGACCTCCGTGGTGCCTGCCGCCCCACCCGTTCCTGTAGCGGCGCCGTCCGTGGGTGACCCTGTTCCGGTACCGGACCCCTGGCCTGAGGTGCCGCCATCGCCGCAGGCGGTCAGCAGCAGGGGTGCTGCCAGCAGTGGTGCCAGCCAGCGGCTACGACGCCGGGTGCTCGTCCATGTCCTCGCGGTGGTTCTCATCGGACTCCTCATTCGTACTGGTGTGGCTGTACAGGTTGCGGTGGGTAGCGACTCCGGTCTTTCCAGAAGCGTAGGATTCAATAGCGACAGGCGGAACGATTAGACCAAATGTTCTGCTGTAAAGAACAACTTTCACGGAAGGGCGAGGGATGCCATGACGGAGATCAGGTCGGTGATCCACGCGCTGACAGTGGTGGATCGCGTCATGGCTGAGGGCGGCGTCCGCGTGCGGGAGATCGCCGAGGACCTCGGCATCGCCCCATCCAGCGCCCACCGCCTCCTGGGCACGCTGGCCTCGCGGGGCTATGTGGTCCAGGACCCTTACAGCCGCGTCTACCGGCCGGGTGCCGCCCTGCTCTCCCTGGCCGGTGGCGGGATGGAGAACCGGGAGATCCGGCGGGCCGCGCACCGCCCCATGGAGTCCCTGGCCTCCGCCACGGGGGAGTCGGTCTCCCTGTCCGTGCTGGTCCGCTCCGAGGTCGAGTTCGTCGACGGCATCGAGTCTGCCCACGTTCTCCGTGCTTCTCCTCGTATCGGCGCCCGGATGCCGGCGTACGGCACGGCCGGAGGGCGGGTGATGCTGGCAGATCTGGCCCCGGCCGACGTCGCCGGCATGTTCGGTGGTGGTCTGAAGAAGTTGACGGACCACACCGTGGACACCGTGCCGGACCTGGCGGGGATGCTGGCTAGAATCCGACAGGCCGGCTACGCGGTGTCCCGTGGCGAGAGCACGGAGGGGATCTCCGCCGTCGCCGTGCCACTGCGGGATGTCACTGGCCGCACCGTGGCCGGTCTGGCCGTCGTGGCCCCCACGGAGCGGCTGCCAGACGCCGGGCTGTCGGTCCTCATCGACCAACTCCAGCAGGCCGCCGCGGAGTTCTCCACGGCCCTAGGGAATCGAGGGATGGATTGAGCCAGTCAACGCCGGCACCGCAACCGGAGGTGCCGAAGGCCGGCGCGGCGCTGTTGACCGTCCTGCTCATCGCCATGGGCGTGGGCCCGCTGCTCAACTACGGGCTCTCGGCGACCTCGGACCTGTTGATCCAGGAACTCGGCGTCTCGGCCGGCCAGTTCGGCCTCCTCGTGACGGTGTTGTTCGTCAGCGCCGCCGTCTCCTCCATGGTGATCGGGCGGCTCGCTGACGTCCTCAGCATCCGCAGCCAGCTGGTCTTCAACTACGGCGGCACCGTGCTGGCGCTGCTGATCTCGGCCCTCGGCCCGCAGTACTGGACCTTGATCGTGGCGTGCATCCTCGTCGGGCCGGCCCAGGTGATCGCCAACCCGACCACCAACCGCGTCATCTACTCGTCCGTGCCCGCCGTCAAGCGGTCCGGGTGGATCGGGGTCAAACAGTCCGGGGTCCAGGCCAGCCAGTTGGTGGCCGGTCTGCTCTTCCCGGCCGCGGCCCTCTGGGCCGGCTGGTCCGGTGCAGCGCTCGCCGCCGCCGTGGGGGTGCTGGTGCTGCTGTGGTGGTCGCTGCGCCACATCCCACCGGAAGACCCCACTGACTGGGCGGCAGTCCGGGCGGTCCTCGCTGATCGGTTCCGGCGGCGGCGATCCGGTTCGACGGCCTCCCTGCCGGTCCAGGTCTGGCTGTTCGCCGCCGTCGCCTTCTTCTCCGGCATGGGCACCCAGGCCACCAACGTGTACCTGCCGCTCTTCGCGGTGCGGGACCACGGCTACAGTCTGCTCATCGGCGGGTTCGCCGCCGGGCTCTCCGGCGTGGTGGGCGTGGCCAGCCGCATCTACTGGGGCCGTGCCCTGGGTGCCGGGCGCCGGCCGGGCACGCTGCTGCTGCTGATCTCCTCCGGCGCCCTGCTCGGCATGGCCTGCATGGTCACCTCATCCCTGTGGGACCTGCCCGCCCTGTTCTGGGCCGGGGTCGTCCTGCACGGGTTGACAGTGCTGGGCACCAACGTGGTCGTCAACGCGGGGACCATGCAGTCCGTGGACGCCACCCGGATCGGTGCGGCCAGCGGGACCACGACCATGGGCATGTACGCGGGCTTCGCCGTAGGCCCCGTGGGGATGGGCGCGATCGTGGAGCTGACCGGTGGATTCGTGCTCGGCTGGGTGCTGGTCGGCGTGGCCTATGCCATCCTGTTCGGCCTGGCAGTGGCCATGGTCCGCACTACCCGCCGGGACTGAAGAGTCATTCGGCGGCTTGACCACGCACTACTGATGTATCAGAGGCGAGGTGGGGAATCTTCGCGGCCCTCGTGGCGCCCCTCATCACCGCGGCATGCTCGGTGCTGTTGCGCCGCCGGCACGGCGGCGGCCGTGGGCGAACCAGTAGACCACCATGGCCAGCACGAGGAACCCGGACAGCAGCAGGTACATCCCGGAGAACCCGGTGGCCGGCAACAGCGCGCCCAACACCACCGGGCCCAGGCCGGTGCCGATGTCCAGCATCAGGAAGTACGTGGAGGTGGCCACCCCGATCTGGAAGGGCGGCACCACGGTGGCCGCCACCGACTGCAGCGAGGTCAGCAGGGCCCCGAAGCCCAGGGCGCACAAGGCGGCCGCCACCAGGAAACCGCCGTTGGCCGGCCAGAGGGCCAGCACCGCCATGCCGCTCACGAGACATGTCAGCAGGGGGAACATCACGGAGTTGTCGCCGTACCGGTCCTGCATGGTCCCCACCACGAAGCGCGAGAGGACGAGGACCATGGCGTAGACCATGAAGTAGGCACTGGCAATCGTGGAACTGATGCCCTGTTCCTGGGCATAGCCGTTGAGGAAGGCCAGCACCCCGGAGTATGCCAGGCCGGCCATGAGCATCACGAGGGACACCGGCAGGGCCGGCAGTGAGATCACCCCACGCAGGGAGAATCGCGGTCGGAGGCTTTTCTGCTGGTTCTGCTGGCCCTGCTGGTGATGTTGGGCCCGCGGCAGGCGCACCACCAAGCCGGCCACCAGGCCGCAGACCGAGAAGGCCGTGCACAGGTAGAACAGTGAGTCGAAGCCGAACCTATCCGTGAGCTGGAAGGCCAGCAACGGTCCCAAGGCGGTGCCCACCGTGGTGGACGTGCCGAACCAACCGGTGCCCTCACTGCGGCGCCGCGGCGGGATCATCCCCTGGACCGCGGTGGCCAACACCGTGCTGGCGCCGCCGAACGCCAGCCCGTGGATCAGGCGGACGGTGATCAACAGGCCAAGGTCATCGGCCATCAGGTACAGGGCCGAGGCGACGAGGAAGAGCGCCAGGCTCGCGACGAGGACCCTCTTGCGCCCGATGATCTCCATGGCCTGGCCGGTGACCAGGCGGGACACCACGGCGCCCAGTACGAAGGCGCTGACCGCCAGGCCGGACAGCATGTCCGTCGCCTGGAACTCGTTCACAGCGTAGAGGGCCATCGCCGTCACCAGCAGGTAGAACACCATGGCCAAGAACAAGTTGGTCACGGCGGCCAGGACGAAATTCCGGCTCCACAACAGCCGCGGGGGCTGCGGGACGCTGGATGCGGAGGACACGAAAGGGACCGGCTTTCCAAGGTGTGGGGGGAGGGGCCCGGCGAGGGCAGGGCCGTCGTCATTCTAGTCCGGGGCCAGGAGGCCGGACCGGAGTGGAGTGAGGACTACTCTGGAGATCATGGCAAACCGCGGAAACCTGACCTGGCTCTGGGTCATGATCGCCGCAGCCGTCCTCACGCAGACCGCCCTGAACCTGTTGCGGCCCGTCACCAGCTACAAGCTGTTGGCCCTGGGCGCCGGCGAGGCGACGGTCGGCTTGGCCACCGCTGCCTATGCCATCCTCCCGTTGGTGTTCGCGATGTCCCTGGGACGGCTCAGTAGCCGGCTGCCCACCCTGCGCGGCATGATCGCCCTCGGGGCGTTGGTGCTGGGGCTGGGCGGCGTCGGCTTGGCCTTCGGCTCCACCATCGCCGTGCTGATGGTGTCCTCGGCGGTGCTCGGCATGGGCCATCTGCTGTTCACCATTGCGGGCCAGACCGTGATCGGCCGGCGAGCCGCCCCGGAGAACATGGACGCGGCGTTCGGGTGGTTCACTGCCGCCTTCTCCGTGGGACAGATGTCCGGACCGTTGATCTCGGGGTTGATCCTCGGCAACGCCACTCTCGGCGAAGCCAGCCACAGTGCGGAGTTCGACGGGCGCATCGACGGGGCGCTGTGGCTCGGTGCGGTCTGTTCTTTGCTCGCCGTGCCGGTGATGTACCTCATGCGGGCTGACGGGGGCCGCCGCTCCCGGCGCCTGCCCGCGGAGCCCACGGAGGAGCCCGGGGACCGGCCCCATGGATTGGGGGACGGGAACAGCGGGCCGGCGGGGCCGGCGTCGGCCACCGAGACTGCCTTGGGTGCGGGTGCTGCGGGTGCTGCAGGCCCGGGAAAGCCCACGATGCTGGCGATCTGGCGGGTCCCCGGGATCCCCTCGCACATGATGGCGTCCCTGGCCCTGTTGGCGATGCTGGACATCCTCACGGCGTTCATGCCGCTGGTCGGCGAAGCGGCCGGGGTCTCACCGTTCTGGGTCGGCATCCTCCTGGCGGTCCGCGGGGGAGCCTCGTTCCTGTCCAGGATCGTGTTGCCCTGGATGTCCGGTCGGTGGGAGCGGCACCACCTGGTGCTCGTGTCCCTGTTGGCATCTGCCGTGGCCTTGGGATTCGTGCCACCGGCATTGGAAGGATGGCATGCCGTCTGGCTGGCGGTGGTGCTCATGGCCGTCGGCGGCTTCGCCCTCGGCATCGGGCAGCCGCTGACCATGTCCTTGGTGTCCCAGGCGGTGCCACCGACCTGGCGCGGGCCCGCATTGGCGTTCCGGCTGGTCGGCAACCGTGTGGGACAGGTGGCAATGCCGGTGGTGGCCGGCCTGGCCGCCGCACCCCTCGGGCCTGCCGGTGGCATCTGGTGCGCCTGCCTGATCCTGGCCGCTTCCGGCACGGAGCGACTGGTCTCCGGCCGGAAGCGCTAGCAGGAGCACCAATAGGAGCGCCAACAGGAGCCGAGTCGAAAGGTTCTAGACTGTGACGTCTGAGCCTTCCTCGTCCTCCTCGTCATCCCAGCCGGCCCACTCGGAGTCCTCATCCGGCTCGGCCGCGCCGCCGGAGTCGTCGGAACTGCCCTCCTGATAGTCCGGGACGCCGTTGTAGTCCTCGTCTCCGTCCAGCAGGAAGGTGTCCCGGCGCAGCGGGTCGATCGCATCCAGTGAATCCGGGTCATCAGAGGAGCCGTGGTCCGTGGTCCCGTCGCGGCCGTCAGCGGGCTGCTCCAGGTCGTTCTCGGGTTCTTCGATGAATTGCTGTTCCAGATCGTCTTCGTAGCGGGCCAACTCGAACCTCCTGAATCTCGGGCGGCCCTCCGAGGGACAATCCGTCCGAACGGCCGCATCGTCCGGTCAGTCTAGTGCCGACGGCCGTCGCGGGGCAGGGCTGCCAGGGCCAGGGCAGTGAGGACGATCATCATGAAGCCCACCCCGGCGAACAGCCACGGAGTGGACCCGGTGTGAGCAGTCCGCTCGGCAGCGGCCACGGACTCCGCACTGTCAGTGCCCTCGCTGGCATCACCGCTGGGGAAGTTCCCGCCACCGGGGTGTGACGTCATGCCGGCGGAGAGGCCCTCGACGAGCCTCTCGGCATCCGCCACGACCTGGGCCGGGCAGGCAAGGGTGGTGTCCCTGATGATGTTGCTGAGCTTCTGTGCGCTCGGCGTCTCGGGCGCCGTTGCGGAGGGCGATCCGGTGGTATCCGGTGTCTGGCCGTCCGGGCCACCGTTGCCGCCCGCATCGCCGGGAGCAGATCCACTCGGCCCGGAACCCTCGCCGCCGGTCCCGCCACCTCCGTTGCCGCCTTGGCTGTTGCCGAGGCCGGGTGCTGGGGCGGGCGCACCGGTGGTCGGGGTCGAGCCGCCTGGCGTGGTCGGGTTCTGAGATGGGCCGGCCGTGGGGGCCGACGTCGGAGCCCGGCTCGGGGTGTCCGACCCGCCAGTCGGCTCCGGGCTGGGCTGCGGGGCGGACGTCGTGGGATCAGGCGTGGGACTCGGGCCCGTCGGGGTGGGCGTGGGAGTGGGGGTCGGAGTGGGGCTCGGCCCGGCCTGCACCAGGATCGAGATCTCGCACTCTGATGTACCGCCCCGGCCATCGTCCGCGGTGACGGTGAGGCCGTCGTTGCCATGGGTGTCGGTGGGAGCCGTGTACGTCACCACGTGACCCTCGACCGAGGCCTCGCCGCCGAGCCAGGATGTCCCCGCGCTCAGGGTGACGGTGTCCCCGTCCGGGTCGAGGACATGTATACGCACGGACTCGGTGTCTCCGGTTTGGGTGACGAGACCGGGACAGTCGATCTCGGGAGGCTGATTGCCACCGGGGGAGGGGGAGGGAGACGGGGAAGACGAGGACCCGGGCGGCGAGGGGGCCGGGGTCGCAGACTGTGTGGGACCCAGGGAGTCGCTGGGCGAGGGCATCGGGCTGGCCCGGGCGGTTCCGACCAGGCCGGCCAGCACCATGAGGATGCCCGCGGTGGTGGCCACGGAGCGTCCGAGGAGCGGGAGTGCTCGACTCGTGGAGGCGTGGTCAGGAGAGCGTCCTACCCTGGTGGTCATGCTCCGGCCCCCGTCGGTTGGCATCTGACCCCGTGTTGCCCGCCCCGTCGAGCAGAACGGGCAACACCGGCTGACTGTGATCATACCGTGATCTTTGCGGATGTCCACATCACGGAAGTGTCACAGTCTGCGTGGGTCATGCCACTACGAGGTCAGGCGGGGCGGCCTTCCGGGACGGACACGAGTGAGGGGTCATCCGTGACGACATGGCCGATGGCCGCGTCGATGGCTCCGAGGGTCGCCTGGTCCAGGGTGAGGTCCAGGGCTTTGACGTTCTCGACGATCTGCTCGGGGCGGGAGGCTCCGACCAGAGCGCCGGCGACGTTGGGGTTGGACAGTACCCAGGCGATGGCGAGCTGGCCCATGGTGGCGCCGAGCCCGTCCGCGATCGGGCGCAGCTTCTGGACGGCGGTGAGGACCTCGTCCGTCATCTTGCTGGCCATCGAACGCGCTCCGCCCTTCTCATCCGCACCGCGGGATCCTTCCGGAGCCTGCTGGCCGGGCAGATACTTTCCGGTGAGGATGCCACCGGCCATGGGGGACCAGACGATCTGGGACAGTCCGAGGTCCTCGCAGGCCGGGACGACCTCGGCTTCGATGACGCGCCACAGCATGGAGTACTGGGGCTGGCTGGAGATGAGCTGGAATCCGAGCTGGGCGGCCATGGCGTGGGCCTCGCGGATCTTGTCCGCCGGCCATTCGGAGACGCCGATGTAGAGGGCCTTGCCGGCGCGGACGATGTCCGCGAATGCCTGCATGGTCTCCTCCAGCGGGGTCTCCACGTCGAAGCGGTGGGCCTGGTAGAGGTCCACGTAGTCCATGTCCAGGCGCTGCAGGGATCCGTTGATGGACTCCATGATGTGTTTGCGGGAGAGGCCGGTGTCATTGTGGCCCTTGGGGCCGGTGGGCCAATAGACCTTGGTGAACACCTCAAGGGACTCGCGGCGTTCGTTCTTCAGCGCCTCACCCAGGACGCTCTCGGCCTTGGTGTTCGCGTAGGTGTCCGCCGTGTCAAAACTGGTGATGCCCTGTGCCAGGGCCTCCTTCACACAGGCATGGGCCGTCTCGTTCTCGACCTGGGAGCCGTGGGTGAGCCAGTTGCCGTAGATGATCTCTGAGATCTTGAGCCCGCTGTGGCCCAGGTAACGAAATTTCATGGTTGTACCCTAGACCGGATTCCGGTGAAGTGGTGCGCTGACATGGCGCGTTGGTCATAGCAAAATGGCCACCGTCCCCGAGGGGATGGTGACCATTCTGCTGCCTGAAGGGTTCAGGCGTACTCGATCAGAGCGGGCGGACTGCCGCAGCCTGCATGCCCTTGGGGCCCTGCTGGGACTCGAACTCGACCTTCTGGTCTTCCTGCAGTTCGCGGAAGCCATTGCCCTCGATGGCGGAGAAGTGAACGAAGATGTCAGCGGACTGATCGTCCGGGGAGATGAAGCCGTAGCCCTTCTCTGCGTTGAACCACTTGACGGTACCGGTAGCCATGATGGGCCCTTTCCTGAGGTTGTAAACCCATCGGTCTTCCGACGGGGGCGAAGCGGCGTGTGCGAAACCGCTTCCTACAACGCCCCGAGCGGCCAGAGGGCCAACCGGTCCGCAGTGGTGACGGACTTACTGCTACTACTACTTCTGAGACACATAATACGGGAGATGCCGCGGAACTGAAGCCCTCAATTTCCTCGGTGCGCATTCTTTTCCCGGTGTTCACCTGAGTCAGTCGCCGCGGTCCCGGACGTCATTCGAGATCGAGGCCGCGGTCAAGACGGTCAATACCGGGTTCTGGGGCGTCACGGCCACGGAGGCGGTCCAGCTGGCGCCGGTCTCGCTTGGTGGGCCGGCCTGCGCCCCGGTCTCGATGGGGCACGGCCAGCAGTTCCCGGGGCACGGGCTCGGGGGAGTGGTCGAGGTAGTGCCGGACTGCCTCGGGAGCTCCGACCCGCTTGGCTACCAGGCCGGTGACCTCCAGGATCCGCTCGCGGCCCGGCAGACGCAACCGGATGGTGTCGCCCGGCTTGACCGGTTGGGCAGCCTTGGCCGGCTGCCCGTTGAGGCGGACGTGACCGGCCCGGCACGCGGTGGTGGCGGCCGAACGGGTCTTATACATGCGTACGCCCCAGAGCCAGGCATCCAGGCGGACCGGGCCGGCCGGCGTCGTGCCCGCGCCTGCGCCCGAGCCGGGACGCCGCGCGGACGGGGTAGCGGAAGGCATGCCGGAAATCCTACCTCCGGACCGGGTGCCGGCCCCGAGGAACACTTTGCGGGCAGAGAACAGTACTCTTCTCTGCCCGCAAAACGAGGAACAGGGCTACTGGTTGCCCTCGGCGGTGCGCAGGTTGCGGAAAGCCGAGCGGTGGAACACGATCGGCTCGTGCTCTGCGGAGTGATCGTGCACGCCGTGCACCTCCAGCAGGACCATGGTGTGGTCACCGGCAGGCAGCTCGGAGTAGACGGTGGTGTCCAGCCACAGGGCGGCGCCGTCCAGGAAGATCGCGCCCTCATCCGTGGACCGGATGTCCAGTCCGGCGAAACGGTCCCCCTCCTTGGAGGCCAACTGACGGCAGACATCGGTGTGGTCCTCGCCGAGGATGGAGATCCCGATCCGCTCGGCCCGCTTCAGCCGGGGCCAGGTGCGGGAGGTGTTCTGGACGGCGAAAGAGACCAGGGCGGGCTCCAGGGACACCCCGACGGTGAAGGACGAGGCCACGAGGCCCTCCTTCACGCCGTTGGCGACTCCGGCAAGCGCGGCCACGCCGGAGGGGAAGTGGGAGAAGGCCGAGCGAAGGGTCTGAACGGACAGGTCTCGATCGAGGTCACTGCCGAGGTTGGTGGTCTGCTGCAGCTCGTGGGTAGCCAGGGCGGTCATGGTGGGTCCTCCGTCCGAAGGCGCATCTGCACGGCGGCACGCCACGGGAGGCTCCCGATCGGCACCAGCAGAAACGCGGTACTTGCCTGCCGGGGCATCCGGTAGGCCGAATCCTCACCTGGAGCACCCCACTACTGCGTGAAGAGGGTTGCCGTCCCGCAAGCCAGGGCTGTAACAGCGGGAACTCGTGATTCTGGGTTCCAGACTAACGACGGACGTCCGGAACGGTCAAAGGGTTTCTCGGACTATGAACCCCCGTGACCATCGCCGCTCGCCCGCACCCGCCTCCCATCCCGGGGGTGCGGCGGCCGTGGAGAAGCAGGTCAGCGGAAGCGCAGGGAGACGGCCTCACCGTGGGCCGGCAGCCCCTCCGCCGTGGACAGGGCGGCGATCTTGGTGTCCAGTTCCTTCAACCCCGTCTCCGTGTAGCGGATGAGTTGCTGCAGGCGCAGGAAGCTCACCGTGTTCAAGCCGGAGGAGTAGCGGGCGGAACCACCGGTGGGCAGCACGTGGTTGGACCCGGAGGAATAGTCGCCCAACGGCACGGGCGAGTGCGGTCCCACGAACACGGCGCCGGCGTTGGTCACCCGGCGAGCCGTCTGCAGGGGGTTCACGGTGTGGACCTCGAGGTGCTCGGCGGCATAGGCATCCGCCACGGCCAGCGCCTCGCCCAGGGTTCCCACCAGCAGGATCCCGGATTGCGGGCCGCCCAGGGCCTGACGGATCTGCTGCTCGTGGAGGCTGCCCGGAACCTGCCGCTCGATCTCGGCCGCCACGTCGCGGGCCAGCTCGGGTGACGTGGTGATGAGCACCGAGCCCGCCATGGGGTCGTGCTCGGCCTGGCTGATGAGGTCAGCGGCCACCCACCGGGCATCGGCGGTGCCGTCCGCCAGCACGGCGATCTCGGTCGGCCCGGCCTCCGCGTCGATGCCGATGGTGCCGAGCAGGGCGCGCTTGGCGGCGGCCACGAAGATGTTGCCCGGCCCCGTGACCATGTCCACGGGGGCACACACGCGAGTGCCGTCGTCGTCCGCCACCCCGTAGGCGAACATGGCCACCGCCTGGGCGCCGCCCGCGGCGTAGACCTCGTCCACGCCGAGCAGGGCGCAGGCCGCGAGGATGACTGGGTGCGGCAGGCCTCCGAAGTCCTTCTGCGGCGGGGAGGCGACCGCGAGCGAGGCGACGCCGGCGGCCTGGGCCGGGACCACATTCATCACCACGGAGGAGGGGTAGACGGCACGGCCGCCCGGGACGTAGAGGCCCACCCGGTTCACCGGGACCCAGCGGTTCTCGACGACGGCCCCCTCCCCGAGCTCCACCTCGGACCCCGCGGGGACCTGGGCGGCATGCACCTTGCGGGCGCGGTCGATGGACTCCTCGAGGGCGGTGCGGACCTCTGGGTCCAGCGACTCGAGCGCCTCGGTGAGCTTCTCGGCCGGCACCGCCAACGACGGCGGCCGGATCCCGTCGAACTGCTCGCCCAGATCCAGCACGGCTCGGGACCCCTCGGTGCGCACCCGGTCCAGGATGGGCATCACTGTCGGCACGGCGGCGGCCACGTCGATCTCGGCGCGGGGGAGCACCGTGGCGGGATCGTAGGTGCGGCCGCGCAGGTCCGTGGTGGCAAGCATGGGATGGCTCCTGTGATTCCGAGGGATCGGCTGGTTCCGGTGGTCCAGTGTCCATTCTCCCCCCGTTCAGCAACGACTGAGAACCAGATGACAGACTGGGGCCATGCCGAGTTCGTCCTTCTTCACCGATCTGTTCACCGCCCCGCCCGCCACCATCCTCGCCTCCGGGGCGGGGCTGGACTCCGAGCCGAGCGCCGAGCCGAGCGGATCCCCGGAGAACGTGCAGGACAGCGTGCGCGAGGGGGCCGAAGGGGCCGTCGACTCGCTCGGACCGTTCTGGGGGATGCTCTCCACCGTGGCGATCTCCGTGGCGTTCGCGCTGGCCGTGCTGGTGGTTGCCTGGCTGCTGGTCAGCGCCCTGCTGCGCCGCAAGCCGCAGCTGCGCAATCAGGTTGCCCGATGCCGGGTCCCGGTGGCGGTCGCCGCCGTGCTGCTGGCCGTACGGATCGCGCTCGGACTCACCGCTTCCACGTATGCGTGGTTCAGTGGCGCGAACTTCCTGCTGATGGCCGGCATCATCGGCTCCCTCGCCTGGCTCGCGCTGCGCGTGGTGCGGATCGTCGAGGAGCGGTTGCTCGGCAAGTACGCCTCGGAAGGGGTGGACGACCGCCGAGACCGCAAGATCCGCACCCAGACCGTGTTGCTGCGGCGCGTGATCCAGGCCGCCGTCATTGTCATCGCCGTGTCCATCGTCCTGCTGACCATCCCGCAGGTCCGCGCCGTGGGTGCCGGCCTGCTGGCCTCGGCCGGCGTGATCTCCGTGGTGGCCGGCCTCGCCGTGCAGTCCACCCTGACCAACGTGTTCGCCGGCATCCAGCTGGCGTTCACCGATGCGATCCGCGTGGGAGACGTGGTGACCGCGGATGGGGTCTACGGCACCATCGAGGACATCACCCTGTCCTACGTGGTGGTCAAGATCTGGGACGGCCGCCGGGTGATCTACCCCTCCAGTCACTTCACCACCACCCCGTTCGAGAACTGGACCCGCACCGGGTCCGCCCTGTCCGGGACGGTGGAGATCGACGTGGATTGGCGGGTTCCGGTGGACGCCACCCGGGAACGCCTCAAGGCACTGCTGGGGTCCACCGAACTGTGGGACGGCAAGGACAGCACCATCCAGGTGAGCGAGGCCCTGGGTGGCACCGTGAAGCTCTGGGTGGCGGTCTCCGCCCGCAATGCCGGCGACCTGTGGGACCTGCGCTGCCTCGTCCGGGAGGACCTCGTCAACTTCCTGCGCAGCGAGCATCCCGAGGCGATCTACGCGCAGCGCTTCGCCGAGATGCCCGCGCACGCGCCTTCCCTGGCGCCCGTCGGCGCCGAACCCGGGTCCAGTTCCGGCGCAGTCGAGACGGGCACGGGGGTGCCGGCGGAACAGGATCACGACGGCGGCGGGTCCGGTGGAGCGGCGGATGATGCTTCCGCGTTCCATCCGCGGACCCCGACCAGCCGACTGCCGCAGGTCAATCCAGTCACGGGCCAGCAGCCAACCACCGGAGCCACCGCGGCCGTCACGGGCTCCACTCCTCTGACCCGGTCCAGCGACGATTCCACGGTGTTCACCGGCTCCATCACCGCGGTGGAACGAAACCGCGAGTTCGCCGGCCCGGGCGAGGCCGCCTTCGCTGAACGCAAGGAGAAGGCCGCCGAAGCCGCTGACCCAGAGGCTGTTGATCCCGAGGCTGATCCCGCTGAAGGTGTTGACGCCGAGGGCGCGGAACGCGGTGATGAGAGCCCGCGGCTATAGGGCCACCACGGTGCGCAGCCGCTGCACGTCGGCGCCATCGCCGCTGACCATGGTGTCGGCCCGATAGTCGGTGGCCCTGGCCCGCGGCGTGGCCTTGATCGAACCGCCTGGCTAGTGGCGCGGGCCGGTGTCCGTCCTGGCGGTGTCGGGGCCGTCCGGGGCTTCGGCGATGTCCGGGGCCTCCTCGAGGGCCCGCGGCTCCGGGGCGGCGGTGATGTCCTGGGACGGCTCACCGCGGACCATGCCGGAGGGCTTGGCGGGGTTCTCCTTGACACAGAGCACGGGCTGGTCGAGCTCCTTGAGCAGACCGTCCGAGACGGAACCCATGACGAACCGGCCGAAGGTGCCACGGCGCTTGAGGCCGATCACCACGACGGAGGGCTGGACCTCGTCCGCCACGTCCTTGATCTCGTCCACCGTCGAGCGGCCACGGGCGTACTGGCGGAACTCGGCGGACAGGCCGGTGGAGTCCAGGAGGGTCTGCAATTCCAGCTGTTGGTCCTCGGTGACCATGGAGTCGTGCTTGTGCTCTCCGCCGGGTCCCGCGTTGACCACGAGCAGGTTCTCCTGGGTCGACCGGGCGATCCGGATGGCCTCCTCGAGGGCCGCCTTCGATTCCTTGCTGGCCGTGTAACCGACGAGAATGGTCATGGTCGGTACTCCTCTCGTCATCCGGGGCTATTTTCCCGCCTTGGGCTCGATCCGGCTGAACCACTCCACCACGGAGTCGGGGCTGAAGCGGGCGGCCGTCATGAGGGAACGATACCGGCGGGAGGGGATGCACACACTCCTGCCCTCGGCGGCAGCGGTCAGGCCCTCACGGACCACGTCCTCGGCGTCCATCCATGCCCACTTGGGCTTCTTCGAGGTGTCGATGCCGGCCCGGGTGTGGAACTCGGTCCGCACCGGACCCGGGCACAGTGCCGTGATGGTCACACCGTCAGGCTTGTAGCGGGTGTTGGCCCATCGACTGAAGCTGATGGACCAGGCCTTCGCGGCGCCGTAGCTGCCCTCCGGGAGGAAGCCGGCTACGGAGGACACGTTGATGATCCGGCCGCCACCTCGGGCGAGGAAGGCCTGGATGGCGGAGTGGGAGAGCAGCATCGGCGCCTCGACCAGCAGCTTGAGCATCGCCAGTTCGTCCTCCGGCTCGCTCTCGTGGAACTCGGTGGCCAGGCCGGAACCGGCATTGTTCACGAGCATGGTGATGGGCTGCTCACGCTGGCGCAACCGTGCGGCCACCACCTCGACGCCTTCCGCGGTGGACAGGTCCGTGGTGAGGGTCTCCACGCTGATGCCGTACTGGGCCTCGAGGCCCTGGGCCTTGGCAACCAGCTGGAGCGGGTTGCGGGACGTGATCACGAGGTGGTGGCCCTGGCCGGCGAGTTGCCGGGCGAATTCCGCCCCGAGCCCGGCGGTGGCGCCGGTGATCAGGATCGTCTGGCCCGTGCCCCGGGACGAGGTTCCGGGCGGGACGAGTTCGTCCTGCTGGAGTGCGCGTTCATCGAGTTGTTCTGCCACGTGGTCCGCCTTGCTTCATGACTGTCGTCCGACTGCCGAAAAGTACTCGGGAGGTGGGGGATGGAGGAGCTGGACCCTCCGCCTCCCATGATATTCGCGCGTGCACCCCGAATGAGGGCAGCTTGGCGGCGCGGGAGGTCACAGTCTGGAAACTCTCGGCAGCGGCCGATGTCAGCCCTCGTCAGATGCCTCCTCCAGATAGGCCAACTGGGCGGACAGGGACTTGACGGCGGCGGGTCGCACGCGTTCGTCGATGTCCGGGTACACGGTGTGGGAGAGCAGCCGGGCGAGCTCGTCGATCGAGGAGGCGTTCCGCTGTCCCTCATCCAGGGAGCCCAGGGCCTGACGGGCCTGGTCCAGGCGCTGCTGGCGGTGGTTGCGGTAGATCGTCCCAACCTGGGCCATGGACGGCAGGACCGGACCGTGGGCCGGCAGCACCGTGGCGTCCCCGAGGGCGATCAGGGTCTCCAGCGAACGAAGGTAGTCCGCGAGCGTGCCGTCCGGGTGGTCGATCACCGTCGTTCCCCGGCCCAGCACCGTGTCCCCGGTCAGTACCGAGCCGGCCGCGCCGTCGTCGGGCAGGGCGAACGAGAAGGAATCCGAGGTGTGACCGGGCGTGTGCCAGGCGGTGATCACGACGCCGGCCGCCGGGATCCGCTCGCCCGGCACCAGGGGTGCCGCGCCGCGCGACCAGTCGGGGGAACCGCCGCGCACCGGGGCTCCGGTCCGCGCGGCGAAGAGGTCCACGGCGCCGGTGTGGTCACCATGGTGATGGGTCACGAGGATCAACTCGACCCGGCGGCCGCCGGCGGCCTCGAGCACGGCCTCCAGGTGCTGCTCGGCGCCCTCCACCGGACCTGGGTCCACCACGACCACGGTCTCGGCATCAGGATCCCCGACCAGATAGGTGTTGGTGCCCTCCAGTGTCATGCCCGAGGGGTTGTCCGCCAGCACGGACGCCGTCAGGTGCGAGTCCGCGAGCGGGGGTGTGGATGCCGGCGGCTGCTCCGGCAGGGGTGCTGGGAGCGGTGAGGTGGAGGCCATAGGCTCAGTGTATGGACCAGAACGAGAACCGACAGGGCAGCTACGTGATGGCCGGGCAGGAATTCACCCGGGACACCAACTACATCCAGGACCGGATCGTCGCTGATCCGGCCGCCGCACTGGCCGCTCCGCGGGTCGCCGGGGACAAGATCGGCCGGGCGCGCGGCGGACTGACCGACGGCGCCGAGGCGTGGCCGGTGGAACCAGGCCGCTACCGCCTGGTGGCCGCCCGGGCCTGCCCGTGGGCTAATCGCGCCATCATCGTGCGCCGCCTCCTGGGCCTGGAGGACGTCCTCTCCCTCGGCACTCCGGGCCCCACCCATGATGAGCGGTCCTGGACCTTCGACCTGGATCCCGGCGGCAAGGATCCCGTCCTGGGCACCGAGCGCCTCCAGGAGAACTACTTCCAGCGCTTCCCCGGCTACCCGCGCGGCATCACCGTGCCCGCGATCGTGGACATCCCCACCGGCGCCGTGGTGACCAACGACTATCCGCAGATGACCCTCGACTTCTCCACCCAATGGAAGAGGTACCACCGCGAGGGGGCACCGGACCTGCTGCCGCAGGAGAAGCTGCCGGAGATGCGTGAAGTGGTCACCCGCATCTTCACCGAGGTCAACAACGGCGTGTACCGCTGTGGGTTCGCCGGCTCCCAGGAGGCCTACGACTCCGCCTACGACCGTCTCTGGACCGCCCTGGACTGGCTCGAGGAGCGGCTGACCCGCCAGCGGTACCTGATGGGGGACTCCATCACCGAGGCCGACGTGCGGCTCTTCACCACGCTCGCCCGCTTCGACCCCGTCTACCACGGTCACTTCAAGTGCAACCGCAACAAGCTGGACGAGATGCCCGCGCTATGGGGGTATGCCCGGGACCTGTTCCAGACGCCCGGCTTCGGGGACACGATCGACTTCATACAGATCAAGAGCCATTACTACGAAGTGCACCGGGACATCAACCCGACCGGGATCGTGCCGCAGGGCCCGGACCTGAGCGGCTGGCTCACCGACCATGGGCGCGAGGGGCTCGGCGGCTCGCCGTTCGGGCAGGGGACCGCGCCCGGCCCGGTGCGCGAGTCCGAGCGGGTGGCCGCAGGCCACAACCCGATGTACCCGGCCTGAATTCCCGGCCTGAATACTGAGCCTGAGTGGAAGGACCTGATGAGACGGCAGTTCCCCCGGATCGCGGACCTGCGTCCCCTGATGCAGTTCGGCCGTCCCAGCCTGGACCGGCGGGCCGCCCGACTGGCCCGCGCCGCGGACATCGATGATTTGCGGACCATCGCGTTGCGGCGCACCCCGCGCCCGGCCTTCGACTACGTGGACGGTGCTGCCGGCCAGGAGCTGACGGCCCGGCGCACGCGGGAGGCCTTCGCCTCCACGGAGCTGCTGCCACGGATCCTGCACGGCACCGCCGCGGCGGACCTGAGCACGCCGATCGCCGGGGTTACCTCGGCGTTGCCCTTCGGCGTCGCCCCGACGGGATTCACCCGGTTCATGCACGCGGAGGGTGAGGACGGGGGAGCG
>NZ_BAAALH010000002.1:1140196-1160455 GCF_039528175.1 Citricoccus alkalitolerans
GCAGGGATCCCCTTCACCCTCTCCACCATGGGCACCCGTTCACTGGAGCAGGTCGCCGAGGTGAGCGACGCCGTCGGGGCCCGGCTGCACGGCGCCCCGGGCACCCGGTGGTTCCAGCTCTACCTCTGGAAGGACCGGCAGCGTTCGCTGGACCTGATCGAACGCGCCGCGGCGGCCGGCTTCGGCACGCTGCTGGTCACGGTGGACACCCCCGTGGCGGGCAACCGGCTGCGGGACGTCCGCAACGGCATGACCATCCCGCCCCGGCTGAGCCTCAAGACCGTGCTGGACGCCAGCCACCGGCCCGAGTGGTGGTTCAACTTCCTGACCACCGACCCGTTGACCTTCGCCACGCTCAGTACCTCGGCGCAGGACCTACCGACCATCATCAGCAACATGTTCGATCCCACCCTGTCCATCCACGACCTGGAGTGGATCCGTAGCGTGTGGCCCGGCCGGCTGTTCGTGAAGGGCGTGCTGACCGCGGAGGATGCCCGGCGCTCGCTGGAGGCCGGAGCCGACGGGCTCGTGGTCTCCAACCACGGCGGCCGCCAGCTGGACCGGGCCCCCGTGTCCCTCAAGGCCTTGTCCGACGTGCGCGCCGAGGCTGGTCCGGACGTGGAGATCATCCTGGACTCCGGCATCCTCACGGGATCGGACATCGTGGCGGCACTGGCGCTGGGGGCAGACTTCACCCTCATCGGCCGGGCCTACCTGTACGGCCTCATGGCCGGCGGACGGCAGGGCGTGGAACGGGCCATCGAGCTGCTCGCCGAGGAGACCCGGGTGGCGATGATGCTCATGGGGGCAGCCACGGTGGCGGACCTGCGGCGCGAGGGCCGGGTCCGCGCCCCCTGGCTGTGCCGAACAGTCTCGCCCCATGGGTGCGAATTGGATGCGGATTGTTGAACAATCGGTATCTGTGGGGCATGCTGGGGTGACCAAGAAGAGAGACGGAGGTCACCACCGTGAACGCCCGGGGCAACACAGCACAGATCGACCTGAACAGTGACGTCGGCGAGTCCTTCGGCTCGTACACCCTGGGTGACGACGCCGCGATCTTCCGCTCGGTGTCCTCCGCGAACGTCGCCTGTGGTTTCCACGGCGGCGACCCGTCGGTCATCGCGCAGACCTGCCGGGATGCCGCGGCGGCGGGGATCACGGTCGGCGCGCACGTGGCCTACCGGGACCTGGCCGGCTTCGGCCGCCGGTTCCTGGACTGCTCACCCACTGAACTGGCCGACGACGTCCTTTATCAGATCGGCGCCCTGGAGGCGATGGCCCGTGCGGCAGGGACCTCCGTCCGGTACGTCAAGCCGCACGGCGCCCTGTACAACACGATCGTCCACCACACCGTTCATGCCCGCGCCGTGGTGGACGCCGTCAAGGCCTACGATCCCGAGCTGCCGCTCCTCCTGCTGCCCGGGGCGGTGGCCGCCGAGATGGCCTCGGCCGAGGGGATGCGCGTGGTGACGGAGGCCTTCGCCGACCGCGCCTACACCCCGGAGGGAACGTTGGTCTCCCGCCGTGAGCCCGGCGCCGTCCTCCACGACGAGAAGCTGGTCGCCGCGCGCATGGTCCGGCTCGCCACCGAGGGGACGCTGACCGCGGTGGACGGCACTGAGATCCGGGTGGAGGCGGCCAGCATCTGCGTCCACAGCGACACCCCCGGGGCGGTGGCGATGGCGGCCGCCGTCCGGGCCGGCCTCGAGGAGGCCGGGGTACGGATCGGCTCCTTCGCGTGAGCGGAACCGCATCCGGCGCCCATCGTGCGGGGGCAGGTGCCGCTCCGCGCGGTATCCGCTGGTCCGGCACCCGCGCCTTCCTCCTTGAATGCGGGTCCCTGACCGACGTCGTGGCGTTGCACGCCCGTCTCTCCTCCGAACCGCTGCCAGGACAGACCGAGGTCCTGGCCGCCGCCGAGACCCTGGCGCTGTCCTTCGCCCATCGCGGCGCGGCCCTGTCTGCCGCGGAGGTCCTGCGCACGTGGGGCCCGGTGGAGGGCGACCTGCAGGCGGGCGGTCTGGTGGAGATCGAGGTCGTCTACGACGGCGAGGACCTGGACGAGGTCGGCGGCCTGACCGGGCTGAGCCGGGACGGACTCATCTGCTGGCACACGGAGACCGACTGGATCGGAGCCTTCGGTGGCTTCGCCCCCGGCTTCACCTACCTGGTGCGGGCAGACAACCCGGAGGTGCATCCGGAGGAGGACCGGGCCCTAGACATCCCCCGCCGCGACAGCCCCCGCACCTCGGTCCCGGCCGGGTCGGTGGCCCTGGCCGGACGCTTCTCCGCCGTCTATCCCCGGTCCTCCCCGGGCGGCTGGCAATTAATCGGCCGCACTGACGCCACCCTGTGGGACCTGGACCGGTCCCCGCCCGCACTGGTGGCTCCCGGAGACCGCGTCCGTTACCGTGCCGTCCGCGAGCAGGCGCGCATCGGCCTGGCCGGAAGCAGTGGCCCCGGTACGACGCCGGCCGGTACCGCGGTACCCGGCACCGGTCCCGCGGTGGTCGTCGAACACGCCGGGCTGCAGTCGCTCATCCAAGACCTGGGCCGTCCGGGCCAGGGCGACCTCGGGGTCTCCGCCGCCGGTGCCGCCGACGCGGACTCGGCCCGGCAGGCCAACCGGGTCGTGGGCAATGACCCGGGCGCGGCCGTGATCGAGACGCTGCTCGGCGGACTGCGGTTGCGCGCCCGCGGGCACCAGGTCCTGGCGCTGGCCGGTGCCGAGACTCCGGCGGTCATCACAGCCGTCGCCGGAGGGCTGCCGGCCGACCGGGTCGCGGCCCATCGGACGCCCTTCGCCCTCTACGACGGGGAGACCCTCGAGATCGGTGAGCCTGTGGCCGGGCTGCGCACCTACGTGGCCGTGCGCGGAGGCCTGGAGGCCGACGTCGTGCTCGGCAGCCGCTCGACGGACTCGCTGTCCGGGCTCGGTCCCGCACCGCTGTCCACCGGCACCGAGGTCCCGGTGGGCACGGGCCCGCGCTATGCCGCCGTCGGGGGCGAGGAACCGCCGTTGCGCCCGATGCCGCGGGCCGGGGCGGCGACCGAGTTGCGGGTGGTCCCCGGGCCCCGCGACGAGTGGTTCGGCCCGGCAGGCCTGGAGCGGCTCGCTGGCCAGGACTGGCTCGTGACGGATCAGTCCAACCGCATCGGGGTGCGGCTCGCCGTGTCCCAGGACGGGGCGTCGCAGGCCGGCACGCCCCTGGAACGGATCCGGGACGGTGAATTGGCCAGCGAGGGAGCCGTGACCGGTGCGCTGCAGGTACCACCGTCCGGACTACCCGTGCTGTTCCTGGCTGATCACCCCGTCACCGGCGGTTACCCGGTGATCGGGGTCGTGCTCCCGGAAGACCTGACCCTGGCGGCACAGCTGCCCCCGGGAACGCGCGTCCGGTTCGTGCTGACCGCCCCGCCCGAGACCACCCCGCCCGCGACCGTCTCCTCGGAGACCGTCCCCGAGAGGACCGATCCATGAGCCCACACCGCACCCTGACCAAGATCCTGATCGCCAACCGCGGGGAGATCGCCGTGCGCGTGGCCCGCGCCTGCAACGATGCCGGTCTCACCTCCGTGGCGGTGTACTCGGATCCGGACGCGGACGCGCTGCACGTGCGTCTCGCCGACGAGGCCTATGCGCTGGACGGCAGCGCCGCCGCGGACACCTACCTGGACATCGGCCGACTGCTGGAGATCGCGCGGCGTTCCGGGGCCGATGCCGTGCACCCGGGCTACGGCTTCCTGTCGGAGAACGCGGACTTCGCGGAGGCCGTGATGGAGGCCGGATTGACCTGGATCGGCCCGTCCCCGGCGGCGATCCGTGCTCTCGGGGACAAGGTCTCGGCCCGGAGGATCGCCGTCAACGCCGGGGCACCCCTGGTCCCGGGTTCCGATGGGCCGGCAGAGGACGCCGCCCAGGTGCGGGCCTTCGCCGAGGAACACGGCCTGCCCGTGGCCATCAAGGCCGCCTTCGGTGGCGGCGGCCGCGGCCTGAAGATCGTGCACCGGTTAGAGGACGTGGAATCCGCCTTCGACTCGGCCGTCCGGGAAGCCGTGGCGGCCTTCGGACGGGGCGAGTGCTTCGTGGAGCGGTTCCTGGAGAAGCCGCGGCATGTGGAGGCGCAGGTGCTGGCGGACACCCACGGCACCGTGGTGGTGGTCGGCACCCGGGACTGCTCCCTGCAACGCCGGAACCAGAAGCTCGTGGAGGAGGCCCCGGCCCCGTTCCTGACCACGGAGCAGCTCGACCGCATCCATGCCTCCGCCAAGGCCATCTGCCGCGAGGCCGGCTACACCGGCGCCGGGACCGTCGAGTACCTGGTGGCCCCGGACGGCCTGATCTCCTTCCTCGAGGTCAATACCCGCCTCCAGGTGGAGCACCCCGTCACCGAGGAGACCACCGGCGTGGACCTGGTCCGTGAACAGTTCCGGATCGCCGCGGGGGAGCGGCTCTCCCTGAGCGAGGATCCGGCCCCGCGCGGCCATGCCCTCGAGTTCCGGCTCAACGCCGAGGACCCGGCCCTGGGCTTCCTGCCCTGCCCGGGGACGGTCGAGGCCTTCGAGGCGCCCACCGGTGCAGGGATCCGGGTGGACACCGGGGTGCGTTCGGGATCCACGGTTCCGGCCGAGTACGACTCGCTGCTGGCCAAGCTCATCGTCTGGGGGGAGGATCGCCAGCAGGCCCTCCGGCGGGCGCGGACGGCGTTGGGCGAACTGGCCATCCGCGGCCTGCCGACGGTGGTCCCGTTCCACCAGGCCGTCCTGGACCACCCGGATTTCACCTCGCAGGACGGGCTCGGCGTCCACACGACCTGGATCGAGTCGGCCTTCGCCGCCGATCTGGAGGGCTCGCCCTACCTGGCCGCCGCCGCGCCAGGAGCCGAACGCACCGAGATGACCGTGACCGTGGACGGACAGGCCGTCAGCCTCGGCCTGCCCACCGCACTGGTGCGTGCCCTGCTCAGCGGCACCGGCGGAAGCAGTGGCGGCAGCGGGGACACCGTCGGCACCGCCAGCGGGCTGGGACTGGGACTCGCCCCGTCAGGGGACCGGGCCGGCGTCGTTCCCGCCCCGATGAACGGCACCATGGTGACGTGGCTCGTGGAGGACGGGGCCGAGGTGGCCGCCGGGGAGGACCTGGTGGTGCTGGAGGCGATGAAGATGGAGACCGCCGTGCCCGCGCCGACGGCAGGTGTCTTCACCCGCGCCGGGCTCGGCCCAGGTGACCCGGTGCAGCGCGGGCAGGAGCTGGGTCGCCTTGACTGAGCCGTCAGCACCAGCACCGGCACACACCGCACGGGCCGCGCACGCACATACCGGGGCGTGGGCGGCGCACGTACTGCGGACCAGGATCTCCCGCGGTGAGTTGTTGCCCGGATCCAAGCTGGCGGAGCAGGCCCTCGCCGCGGAGCTGGAGGTCTCCCGGAACACCCTGCGTGAGGCCTTCGGGACGCTGGCCGATGAGCTGATCGTCGAACGGGTGCCCAACCGCGGGGTCTTCGTGGCCAAGCCGGACGCGGAGGACATCCGGGAGATCTATCGGATCCGCCGCATGATCGAACCGGCCGCCCTGCTCTGGGGAGAGCTGACCGTCCCGGCGCTGGCCGAGCTGGATGAGATCGTCGGGCGGGCGCTCGCTGCCCTCGCGGCAGGTGACGTCCCCGGCATGGCGGACGCCAACCAGCAGTTGCACGGGGTGATCGTGGCGATGGCCGGTTCGCCGACCCTGTCCACGGTCATGGACCGGACCCTGGCCCGGATGCGGCTGGTGTTCTACCGGATGTCCGATGCCCCCGACTTCCATTCGGGGTACGCCGAGCACAACCGCGACCTGGTCCGGTTGCTGCGGGACGGCCGCCGCGATGAGGCTGCCGCCGCCCTGCGGACGTATCTGGACACTGCGGAGGCGGAACTGTTGGACCACCTGGACCGCTGGGGTCGCTGACCGGGTCAGGGCACCAGGTAGTCGGAATCCCGCGCGTCCGTGATGAGCATGTGGCCCGGTGCGTGGCCGATCGCCAGCGGGGGCCGCGACTCCATGACGGCCGCCTGCGGGGTCACCCCGCACGCCCAGAAGACCGGGATGTGCCCTGCTGGGACCTCCACCGGGTCGCCGAAGTCCGGGCGGGACAGGTCCGTGATCCCGAGTTCGTGCGGCGACCCCACGTGCACCGGCGCCCCATGGACCGCGGGATAGCGGGAGGTGATCCGGACGGCGTCGGCCACCTGGGACGCCGGGACCGGCCGCATCGAGACGACCAGCGGCCCGGCCAGGCTCCCGGCCGGCTCGCAGCGGGTCGAGGTACGGTACATCGGCACGTTGACCCCCTGCTGTTGGTGGGCCACGGGCACGCCGCCGGCCACCAGTGCCGCCTCAAAGGTGAAGGAGCAGCCAACGATGAACGTCACGAGGTCGTCCCGCCACCAGTCGGTGATCCCGGTCGGCTCCGCCACCGGGACCCCGTCCTCGTAGACCACGTACCGCGGGACGTCCGTGCGGATGTCGCCGCCGGCCAGCAGGCCCGAGGTGACCTGGCCGGCGTCGAGCACGCCGAGCAGGGGCATGGGCTTGGGGTTGCGCTGTGCGAACAGCAGCAGGTCGAAGGCGTGGGACGCCGGAACGATGATCAGGTTGGCCTGGGCATACCCTGCGGAGATGCCCGACGTCGGCCGTACCAGCCCGGCGCGGAAGCGCGCCCGGGCCTCGGCGGGGGAGAGGGCGGACAGGTTCTCGGCCATGCGGTTCAGCCTCCGGTCAACAGATCGATGGCTGGGGCGAAGGAGTAGACGGCCAGGAACACGGTCACCAGCCAGGCCATCACCCCGATGACGATGAGCCACACGGGGTAGCGGTATCCGCCCAGCAGGTCCCGGCGGCGCAGGGCGACCCACAGCAGCACGGCGAAGCCGATCGGCAGGATCAGACCGTTGAACGCCCCCGCGAAGACGAGCAGGGTCTGGGGTGCCTGGCCCAGGAAGGCGTAGATCACGGCGCAGACGGAGATGAAGGCCACGGTGAGCAGGTTGCGGCGGCGGGGGTTGCCGTCCGTCCTCGTGATGAAGGAGACCGAGGTGTAGGAGGCGCCGATCACCGAGGTGACCGAGGCGGCCCACAGGATCACACCGAACATCCGGAGTCCGATCTCCCCGGCGGCGTGTTGGAAAGCCTCGGCCGCCTGGTTGTCACTGGTCAGGGCCACGCCACTGGACACGACGCCGAGGATCGCCAGGAACAGCAGCACCCGCATCACGCCGGTGACGATGATGCCGAGGACGGAGGTGCGGGTGATCTCCTTCACGGCACCTGGGCCGCGAATGCCCGAATCGATCATGCGGTGGGCGCCGGCGTAGGTGATGTAGCCGCCCACGGTGCCGCCCACCAGGGTGGTGATGACCAGGATGTCCACGGTCTCCGGCATGACCGTGTTCTTCAGGGCCTCGCCGACGGGAGGTGCGGCGACGACGGCCACATAGAGCATGAGCAGGATCATGACGGCGCCGAGCATCACGACGATCCGGTCCAGGGCCATGCCGGCCCGCTTGGAGAGGAAGATCAGGATGGCGACCGCCGCGGAGACCACGCCGCCGATCTTCGGATCCACTCCGAGCATGGCATTGGCCCCGAGGCCGGTCCCGGCGATGTTGCCGATGTTGAAGACCAGGCCGCCGGCGAAGACGAGGGCCGCCAGCACCCAGCCGATGCCCGGCAAGACCTTGTCGCCGAGTTCCTGGGCGCGCAGCCCCGAGATGCCGATGATGCGCCAGACGTTCAGCTGGACGGCGATGTCCACGAGGATCGAGATCAGGATGGCGAAGGCGAAGGCGGCGCCGAGCTGGACGGTGAACGTGGTGGTCTGGGTGATGAAGCCCGGACCGATGGCGCTGGTCGCCATGAGGAACATGGCACCGAGCAGGGCTGTGCGCTGGGCGCTCCTCGGCCGCCGCTTCCTCGCGGTCGAGGCGTTCGCCAGGGCGGGGTCCTGCATGGGTTCCTTCATGGGGTCCTTCCGGGGGCACGTGATGCGGGTCACCGAATCTATGGGAACACTACAGGTTGTTCAACAATCATGGCAATGCATTGTTCAACAATCATTGGGGATGGTCGGCGGGCAACAGGGGGTGACGAGGAGTTTCCCGGCAGCGAATTGGTTGAGGCAGGGCGGGACGCCTGTTGAAACGGACCGCCCCGCGGGAGCAGACTGGCCGCATGGCCAAGAAGAATGCATCCAAGGAATCCGACGCCCCGCAGATCAAGGACGAGGAGATGTACGAATCCCTCCGCGAGGACGGGGCCAGCAAGGAGAAGGCGGCCCGGATCTCGAATGCCGCCGCCCGAGACAGCCGGTCTGAAGTGGGTGAGCGCGGCGGCGAGTCCGGTTCCTATGACGACTGGACCGTCGAAGAGCTGAAGGACCGCGCCAAGGAGCTGGACCTCTCCGGCTACTCCGATCTCCGCAAGGAAGAACTGATCGACAAGCTGCGCAACCACTAGTCACCGCCGGCGAGCAGCTGCAGCAGCGCCCGGTCCGGATGACGGTCCAGGTCCATCACCCGTCCCCGCTCGAACAGGTCCACCACCCGAGGATCCACGTAGGACTCCCGGGCCACGGTGGGCGTGTTGTGGAGCAGGTCGGCGGAGGCCTGCACGGCGATCTTCACCGCCTCCGGCCCGCTCACTCCGGCGCGGTGCGAACGGGCGAGGGATCGCGCCGCGGCCACGGTTCCCTGCCACGTGCGGAAGTCCTTCGCGGTGAACTCCAATCCCGCCAGGTCCGTGAGGTAGTCATTCACATCCGCTGCCGTCACGCCCTTCCACTCCCGGCGCCGTCCGGACGTGACGGGGTACGCCACCGCCGGTGCGGTGCGCGGGGTAGCCGGGATGCCGCCGAAGAAGTCCGCCAGGTCAGGATCCTTGACCGTCACGTCCCACTCGCTGCCGGACTTGCCGCGGAACACCAGGTGCACGTGTGGCGCATGGACATCCACGTGCCGGCGCTGCAGGGTGGTCGCCCCGAAGGCCTCCAGCTGTCCCGTGTGCTCGGAGCCGCCGACCCGCAGGGCCGCCCGGTCCATCAGCCGCACGGCGGCGGCCAGAGTACGACGCCGGCCGGCCCCTTCCCTGTTCGCCCTCCCTCGCGCGGTGGTTCCGACCGCACCGGCGGGGCGCAGATCCCGCGTCACCTGACGGCGGAGCGCGGGCAGGGCCTCGGCGAAGGACAGGGCTCGCTCGTATTTCTCGGCGTCGCGCCGCGCACGCCACTGGGGGTGGTAGAGGTACTGGGTCCTGCCGGCGTCGTCCACCCCGGTGGCCTGGATGTGCGCCTGGGCGTCCGCGGCGATCCAGACGTCCGTCCACGCCGGCGGGACGGCCAGACTCCGAAGTCGTTCGAGGATGGTGGCGTTGGTGATGCGGTGCCCGTTGGCGCCGCGGTAGCTGAACCCCGTGCCGGCGCGATGGCGGGTGTAGCCCCCGGTGCCCGGCGTCGACCTCCGTAGCCGGACCACCTCAGGCGCTCTTACGGCGGCGGGAGCCGGACTTCTCTCCGGACGCCGCGCCGGACTTCGCCGACTTGGCCGGCTTCTCGCCGGACGAGTCAGACTTCTTCGCACCGGTCTTCTTGGTACCGGACGCCTTCGACCGCGACGTCTTCGAACCGGACGTCTTCGACCGCGACGTCTTCGAACCGGACGTGGACCCGGCCCCCTTCGCGGCGGTTCTCCGGCCGCCGCGCTTCTTGTCCAGAGAAGACTTCAGGGCCTGCATCAGGTCGATGACCTCGGCGTCCTCGCCGGTGTCCCCGCCGTCCGACGCGTCCCCGCGCTCGCCGAACGTGGCCTCGGTGTCCAGGGCCTCGCCCTGCTCGAGCTTCGCGTCGATGAGCTGGCGAAGCTCGACCTGGTAGGTGTCCACGAACTCCTCCGGCGTGAAGTCGGAGGCGAACTGGTCCACCAGGGCCGCCGCCAGCTTCTTCTCCTTGGCCCCGATCTTGGCGCGGGACCGAGCGGCAGGGAAGTCAACCTCGCGGAGCTCGTCCGCCCAGCGCATGGACTGCAGCACCAGGATCCGGTCCTGGACCCGCAACACACCCAGGCGCGTCTTCTGCCGCAGGGAGAACGTCACCACGGCAGTGCGATCGGTGTCCTCCAAGGCCTGACGTAGCAACAGGTAGGACTTGGGGGACTTGCCTTGGGGCTCCAGGAAATAGCTCTTGCCGAGTGTGATGGGGTCGATCTGGTCCGACGGGACGAACTGCACCACCTCGATCTCGTCGTTCTGCGCCTCCGGCAGGGACTCGAAGTCCTCGTCCGTCAGCACGACCGTCTGCTCACCGTCCTCATAGGCCTTGTCGATGTGCTCATAGTCGACCTTCTTCCCGCACACCTCGCATCGTCGCTGATAGCGGATCCGTCCGCCATCGGCATCGTGGACCTGGTGCAGGGCGACGTCATGTCCCTTCGTCGCCGAGTACGCCTTGACAGGGACGTTCACCAGTCCGAAGGTAATAGATCCAGACCAAACGGCTCGCATGGTGGCCAGCCTAGGCCCCGATCGACCGTTGCGGGAGGGTTCACATGGCACGATCTGCGCGGCAGACCTACACCGTCGGGGAACACCAGCTCTCCGTCTCCAGCCTCGACAAGGTTCTCTACCCTGCCACCAGCACCACCAAGGCTGAAGTCATGCAGTACTTCCTGGCGGTGGCGGACGTGCTCATACCGCAGGTGGCCCAGCGCCCGGTCACCCGCAAGCGGTGGGTGGACGGCGTGGGCACGGCGGAGAAGCCCGGCCAGGTGTTCTTCCGCAAGGACCTCGAGGACTCGGCGCCATCCTGGATCCCGACCGGCAGGATCGCGCACTCCGACCACACCAACACCTATCCGCTGGCCAATGAGCCGGCTGTACTGGCCTGGTTCGCCCAGGTCGCCGCACTGGAGCTGCACACTCCCCAGTGGCGTTTCGGGAGGAACGGACAGCCGCGCAACCCGGACCGCCTGGTGCTGGACCTGGATCCGGGGGAGGGAGTGGCCCTGGCCGACTGCGCCGAGGTGGCGCGCTGGTGCCGGGACATCCTGGCGGACATGGGCATGGAGTCGTTCCCGGTGACCTCGGGGTCCAAGGGAATCCACCTCTATGCGGCGCTGGACGGTCAGCACAACGCGGATGCCATCAGCGCGGTGGCCCATGAGCTGGCCAAGGCGCTGGAGGCAGATCATCCGGACGAGGTCATCTCCAGCATGCGCAAGGCCAGCCGCACCGGCAAGGTGTTCGTGGACTGGAGTCAGAACAACGGGTCCAAGACCACCGTGGCTCCCTACTCACTGCGCGGGCGGGACCGTCCCTGGGTGGCCGCGCCGCGCACCTGGGCGGAACTGGATGACCCGGACCTCAAGCACCTGGAGCTCGGGGAGGTTCTGGAGCGGGTGGCCGACGGTCAGGACCCGCTGGCACCCCTCGGCTGGGTGCCGGATGGCGCCGGCGCCAGCACCAGCGTTGGCGCGGCGAATGACCGCCTCGAGAAGTACCGGTCCATGCGGGATGCGACCAAGACAGCTGAGCCGGTGCCGGAGGGAGCGCCGGTGGAACGGCAGTTCGGTGAAGGCGAGAGGCCGACCTTCGTCATCCAGGAACATCACGCCCGCCGACTGCACTGGGACTTCCGCCTCGAGCACTCCGGGGTGCTGGTGTCCTGGGCTGTGCCCAAGGGACCGCCCCTAGACGCCGAGACCAACCGGCTGGCCGTCCAGACCGAGGACCACCCCCTGGAGTACGGCACCTTCGAGGGCACCATCGCGAAGGGGGAGTATGGCGCCGGGGAGGTCACCATCTGGGACGCCGGGACCATCGAGATCGAGAAGTGGCGGGAGGGCAAGGAGGTCATCGCCGTGCTGTCCGGGCGGCCGGACGGCGGACTCGGCGGGGTACCGCGGCGCTACGCCCTGATCAACGCCCCCGGCATGGGCGGGGAGGACAACTGGCTGCTCCACCTCATGCAAGACCAGCCGGAGGGGCACACCACGAAACGCGCCCCGAAACCCACGGAAGAACGTGAAAGGCCCACCGCCCAACCTGCCGAGAGACCCACCGCCAAACCTGCCGCGATGGGTTCGCAGGACACCGCGTTCACGGTGGCAGACCTGCCCGCGCCGATGCTGGCAACCTCCGGTCGGCCAGCCGACCTGGCCGCGGATGACGACTGGGCCTACGAGATGAAGTGGGACGGCTACCGCCTCTTGGCCGGGGTCTCACCCGGGCAGGTCGTTGTGGCCAGCCGTAACGGCAAGGACCTGACGTCCGACTATCCGGCCCTCCAGGAACTCACCGGGCTGCTCACCGGCGAGGCGGAGGAGTGCGGTGGTGCGGTGCTCGACGGGGAGCTGGTGGCACTGGACGGCCAGGGCCGGCCGGACTTCGGACTGCTCCAGGAGGTCAGCGGCCGCACCAGCCGGGGAACGCGGCGTCGGACCGGCCGGTCCGCCCGGACTGGTCAGTCCGCCGGGTCCGAGGCCGATTCGGAGGCCGAGTTGCGGTATCTGGTGTTCGACATCCTCCAGCTGGGGCCGCCAGGCGCCTCGGGGCGGCAGGCCCGCTCCCTCATGCGCACTCCCTATGGTGAGCGTCGAGAGGTGCTGGAGGCCGGCGTCGGGAACGGGGACGTGGTGTCCGTGCCTCCGGGATACCGCGGGACGCTTGCCCGGGCCCAGCAGGCCAGCCGCGATCTCGGGCTCGAGGGCGTGGTCGCCAAGAGGACGGACTCCCTGTACCTGCCGGGGCGGCGCGGTTCAGCGTGGATCAAGCTGAAGCTGCAACTGCACCAGGAGGTCGTGGTCATCGGGGCCCGTGAGGGCAAGGGTGGCCGGTCGGGCGGGATCGGCTCCCTGCTGGTGGCCGTCCCGGACGAAGTAGGGGAGCTGCGGTACGCCGGGCGAGTGGGTACCGGTTTCTCGGCGACCCAGCTGGCGGAGACCGAATCCCGGTTGCGGCGCCTGCGCCGTAAGACCCCGCCGGTCCCGGACGTGCCCACCGAGGACCGTTCCGATGCCTGGTGGGTCACCCCGTCCCTGGTCGGCGAGGTGTCCCTGGCCGGCCGGACCCGTTCCGGCCGCGTTCGCCAGGCCTCGTGGCGGGGCTGGCGTGAGGACAAGTCCCCTGATGAGGTGCGCTGGGAGATCACATGACGCGGGGCGAAGACCGCCGCGCCAGGTCCGGCGAGGGCGCGGGTTCCGGTGAGAGTCCGACGGCCGGATCTGGCGCGGAGACGGGCGAGACGGCACTGCGGCATGAGACACCCTCCGAGAAGGCGGACCGCAACTGGAACGACCTGCTCCAGGAACTGCGGGTGATGCAGACCGGCACGCAGATCGTCACCGCGTTCCTCATCACCCTGCCGTTCCAGGCCCGGTTCGACGACCTTGCCGGCGACCTGATCGGTTGGTACCTGGTCCTCCTCGTGGCCGCCGTCCTGTTGACGGCGCTGATGCTGCTGCCCGTCGTGATCCACCGGCGTTTCTTCGGTCAGCACATCAAGGCCCGCACCGTGGCGCTGGGGGATCGGTTGGTGAGGGTCTGTCTGGCGGGCATGGGGGTGCTGCTGGCCGGTTGTGTCGCGTTCATCGCCCACGCCCTCGTGGGTCCAGAGGTCGCCTGGTGGGTCGCCGGGGCCACCGCGGTCGTCATCGCGGTGCTGATGGGCGTGCTGCCGTCGCTGCTGCGCCCCGGGCCGCGGGCGGGTTCACGCCCACAGTCGCACACGGGGTCACTTCACCGGTCCGGCCCCCGGACATCAGTTGGGGAATCTACAGGTCACAGGAGCCTCGGGAAGCCCACAGAATCCCCAACTGATTCCTAACCGGGTCGCGTGCGTGCTCAGCCGGTGACGTACCGGTCGGTGACCGCCAGGGCCTGGTCCAAGATGTCCAGTCCCTGGCGCACCACCTCGTCCGGGGCGTTCAGTGGCGGGGCAACGTGGATGCGGTTCATGTTCTGGAACGGCAGCAGTCCGAGCTTCTTGCACTCGGCCACGAGCTCGTTCATCTCGGGGGAGGACCCGCCATAGGCGGCCATGGGTTCCTTGGTCTCCCGGTTCTTCACCAGCTCCACGGCCCAGAAGGCGCCCAGGCCACGGACGTCTCCCACGGAGGGGTGCGCCTCGAAGATCTCCCGCAGGCGCGGTCCGATGATCTCCTCACCCAGCCGGGCCGCGTTGGTCACCATGCCCTCGTCCTGCATCGCGTTCAACGTGGCCACGGCCGCGGCACAGGCCAGCGGGTGGCCTGAGTAGGTCAGCCCGCCCGGGTAGGGAGTCTCGGCGAACGTCTCGTAGACCGCGCACGAGATCGCCACGCCGCCCAGCGGCACGTAACCGGAGTTCACTCCCTTGGCGAAGGTCAGCAGGTCCGGCTCCACACCCCAGTGGTTGACCGCGAACCACTCGCCGGTGCGGCCGAAGCCCACCATGACCTCGTCAGCGATGAACAGGATGCCGTGCTTCCGGGTCAGCTCCCGCACTCCCTGCAGATATCCCGCCGGGGGCACGTAGATGCCCGCCGTGCCGGGGACGGATTCCAGGATCACCGCGGCGATCGACTGCGGCCCTTCGAGCAGGATGGTCTGCTCCAGATGAGCCAGCGCGCGCTCGGACTCCTCCTCCTCGGTGGTCGAGTGGAAATAGCTGCGGTACGGATAGGCGGGCATGAAATGGGCGACGCCGGCCGTCGCCTTGTCGACGGGATTCCGCCGGGGGTCTGCGGTCAGGGCGAAGGCCAGGTCCGTGCCCCCGTGGTACGCGCGGTAGGCGGACAGCACCTTGGGCCGGCCCGTGTGGACCCGGGCCATCCGGACGGCGTGCTCCACGGCGTCCGCGCCGGCGTTCGTGAAGAACACGTGGTCCAGGTCCCCGGGTGTCAGGTCCGCCACGAGCCGGGCTGCCTCGGAACGGGCGGCGTTGACGTGGGCGGGGTTGATCGTGGCGATGTCCGCGGCCTGCTCCTGAATGGCGGCCACGACCCTCGGGTGTGAGTGGCCGATGTTCGTGTTGATCAGCTGGCAGGAGAAGTCGATGAGGCGGTGGCCCTGCCCGTCCCAGACATAGGGGCCCTCCGTCTTGACGACCGTCATCGGTGTGATGGTCCGCTGGGCGCTCCACGAATGGAACACGTGCTCGCGGTCGACGTCGTAGGCCTTGCGGCCGGCGGCCAGCAGGTCCTCACTGATAGACGGGTCAGGGGACACGGGCTGAATGGTCATCGACTCTCCTCGTTCTGGCCGGGGGGCATCGTGGTGCCTCCATCGTGATGTGTCAGGGGACGCTCCTGTACACCAGCATGCCTGATGCACCGTGGCGGCGGGCGTGTGCGGGCCAATGCGAACGAATGCGAACGAGTGCGAACAGGTGTGAACAGGGATATCCGGTTCACGTGGCGTGATGCGCGCCGGGCCCGGCCAGCGGAATGGGACCATGGCACCATGGACCCCGTGAGAGATTCTGTTCAGGTAGATCAGGACGCGGAGTCCTCCGCGGAGACCGGCCTCCACGGCGTCCGCTGGCTGTCCGCCGCGGAACGCCGGGCATGGCTGACCCTCGTGGCCACCCACATGCAACTCATGCCCACCCTGGAGGCAGACCTTCAGATGGAGGGTACCGTCAGCTTCTTCGAGTACCAGGTGCTGGCCATGCTCTCGGAGAGCAGTGAGGCACTGCCGATGAGCGAACTCGCCGCGCGCACGAACTCCTCCCTGTCACGGCTGTCCCATGTGGCTCGCAAGCTCGAGAGCCGTGGCCTGATGCGGCGCAGCCCCTCGAGCGAGGATGCCCGCGTCACCATGGCCGTCATCACGGACGAGGGGATGGCTGAGATCGTCCGCCTGGCCCCCCACCACGTGGCCAGCGTGCGCGCGCGCTTGCTGGACAGCCTGGATGACCGTGACCTGGCCGATCTGGGGCGGATCGGCTCCAAGATCCTCGCGCATCTGGACCCGGAGCACTGGGTCTTCCGGGATCCGGCCCTGGCGAACGACAAGCCTCGGTCCGCCTGATTGCCTCGATGAGGCCGATTGGCTCGAGGTGGCTGACCAGTGCCGGCCCGGTCGGCCGGCGTCAACCGTCCGGTTTGAACGATGCCGGACTGTGCCCTAAGATGGAACGGCGTTAAGCCACGTTGAGTTGTGGTGTGCCCATGTTCCGCAGGGGCCGCCAGGACGTCGGAAAACAACGTGCTTCCCGTAACCGGATCCCCGGCCAGCCTTCACCGGCGCCGGCTGGGGACTCACCGTCTTCCCCCGCGATATAGGGCACTTCGGTTGGATCTCACCCAGCCTGGTTACCCTTCGGAAAGTCGCAGTAAGAGCGCGGTGTCATAACTGGTGGCGGGACTCGTGGAGCGCCCGGTTCGTCCGGAGGCTTCACAACGGGTTCCGCCCGTTCTTTTACTACTACTTGCAACGAGGAGTGATCATGGCAGCAAACTGCCAGGTAACCGGGGCTGGGCCAGGTTTCGGCCACAGCATTTCCCACTCGCACCGTCGCACCAAGCGCCGGTTCGACCCGAACATCCAGAAGAAGACCTACTGGGTTCCGTCCCTGCGCCGCAACGTGACGCTGACCCTGTCCGCCAAGGGCATCAAGACCATTGACGTGCGCGGTATCGACGCCGTCATCGCCGACCTGCTCGCCAAGGGAGTGAAGCTCTGACATGGCCAAGGACAAGGACGTACGTCCCATCATCAAGCTGAAGTCCACCGCCGGCACCGGGTACACCTATGTGACCCGCAAGAACCGCCGCAACACCCCGGACCGCATCGTGCTCAAGAAGTTCGATCCGGTTGCACGCCAGCACGTCGAATTTCGAGAGGAGCGCTGAGGCATGGCCAAGAAGTCCATGATTGCCAAGAACGAGCAGCGTAAGGTCATCGTTGCCCGCTATGCCGAGAAGCGCCTGGAGCTGAAGAAGACCCTGGTCGACCCGAACGCTTCTGATGAGGCGCGCGAGGCCGCCCGTGTGGGCCTGCAGAAGCTGCCCCGCAACGCCTCCCCGGTGCGCGTCCGCAACCGCGACGCCATCGACGGCCGCCCGCGCGGTACCTTCCAGAAGTTCGGCATCTCCCGTGTCCGCTTCCGCGACATGGCCCACCGTGGCGAGCTGCCAGGCATCACCAAGTCATCCTGGTGACGTCTACCCGGTGACAACCCGCCGGCCTCTGGCCGGTGGCGGTGCCTTCAGGCACCATGCACACCATCCGAAGGGGTGGCAGACCGTTGGGTCTGCCACCCCTTCGGTCGTTTTCGGCTCTGACGTTCCTCGTCCCTCCGCAGGCGAATATGCGGGGTTGAGTCTGGATATGGTCACCCCTAGCGTTGAAGGTGCCAGGAGTTGCCGGCTCCGCTGGCACTGGCATTCCGATACCCCATCAGGAGGAGAGGAAAGCATGGCGAACGAACCCCAGAGTCCCGTCAAGGACCCCAACTACGACCTGATCTCAGTCCTGGAGGCGTCTCTGAAGATGGTCTTCCAGGCCGAGACCTACGCCCGTGATGCCGAACAGGCCGGTGACGCCGAGCTGGCGGACTGGTTCCGGAAGATCCAGGAGAACAATCGCAAGGCTGGCGACCAGGGCAGCGAGATGCTGAAGCAGCGCCTGCAGACCCGCGCCACCTGACGGCCGGGACACCCGCCGGGCAGCCCTGGACCAGGGTGGTCGTGGCCCGCGGCCGCGAAGGGCCCTCTCCCCTGCGGAGAGGGCCCTTTGCCGCAGTGAGCGCCCCTGGAAGCGTGAAATTGTGGGAATTCCCCCAGAATCCGCGTGTTTACGGGGTTCCATGGCGTGTTTCCGAGCCTTCGGGTGGTAGCTTTCGAAGCACGTGCCCGGACCTGACCGGTTTGGGCCAAGGGAAACCACCATCGAAGTCCAGGAGGACACATGGCTATGAACCGCAGTGAACTTGTCGCCGCCGCCGCCGAGAAGACCGGCAACTCCCAGGCTGCCGTGAACGGCGTGCTGGATGCAGTCTTCGAGATCTTCTCCGCCCAGGTCTCCAAGGGCGAGAAGGTCACCATCCCCGGCTGGCTCGCCGTCGAGCGCACCGACCGCGCTGCCCGCACCGGCCGCAACCCGCAGACCGGCGAGACCATCCAGATCCCGGCCGGCCACTCGGTCAAGATCTCCGCTGGCTCCAAGCTGAAGGCTGCTGCCACCGGCAAGTGATCCAGGACGGCCGTGGCCCTCACGGGACCCGCGATCCGGCCATCGACGAAGGCGCTCCACTCGGTGGGGCGCCTTCGTCGGTTAACGCCTCGGTGCCAGGTGGTCGGCCTGCAACCCGGTCACGTATTTTTCTACAGCCGGTAGAATCCGCGTAGCATAGAGGTCGGTCCAAGCGCTCGATGCCAGGGAGGTGCACGGTGGCCACACACCATGCTCGGTACCCTGCGCCCCGCCCCGGACCGGTGCGTGGCCCCGCCCGGTTGCTGCGCGGCTGGGCTGCCGCCGTCGTGGCCACCCTCTGGGCCGCCGGATCGCACACCGTCGCGTCGGTCTCCTCATTCTCGGCGGGTCTACCCGCGCGCGGTCACGTCCCAGGTCACCTGCACGACGCCGGCCCAGCGCCGATCGTCTGGATCCTCACCCTCGCGCTGGCAGGGCCCCTCTGCACCGCCCTGGCCGGGCGCCGATTGTCCTGGTGGCGCCTGGCCTCCGGTGTGGGCGCCAGCCAGCTGCTCTTCCACTGGCTCTACTCCATCGCCGCCGTGCCTGCAGACACTGGAGCCCTCAGCGGACTGAGGTCGGCTGCAGCCCCTATCGGCCCTGCGTCCCATGCCGGCCAGGCCCACCATGCCGGCCATCTTGGCTCCGGCTCCCTGGCCGGTCTGGCGGGCCCTGCCGCCGCCGACGACGCCCTCACCACGCTCTCCGCGGCGATGGTCCTCGCCCACGTGCTGGCCGCCGTCGGCACCGTGCTGGTCCTGCGCCGCGGGGAACTGCTCGCGGTACGGGTGGCCGAACTCGCCGTCGGGCTCGTCCTGCGGTCCCCGGGCGCTCGGCTGGCCCGCTGGGTCCCCACGGTCCCCGTCCGCCGGGTGGCCGTCCGCGCCGTCCGGGTGGTGCGCCGGCCGGATGAGGTGCTGCTGGCGTCGCAACGTCTGCGGGGGCCGCCGGAGTACGCCCTGGCTGCCTGATCGTCCACTGATCAGCCGGCCAGGGACACTCGATCCTCCATTCGGCAGACCCTTGCCCGTGCCGTCCTCGGCCCGGGCTGTGAAGGACACCATGAACACCCACAGAACCACTCCTGCTCGACACCCAGGCACCCAGCGCACCCAGCGTGCCCGTGGCTTCGGCGCCAGCACGGCTGCCCTCTCGGCCGCCGCGCTGCTCGCGTTGGCCATGGCCACGCCGGCGGCGGCACACGACCAGCTGTTGTCCGCCGAGCCGGCGGCCGGCACAGCCGTCCTCGAGGCCCCGGCCGAGATCGGCCTGGAATTCTCCGGAAACCTGACCACCGGCCAGGGCATCCAGAACCTCGTGACGGTCACGGATGAGGCCGGCCACCAGTGGCAGGACGGTGAAGCCCAGGTCACTGGCCCAAGCCTCACCGCCGCCCTGTGTGAGGGCCTGCCCAACGGCGAATACACCGTGGACTACCGCGTCGTGTATTCGGACGGCCACTCGGAGGAGAAGGGTTACGAGTTCACCCTCGAGGACCCTGCCGCACCCGAATCGGGCATCCCGGAGGACTGCGGGGTGCCGAACCCGGACGCGCCCGTCTCCTCGGACACCACCCCGGGTGATGCCGGCACCGGCGCCGCTGGTTCCGGGGTCGCCACGGACGGTGCCGGCTCCACGGCAGGCGCCGGCGGCGCCGCGGATGCTAGGGATTCCGCGACCACGGCGGCCACCGCCGAACCGGGCACTGCGGCCGCCGACCCGGCGACCGGCGAGGCCACTGCCGAGGACAGCCAGGCACCCGCCGGGCCTGTCGCCGGCTGGGTCTGGCCTGCAGCTATCGGCGGCGTCCTCGTCGTGGTGATCGCCATGCTGTTGGTCTTCCGCAAGGCCAGGGCCATCGACACCGGCTCCACTGGCCCCACGAGCCGTCCGGACGGCGCGGGCGGTGCCGATGGGCCCGACGGTGACGCGGGTGCCGACGGCGGATCGAGCGGTACGGGAACCAACGGCCGCTGACCGGCCAGAGCACCGCGGTGCAGGACGGAACACCGCACTCCACCGCACTGCGCGGTGGTGCACCTGCATCGCACCCG
>NZ_BAAALH010000002.1:1160480-1227172 GCF_039528175.1 Citricoccus alkalitolerans
CCAGCTGGAACCAGCTGCGAGAGAATGGATACCGTGAAACCTTCCCCAACCGCTGAGCGGGGCATCCCCGCGCCGGTGTGGCTGTGGCCCGTGGCCGGCGTCGTCGGCGCGGTCAGCCTGGTGCTGGCGGCCGCCTGGACGGGCATCCTGGCCGTGGACCAACTTTCCGACCCCGGGACTCTGACGCGTTGGGGACTGCCGGTGGCGGAGATGGTGAACAACCTGGCCATGCCCACCGCCGTCGGCGCGCTGATCTTCGCCTGCGCCATCATGCCGCCCTCCCGGGGCCAGCGGGCTCACCGTGGAGAGGGAGGCGAACATCCGGCCTTCACCCGGCTGATGCAGGTGGCCACCGCCGCCTCTGTGGTCTGGACGCTGTCCGCCCTCGCCGTGCTGGTGCTGTCCTACTCGGACCTCGCCGGCGTGCCCCTGGACCCCAGTGCCTCGTTCACCTCCGGCCTCGTCGGCTATCTGCAGGACATCTCCGTGGGCCAGGCCTGGACCGTGGTGACAGTCCTGGCCGCCGTCATCACCTCATTGACCCTGGCCGTCCGCTCCATGGTAGGCCTGGCCTGGACGGCCCTGCTCGGCCTGGTCGGCATCGTGCCCCTGGCCCTCATCGGACACTCGGCCTCCGGGGATGACCACAACGGGGCGGTCAACTCGATCGGCCTACACCTACTTGGCGTAGTCGTCTGGATCGGCGGGCTGATCGTCCTGGCCCTGGTCTCCCCGAAGCTGCACGGCCCGGATGGTGCCAGTGGAAAGTCCTCCGCCCACCGGCAGGGCCCTGAACCGCTGATCTACACCGTGGTCAGCCGATACTCGCTCCTGGCCGGGTTGGGGCTGGCCACCGTGGTTCTGTCCGGAGTGGTCAACGCCGCCATCCGCATGAACACGCTGGAGCAGCTCACCAGCCCCTACGGCGTGCTGGTGCTGGCCAAGCTCGTGGGCTCCGTGCTACTCGGCCTGATCGGACTGATGCACCGGCTGTGGGTCATCCCGAGGTTGGCCACCGGCACCACCGCACCACCGCCGGCCGCCCAGCGCCTGCTGTGGCAGCTGATCGCGGTGGAGGCAGCGATCATGGCGGCGATCATGGGGCTCGCCACCGTCCTCTCCCGAACCTCTCCGCCCGTCCCCGAGGAGATCGCCCCGGACGCCTCCCCGGCCCGCATCCTCACCGGTTACGACCTCCCCCCGGAACTGACTGTGGCGAACTGGTTCACGCAGTGGCGCTTCGACTGGTTGTGGGTCGCCATCATCGCTTTTCTGGTGATCTGGTATGTGCGTGCCGCCGTCCGGCTCCACCGCCGCGGTGACCGCTGGCCCGTGCTGCGCACGATCTCCTTCGTGCTCGGCCTGACCATCCTGTTCTGGGTGACGTCCGGCTCCCCGGCGATCTACGGCCAGGTCCTGTTCAGCGCCCACATGGTGGCCCACATGACGCTGACCATGATCTCGCCGATGTTCCTGGTGCTCGGCGCCCCCGTCACCCTGGCGCTGCGTTCCCTGCCCAGCCGCACGGACGGCACCCGCGGCCCCCGCGAGTGGATCCTGTGGATCGTGCACTCGCCCTTCGGCCGGTTCATCACCAACCCGGTGGTGGCCGCCGTGAACTTCGCCGGTTCGATCCTGGTGTTCTACTACACACCGTTCTTCGGTTTCTCCCTCCAGGAGCACCTCGGGCACGAGTTCATGAACGTCCACTTCCTGTTGACCGGCTACATCTTCGCCTCGGTGATGATCGGGATCGACCCACTGCCGCGCAAGGCGCTCTACCCGCTCCGGCTGGTGATCCTGCTGGCCACCATGGCCTTCCACGCGTTCATCGGCGTGGCCATGACGTCATCCGAGTCTCTCCTCCAAGCCTCCTGGTTCGGGTCCACGGGACGCGACTGGGGGCCCTCCGCCCTCGCCGACCAGCAGATCGGCGGTGCCGTGATGTGGGGGATCGGTGAGGTGCCCACGGTGCTCATGGCGGTGGCTGTGGCCGTGATGTGGTCCCGCACGGACGCCAAGGAGACCAAGCGGCTGGACCGCAAGGCTGACCTCAACGATGAGGCCGAGCTCAAGGCCTGGAACCGCATGTATGAAGAACTTGCCGAGAACGAGGAGCCCCGCCGATGACCAAGAATTCCCCCCGCCGCACGCAGCCGCGGCGGACCCGTGCCGGTTCCCGCCGGTTGCCCGGCCCGGGTGCTCGAATGGCCGCCATGGGCCTTGCCGGGATGCTCGTCCTCGCCGCTTGCTCGGGTGGCGTCGGCGATCAGGAGGGGACCGACGCCGGCGTCCCCGCCAACCCGCACGGGATCACCGCGGAGAATCCGTCCGGTAGCGCCAAACCGACCCCTGGCGCCGAAGGCCAGAGTGGAGAAACCGAAGGAAGCGGGGAAGGCGGGGCAGGCGCTGGCGGTGGGTCGCCGGCGTCGGGCACCTCCTCCGATGAGCCCGCAGAGACCGAGGTGGCCGACGCGCGCGCGGACCAGGCCGCGGTGGGCGCCGCTGCCGAGCGGGCCGCCAGCTTCGGATTCACCAACCAGGTCTCCGCCACGGACGCCGAGATCGCCGCGACGCGCGAGGAGGCCCGCCTACGCCAGACGAACACCTCCGGCACTGCGGTGGAGCCGGCCAGTTGCAAGTCCCCGCTGACGGCCGTGGACTGGTCGCCCATCCTCATGCCGGGGGCGGACGCCTCCCGGCTGGACTTCGGCTCCGAGGCCTTCGCCGGGACCGGCACCGTGGAGGTCGCCTCCCTCGAGGAGGCCAGTGTGGTGGAGGAGCACCTGACCAACGTCGAGAGGCTTGTGGCGGACTGCCCCGAGTTGACGATGACCGTGACGGACTCGAACCTCCAGCAGTCCACGTTCGACTTCACGGCCCGGACCTCCGCAGCGGAGGGAGACGAGGTGGACTCCGGCCTGGTGTGGACCCGGACCCCGGCTGGCGGGGATACGGAGACCACAGCGCAGGTGCTGATCGGGCAGACGGCCGAGCACGTGGTCATGGTCTCCTTCATCGGCGACTCGGAGGTGGCCGGCGAGGAGTTCACCACCATCGCCGAGCAGATCCTGGCTGCCGCCGAAGGAGCGCTCTGAACCTCGCTGTGGCCCGGCCCTGGCCCACCTCCCTCCCACCCGCCTATGCCGACCCTGGTCCATTCCCGGACTGCCTGTGACCCCACTGTGGACCACAGGGGTTCACGCGCGGCCGGAGATGCTGTCAGGATGGCCGCACGGAACCCCTGACCGGCAGAACCCCACTCGAAGGAGCCGCAGTGAGCACCACCCAGCCCCAGCCCGATGACAGCTTCCGGGACACGGAGACCAACGAACTCGACCGGGAGGGAACCAGGCAGCCCCAGGGTGGTGTCACTGGCGCTGCCAACCAGCCGGGGAAGTCGGCCGAGGAGGACGGGGACACGTACTCCGAGGAGCAGTCCGAGTCCGCGAACCCGGACCCGGCAGAGGAGAACGTCACCGGTCTGGACCGCGGTGGCAGTGTGCCGCCGGGGGAGACTCCGCCCGCCGACGGCCAGATGAGCCGGGACCAGGGACACGAGGAGTAGTCGGGCGGGGCTACGTTCCGGACTGCTCCCGGGCGGAGCGCCTGCGCAAGCGCCGCGGCCCCGTGGACACCAGGGCCAGGCAGACGACGCAGACGACCGCCACCGCGGCCAGGGACACAGGGTAGGGAGACACCGGCAGCAACGCGGCCAGCAGGGTAGGCAGCAGGAAGCCCGAATAGGCCAGGGCGTAGAAGATGCCGGTCAGACCGGCAAGGTCTTGCGGCGTGGCGATGGCCTGGACGTGGGCCAGCCCGGCGACCACGGTGATGCCGTAGGCCACTCCGAGCACCACGGCCACGGCCAGGGCGAAGACCGGGTCGCGTAGCAGCCCGGCCACCACGGCCAGCACCATTCCCAGGACCATGAGTGCCAACCCGTGGGACAGGGCACGGCCTCGAGTGCGTTGATCGATGCGGACCACGAGGGGTTGGACTGCGGCCCCGGAACCGAGCGTGAGGACGGTCAGGACGGTGGCATACAGCGTCGCCCAGTCACCGAGACCGGGCGCCACCACGGCGGGCATGATGGCATAGGCCACCCCCGCCGCCGCGAAGACCCAGGGCGCCGCCGGCAGGACGAGCCGGGTGAACCGGCGATGACTGACCGAGGGGACGCGAAGGTCCTGCCACCATGGCCGGGTGGCCTGCTGCTGGCGGTCGACCGTCTCCGGTGCCGACAGCAGCGGGAGAATGGATCCGGCCATGAGGGCCAGGTGGACGGCGTAGGGCAGTTGTGCCGGGGCCGGGGCCCACTGCGCCAATGAACCCGTGATGCCCGCCCCGAGGGCGAAGCCCAGGGTCAGGGTGAGCGAGGGGCGGCGCGACCCCGCTCCGTCCGGGGCCTGGGCGTCATGGGGCAGGGCGGACAGTTCCTTGATCCAAGAGGCCCCGACGGACATGGCCACGCCCACCCCGATGCCAGCGAGAGTCCGACCGATGCAGAGCAAAATCATCGAATGGAGCCCCACGCCCAGGAGGATGCTGCCAGTGGTGCCGGCGGCCACTCCGGCCAGCATCACGGGTCGCCGACCATACCGGTCGGACAAGGCGGCGGCCACGAGCAGTCCCGGGACCAGTCCGAAGACATACATGCCCAGCAGGAGGTTCGCCTGCCACGGCGAGTATTTGCCTAGCTCCTCGTAGAGGTGCAGCAGGGGGGTGAAGTGATTGCCACCCCAGGCCAGCAGGAACACCGCCGGAGCCACCCGAAGCCACGGAGCCCAACGGTGGGGTTCCGCCACGGGGGAGGCAGTCCGGCTCACTGGTGGGTCTCCGGGAAGTGGGCGGACCGGATGTGATGGCGCACGGCTGTCTCAAAGGCGGTGGGATCACCGCCCTCGATGGGCCCAAGCAGCTCCTCGTGCTCGCCGTGGTAGCGGCGGGCAGCATCAAGGTCCCCGCTGGCGGCCAGGTAGGTCAGCCGAGCGAAACGCGGGCCCAGGGCGGCGGCCAGTTGGGCGACCACGCGGTTGCCACCGGACTCGATGATCCGCAGGTGGAAACCGAAGTCGGCCTCGGCGAAGAGCAGGACGTCACCGGCATCGAGGGCGGTCCGCTGGTCTTCCAGGCTGGTTCGCAAGGCGGCCACCAGTTCGGAGCGCTCGGGGGTGGACGTGGCGACCAGCTCGACGCTGCGGACCTCCCACATGGCGCGGAGGTCCAGCAGATCGCGACGCTCGCCACCCGAGACGGCGGTGACGATGCCACCCTTCTTCGGAGCGAGCCGCACCAGTCCCCACGACTGCAGGTGCAGCATAGCCTCCCGGGCCGGCGTCCGGCTGGCGCCGCCGGCCTCGGCCAAGTGTGCTTCGGTGAGCAGTTCCCCGGGCTCGTACCGGCCCTCCACGATGCGTCGGGCAGCTAAGGCGGCCATCCGGAGGGCCACGGAGCGGGGGGAGGGGTCATGCCAGGGGAGCAGGATGCGTGGGGTCACCACGACAGCCTACAGCTTGCATGCATTGATGCATTCATCGAGGGGTGGGCCAGCGGGCCGGGGGAATGGTGACGGCACTCGGCGTCGTTGTCCTTGTATGACGCCACCGAGTGGCATCGCCCGACGCCCGCAGACGAGAATGGACCTCATGAGCACTCCTGCCGACCAGCCGGTCACCACAGCAGCACCCGATGACGCCGCTTCCGGTGCCGCCGGACTGCGGGCCGCCTCCCGTGTCCGTGCCTCCGAGCTCGTCGGCCGCAACTGGCTGAATACCGGCGGCACGGCCCTGGACCTGGAGTCATTGCGGGGCAAGATCGTGATCCTGGACTTCTGGTCCTTCTGCTGCATCAACTGCCTGCACGTGCTTGACGAGCTGCGGCCCCTGGAGGCGGAGTTCCATGACGTGCTCGTGACCGTGGGGGTGCACTCGCCGAAGTTCGACCACGAGGCCGATCCGGAGGCGTTGGCCGCCGCCGTGGAGCGCTATGACATCCAGCACCCGGTGCTGGACGACCCCACGCTGACCACGTGGCAGGCCTATTCGGCCCGCGCGTGGCCGACCCTCGTGGTGGTGGACCCCGAGGGTTACATCGTCGCGCACCTCTCCGGTGAAGGCCACGTGGCCGGGCTGACCTCGCTCGTCAACGAGCTGGTGGCCGAGCACGAGGCCAAGGGCACCCTGCACCGCGGCAACGGCCCCTATGTCCCGCCCGAGCCTGTCATCCGCGACCTCAAGTTCCCCGGCAAGGCCATCGCCCTGGGGGCCCGTGGCTCGCAGCCGGGCACATTCCTGGTGGCGGATACCGGCCACCACCGTCTCGTCGAGCTGGCCGAGGACCTGACCACCGTGCTGCGCACCATCGGCGAGGGCACCAAGGGCATCACGGACGGAGGCCCGGAGACGGCCCTCTTCAACGAACCACAGGGCCTGACCCTGCTGCCGGAGGATGTCGCCGCCGCAGTGGGCTACGACGTGGTGGTGGCGGACACTGTCAACCACCGCCTGCGCGGCGTGAACCTCGCAGGCGGGACCGTGACCACCCTGGCCGGCAACGGCGTGCAGCGCTTGATTGATCCGGAACGGGCCCGCGTCTCCGCGGACAAGGGGTCCGGAGGGGACGAGGCGGTGGTGTCCCTCGAGCCGTTCGGCACCGACCCGCTGCAGACCTCCCTGTCCAGCCCGTGGGACGTGCTCTGGTCCACCGCCGAGGACACCCTGATCGTGGCCATGGCTGGAACGCACCAGATCTTCTGCTTCGACCCCCGCACCGGGGAACTCGCCGTCTACGCCGGAACCGGCCTCGAGGGCCTCGAGGACGGTGCCCCGGACATGGCCTGGTTCGCCCAGACCTCCGGGCTGGCCGAGTCGGCCGACGGCACCCTGTGGCTGGCGGACTCCGAGTCCTCCGCCCTGCGGTCCATCACCCCGGCCACCAGCTCGGAGGCGCTGGAGCGCCAGGTGAGCTCCGCCGTCGGGACCGGGCTGTTCGATTTCGGCTTCCGCGACGGGGCCGCCGAGCAGGCCCGCTTCCAGCACCCGCTGGGTGTGGCCGCACTGCCGGACGGCTCCGTACTGGTGGCTGACACCTACAACGGGGCCATCCGCCGGTACGCCCCGGCCGGGGTGGCCGCTGACGGCCGCGCTACCGAGGCCGAGGTGTCCACCGTGGCCCGTGGGCTGAAGGAGCCCTCGGACATCCTGGTCGAACCCGACGCCGCCGGGATCCCCGCCTCGATCGTGGTGGTGGAGACCAACGCCCATCAGCTGGTGCGGCTGTCCGTGCCGGACGAGTACCTGCAGGTGGACGAGGGCGCGCTGCAGACACAGCGTCCCCGGACCGCCATCGCCGCCGGGGACGTGGACCTGGCCGTTGCGTTCAAGGCGCCGACCGGGCAGAAGCTGGACGACCGCTGGGGCGACCCCACGCAGCTGAAGATCTCATCCTCCCCGGAGAACCTGCTCCTGGGCGGCGAGGGCACCTCCACCGGCCTGCACCGCACCCTGCGGATCAATCCGGACGTGGCCGAGGGCGTCCTGCACATCACCGCGCGCGCCGCCTCCTGTGACGGCGAGAAGGGCCAGCCGATCCCGGACCACGCCGCCTGCCACCTCTACCAGCAGGACTGGGGCATCCCGGTGACGGTGCACGCCGGAACCGGTGCGATCGCGACCGAGGCCGCCCCCACGGCATCCGGTCTGGTGCCGGAGACCCGACTGGACCTGGACCTGCGCGGGATACACTGACAAGCGCCAGCACCGCACCCGACACCCGAAGGCGGCAGATGTCCCATGACCACCCTGGTTGTAGCCTCCTCACAGCACGGATCCACCCGAGAGATCGCCGAACGGATCGCCAAGGTCCTGCGCGTGAACAAGGGTGTGACCACCGTGGTGGAGCACCCGAAGGACGCCCCGAAGTGGCTCGCCACGGTCGAGGCAGTGGTGGTCGCCCTGCCGATCTACCGTGATGCGCTGGACAAGACCGCCAAGGCGTTCCTGGACACCCACCGGGCCGAGCTGGCGGACAAATCCCTGTTCATCCTCGCCTCCGGCGCCGCACCCTCGATCAACCCGCGACTGCAGGCCATCATCGAGTCCTACGGGCCCCGGGACACCGCCTACCTGCGGGGCGCCCTGACGGAGGAGAAGCTCGGCTTTCTGGACAAGCTGAGCATCAAGCTGGTCAAGGGCCAGTACGGAGACTTCCGCAATTGGGAGGCCATCGAGGCCTGGGGCAAGTCGCTGTCCGACCGCGGCGCCCACTGATTCTCCTCCTCCGCGACTGGAGGGGAGAGCCCGCCCCGCGCCCCGGTGGACCGGGTCAGCCGGCCGAATACCCCATCCGCTGACTGGCGGCCAGGCCGGTCCCGTGCAGGGCCTCCAGTACCGAGGGATCGCCGTCGGGGGAGAACCGGAAGGTCGGGCCGGACACGCTGATGCTCGCGACCACCGAGCCCCGGTGGTCGCGGACCGGGACGGCCACCGAGGACAGCCCGATCTCGTACTCCTCCCGGGTGGCGGCGTACCCGGCGTGCGCGGCTTCCAGCAACTCCTCCTCGAGCCGGGCCCGTGACGTGATGGTCCGGGAGGTGAACTGCGGCAGGCGGCTGCCCCTCAACAGCTGCCGGCGGTCTTCCGTGGACAGGGCCGCCAGCAGCACCTTGCCCGAGGCCGTGGCGTGCAATGGCGTCAGGCTGCCGATCCAGTCCTGCGTGGCCAGGGTGGACGGGCCGAGGGCCTGATCCACGTTGACGGCGTAGCCCGAGCGGAGCACGGCCAGGTTCACGGTCTCCTTTACCGTGGTGGCGAGGTCCTGCAGCAGGGGGCCGACCTCCTGGACGAGGTTCAACCGACCGGGGATGGCGGCGGCCAGTCGCAGGATGCCGAATCCCAGCTGGTACTTGCCGCGCTCCCGGTCCTGCTGCACCAGTTCCCGGGATACCAGGGCCCCGAGCAGGCGGGACGCCGTGGACTTGTGGATCCCCATCTCCGCGGCGATCTCGCTGCCCCCGGCCCGCCCCTCCCTGGCGAGGATCTGCAGGACAGTGGCGGCCCGGTCCACGGACTGCACCCCGGAGGTGCCACCGCCCTCATCCTCAAACGGCGGCATCCAGCCCCCGTTGGCGAAGAATCTCGCGCTGGTTCGGGTTGACGGAAGGCCGGAAGGGGACTTCCACCACCTCGGCGGCCACAGGGCTGCCCGGGGCATCGGAGTATTCGTCCGGCAGATGGACCCACAGCTGGGTGCCCAGCGCGGTGAGCTCCACCGGCACGTAACCCATGGCGATGTTCTGCCCGAGTTCCGGCGAGTACCAGGGAGAGGTGACGTATCCGACGGGCTCGCCCGGGCCGGCGTCGTGTGAGGAGCTGATGAGCCAGAAGTCCGGCGCGTAGTCCTCGATCGGCTTGCCGCCCAACCTCAGACCGACCAGCTGCTGGGTGTAGGGCGGAGTACCGGCCTCGAGCTGGCGCCGGGCTTCCTCCAGGGCAGCCTTGCCGATGTAGTCGGAGGCTTTCTCGCGGGGCACCTGATAGCTGAGGTTGGCCTGGAAGGGCAGGGTCTCCTGGTCCATGTCCTGGCCCCAGGACAGGATCCCGGCCGCGATCCGGCGGTGGTGCGCCGGGGCGACGACGGCCAGCTGATGGGGCTTGCCGGCCTCCAGGACCGTGTTCCACAGGGTCTCGGCGTGCAGTGTGGCGTCCTTCAAGTAGATCTCATAGCCCTTCTCCCCACTGAAGCCGGTCTGGGAGACGATGACAGGGCAGCCGCCCACCTCACCGGCCAGCAGCCCATAGGAGGGCAGCTCCGCCACGGCGGAACCGAACAGGTCCGTCATCAGGTCCACCGACTTGGGACCCTGGATCTGCACCGGAGAGACATCGATCTCACGGATGTCCACCTCGAACCGGCGGCCGATGTTGACGCCCTGAAGCCAGAACAGCAGGTCGGAGTCCGAGAGGCTGAACCAGAACTCGTCCTCGGCCACACGCAGCAGGACCGGATCGTTGAGGATCCCGCCGTCCTCGTTGCAGAGGATGACGTAGCGGGCGTGCATGGTGGGGATCTTGGTGGCGTCCCGGGTGATGACGAAGTTGACGAAGTCCTCGGCGTCGGGCCCCTGGACCCGGATCTGCCGTTCCACCGCCACGTTCCACAGGGTCACGTGGTTGACGAGAGAGTCGTACTCGGCCATCATCCCGCCGTCCTCCGGCCGGACGTAGCCGCGCGGATGGTACATCCGGTTGTAGATGGAGGCCCGCCAGCAGCCGGCCTCCATGGACAGGTGCCAATAGGGCGATTTGCGGACTCGGGTGTCGATCAGCATCTGGACCGGGGTCGGACCGGATTGCCGGAGGTTGATCGGGACGGTGCGGTCCTGTTGGTCGATCGAGGGGACGTTGGGGTGCGTGTTCTGCATGGGGGTCATCCTCTGGGCGCTGTGTGGGCGGCGGGGAGGCTGCCACGGCGTCGGCCGGACAGCCTCGCCAGACGTTGCGCATCATGAACACCGTTCCGTCATGCGCATCTGGTGCGACCACCGTAGCGGCGTCGAAAGTCCCGGGGAAGAGGTGCGGTGCCGTCGATCTGCCGTGGTCTTCGGGCGTCTTCCCGGTGTTCTCCTGTCGGTGTGCCCGACGGCGTCAGGGAACGTTCGGCGTGTAGCGCACCGCGTCCGGGGTGACGGTGAGCTCGGCCTCCAGCGTGAACGGTTCGCGGTGCTCGACCGTGCGCTGCTCGCCGGTCACCAGGTCGATCTCGCTCAGGGACAGGATGGCCTCCGCCTCCAGAGGGGCCACCGCCGTGGGATCATCGCCCTCGGCAGGCAGGTCCAGCACGCTGGCCTGGGGGTCGCCGGCTATGGACCACGTGATCGACTCCGGCGGAATCCGGTTCACCGTGTCATAACCCATGGGGCAGCCGGCGGGGTTGAGGACCTTCTGTTCCGTGCATCCGGCGAGGAAGCGGTCCAGCTGTTGGTTGACCTCCGTGGAGACGGCGTCCGTGTACTGCAACGCCAGGTCCAGCGTGAGGGAATCTGCCGACGGGTCGGTGGTGCCTGCCTCATGGCCTGCGGTCTGGTCCGGGGTGCCTGTGGCCGTGTGATCCACGACCAGCCGGGCCAGCTCGGCCTGCAGGTAGGTGCTCTCAAATCCGGCCTCCACCACCATCGGAGGCAACACCGCGAAGGACCGTCCGGGCGTCTCCTCCTGATCGGTCACCAGGGGTGCCTCAACGCCGTTCACGGACGCCCTCAGCGGCCCGGACGCGGCTTCGGCGGGCAACGGCGTCGGCACCACCTGGACCGACTGCACGGGAACCTCCGCCATCCGCCACCGGTCGAAGAAGAGCCAATCGCGGCCGGCCTTCTCCACCGTGAAGGTGGTGCTGTGCTCCTCGTCGTCCACGCTGTAGCCGACCACGACTTCAACCGATCGACCCTCCGGCGTGTCCTCACCGCGGGACACGGTGAGCTCTCCGAGGGCTTCCATGCCGGAGATCAGCGGCTCGCCCTGCAACAGGTCGGTGGCCGTGCCGGGCGCCAGTTCTGGAGTATCACCGGAGGCCAGGGCCACGGCGGTCCCGCCCTCACCGGAGGCCAACGCCGCCAGGTAGTCCTCGACCTGGGCCTCGGGGGAGTAGACAGCGGTGTTCACCGTGGCGATCGCGATGCCGCCGGCCACCAACGTCAACGCGGCCGCGCCACCCCACCAGGCCCAGGACGGCCCCAGCGTCCGCCCTCGGCGGTTCCCCGCCGCACCGGCGTCGCGTCCTCTGGATCCGTCCTGCGCCGACTGACCGTCAGTCCCGGTGGCGGTGTCGTCTCTGGCCTCTGGCATGACTGCCATCCTAGGACGGGGCGCCTGCACCGGCCGCAGCGCTACGTTGTGGGCTCCAGCGGACGTCGGCCCGTGGGGCGGGGTACTGCCGCAGATCAGCCTCGTGGCGTTCCTGGGGTTCTGGTTCGTCCTGCTGTGGCGGGTAGGGCTCAGGCGAAGATCAGTGCGACAGCGATCATGGCCGGGATCGCCACGATGGTGGTGATGAGGATCGTGTCCTTCGAGGCCACCATGCCGGTCTCATAGCGGGAGGCCGAGACGAACACGTTCTGCGCCGTGGGCAGGGAGCCCAGGACGACCGCGATCAGCAGCTCGTTGCCCTCCATCCCGAACAGCGGCCCGGCCACGATCCAAGCCAGCAGCGGGTGGATCAGCAGCTTGATGGTGGAGGCCAGCGCCACATCCGGCCGGCGGCCGGTCGCCTTCTCAAGGGGCTTGGAGCCCACAAGGGACATGCCGAACGCCAGCAGCATGGCCGGGATGGACGCGCCGGCGATCAGACTGATGGATTCGGCGATCGGTTCCGGCAGTGACCACCCGGTCGCCGAGAAGACCAGTCCGAGCACCGAGCCGATGATCATCGGGTTCACCGCGATGTGACCGACCTGCCGCCAGAAGGCGACCCACCGGTTGGGCGGGCGCTTCGGACCGGGCGAGCGGCCGGCGTCGTGCGCCGACGGGCCTTGCACGGCCGCGCGGCGGCGGGCCTCGGTCACTGTGGTGGAGTCCAGCGAGGCCACGTAGATGGGCGTGTAGATGGCGAGCTGGAAGATCAGCACCGGGGCGGCGAGGGCGGCGTCGCCCAGGACATAGGCGGCGATGGGGATGCCGAGGTTGGCCGAGTTGACCATCGAGGCACTCAGGGCTCCGATGACGGTCTCCGAGCCGTCGCGCTTCGGCAGGATGAACCGTGCCAGCAGGAGGTAGAGGCCGGCAGCGGCGAGGGCGGAGATGCCGGCCACCAGCAACTGCGGGCCCAGCACGGACTGCACGTCCGCGGCGGAGAGTGTGTCGAAGAGCAGGGCGGGGCTGGCCACGAAGAAGGCGAGGCGGGAGAGGACCGGCTGACCGTGGTCGCCGAGGACCTTGGAGCGGCCGGTGATGTAGCCGACAAGGATGATCACCCAGACGACCGTGAATCCGGAGAAGACCTCCAGCACCGGCATCCCCTTCCCCTACGGCTCCGCCCGTGAGGCTGGATCCAGCGGGATCGGGCGCCCCCGGGCAGAAAGAGAGCGGGCGACGGGAATCGAACCCGCGTATCTTGCTTGGGAAGCAAGCGCTCTACCATTGAGCTACGCCCGCAGGACATGGCCTGATCGACCTGTCACGCGCAGTCCAGCTTACACGGATTCCCCGGCTGTCCAGCGCCGGACACGGGGTGTGTGCGGGTCCCGCTTCTGCACCGCGGTGTGCCCTGCGCTACTTTGGGTAGGTGCTTCTCTCAGACCGCGACATCAGGGCCGAACTCAGTGCCGGACGCATCCAGCTGGACCCGCTGGTCCTGGACATGGTCCAGCCCTCCAGCGTGGACGTCCGCCTCGACCGGTTCTTCCGGCTCTTCGACAACCACAAGTACGCGCACATCGACCCGGCCGAACCGCAGGAGGAACTGACCCGGCTGGTCGAGGTCGACCCCGAGGAACCGTTCATCCTGCACCCGGGGGAGTTCGTGCTGGGTTCCACCTATGAGCAGGTCACCCTGCCGGACGACGTCGCCGCCCGGCTGGAGGGCAAGAGCTCGCTGGGGCGTCTGGGCCTGCTGACGCATTCGACCGCCGGATTCATCGACCCCGGCTTCTCCGGGCATGTGACGCTCGAGCTGTCCAACATGGCGACCCTGCCGATCAAGCTGTGGCCCGGCTCGAAGATCGGCCAGCTCTGTTTCTTCCGGCTGTCCTCGCCGGCTGAGCACTCCTATGGCTCCGGCCCCTACCTGAACCGCTACCAGGGGCAGCGCGGCCCCACGGCGTCTCGCTCTCACCAGAACTTCCACCGGACCATCATCGAACGGTGAGGGTGACGCTGGCCGGTCAGCGAGCTGGTCGGGTCGAGTTCTCGTTAGTTGGGGAATGTGACGGCTAAACGGCCCTTTGGAAAGTTGCAACTTCCCCAACTGACTGCCGAAGCGCGGTTCACGTCCGGGGCTCATGCTCGCAACACGGCGGCGAAGCGGTTCCGAACTTCCCGGATCAGACGCGTGAAGCCGTGCTTCTGATCGAGCCAGGTGAGACGGATGACAGTCCACCCCCGCTCCTGGAAGGCGCGGTCCCGGTCGGCGTCGACGGCCTGCTGTTCACGCGTCCGATGATGCTCACCGTCGTACTGGATGGCCAGCTTCAGGTCTCGATAGCCGAGGTCGGCGGCGGGTGAATACGGGTCCGCCGGGTCGGCTCGGACTTGCAGGTCGGGTTCGGGCAGACCCGCATCGACCAGTGCCAACCGAGTCCTGGTCTCCTGCGGGGAGTCCGCACCCACCCGTGCCCTCTCCAGGCACAGTCGGGCACGCCGGACTCCTTTGACGCGGCCTGCGCGCTGGATCGCCGCCGCCAAACCGTCCAGAGTGTCCAGCGATTCGACGCGACGGCCCTTCCGCCATGGCCGCTTGATGATGGCGTCCGCCAGCACGACCAGGTCGATGTCAGTCAGGCGAGGGTCGCCGGACAGGTCCACCCAGGTCCGTGCCGGGGTGGTGACGGGGATGCCCAGGTGGGTCGTCACGTCACTGGGGCTCAGTGAATGGCGATGGCTGACGATGTCCTTGCGCCGGGCCTGGTGCGCCCCCGCTCTCCACGTGAGATGGACGCGCTGCTCAGCCTGCAGGATCCGCGGGACAGGGAGCCTGGTGGCATGGGCGGCGGTGGCGTAGGAGGCCACGGTACCGGGATACCGACGGCACAGTGCGGCGAGGGCGAGCGGAGGCAGGCGGTGCCCTGGTTCCGCATGCCGCGCCGGCCACGTCATGGTCAGCTCCACATGCGCATACAGGCCCTTGCCGAGAGTGACGATGTCCGGGGATTGGAGTCGATGAGGCTCAACACCGCAGTTCAGGGCCTCGGCACGGGTGAACGGTGCGAGGAGCAGGCTCTCCGGCAACGGCTTCGGTGGTCGGGGCATGGATCCAGCGTGATGGACATCGAAGACACGTGGGAACGAGGCGTGCCTACCTGTGGATATCTCCGCCATCGTTGTCGTGTCACGGGCGCGCAAGCAGCCCTCGCTGAAGGGCATGGTTGTCAGTTGGGGGAAATGGGAGGTAAACGAGGGACGGAAAGGCGGCAATCTCCCCAACTGAGGCGTCCGAGCCGCGCTATGGCCGCGATGTATGGACGCTGGCCGAGCCAAGCGTGGGTCGCGGAGCCGGGGCACCCCTGCCATTGGGCCGGCGGGTCGGATCTCGCTTGTTCACGGAGCGGCCTCCGTGGAGCAGTAGCATGCCCCGCATGAGCACCCCCTCTTCGCCGGTCCCGTCCGAGCCCGGCCCCCCGCCCGGAACGGGTCCCGCCGGATCCACCGCCAGCACTGCCGCCAGCGCCGCCCCCAGTGCAGTCGAAGCACCCACGGCCATGGCGGACGCCGGCCCGATCGACCGCCCGCTGAACCGGAAACACGTCACCGCGTGGGCGCTGTGGGACTGGGGCTCAGCCTCCTTCAACGCGGTGATGGTGACATTCGTGTTCGCCACCTACCTGGCCTCGGACTCGTTCGGGCCGGATGACCGGGGCACGCAGTGGCTCACCGCGGCCAACGCGATCGGCGGCGTCGTGGTGGCGCTCACCGCGCCCGTGATGGGCCAGCGTTCGGACCGGGCCGGACGGCGCAAGCTGTGGCTGGGAATCAACACCGGCGTGGTCATCCTGCTCACGGCCCTGTGCTTCTTCGTCCGCCCGGACGAGGCGTACCTGTTGCTCGGCGTGGTCCTGATCGCCGCCGCCAATGTGGCCTTCGAGTTCGCCGGGGTGAACTACAACGCCATGCTGCTGCAGGTGGCCACCCCGAAGACCATCGGCAAGGTCTCCGGCATCGGCTGGGGTGCCGGCTACGTGGGCGGGATCTTCCTATTGCTCATCCTCTACGTGGGCTTCATCGCGGGGGACACGCACTGGCTCGGGGTGACCAATGACGACGCGATGAACATCCGCGTGGTGGCCCTCTTCTCGGCCCTGTGGTTCATCGCCTTCGCCCTGCCGCTGTTCTTCAGCACCCCTGAACACCGGGGCTCCGGCGAGGAGGAGAAAGTCAGCCTGTTCGAGTCCTACCGCCGTCTCTGGCGGACCATCGTGGGGCTGTGGCGTCATCAGCGCAACACCTTCTGGTTCCTGGCGTCCTCGGCTGTGTTCCGTGACGGCGTCGCCGCAGTCTTCGCCTATGGTGCCATCCTCGGCACCACGGTCTACGGCGTTGACCCGGCCGACATCCTCATCTTCGGCATCGCAGCCAACGTGGTGGCCGCCGCCGGTTCCTTCACCGGTGGCTGGATCGACGACCGGATCGGGCCCAAGCGCGTCATCATGGGATCGTTGGTCGGCCTCGTCATCACCGCCGGGGTCATCTTCTTCCTCAACGGGACCACGGCCTTCTGGATCTTCGGGTTGCTCCTGTGCTTCTTCGTGGGACCTGTGCAGTCCTCGTCCCGTTCCTTCCTCGGCAGGTTGACCTCAGAGCAACGGGCGGGGGAGATCTACGGCCTCTATGCCACCACCGGGCGGGCGGTGTCCTTCCTGACGCCGGCCCTGATCTCCGTGGGAATCGCCCTGACCGGTGACTCGCGCTACATGGTCCCCGCCATCCTGCTGGTGCTGATCGCCGGCATGGCCCTGCTGGTCAGGGTGCGGGACCCGAAGACCGAGGACATCTTTTAACCCCTGGGCAAACACTGGGCAAACCGTCGGTATTCCCTTGACGCCATGAGAATAATCGGGCAGTTCGGTCCCCATGTGCCCGGTAGGATATAACCGACCCCCCACCCAGAAGATGGAGGCCGCCCCGTGCTGACTGTGCTCATTGCGCTCTTTGCAATGGCACTTGTGGCCCCCTTGATCTTCCGGGTTGCGGATCGCAACGGGTTCTACATCCTCGCCGCCGTCCCGGCCGCAGGTTTCGTCTGGCTCCTGTTCCAGTTGCCCGCAGTCCTCGAGGCACAGGAGACCGTCAACGCGGGAGCCTCCCCGCCCGCCGCCGCTCCTAGCGAACTCGTCCAGACCTACGAGTGGATCCCCGACCTCGGCATCAACCTGTCCTTCCGGATGGATGCCCTCGCCGCGTTCATGGGGTTGATCGTCCTCGGCGTGGGCGCCCTCGTGCTCGCGTACTGTGCCCGGTACTTCACGATCAACGAACCGCGCAATGCGGCCTTCGGCGCCCAGCTGATTGCTTTCGCCGGCGCCATGTTCGGCCTGGTCACCACGGACGACCTGATGGTGCTCTACACCTTCTGGGAACTGACGTCCGTCCTCTCATTCCTGCTGATCGGCTACTCCGCCCATCGCATCTTCGCCCGCCGGTCCGCCATCCAGGCCTTGATCGTCACCACCTTCGGCGGCCTGGCGATGCTGGTCGGACTGGTGATGCTCGGTCAGGCCGCCGGCACCTACCGCCTCTCCGAGATCGTGGCCCGCGGTCCGGAGCTGATGGCCGGTCCCTACGGCGGCGCGTTCATGGAGTGGGCCATCGTGCTCGTCCTCGTGGGTGCCCTCTCCAAGTCCGCGCAGGCACCCTTCCACTTCTGGCTCCCGGCAGCCATGGCCGCCCCGACCCCGGTCTCGGCCTACCTCCACGCCGCAGCCATGGTGAAGGCCGGCGTCTACCTCGTTGCGCGGCTCGCCCCGGCGTTCGCGGAGTCCGGCTGGTGGCAGGCGCTGGTGCTCGGTGTCGGCCTCTGGACCATGCTCGTCGGCGGTTGGCGCGCCCTGCGCCAGACGGACATCAAGCTGGTGCTGGCCTACGGCACCGTGTCCCAGCTCGGCTTCCTCATGGTCGCCAACGGGCTCGGTAATCAGGACGCCGCCATGGCCGGCCTGGCCATGCTGGTGGCCCACGCCCTCTTCAAGGCGCCCTTGTTCATGGTCGTCGGCATCATCGACCACGAGGCCGGCACCCGTGATCTGGCCAAGCTCTCCGGGGTTGGCCGAAACCACCCCTGGCTGACCGCCACGGCAGTCATCTGTGCCGCCTCCATGGCCGGCATCCCACCGCTCTTCGGGTTCGTGGCCAAAGAGTCCGTCCTCGAGTCACTGCAGCATTGGGCCGAGGCAGGCTCCGGCGGCGGACTCTGGGCCAGTGTCTGGGCCTGGACGCCGCTCGTGGCCGTCGCCCTCGGCTCCGTGTTGACGGTGGCCTACTCGGCGCGCTTTGTGTGGGGCGCGTTCGCCACCAAGAAGCTCCGCACGGAGGGCGAGCTGAAGACCGTCGCGGACACCCGCTTCCACGGCCCCGTCACAGCCGGCGCCCTCAGCCCCTCCGCCCTGCTGGCCGTCGCCTGCGTGGTTGGCGCCTTCATCCCCACCGTCATGGACGCCCTGCCCGTCGCTTTCGGGGGATCGATGACGGCCCTCGATCCGGGTGCTGAGCCCGCCCACCTGGCCTTGTGGCACGGCTTCACGCCGATCCTGGCCATCTCGGTGGGCATCGTCCTGCTCGGTCTCGCCCTGTACGCCATCAGGGACGGGGTGGCCCGCTTCCAGGAGGCCGTGCCGTCCTGGGTGGACGCACAGCGCGTCTACCGCTCCGCACTGCGGGGGCTGGATGATGTGGCCGTGTGGGTGACCGGCCGCACCCAGCGCGGTTCCCTGAGCTTCTACCTGTTCATCATCCTGGCGGTCGCCTTCATCGCGCCGTTGTTGGCGCTGCTGTTCCCCCACGAGTACGACGGCGGCGCGGGCATGGCCGCGTCCATCTTCAGTTCCGCGAACTGGACGTGGGGCGATTCCGTCGCCCAGATTCTCGTCGGGGCGGCCATCATCACCGGCGCCATTACCGCCATCCGGGCCCGCAAGCGCTTCATGGCCGTGCTGCTCATCTCCGTTTGCGGCTACGGGCTGGCGGCCATCTTCGCTCTGCAGGGTGCACCGGACCTGGCCCTGACGCAGCTACTGGTGGAGTCCATCGTCCTCGTGGCCATGGTGCTCGGCCTGCGTGTGCTGCCGGCCGGCTGGTACACCCGGGACCGCACCAACATCCGCTGGGCACACGCACTGCTCGGCATCATGTTCGGCCTGGTGATGATCTGGGTGGCGATCACCGTCATGGCCTCCCGGACCGCCGACCCGATCTCCCTGGAGATGCCGCAGCTGGCCTATGAGGACGGCGGCGGCGCCAACATCGTCAACGTACTGCTCGTGGACATCCGCGCCTGGGACACCTTCGGGGAACTCACCGTGCTCGCCGCGGCCGCCACCGGGGTGGCGTCGCTGATCTTCATCCAGCACCGGGACCGCCGCAGCGGCGACCTGGACAAGGTGGCCTCGGGATCGGTGGGACGCTACAGCCCCAAGGGACCCGACGAGTCCCGCCAGCTGGCCGCCCTCCGCAAGTTCGCCATCGTGGACGAGGACCAGTGGCTCGTGGCCGGCCGCACCGTGGCCCCAGAGCGCCGGTCCATCATCTTCGAGGTGGTCACCCGGCTCGTCTTCCACGTGATCATCCTGCTGTCCATCTACCTCTTGCTAGCCGGCCACAACACTCCGGGCGGTGGGTTCGCGGGCGGGCTGATCGCCGGGCTCGCCCTGACCATCCGGTACCTGGCCGGTGGTCGCTATGAGTTGGAGCAGGCCATGCCCATCCCGGCTGGCGTCCTGCTGGGCTCGGGTCTCGCCGTGGCGGCCGTCACCGGGATGGTCCCGCTGTTCGCCGGCGGCCAGGTGTTCCAGTCAGCGATCATCGAGTTCACCCTGCCGGTGCTCGGACACGTCAAGTTCGTCACGGCCACGATCTTCGACATCGGGGTGTACCTCGTAGTGGTCGGACTGGTCATCGACGTCTTGCGTTCCCTCGGATCTGAGGTGGATCGCCGCCACGAGGTGGAGACCACGGCGCTCGTGGAGGCCGAGAAGCGCCGCCGTGAGGCCCGCGCCAGCCTCGTGGCAGCCACCTCCACCACCGGCACGGGAGCATCCACCATTACGTCCGCGACCACCGGATCCACCGATGTCACGGGAACCACGGACCCCGGGACGGTGACGCCATGAGCGTGAACATTGTGCTGCTGCTGGTCATGGGTGTCATGTATGCCGTCAGCATCTACCTGCTGCTGGAGCGGACCCTGACCCGCGTGCTGCTGGGCATGGTCCTGGTCACCAACGCGACGAACCTGCTCATCGTGATCATGGCCGGTGCCCCGGGCCCGGCCCCACTCGTCGAGGACGGGATGGACCCGAGCGCGTACACGGACCCGCTGCCGCAGGCGATGACCCTGACGTCGATCGTCATCTCCTTCGCCATCACGGCCTTCATGCTCGGCATGATCTACCGGTCCTGGAAGCTGGGTCGGCGGGACGAGGTCCTGGTGGACGCCGAGGACGTCAAGGTCGCCGAACAGTCCTCCTTCGACGCGGAGGAGGACGCCGAGCTGCTGGAGGAGCCATCCGAGTTCCTCGAGGAGAACGAGGACCCGAACGCGGACTACGAGCATGCCACGGCCATCAACCCCTCCACCGGTGCCCTGTCGGTCCGCCACCGGGCCGATGGCACGGTGAAGGTGAAGATGGATGCCAACCGTCACCTGCCGGGCGGCGGACGCCGTTCGCGGCACGAAGCCGAGGAGGGCGAGTACCCCGTCGGATCGCTCGGACATGATGACCACCTGCCGGATGAGGACGAACGTTCCGGCAGTCCCCGGTCCCGGCCCCGGGGCCGCGACCCGAAGGACGGTGAGTGATGGACCTGGATATCGTCTCCTTCGCCCCGCTCGCGGTCCTGCTGCCGATCCTCGGCGCTGCCCTGGCCTTCGTGCTGGTCCGCCGGCCCAAGGCGCAGATCGCCACCACCGTCACCACCATCACCCTCACCCTGCTCCTCGAGTGCCTGCTGCTGGCTGCCACCTGGGACACGGGCGCCGTGGCGGTGTTCCTCGGAGGGTGGGAGGCCCCCTGGGGCATCACGATGGTGGTGGACCGTTTCTCCGCCCTGATGCTGGTGGTCTCCTCGGCGATCGTCCTCGCGGTGTTGATCTACGCCTCCGCCCAGGGGATCACGGACCAGGACCAGGGCGGGCCGGTCTCGATCTTCCACCCCACGTTCCTCATCCTGGTGGCAGGCGTGTCCAACGCATTCCTCGCCGGTGATCTCTTCAACCTCTACGTCGGGTTCGAGATCCTGTTGACGGCGTCGTATGTGCTGTTGACCCTGGGTGGCACGGGACCGAGAGTCCGGGCGGGTGTGACCTACGTGGTGGTCTCCGTGATCTCCTCCGTGCTCTTCCTGATCGCCATCGCCATGATCTACGGCGCCACCGGCACGATCAACATGGCGGACCTGGCAGTGAAGCTGGCGGAGCTGGACCCGGACGTGCAGATGGTGCTGCACGTGATGCTGCTCGTCGGCTTCGGTATCAAGGCTGCGGTGTTCCCGCTGTCCTTCTGGCTGCCGGACTCCTACCCGACCGCCCCCGCCCCGGTGACCGCGGTGTTCGCGGGCCTGCTGACCAAGGTCGGCGTCTATGCCATCATCCGGACCGAGACACTGCTGTTCCCGGGAGACCGGGTGAACTCACTGCTGCTCTGGGTGGCCCTGCTGACGATGATCGTCGGCATCCTCGGCGCCCTCGCCCAGAACGACATCAAGCGCGTCCTGTCCTTCACGCTCGTCTCCCACATCGGCTATATGATCTTCGGCGTGGCCATGGCCAGCGTGCTCGGTCTGGGAGCCACGGTGTTCTACGTGGTCCACCACATCACCGTGCAGACCGGGCTGTTCCTCGTGACCGGCCTGATCGAGCAGCGGGCCGGGTCTGCCAACATCGACCGTCTGGGCGGGATGGCGCGGATCTCACCGCTGATCGCGATTCTGTTCTTCATCCCGGCCATGAACCTGGGTGGCATCCCGCCGTTCTCCGGCTTCCTCTCCAAGATCGGCCTGATCCAGGCCGGCGTCGGCGCGGACCACGGCATGGCATGGGCGCTCGTGGCCGCCTCCGTGGTGACCTCGCTGTTGACGCTGCTGGTGATGGTCCGAGTGTGGAACCGCTCGTTCTGGCGCCGGGTCGAGGACGTGGAGCACCCGCCGGCCAAGCTCGTCCTCGCGCTGGAGGAGACCGAGGCGCGGCGCGCCGGCCGGAACGCCAGAGCTGTCACAATCGAGACCCAGACCCGGACCCCGGCCCAATCCGACACCAAGACCCTGACCAAGACCCAGGTCAAGACCCCGACCAAGATCCCCAAGGGACCCGCCCGTGGCATGGTCTACCCGACCGTCGGACTCGTGGCCTTCGGCCTGGCCTTCACCGTGTTCGCCGGCCCGCTCTACGCCTTCGCTGACCGGGCCGCCACGGACATGCTTCTGCGCACGCCCTATATCGAGGCCGTCCTAGGCCCGGAGGCCGCCGCCCAGGCGGAGCAGGATCTGGGCGGCCTGGAGGAACGGGGCATCCATGTACCGGACCAGGACAACGGCGGGCCAGGCGTGCCGGATTCCATCCCCGGGGATTCCGAAGGGCACGATGTCGGCGATAGTACCGAAGGGGGTCAGCCATGAGCGCCGGTCCGGACGATCAGGACGGGGGCCGCTCCTTCTGGAGCCAATGGCCGATCCTCCTGGGCCTGACCCTCACGTGGGGTGCTCTCTGGCAGGACTTCTCGCCGGGCGTGCTGCTGGCCGGCGTCGTGTTCTCGATGCTGACGTTGACCTTCTACCGGTTGCCTCGGGTGAACTTCTCGGACCGGTTCAACCTCTGGTACGCCCTGATCTTCACGTTCCGGTTCCTGTGGCACGTGGTGACCGCCTCCATCTCGGTGGCCTGGGATGCGATCACTCAGGGGCCGAAGATCGTCAACTCCGTGGTGGCGGTCCCGCTGCGCAGCCACGATGACCTGATCGTCACGCTCACCGGTCATGCGCTGGCCCTGGTGCCCGGTTCCCTCGTCATCGACGTGGACCGGCCCAGCTCTACGCTATACCTGCACTGCCTGAACGTGGACAACGCGGAGGCGGTCGAGTCCTTTCGGGTCGAAGCCCTGAAGACTGAGGCCGCGATCATCCGGGCGATCGGTACGAAGGCGGACCTGGCCCTCGTGAAGGAGGGCGAGGCGCCGCACGCCGAGGCCCCTGCTGGCAGGAGGCCACGATGACGATGCTGGAATGGGCGGGGATCGTCTGCCTGATACTGCTGGGTGCGGGGGCCTTGGCAGCGATCTACCGGATCGTCCGCGGACCCTCGATCCTGGACCGGGCCATCGCCACGGACGTGCTGCTGATCGTCGTCTCGTCTGCTTTGTGCGTCGAGATGGCCGTGAACCACCACACGGACAACATCGTGTTCGTGGTGGTGGCCTCGGTGATCGGATTCGTGGGTTCGGTGACACTGTCCCGATTCGTGGCCGAGGCCAGGAAGGAGCCGAGCGAACGTGCTTGACCTCGACTGGATCCAGATCTCAGACGGAATCGCAGCCGTGCTGTTGGTCCTCGGGGCCTTGATGTCCACCGTGGCAGGGATCGGCCTGTTCCGGTTTCCGGACCAGCTCTCCCGCATGCACGCGGGCACGAAACCCCAAGTGCTGGGGCTGTTGCTGATGCTGATAGCCCTGGCCTTCGCCTGGCGGGCGTGGGTGTGGGTGCCCGTGCTGGTGCTGGCGTGGGTGCTGCAGATGCTCACCGCGCCGGTCTCCGCACACCTCGTGGGCCGGGCGGGTTACCGCACCAAGCACCTCAGACCGGAATACCACTTCGTGGACGAGCTCGCGGACGTGGTCGCCCGTCAGGACGACGCGGGCAGGCCGGCCGCAACGGCGCCCGACCAGCGGACCGTTCCGAAGGACGACCCTATGGACCAGCAGGGCCGCGACTGACGCGGCTGAATCGATCCGGCTGGGCCGCCTGAGCCGGGCCGTCGAGCACGGCCCGGCCCTCGCCGCCGGTGAGCTGGACCACTCCGGTGCCCGGCCGGCGTCGGGCCTCAGACCTCGGCGGCCCCGGCCCTGGATTTCGTGCGTGACTGGATGGCCTTCACGGCAGAGTTCGCGCCGCGCTTGGACGAGACCCGGATGATGGCGGAGATGCCCGCAGAGATGGTCGCGAAGGTGATGGCGCTCCACATGTTGGCCTCGGTGTCGTCCAGGTCCTTCGGGGCGTCATGGCCGGTGACCTTCCTCCAGGCGAACTCCACGACCTTGGTGCCGATGATGCCGCCGCCGATCGTGATGCCGGTAGCGATGAGCTTTTCCACGAGGGTGTTCACGGGTTCCTCCAGGACGTTGACGGTGGTCGTTGCGCGTTCGTTGCCAGCCTAACGGTTCACCGGGCGGGATGTGCCGTGTGTGGACTATGATGGGCGGACACTGTGAACGACAGGGGAGCACCTCCGGGTGCTGAGAGTGCGCCCAGCGCAGACCCTCGAACCTGCTCCGGCTAGCACCGGCGAAGGAAGTCGAGTTCTCTGACGGAACGTCAGAAGCCGTCCAGCAGCATCCGCGTGCGGGTGCTCGTGGCGTACCGTTCCGTCCCCCTCCTTGCATCCTTGAGGAGGAACACCACATGGTCTCCATGAAGACCGGCAACACCCCGCAACACCCTGACGCAACCCCCGGGCACGACGCCGGCCACGCGCCGTCCGCAGACATCGGCGCCACGACCGGCACCACGACCGGCAACGGCCGAGCATCCGGCAGCGCCGCCCCGAATCGGCGCTCCTGGCGGGTGGTGGACATCGTTGTGGCCGCCGTCATCGCGGTGGCCTCCGGCGTCATCTTCTGGGCCTGGAACCTGGCCTATGCCGGGTTGAGCCCCGCCTTCGCGGCCTTCCCGCCGTCCTCCGCCCTGGTGGCCGGGATGTGGCTGTTCCCGGCCGTGCTCGGTGGGCTCATCATCCGCAGGCCCGGGGCCGCGCTGTTCACCGAACTGGTGGCTGCGGCGGTATCTGCCCTGCTCGGCTCCCAGTTCGGCCTGACCGTCCTGGCCTCCGGCGTGGTCCAGGGCCTCGGACCGGAACTGATCCTGCTGGCGTTCCTCTACCGCCGCTTCACGCTACCCGTGGCGCTGCTCGCCGGCCTCGTCACGGGGATCTTCGGGGGCATCAATGACGCGTTCATCTTCAACTGGTTCCCCGAGTACACGCTGGACTGGAAGCTGATCTACGTGGGATTGGTAGGAGTCTCCGGGTTGGTGATCGCCGGACTGCTGTCCTGGCTGGCCACGCGCGGTCTTGCGGCCACGGGGGCCCTGTCCGCCCTGGCCTCCCGCCGTGCCCACCAGGAGCCGGTGGCCTGAACGGTGCCGGGAGCGCACATCACCGCCGCGGACTGGGGTTGGCGCCACGCCGGCCGGCCGGTTCCCGCCGTCGCGGGTCTGGACCTGGAGGTGCCGGCCGGGCAGAAGGTCCTGCTGGCTGGCCCTTCCGGCGCCGGCAAGTCCACCCTGCTCTACGCCCTTGCCGGAGTGCTGGACCCCGCTGACGAGTCCGAGGAGACCGGTTCCCTGTGGGTGGACGGCACCGTGTCGCGTGAGCTGCGCGGCCACGCCGGGCTGGTGCAGCAGGATCCCGAGACCCAGGTGATCCTGTCCCGCGTCGGTGATGATGCGGCGTTCGGCGCTGAGAACCTGCTGGTGCCGCGGGAGCAGATCTGGGACCGCGTCCTGGACGCCCTGGACGCCGTGGGGCTGGGAGAGGACCAGGGGATCTCCCTGGCCCGGGACACCTCGCGATTGTCCGGCGGACAGAAGCAGCGCCTGGCCCTCGCCGGGATTCTGGCGATGCGCCCGCCGTTGATCCTGCTGGACGAGCCCACCGCCAACCTGGATCCGTCCGGGGTGCTGGAGGTCCGCGACGCCGTGCTCGCCGTGGCCGGGCGGACCGGCGCGACCCTGCTCGTGGTCGAGCATCGCCTCGCCGTCTGGGCCGACCACGTGGACCGCATGCTCGTCCTGGAACCCGGCGGCGGGATCAGCCACGACGGCTCTCCGGGCGAGCTCCTCGCCCCGGGCCCCGTCCGGGACGAGCTGGCCGCCGCGGGCGTCTGGGTGCCTGGCCGTGTTCCAGCACCGACCACCCCCACCCCTCGCGACTGGAGGTCGAATTCGCACCGGAATGGGCCCGGCATCGGCCAAAATCGGGGCGATATTGACCTCCAGATGCAGGGGGGAGTGGAGGGCAGACACGGGACGACGCCGGCGCCCTCCGGTGCACTGTTGACCGCTCGTGGCCTGGCCGTCTCCAGGGAGCCCGTGAAACCGGGATGGCGCCGGCGCCTCGGTCCCACCCCGACGCCGGTCCAGCGGGACCTGGACCTGGAGCTGGGGGCCGGCGAGGCCGTCGTCGTGACCGGGGCCAACGGCAGTGGAAAATCCACGCTGCTGCTGACCCTGGCCGGTCTGATCCCCTCCCACGCGGGCACGCTCACCGCGGGGACCGCGCTCAAGGGGGAGCGGGCCGGCAACCTGCCGGACGATCCGCACCGGTGGAAGGCCGCCGACCTGGTCAGCCGGATCGGCACCGTCTTCCAGGAGCCCGAGCATCAGTTCGTCGCCACCACCGTGCGGGACGAGTTGCTGTTCGGTCCACGCCACGCCCGCGATCCCGAGACCGGGCAACGCCTGTTCACGGAGGAGCAGGCTGCCGCGCGGGCTGATGGGCTGCTGGCGGCGCTGAATCTGGAATCGCTGGCCGAGGTCAACCCGTTCACGCTCTCCGGCGGGGAGAAGCGGCGGCTGTCCGTCGCCACGGTACTGGCCGCCGGCCCCGACGTGGTGTTCCTCGACGAGCCGACGTTCGGCCAGGACGCCAACACGTGGGCCGTGCTCACGGGCTTGCTGCGCGGGCTGGTGGCCGAGGGCCGCTCGGTGCTGGCCGTGACCCATGATGCCGACTTCGCCGCCGCGCTCGACGCCCGGGTGGTCGAGCTGGAGGTGGCCGCGTGACGGTGCCTGTTGCCACTCTCAGGGCTCCCTCCCGGCCTGTGGCCGGCTCGGCCTTCGAGCGTGCCAACCCCCTGGCCAAGCTCGCGGCTCTGCTGCCGGTGACGGCGGTGCTGGTGGCGACGATGGATTGGGTGTCCTCCGGGATCGTCCTGGTGGCCGCCGTGGTCCTGTTGCCGTTGTCCGGGATCCGGGTCGGCGAGTTCTTCCGGCGGGCCTGGGTCCTGGTGGCGGCCGCGCTGGTGTCCGCGTGGGGCACGGCCCTGGTGGGGGAGGACTCCGGGCCCATGCTGTTCGAGGCGGGACCGGTGAGTATCTCGGAGGGCTCGGTCCTGGCCGGGTTGGCCACGGGGCTGCGCATCCTCGCAGTGGCGCTGCCCGGCGTGATGGTCTTCATCACCACCGACCCCACCGACCTGGCCGACGCCCTGTCACAACGATTGCGACTGCCCGCACGCTTCGTCCTCGGCTCCCTCGCGGCCTTCCGGCTGCTGGGCGTGCTGACGGAGGAATGGCGGACCCTCGGCCAAGCCCGGCGGGCCCGAGGCGTCGGTGCCGGGGGCAACCCGCTCCGCCGGCTGGGATCCTGGCTCGGTCAGGTGTTCGGACTCATGGTGCAGGCCATCCGCCGGGCGACCAAGCTCGCCGTCACGATGGAGGCCCGAGGATTCGGAACCGGCGACCGCACCTGGGCGAGGGAGTCGCCGTTCGGTGCGCTAGACGTCTGGGTAGTCCTGGGCGGCGTCGGACTGGCTGCCATGGCGGTCGGCCTGTCCGTGGCCACCGGGGCGTTCAACCTCGTCTGGGCTTGACACGGCGGATGGTGTTGGGCTGCTCCTGAGATTTCGGACGCTCCTGACGCACCGTCAGAAGTGCACTGAACTACGCTCGACGGCTTCAAACAACTCATCCAGGCTGCCCACGGGAGTGACCATCGTCGAGGATGGCGACGATTCGGGGCGGGTGGACGTCGACTCACTCGGGGTGGTGGCTGGGGACGTGGTCTCAGATGCCCCTTGTTCCGCCTCGCTGCCACAGCCCGTCAGGACGAACCCAGCCGTCAAAATCAGCACTGCGCTTCCGGTCGGAACTGAACGCAAATTCCCCGCCATATGAACCCCCTCTGATCGTCGTCCGGTTCTTTCACCCTACTGGCGCACGCATGTGGCCGGAACGGCCACCACAAGGCGGTTCACCCTCCGTGTCCTGTAGTTCCGGGCTTCTCGAACAGGCCGTCGTTCGGCTGAACGATCACCTATTCCAAAAGGGAATCCATATCAGGTTGGGCCTTGAGACCTTTCGCGGCAGGAGTGCCGGCTTTGGGCAGACGAGCGCGCCCAACATGCCGCGCAGCGGCAAAATCCGGCACTGCCGCCAACAATCAACTGAACTTCCGGTGGGAGAATGGCGGAGCACCGGACCGATCTAGGAGGGGAATGTCGCGCAACAGTGTGAGGGTTCTGCACGAGATCACCTGCCGCGGCTGCGGGATCACCTTCCGCGATCACAACCGCAACCGGGCGTACTGCAGCGACTTCTGTCGGCTGCTGTACATGGAGTCCCGGATGTTCCGGTGCTCGTACTGCGACACCGACGAAACTCTGGATTTGGCAGCTTCGTTCCAGTTGCAGGCCTCTGGGAACTATGAAAACTCCACCCGACGGGCGTTCGTCGTCCGGCACCAGCCGTGCCGACGCGAGCTGCTGGACCGGCATGAGAGGGACCTGGGCTGCCGTTGCAAGAGTTGCCAGGCCGAGGCCGGCCTGCCGCCGACGCGGCCGTTCAAGGTGCCGCCGAAGGGTCCCCGCCGGTCCATCGGCTACCGCCGACACGCTCCGGAGGTGTATGCCCGCGACGGGCTGCTCTGTCAGATCTGCGGGTTACCTACCGAGCCGGACGCTCACCCCTCTGGCGACACGTATCCGAGCCTGGACCACGATGTGCCCCTCCACGAGGGCGGTATGGACGACATCGAGAACCTGCGCACCACGCACCGGTGGTGCAACATCAAACGCAACGGCAGCCCCTTGTGGGGCTCGATGGACGATGAGGCGATCCGGCGGCTGGCCCGGGAACGGTTCGTCCATCTGCTCCCCGTCGACTGAGCCAGCCACGGCCATCCAATCCCGCTCATGGCGGTTAGGGCTGCCCATAGTCACCGGCAGCCAGAGCGCGGACCTGGACAGGGTCGGGGATCCCGAGTGGATCCCGGCCAGGATGGAGCCAACCCGGTCCGGGATCCCCATGCGGGCGGCCTTCCCCTCAGATAGCGGCCGTGGTGGCGCGAGCTAACCACGCGGCCCTCAGCGTGCAACTAAATCTACAACCGGAGAAAATGCCCAATCGGGTATACCCGCCGACGGATTCAGTCGCGGTCTGTGATGGACTTGAGGCCATGACCTGGTTGGAACGTTTCGGGCACGAAGGAAGATATTCCTCGGTTAGTCGCCGCACTGATCCCTTTCAACCCTTGTTTCAGCTGCCGCCCCTCCGGTGCCTCGTGGGCCCCGACGCGGCGGGCAACGATGCGGCAGTGAGGGGACACCTCGAGTTCTTGAAGCATGCGGGGGTCGACCTGTCCGGCATTGACTTCGTGGAATTCGACCCGCACGGGGACGGTACTGAGGACGATGTGTGGTTTCCCTACGAGACGGGGCTCTTCGGGTGGAGGTCTGGCAACCTGTGGCACACCTCGGGAAGCAGGCCGTGGCGCGAAGAATCGCTCCGCGACTTCAGGGCCCGGTCCGGACTGCCCCGCGAGCAGGCGCAAGCCGAGCACTTGTGGATCGAGGCAGCTCGGAGTGTCCCGGATGTCCATATGTTCATGACGTCACAACCTGAGTTCCTACGAAAGCCCTTCAACGACGGAGTATTCACCGTTGACTCTTCGGACGGCATGGCGGCCCTAGGGCTGCACCAGCGGCTGAGCGGACGTACGATACTCCCTGGTCCAATCGCGATGGTAGGGGTCTGGCAGATCGCCCGGCCCGAACTGCTCTCGACTGAGACGTTTCTCCCTGAGCTCGATCGTGTGCAGCACCAAACCCGGAGACATGGCCCCCCAAAGGTGTTCGACCTGCTGGCCAGCGCTTCAGGGCGCTTCAGCCGATGCCTGGCGATTCGAGACCGCCTAATTGCCAGCTATTCCATTCGGGGATGGGCGGAGCGAACCGAGGACCCCGCCGAGCTCGTCGCGGACTTCGCCCTCCAGCTCAGCGGGCTCATCGATGCGCTGCTCCGTGCGGTCAATGACGCCCTCGGCAGGCCCATCGAGAGCGATACGCAGGTGAAGACCAGCAAAAACGACCTAAAAAAGTTGAGCAAGGGGGCGCCTGCAGCCTTGCGCGAGGCTCTCCTCCAGGAGGACTTCAAGCACTTCAACTGGGCTGTCTCCAAGCTGAGGAATACCATCCACGCCCAAAGCCTGGGAAAAGGCACCGAGGGCGGTGTCGGGCGTACTGGACCGACCGTGGCCCTGCCCGTGGACATCTCCGACGGCATCAGAGAGAACGCCGAGGCGCTGGGGAGCCACGACCGTTGGATGAAGGACCCACCGCTGCAGGGCGCCAACGGCTCCAGGATGCGCGGGGCAAGGATCCATGCACCGCTCGTCGTCGAGGATCTTCTGGTCCTCGCCATGGGTTTCATTCGAAGGATCGTCTCGGCGACCCCTTGGCCCGCGGACGGGCCAGATCTTCGGGAAGGCTGGCGCTTCCGCCCGAAGGCCCATCATCACATGCTGTTGTCCAAGCTGTACGGCCTGGAGCACCTTTTGGACCCCCAGCCTGCGTGATGAGCCGCAAGAGCCCCACAAGGTCTCTAGCCGGGTCTCGTTCTCAGAAGTCGACGGCACTGATGCCAAAAGTGCTCCGCACTGCTCGCACAGGTGACGTAGAGACTGCGCCGTAAGCGGATCCTCAGGCGGTCAATACTGAGTGGGTGGCGGCGCTTCGGGAGTTCAAGGTTTATCGGGTGCACCCGGAACTCCATGGTCGATTTCAAACTGGCATTCGCTGCACACTGATGGCTTGTCATTCTCGGGTAGGTGTTCTCGCCAGTCATGGCCGCAGGCCGGGCAGTCTCCGTGCCACGGATTACTCTTCGTGAATGGCCACATACTCTCTATTCTCGATTCTCGGCAGGGCGGCTCCCAGTTCCGAAAGACGATCCCCAAACTGATCTCTTCGGAAATGCTTCCTTGAGGGTCGCGTCCTGTCAGGACAGGCCACGCCCAGGGTGCTCGGTGCTACTGTCAGGGCCCGTGAGCCAGTTTCAGTCGTATGACGCGATGTACCGGGCCCGGGTGGGGTTGGCCCCCGGCCCGGTCTTCGTCCTGTTGGGCGTGCTGTCGGCGGTCTACTTTGCCATCACGGGCACGGTGTGGGCGGTCACCGGTGAGTTCACTCGTCTCGGTGGACACGTCGTGGAATGGTTGGGGGCGGACGCCCACGCCTGGCGGTACTACCAAGAGGTCACCACCCTGGACGGTAGTCCGGTCGACCGCACAGATGGGTGGATCGTGATCGCCATGCTCGCCGGGTCGCTGATCGCGGCCCTGTACTCGGGCGACTTCCGGCTCCGACTGCCCCCGCTGAAGCGGCGGTTCGCCCAGGCGTTGGTCGGTGGCATCATCGCTGGATTCGGCGCCCGACTGGCGTACGGGTGCAATCTGGCGGCCATGTTCACCGGCATTCCGCAGTTCTCCCTGCACGCCTGGATCTTCACGGCCACGACCGCACTAGGCACCCTGCTGGGCGTCCACATCATTAAGCAGCGGTGGTGGCGCGGGCCCACGCGCCCGGTCCCGGTGACTCCGGGCATGCCGGGTTCTGCAGCCGGCTCCCCGAAGAAGAAGACCACGCACCGGTCGATCGCGTCCGTGGTCGTGCTGGGCCTGGTGGCCGCGGCACTGGCGTACGTCACCACCGGCCGGGGGATGTTGTCGGTGGCGATCGTGTTCGGCACCGTCTTCGGGATCCTGATCCAGCGAGGGCAGATCTGCTTCACGGCCGCGTTCCGCGATCTGTGGGTGACGCGCAAGACCAAGCTGAACGATGCGCTGATCCTGGGTTTGGCCGCGGCCGTGATCATGACGTGGCTGGTGCTGCAGATCGGCGGCATGGACCCGCTGACCAAGCCGGCCGGTATCGGCACCGTCATCGGCGGGATGCTGTTCGGGCTCGGGATCATGATGGCCGGTGCCTGCGAGACCGGCATGATGTACCGGGCGATGGAAGGCCAGACCGCCGCCGTGGTGGCTTTCGTGGGCAATGTCATCGGCGCGACGGTGTTGGCCTACGGCTGGGACCACTGGGGCATTTACGCCACCCTGGTGGCCCCGTCGCCGGCCTTCAACTTTTACCAAGCGTGGGGACCGTGGCCGGCCCTGGTCCTCTCGCTTGTGCTGCTCGGGCTCTGGGCCGCAGCCGTGAGGCCGCTGCGGCAGAGTCGGCACGAGCGGGTGCGCGTGAGCACGGAAACGGAACTGGTTAAATGACCACCCCTGAGTACTACGCCCTCGACCTACGGGGTGAATCGTGCCCCTACCCGGTGATCCACACCCTCGAGGCGCTGCACGGAATAAAGCCCGGAGAGATCCTGCAGGTCCAAACCGACTGCCCGCAGGCCTACCGGAACATCCCCGACGATGCCACCGCCGCCGGCCATGAGCTGATGGCAGACCCCTCCCGTGAAGGCGCGGTCATGACGTTCACGTTCCGCCGCGGCGAGAAGGTCCTGGGCAAGCACCTCACTCAGGACAAACCACGTCGAAGCTGGTTCCGGCGGACAAAGACCACCAGATGAACCTGGCTGTCGCTCGAAGAACCACCCCTTGCCAGTCAGACTGCCCCGGCAGAGGATCCCGCATCGGAGATGAGTAGCACTACCGGCAGATAGCCTTGCGACCCAACGCACGTTTCAGCGCCAGCCTGTTGACGTCCTTCCACGTCAATGCCGGTCGTGATTCAACCACCACGGCGTATATTCACTTACAAGAGAAATTTGGGCATCCGCCCAGTGGTGCCTGCTGTGACCCAGTGTCCACGCCACCAGCGGAGAATCCGAGAAGAACAGTCGCGATCTACGAGAGGGCTGATATGGCATCGAGCGGATTGGCGTCATTGCAGGCTGTCGCTTACGACAAGCTGGACAGGTACACGTCCACGACCCGGGGTTATGCGTTCAACACATACGACAACCAAGACAACATTGATGCTCCGTTGGCGCCATCCGACGTGCTGATGGCCAACCTCCTGAGCCTGAGGCTCGGCGCAAGGGATGTCATCCCCCTGTTCATTGATGACGGTGGACCGGCCCAGGACCTCCGGGAAGCTCTGGACCACGCGCTGGTCGCATTGCGCGACGCTGAGTCGTTTGAGTCCTACGCGGATTTGTCTGCCCTGGAGGAGGCGATGGAAAGCCTTGCCGCGGCCAACGGGGCGGCTTTGCCGGTCAAGGGGTGGACTGCCGTGACCGTGTCCAAAGTCCTTCACCGGCGACGCCCCCACATGGTCCCCCTGATCGATTCGCGGGTCCGGAAGTTCTACGGTGCGAAGCGCTCAGAAGTGCCCTGGAAGGCACTGTGGGAGGACATCCGTGAAAACGCCGACTGGCTAGCCGCTTTGGCCTCCACGAAGACCACCCCGGATGGTCGGCCCCTCTCCGTCTTGCGTCTAGCGGACATCCTGATTTGGACACCATAGACACCTGGCGAGCTCAAGGTGTTCAAGGAATCCGGCCAGTTGTCTCTGCGATTCACACCAGAACGGCGTGGATCCGGAGCACTCATGCTACGACGACTGCGATGACGACGGGACGGGGGGCGACTGCGTGAAGTAACTGACGGGGCCCTCGAGCAGAGTAACCCCGGCTGGATCCGTTCCGGCCGGGGTCTTCGCCGCTTCAGCTGATGGCGTCCTCGTCGAGCACCCACGCCTGAGTGAGGGGAATTCTCCGCTTCGTCTCCGGTGGCAAGTCCTCGTAGGCGTAGAACAGCTCGGCCATCAGGGTGGCCCCGTCCCACACCCGGAACTTCGAGTCCGTGCTGATCTCCCGCTTGGCGGACTTGTTCACCCCACCCCAGGCAACTAGGAGTGCTTGATCTGCATTGTGCCGCTCACGGGCCGAGTGCAGGCCCCGCACCACCTTGACGTCGACGGGGCCCGCCTCGGATTTCACCTCCACGACCACGATGGGTGCGTCCATGCCCAGCGGGCCCTTCCCTGCCAGGATGTCCACCCCACCGTCAGGCCCGGGCGGGGAGACCTGGCAGACGAACTCGTGAGATTCGAGGATCTCCGAAACCAGCCACGTCAGGTCGTGCTCCTTGAACTCGGCCATCACATGGGCTTGCACCCGGTCTTCGATAACTTCCAGAGTGGGGACGGGATCCGGGTCGGTGACCTCTTCGTCCTGCTCCGCCGGCGCTGTCGGGACCGCGGTGAGGGACAGCGTCTCCTTGGGGGCGCCGCCTCCCGTGTGCAGGTCCGGCTGGCCTGCGGCGATGGTCTCCAACCGGCGGACAGCATTGTTGCGGGTGGGGGCGAACACCGTCTGGATGGCACCGAGGGACCGCAGCAGGTCCTCGCCGAAGCTAGATCGGGGCATCGGGTCCTTGGCCCAGTCCACGGGAATGAACTTGCGGCGCTCTGGCTCCGGGCTGGAGGCGTCGAAGGTGTAAGGACCAACGGCGCGGCCGAACCAGATATACCCGCGGCGGTCCTTGGACGGCATGATGACCAAGTCACCGACCTGGATGCGGTCACGGAACGCCCAGAGCTGGCTCGCGTAGTTCGCCAGGCGCCGGTCCGGGGCCCCGGGGTAGAGCGGAGCCAGCATCTGCTGGATCGCGTCCTTAGACCGGTAGGGGCCAATGTCTCCAACTTCGGCCCAGCCGATGGTCGTGCGGTCGTTCTCGATGTTGTATTGCTCGTGTTCACCGCGCGACCCTGCGCGGACGACCCAGACTCTTGACGGCATGCGTGTCCCTCCGTGTGCTCTACGGCCGACCTCGCGGCCAGCCTGTCTCGACTGTGCCACATGCGCAACCCTCAGCCCCGCTCCCGCTCAAGCCAGTGCCAGACATGGATCGCCCAGCGAAACATAGCTGGCACCGAACTGCGATCGACCTTAGATGACTATGGCTTTACGGACGCTTCGCTCGGTCTCGTCGCTCAGTCCGGCGCCGACGGGACCGCCTCGGGACTCCTCATAGGCAAGGGCGTCCTTGAGGGTCTGTTCTAAGGGCCTGCAGGTGAGTCCATGTTGACGGGCGCGGCGCGTGTTCGCGGTGACCGTGTACCGAAGTCCGGGGTCGGGGATCCACCACGGCAGGCTGTTTGGGCCCATCCAGGGGCTGACTTCGGCGCTGGCAAGGACGTCGCCCGGGACGGGGCTGGCGGCAATCTGACTGTCGGCGCTGCGGCGGGAGGTCTCGATGGCTTCGCGTAGCGTCAGCGTGGGACCGGTTGCGTTGAACGTGCCCATGATGCGCTGTTCGGCGCAGTGCACTATCCAGGCAGCCAGGTCCTTGACGTCGATCATTGCGGTGGGGAATTCCGGATCGTCGGGGACCAGCACGTCCTCGCCTGTGGGGTGGGAGAACCGCCAGGGGTAGTATCCGCTGCGCCCCGTGTCGTCTCCGTCGCCGGCGATCAGACCCGCCCGGATGATGGTGCAGGACTCGGTCCCCGAGCGCACGGCCTCCTCGCAGGCGACCTTGGCCGGCCCGTAGTCCTCCATGGCGGAGAGCGTGTCGGCCGCAAGCGGCTCATGGGTCGGAGAGTCCTCATCCTGCTCGCGGATGTCACCGCGCTGGTAGGCGTTGAGCGAGGACAGATAGATCCAGTGCTGCGCAGCCAGTTCGACCACGGCCGTCCGTACGTGGCCGGGCTGGGTCGCTAGATCCACCACGACGTCCCACTGATGCCCTGCCACCTCACTCAATCCGTCAGCGTGGTCCCGGTCGGCTTGGACAAAGCGGGCAACTTCGGGGACTGGTTGAGTGCCTCGCGCCAGGCAGGTGACGGCATGGCCTGCGTCAGTGAAGGTGTGGACCAGCTGGCGGCCGAGCTGGCCATTGCCGCCCAGAATGAGTATCTGCATGACCGTCACTATGCCAAGCCGATCCGAGGCCTCGCGAGCAGTTACTGCTTATAGCGCAACTACTTCCCAATCTGACAAGAGCGCTCACGGCAGTCACAGCTAGAGAGTTTGTTCAGACAAAATTGAGCTGTACCAGGGGCGGTCGAAGTTCCGCCGAGCCAATTCCCGGAATCCTTGCCTATCGGCGCTGCCGGCGGTCTTGGGCCTTCCCATCAAAGGATCCCGCTATGGACGCTCCTGATTGCTGAGGATGCATGGCAGAGCTATTCTCAGGCCAGAGGCCAACCTGTCGGTAAAGCGGGACACCGGTCGGGAAACCGAGAAAGACAGGAAGTAGACCCGGTTCCTTTGCCTCACACCCAGCCCCCGCCGAACCGTCAGGCGTTGGCTGATGAAAACGCGCTGAAAGTGGCTCTCGCAATGGGGAAGTCAGTCACCCCTCCCGGGCTTGTGCGGCCGTGTCTTCGCGCGTGCAAGGGAAACTTGCACGAAGATTCCGCAGGCTGCCGAACTGAGAAATAGGACGGCAAGAAGACCGTCGATTGCTCCCGTCACCCCGGCAATCATCGCGAGCAGGGCGTAGATAACCCAGAAGATCATGGCGCCTTGGGCGAATCGGGACATGATCGAAGAGTAACGCGTTGATTCCCCAGGTAGAGAGGTCCAGGGGTGAGGCAAACGGATCGCCGAACGGGCACGACCGAGTTCGGTCAGCGTTGAGGTCGTTCTATCCAGACCTGCGTTCCAGCGCCTCGATCAGATTATGGATGTCTGAAAAGCCAGATCCCTCCAGCGACTGTAGTTCCGTGAATTGCCTGGCCGTTCAGAAGGCCAACCGAATAGCCTTGCTGAAGGGACAGCTGTCTATCGGCGAATTGCATCCCACCAAGATTGTGATGAGGTGAACATGGACGAGACCGAGCGCGAAGAACAATGGGAACAATGGAAGCGTGCCGATCGACTCCACATCATGGAGGGCCTCATTCAAGCGGTCAATGATCCGCATCGGTTCCTCGACATCGTGTTGTCGGCGGCCGACAGGTCGGCGGCCGAGGCGGCACTGGTGGAACAGTTCGGTTTGTCTCGGGAGCAGGCAAGAGCGGCCATGAACATGCAGTTCCTGATGATGTCCGAGGAAGCACGACAGTCCATCCGCACCGAGGCTGACGATCTCCGAGGCTGAACCGACCGGCCAACCGGGTGCCTCCGTTTCTGATCGTTTGAGACAAACGTCCGGGTAGCGAACGACATCCGGTGACTACAGCGACCATTCGTTCTTCCATGGGCTGGCTTGGCACAGAGGGATCCCTCATCGGGATGGAGTCGCTCAGTCGTCGTAGAGGAACCCAGTATTTGGATCCTTTGATGGGAACAAAGGATGCCGCCACCACCCAGGTCCAGTCCGCCGAGGACGTCACCGACGACTGGCCCAAGGCCGCCCGCCAGCCGCTGAAGTGGACAACTGACCGGCAATGGGCCTGTTCCCGACGCCAGAGGGCCCTACCGACTGCGGTGGGGCCCTCTGGCGTTGGGCTGTCCACCGGCTGCCCGAGTCCGACCTTGCGCCGCGAAGTTGATCCGGCGGCCTTGACGGCGATGAAGACTACCGGAACCACGGCGAACAGCGGCAGATGCCCGCATCCCCACGTCTCAGCGCCATGCCGCTGCTGCTTAGATCAGAGTGTTCGGAGTCCGTCGGCGGGGCATCGCAGTCCGAAAGTATGGACAAAAGGCCACTGCCAACGCCGAGGGCCCCTTCGATACTTTGAAGGGGCCCAGTGAGACGGTGCACACGGATCGACAGGTGGACTAAGCCCGGGGGAAACGGGCTCATCTGTATTAGGTCTGACAAGAGGCGGTGGCGTGAGCCACCGTCTCTTTGCGCCTGGTGGGAGCGTACCCCGTGAAAGACCTATACATCAATGAAAAAAGCAAGACTATTCAACTCTTCAACTGCTAATGTGTTTACGCTCCTGTCTGGCCTCACCGGGCCCCGTCGAAGGGAAGGCCGAGCGAGCAGGCGCACGCAGAAGTTGGCAGGGTGACGCCCGCTGGAAGTACGCCACCGGCGTCTGCCTGGTCACCCGCCAGGCGGTGCGGAAGGCGCTCGGCGAGAGCACCGATCTCAGGCAGAGGGTGTGAGGTTCAGAAGTCGACGGCACTGATGTCAGAAGTGGCCTTCACGGATCGCCATGGTGACGTCAGAGGTGTTCCGTAGGGGGATCCCTAGTGGAACAAACTTCATGCTCGTGTGCGTGAGTTTGATCCTAGGGAACTAAGGGATAAATCGAGGCTTCCGCAGCGTTATAGCACCCTTCCTGCAGGACGGTGTTATCGACTCCGAGTAGCTAGGGGCCCACCTCAGGAACTGCGGGCGCCGATCTGCCTGTCGCGGGGCCGCGATTCCAGCGCACGACTCGCGAAAACCTCCCATGTCAGGCGTTGTTGTTGGGCTTGACACTTGCCGGATGCCGCGTGGCCACCGACGCTCTCTACCCTTTCGGAGGATTATCGGGACGGCGAGAGAGCACTGAGGCGCGGACATGTCGGACTTTGCAGAACGGCTCACGCTTGATCGGCGTCAGCTCCTGGGGCTCGGTGGAGCCACGGCCACCGCGATCGCCCTGGGGATTAACGCACCCGAGTCGGCGGCTGCTGCACCACCGCCGCGGTCAGGAGACCTGTTCGGCCTCGGCATTGCCAGTGGGGCGCCTCGGCCTGACGGCGTGGTGTTGTGGGCGCGTCTGGCCCCGGAGCCTCTGGCCGAAGACGGTCATGGCGGCATGCCCCTGCGACCGGTCTCCGTGCGCTGGCAGGTGGCCCGAGATCACCAGTTCCGTCAGGTTGTCCGCTCGGGTCAGGCCCTGGCGCAACCGGAGTTGGCGCATTCCGTCCACCCCAGGGTCGAGGGCCTGGAACCTGGAACTGAGTATTTCTACCGATTCCTGGTCGGCCCGCAGTCCAGCCCGGTCGGGCGTTTCCGCACGCTCCCGGCCGCCGGAGACTCACCGGCCTCCTTCAGCTTCGGCCTGGTCTCGTGCCAGGCCTGGTACCACGGTCATTTCACGGCGCATAAGCACCTTGCCGCTGAGGAGGAACTGGATCTGGTGGTGTTCGTCGGTGACTACATCTACGAATACGGCATCATGGAGGCGAACCTGTGGCGCCAGGGTGCCTCGGTGTCCCCGGCTCATGCGGTGGAGATCGAGACGTTGGAGCAGTACCGACTGCGGTATTCGCTGATCAAGAGCGACCCCCACCTGCAGGCAGTTCATGCTCGAGTACCCGCCGTCGTGGTCTGGGATGACCATGAGGTGCAGAACAACTATGTGGGCTCTTCGTCTGCGTACAACGTGCCGGATGAGTTGTTCGCGCATCGGATCGCGGTGGCCTACCGGGCGTTCTACGAGAACATGCCGTTGGATATCGAGGCATTGCCTGAAGGCCCGGCGGCGCAGATCACCACGGGCTTCGATGTCGGCCGGCTGGCACGATTCTCGATGCTGGACACCCGCCAATACCGGGATCCGGAACCGGCCACAGCCGCGGAGCAGTTTGCCGAGGGTCGCACGATGCTCGGCGCAGCCCAGGAAGAGTGGATCGAGCGACGTCTGGTCTCGAGTCCAGCGGTGTGGAACCTGATGGCTAGCGGCGTGGTCGTCACGGCGATCAGTGATGACCGTACGGACATGTGGGATGGGTACCCGGCGGCGCGTCAACGTCTTCTGGAGTCAATGGCCCGCTCCAGCAATCCGGTCGTGTTGACCGGGGACATCCACAAGCACGTGGCAGCGGAGCTCAAGCAGGACTTCGCCGATCCCTCATCCCCAACCGTGGGGGTGGAATTGGTCTGCACCTCCATTGCCTCTGACGGGGACGGCGCCCAAACCGACGGCTTCACCCGGGACTGGACCCGGCACGACTATGTCCATCACTACGACGGGCGGCGGGGGTATGTGCACGTCCGGCTCACGCCGCAAGAGATGGTCTCGAATTTCTGGATCGTCCCGTGGATCGAGGCCGACGACACCGCCCCCAAGAAGCTCAGCGCACGATTCACCACACCGGCCGGGCAGCCACGGCTGGTCCAGGACTGAAGGAACAGACCATGACGAAGCCTCTGCCCCCTGTCACTGGCCTGTCAGCCCGTAGCTCACTGGCGACGATCGATCTGTCCTGGGAATCCCTGGGTTGGGAACCGCTGATCGATCACTATCGTGTCTATGCCGCACCAGGTCACCCGGCCGCCTGGCAACCGCGAGAGTCCGACCTGGTAGCCAAGACCGTGTATCCGCGCTTCGTCCACGACGGCCTCGATCCGGCCGGGGAGGAATGGACCTACTCGGTCATCGCCGTCTCGGATGCCGGACGCCGGAGCAGGCCCGGGGAGCGGACCTCCGCTGCCTCTGAACCCTCGGTCACCGCCACGGGGCGAGAGATGGCGCGCATCGGCACGTTCGACGGTAAGAGCTTGGAATTTCGATTCGCGCCCAGTGGATACGCCAAGATTCCCGCAGCCTATCCGTCTGCCCAGATCCAGTACACCGACGGGGTGGACTCCCCGGATTCGGCGTGGCCTTTCCTGCTTCCCGGTCCCGGCGATGCCTGGGCCGGGCGCAAGGTCTACACCGCCCACTGGGTTGTGGAGCTTTCTCAGGCGCCGTCCGACGACATGGACATGGCCGTCTGGCTCATCGACACCACGCGACTCGGTGGGCGGCTGGAGGTCGCAGTCAACGGAGTCCCGGCACAGGTCATCGAGCTGATCCCCGGTGCAACTCGAGGATCCCGCGAGGGCGACGCAACGCTTCCCGGGTCAACGCTGGTGCGGTCTTTCCATGAATTCCAGGTCCCCGCAGCACCCTTTGTGGCAGGCATCAACACCATCACGTTCCGCCTGGCAGAGGGCGGATGGGTGGCGTGGGACGCCATCGGGCTTTACGCACGCGTCTGACTTGCTTCGGCGCCCGCCGACCTCGAGGAGCTCGACACTGCTGAAGTCATGGACATCGTCGTGGCTCAGGAGTTCGTCGAGGTCAACCTCGAGTGGGCCAGCCGCGTGGCCTACCGTCCCTAATGCCGATCCCCTGCGGGAGACCGCTCGATCGGCGCGTTCGAAGAAACCAGCGGGACCTCGGAGGTCGGATCCAAGCCGAGCATGAGAAGCTTTCAACCATGCGAATGCCAGATCGAGCCCGAATGTGGACCTCTCTGGTCGGTCCCCTCGGGCGAGACGCATCGACAGTCGTGCTTGTCGCCGCCGTTTCATCGGCCGTCGCGATCGCAACCTCCACGAGTCGTCGAGTGAGTGCAGCACGCGGCGCTGCGATCGGGGCTGTCGCGTTTGACCTCGTTGGCGGTCTCGTGGCTTTTCAGTTCCGACCTACCCGCGAGAAGTATTCGAAGTCTTCTTACCGGACTCGCATGATGTTCGCCTTGGTCCACCTCCAGCCGTTTCTGCTTCCCCTGTTCGGCGAAGGTTCGTGGGCTCGCGCCGCGCTGCGATACGCCACCGCATTCCTCGCGACCACTGCTCTCGAACGTTTCGTGCCCCGCTCCGCCTCTCGCCGCTTCGTGGCCAACGGCGTGGCAGCTGCGCTGAGCAGCGCCGACTTCACGACCGATAAATCCCAGCAGCGCTGGTTCGGCCCCGTTTATCTGATGAAAGTGATCGGCGGGCACTCCGGCATCCCCCGCGGCTGAGCCCGGCCACTGCCCGATCCGCAGTCGGCCGCCCCGGTCATCACGAAGTGATGGGCTTGCGCAAGCGAAACACTACCCGCCGTTCGGGACTTCCCATTAAAGGAACCCCTTCCGGGAACACCCCGTTCTGATCAGTGCTGTTGAAGTGGTACGGCAGGTCCCGTCCCGTTGAGGCGGTCCGGTGGACTGCCCGGTGAAGGGGCCTTATACGAGACACCCGCGGGCTTGCCTGAGCTGATGATCGGCAATGCGTGCTGCCATACCGGCGAGCCAGACCGGTCTGATCACGGGGGACCTTGGTGGCGCTCGGCGTGAAGCCAAGCTTGATCGCTCTGCTCGTTCGGTCGGTGATGCCCATGAGATCGTCGACGACCTGTCAGAACGAGAAATCAAGATGAACGTGGAGGGATCAGCCCACAACCCGACCGATCGGGCCGGAGTCGTGGTTCCACGGCCCGTGTTCGCCGGGTTCCCGGTCCTCGGCCAGGAAGCCGTTCAGCAGCTCGGTGAGCTCGGGATCCTGGGAGATCTTCGCGCCGTCCAGGTGGGTCACGGGGGCGACCAGGCGTACGGAGGACACCAGCCAGACCCCGTCGGCATCCACCAGATCCGAGGGTTCCAAGGGCCCGTAGCCCAGCTGCCAGCCGGCGGCCTGCGCGGCGGCGAAGATGGTGCCCTGGGAGGTGCCGGGCAGGATGCCCGAACTCCGCAGGGGCGTGACGAGCTCGATCCCGGTGCTGCCATCCGGCTGCGGGACCCGACGGGCCATCAGCACGGTGGAGGTCGGCCCCTCCAGCAGCTGGCCGTCTGAGGACGTGAAGATCACGTCGTCCGCTCCCTGGGACGCGGCGTACCGCAGGGCGGCCATGTTCACGGCATAGCTCAGCGACTTGGTACCCATTAGCAGCCACGGGGCGCGTTCGGCCAGCCCGGAGTCGACGCCGCGGTCCAGCAGGAGCACCTTCAGTCCGCGCTCGCGGGCGGCGGTCAGCCCCTCGGAGACGGGGGAGACGAGCACCCAATAGGTGCCGGTCAGGGAGCCGACGCCGGCCCCGCCCCTGACGTAGTGTCCTCCGCCGGGTGCCCCCTCCGGGCCCCGGGTGGCCACCAGTTTCACCACGGCGTTGACGCTCGGGTTGCCGGCGGCGAATGCCTCCAGCCCCGCCGCGGCGGCCCGCCGCCAGTCCGCTGCCGGCGGGAGCGGGATCTCCAGTGCCTCGGCCGAGGTGGCCAGCCGCGCCAGGTGAGAGTCCTCCTTGCGGACCCGGAAGGATGCTTCAGAGCCCGAGCCCGAGCCCTTCGTCGGCACAGCGGTCATGGTCTCGAACACCCCGTCACCCCGGGTCAGTCCCTGGTCGGTCACCAGGATGGCCGGCCGGCGTGGATCGTCCACCCGCAATCTCACGCCGGAATCGCCGGCGGATCCTGATGCGGAACCGCCGGCGTCGCCGAAACCGGTTGCGGAGCCGGTGCCGCCTGCGGAACCGGACGGGCCGGCGTCGGGCTCGAGGTAGACAACCACGGAATCCCCGGGACCCGGGACGAACGGTGCAGCTGGCTGGGACGGCTCTGTCATAGACCACAGCCTACGCAGAAGGGCGGGGCACATCCGCGATGCGCCCCGCCCTTCTGCAATGGTGGTGCGGTGTCAGACCCGGGTCAGTGCGGGGTCATCGCCGCGGCCCCCGCCGTCCCCGCCGATGCCGGACCCATCACCGGCGGCCGCATCAGCACCGGCCAGCTCTGGATCCGAGTAGCCGTGGCTGCGCTCCAGCGAGGCCCCCTCGACATCCACGTTCGGCAGGATCCGGTCCAGCCACTTCGGCAGCCACCAGGCGGCGTCACCGAACAGGTGCATCAGGGCCGGGATCAGCAACAGCCGGACCACGAAGGCATCCACGAGCACGCCGAACGCCAGGCCGAAGCCGATCGGGCGGATCATGGCGGACTCGGAGAACACGAAGCCGCCGAACACGCTGATCATGATGATGGCCGCGGCGATGACCACGGAGCGGCCGGCTTTCAACCCCTGCTGGACCGCCACCCGGGCCGAGGAACCGTGGGCGTAGGCCTCACGCATACCGGTGGAGATGAACAGCTGGTAGTCCATCGCCAGCCCGAACAGCACGCCCACCATGATGGTCGGCAGGAAGGCGAGGATCGGGGCCGGGTGGTGGACCTGGAAGACGGTGGCTAGCCAGCCCCACTGGTAGATGGCCACCACTCCACCCATGGCTGCGAAGGCGGAGAGGATGAACCCGCCGGTGGCGATCAACGGCACCAGCAGTGAGCGGAACACCACGATCATGATGATCAGGGACAGGCCGACGACGACGCCCAGGTACAGCGGCAGGGCCTCGGCGAGCTTCTCGGCCACGTCCACGAAGCCGCTGGTATTGCCGGCCACGGCCAGGTTGGTGGACTCTGACTCTGGCTCCGTGGCACGCAGCGTGTGCACCAGTTCTTCGGTGGAGACCGCGTTCGGGCCTTCCTCGGGGATGACCTGGAACATCGCCATGCCGTTGTCCTCGGACACGGCGGCCGGGACCACGGAGGTCACGTTGTCGATGCCCTGGAGCTGCTGGGCGACGGCCAGCTGCTCGTCCACGATCTCGGTGTCGGTGAGACCTTCCGGCAGGTCCGTGGTCACCACGAGCGGACCGTTGCGGCCTTCGCCGAACGCCGAGCCCAGGGTCTCGTAGGCCTGGTAGCTGGCCGACTCCGGCGGCTCCGAGGCCCCGTCCGGCAGGCCGAGGCGCATGGAGAAGAACGGGATGGCGATGACGACCAACAGCACGATGGAGCCCACGGTGGTGAGAACCGCGCGCACGTTGGACATCGGCCGGGGTGCCCGGGTGGCGGGGGAGGCATGCTCCGCCGCGGCGGTGTGCTTGCCGGAGCTGGTGGCGGCGGCCATCGCAGCATCTGCGGTGGCCTGCTCCTTGGTGGACAGCACCCGGAACCTCGCGAGGCCCAGCAGGGCGGGCATCATGGTGATGGCGATCAGCACGGCCAGGGCGACGCAGACGGCGCCTACGGTGCCCATGAGGCCCAGGAACGGGATGCCCGTGACGTTCAGCGCGGCCAGGGCGATGACCACAGTCAACCCGGCGAACACCACGGCGTTGCCGGAGGTGCCCGTGGCCAGGCCGATGGACTCGTGCAGCGGGAGGCCGTCCTTGAGTTGGCGCCGGTGGCGGTTGATGATGAACAGGGCGTAGTCGATGCCCACGGCCAGGCCGAGCATCAGGCCCAGCACCGGCGTCACGGACAGCATGTCGATCATCCCGGAGAACGCCAGGGTGCCGGCGGCACCGATGGCCACGCCGATCAGCGCGGTGAGGATCGGCAGGCCCGCGGCCACGAGGGTGCCGAGCATGATGAACAGCACGATCCCGGCGATGACCAGGCCGACGACCTCGGCCGGGCCGGCGATCTGGGGGATGGCCTGGGAGAGGTCATTGGCGGGCAGCACCTCGACGCCGGCGATGTCCGCCTCGGTCAGGGCGGAGACCACCTCGTCCTTGATGGCCTGCTCGACCTCCATGGCCGGGAGGGTGAAGGACACGGTCCCGACGGCGGCCGTGCCATCCTCGGAGACGGTCCGGTAGTCCTGGGTGAGGCTCAGCATCTGCTCCCCCTGGGCCAGCTCGGTCTCGCCGTCCGACAGCTCCTGGGCGGACTCATCCAGGGTGGCCTGGTTCGTCTCGATCTCGCCCCGGCCCTCCTCGAGCTGGGCGCGGGCCGCGTCCAACTGCTCCTGCTGGGCATCCAGGGCGGCCTGCTGCTGCTGGAGCTGGGCCATCATCGCGGCCGGGGAGCCGGCCGCCTCCGCCTGGGCGCGCGCCTCGTCGAACTGGGCCTGGCCGGCGTCGAGCTGCTCCTGTCCGGAGTCCAGTTCGGCCTGCGCCGCGTCCAGCTGGGCCGCGGCGGCATCCAGCTGGGCCTGCCCGTCTTCCAGCTGTTGGCGGCCGTCCTCGAGGTCGGTGCGGCCGTCCTCCAGGTCCTGCTGCCCGTCCGCCTTCTGCTGTTCCGTGGTGAAGGGGTCGAGGGTGGAGTCGACCCCCTCGATGTCCCCGACCTCGGACATCAGGTCGGTGATCTGCTGTTTCTGCTCGGCCGTGAACTCGGAGCCGTCCGCCGTGCGGAACACCACGGAACCGGCGCCGTTGGCCGCCTCCGGGAACTCCTCGGTCAGCCGGTCGGTGACCTGGCTGGTGGGGGTGCCCGGGATGGTGATGGAGGAGGTCAGGGTCCCGCCGAAGGCGAGGAAACCGCCCACGGCCAGGGCCAACACCACCAGCCAGCTGCTGATCACGGTCCACGGGCGCTTGGAGGACCCGAAGCCGAGTCGGTAGAGCAGTTCAGCCATGAGGCGTTACTCCTTGAGGAGAGGAATGGTCGGCCAGGAGAGTCGGCGGACGGGTCATGCGGCGGCCTGCCGAGACCCGACACGTCCGGCAATGACTATAGTAGACGGAACGTCTCGTCTCGAAATGCATAATGTGAGATGGACCACGAACGGCAGGCCATAGGCTGGCGGACAGTCCAGCTGGTGGGCGGAACACAGGAGCAGGAGGGCGTCATTGAGCGTCGGGGCGGAGAAGCCGGTGGAGCACCGGGGCCGGCCGCGCAGCGAGAAGTCGCGCGTGGCCGTACTGAAGGCGGCGGCGGACCTGATGGTTGGCTGCGGGTTCCAGGAGCTCACGATCGAGGGGATCGCCGCCGCGGCGGGGGTCGGCAAGCAGACCATCTACCGCTGGTGGGGCTCCAAGGCCGGAGTGGTGGTGGAGGCCCTGGCCGAGGGCTACCTCGAGATGCCCCTCGGGGTGCCCGAGGACACCGGTGACCTGCGCGGCGACCTGGGGGCCTGGCTGGTGGCGCTCAAGTCCGAGATCGAGGCACCGGAGGTCTCCCGTCTCATCCAGACGATCATGTCCGCCCTGACCTCCGCCGGGGAGACCTCCGCCGCCATGCACTCTGCCCTGGTGCAGCCGATCATGGCAGGGCTGGGCGCCCGGTTCCAAGAACACGACCGGGCCCATCCTGGGGGGTTGGCCGCGCCGCCGCAGTTCCTCGCCGAGACGGTGGGGGCGAGCTTGCTGCTGCGCCTGTTGTTCTCCCGGCCCCTGACCACCGAGTGGATCGACCAGCTGTTGGATCTCGTGGTCCCGTCCGGGAGACTTGACTCACCGTAAGCTGGGATGATGCTCTGGCCCACCGCCGAGTTCGGCATCTTCCCCGACTGGTTGACCGTGCTCTTTTGGATCATCGACGTCGGCATCCGCATCCTGCTGCTCGGCATCGTCCCGGGAGGTCGTCGCCCCGCGGTGGCGATGGCGTGGTTGCTCATCATCTTCTTCCTGCCGCTGCCCGGCCTCATCCTGTTCCTGCTGTTGGGCTCCTTCCGGCTCGGGGGCCAGCGCCGGTCTCGCCAGAAGGCGGTCAACGAGGCGCTCGGCCAGGCCACCGCCCACCTGCAGCTGCCCAATGACGCCGGCATGGCCCCGCGGTACGTGGTGGCGGCGGCGCGCTTGACGCGGAACCTGACGAGCTTCCCGATGCTGGACGGCAACGAGTTCGAGTACCTCACCGACTACCGGGCGTCCATGCAGAGGATGGCCGCGGACATCGACCGGGCTCAGGATTACGTCCATCTGATCTTCTACATCCTCGCGGATGACCCGAAGGACCGGCAGGGATACGCCTCCGTGGTGCTCGCGGCCCTGGAGCGCGCCCATGCGCGGGGCGTAACAGTGCGGATCCTCTTCGACCACATCGGCTCCATGCGGGTCAAGGGTTACCGGCAGCTGCGGCGCCGGCTGGATGCGGCCGGGCTCGAATACCACCTGGCGATGCCCGTGCTGCCCTGGCGTGGCAAGTACCAGCGCCCGGACCTGCGCAATCACCGCAAGATCCTCGTCGTGGACGGGCTGGTGGGTTACACCGGCTCACTGAACCTCGTGGAGCCCGGCTACAAGCGGGCTTCGTCCCATGCCATGGGCCGGGAGTGGGTGGACCTGATGAGCCGCATCACCGGCCCCGTGGTCGCCTCGCTCGACGTGGTGTTCGTGACCGACTGGTTCGCCGAGACCGGAGACGAACTCGAAGGCCGGTTCCGCGAACCCGACCTGGCTGAGCTTGAGGTGGACGACGGCAGCATCGCCCAGGTCATCCCCTCCGGGCCCGGCTTCTCCCACGAGAACAACCTGCGTGTGTTCAACCACCTGTTCTACTCCGCCCGGGAACGCCTCGTGGTGGTCTCGCCGTACCTGGTGCCGGACGACTCGATGCTCTACGCCCTGACCACCGCGGCCCAGCGCGGGGTGGAGGTGGAGTTGTTCGTGTGCCGCAAGGCGGACCAGCTCATGGTCCACCACGCCCAGCAGTCCTACTACGACGCCCTGTTGACGGCCGGCGTCCGGATCTTCCGCTATCCGGACCCCAATGTGCTGCACGCCAAGCTGTTCACCGTGGACAATGACGTGGCCGTCTTCGGGTCCTCCAACATGGATATGCGGTCCTTCTCCCTGAACATGGAGGTCTCGGTGCTGACCGTGGGCTCCGAGACGGTGGAGGCGCTGCAGCCGGTGATCGAGGACTACCGGTCCGTCTCCGAGGAGCTGACCCTGGCGGACTGGCGGGGCCGGCCGCGTGCCCGGCGCTGGGTGGACAACGTGTTCCGCCTGACCTCCGCCCTGCAGTGACCACTTTCCGGGCAGAAATGAGTACTTATTTCTGCCCGCAAAGCGGATGGAGCGGACTCGTGGTGTTGCGAAGGAGCGGGTGTCAGGCGTCGGGGAAAGCCGATCCGAGGACCCGGAGGACGCCGTGGGCCTTGGTGCGAACCTCGTCCCACTCCTCTTCCGGAACCGAGTCTGAGGTGATCGCCCCTCCCACGCCGAGGGACAGGTGCGTGCGCCCGGATTTCCCCGAGGCCGACCCCGCCGGCACCGCTGTTCCGGCCGGCACCGCTGTTCCCGCCGGCACCGCGACCAGCGTGCGGATCAGCACGTTCAAGTCGGCCGCCCCGTCGGCGGAGAGGTAGCCGGCCACCCCGGAGTACACCCCGCGTGGCCCCGCCTCCAGGTCCTCGAGGATGTCCATGGTGGAGATCTTCGGAGCGCCGGTCATCGACCCGGGCGGGAAGGCCGCGGCGAGGGCATCGGCCCGCGGCACGCCGGGCTGCAGTTGGGCGGTCACCGTGGAGACCATCTGGTGCACCGTCGGATATGACTCGATCCCGCACACCCGCGTGGTCGCCAGTGTCCCCGGCCGCGCGAACCGCGAGAGGTCGTTGCGGGCCAGGTCCGTGATCATGATGTTCTCGGCTCGGTCCTTGGGGGAGGAGGCCAGCTCCTCGGCCAGCGCGCGGTCCTCGTCCGGCGTGGTCCCGCGCGGGCGCGTCCCCTTGATCGGCTCCGTCACCAACCAGTCTCCCGCCGCCCTCGAGGAGACCGCGAGGAATCGCTCGGGACTGGTGGAGAGGATCTGCACCGGCTGGTTGCCGGCCTGGGACCTGCGGTCCGCCTCGGCCTCCCGCCCGACGCCGGCCCCAGCCACCTGGGCTCGCAGGTACAGGGTGAACGGGGCCCGGTTGGCCTCGGCGAGCCGCCGGTAGGTGGCCCAGCCGTCAAAGGAGTCCACCATGGACTCCAGGGCCGTGGTGAGGCAGACCTCGTAGGTGTTCCCCTCGTGGATCTGATGCTGGGCCGCCCGGATCTTGGCCAGGTACTCCTCACGGGTGTCCCGCACGGTGAAGACCGGGGCGGCCGGTGATGCCGCAGGCTGCCCGTCCATCAGCTCCTCTGCCAGCCCGTCCATCATTCCGCCCACCACCCGGTCCGCCCACTCCGGTCCGCCCGGATCATCGGCGGACCAGAAGAGGGCAGTGGTGCCGGCCACGTGATCCACGCTGGCTCCCCGCTCGGGGCGGAACAGCAGTGCCTCGGGTACGGTCGGCACCGCCTCAATGGCAGAATCGGCCAGCGATGCCGCGCCGTCCGGGGACCCCGCCTCGCGCTTGATGCCGTAGCCGATCCAGCCCATCCAGCCGGCTTGGAACGGACCGTCCGCCGGGCCGGAGCCGCCAGGATCGCCGAGACCGCCCGAATGTCCGGCACCACCCGCACGGCCGGGGGTGCCGGACGCTCCCAGGCCTGCCGGGCCGGCGTCGTGCCCTGCCTCGGGGTGGTCGGCACCGGAGCCGCCGGGCCAGACCGTGGCCAGCCACGGGAAGAACGCCCCGGGGCGCCGCAGGGTGAGGAGGCCGGAGGAGATGGTGGTGACGCCGTCTGTGTGGGTTGCGACGGTCGAGGAGCCTGTGGCCAGGCCGATGAGTGAGTACCGGCTGCGCTCTGGCGAGGGGGTGACGTCCCGGTCCGAGCTCTCCAGCAGCAGGGCGGTCGCCGCCTCCGGTCCGCCCATGGCGGCGAACAGCATCTTCGGCTCGGCGGCGGTGGTCAGGGTACGGCGCTCCCACCGGGTCGGGCCGGGTGCCGGCACGAGGGCGAGCGCGGCCTCCCAGCCGGGCAGGGAGCGCAGACCCTCCACCAGGTCGGCCGCGGCCCGCGGCGTGGATCCGTGGCCATCGAGGGTCAGCCAGGCTGCCTCCGCCACCCCGTCCCCGGCCAGGTAGGCGTCCTCCTGCGCGGCCCACCGTTCCCAGTGTGCGGCGAAGGTCTCGCCGTCACGCCGCAGGGCCCGCCGTTTGCGCTCGCCGTCCTCCATGGCCACCCAGGCCACGGCATCCAGGTGCGGACGGGCGTTCCGGTTCCCGGCACCCACGCCCTCGAGGATCACGACGTCGGCCGGCGGGGTGGCATCCGCGCGTCCCGGTGCATCCATGGTCCAGTCCCACCAGGTCCACCGGGCGGTGCGGCCCCGGGCGAGCGGGGCGACCACGTCGTGGGCGTAGGTTGCCAGGGAGGCGGCGAGGCCGTCCCAACCGGGATAGATGGAGTCCAGGTGGAAGACGGCCACCTCCAGATGGGGCCGCAGCAGCGCTGCCGTCTCCACGGCGAGGGAGGTCTTGCCGGCGCCGGAGCGGCCGTCGATCGCCAGCAGGAGGGGAGCTCGCAGTCGACCTCCCGCGGTGTCTGTGTGGAGTTCGGAACGAGCGGTGGACGTCATGACTGGACGTGGTCGGCCGGAGGGCCGGCCAGGGCATCGAAGGCGTCTAGGGCCTCGGTGGCCGCCGCCAGGACCTCGATGGCGGTCTGCATCTGTTCCGGAGTGAAATCGGACAGGCGGTCGGCTATGGTGCGGGCCATCGGCATGAAGATCTTCCGACCGTCCACGGCGGCGGTGTCCGTGTGGGAGATGCTGACCCGGCGCCGGTCCGTGGTGGACGGGGTGCGCTCGGCATGGCCGTTGGCGACCAGGCGGTCCACGAGGGCCGTGGTGGAGGCCGACGTGAGACTCAACATCCGCCCGAGGTCGGTGGGGCTGGTGTTCAGGCCAGCTGCCTGACGTTGCATGAGGATGGTGAGGGCGCGCAGGTCGGTGCGGTGCAGGCCGCTGCGGTGGCCGGCGGCGTCGGTGGTCCGGTCCGCCACTTCGGCATACCGCCGCAGGGCGTGGATCAACTGGAAGAGCTCCGAAGGCTCCTGTCCGGAGTGCGACATGGGGGCCTCCTTCCGCCGGTGTCTGACGCCCCAGTCTACTGAGCGGCGGCGACCAGGATCTAACACGACATTTGTCTCGGCTTCAGGTATCTCGATTATCGAGTGAATGCGCTAGCGTAGTGCTCATGCCAGAGAATCCCCGACATCGGGCCGAGCCTGAAGCCGCCGACGTCCAGGCCGACCCACGGCAGGGTCCACGGCCAGGCCCACGGTCAGATCACCAGCCTGCGCACCGCGCTGAGAATCGGCCGGAGGACCGTTCGGCCAGGGATAAGAACCGTCCTTGGGGCAAGGTGTGGATCCGGGTGGTGGCCGCCGCCGTCCTGGTTCTGGCCTGGTTGGCCGGCACCGGCCTGGGTGGACCGACCTTCGGCAAGCTCGGGGAGGTCTCCTCCAATGACCAGTCCACGTTCCTGCCGGCCTCAGCCGAATCCACGCAGGCCGGGGAATGGGTCTCCCAGTTCACGGACAGTGAGCAGATCCCCGCACTCGTGGTCCTCGGGCTGCCGGACGGTCAGGCGCTCGCCGAGGGTGCCGAGTCTGCCGGTGAGATGGAGGCGCTGGCGGGATTCGGTGAACAACTCGGCGCCGTGGAGGGCGTGGACCAGGTCATCGGCCCCGTGCCCTCGGAGGATCGGGAGGCTGTGCAGTACATCGCCCTCGTCAACACGGAGTCAGCTGAGTCGGACGCGGTCGTCGAGGACCTCCGGGCCGTGGCCGCCGACTCCCAGGCGGACCTGGCTGGCGCGGGCAACGGGGGTCTGGACGGAGCTGAGGTCCATGTGGCCGGGCCTGCCGGACTTGCTGCCGACCTGGCCGGTGCGTTCGCCGGCATCGACGGGATCCTGCTGGCCGTCGCGCTCAGCGTGGTGTTCGTGATCCTGGTGCTGGTCTACCGTTCCGTGCTGCTGCCGCTGCTGGTGTTGTTCAACTCCGTGGCGGCCCTGTGCGTGGCCATCCTCGCGATCTACTGGATGGCCGCCGAGGGGTGGATCGCCCTGAACGGCCAGTCGCAGGGGATCCTCTCGATCCTCGTGATCGGTGCCGCCACGGACTACTCCCTGCTGATGGTGGCCCGCTACCGAGAGGAACTGCGCGTCCGGACGAAGGTGGCCACGGCCGTGAGGAACGCGTGGAAGGGGTCCTTCGAGCCCATCACCGCTTCGGCGGCCACGGTGGCGATCGCCCTGTTGTGCCTGCTCTTCTCCGACCTCAACTCGAACCGCTCCCTCGGGCCGATTGCGGCCTCGGGCATCGTCCTGGCCTGGGCGGCATCCCTCACCTTCCTGCCGGCGGTGCTCTACCTCGTGGGACGTGCGGCCTTCTGGCCCTCGATTCCCCGGCCGGGTGCCGTGTCCCGCCAGGACGCCCGGTTCCGCCAGCCCGTCGATGCCACCGGCGTGCCGATCCGCGGACTCGAGTCCAACCACGGCGTGTGGACCAGGATCGGCGCCCTGGTGGCACGCCGCCCCCGCGCCGTGTGGATGGTCACCGCCGCGGTGCTGATGGTCGGAGCGGCGGGCATCACCCAGCTCCAGGCCAGCGGCGTCCCGCAGACCGAAGTCCTGTTGGGCGAGAGTGACGGCAAGGCCGGGCAGGTGGTGCTCGAGGACCACTTCGACGCCGGCACCGGCGCCCCGGCCACGATCATCGCCCCCGCGGACCGTGCGGACGAGGTCCTTGAGGACGTCCAGAACGCTGACGGCGTCGCCTCCGCCTACCTCACCGCCGAGGGCGGCGGTCCGGCGGGGCCCGCCGGTGAAACCGCGGGCACTCCAGGGGGTGCTGGCCAGGAAGGCGCCCCGGGGGGTTCTGGCGAGGAAGGCGCCCCGGAGGGTGCCGGGCAGGGCGGCCCGCCGGCTGAGCCGCTCGAGGTTGACGGCCGCGTCTACCTGCAGGCGACCCTCGCGGACCCCGCGGACTCCATGGAGGCCGAGCAGACCGTCGTCGAGCTCCGGGAGAGCCTGCACGCCATGGATCCGGGAATCCTGGTGGGCGGGACGACTGCCACCAACCTGGACACCAACACCACGGCGCAGGCCGATGTGCGGACCATCATCCCGCTCGTGCTGATCGTGGTGCTGGTCATCCTCATGGTGCTGCTGCGCTCCGTCATTGCACCGGTCCTGCTGGTGCTCGCCACCGTGATCAGCTTCGGCACCGCCATCGGCGTCTCGGCGCTCGTGTTCAACCACGTGCTGGGATTCTCGGGGGCCGATCCTACCGTGCCGCTCTACGGCTTCGTGTTCCTCGTGGCGCTCGGAGTGGACTACACGATCTTCCTCATGACCCGGGCCCGGGAGGAGGCGTTCTCCCTCGGCACGCGGGCCGGCGTGCTCAAGGCCCTCACCGTGACCGGTGGCGTCATCACCTCGGCCGGCGTCGTGCTGGCGGCCACCTTCGCAGCGCTCGTGGTCATCCCGTTGATGTTCATGGTGCAACTGGCGTTCATCGTGGCCTTCGGCGTCCTGCTGGACACCTTCCTGGTCCGCTCACTCGTGGTCCCGGCGCTCACGTACGACATCGGACCGAAGGTCTGGTGGCCCTCGAAGCTCGCCCGCGGCGGGCGAGATCGCACACTGGTTTCCTGAGGAGTCGCCGCTGAGGGCGGATCATACAGAAGCATCAGGACGGTCAACACAGCAATCGTGCCGGGCCACAGTGCTAATCACTGTGGCCCGGCACGATTGCTGTGTTGGGAGCCGGTTCAGCTGAGAATCGGCGCCCTTCAGGGTGGCGGGATCAGTCCTGGTGCTTCAGCTCTCCGCCGGTGCTGCTGAGGAACGAGCGGAGGAACCACTGGAACAGTTCTAGCTCGCGGGCCTGGCCGACCAGCAGGTCCTCGGCAATGGGATCGATCTTGCCGACCTCGTCGATGGCGTTGCGGTGGTCGGCGATCACGCCGTCATAGACCTTGTCCAGCGCGGAAATGTGGGCGAGGGTGTCCGCGCGGCCTAGACCGTAGTCGTCCCAGGTGCGTTCACTGGTGATGGCACCGGGGGTGCCCTGGGGGGACAGGCCCATGGTGGCCACGCGCTCGGCGACCTCGTCCACGAACCCGCGCACCACGTCCACCTGGGGATCGAGCATCTCGTGGACGGCGATGAAGTTGGGGCCCACCACGTTCCAATGGGCATGCTTCAGGGTGAGCTGGAGATCGTTGAGGGCATGCAGACGCATCTGAAGGATCTCGGCGACGCGGTGGCCGTCTTCGATCTCGATGCCGGGAACGGTGTACATGGATGAAATCTCGTTGGTCTTCTTCGCCGTCTTGGCCTGAGTGTCCTTCGCTGCCATCGTGACTCCTTTCCGTGCGGCGCAGACTGTCGGAACTGCATGGCGCCGCTGTGTCGATGCCCTTACTCAAACACTCCGGTAACTTGCCCGCAAGGAAACGAAGCCTAGCCTTAGTTATTCTGACCTACTCAAAACAACGAATGGCACCCCCTTGGGGCCCGCGGGCACGCCGAGCTGTGCAACGAAAAAACACGTTGCCCGGCGGGAATGAATGCCGGACGCCCGTGGTTGTCTCCATCGAAGGCAAAGTTGAGTCAAGTTGGCTCAAGGCAGATTGACAGGGACCTCCAGGTCATGAAACCTTGAGTCTTGAACGCTCAGGTGACTGGACGGCGGGGAAACCCGCAGGCCCCGGCCATCAGTCCGGCACCATGCGGCGTCCGGCTCTCGCAGCCCTCGAATCGTCCGTCAAGGAAAGGAACCGCCCATGTCCCGTGCAGTGGGAATCGACCTCGGCACCACCAACTCTGTCGTCTCCGTCCTGGAGGGTGGCGACCCCGTCGTCATCGCCAACGCCGAAGGCTCCCGGACCACCCCGTCCGTCGTCGCCTTCTCGAAGTCCGGCGAAGTCCTCGTCGGTGAGATCGCCAAGCGCCAGGCCGTGAACAACCCTGAGCGCACCCTCGCCTCCGTCAAGCGCCACATGGGCACTGACTGGAGCACCGAGATGGATGGCAAGAAGTACACCGCGCAGGAGATCTCCGCGCGCACCCTGATGAAGCTCAAGCACGACGCCGAGGACTACCTGGGCGAGAAGGTCACCGACGCGGTCATCACCGTGCCGGCCTACTTCAATGACGCTGAGCGTCAGGCCACCAAGGAAGCCGGCGAGATCGCCGGTCTCAAGGTCTCCCGCATCATCAACGAGCCGACGGCGGCCGCCCTGGCCTACGGTTTGGAGAAGGGCAAGGAGGACGAGCTCATCCTGGTCTTCGACCTCGGCGGCGGCACCTTCGATGTCTCCCTGCTCGAGGTGGGCAAGGACGAGGACGACTTCTCCACGATCCAGGTCCGCTCCACGTCCGGTGACAACCGTCTCGGCGGCGACGACTGGGATCAGCGGATCGTCGACTGGCTGCTGAACCAGGCCAAGTCCAAGGGCGCCGACCTGTCGAAGGACAAGATCGCCCTGCAGCGTCTGAAGGAGGCCGCGGAGCAGGCCAAGAAGGAGCTGTCCTCCGCCACCTCCACCAACATCTCGCTGCAGTACCTGTCCGTGACCGCGGACGGCCCGGTGCACCTGGACGAGCACCTGTCCCGCGCCAAGTTCCAGGACCTGACCAAGGACCTGCTCGAGCGCACCCGCAAGCCGTTCGAGGATGTCATCAAGGAAGCCGGCGTGTCCGTCAAGGACATCGACCACGTGGTCCTCGTCGGTGGGTCCACCCGCATGCCGGCCGTGGCTGAGCTCGTCACCGAGATGACCGGCGGCCAGGAGCCGAACAAGGGAGTCAACCCGGACGAGGTCGTGGCCGTGGGCGCTGCCCTGCAGGCCGGTGTGCTCGCCGGTGAGCGCAAGGACGTGCTGCTGATCGACGTCACCCCGCTGTCCCTGGGCATCGAGACCAAGGGCGGTGTGATGACCAAGCTCATCGAGCGCAACACCGCGATCCCGACCAAGCGGTCCGAGACCTTCACGACCGCCGAGGACAACCAGCCCTCCGTGTCCATCCAGGTCTTCCAGGGTGAGCGCGAGTTCACCCGGGACAACAAGCCGCTGGGCACCTTCGAGCTGACCGGGATCGCCCCGGCCCCGCGCGGCATGCCGCAGGTCGAGGTCACCTTCGACATCGACGCCAACGGCATCGTCCACGTCTCCGCGAAGGACAAGGGCACCGGCACCGAGCAGTCCATGACCATCACCGGCGGCACCTCGCTGTCCGATGACGACATCGACCGCATGGTGAAGGACGCCGAGGCCCACGCCGCGGAGGACAAGGAGCGCCGCGAGGCCGCCGACCGCCGAAACCAGGCCGAGCAGACCGCGTACTCCGTGGACAAGCTGCTCACGGACAACGGGGACAAGCTGCCCGAGGACATCAAGACCGAGGTCCAGGCCGACGTCGACGCCCTCAAGGCCGCCCTGGAGAAGCAGGACAATGACGATGAGGTGAAGGCCGCCTACGAGAAGCTGCAGGCGTCCCAGACCAAGATCGGTGAGGCTCTGTACGCCTCCCAGGCCTCAGAAGCCGGCGCTGCCGGGGCCGAGGGTGCTGCCGACTCCGGCGCGGCCGGCGAAGACGAGGACATCGTCGACGCGGAGGTCGTGGACGAGGAGGAGCCGAAGGGCGGCGAGTCCAAGTAAGGCTCTTCCCCGTCGTTGATCCCTAGCTCATACTCGGCCCGTCGTCCGACGGCGGGCCACCGGATCCGGGCCGGTCGGACCTTGTCCCTGCACCGTCAGGACAGGGCCGGCCGGCCCCGGGAGTACCGGAGGAAAGGACCCCAGACCATGCCGAACCACGGTAATGAAGAAGACCGCGAGCGCGAGGAGCCGGTGAGCTTCCAGGACAAGCGCCGGATCGACCCGACGACCGGGAAGGTCCGCGAACCAGCGGACCAGCCCGCCGGTGACGCCGGCGCCTCGGACGCCGCTGAAGACCCAACCACCACTGGCAACGACGCCGGCCCCGCTGCGGCGGACGCGGACGGAGACGCGCTCTCCCAGGCCGAGCAGATCCTCAACAGTGTCACGGATGCCTCTGATGCCTCTGATGAGGGTGTCACCGGCGCCCAGGACCCGGAGCTGGCAAGCGCCACCGCCCGCGAGGAGGAGCTGCGCAATGACCTGTTGCGCGTGCAGGCCGAGTTCGTGAACTACAAGCGCCGCGTTGACCGGGACCGGGACGTGTCCAAGGACAACGCCATCCAGTCGGTTTTGACGGCACTGCTGCCCGTGCTGGACGACCTGGACGCCGCGCGCGCAGCGGGTGATCTCGCCGAGGGCCCCCTCGCGGCGATCGCCACCAAGTTCAGCTCGGTGCTCACCGGCTTCGGGCTGGAGCGGCAGGACCAGGACTCCCTGGTCGGTCAGCCGTTCGACCCGACCCGCCATGAGGCCATGCTGCGCCAGCCGAACCAGGAGATCCCGGAGGAACATGTCGTTCAGGTGTTCCGCAACGGCTACCTCCGCGGTGAGCGCGTCTTGCGCGCCGCCCAGGTGATGGTCTCAGCCGGCGAAGGCTGACGAGGCCTCCGCCAGACAGGAAAGGAGGCACCATGGCCTCACAGGATTGGGTGGACAAGGACTTCTACGCCGTCCTCGGTGTCTCCAAAGACGCCTCGGAAGCGGACATCAAGAAGGCCTACCGGAAGCTGGCCCGTCAGTACCATCCGGACCAGAACCCCGGTGACGGTGCCGCCGAGAAGAAGTTCAAGGAGGTCACGGAGGCCAATTCCGTGCTCTCCGACCCGGAGGAGCGTCAACAATACGACGCGATCCGGGCCATGGGGTCCGGAGCGCGGTTCTCCGCTCCCGGTTCCGGTGCGGGCGGCCCTGCCGGCGGCGGCTTCGAGGACATGTTCGGCGGACTGTTCAACACCGGAGCCGGCCGCGGCCGTTCCGGGCCGACCACCGGGGACATCCCGCCTGAGTTCGCCGATCTGTTCGGTGGATTCGGCGGACGCTCCGGTGGTTTCGGTGGCCGGCCCGGTGGAGGCGGCTTCGGCGGGCCTCCGACCAAGGGTGCGGATCGCACCGCCAGCACGAGCATCTCCTTCGCCGGGGCGATGCGCGGCACCACCATCTCCCTGCGGGCGGCGGACGGGGAGGTCATCGACGTCCGGATACCCGCCGGCATCAAGGACGGACAGAAGGTCCGCTCCCGTGGCAAGGGCTCGCCCGGGGCCGCCGGTGCCGGGGACCTGATCGTCACCGTCAGGGTGAAGGACCACCCGTTCTTCCACCGTGACGGCAATAACCTGCGCGTTCAGGTGCCCATCTCCTTCGACGAGGCCGCCCTCGGCGCCACGATCGAGGTGCCCACGCTGGACGGCACCGTCAGGGTCAAGGTTCCCGCCGGATCATCCTCCGGGCGCGTGCTGCGCGTCAAGGGACGCGGCGTGAAGTCCTCCAAGGGCTCGACGCCGGCCGGAGACCTCCTGGTCGAACTCCAGGTCGAGGTGCCCACTTCCCTGTCCGATGACGCCCGTGCCGCCGTGGAGGCCTTCGCCACCGCGACCGCGGAACACCATCCGAGGGCGGGGCTGGCGGACAAGGCCCGGCTGTGACCACGTTCTGGGAGGAGCCGATCTATGTCATCTCGGTGGCAGCCGAGCTGGCGGACATGCATCCGCAGACCCTGCGCCAGTATGACCGGATCGGACTGGTGGTCCCGCAGCGCCAGGGTGGCCGGCAGCGCCGCTATTCCCGGCAGGACGTGGACCGCCTCCGCACCATCCAGCAGCTCAGCCGGGACGGCGTCTCCCTGGAGGGGATCCGCCGAATCGTGGAGCTGGAGGGAGAGGTCGAGCAGTTGCAGAACACCGTGGCGGAACTCGCCGGGCAGATCCAGGCCTTCCAGGCCTACGCCCGCTACCCCCGCGTGTTCACCGCCGGAGCCACCGGGGACGTGACCAGTACCTTCGACGCCGGCTCGGAGGGTTCGCAGCACGGCTCCCGGGCACGGGATGCGGAGACGGCGGCCACCATCGAGCGCGCCCGCCGGGCTGCCCGGTGGCGCCGTCCAGCCGCGGCCCTGGCTCCCGCTCCCGGCATCTTCGAGATCACGCCGGGCGCCGGCACCGCCTCCGGCGGCTCCGGCGGGAGCCAGCACCACCCCGCCGAGGGATCGGAACGGCGAACCGGCGCGATGCCCACGGTACGGATATGGAAACGCCAGGGCTGAGGCCGGAGCAACCGGTCGAACCTGCTGAGGCTGCCGAATCTGCCGTGGCTGGCGAGTCGGAGCTGCCGGTCGCGCCGGTGGCTCGCCGGGACATCTGGGACGCCGCTGAGCAGGAGGCCACCCGGGCCCGACTCCGGGAGGACATGCGCCGTCGCCAGACCCTGGGCGCACGCCAGAAATCCGCCCTGGACGGCCTGGTGCATGCGTTGAAGCCGGATTCCATGGACCGCTCCTACCCGGAGCGGCAGCTGCTGGCCTATGACCTCGGCACCGCCCTGCGACCGGCCTCCGCCGCCATCGCCGTGGGGGAGCCGGCCACGGCCAGCCATCTGACCTGGCAGGTCTCCGGCATGGGAGTCTTCGTCCACACCGCCATGTGGGGGTCCGTCCGGGAGGCCGGGCAGTTGTGGGCCGCCCAGCGGGAGGCCGGAGCCCCTCGGCCATGCGTGGTGGCCTGGCTCGGCTACCACCCGCCCGGACCCTGGGGTGCCCTGTCCGGCCAGTCCGCCCTGCGCGGAGGAGCCCGGCTGGCCCGCCACCTGGACGGCTGGTTCGACTACCGCGATCGGCTCGCCACGGGCTCCGCGCCCACCGCTGAGACCGGCGCGTCGGTGGGGACCGGCTTGCTCCCTGGAACCGCACCAGGCGCTGAGACCGGACCGGCCGGCGTCGGACCCCATGCCCAGCCGTCCGCGCTTCCGCACACTGCCGTGGAAGCCCATTCCTACGGGAGCGTGGTAGCCGCGCGGGCCCTGCAGATCCTGCAGCGGCGCGAACCGCCGCGCAGCCTGGACGCGCTGGTGGTGTCCGGCGTGGTGGGCCTGCCCCGCGACCTGGCGGGGGATCCCGGGAAGCTGGGGCTGACGGCTGAGAACATCTACCTCGCCCTGGCGGACACCGATTACCTGTCCCGGCTCGGGCGGCTGCTCTCGCGGCGCCAACGCTGGACCCGGTTCACACCGCTGGAGGTCGGGTCGGAAGGCTCGCGTGGTCTCGCCGGAGTGGTCGGACACAACACCTCGCGGCATCGGCCTGGTGCAGGTCCGATTCACCGCGGCTTCGGCTACCGGGACGTGGGAACCAGCTCGCTGTACCGCATCGCCCGTGCGACGGCGGGCTTGCGCCTCGACTGACCCGCGGGCCCTACGCGTGGCACCGGAAGACAAGAACGCCCCGTCCTCCGCCGTTGGTCGGCGGGGGAACGGGGCGTTCTCGCACTGCCTGAACGGCAGGACGGCGGCCTGGAAGGCCGTCAGAGCAGGGCCGGTGTCAGCTCGTGGACGTTCCTCGGCCCGGCTGGCGGTCCTGGGCATCAGGGTCCGCGGCCTGATCCTGGCTGGATGCCTCGTCAACGGAGGCGCCGTCGGTGCTGCTGGCCGTGGCGGCGAAAGGCTCGGTGCCCTCCGGTGTCCAGCCGTCGGCGTAGGTGCCGGTCTCGTAGTCGTAGTCGACCGGCTGCCCCTCCTCGTCGGTGCGCTGGTACCACTCGGTGACCTGATCCGCGGTGGAGTCGAAATCGGCACCGGCACCGCGTCCCTCGGGGGCCTCACGCACGGACAGCTCGAAGTCGTCACCGTGCTCCTCGATGCCACGGCGCACGGCGTTGGAGATGGCCGTCTTGGCGTAGTCGCGGCGGATGGCCTCGGGGTCCGTGGACAGGTCTCGCAGGAAGGCGACCACCATGAGCAGCAGGACGATAGAGAACGGCAGGGCGATGAGGATGGTCAGGTTCTGCAGGCCCGTCAGGACGGTCTCGCCGCCGACCAGGAGCATCACCACCGCGATGCCCATCATGCACAGCCCCCAGAAGACCACCACGAGCTTGTTCGGCTCCGGATTGCCGCGCGAGGACATGGTGCTCATCACCACCGAGGCCGAGTCAGCGGAGGTGACGAAGAAGATGGCCAGCACCGCGATCACGATGAACGGGGTGATCTGGGACAGCGGCAACTGGTCGAACAGGGTGAACAGCAGTGACTCCGCCGTGGCCGAGCCATCGGTGCCCTCCACGCCGTCGCGGTTCATCCAGATGGCGGCACCGCCGAAGATGGTGAAGGCGAAGACCAGGATCGAGGTCGGTGCCCCCATGACCACCAGGACGAATTCCCGCAATGTCCGGCCGCGGGAGATGCGGGCGATGAAGATGCCGACGAACGGGGTCCAGGCGATCCACCAGGCCCAGTAGAACCCCGTCCAATAGGACTGGAACTCCACCGTGTCCGCCCCCCAGGACAGTGACTTGCCCATCATGGAGAACATCTCGTCCGCGTACTCCATGACGCCCGAGGGCAGCAGGTTCAGCAGGAACAGGGTGGGACCGGTGATGAATACGAACAGGACCAGGCCCAGCGTCATCAGGATGTTGATGTTGGACAGGTAGCGGATGCCGCGGGCCACTCCGGAGACGGCGCTGATGACGAAAGCGGCGGTGAGCACCGCCAGGATGATGATGAGTCCGTTGTTCCCCAGAGGCCCGGCTCCGGAGATGATCTCCACGCCCTGGCCGATCTGGATGGCGGCCAGCCCGAGGGTGGCAGCGGTGCCGAAGAGGGTGGCGATGATCGCGAAGATGTCCACGACCTTGCCCGCCAGCCCGTCGGTCTGCCGGGCCCCGAAGAGGGTGCGGAACACCGAGCTGATCAGTGGGACACGGCCACGGCGGTAGGAGGCGTAGGCAATGGCGCCGCCGACCAAGGCGTACATGGCCCAGGCATGCAGGCCCCAGTGGAAGTGGGACTGGGCCAGGGCCTGGTGCAGGGCGGAGTCCGTGCCGGCGGCCACGGTGTCCGGCGGCGGGGAGAGGTAGTGGGAGAGGGGCTCGGAGGGTCCGAAGAAGAAGATCCCGACTCCGATTCCTACACCGAACATCATGGCCACCCACGAGAAGCGCGAGAACTCCGGCTCCTCGTCATCACGGCCCAGGCGGATCTTGCCGAAACGGCTGAAGCCGATGAACAGCATGGCCCCGAGGGCCACGATCGCGGTGATGTTCAGCAGCCAGCCGGCGTTGGTCATGGACCAGCCGAAGGCCGAGGCGGATACCTCGGATACGGACTCCGGAGCCATGACGCCCCACGCCACGAACGCCACGATCAGGGCACCCGTGACGCCGAAGACGAGCTTGTCCAGGCCGAAGCGGTTGCGCTGCTCGTCCACACCGATCCCTGGCACCAGGCCAGGGTGGATGTCGTGCGGGTACATCCCGACTGCACCGGAATTCTCCGGGGGGCTCTTCGGCAGACCGGGTGTGGCAGGAGAGGGCGTGGTGTCGGGCACCGGGGTCCCTTCGGTTGTGACCCGCCCAGGGTAACGCGCAGACCGGACCTGCCGGGCGCTTCGATGGCGCCCTGGGGGAGGCCGGTGGACGATTCGGCCTCCCAGTATCCCTGTCCGATGGCGTTGGCGCAAAGACGGGGGCACCGGAGCGGTGCCTTGGAGCGACCTGCCAGGGGCCCTACTCCAGTGCGGGCAGGCGGCTAGAGCCGGACGTACGTGAGATCGAACACGAGCCGCCCCGCGCGCAGTGCCTTGTTCTCGAAACTGGTCAGCGGGCGGCCCTCGAACCGAGGCGCCCAGCCACCCTCGTGGTCCACGGGGTCCTCCAGGCCGGCACCGGAACTCGCCTCGCTGACCCCGGCACGAGCCGAGCCGGTGCGGGGTGCGATCGGCTGTGCTCCGACCTCCAGTTCCCTGCCCTCCAGCCGGACCCGGGTCAGCGGAGAGTCCTCTCCGGTGGCGCGGCCCGGATGGGCGTTGGCCAGCTGAGGATGGGCTTCCATGGCCGAGCGCATGTGCACGGCGTAGCTGGACCAGTCCGTGGCCAGCCGCAGCACGCCACCCGGGGCCAGGGCCCGGGCCACGCGGTCGGCGAAGGCCGGACTGACGAGGCGGCGCTTGTGGTGGCGGGTCTTGTGCCACGGATCCGGGAAGAACACCCAGATCTCCTGCACCCCACCGGCGGGGAGCAGGCGGTCCAGGACCTCGGGGGCGTTGGCCTGGACGCCGCGGACGTTCTCCAGTCCCTCGTCCTCGACCCGCACGAGTAGGGCGGCGAGGCCGGGGGTGTAGACCTCCACGGAGATGAAGTCCCACTCCGGGTGGTCGATCGCCCCTTGGGCCGTGGATTCCCCGAGGCCGGAGCCGATGTCCACGACGAGCGGGGCCGTTCGGCCGAAGACCTGGCCCCAGTCGATGTCCGTACCCTCGGCCACGGACGTGGTGGCGCGGTCTCGGGGCACGTCCACGATGTACTTGCCGTGGGAACGATCCCACGTCTTCTGGCGGCGGGGGTTCAACCGCTCGCCGCGGCGTACGAAGGACACCGGCTCGGTGCGGTAGAGCTCCGGGTCAGGGCGGTTGTTGTGCCCGTGGGCGTGCTGCGCGGGGGCGGGATGTTCGCTGGACATGAGGACTTCTAGGATACGGGAGATCAGTTGGGGGGGATCACCCCTCCGAGGGGATGATCTCCTCCACGGCGGTCAAGAAGTCCCGCACCACCGGCCCGTTGTCATGGCCGCCGCCGAGACCCTCGTTGAAGAACAGGGCCACCGCCAGGTCACCGTGGACCGCCACCAGCCAGGTGTGCGCCAGGTCATCGCCATCGGCGACGAACTGCGCCGTGCCGGTCTTGGCCAGCACGGGGGCACCGGGGACCTCCTGCAGCATCTCGGCGGTGCCCGTCTCGACCACCCCGGCCATCAGCGCCTGCAGCAGCTCGGCCTCCTCGCCCGTGATCCCGGATTCCGGCGCGGCGGGGGCCTCCACGGCCGGATCGGTCACGAAGAGGGGTCGGACCGTCTGCCCGGCGGCCACCGAGGCGGCCACAGTGGCCATGCCCAGCGGGGACGCCTCCACGACGCCCTGGCCGAAGAGGTTGGCGGCGTGCTCGGTTCCGGTGGAGTCGTCCGGGACGGAGCCGAGGAAGGCGGAATCGAGACCGGTCACCGGCTCGGCGGCCAGCCCCAATGCCTCGGCGGCCTCAGCCTCGTCAGCGGCGCTGATGTCCTCGTGGGCGCCCACGAAGACGGTGTTGCAGGACTCGGCGAAGGCCTCGGAGAACGGGATCTCGCCCACGGACTCATCCGGGTAGCCGTCATAGTTGCCCACCACCATGCCGCCCACGTTGAGGGTCTCCGGGCACTGCACCGTGTCCCCGGGGGCGATCCCGGATCGCAGCATGGCCAGGGCGGTGACGACCTTGAACGTGGAGCCCGGTGCGTAGGACCCGGACGCGGCCACGGGCCACCCCTCAGGACTGGAGGCCGCGGCGAGCACCTGCCCGTCCGAAGGCCGCAGGGCCACCAGGCCGGACGGCACGTCCGAGGCGGCGACGACGGCCTCGGCCTCCTCCTGCACGCGCCGGTTCAGCGTGGACGCCAGGTCTTGGCCGGGGACCGGGTCGGTGCTGAAGACCGGCCCGTCCGGCGACGTGGGCGTGGCATCTGTGCTGGAACTGGTGGCACTGGGGGAGCCGGAGGCGTTCGTCTCGGCCTCACCGGTGTCCGGCTGGTCCGGGTTGTCGATGGTGATCTGCACCCCGGGGGTGCCGGCCAAGTGGTCCTCCCACGTGGCCTGCAGGCCGGACAGGCCGACCTCGACCCCGGCCTCCAGCTCGCCCTCGGAGGCCTCGATCTGCTCGGTGTTGGGTTCGCCGTAGGTGCCCAGCACGTCCCGCGCGAAGGCGCGGGTGGGAGCCAGGACGGCGGTGTCCTCGAGGACCCGCCCGCCCGGGATGGCCAGCAACTGGTCCGTCGGGATCTCGGTGTCCCCGTTGTTGCGCACGGTGATGGCCTGCACGAAGGCCCTCTCTCCGGCGGCCTCGGCCTGGGCCACGAAGGCGTCCTCGTCCACCCCGGCGACCTCGGCGACCTGACGGGCGGCAGCGGTCAGGACCTCGGGATCATCCGCCTCGAGTTGAGACTTGTCCAGCCCGAGGATGGCCACATCCCGTTCCATCATCAGTTCCTCGCCCGCGCCGTCGAGGATGCTGCCACGCTCGGCGGGGACAGTGGTGAGGTTGACGGTGCCGCCCGCGGCCAATTGCGGCACGACCGTCTCCGGGGCCAACTCCACGAGCCATTCCTGGGCTTCCTCGTCCCACTGCATCTCGGCGGTGGTCTCATAGGACCAGGTCCGTTCGGAGCCGGCGTCAGCACCGGACTCGGTTTCTCCGCTGGCCTGGTCGCTGGCGCTGGCCTGATCGCTTGCGCCGGCCACGTCACCGGCGGCGGGGCTCTCGCCTGCGCTGGCCTCGGCGTTCGCATCAGCTGCCGCAGCTTCATTGCCCGCGAGCTGCCAGTCGACGGTCAGGGTAGCGGTGGCACGGTCGTTGTCCTCGCCGTCCACCTCAGCCGAGGCCACGGAGACCGTGCGGTCCAGGTCCTCCAGGTCCGCAAGGGCCTCAGTGAGCTGCTCGGGGACGCCCTGGGACTCCGGTGTCAGGGACACGGTGGAGTAGTCGCCCGAGGAGATCGCACCGGCCAAGGCCGTGGCGGTCTCCTGCGGTGCGGGTCGGGAGTCGCCGAAACAGCCGGTGGCGGTCAGCACCAGGGCGGCCGAGAGGCCGAGCACTGCTGCCGGACGGCCCAAGCGGGCGGACTGGCTGGACGGCTGGAGAGGACGGGAGCGGCCCGCTGACTGGTGGTTCTGCATGAAATCTCCTGACAAGGCTCCCGCCAGAGTAGCCGCTGACCCGGGCCTGCTGGGAGCATGGTCCCATGAACCGCCCCCTGAACCTCATCCTCAACATCATCTGGCTGGTCTTCGGCGGCCTGTGGCTGGCCGTGGGCTACTTCCTGGCCGGACTCATCTGCTGTCTCCTCATCGTCACCATCCCTTTCGGCATCGCCTCGTTCCGGATCGCGGGGTACGCCCTGTGGCCCTTCGGCCGCGTGGTGGTGGACACCCAGCCGGGCATGGGCGTCTTCACCGGACTGGGAAACATCATCTGGTTCATCGTGGCCGGCGTCTGGATCGCCATCGGCCACGTGCTGACCGCCATCCCCATGTTCATCTCGATCATCGGCATTCCGTTGGGCATCGCCAACCTGCGCATGATCCCGGTCTCACTCCTGCCCCTGGGCAAGAAGATCATGGACTCCGGTGAGGCGCGCTCGCTGCCGCAGTACCTTCCGGCCGCCCAGGCCGGCTACCGGTAATCCGCCGGACCATCCCGGGACACGACGCCGGCCCGTCCCCTTCCCCGGAAGGGG
>NZ_BAAALH010000002.1:1227190-1355755 GCF_039528175.1 Citricoccus alkalitolerans
GGCAGATATCAGTACTGATTTCTGCCCGCAAAGTGGTCCCGCAGCGTGGTCGGGGAGTGGGCGCGGTTGGTTACCTGCGGCCGCGCTCGGAGTCGGTGAGGAGGGCCTCCATGCGAGCCGCCGCCTCGTCTGCCGAGGGCGGCACGTAGTTCGGGTCCTGGGCGCGCCGGCGGTTGCGCAGGATGCGGGCGGTCACCCACCAGGCGATGAACACGAGCACGGCGATCAGCACGAGGTTGGAGAAGACGTCCGCGTAGTCGGACACCAGATGCCAGTTGTCCCCGAGCTGGAAGCCCGCCCAGACGAAGATGGTGTTCCAGATGCCGGAGCCGATCAGCGTGAAGAGGGTGAACAGCCACAGATTCATGCGCTCGATGCCGGCGGGGATGGAGATCAGCGAACGGAAGATCGGAACCATGCGGCCCAGCAGCACGGTCCAGTAACCGTAACGATTGAACCAGCGCTCGGTCTTCTCGACGTCCTCGATGTCCACGAGCGGCAGCCAGTCGGCGATCCTGTACAACCGCCGGCGCCCCAGCCAGGCGCCGAGCCCGTAGAGCATCAGGGCACCCAGCACAGAACCCGCGGTGGCCCAGATCAGGGCCTCCCACGGACTGAAGGAACCGCCTGCCGCTGTGAAGCCGGCGAGCGGCAGGATCAGTTCGGAGGGGATCGGCGGGAAGAGGTTCTCGGCGAAGACGGCCAGTGCCACACCGATCGGTCCGATGGCCTCCATGATCGAGACGACGATGTCACCGAGCCAGCCATAGGAGGCTTCGCCCGTGGACCCGGTTGCGGGCCCCGTGGCTGATGCGGTGGCGATCGAAAGCGTCATGCGCGTTATTCTCCCGGACCACAGGGCCGAACACCGAACCGACGGACCGGGAGGGCAGGCATAATGGGAGGCATGCGGTTTAAACCCGACGCGGCCGGGCTGGTCGGAGCCCACGTCATGGGTTGGGTGTCACTGTCCCCCAGCTTCATTCCGCGCACATGGTGGATGACCGCCCTGAACACCGGAATATCCCAGACCTTCGGCTATGTGGTCGGCGCCGCCGGGACGGCAGCGGCCCGGGCCGTCGGCCGGCAGCTCGGGATCGAGATCAGGATCGACGAGGAGAGGGCCCGGCCCGCCATCGAGGCCCTGCCGTGGCTCATGTTCGGCATCAGCGGGCTGTCCTGGCTGCGCAACCTCCGGGCGCAGACGGAGATCGCCGGGCTGATGGAGACCCGCCCCACCCGCAGCCGGGAACACATGGTCGGCGTGATCGGCGGCCTGGCCCTGACCGCCGGGCTCGTCTCGGCCGGTCGGGGCATCAACGCGATCGCCACCCACCTCTCCTCGGCGCTCAAGCCCGTGATGCCCGCCCCGGTTGCCGCCGCCGTCGGTGCGGGGGCCACCGCCACGGGGACGGCCTTCGTGCTGGACAAGGTGGTCTACCGCCGGCTCTTGGAATGGCTGTCCAAGACCGCCCAGGAGACCAACGCCAAACTGCTGCCGGGACGCGTCCCCCCGGTGGAGCCCGAACGCTCCGGCTCCGCCGCGTCTTTCGAGGCCTGGAGCACTCTGGGTGCCAAGGGGCAGGCAGTGGTCTCGGACGGACCCCGTGCCGTGGACATCGAGGAGGCCACCGGCAGGCCGGCCCTGACACCCATCCGCGCGTATGCCGGGTGGCGCGAGGGGCGGGACCTGGAGGAGACCGCGGCCGCCGTCGTCGCCGAACTGCACCGCACCGGGGGTTTCGATCGCGAGGTTCTCCTGGTGCTGACCACCACGGGGACCGGCTGGCTGCAGGAATGGTCCGCCTCCTCTGTGGAGTTCCTCACCGGTGGCAACTGCGCGCTGGCCTCCATGCAGTACACCTACCTGCCCTCCGGCGTGGCCTTCATCGCCGACCGGATCTCACCCGTGCTGGCCGCCAGTACCCTGCTCGCCGCGATCGAGGAGGAGTTGGCGAAGCGCCCCCCGGAGCGGCGGCCGAAGCTGCTGGTCGGCGGAGAGTCGCTGGGCGCCTTGGGCGGTACGAAGGCGTTCGAGGGCCTCGAGGACATGATTGGCCGCGTGGACGGTGCCGTCTGGTCTGGCATGCCGCGGTTCGCCGAGTTCTGGGAGTCCCTCGTGCCGTTCCGCCGGCGGGGCACCCCGGAGATCGCACCCGTGATCGACGACGGCCGGCACGTCCGTTTCGCCACCAGACCCGAGGACCTGGTCACCGACTTCACCGGCGTCCCCTTCGGTGCGTGGGACAGCCCCCGGATCGTGGTGGCCCAGCACGCCTCCGACCCTGTGGTGTGGTGGAGCCCGGACCTGATGTGGCGCAAGCCCGACTGGGCCAAGGAGAAGGCCGGCTCGGACATCTCCCGCAGCCTGCAGTGGCAGCCCTGGGTGACGTTCTGGCAGGTGGCCTCGGACATGCCGCAGTCCGTCTCCGTGCCAGGCGGCCACGGTCACCGCTATGTCGAGGACATGCTGCAGTACTGGGCCGCCGTCCTGGGTCAGGATCCGTTGACGGACTACTCGACCATCGCCCAGGCGATCCGCCGGACGATCGTCCCGAACTTCGCCTGAGCACGGCTGAATCTGCCTGAATCTGCCTGCCTCCGGTTGCATCCGCTGGAGCCAGCCAGGCCCTGGCTGTCAGCGAATGGTGGACCCACCCCGGCTGCCAGGCGGACACTGGACGCATGAGCGCGCAACGGCCCACCGCCTCCGCCCACCAGCTCGTCACCTGCCTGTGGTTCACCGGGCAGGCGGAGGAGGCCGCCCGGTTCTACGTGGAGGCCTTCTCCGGCTACCGCCCGGACACCCAGGTGGGCGCCGTCCACCGCAGCAGCATCGATGTGGCACCGCAGGGAGAGGTCGTGCTGGAGCGCGGCGAGGTGCTGACTGTCGACTTCACGTTGGACGGCCAGCCTTTCGTGGCGCTCAACGGCTCGACCGAACCGGTGCCCTACACGGATGCCGTCTCCTTCCAGGTCCTGTGTGCGAACCAGCAGGAGATCGACCACTTCTGGACCGCCCTCACGGCAGGGGGCGGGCAGGAGGTCGCGTGCGGGTGGGTCACGGACCGCTACGGGGTGCGGTGGCAGGTGGTCCCGCAGGTCCTGTTCGAGTTGCTGGCCGGCGAGGACCAGGATGCGGCGGCCCGGGTGCAGAGCGCCATGATGCGCATGGGGAAGTTCAGCATCGAGGGCCTGATGGACGCGGCGAAGGACGCCTACGGGGCCGAGGAGGAGTAGCAGGCGCCGAGGCGCCGTGAGGATCAGCGGGAGAGGACCGCGACCAAGAAGTCGGCGTCGTCGGTGAAGGGGTCGAGCTGCCACGAGGAGTACTGGCCTTGGCAGCGGAATCCAGCCTGGCCGGCGTCGTCCATGAAATCGGCGAAGTCATAGCCGCGCCCGGCCCCGAAACCGATCACCGCACGGCCGCCGTCCCGCAGCAGGCCGCGCAGATGGCGCAGCACGTCCCCGCGGGAAGCCGGGGAGAGGAAGCCGAAGACGTTGCCGGCGGAGAAGACGAGGTCGAACGGCTCGGCCTCACCCAGGGTGGCCAGGGTCTCAGCGTCCAGTGACTCGAGATCCGCCACGTACCAGTCGGCCTCGGGATGGTCCTCGTTCGCGACCTCGATGAGGTGCTCGTCCAGGTCCACGCCCGTCACCTGGTGGCCGCACCGCGCCAGGTAGCCGCCCACGCGGCCGGTGCCGCAGCCGGCGTCGAGGATCCGGGACCCGCGGGAGGCCATCGCGTCGATCAGCCGGGCCTCCCCGTCCAGGTCCATGCCCTCGGAGGCGAGGCGGCGCCAGCGCTCGGCATAGCGGCGGGAGTGCTCGGGATCGTTGGCCACCATGGTGGCCCAGAGGTTCTGGTTCGCGTTCTCTTCCATCACCCCAGTATCGCCCCTGGCCATTCGGGTCTGCCCGGATCAGTCTGGATCTGTCTGGCCGCCATGGCCCGGTGTTGCCGATCGGTCTCCCCGTGAGCCGCGTGTGCCTATAGGCTGACCTTGGAACCAGAGAAGATCTTCGGAAGGAAAATCCATGAGCATCGCGCAGCTCCCCCTTCGGCTGACCGCCGGAGCCTTCATCCTGAACTCAGGCATCAACAAGACCAAGCTCACGGACGAACAGGCTGAACAGATGAGGGACCTGGGAGCCAACGGGCTTCCCTTCCTCAAGGACCTGACCCCGAAGCAGTTCAGGCAGTTCATCAGCGCCTCCGAGATCGGCATCGGCGCCGCCTGCCTGCTGCCGTTCGTGCCGGGCTGGATGGCCGGTGCCGCCCTGACCGCCTTCTCCGGCGGGCTGCTGGCGATGTACAAGAACACCGACTCCATGACCGAGTCGGACGGCATCCGCCCCTCCGAGCAGGGCACCGCCGTGGCCAAGGACGTGTTCCTCTTCGGCATCGGCACCGCCCTGATGGTGGACGGCGTCGTGAACCGCACCGGCCGCAAGAACGCCTCAGCGTCCAAGCGGGCCCACAAGCTGGAGGTCGCCAAGGAGGCCAAGGTCGCCGCGATCGAGGCCGCCAAGGAGGAACAGGCCGAGGCCATCCGTGCCGCCGCCGCGGAGAAGGCCGAAGCCATCAACAAGGCCCGCGTCGAGCAGACCGAGGCGCTGCGCACCGCCCGCAAGGAAATGCAGCAGGCCCGTAAGAAGATCTGATCTCACTGTGCCGCCCACAGCGGGCGCAGCACTCCGGGGGCAGACTGTCTGACGCCGATGTTCCGGCCTCAGAGTGACAGTCTGCCCCCGGAGTTTTTGCCTCCGGAGTTTTCTCCGGAGCTTCACCTCCAGCCGAGAGGCCCGAACTCCCGGCCACGGAACCCTCAGCGCGGGTGGCGGGCCTTCTGGATGGCGTCGGCGGCCCGGATGAGCGAGAGGTGGGAGAACGCCTGCGGGAAGTTGCCCGCAAGGCGTCCGGAGCCGGCGTCGTACTCCTCGGCCAGCAGACCCAGGTCGGTGGCGCAGGAGCACAACAGCGCCATGGTCTCCTCGGCGTCGCCCAACCGGCCTGACGCGGCGTACTGTTCCACCAGCCAGAACGAGCAGATCAGAAACGCGTACTCGTGCCCTTCCAGGCCGTCGAGGTTGGAACCGGTGCGGTAGCGGTGGACCAGCCCGCGAGTGCCCATCAGGTCCCGTTCGATCGCGGAAACGGTGCCGAGCATCATCGGATCGTCGGCGGCCAGGAAGCCGGTGTGCGGCAACTGCAGCAGGGAGGCGTCGACCTCGCGGCTGCCGTAGGTCTGCGTGAACGAGTCCAGCTCGGCGCTGAAGCCGCACTCCAGGATCTCCGCACGCAGGGCATCCCGGTGCCGGGTCCAGGACGCGACGTCTCCGTCCAGACCATGTTGGGTGACGGCCCGGATGCCCTCATTGAACGCTGCCCACATCATCACCCGGCCATGGGTGAAGAAGTGCGGTTCGCCGCGCATCTCCCAGATCCCGTGGTCTTTGCGGTCGATGTTCCGGATGCAGAAGGACAGCAGGGACTTCTGCAGCCGCCACGAGTACTCGTCCTCGGTGACGCCGGCGTCCCGGAGCTCGGCGAGGGCGATCATCACCTCGCCGACCACGTCGGCCTGGTACTGGTCCGCGGCGCCGTTGCCGATCCGGACGGGACGGGACTCGGCGTAACCGGCCAGGTGGTCCAGCTCCTTCTCGTCCAGTTCCCGTTCGCCGGCGAGGCCGTACATGATCCGCAGCTTCTCCGGGTCCCCGGCCACGGCCCGCAGTAGCCAGTCCCGCCAGTGCAGGGCACCCTCGGTGAATCCGTGGGAGACGAGGACCTCGATCGTCAGGGCCGCATCCCGCAGCCACGTGTAGCGGTAGTCCCAGTTCCGTGAGCCGCCGAACTCCTCCGGCAGCGAGGTGGTGGGCGCCGCGACGATCCCGCCCGTCTTCAGGTTGGTGAGCGCCCGCAATACCAACAGGGACCGGGCCACGAGGTGTTCCTCCGGCGAATCGACCTCCAACCGGGATGCCCAGTCGGTCCAGAACTCCTGGGTCCGGTGCTGAGCGGCCTCCGGCTCCACCGGAACCGGAGGCCGTTTCCAGGACGGGAACCAGGTCAACACCCAGTCCAGCCGCTCGCCGGCGTGTAGCCGGAATCGGCCAGCCAGCCGGGGCGCGGTGAGACCGCCGGAGTCCGGGGAACCTGCCGGTTGGCCGTCGCCGCCGGCCGCCTCGCCGGAGCGCTCGTCGTCCGCGGTGGGCCTGGTGGTGGTGTCGAGCAGGGGACCGGACACCAGCACGCCGTCCGGTCCGGCCGTGCACAGCAGTGCCGGATCGGTGCCCTCAGTGTCCTTGGTGCGGCGGAACCAGGGCAGGGCGCGGGCATAGTCGAAGCGGATCCGCAGGTCATGCTCCACCACCACCTCTCCGGTCAGGCACTCCACCCGGCGGTACAGGTCATCCTGCGCCTCGGCCGGCGGCAGGAAGTCGGTGACGCGCACGGTGCCGGTCGGGGTGCGCCAGTCGGTCTCGAGGACGAAGGTGTACGGCACGTAGCGGCGTTCCACGACCTCCCCGTCCAGAGCCCAGAGCTTCCACCGGCCGTCGTCGGCCCCTCCGAGCAAGGCGGCGAACAGGGCAGGGGAGTCGAAACGCGGCAGGCACAGCCAGTCGATGGATCCGCGGCGGGACACCAGCGGTCCGGTGCTCAGATCGGACAGCAGGGCGTAGTCCTCGAGCGGGGTGGCCCAGGCGGGATGGAGGGACTGCGGACGAGAGGACCCGGGCCAATCCGTCGAGTCGTGAGTCGAGTGCGGGCCGGCGGAAGGTGTCTGGTCCGTCATGTCTCCTTGTATATCGAATGACCCGTTCCCGGCATAGGCCCGGGCCGTTACGGTGGGGCCATGAGCGGACTGCGCACGCTGGTCATCGTCGGTGCCGGGGGAGACCTGACCCGGCGGCTGCTTCTGCCCGGCCTGGCCACCTGCCTGGCGGCCGGAGTGCCGGAACGGGGCATCCTGCTGATCGGCTCCGGGCAGGACGAGCGGGAGGACTTCGCGGCAGTGGTGCGGGAGGCGTTCGCCGCTGAGCTCGACGAGGAGCAGTTGGCTCTGCCTGCGGTGCGCCACACGCTTGATTCAGCGCACTGGATCACCGCGGACGCCACCGATCCCGAGCAACTCGCCGCACTCATGGACCAGGTGGAGGGGCCCCTCGGACTGTACTTCGCGCTTCCGCCGTCCGTGACCATGGCCTCTTGTGAGGCCCTCTCGAGGGTGCATGGTTCGGGGCGACTGCCACAGGACACCGTGCTCGTGCTGGAGAAGCCCTTCGGCACCGACCTGGACTCCGCGCGAGAACTCAACGCCCTCCTGGCCGGGTTCGTCCCCGAGGAGCGGATCTTCCGTGTGGACCACTTCCTCGGTCTGCCCGGCGTGCTCGGCTTCGTGGGTCTGCGCTTCGCAAACCGCATCCTGGAACCGCTGTGGAACCGGGACCACATCGAGCGGATCGAGATCGTGTTCGACGAGGTGCTCGGACTGGAGGGGCGTGCCGGGTTCTACGAGGCCACCGGAGCCGCGAGGGACATGATCCAGTCCCACCTGCTCCAGGTCATGGCGCTGGTGATGATGGACCCGCCGACCCGGATCGACGGCGTGGAGATCCCCGCCAACACCGCTCACGTCCTGAGGGCGGCCCGGTTGTGGTCCCGGGGAGCGTCGGGGGAAGGGAGCGAGGACGAGGGGACCTTGGGCACGAGCGTTGACGGCGACGCGCGAACTCTGGCCGGACTGCCGGACGGGACGCCGGCCGTGGTGCGTGGCCGGTACATCGCCGGCGCCGTGGACGGCAGGACCATGCCGTCCTATGTGGACGAGGAAGGTGTGGACCCGGCGCGAGAGACCGAGACCTTCGCCCAGGTGGTCGTCGAGGTGGACTCGTGGCGCTGGAACGGCGTGCCGGTGGTGCTGCGGACGGGCAAGGCCATCGGTTCGCCCCGGCAGGAGATCGCCGTGGTCTTCCGCCGCCCGCCACACGACTACGAGCAGTTCCCCTCGTCAGGACCCCAGCCCCCGGACGTGCTGCGGGTCGGCTTCGAAGACGAACGGATCGACCTGGAGCTCAACGCCGGTGGCCCGTTCGACTCCCGTGGCATGACCCGCACGGTGCTGTCCACGGAGTTGCCCGAGCCAGGACTCACCGCCTACGGTTCGGTGCTGCGCTGGGTGCTCGAGGACAAGACGGCCTTCACCGTCCGCGGTGACGGGGCCGAGGAGGGCTGGCGCATCCTGGCCCAGATCGCCGCGGCCTACGCCTCCGGGCAGGTGCCGTTGCAGGACTATGAGGCCGGATCGGCCGGCCCGGCTTCCGCGGGCCTGACCGGCCGGCCCTGAGCACCGCCGGTTCGCGGCGGGCCAGCCCTGACCCGGCCAGCCCTGGCCCCTCGCCTGTCCTGTCCCCTGACTAGCCCTCGACCGCCATCCGAGACCACCCGCCGTCGGGATCGGCCGGGAGGTCCTTGACGGGCCGGGCGGGCACGCCCAGTGCGACCACGTTCGCCGGCAGGTCGCGGGTGACCACGGCACCGGCGCCCACCACCGTGTTCTCGCCGATCGTCACGCCTGGGCCCACGATCACACCGCCGCCGAGCCACACGTTGTCCTCGATGGTAATGGGCTCGGCACCCTCCCACTTGTCCCGGCGCGGACCTGGCTCCAGCGGGTGGGTCGGGGTGAGCAGCTGGACGTTCGTGCCGATCTGCACGTCCGCACCGATCCGCACCGGGGCGACGTCCAGCACCATCAGGCCGAAGTTCGCGAAGGTGCGGTCACCTATGCTGATGAACCGCCCGTAATCCACCTGGAACGGCGGACGGATCACCACCTCGTCGCCGAGGGATCCCAGCAACTGGGACAACAGCCGCCGGCGGAGGGCCGGCTCGGTGACGGAGGTGGCGTTGTACTGTTCCGTCAGCAGGGCGGCCGCCGTGGAGAGCTCCTCGAGCCGGGGGTCGTCGGCGATGTAGGGATCACCGGCGAGCATCCTCTCGTACATGGACCGGCCGTCCGGGAAGAACGGCGACGGGGCGGGAGTGGCGGGGAACTGGTCCGGGACAGGCAGCATGGACCCAGCCTGCCAGAGGGGCCACAATGGGCGCATGTCACGCCACGAAGAGCTCCGCGAACCCACGGGATCCGTCGTCGAAGGTCCGGAGGGTCCCACGATCCAGATCCAGCGCACCCTCGGGCACCCTCCGGAGGACGTCTGGAGCTACCTGGCAGACCCGGAACTGTTGCGCTGGTATGGCACCTACACGGGGGACCCGGCCAGTGGCAGTGTCCAGCTGGCCATGGTGGAGGCACCGGAGCATCCAGGCGAATGTGTGATCGAGGTCTGCGCACGGCCCTCTCGTCTGCACGTGACGCTGGCCGATCCGAACGGCAACCCGTGGCGGCTCCGGGTGTCCCTGGACCGGGCCGCGGCGGGGTCGGGGTCGGACACCGACCTGGTCTTCCGCCAGCCGCTGGCAGGGTCGAAGGACGAGGCCGGTGACATCGGCCCCGGTTGGGAGTACTACCTCGACCGGCTCACCGCGGCTCTGGATGGCGGAGACGTGGACGCGGTGGACTTCGCCGACTACTACCCCGCCCAGAAGGCGCACTACAGCACGGAAGTCGGGACGACCTGACCTGGAGCCACAGTCATCGTGCCAGACCACAGAGTTGATCCGTGTGGTCCGGCAGGATGAGTGTGGCGGCCGAGGTGGCGGCTCAGAGTTCGACGTCGGTCGGGTTCAGGACCCGCCGCAGGAAGTCCTGGGTGCGCGGCTGGGTGGGGGAGCCGATGACCTGCTCGGCGGGGCCCTCCTCGACGACCACGCCGCCGTCCATGAACACCACACGGTCCGCGACCTCGCGCGCGAATCCCATCTCGTGGGTGACCACGAGCATGGTCATCCCGGCGCCGGCCAGGCCGCGCATCACGGAGAGCACCTCGCCCACGGTCTCCGGGTCCAGGGCGGAGGTCGGCTCGTCGAAGAGCATCAGCTGTGGGTCCATGGACAGTGCGCGTGCAATGGCGACGCGCTGTTGCTGACCGCCGGAGAGTTGATCCGGATACCGGTCCTCGAAGCCGTCCAGCCCCACGCGGCGCAGATTCTCACGCGCGACGCCGGCCGCCTCCGCCTTGCCGCGGCGCAGCACCTTGACCTGGGCCACCGTGCAGTTCTCCAGCACGGACAGGTGCGGGAACAGGTTGAACTGCTGGAACACCATGCCGACGTGGCGGCGCATGGCGTTGAGGTCCACCTCTGGATCGGTGGCGTCGAAACCGGAGACGGCAACCGTGCCCCGGTTGGGGGTCTCCAGCAGGTTCACGCAGCGCAGCAGGGTGGACTTGCCCGAGCCGGAAGGGCCGATCAGGCACACCACCTCGCCGGGAGCCACGGTCAGGTCGATGCCCTTGAGCACGTCATTGGAGCCGTAGGACTTGTGCAGGCCGGTGATGGCGACGCCGCCGGCGCGGATGGCGCTGGCATGGCTGGTGGTCTCGGTCATCGTGGCCTCTCAGACGCGCGTGCGGTTGGTGCGCGATTCGAACTTCCGCGCCAGCAGGGACAGGGGGACGGTGATGATCAGGTACATGACACCAGCCACGAGCACCGGGGTGAGGCCGGCGTCGAGAGCGGTAATGCCGTCCCGGCCGAACTTGGTCAGTTCGTACTCGTGAGCGGCCAGTCCCAGGACGTAGACGAGGGACGAGTCCTTGGTCAGCAGGATGACCTCATTGGTCAGGGGCGGCAGCACCAGGCGGAAGGCCTGGGGGATCACGATCGTGACCATGGCGCGCCAGGCCGGCATCCCCAGGGATCGGGCAGCCTCCGCCTGTCCCTTCGGCACGGCCTGCAGGCCGGCACGCAGGGTCTCGGCGATGTAGGCCGAGGAGACCATGCCCAGGGAGACCATCACCACGAGGGGGATGGGCCACTGGATGCCGAAGGCGAAGGGCACGCCGTAGCCGAAGGCGATGAAGACGAGCAGGGCGGGCAGGCCGCGGAACAGCTCGATGTAGGCGGTGGCCAGCCAGCGGTACGGCGGGAATGAGGAGAGCCGCATCAGGGCCAGCAGTGTGCCGCCCAGCAGGCCGACCACGAACGAGGACGCCGTGTACAGCAGGGTGTTGCCCAGACCCACCAGGATGATGTCCGGGAAGAGGGGACCGATCTCCGCGAAGTTGAAGACGGACTGGCCCAGGGTCGGCCAGTCCATGACAGCTACGAGGACCACAATGGCGAGGACGAAGACACCGGCCTGCAGACCGAGTGAGAGCTGCCGGCGTCGCCGGTTGCTCATCGTGCGGCCCCTCTCCGGGCTGCTCTCCGGAGAGGGGTTGGGGCCCGAAGCCGGGCCGGTGGTGTTGACGGTGCTCACTGATCGCCCTCCGTTGCTGCCTCGCCGAACCAGCGCGCGCGGGACTCGTCGAGGGTTCCGTCCTCTTCCATACCCTGCAGCGACGCGTTCACGGCGGACAGCAGTTTCGCCTTGTCCGGGGCCACGGCCACGCCGAGCTGCTCACCGGTGGGCAGTTCCGCGACCACCTCGTACCGGGGATCGTCCTTGACGTTGTAGAGCACCACGGACTGGTTGCCGAGCACGGCCTGCACAGTGCCGGCCCGTAGGGCCTCCATCTGCATGCCACCGTCCTCGAACTGGATCGGGGCCAATCCGTTCTCCTCGGCGAAGGTCTCGCCGGTGGTGGCGGCCTGGACACCCACGCGCTTGCCCTGGGCTGATTCCAGGTCGGTGATGCCGGACCCTTCCTCGGCCACGAGCACCAGATCGTCGTCCAGATAGGGCACGGAGAACGCCATGATCCGCTGCCGGGCCTCGGTGATGGAGATCGAGGAGGCATTGATGTCGCAGCCGGTCAGCGAGGACCCGGACTCGATGGCCTCGAAGGAGGAGTCCACCACGGAGAGGGGGATACCGAGGTCATCGGCGATCCGCTGGACGATATCGATGTCATACCCGACCAGGTCGCTGCCCTGCATGAATTCGAAGGGCGGGTACGGGATGTCGGCACAGACGGTGAGCTGGCCGGGGTTGACCAGGTCGAGGCTGTCGACCAGGGGCGAGGATTCGCCGGCTTCGGAACCGCCGAGCTGGGGGCCGAGCACGGCACATCCGCTCAGGGCCAGCGAGCCGGCTCCCAGGACGGCCACCAGGGCGAGTCGGGTGCGGGACAGGGTCATGAAGGTCTTCCGGTGCGGGGGGCCCCGCTGCGGTGCAGGGGCGTCGAGACGGACAGTCTACCGGGAAGTCGTGGGGCCACCGGGTGGGCGGGCGCGCGGCCTGCCGGGGTTCTGCTGCCAGGCGTCCGGACCGCAGTGGCCGGGACCTCGGGCTGGCGGGGACCACGCACTACGGGGATCAGTTCCCGTGGCTTTCCTCCTCGACCCCGGTCACGGTGGTCAGCAGGAACACGCTGTCCTCCCGGGCCGTCACTCCGTGGCGTTCCTTCGTGAGCTGAACGAGTTCGCCCTGCTCCAGGTGCTGGTCCGCTCCGGACCCGGCGGTGATGTCCACCGCACCGAGCAGCACCTGCAGCGTGGCGGCGGGCGGGGCGTTGTGGTCAGCCAGTTGCGCCCCGGACTTCAGGGCGATGATCGACTGGCGCAGATGGCCGTCCCGCAACAGCAGGTCGCCGTGGCGGCCGTGCGGGCTGTCCAGGGCGGCTTCGAGCGTGCTGCGGGTCAGCGCTGACAGATCGTGGGGTCCCGGCGAGTAGGTCATGGTGTCACCGTAGCCCGCGCCGGCTCAGGCCACCACGGAGAGCACGCCGTAGAAGAGCAGCCCGAACACGGTGGAGTAGAGAATGATGGCCACGGCCTGCCAGGTGATGACCCGGCCCTTGGTGATGCCGAAGGAGGTCAACGCGGCAGCGGTGAAGTGGGTCGGCAGCAGGAACGGTCCGAGCAGGGAGGCACCGGGGACGCCATACTTGTCCAGCGCGCGGCGGACCTTCTGCTGCTTCTCCGAGGTGGGCTTCGGAGTCTTGCCTGCGGCGATGCGGCGATTGATGATCGCGGCGCGGATCTTCTCGAAGGACAGGACGATCACCACCACGATGGCGATGTTGGCGAGGATCGCCACCGGAATGGCGATCCAGGGGTCCATGCCGGCGATGATCCCGACGATGGCGGCGCCCTCACCCTCGATGTAGGGGATGAACGCGGCGAGTACGACTCCGACGAATCGCAGGGCGGCCGGCAGGGACTCGGTGAAGGACTGGATGTTGGCGACGATGTCCATGGTGTTTCCTCTCGGTGGCGGGGCCGGTTCCGGGCCCCGATGCGGGTGGTCCGCTCTTGTGGTGGGTGTGCTTCCAGCCTCGCCGGGCCGGTGTATTCGCGGCAGTGCCCCGCTGTCATCCTCGCCTCCGAAAGCGTCACCACCACCCCGTGACAGTTGTCATCGGCCTACCCTGAGAACCGTGAGCAAGCCAGAACCGTCCGTGAGCCGACCCTCTGGGCAATTGCCCTCGACGGCGCCCGGCCAGTCCGTCCGCGGCGTACGGGCCACCTGGTGGTACACCTACCTCTCGATGGTCTTCTTCTCCGTATTCATGGCCTTCATCGCGGTCGCCATGCTGCTGTTCTTCCACCTCGAGGCCGGCGGCCGGCACGGTTGGCTGGTGGTGGTCTCCGCCCTGCTGATCGCGATCAGCGGGCTGACCCAGTCCATCTGCAGCTGGCTGATCAGGAACGGCATGGGAGCCGGATGGCCGCGCCCGTGGGCCACCGCACTCCTCCTGGGGCCGGCCGGCCTCGCCTGGGTGCTGACCCTGTGGTTGCCGGGAGGGGCTGTCCCCGGGGGGATCTCCCTGTGGATCGCCGCGAACATCCTGGCCATCCTGGTCCGCGGCGTGACCCGGCGGGTGGTCATCGGGGCGGGCCTGGCCCTGATCGCGGCGCACTGGTGGGCCGGACAACTCATCACGGGAGTGGCCGTCCCCAGCGAGGAAGCCGCGCAGCAGATGCCCTCGCTGGTCTTCTTCACCGTCTTCGTCCCGGTGGTCTTCCTCTTCTCCGCATGGTGGTGGAACATCGTGGTCCAGCTGGACGTAGCCCGCCGGGATGCCGCTCAACTGGCGGTGGCCCGCGAACGGCTGCGATTCGCCTCGGATCTGCATGACATCCAGGGCCACCACCTGCAGGTCATCGCCCTCAAGGCCGAACTGGCCGAGCGACTGATGGGTGCGGGACAACCCGACGCCGCCGCGGAGAACATCCACGAGGTCCGGACGATCGCGCGCACCGCCCTCGAGGACACGCGGTCTCTGGTGCGCAACCTGCGCGAGGTTTCCCTGGAGGAGGAGATCGCCAACGCCAAGGACGTGCTGGAGGCTTCCGGCGCCACCGTCAGCATTCGGGGGGTCCACGTCGAGGACCCTGCCGTGCGCACCCTGCTCGGCCTGGCCGTCCGTGAGGGCGCCACCAACATCCTGCGTCATGCCGCCACAGCCACGAAGGTGTCCATCATCCTGGAGGATGCGGACGGGGTGCTCCGGCTGGCGATGGTGAACGACGGTGTGGAGAGGCTCACCGGCGAGGTGGGCGGCGACAGCCACGAGGGTGCCGGGCTGCCCGGTGTCCCTGGGACGCACGGGGCGGGCGGGCCGGCGTCGGGCACGGGTTTGTCCGGTCTGAACCGGCGGTTCGCCTCCTCCGGGGGATCGGTGACCGGCCGGTATGGCGACGGCTCGTTCATCCTCGAGGCCCGGTTGCCGGCCGTGCCGGGCCGGGAACACCCTGAATCCCCCGCCGTCCATCCGAAGGAGCCCACCCCATGATCCGGTTGCTGATTGCTGACGACGAGGTGCTGATCCGCGGCGCGCTCGAGAGCCTGTTGGGCCTGGAGGAGGACTTCCAGGTGGTGGCCGGAGTGGACAATGGACTCCAGGCGGTGGCCGCCGCCCGCGAACTGACGCCGGACGTCTGCCTCTTGGACCTGGAGATGCCGGAGATGGACGGCGTGGAGGCCGCCGGGCAGATCCTGCGGCAGGTGGCCACGAAGGTCATCATCGTGACCCGCCACGCCCGGCCCGGGGTGCTGCGGCGGGCGCTGAGCGAGAAGGTGTCCGGCTTCGTGCCGAAGTCCACACCGGCCGAGGAGCTGGCCAAGGTGATCCGGGACGTGGCCGCCGGCAAGCGCTATGTGGACCCGGACATCGCCGCCACGGCCCTCGGTGGGGAGCGGAGCCCCCTGACGGACCGGGAGCTGGACGTGCTGCGGGCCGGCCGGGACGCGGCCACCGTGCAGCAGATCGCCGAGCGGCTGCATCTGGCGCCGGGCACGGTGCGCAACTATCTGTCCTCGGCCATGGGCAAGCTGGGCGTGGGGACCCGGAGGGAGGCCTCCCAGGTGGCCTGGGAGCAGGGCTGGATCTAGCCCGCCTCGGTGTCCTGAGGGCGCGTCTGGAAGGGCTTCCCGGTGGAGACGGGTCGGTCGGTGGTGTCGATGGACCAGAGCGTGTCCGCCTCGGCGATCCAGGGGCTCCTGGGCACGGTGACGGGCTCGCCTGTGCGGACCGACTCGACCACCGCCTGGGCGGTGGTGCGGGCCTGGGAGGCGTCCTCGTCCAGGAATTCCAGGGTGCCGGTGTGGCGGGTCCGCAGCTGCAGGACATCCCAGGCGGGCAGGCCGGCGGCCAGCTGACGGCCGCGGAGGAGCTCAGCGTCGAACGCGGCTCCGGCCATCAGCACGATGAAGCTGACCCAGGAGACCATCATGACCACTCCGAGGCCGCTCAGGGTGCCGAGCACCCAGTCCAGGGCGCCTGCGTAGCGAGCCAGCCATCCGAGGAGCAGGGTCATGGCGAACAAGGCGAGCACTGCGGTCAGCCCGCCCCAGGACAGCCAGCGGAAACGGGGCTGCACCACGTTGGGGCCGCGGTGGTAGGCCACGGAGACGACGAAGACGAGCACAGCCAGGATGGCCGGCCACTTGAGGATGTTCCACAGGTTCACAGTGGCCGTGGTGAGACCGAGCAGGTCGCCGAGCCGAGCGGAGAGGTCCCCGCCGATCAACACGAGCAGCAGGACGGCGATCAGGGCGACCATCAGGATGAGGGTCTCGATGAAGATGACCGTGCGGAACCAGAGGAACTGGCGGCCCTCGCGGGTGTCATAGATGCGGTGCATGGCCCGGTGGAAGGAGGCCAGGGCGTTGGAGGCGGAGATGATCGAGCCGATCAGGCCGAGAACCAGGCCCAGCACCCCGGTCGGGCTGTTGGCCAGGGACAACAGGGTTGAGGCCAGCAGGTCCGGATCGGTCTCCGGCAACAGGTCGTGGACCAGCCCCGCGGCGGTCACAACCGTCTCGTCCTCCAGGCCCAGCATGGAGACGATGGACAGGATGGCGATGGCTCCCGGCACCACGGACAGCAGCGTGTAGAAGGTCATTCCGCCCGCCACGTCCCACACCTGGATCCCCACGAGTTTCATCACGGTCCGGCGGATCACATGGAACAGGGTCAACCGTGGCCGCGCGTAGGTATGGGCCGGTGCCGGACGGCGGAGCAGGCGGCGGGGCATGCTTCAGAGCGTACCGCCCCGTAGGCGATCCTCCTGGAGTTCCAGACCCACATCCTCCTGGCTGGGCGGCTCTGACGTTGAGAGTTCTTTCATCCCCCAACATCGACGTGATGGTCTGCGCGAGCGGGGAATAGCGGGTGTCCGATCCAGGTTGAGTTAAGTACACTCAACTTTGAGTGCAGGCCTGATGCTCAGACCCACTCCACCCTGAGGTGCTCCACACCCGCGGGACCGGCGACAAGGAAGGACCAGCATGGACGCAAAATTCACCACCAAGAGCCAAGAGGTGCTGTCCGGGGCGGCCATGAATGCCTCCACCCTCGGCAACCCGCAGATCGAGCCGGCCCACCTGCTCAAGGCGCTGATGGACCAGCGCGGGTCCGTGGCCGTCGCCGTCCTCAAAGCGGCCGGCGTGGACCCGGACGTCGTGTCCACCGCTGCCTCCACCGCCATCAAGGAGCTGCCCGCCACCTCCGGATCCTCCGTGGCGCAGGCCCAGTTGTCCCGGCAGGGGCTGCTCGTCGTCCAGGCCGCTCAGCAACAGGCCGAGGCACTCGGGGATGACTACGTCTCCACCGAACACCTCCTGCTCGGCCTCGCCGCCGACGCCGGCAAGGCCGGAACCGCCCTGCGCGATGCCGGTGCCAGCGTGGAGGCGCTCTCCGCCGCTGTCAAGGAGGTCCGCGGGGACAGCCGCGTGACCACACCGGACCCGGAGAACACCTTCCAAGCACTGGAGAAGTACGGCACCGACCTCACGGAGATCGCCCGCGCGGGCAAACTCGATCCGGTCATCGGCCGTGACTCCGAGATCCGTCGCGTGGTGCAGGTGCTCTCCCGCCGCACCAAGAACAACCCGGTGCTCATCGGCGAGCCCGGCGTCGGCAAGACCGCCGTGGTGGAGGGCCTCGCCCAGCGCATGGTGGCCGGTGACGTCCCCGAATCGCTGCGCGGCAAGACCCTGATCTCCCTGGACCTGGGGTCCATGATCGCCGGCGCCAAGTACCGCGGCGAGTTCGAGGAGCGGCTGAAGTCCGTGCTGGAGGAGATCAAGCAGTCAGACGGCCAGATCGTCACGTTCATCGACGAGATCCACACGGTTGTCGGCGCCGGGGCCTCCGAGGGGGCCATGGACGCCGGCAACATGCTCAAGCCCATGCTGGCCCGCGGCGAGCTACGCCTGATCGGTGCCACCACCCTGGACGAGTACCGGGAGAACATCGAGAAGGACCCGGCCCTGGAGCGCCGGTTCCAGCAGGTCTACGTGGGGGAGCCGACCGTGGATGACACGATCGCCATCCTGCGCGGGCTCAAGGAGCGCTACGAGGCCCACCACAAGGTGGCCATCGCCGACTCCGCCCTGGTGGCGGCCGCCAACCTCTCGGACCGGTACATCTCCGGCCGCCAGCTGCCGGACAAGGCCATTGACCTGGTGGACGAGTCCGCGTCCCGGCTGCGCATGGAGATCGACTCCGCCCCGGAGGAGATCGACCAGCTGCGCCGCTCGGTGGACCGACTGACCATGGAGGAACTGGCGCTCGCGGATGAATCGGATCCGGCCTCCGTGGAGCGGCTGGCCGCCCTGCGCGAGGAGATGGCGAATCAGAAGGAGGAGCTCGCTGCACTCAACGCCCAGTGGGAATCCGAGAAGGCGAACCTCAACCAGGCCGGTGACCTGCGCGTGAGGCTGGACGAGCTGCGCTCCGCGGCGGACAAGGCCCAGCGGGACGGTGACTTGGCGGAGGCTTCCCGGATCCTCTACGGGGAGATCCCCGCGCTGGAGAAGCAGCTCCAGGCTGCCGTGGAAGCCGAGTCCGGCTCCGGCGGCGGACCGGGAGGCCAGCAGCACACCGGGCAGTCGATGGTGTCCGAGGAGGTCACCGCGGACGACATCGCCGAGGTCATCTCGGCCTGGACCGGGATCCCGGCCGGGCGCATGCTGCAGTCCGAGCAGGACAAGCTGCTGTCCATGGAGGACCACCTCGGGGAGCGGCTGATCGGCCAGCGGAAAGCGGTGTCATCGGTGTCCGACGCCGTCCGGCGTTCCCGTGCCGGGATCGCCGACCCGGACCGCCCCACCGGCTCGTTCCTATTCCTCGGCCCCACGGGAGTGGGCAAGACTGAGCTGGCGAAGTCACTCGCGGCGTTCCTGTTCGATGACGATCACGCGATGGTCCGCATCGACATGTCCGAGTACTCCGAGAAGCACACGGTGTCCCGGCTCGTCGGTGCCCCTCCGGGATACGTGGGCCACGAGGAGGGTGGCCAGCTGACCGAACTCGTGCGGCGCCGCCCCTACTCGGTGATCCTGCTGGACGAGGTGGAGAAGGCCCACCCCGAGGTCTTCGACATCCTGCTGCAGGTGCTCGACGACGGCCGCCTCACCGACGGCCAGGGCCGCACGGTGGACTTCCGCAACGTCATCCTGATCATGACGTCCAATCTGGGCTCGCAGTTCCTGGTGGACCAGGGCCTGGGTGACGCGGAGAAGAGCGACGCGGTCATGAGGGTGGTCAACTCATCCTTCAAGCCGGAGTTCCTCAACCGGCTGGATGACATCATCATGTTCGATCCGCTGTCCATCGAGGACCTCACGAGGATCGTCGACCTGCAGGTGGACGCGCTCGCAGGCCGCCTGGCCTCCCGCCGGCTGTCCCTGGAGGTCACCGACGCCGCCCGGGAGTGGCTGGCCCTGACCGGATTCGACCCGGCCTACGGTGCCCGGCCGCTGCGCCGCCTGGTGCAACGTGAGATCGGTGATCAACTCGCCCGGGCCCTGCTCTCCGGCGCGATCGCCGATGGAGACACGGTCCTGGTGGACCGCGCCGTGGATGAGGGGTCCGCATCGGACGAGCAGGACCGCCTCTCCGTCACCCGAAAGGCCGACTAACCGTCCACGTGGTCGGTCCAGTCCTCGAGGACGGGCTCCGCCACGAGGGAGTCGTTCAGGGTGCCGTCGTGGGCCACGGCGAGGCAGTCCACGCGGCGGTCGCCCTCGTCCCACGTGCCCTGGGTGGGGTGGGAGATCTCGACGACGACCTGGGCGTTCGCAGCGCTGCCCAGCTCGATCATGGCGCAGAACCGCTCGGCAGCCGCCTGCATGTCCTCGGGGAAGGCGCGGCCGGTGGGCCAGAGCTTGCGGCCGACCAGCTGGGCCTCGTGGTCGCGGTCGCACTCCACCACGGTGGAGGGCTCACCCACGGACTGGAAGTCCGTCAGGCAGTCGCCGGGCACGATCTGGGCGGGGGGCACCTCGCGTGCCACGATCCCGTCCAACCCGGGTTCGGCATTGCGGGACACGGTCGGCCCGGGCTCGACGGTCTCACCGGACGGGCCATTCCCCGCCGAGTTCAGCAGCGGCCAGAGGACGAACACGGCCAAGGCCGCCACCACCAAGGCGCTGACGGCGATCCACCAACCGCGCAGCCGCCGTGGCCGGGGAGCCGGGGCGGTCTCCGGCTGGCGGGGCGGCAGGTAGGGAACGTAGCGATCCCCGGAGCCGGCAGCACCGGCGGTGTCCGGGGACTCCGGAGATTCCGGGGTCTCCGGCGGGTCTGTGGGTTCAGGGGCGTCAGGGCTTGACTCGTCGCCTGACCCGTCCGGGCGTGTGTCCATGGTCATGGTCCTTTCGGTGCCGTCACGCTGGCAGGCGGCTCCAAGGGGTGCTGAAACATGTTAACCTAGTGTCCACGAACCATCATGATCAGTGCATACTCCGGACCAGCCCTGCCTAGGGCTGACAGCACGGGGACGGACAACAAAGGGGGTCACGCTCATGGGGCGCGGCCGTCAAAAGGCAAAAGCAACCAAGCAGGCCCGGGACATGAAGTATTTCTCCCCGGCCACTGATTTGTCGGCACTGGAGCGTGAGCTGGCCGGCAACAGCGGTTCCAGCCATGACGATGACCAGTACATCGACTACGCGGACAAGTACGCGGACTATGTGAAGGATGCCGAGGAGGACGACGATTCCCGCATGCAGGGTTGATCGTCGCCATGTCGACTGAGTCACCATCCGCCGAGCCTCCTCGGGGCACGTCAGCGGCGGCAGACACTGCCGCGTCGGTGGAGACGACAGATGGTTCTCCGGGCACCACCCTGCGCCCGGGCCATCCGGCAGCCGACGGTCACCGGGCCGCCCTGCGCTCCATCGCGCGCGTCGTGGAGGACGCGGCGCCGCCGCAAGATCCTCTCCTCGCGCGAGCGGGCATCCTGGACCTGTTGCGGGAACACCGCCCGCTGGTGATCACGGGCGCCGGCATCTCCACGGACTCCGGCATCCCCGACTATCGCGGGCCGCAGGGATCACTGCGGCGGCACCGGCCGATGACCTACCAGGAGTTCCGGCACGACGACGGCGCCCGGCACCGCTATTGGGCGCGGTCCTTCGTGGGCTGGCGGCAGATGGACGCTGCCTCCCCGAACCCGGCCCACCACATCCTGGCGGGCTGGCAACGCGCCGGGATCCTGGCCGGCGTCGTGACCCAGAACGTGGACGGACTGCATGCTGCGGCGGGCACCCCGGGCCTGGTGGCGCTGCACGGGGACCTGGACCGGGTCAGCTGCCTCAACTGCGGCGCCCTGGAGGACCGCCGGTCCTTCGACGGCCGGCTGGTAGAGGCGAACCCCGGCTACCTCGAGGCGGTCCAGGTGGACCCGCTGATGGTGAACCCGGACGGGGACGTGACGCTGGGCCAGGAGTGGGTGGACCGGTTCCACCTGGTCGGCTGCCTGGTGTGCGGTTCGGTGGAGCTGAAGCCGGACGTGGTCTACTTCGGCGAGAGTGTGCCGGCCGAGCGGAAGGCCGCCGCCCGCCAGGCCTTCGAGCGTGCCGGCTCCGTCCTGGCGATCGGCACGTCACTGGCCGTCATGAGCGGATTCAAGTTCGTCCTGGACGCAGAGAAGCACGGCAGACCCGTGGCCGTCCTCAATGGCGGCCCCACGCGGGCTGACACCAAGGCGGCCTTCCGCTGGCGTACGCGCCTGGCCCCGGCCCTGGAGTGGCTGGACGCCCGGCTCTGAGCCCTGTCGCGCCACGGCGTGCGTCAGGCGGCGGCGTAGTTGCCGGTCAGCAATACCGCTCCGCCGTCCACGCCCTTGGCGCCCTGCATGAAGTCGCTGCCGGCGTTCCGGGCCTCGTCCGTCACGCGGCCCACGGTGCCGGCAACCCAGGAGGTCAGGCCGCGGGCGTTGAGCCGGTTCAGGGCCTCATCGGCCGCGGCGGGATCCACCACGGCGACCATGCCGACGCCGAGGTTCAGGGTGCGCTCCAGGTCCTCGAGCGGGACGCGGCCGAGCTGGCCAACGAGGGAGAACACGGCGGGCAGCGACCACGTCTCGCGGTCCACGGTGGCCATCAGGCCCTGGGGGAGCACCCGGGCCAGATTGGCGGCGAGTCCGCCACCGGTGACGTGGGAGAAGCCGTGCAGGGCGGGCTCGCCCGAGGCAGTGGTCACCGCGCCAGCGGTCCCGGAGACAGGGTCGCCGTTGAGGTGACGCATCACGTCCAGGCAGTCAGCGGTGTAGATCCGCGTGGGTTCGAGCAGCTCCTCGCCGAGCGTACGGCCCAGGTCCGTGACCTCGCGGTCGAGGGACCAGCCGGCGTCGTTGATGACGCGGCGGACCAGGGAGTAGCCGTTGGAGTGGATGCCGGAGGAAGCCATGGCGATGACCACGTCCCCCTCGCGGACGCGCTCGGGACCGAGCAGGGCGGAGGCCTCGACCACGCCGGTGGCGGCGCCTGCGACGTCATACTCGTCCACGCCCAGCAGGCCGGGGTGCTCGGCGGTCTCACCGCCCACCAGAGCGGTGCCGGCAGCCTGGCAGCCCAGGGCGATGCCGCGGACGATGTCCGCGATGCGTTCGGGAACGACCTTGCCGCAGGCGATGTAGTCGGTCATGAACAGCGGCTCGGCGCCGACCACCACGATGTCGTCCACGACCATGCCGACGAGGTCGAAGCCGATCGTGTCGTGCTTGTCCAGCGCCTGCGCGATCGCGACCTTGGTGCCGACGCCATCCGTGGAGGTCGCCAGCAGGGGCTGTGAGTACTTCAGCAGCGCCGAGACGTCATACAGCCCGGCGAAACCACCCACACCGCCGATGACGGAGCCGTTGTGGGTGGCCTTCAGCGCGTCCTTCATCATCTCTACGGCCAGGTCACCGGCCTCCACGTCCACGCCGGCGGAGGCGTAGGTGGTCCCCGGACCGATCTTGGCGGTGCCGGGCGTTGCGCCGGCCGGATCGTGGGAGTATTCGGAAGCGGTCACAGCGGGGTCCTGTCGGTTGCGGTCAGCAGGTCTTCGTAGGGCGCGTCGGGTCCCGGGTCGCAGCCGACGGCGCCGGGGCGCTCGTCCGGGTCCACCGTTGACTCCGGATCCGCGAGGGTATCGGTCGCGGACGCCGTGGCGGCGACCGGCTGCTCCAGCAGGTGCTTGCCGCGCTCGTCCTCGCTGGGCAGCGGGATCGGGTAGTCGCCGGTGAAGCAGGCGGTGCACAGCGAGCGGCGGGGCTGCTCGGTGGCCTCGATCATGCCCTCGGCGGAGATGTACTCCAGGGAGTCAGCCCCGATCGACGCGGCGATCTCCGCGACCCCGGCGCCGTTGGCGATCAGTTCGGCGCGCGAGGCGAAGTCGATGCCGTAGAAGCAGGGCCACTTGATGGGCGGCGAGGAGATCCGCACGTGCACCTCGGCCGCACCGGCCTCCTTGAGCATCCGGACCACCGCGCGCTGGGTGTTGCCGCGCACGATCGAATCGTCCACCACCACCACGCGCTTGCCGGACACCACGGCGGGCTGGACGTTGAGCTTGAGCCGGATGCCGAGCTGGCGCAGGGTCTGCGAGGGCTGGATGAAAGTGCGGCCCACATAGGAGTTCTTGACGAACCCCTGGCCGAAGGGGATGCCGGACTCCTCGGCGTAGCCCACCGCGGCGGGCGTGCCGGACTCCGGGACCGGGATGACGACGTCGGCCTCCACCGGGTTCTCCCGGGCCAGCGCGCGTCCCATGGCCCCGCGCGACTCATACACGGAGCGGCCGCTGATGGTGGCATCCGGCCGGGCGAGGTAGACGTACTCGAAGACGCAGTGCGCCGGCTTGGACTCGGCGAACCGGGTGGAGCGGATGCCCTCCTCGTCGATGGCGATGAGTTCGCCGGGAGCGACCTCGCGAATGAAGGAGGCGCCCACCGTGGCCAGGGCTGATTGCTCGGAGGCCACCACCCAGCCGCGCTCGAGCCGGCCGAGCACCAGCGGACGCACGCCCTGCGGATCCCGAGCGGCGTAGAGGGTGTGCTCGTTCATGAACACGAAGGAGAAGGCGCCGCGGATCATCGGGAGCAGCTCGGTGGCCGTCTGCTCGAGCGTGGAGCCCTCCTCACCCTGCAGCAGGGCCGTGACGAGGGCGGTGTCCGTGGTGTTGCCCTGGGCCATCTCACCCCGGGTCTGCTTGCCGTAGCGGGCCTGCACCATCCGGTAGAGCTCGGCTGAGTTCACCAGGTTGCCGTTGTGGCCCAGGGCCACGGTGCCGTCCGCGGTGGCGCCGAGGGTCGGCTGGGCGTTCTCCCAGTTGTTGCCGCCGGTGGTCGAGTACCGGCAGTGCCCGACGGCGATGTGCCCCGTCAGAGTGTTCAGGGTCGCCTCGTCGAAGACCTGGGAGACGAGACCCAGATCCTTGTACACGGAGATCCGCTTGCCGTCCGAGGTGGCGATGCCCGCCGACTCCTGCCCGCGGTGCTGCAGGGCGTACAGGCCGTAGTAGGCGAGCTTGGAGACCTCCTCGCCGGGGGCCCAGACGCCGAACACCCCGCATTCGTCCTGGGGACCCTTCTCATGAGGGTCGAGGTCGTGTGTCAGCAGGCCGTCACCGCGCATCTTGGTCACGCTCCCCATTCTCCCACTTGTCCGTCCACTGCTGCAGATCGTGGTCCTGAACGGCGTAATCGGCGTCCTCGTAGCGGTCCACGGACTGGGCTGTCACGGTATAGGTGTGCTTCTTCGACCGGCGGTCCAGCACCAGCCAGACGAGCGCTCCGGCCCCCACCCCGAGGATGCCGAAGATCACCAGGAAATACCCGAAGGTGGACCCGAAGGTGAACTCCGGGTTGGCCTCGCCGACGGCGGTCACCAGCAGCGCGACGATGATGCCGAGCAGGGCGCCCCCGATCAGGAACACCTGCACCTTCGGGGCCCGGCGAACCACCAGGGTGCGACGGTCCAGGGCATCCGGCTCCGGAGAGTCCGGCGAGTTCGCGGCGTGCCGTCCCGCCTCCGGCTGGACCGGCGTCGGCCGGACCGCCTCAGGCCGGTTCGGCCCCGGTGTGGTGGGTTCGTCTGCCGGGGTGCTCGCGGGGGTGTCCGCGGAACCGTCGGGGGGAAAAGTCATGCCTTCCATGGTACGGGGCGGGAAGGCCTCTCTCCGCCCCGGGTCGGGCACGCTCTACCCGCGGGGGTGTGGCTACACGTAGGGGTTGCGGACGGAGTTGACGCCAGCGTCGGTGGTCTCTGTGAATAACGGCCCCGTCGGCCTGGGCAGCCGCAGGGTGGGCCGGGACGAATGTACGGCGACCAGTCCGGACCCCGGTGCCACAAGCAGCAGGATGGCCATTGCTATCGCACTGACCAGGGCCGCTCCGGCGCACTGGAACGGGCTGGGCTGTCTCGGTGCGGTCGAGCCGAGTTCAACGCTGGTCAGCATCCGTAGTTGTCACGTCTTTGAACGGAGCATTCACTGTTCCGTGACCGTTTTTGCTGTACTGGCAGGGCACCCGCGGTGTTTGGCTGCAATGTGCCGTTTGCTGAGGGATAAGGACTTCATGGGAACGCCAAGACCTTTAGTGGCGAGATTTGCTAGATCTCCGCGGGGGCGCAGCGTGCGTTTGGCTGTGTTGATGTTGCTGGTCGTTGTGCTCATTGTGGTGGTGTACAGCGCACTCTTTCAGTATCTGATGAGCGTGGAGGGGCGTGAGTATTCATGGTCCACCAGCGTGTACTGGACTCTCGTGACGATGTCGACTTTGGGATATGGCGACATTGTCTTCGACTCTGAGATGGGTCCTGTCTTCACCTCGGTCGTCCTCCAGATTCCCGACCAGAACGAGTTGTTTCCGTCGAACGCAGAGTTGCTGCTCATCGGTGAAGACGCTGTCGAGCAACGGTTCGTGGACCGCTACGTGGGTTGAAAAGCATGCCCGGGTAATCAGACGCGATCCGTCGTGGGAGCCTGCTCTCTGAGTGGAACGTTCAAGGCTATTTGGGTTGTCGCTGTCACTGCTTCGAATTTCGTTTGACCATTTGGTGCAGGCAACGGGGGTATTTTCGTGGTTCGTCATCCACGACTGTCAGGAGGCCGTGCCGCATTTAGGCGCTGCTGATTGGTTCCCGGGGCCGGGTAACTGACTGGTGTTCGGTGCTTCCATGCTGTCTCCTTCTCGTGTGCACCAGCCGACTGGACGGTCAACGAGTTCGACGTCCGCGAGGCCCACTGCGCACTGGCTCAGCCAGCATATTGATGAGAGTCCAAAAGGTTGGCCGAAGCAGCAACAGGCATTTGACCGCGACGCGATTAGTGATCCGGGTCGAATTGCGGCCGGGATTTCCCACGCCGTTCCGGGCTTTGATGAACCAAATTCCCACGGCCGACGGCAACGGCGTGGAGATGGCTCCACGGCGTCCCTAGGCTGCCGTCATTGTTCAAAGGGCACGATGACTACGAGTTTTTGCATGCAATGGCTTTCTCAGCGTCCTCGGCAGTGATCGAGCGTTGGGTTGCGGCCACAAGCCAGTGGCTGACATCAGCGGCGTCAACGCGCAATAGCCACTCGGGAACAGAAAGTCGAACTGAACCAGTTCACCCAGCGGTTTCGATTCCTCCAGGCAGCGTCACATTCACGTGACGATGACCCGAACACGAGGGGGCAAATACTCAAGCCTTGCTTCGGGCTGTTCGACGAATTCTGCGAATCATACGGTCTGTTAGGGTAATTTGCGTTGGGCTAACCCATAGTTTCCGCCAGCATGCACATCAAGGCGTTTCTCGCTTTGTCGCTGCGATCGACAAAAGGGCGTCTGTGCGACCGCGAAGGATGGCAAGAATGAGTGAATCCGTAGCTGTCTTCGGCGCCGGCCCGGGGCTGCTGGATAACATCACTTCCGACCTGGATGCCAGAAATGAGTTTCCCCTCAGATTTCGGTTTCCAGACGTCAATCGCACGTTCAGTCGCATCGTAGTTGGAGCGACGTATCGGTGGCATCACGGTTGGCTATTGAGTAGATCGTCTTGTTGGTCGCTGAGGAGGGCTCTCAACAGTGCCAACCATGCCATTGCCAACAACGGTGTGGTTCTGGGCTTGGTGCAGCTTATCGGCGTTCCGAGTGCGCAGCTCGATACCGTCTTGAGCTCCCTATCCGAGGAGGCCGGAACCGCCGCATCGCGCGTTCGAAGAGACCAAAGGCGGAAAGCCACTGTCAACTACCTCGCTTTCGATCAGACTTCTCACCGACGGTTGATTCGAGCGAACGCTCTCGACTACTTGAACACAGACATGGCAAGTGGGTTGGTCAGCGGTAAGTGCGTCCATGCGCACGAACTGCTACATCAGGGTCTGCCGGACGTCTTGAAGCCCTTCGACTCGTAAGTCGAAGGCCAGTTGGTTCGAGACCCCAAGGTTGAGGTGCAGCGGCCTCTAGGAATCGGCCGAACTTGCTTACAAACCGAACGGTTCGTTATGATGAACGAGTGAAACTCGTGAGCCCCGCCCCGCCGTCGAAGGCGACCCCTGCAGGAACCAAGGAATGGCTCGCCCTGAGTGTCCTTGTTCTCGCGGTGACGCTGCTGGCCATTGACGGCACAGTCCTCTACTTGGCAGTGCCTGCTCTGACTGCTGACCTTGCCCCAACGGCAACGCAGATCCTTTGGATCGGGGATATTTACTCCTTCGTGCTCGCGGGTCTCCTGGTCACCATGGGAAACCTCGCTGATCGCATCGGGCGGAAGCGCCTGCTGTTGATCGGTAGCGTGGCTTTCGGACTGGCTTCGGTCACTGCTGCCTTTGCGCCCTCCGCGGAGGTGCTGATTCTCGGCCGCGCGCTACTGGGTGTCGCTGGGGCAACTATCATGCCTTCGACTCTGTCGATCATCAGGAACCTGTTCCATGAACCGATCCAACGAACTCGGGCTATCGCTCTATGGTCTGCCGGTGCCATGGCCGGAGGCGCCGTTGGACCGCTCGTCGGAGGAATCCTGCTGGAGTCGTTCTGGTGGGGTGCCGTCTTCCTCATCAACGTACCGGTCATTATTTTGATTGTCGTTCTCGGGCTTTGGCTGTTGCCTGAATCCCGCAATCCGCGGGCCGGCCACATCGATGTGACGTCCGCGGTCCTCTCGGTGCTTGCGATTGTTCCAGTGGTCTATGCCATCAAGCAGGCCGTGGGCATGGAGATCGATTGGTCGGTGCCTGTTGCAGCATTGGTCGGGATTCTCGCCGGATGGTCGTTCGTGCACCGGCAGAGGCATCTGGAGACTCCCATGGTGGATACCAGTCTCTTCCGCATCCCAGCCTTCCGCGGAGCCGTGGCCGCAAATACGCTTTCTATCTTCGCCTTCTTTGGATTGTTGTTCTTCTTCTCCCAGTACCTGCAGTTGGTCCGAGGCTATTCGCCCTTCTGGGCCGGCCTGGCTGAAATACCGGCGACCGTAGCCTCAATGGCCGTGGTAGCGGTGGTCGGCCTCTTTCTTTCCAAGTTGGGATTGGGCCGCGCTATAGCCGCGGGACTGCTGCTCGGCTCAGTGGGGCTGGTGGCGCTGGGTGTCTCTGAGGGGTTGCCCTCCTACTGGGGCATCGGGATCTCGTTGGCGGTCATCGGGCTCGGGATCGGTTTGGCGATGACGCTGTCTACCGACGCAGTGGTCTCTGCTGCGCCTCCCGAAAGAGCTGGCGCGGCCTCCTCGATCTCGGAAACAGCCTATGAACTCGGCATTGCCTTGGGCATTGCCGTCCTCGGCTCAATCCAGACAGCGCTGTACAGGGCCAACCTGCATATCCCCGCGGAGACACCGCCGGAAGTCGCAGCTTCGGTCCAGGATTCTCTGGCCAGCGGCTCGAGTGCATTACAGGGCCGAAACAGTGAGCTTCTGTCCATGGCGCAGCTGGCGTTCACCCATGGTATGCAAGTTACCTCTTACATCGCGGCCGCCTTACTGGTTGTGGCTGCTGTAGTGGCCTGGCGGCTCATCCCCTCCATCCCCGGGCAGAAAGTCGAACGTGACACCCACTGAATCCACAGCCACTCGGGACAAAGTACGCACCCGCAAGGCTATCCTCGAGGCCGCTGTTCTTTTGATGACCGAACAGGGGGCCGGAGTCAGCCTCGCTGACATCGCCTCGCAGGCCGGCGTATCCAAAGGCGCGTTGACACACCACTTCACGAGCCGCAGCGCATTGGAAGAGGGAATACTCTCTGATACTGCCCAACGGTTCTGGAGTGACGTGCATGCGCACGTCGACTTATCGGAGAACCGGCCAGGCAAACTCCTGCGCGCCTACATTCGGGCCTTGACCACCGATAGCGACACCACGCGCGAGGTGTTCTCACCGTCGTCTATTCTCACGGTCATTGGCAACAACGCAACCGTTCAGCAGTTTCTTGTGCACGATGCAGAGACATGGCGTGGCGCGTTCGGCGCCGACGGGATTGAACCGGGCCTTTCATTGGTGCTACGGCACGCGGCCGAAGGGCTCGCCTCGTGCATCGATACCCCCTACCTCTCTGCGGAGGAACTCGACGTCGCACGCGCGAGACTGCTCCTGATGGCCGAAGCTGATGAAGGCGACCAGGGTACGTCGTCGCGGCTTCCTCCGCACGAGGCGTCACGGTGATGAAGAGGAGAGCCTCACCCACCAAACTTGAGAGGACGGTTCCATGACGCGCGACGCAGTAGCCATTCTCGGAACCGGCCTGGGCATCCTCGACGGTCTCGCTGCGGATCTGCAGGCCCACGGAATGACGGTCCGGCGATCACGTCACCCGCACCAGGGTCGGACCTTCGGCCGCATCGTGTTGGGCGTGGCCTACCAGTGGCGACGAAATTGGCTATCGAACAGTATCTCCCGCTGGAAGCTGAACAACGCCCTAGTCAACGTCGAGGACAGCATCGCCCAGAACGGGATCGTCCTGGTGATGGTCCAACTTATCGGCGTGCCTCCGACCCGGATAGTGGCGGTGATGGATCGGTTATCCGCCATCGCTGAAAACGCCACAGCACGGGCGGTTAACTTCCGTGGCCACGACGCAACGATCAACTTCTTGGCGTTTGACGAGACCACTCAGCGGTCTTTGATTCACCGTCGGGTCTTCAACTACGTCCGTTCCGCCGGCAGAATCACTACCGGAGAGTGTGTCCATTCCTGTGAACTGGAAACCTGTAGTCTCCAAGACGCCTTGAACGGCCACGTTCTATGACAGCGAGACAAATGGACCCTCCTACCGGCCCCGGCCCCCGCCCACCGGGGAGGCCGGTAGACCGGAGTCCAGTGATAGATGCGGCGTTCCGTGTCATCGAGCGCGAGGGCATGATAGTGGCAGTGGTGCGGACGCCATGGACGTCGCTGGTTGCCGCGAGCAACGGCTACTCCCCGGGACTGTGCGGGGCCGCGGCACGCGGTCGCGCGGGCGGTTGCTGAAGAGGTGTGCATCCGGGAGGCACTTGGCGATGAGAAATCTTCGGAAGCTCGAGGAGCCGCGATGGCGGCACGGATTCAGGAGCTCCTGTGAGCGCCCGGCGCGAGGATGATCCTCCTGAGCGGATCATGTCCATCCGTGGAGCGCGAGAGCACAACCTGTGTGATATCGATCTGGACATCCCGCAGGAGCAGGTGGTCGTCTTCGTCGGTCGTTCCGGATCCGGCAAGTCGTCGCTGGTGATGGACACCATCGCGAGGGAAGCCACGCGCCAGCTCTACGACCGCTTCCCGTTGCACGTCCGGCACCGGCTTCCGCGCTCAGAACGTCCTGACGTCGACTCCATGGCGGGCCTCTCGCCAGCGTTCGTCGTGGACCAGTCGAGATATCCCGCGAGCTCCAGGTCGAGCGTGGGCACGCTCCTCGGCGTCGGGCCACTCCTCCGCCTGCTGTACTCGCGAGAGGCTGAGCCCAGTGCAGGCGTCGCCACCACGTACTCGTTCAACTCGCCGAAGGGCATGTGCCCGGCCTGCAGCGGACTCGGGCGCGCGGTCCGGCTCGATCTTGACAAGCTGCTGGACTGCGATCGCTCACTCGAGGACGGTGCTATCCGATTCGCGCCCTGGGCGCCGCACACTTGGCAGTGGCGGCTCTACGGCCATTCCGGGTTCTATGACCCGGCCAAGCCGCTGCGCGACTTCAGCGACCGCGAGTGGCACGATCTGCTGCACGGTTCGGGCCGGAAGGTCATCATCGAGAACGACCCTTCAGGCGTCTGGTACGAGGGCGTAGTCGATCGGTTCGAGCGGCTCTACTTGCGGCGCGACCCTGGCAAGGTAGGGTCCAAAACCACGCAGGCTGTCGCGAACGTCGTCTCGTCGCAGCCCTGCCCGGAATGCCGGGGCGAGAGGTTGAACGAAGCTGCGCGCGCCTCAACCATCGACGGGTTGAACATCGCCGAGATGTCGGCGCTGGAACTCGACGAGCTTCGCATGAGGCTCCAGTCTCGCTCCACGAGGGTCGGGGCATCGCTGGCGAAGCAGATCACATCGGTGCTCGATCGCGCGGTCCAGCTCGGGTTGGGTCACCTGAGCCTCGGACGCACCGCGGCATCGCTCTCGGGTGGCGAGATGCAGCGGATCAAGCTCGCTGGTCTGCTGGGGTCGACGCTCTCCGGTCTCATGTATGTGCTCGACGAGCCTAGCGCGGGATTGCATCCGACTGACTTGCGCGCGGTCCTCTCAACGTTGCGCGCGCTTCGAGACATGGGGAACTCCGTGCTCGTGGTCGAGCACGACGCCGACGTCATTGATGCGGCCGACTACGTCGTGGAGATCGGGCCAGGCGCCGGTGAGGAGGGAGGGCAGGTCATCTTCGCGGGGTCTGCAGTCGACTTCCGCCAGTCCGGGACCACGACAAGTTCGGCTCTGCGAGAGCCGTTGGAGCTGCCAGACCGCCAGCTCGACGGCCAAGACTGGATCTGGGTGAGAAAGGCGTCCGTGAACAACCTGCAAGGTTTCGACGTCGCGATCCCTCGCGCGCGGCTGACGGTGGTCACGGGCGCATCCGGCGCAGGAAAGAGCTCGTTGGTGTTCGATGAGCTCACGGCACAGCACCCTGCCGCGGTCGTGTTCGACCAACGCCCGATGGGGGTAAACGCCCGCTCGACAGTGGCGAGCTACGTCGGTGCCATGGACGAGGTGCGAGCGATAATGGCGCGAGCGACGGGAGAGCGGGCCTCTCTGTTCACCGCCAACGGCGCGGGTGCTTGCCCCGACTGTCGCGGGCGCGGCGAGGTCGAGGCGGATATGGTGTTCGCGGATCCCGTCGTCGAGACCTGCGAAGCGTGCCGAGGGCTTCGCTTCAACGATGAGGCGATGGCGGCCACGGTCGACGGGCTGTCCATCGTCGACGTGCTGCGGCTGAGCGCCGCGCAGGCATCAGTCCGATTCGCCGGAAGTCGGCTCGCGAAGCGCCTCGAGCCACTGCATGACGTCGACCTCGCGCACCTTGCGCTGGGACAGATGACGGACTCGCTCTCGGGTGGCGAACGGCAGCGTTTGCGACTCGCGAGCCGATTGCAGTCGAACGGAGGCGACCTCATGTTGTTCGACGAGCCGACGACGGGATTGCACATCGTGGACGTGCGTCGTCTCATATCGCTATTCCGTCGACTTGCCGGTCGAGGTCACACAGTCGTTGTCGTCGAGCACGATCAGGCCTTGATCGCGGCTGCCGATTGGGTCATCGATGTTGGCCCTGGGGGAGGACGCCACGGTGGGCGCCTACTCTTCGCGGGAACCCCGGTCGATCTCGTCAACGCGGACGGCAGCGCGACCGCCGAAGCGCTGCGCCGGAGGATGCAGCGAGAGGCAGGGCCGGCGGTCGGTCGGCGTTCGTGAATCAGTGCCACGGTCACGTCGAGCATTGTGTCGCGTGATTCGCGATCGGCCGAGTGTGAGGTCGCGGCACTCGTCGCGTCGTACAGCCAGAGGCCGTCCGCGGCGGGCAGCGCGGGCTGCTGTCCCACCGTGAGCGGTCCCCCAGCCCACTTGACCTGGAAGTCGCGGGCTCGGTTGCCGAAATCGGGCCGGTTAGTGCCGTCGAGGTGCATCAATAGCTCGCCGGTGTGAGGCGTGTCGTCGATGATCGATGAAAACATGACGTCCGCCACCCGATCATCGAGGGCGTCTCGCGCGAGTGCAAGCAAAAGAACGCGCGACTGGGGAAGTTATACAGCAGCCCTGCCTGGGAAACTCGTGCCAGTTCGGAAATCGCCTCGAGAGCGGCGTTCGTACCGCGCTCTTGGATCACCTGGCGACTTGCAGGACCGCCCCTCTCGTCCGTTCCGTATTTCGTGGCACTGATTCGTCCGACATGACGTCTCCCACGAACAACATACCGTTCGGTTTGCTAATCCGAACAAACGGTATGTAACTTGGGAGCGACGAAAGGAACGACGTGGACGTGCAGTTGGCGGACTCGACAGTGCTGCTACTGGGGCCGGGAAACAAGCCGGACCGCGTGATCTTGCGTACTCTGACGACCGAAGGTGCGTGGACGTGTGCAACGCAGTCGGAAGCATCAACGACAGACCTCGTCCAGGAGTGCTCGACCGTGACCCGCTGGGTCACTACAGAAGACGAGCTGGATGCCAGGACAGTCGCGCGGCTCACACAGTTCCTCACGGATTGGGGTCGTCCAGCAACGGCGATTGCCAACCAGCGACTCCGTGGCTCGAACGAGTGATCGCCGCGGTCGTCAGACGCAGCGACCCGGGCGCCCGCGTCAATGCCTGACTCGTCGCCCCTGGCGAGATCGACACCGGCACAGCAAACGTCGTCGCATTGCTGCGTTCCGTCTCCACTTCCACATGCCACATGTGGCGGACGTTCATCCCGATGGGCGGCAGCGCCAGCGCCCGTGACTACGCAGAAACCACTCCCTAAGGAACAAGTAATGGCTACTCAGATCGACACTCGCGCGGGCGCACGCGAATGGATCGCGCTCGGCGTCCTCACCCTCGCCGTCACTCTCCTGGCGGTCGATGGAACAGTGCTGGCCCTCGCTGTCCCGGCACTCACCGACAGCCTGGGCGCCACTTCTACCGAAGTGCTGTGGATTGGCGACATCTACTCCTTCGCCCTCGCCGGGCTGCTGGTGACGATGGGAAACCTGGCAGACCGCATCGGGCGAAAGAAGCTACTGCTCATAGGCTCCGTCGGGTTCGGCATCTCCTCTGCCCTCGCCGCGGTCTCGCCCACTCCTGAGCTCCTCATCGCTGCTCGCGCGCTCCTGGGTATCAGCGGAGCAACGATCATGCCGTCAACGCTCGCGCTCATCCGGTCGACTTTCCTCGACGCGAAGCAACGTACCCGCGCGATCGCCGTCTGGGCAGCAGGAGCGACTGCGGGAGCCGCCCTGGGACCCCTTGTAGGCGGGGCGTTGCTGGAGCATTTCTGGTGGGGGTCCGTGTTCCTCATCAACATCCCGGTGATGGTCCTCGTCCTGGCTCTCGGCATCCCCCTGCTCATCGAGTCACGAAACCCCGAGCGCGCGCCGATCGACCTGCTCTCTGCGTTCCTCTCAGTTGCAGCGATCGTGCCGATCGTCTACGCGATCAAGACCGTCGTAAAGGAAGGAGCCACTCTCGGGTTCTTCGCCGGAGCCGTCGTCGGCCTCGCCGCCGGCGTGACCTTCGTCATCCGACAGCGTCGCCTGGCCCACCCTCTCGTCGACATAACACTGTTCGCACGACCCGCCTTCACCGGCGCCGTCATCGCCAACGGCGTGTCCATCTTCGCGCTCAGCGGTCTGCTGTTCTTCTTCTCGCAGTATCTGCAGCTCGTGCGAGGGTTCAGTCCACTCATCGCCGGGCTCGCCGAACTGCCCGCCACAGTCGCAGCAATCCTTGCCGTACTCGTCGTCGGCTGGTTCGTCACACGGCTCGGACGAGGCCGCGCGATCGCAGTCGCCCTGTTCACCACCGCTGCCGGTATGGTCGGGCTCGCGCTTGCAGAGAGCCTTCCCAATTACCTCTGGCTCGGCATTGCGCTCGCCGTAATCGCAGGGGGCATCGCTATCGCCGAAACCATCTCGATCGATACCGTCGTCTCTGTGGTCCCCCGCGAGCGCGCCGGCGCCGCGTCATCCATCGCTGAAACCGCGTACGAACTCGGCATCGCCCTGGGCATCGCCGTACTCGGATCGGTACTCAACGCCGTATACCGGGCCAGCGTCCCTGTCCCTGCAGACCTCTCGACCAGCGACCGTACGGCTCTGACCGAATCCCTCGCTACCGCACGAGGTGCGCTGGCCGATCGGCTCCCGGACGTCTTCGCCGCCGCACAGCACGCGTTCACGGGCGCTATGCAAATCACCGCGATCGTTGCCGCTGCCGTCCTCGCCGTTGCCGGCGTTGTGGCACTCTTGGTCATCCCCTCCACAAAGGGCGACATGGAGAACGTGGAACACTGACATGCCACCGAATAGACGCCCTGGCCTGCTCCACGAACGCGGACGAGGCGCCCGTTTCCTCAGGTACGCAGCTATTCAATCACCGCCTAGCTGAACACATCAGCTACAGAGGCGCGCCGTTAGCGAACGGCATGGTTGTCAGCGTTGAAGAGCTTCAGGACCAGAGGATTTCCGGAGCGGCCACGGCCAGCCTGATCTAGCCCGCGAGTCCATCGGGTCTGTGCCGGAATCGATCGATTCGGGACTGCACGAGAAACGGTGTGTGAGGGTCCGGCCTGCACTGGTATCGTGACCGCCGCCTGCACTCCAGCCTCGGCAACCTCCCAACTCACAAGTTCGAGGCCGGCCACGACGATTAGATCGCTGCGCCCCAGTCCGAGACACACCCCGTAGGCAGACGGCAGAGAAATCGTGACGGTTCTCTCGCACTTTGCCGGTGGTCGGAATAGACTCCGATGGCGTCGGCGAGTCGCAGTGTCGCCGTTGCGACAAAGGAGTGTGCAAATGGCCGCTAGTAACGCTCTCCCTCTTGAGTTGCGTAGTAAAGTCCGGGCGACGTTGCGCACATTGCAGAAGGAACGGGCTTTCGATGTTCTCTTCAGTGGTGGTGTGAGCGAGACTGGCGTGCTTCTGTCGGAGTTCGCTGGGACCCGCAGTGACGTCCTTCAGGGGTTGACCATTGAGCCGGGTTTGGGGGCGGGAGGCCTGGCTGTCGTGACCAGTCGACCTGTCCGGGTCAATCGGTACCGCACTAATCGGGGTATCACACACCATTACTTAAGTGCGATTGTGCGGGAGGGTATTCAGTCTCTGGCGGTGTCCCCGATCGTCGTTCACGGGCGGGCGAGAGGGGTGCTCTACGGCGCGTTGCGCACCTCGACGAATCTCGGGGACCGCTCCTTCACCCTGTTGGAGAGATTTACGGGCCGGCTCAGCCGGGAGCTGGAAGTTCACGAGGGGGCGGACTTCAGGCTTCGCACACTCGACAGCGAGATCGATAGGTTGCCGGGCCAGAGGAGCCTTCGGGAGTCGGAGGCTCTCGCCGAGACATATCTGCAACTCCGCATTATCGCGGCGCAGATCTCCGATCCTGGCCTGCGGCAGCGAATCCACGACGTCGAACACCTCCTGAAGAGTGCCGAGGGGCCGGTGAGGGGTCCCGCTGTTCAGCTGACATCCCGAGAGATCGATGTCCTGTTGTGCGCCAGCGCCGGCTACAGCAATGCCGAGGCCGCTCGGCATCTTGGTCTCAGTCCGGACACGGTCAAGACCTATATGCGCAACCTCATGGCCAAGCTAGCGGTCAAGACCAGGCACGCCGCCGCCGTTCAGGCCCGCCGCCACGGGTTGATCCCGTAGCAAGATCATCGGCTACGAAACGCGCCCCGACGGCGTCCAGAATCACGAATATGAGCGAGAGCTCAGCATCCTATCGAGCGCCGCAACAAGTTCGATGACCCCCGCTTGCCCGAACTATCAAGCGCTGAGGTGATCCCGTCACCGATCAGCATCTTCGGTTGAGTTAACAGTGCACGGGCGATTGACACACGCTGCCGTTCGCCGGCGGAGAGATGCTGAGGATACTGCTCTGCGACGATCGGCGGCAGTGAAACACTCCCCTGTGCCGCAGACACTCGGTGCGTCGCTTCGCGGCCGACGATCATCCTCCGGCCCACAGCTGCTCCTGCGGATTCCTGACCAGGGCAGGGCGTGCGTGTAGAGCTGGCGGGCGTCGGACATCTACTTTGGTGGATCGTGTGTCGTGCGCCACTCTGGTTGGCTGTTTACTACTGCACTCCGAATGATCCGGAAGGGTGAACAATGTCAGACTTGAACGTCCCCCTGACACCGCTACGTTTTTTGGGGCGCGCCGCCGAAGTGCACCCGGGCAAACGCGCTGTGATCGATGGGGATCGCACATGGACTTATGCGCAGTTCGCCGACCACACACAGCAGATGGCCCGGGCACTGCGCGCCAGCGGTGTCCGGGCTGGTGACGCTGTCGCCTTCCTTGGGGCCAACTCAGCTGAGCTGCTCACCGCGCACTACGCGGTTCCGCTGCTCGGAGCGGCCCTGGTTGCGGTCAATTCCCGCCTGTCACCGGAAGAGGTCAGTTACATCTGCAAGCACTCCTCTGCGGTGCTGGTCCTAGGCGATGGCCATCTGCTGGAGCAACTATCTGGGACAGATCTGGCTGGCGTGCGGGAGAGGATAGAAATCCCAGCGCAGGATGGCTCCTCGCGCCAAGCAGGTGGCACCGTCCCGTTTACCGATTTCCTAGCGAGGGCAGCCGGCGACGATACCCAGTATCAGTGGGAGGTTGACGATGAGGACCGTGTTATCGCGATCAACTACACCTCAGGTACCACTGGTCGACCCAAGGGGGTGATGTACTCCCACCGTGGCGCTTACCTCAACGCTCTCGGAGAGGTCTACCACCAAGGATTCGCCGCGGACTCACGTTACCTATGGACGTTGCCTATGTTTCACTGCAACGGGTGGTGCACCACGTGGGCGGTCACTGCCGCGAGCGCCCTGCACGTGTGTCTGCGCGCCGTGCGAGGAGAGACTATGTGGAAGATCCTCGACGAGGAGGAGATCACACACATGTGTGGCGCGCCGACCGTGCTGACGACGCTCGCCTCCGCGCCTCAAGCGCATCGTCTTGAGCATCCGTTGACGATCGTCACCGCCGGCGCCCCGCCCACGCCCACGGTGATCTCCCGGATCCGCGAGTTGGGCGCGCATTTACTCCACGTCTACGGGCTTACGGAGACGTACGGCCCCTACGCCGTGTGCGAACCGCAGCCTTCATGGGCGACTGATCTCGACTCCGAGCAACAGGCCTCACTCCTGGCCCGTCAAGGAGTAGGGATGCTCACTTCCGAGCGTTTGAGGGTGGTCCGTGGCGAACCGAGTCCCGACGGGACACTGATAGACGTGTCCCCAAACGGATCCGAAATGGGCGAACTGGTGATGCGGGGCAACAGCGTGATGAAAGGTTATCTGGGCGACCCGGACGGCACCGCTGATGCCTTCCGCGGCGGATGGTTCCATTCCGGCGACCTAGGAGTAATGCACCCGGACGGGTACGTACAAATCCTGGACCGGGCCAAGGATGTGATCATCTCCGGCGGCGAGAACATCTCAACAATCGAGGTGGAGCAGGCGCTGGCCAGCCATCCCGCCGTGTTCGGGGTCGCGGTGGTGGGAACACCCGATCCCAAATGGGGTGAACGGCCAATGGCTTTCATCGTGACCGACGGTACGGAGATCAGCGAAGCCGAGCTCCTCGCCCATGTCCGGTCCAAGATCGCCTCGTACAAGGTACCCGATCGAATCGAGTTCAGGACTCAACTACCTACGACCTCGACCGGCAAAATCCGAAAAAGCGTTCTCCGAGATAACGCGGGTGACCGGGTAGGTCCCTGAAGCTGTCGAACAACGCCTAGCAAAGCCACAAATCCACCCCACCAATAGCACGAAGACGGATCCCCGCGATCAGGAAAGAGAGATGACATGGCTCTAGTGCCAACTGCCCGAGGCGACGAGATTGACGCCGCTGACATGGGCTTCACGAGTGCTTCGGAGGAAGTTGTCGGTGTTTACCAAATGGAGGTCGATTTCAACTGGCCACATCTGAGCCTGACGGGTTCAGCCGACCCCGCGGAGCAAGAGCAGATTAAGGCGGCTCGCATCAGGAAGGCGGTCGACGCGCTCAACGCGGCAAAGACAGTCGGCGTCGACACGATCGTCGACCGAGTCATCCCGGGCATCGGCAGGAATGTTCCTTGGGTCAAGGAAATCGCCGCGCAGACCGAGGTCAACATCATCGTGGCTACCGGGTGGTACACGTGGAGGGACCTGCCGCCCATCTTCGAGCTGGGACTGATGTTCCCGGACGCTTTCAAGACCGCGCCGCCAAGGCTGGCGGACGTCCTAGTGCAAGACATCGAGGAGGGCGTTCCCGGTACGGGTGTGAAGGCCGGGATCATCAAATTCGCATCCGATCACCTCGGCATTAACGAAGGCGTGCAGGCGATCATCGCGGCATCCGCCGAAGCGCACCGTCGCACCGGGGCACCAATCACGACTCATTCTGCGTCTAAGGGCGATAGGCCGGGCATCCTCAGTATCCAGGACCAGCAAGCTGCGCTCGAGCAAGAAGGCGTCGATCTTCGCCGGATCCAGTTCGGTCACGCTGATTACACGCCGCCAGAGGTTCCGATCGAAGAGTTCGTCAAGGTGCTCGAGAAGGGTTCCTTCATCGGTTTCGACACCGTCGCCTTGGGGCACATCTTCCCCTTCGCCTGGGAGCAGCGGATCAGCCGCATCATTCAGCTCTGCGAGATGGGATATTCAGCCCAATTACTTCTGGGGAACGACGACTATCCCTATACCGACTGCGTACCTGAGATCCCGGAAAGGCAGCTCTACACCGAAGTGAAGCTGAAGGTCGTGCCAGCGCTGTTGGAGCGCGGGCTTTCCGAGGAGCACACGACCGAAATTACGGTCGACAACCCCCGCAGGCTCTTCGAGATGCGCGATCTCGGTACTTACTAGAACCTAGGAGCAGACATGAAAATCATTGTGGAAACCGATGTGACAATGACAACCCGAGACGGCATCCTCCTGAGCAGTGATGTGTACCGGCCGGACGACGGCGGGCGCTACCCTGTCCTTCTCTACCGCACGCCGTACGACAAGTCCACCACGCTCGTGTCGGCGCCTGTCGCAGATCCGACGTGGTTGGCGAGGCAGGGCTACGTGGTGGTCGTCCAGGACTCTCGCGGAACGGGGGCTTCGGAAGGCATGCTCGAGCTCTTCCTCCAGGAGTATGACGACGGCTACGATGCCGTCGAGTGGGCCGCGGTTCAAGACTGGTCTACCGGAAATGTAGGGATCTTCGGTCCTTCCGCGTTCGGCTTCGCGGCGTTGGGGGCAGTTGCGGCAAGGCCCCCAAGCCTCAAGGCGGCCATGGCCTTCGTCGCCGGACCAGACATCTCGCGGTCGCTCTTCACCGGAGGCGCGGGGAGTTTGTTTTGGATCTCGTTCCTTTACGGGTCGGTGATGCCGCAGATCATCCCCCGCCTGGAGATGCCTGAGGACAAGCGTTCCAAGCTGATGGCAACGTGGCTCGAGGGCGTCTCCAACTTGCCTGAGACCCTCGCCCAATTGCCACTCAGCGGCGACGAGCTGTTGGCCGACGAACGGATAGGTGGAACCATCGCGGCAGCGCTCCTCCGAACTTCCGGAAAGGATCGCCTCCCCGAGCTAGAACATCAGCGGTGCCTCGCCGCTAACCCGGAGTGGGCGGAGGTTCCACTGGCAATGATCACCGGCTGGTACGACATGTTCTGTCAGGGAATGGTTGACCTCTATCATGACATCCAAAGTCGACCCGGACACACACTCATGGTCGGTCCCTGGACTCACTACGGCACTTACACCACCTACACCGGCGGGCAGGGCGGGGCGCGGGCATACGTCAAGGCGCCGGGTGGCGCACCGATCTTCGGGCCGAAGATCGTCGAGTGGTTCGATCGCTGGCTCAAAGCCAATACAGCAGAGCGGCAGTCGCCAGATAGCCGTGTTGACTTCTACGTCGTCGGCGAGGACGAGTGGGCGACGACAGCAACGTGGCCACCGGCTGGCGAGACGATCGAATTTGCTCTTGCGAGCTCGGGAAGCTCAGGAACTCTCGCAGACGATGGTCGCCTCACCCTCGCCGAGCCGTCCGGTACAGCCGATTCCTACACCTACGATCCGCTCAATCCCGTCGAAACCCGAGGTGGGGTCAACATGGTTGCGGAGGTTGGGTTCTCCCTGCACCACTCACCTGACGGGATTCAGGACCAGCGGCCGGTCGAGGCGCGCGACGACGTTCTCGTGTACACGTCTGAGGTTCTCGAGGAACCGCTCCGGGTTGTCGGTCCGGTTCGACTAACGATTTGGGCGTCGAGCTCGGCGGACGACACCGACTTCGTCGCCCGCCTGGTCGATGTTGAACCGGATGGTTTCGCGGCCAACGTCACCGAGGGCGTCGTTCGTGCCCGCTACCGCGAGGGCCGAGATGATGCATGGTTGACTCCGGGTGAGCCGACTGAATTCGAGATCTCGCTCGGGGACGTTGCCCACTGCTTCAAACCGGGGCATCGAGTGCGGTTGGACATCACCAGCAGCTCGTTCCCGATGTACTCGCGTAACCTCAACACGCGCGCGATTCCCGAGCAAGCCTCCGCGGACGAAGCGGTGATCGCAGAGCAGTCGGTACATCACGACGGCGACCACCCGTCACGGCTTGCGCTTCACGTCGTGTCAGATATCCAGCCTCTCGGCGTTGGCTTTGTGGACCCGGCCAACCAAGGATACGAGGAATTTTCGAGCTGACCACTCGGTCCGGCGGAAGCGATGTCGATAGCTCGGCGGCGCCCCACTGACGGAAGGATGACTTCTTGACGACGAGCGTCCCACCCGGCCCAGGCGCTGCCGCCACCGGATCCGCACGATTTCGCTACGACCCAGGCGCTGGTCTTGTTCGGGCTCGTCTTCGGCCGCGAGCTTGGGTCAATCAAGCCTGCGGCACCCGCAATCCGGTAGCGGCAGGCCCACTTCCTGACGGTTCGCGGGGCGACCATGAACATCTTGGCCGCCGTGGCGTAAACCCGGCCGTGGGCTACGACGAGTCGAGCGATCCGCAATCGGGCTCTCGGGGTCAGTGCAGCGTTGGCGTGGGACACGAGGGCCTCCGGTCAGTGAAGCGGTGAACTAGACAGCTCCACTTCACTATCGGGGGCCTTCCCCACGTCGCGCTGACACCGCGGATCTGTACCTAATTTCCCGGGCCAGTACACCTGATATGAAGTGATGTGCTGTCAAGGGGTTCGCGGTCCCAGGCTGGGACGCTTGGACCGCTCTTTTCGTACCTGCTGGTCGATGGTCGGGGCTGGCGCGTCGTGAGCGACGGCGTCGTCAGACTGAAATGCGCGGGTTGGGTATCGCAGGACGAGGAGTTCGAAGGTCGCCTCGCAGATGCGGACCTCGATGGTGCTAGATGCGGTCGAAATGGCCTGATGGTCCCGCGGCACCAGGTTGACCGGTTTGCGCTGCCATAGCGACGCAGGCTCGCAATTCACATCGATGCGCTATGGGGAGCGGCTGGCTGAGATCAGTGCGGTGCCCTCGATCGGCACCGTGGGCGACAACTATGACAACGCACTCACTTCAGACCGTGAACGGCTACTACAAGGCCGAGCTAATCCCAGTGAGGACCGCCCGTGGAAGACCGTCGAGGGCGTCGAGCTCGCCACCCTCAGCTGGGTCCACTGGCACAACCAGACCCGCCTGCACGGCTATCTGAATGACGTGCCGGCCGCAGAGTTCGAGGAAACGCTCTACGCTCCGAAACGGACCGACCAAACCTTGGTCGGAATCCAATAGAACGAGTCTCCAACGAGCCCAGGGCGATTTCAGTCCGTGGACCACCTTTCTGCTCGGTGCTCCGGCCTGCCTGTGGGGAGCCGTTGTCATCGGCGTACTCAATGCCCGATTCTGGGCCGGCGAGAAGAAGGCCTGGGTCGGCGCAGAATCCGCGCGAACTGTGCCACAGCGAATCCATATCCGGACGCTTCCCTCGAGTGATTAGGACCGGGCGCACCCGGCTTGCCGGTTGCCTCAGCTTCGAAGATTGCCAGCTTCGGTGCGAATCGACTGCAGTGTTTCCTCGGTCACCATTACGAACTGCATGTTCATGGCAGCTTTTGCTTGATCCCGCGACAAGCCGAATTGGTCCTCCAGTGCCGGTGAGGCGACTCCCGTGGATCGTTTCCGTTCGGGGAGGCCTTACCATCTTCTCTTCGCTGCGAGCACGGGTCAGCTACCGGCCACTTGACTGTCCAACCCCTCTTGACACCCCGTCTAGAGCCGTCGCCAGACTTCCTCGAGGCGGAGTCCTCTCGCTAGCAGCATCACCTGGACGTGATACAGAAGTTGCGACACTTCCTCGGCGAGTCGCTCATCGGATTCAAACTCGGCTGCCGTCCACACCTCTGCGGCTTCCTCGATGATCTTCTTGCCGATGGCGTGCACGCCCGCGTGGAACTCCGCGACGGTGCGGGATCCGTCCGCGTCCGTCGCGATCTTCCGTTCCAGTTCGGCGAATAGCCCCTCGAAGGTCTTCACGACGCAACCGTTGCGAGTGCCCTACGGGTGCGGGCAAGCCATCTACCGTCTTGGCGCTCGACGGTGATGGGGTGTTCGAACGCCGCGGTGACGTGCTCGGTGGTGAGCACCTCCTCGACGAGACCGGCGGCGACCACGCGCCCATGGGAGATGAGCAGCGCGTGGGTGGTCGTCTCCGGCACCTCCTCGAGATGATGTGTGACGAGTACCGAGGCGAGGTCGGCGTGGGATCGGGCGAGTCCGTCGATCGTGTCGATCAGTTGTTCCCGCGCGGCGACGTCAAGCCCCGTGGACGGCTCGTCGAGAAGCATCAATGCAGGCTCTGCGACGAGGCTGCGGGCGATGAGTGCACGCCCGCGTTCTCCTTGGGAGAGGTCCCCCCAGCGCGCCGATGCCATGCCGCCAAGGCCGAGCAACTCGATGAGCTTGGCGACCCGCTGCTGTTGCACTTCGGTGGGGTGCCACCGCATCGGCAGATCGGTGTTGCCCGTCAGCCCCGTGAAAACGACCTGGGCGATGGTCAACGCCGGGCGCAAGGGAAGGCGGGGGTCGACGTGTCCGATTCGGCGTCGCAGGGCCTGGAGTTCGACACGGCCCATCCTGTGACCGAGGAGGTCGATGGTGCCGGAGGTGGGGAACGTCCGCGCGCCGCACATGCCAAGGACCGTGCTCTTGCCTGCCCCGTTCGGACCGAGCACGACCCAGTGCTCACCACGGCCGACACGCACGGAGACGCCTCGTAGGATTTCCCGGTCCTGCCGGCGGAACGTGACCTCGTCTAGGACGATGGCGGCGGTGGCAGAGGTCATGCCAGTGTCTCCTTCACTCCGTTGATGTGAGTCCTGCTCGCGCGGGCGGCTTCCTCTGCGCGGCGGTGCGCGATCGCATCGATGACGACGGCATGGGCCGCGTGATCCTCCTCCGGCGAAGCCACCGGTTGGATCCGCATCATGTCAATCATGGCCTGCCGCACGCGGGGAACGAAGCCGTCGAAGAGTTCCAGGAGCACGTTGTTATGAGAAGCCGCGACGATGGCCCGGTGAACCGCCATGTCCGCCTCGACGTGCTCGATGATGCCCTGCCCTTCGGTGAGGCGTGAGGCATATGCCCGGCGAATCGTCCGAAGGTCTGAAGGGGTGCGCCGGGCCGCGGCCAGAGCGGCCGCTTCGGCCTCGATGGCGAGGCGTGCCTCCAACACCGAGGCGATATCCGCCCGGCGCAACACCAGATCCCAGTCCTCCGGAGCGTCGAGCGCCGTGACGAACACCCCCGCACCCTGTTGCGATTCGAGCACCCCTCGTCCGGCAAGCTGACGCAGCGCCTCGCGGATCGTGGACCGGCCGACGCCAAGCTGCGGCGCCAGAGTGGTTTCTCCGGGCAGCCGGGTACCTACAGGCCACTCGCCTGAGCGGATGCGCGCGAGCAAAAGATCCGCGGCCTGGTCCGTCAGCGTGGTCCGCTTCACCTGCGCCATGCTCCGACACCTCAGCTTTCAATATGTCTGCTTGTCTGAGGAGTTAGAATAGTACACCCGGCTCGTGGTTTCGCATTTTCGTGACTCTCAGCGGATCTCCCCCCGAGTGCGCGGCATTTGCCGCTGTTGCTTTGAGAAGAATGCAGCTACACCACCGGTCACGTACGAGACCTCAGCGGCGGGCGCTACTCCCGCATCAGCCGCTGGACTAGCTGCCCTGGTACTACTTCTGCGGGGCGGTCACGTCCGCCCCGTATGACCGGATGCCGTAATGCTGGGGCTGCGCCAGGGAGTACGACGGATCACGTCCTGGCCTCCAGGAGTCAGGACAAGAACACCCGGAACGCGCTGTCGGGGAGTCCGGATCCGACCCATCGACTGTTCGCGGCACTCCGGGTTTGGCCATCCAGCGACAGCCGCCATACCGCATCGCGGAACAGGTCCAGTCCTGGATCCTTTGGCAAGTCCGGTCCGCCCAAGCCAAACCACTTATCGAGCCATCCCATCGTCTAGTTCCACCCGCTGCAGTGAGCAGAGAAGCACCCCCACCCCATGCCCATAAGAGGAACCCCGCCGGACATACCCTCCGCTCACCTGGAGTAACAGCAACGAGCCATGCGAAGCGTGCAGTAGGACCCGTCCGGTGATCTGACCGGCTAGCGCGCGTTCTGTGACACATGCTTGGAGGGGTCTGTTAACCACAGGGTGCAACGTCGGCTGCTCCGATGACCATCGGCCACGGTGCATGGTGGTCAGCGGCCGAACCACAGACGGTTAGGGCCGCAGCGGCATCCAATCGGACAGGTTGGCGCGGGAGCCGGAGGCGATGACACTCCCGGAACCGACGGCGGTGTCCCAGTCTGTGAGCCCCGTGGCCAGTTCCAGCCAGGTCGCCGGATCCATCTCGATGACGTTCGGGGGAGTGCCGCGCGTGTGGCGCGGGCCCTCGACGCACTGGCAGACCCCGAACGGGGGGACCCGGACTTCGACAGAGTTCCCCGGGGCCCGGGTGGCCAGCTCCTCCAGGGTGTAGCGGACGGCGGTGGCCCGGGTACTGCGGGGCAGGGCGGCGGCGGCCTCCGCCCCGTCCTTCCCGTCCGCTCCGGCCGAGCGGGCGCGGGACCAGGACTCGAGGGCGGTGCGGCCGTCGTCGTCAGAGATGCGGCGCTTGACGGTCATGACTGCTGGCGTGCCGTTCAGTCCAGCAGGGCCAGGACGGGGCGGGCCAGCTGGACCCGGCCGACGGGCTTGCCGCGGCCGAGGATCTTCGGGGCCACGGTGTCCAGAACGCCCGGCAGGGCCTCGAGGTCGATCTGTCCGGGGGCGAACTGGGCCAGCAGGACCAGGGCGACGAGGTTGCCGGCGCGCGTGCCGCCGTCGAGCGCCTTGACGGCCACTGTCGTGCCGTCCTGAGCGGCCATGACCATGACACCGTCCGCGCCGAGCTTGGCCAGCACCCCGAGTTCACGGATCACCACGGTGTTCGTGTTGGTCTCGCCGTGCACGGCCCACGGGTGCTCCAGCATGGCCGTGGCCACGGAGGCGGCATGCACCTCGGAGTCGAGGCGGTGCGGGGCCGCGGCGACCCTGCCGATGCTGCGGGCCAGACCGGTCAGGGACAGCACGGGGGCGGGGGCACCGCAGCCGTCCACGCCCCAGTGGGCCACCGGTTCGCCGCAGTACTCCTCGAGGACGGCGGCCACCTCGCGCTGGACGGGGTGGTCGAGGTCCAGATAGGTGCCCACGTCGTGCCCGCCGTGCTTGGCGGCGGAGAGGAAACCGGCGTGCTTGCCGGAGCAGTTGTAGGCCAGCGGGGTCTGGAGGGGACCGCCGGGGCCGGCGTCCCCGGCCATCTCGATGATCCCGGCAGGATCCGCGGGCCAGGCCGGCGGGCACTGCAGGAAGGACTCGTCCATGCCGGCGTAGGACAGGACGGTGGCGGCCGTCTGGCGGTGCCGGGCCGTCCCGCGGTGCGACCCGCACGCCAGGGCGATCTGTTCCTCGACCAGCCGGGCCCCGTGCCGCAGGGAGGCGATGGCCTGCAGCGGCTTGAGCGTGGAGCGCGGGTAGACCAGTGAGTCCGGGCTGCCGAGGGAGGCCAGCACCGAACCGTCCGGTGCCGTGACCACGGCCGAACCGATGGTGCGGGACTCGATGAACCCGTTGCGGACCACGTGGACCAGTTCCACGGCCTCGTCGACCGTGAAGGTGGCCGAGGGGCCTCGGGTGGGCTGGCGAATCTCGTGCTGGGCGGGATGCTGCTGCGGTGCGGGCATGCTCACTAGCTTGTCACTACTTCAGGCGTAGAGCACCCCGATTCAGGCGGAGAGCACTTCGAGCACCGGATCCGCGAGTTCGGCGCGGCCAACCGGCTTGCCGCGGCCTCATCCGTGCGCCAGCCCGGCCAGGGCCAACAGTGGGGCGCCGCCTCAGCGCCCGCGGCGGGTGGCCCACACGGTCACGGCGATGGCCCCGGCCAGGGAGACGACGAGGGAGACCACGGCAGCGCCCAGATCACCGCGTTCGAAGCCGAGCATCCGAGTGCCGAACCACATGATCACGGCGCAGGTCAGCCAGACGATCACGAAGGTGTAGACGGTGCGGAGAAGCGTGCCTGAATCCGCGGAGCCCCCGGAACCGGGGAGACGGGGAGCGCGGCCATACGGGTGGCCGTACTGCTGCTGCTCGTGCGCCTGCTGCTGCCGGTCCGGACTCTGTTCTTCGGGGCGGACACGGTGCTCCGGGAGGTGCCGGCCGTCGTCGGGCCCGGGGTTGTTGGACGTCATGGAGCCCATCGTACGGACCGGTGCGGCCGGACCGGGAACACCTGCGCGCACCCGGATGGCCCGGACGGTCTAGGCTTGGGCACCGTGAAGATCCTCGTCCTCGGCTCCGGCGGCCGCGAACACGCCATCATCCGCGCCCTGCAACTGGACCCTGAGGTCCAGGAGGTCAATGCGGCCCCTGGAAACGCAGGCATCGCCCTCGACGTCCCGGTGCACGCCGTGGATGCCACTGACACCACTGGGGTCACCGTCCTGGCCGGTGAGCTCAGCGCGGACCTGGTGGTCGTGGGTCCCGAGGCCCCGCTGGCTGCCGGGGTCTCCGACGCCCTGCGCCAGGCCGGGTTCACCGTCTTCGGTCCCTCCAAGGCCGCCGCCGAGCTCGAGGCCTCCAAATCCTTCGCGAAGGACGTCATGGCCCAGGCCGGCGTCCCCACCGCCGCCGCCCACACCTGCTCCACGGTCGCGGAGGCCGAGGCCGCCCTGGACGCGTTCGGCGCCCCCTACGTGGTCAAGGACGACGGGCTGGCCGCCGGCAAGGGCGTGGTGGTCACCCCGGACCGTGCCGAGGCCCTCGACCACGCCCGGTCCTGCTTCGACGTCAAGGGCACCGTGGTGATCGAGGAGTTCCTGGACGGCCCCGAGGTCTCCCTCTTCGTCATCTCCGACGGAACCAACGCCGTCCCCCTCGTCCCGGCGCAGGACTTCAAGCGCATCGGCGACGGCGACGCCGGCCCGAACACCGGGGGCATGGGCGCCTACACCCCGCTGGACTGGCTGCCGGAGGGCTTCGTGGACGAGGTCATGGAGGCCGTGGCCCGCCCCGTCATCGCCACCATGGCCGACCGCGGCACCCCCTTCGCCGGCGTGCTGTACTGCGGCCTGGCCCTGACGAGCCGCGGCCTGCGCGTCATCGAGTTCAACGTGCGCTTCGGCGACCCGGAGACCCAGGCCGTGCTGGCCCGGCTGCGGACCCCGTTCGGCCGGTTCCTGATGGACGCCGCCACCGGCTGCCTGGCCGGGCTGCAGGAGCTGGACTGGTCGGACGACTACGCCGTGGACGTGGTGGTCGCAGCCGCCGGCTACCCCGAGTCCCCCCTCAAGGGTGGGACGCTGCAGGGCGTCGCCGAGGCGGATGCACTGGAAAACGTCTCGGTCCTGCACGCGGGCACATCATTGGCGGACGACGGCGGACTGGTCGCCTCGGGCGGCCGGGTGCTGGCCGTCGTCGGGCTCGGGGAAGACCTGGCCGTGGCGCGGGCCCGCGCCTATGCGGGGGTGGACCTGATCTCCCTGGAGGGATCGCAGCACCGCACCGACATCGGGCTCAAGGCCGAGCGCGGCGAGATCTCACTCCCGGACGGAAAGGCACGCTGATGACCGGATTCTCTCAAGGGTTCGACGCCCAGGCCGTGGAGCTGCCGGGCTGGCGGCACGCCTATTCGGGCAAGGTCCGGGACCTCTATGAGCCGGCCGAGGCGGCACCGGGGGAGTCTGCGAACCTCCTGGTGGTCGCCTCGGACCGGATCAGCGCCTACGACTTCGTGCTGGACACCGAGATCCCGGACAAGGGCGCCGTGCTGACCCAGCTCTCCCTGTGGTGGTTCGAGCAGCTGCAGGTGCCGCACCACGTGGTGTCCCTGGACGTGCCGGAGGCCGTGGCGGGGCGGGCCATGGTGTGCCAGCGGCTGGACATGTACGAGGTCGAGTGCATCGCCCGCGGCTACCTGACCGGCTCCGGGCTGGCCGAGTACCGGGAGTCCGGCACGGTCACCGGGATCGAGCTGCCGGAGGGGCTGGTGGACGGTTCGAAGCTGGACCCGGCGATCTTCACCCCGTCCGCCAAGGCGGACGTGGGCGAGCACGACGAGAACATCACGTTCGAGCAGATGGCCCGGCTGATCGGTGACACCCCCGCCCAACGGCTGCGCGAGCTGACCCTGGACGTGTACCGCCGGGCCGAGTCACTCGCCCGGGAACGCGGGATCATCCTGGCGGACACCAAGGTGGAATTCGGGTTGGATGCCACCGGGCGGATCGTGTTGGGGGACGAGGTCCTGACCCCGGACTCCTCACGGTTCTGGGATGCCGCCCAGTATGAGCCGGGCCGCGCCCAGCCCTCCTTCGACAAGCAGTTCGTCCGCGACTGGCTGACCGGACCGGACTCCGGCTGGGACCGGCACTCGGGTGAGGCGCCGCCGGCCCTGCCGGCCGACGTCGTGGCCAAGACCCGCGCCCGCTACATCGAGGCCTACGAGACCCTGACGGGCCAGACCTTCACGCCCTGACCATCCCCCCACCTGGGCTTTCAGTCGACCGAGAGTACGGGACGCGAGACGTCTAGTGGGTGATGGTCGTCTGCTGGTACAGGGTCATCCGGATACCTCCGTCGAGCAGCCGGTAATGGCTGGACATCAGGGCGGTGAACGGTTCCGGATCTCCGGCCCGCGAAGCCGTGGCCGTGTACACGAGTGCTGCTGCGCCCGTGCCGGTGGTGACCAACCGGGGGCCATCCAGGTGGTACTCGGACCACGGTGGGGCGTGGTCCAGGGTTGACGCCACGGTGTCCCGGTCCAGGACCATGCCGTTGACGAGCACCATGAGGGCGTCGTCAGTCATCAACTCCCCGTAGAAGGTGCCGCCCCGGGCGGAACACAGCGCATCCCACCCCCGGTGTTCCAGGGCCAGCAGGTCGTTGAGCGTCATCGTGGCCATGCCTTCAGGTTAGTGGCTCGGCGTCCGGGTGTCCTCGGGCCGTCTGGCCTGTTGCCATCGCGCCTGACTGAAAGCGTGGGGGAGGGTTCAGCCGACCAGAGAGTTCTTCCAGGCTGCGTGGAGCTCGGCGAAGCGGCCCCCGGCGGCGATCAGATCGGCGGGCGATCCGTCCTCGACGACCCGACCATCGTGCACCACGAGCACGCGGTCGGCGATCTCCACAGTGGACAGCCGGTGGGCGATGATCAGTGCGGTGCGGTCGCCCAGCAACCGGGTCAGTCCCTGTTGAACGAGCCGCTCGCTGGGCAGGTCCAGCGAGGAGGTGGCCTCGTCCAGGATGAGCACGGCCGGGTCGGCGAGGAATGCCCTCGCGAAGGAGACCAGCTGGCGTTGGCCGGCGGAGAGTCGCCCGCCGCGCTTGGTCACGTCCGTCTCGTAGCCTTCGGGCAGGGACAGGATGAACTCGTGGGCGCCCACGGCCCTCGCCGCGGCCTGGATCTCGGCATCCGAGGCATTCGGCCGGCCCAGGGCGATGTTCTCGGCCACGGAGCCGGAGAACAGGAACGCCTCCTGCGTGACCATGACCACGTTGCGCCGCAGATCGCTCGCGGAGAGCTGGTCCAGATCCACCCCGTCCAGCGTCAGGGACCCGGAGGAGAGGTCGTAGAACCGGGCGATCAGCTTCACCAGCGTGGACTTGCCGGCGCCGGTCTGGCCGACCACGGCCACCGTCTGGCCCGCGGGGATCGTCAGGTCGAAGCGTGGCAGGATCACCTGGCCGTCCCCATAGCCGAACTCGGCATCCGTGAACTCGATCCGGCCGGCGGCCTTCGGCAGGGGCACCGGCCGCTCTGCCTCCCGCACGGTGGGCGCCTCCTCCAGCAGCCCGGACACCTTCTCCAACGCGGCGGTGGCGGACTGGAAGGAGGAGTAGAACATGGCGACCTGTTCCATCGGCTGGAAAACGCGCTTGCCGGCCAGCAGCAGCGCCACGAGCACGCCCACGGCCAAGGTGCCGTCCAGCACCCGGAACCCGCCGAAGAGCAGCATGGCCACCACGGTCAGGTTCCCGGTGATCACTAGGGTCGGCTGCAGGATGCCGAAGAGGTTCAGGGACTTCAGCATGTCATCGCGGTACTTGCCGGCCAGCGTCTCGTACGTGCGGTCGTTGGCGCGTTCCTTGCGGAAGGCCTGCACGGCGCGGATGCCGGTCATGGTCTCCACGAAGTTGACGATCATCCGGGCGGAGGACACCCGCGACTCCCGGTAGACCGCCTCCGACCGCACCTGGTACCAGCGCACCGCGATCGCCACCGGGATGAACGCCACCATCAGGATCAGCGCCGAACGCCAGTCGAGGACGACGATCGAGATGCCCGTGAACAGCATGAACATCAGGCCGGACACGAGCGAGGAGACGCCCTGGTCCAGCAGTTCACGCAACGAGTCCAGGTCCGAGGTCTGCCGGGAGATCACCCGCCCGGAGGTGTACTTCTCGTGGAACTCGAGGCTGAGCCGTTGCGTGTGCCGGAACACCCACACGCGCAGGTCCAGCAGCATGGCCTGGCTCACCCGGGCGGTCAACCACGTGTAGGTGCCCAGTAGCAGTCCCGCGGTCAACGCGGCTCCCACGTAGGTGCCCCCGACGGCGGCCACCACCGGTGCCGCTGAGCCCCCGGCCTCCAGCGTGGAGACGACCTGCGGCAACCCCCAGTCGATGCCCCACGCGATGATCAACGGGAACGACGCGCGGGCCGCATTCGAGATCACCACGAGCACAGCCGTCAGGATGAGCTTCCATATCACCGGCCGGGCCAGATCCCTGAGCAGGGCCCAGGATCGTGCCCTGACATACCTCCGTTCCTGGACGCTGAGGTCCAGACGCTCCTCGCCCTGGGTGCCCAACAGCGTCGGGTCGGGCCGCTGGACCTCCCCGGGGGCGGAGGGGTTGACCGTCGGGCGGCGGCGGCGCTGAGTTCGGTCCGCGCGGCTCATGGTCGGTCTCCTTCACTGCCATTGCGACTGTCAGTGCCGATGTCGGACGCTTCGTCCACGGTGATCACCGGCGTCATCCCGGTGATCACCCCGGAGTCCATGACGGATTCTATGGACTTGTCCTCCTCGAGGCTGGAGATGATGAAGCGGTATCCCGCCGACCGGCCCAGGAGCTCGGCGTGCGTGCCGACATCCTGGATCGCCCCGTCTCGGAGCACCGCCACGCGGTCGGCGAGGGCCACAGTGGAGGGCCGGTGGGCCACGATCAGAGTGGTGGTCCCGGTGAGGATGGTGCGCAACCGCTGGGTGACCACCTCCTCGGTGCGGACGTCCAGCGCGGACAACGGGTCGTCCAAAACGAGGATCTCCGGTTGCGCGGCGATGGCCCGGGCCAGGGCGATGCGCTGGCGCTGCCCACCGGACAGGCTCAGCCCCTCCTCCCCGATCTGGGTGTCCACGCCCTCGGGCATGGAATAGGCGAACTGGGCCTGGGCTGTGTCCAGGGCCAGCTCCAGCAGGTCCTCGGCGGCCTGCGGATCGGCAGCATCCCGGCCGGCGATCTCGGCCGGGGCCCCGAGTAGCACGTTGTTGCGGATCGAGTCGGAGAACAGGGTCGCGTCCTCGAAGGCGATGGCCACCGTGCGCCGCAGGTCCACCAGCGCGTAGTCCCTGACGTCCACTCCGTTCACCAGCACCCGCCCGGAGGTGGCGTCATAGAGCCGGGGGACCATCTGGACGAGGGTCGACTTGCCGGATCCGGTCAGCCCGACCAGGGCCATCGTCTCGCCGGGTTCCAGGTGCAAGGTCACGTCCCGCAGAATCGGCTCCGAATCCGCGGTGGCATCCGGGTAGCGGAAGCCGACCCCCTCGAAGGCGAGGCTTGAGCCGGATCCAGATCTCGCGCCTGACTCGGTACCGAATGTGGCAGCGGCACCGTCGGCCGGATCCGCGATGTCCACGGCGGTGTCCATGACCTCGAAGTGTCGGTCGATCGCGGTCTTCGCGGACAGGGACATGCCCATGAGCTGACCGACGGATTCAACGGGGCCGGCGAGCACCGCCGTCGTGGCGAAGAAGCCGGCGAGGGCACCCACAGTGAGCTCCCCGGTGGCGACGAGGTAGACGCCGGCAGCCAGTGAGATGCCGATGACGGTCTCCGGCAGGGCGACGATCAGGGCGATGAACTGGGAGAGCACCGTGGCCTTGCGGACCTCCGTGCCGCGCAGCGTGTCCGCCTGACCGCGGAATCCCTCCAGCGCCTCCCCGCCCCGTCCGAAGGCCTTGAGCACGCGGATGCCGTGGACGGATTCCTCCACGGTGGTGGCGAGGTCACCGGCCTGGTCCTGGGAGAGGCGGGACGCGCTCCGGAAGTCGTTGCGGAAGTGGAATGAGCGCCACATGATCGGCACGGCTCCGGCCAGGTAGATCAACCCGAGGATCCAGGATGAGTTGAGCAGCAGCACGATGCCGACCACGATCGTGACGATCGAGACCACGAACATCACCGTGCCGAAGGCGATCCAACGGCGCAGCAGGGACAGGTCTCCGACCGAGCGGGAGAGCAGCTGTCCCGAGGGCCAGGAGTCATGGAAGGAGACCGGCAGCCGCTGCAGCCGGGTGAACAGGGCGATGCGGGCGCGGTTCTCCACCCCGGCGGCGGGCGGCAGGATGAAGAAGCGGCGGCCGAAGATCAGCAGTCCCTCGGCGATGCCCAGTCCGGCCATGAGCCAGACGGCGCCCCACACGTCCGCGGTGGACCCTCCGGGACGCAACACGGAGTTCACCAGTTGCTGGATGACCTGCGGGATGGACAGGGCGACCAGTCCGGCCAGCATGGCCGAGACGAGCCCGGCGACCCAGCGCCAGCGGATCCCGTCCAGATAGGGGGAGAGGCGGCGGATGGCCTCGAGCATGGACTGCTCCCGGTTGCCAGGGCCACCTCCATCTGGCCGACCCCGCCGGGCCGGCGCGCCACGCGGTGAATCGGTGCGGGCAGGCGTGGACAAGGCGACCCCTCCAGATGTCGAACACGTGGCCGGCACCAAGGGATGCGGCGATCCACCATCCTACGGTCGCCGGCGGCGATCTGAAAGATCCCTTTGAAGGATCGGGACCGACTGAACCCGAAGGGTGGGTCAGGCGGGGGAGACCACGTCCAGCACGACGGCCTCGGGGCGGCAGGCGAAGCGGATGGGGGCCTTGGGTGAGGTGCCGATGCCGGCGGACACCTCGAGGGGTATGGCCCGCCCGCCGGAGGACCACTCGGTCAGGCCGGAGGCCTGCCAGGTGGGCAGGTCGCAATTGGTCACGAGCGCGCCGTACCCGGGCACGCAGATCTGACCCCCATGGGTGTGGCCGGCCAGGATCACGTCAGCGCCGCCCTCGGTCATGGCATCCAGCACCCGGCGGTAGGGCGCGTGCGTGACGCCGATCCGCAGGGAGCGGGCTGGCCCGGAGCCAGCCCCAGGAAAGCCGGGCCACACGTCCCGGCCCAGGTGCGGGTCGTCGGTGCCGGCGAAGTCCAGTCGGATCCTGTTGAGCACCCGGGAGATGTGCTGGTTGGACAGGTTGAGCCAGCCCCGGGCCTCGAAGGCATCGAACAACTCCTCCCACGGTAGCTCGGTTCGGTCAGGGTCCTGCCGGGACGGACCGGCCAGGTAGCGCAGCGGGTTGGCCGGCTTCGGCGCGTAGTAGTCGTTGGAGCCCGGGACGAAGACTCCGGGCACGTCCAGCAGTGGATCCAGGGCCCGGAGCAGTGGCGCCACGGACGCGGCCGCGCCGATGTTGTCACCGGTGTTGACCACCAGGTCCGGCTTCAGGTCGGCTAGGCCGGACAGCCAGTCGAGCTTGTCCTGCTGGGATGGGATGAGGTGGATGTCCGAGAGGTGGAGGATCCGGAACGGGCTCGCGCCCGGCGGCAGAATGCGCAGCCGCTCGGTGCGCACCGCGAAGTTGCGGGCCTCCACGAGCGCACCCCAGGCCACCATGCCGGCACCGGTGGCGGCTACGGCACCGGTGCCCATCACCGCCGTCTTCGCGGCCGAGACCCACCGTGCCCGACGCCGGCTGGCCGCCTGGCGAGCTGCCCTCACCTGTGCTTTTCCCACGGGGCTCAGTCCTCGGTCGAGACGACGGTGCTGCGGTCGTAGTACGGCTGGGGTCCAGGGCGCCTGTCGACCCGGATGGTTTCTCCGCCCTCGCGGGAGCCCATGGTCCGGGGATCGGAGGCCGGGCCGTCATAGGCCGTGAACTGGTCCGTGGGGTAGGCCTCGGCCACCGTCCCCATGTAGTCGGCCCACATCGGTCCGGCGATGATGGAGCCCCACACATCGTCGTAGGTCACGCCTCCGATGGTCTCGCCCTCCAGGGAGTCCAGGTCCCGGAAGTTGCCCACCCAGGAGGCGGTGGTCAGGCCGGTGGTGCTGCCGATGAACCAGGTGGAGGACGAGGAGTTGTTCGTTCCGGTCTTGCCGGCGATCGGGAAGGTGATGTCCTGGGCGATGCGCTCTGAGGCGATGGCCTTGAGCGTGTTGTTCAGTTCCGCGACGTGCTGGGTGTCCGCGACCTTCTCGCAGGACACCGGCGGTATCTGGTACGAGTTGCCGCGGGTGTCCGTCACCTCGCTGATGACGCGGGGCTCACAGTAGTTGCCGTCGTCCGCGAAGGTCGCGTAGGCGGCGGCCATCATCAGGGGGGAGACCTCTTCCGAGCCCAGGACGAAGGACGGGTTCAGCGGGTTGATGGTCTCACCGGTACCGGCATTCTGGATGCCCACGCGGCCCATCAGGTCCGTGATCCCGCAAAGGTCCTGGGCGTAGGCGGCGGCCACCGTGGCCGTGTTGATGGACCAGTACAGCCCATAGTCGGCACGCATGGGCTTGTTCATGTCCGCAATGGCGTTGCGGACAGTCCAGGCGGGGCGGTCCAGCAGCAGGGGAATGGTCCCGGACTGACCGCAGGACCCCTGGAACTGCGTGCGGTTCGGGTAGGTGTTGGTTCGGGCATCGAGTGTGTCCGTCATCGAGTTCCCGGCTTCGATCCAGGACAGGAAGGTGAAGGGCTTCATCGTGGAGCCGGCCTGGAAGCCCGCACCGCCGCCCATGGGGCGATCAACGCTGAAGTTGATGGTGGTGTTCTGGTCGCCCTCGGCGGCCGGATCATAGGTGGTGTTCTGGGCCATCGCCCGGACGTTGCCGGTGCCCGGCTCCACCGTGACGAGGGAGGCGCCCACGGCGTCGTTCTCGCCGAACTCGGTGTACGGGGCGTTCTCCCGCGCGGCTCGTTCAGCCTCCTGCTGGAGGCTGGTGTCCAGGGTGGTGGTGATCTGCAGACCGCCACGGTCCAGCAGGCGCTGACGCGACTCGGCGTCCGGACCGAAGGCCTCGGACGTCAGGATGGTGCGCTGGACGTAGTCGCAGAAGTAGTTGCCGTAGTCGGCGGACATGCAACCGGAGGCCAGGGGGGTGACATCCAGGCCAAGATCGGACGCCACGGCCTCGTCGTATTCCGCCTGGGTGATGGCCTCGTTGCCCAGCATGGCCCCGAGCACGGTGTTGCGGCGCTCGGTGGCGCCCTCCGGGTTGTTGACCGGGTTGTATCCGTTGGGGGACTGCACCATGCCAGCGAGCATGGCGGACTCCGGAACGGTCAGTTCCGCGGCGGTCTTGTTGAAGAAGTAGCGTGCGGCGGCCTCAACGCCGTACACGCGGCCGGAGAAGAGCACGATGTTGAGGTAGCCCTCGAGAATCTCGTCCTTGGACATCTCCTTCTCAACGGCCACGGCGAGCTTCATCTCGCGCAGCTTGTCCGCCACGGTCTTGGTGCCGGAGATCGTGGTGCGCTCGTTGTTCAGGTATTGCGCGTTGACCAGCACGTTGTTCACGTACTGCTGCGTGATGGTGGAGGCGCCCTGGGTCGAGTCAGAGGTGGCGTTGTTGATCAGGGCGCGGGTCAGGCCGCGGGGATCCACGCCGCCGTGCTCGTAGAATCGCTCGTCCTCGATCGAGATGATGGCGTCCTGCATGTTCTGGGAGATCTGGTCCAATTCGACCGGGACGCGGTTCTCGGCGTAGAAGGTGGCCAGAACGTTGCCGTCCTTGTCCAGCACGCGGGAGGGCACCGAGAGCGGTTCCTCCTTCAACTCGGCGGGCAGCTGGTCCAGCATCTCCCCGCCGGCCGTGGCCGTGGCTCCGCCCACGGCGGCCATCGGCAGCATGAGACCGGCCGCAAGCACGCCACACAGCGCACTGACACCGAGGAAGGCGACGATCTTGCCCAGCGTGGTGGCAGTGTCGAAGAAGGGGGACTTGCGATTGGCCATGGTCACGATTCTACCGGCCGAATCATCGACCGTGACGGACCTCGGGTACGGGCATTCCTGCGGCTAGGGTGGTCCCATGACAACCTGGGAATACCTCATCACGCCGCTGCCCCTCCACACGCCCAAGCAGGTGCTGGACATGCATGGTTCCGAGGGGTGGGAATTAGTCTCCATCGTCACCGGTCCCGAGGGTGGATCCGTGGCCTACCTGAAGCGGCCGAAGCAGTGAACGGGCCGGCTTCCACCGACGCCGTCGCCGCCGGGATCGTCGAGGCACGCCTGGCCGAACTCGGCCTGACCCTTCCGCCGGTGGCGGCCCCCGTGGCCGCCTATGTCCCGGCTGTCATCGAGGGGAACCTGGTGCACACCTCCGGCCAGTTGCCGTTCCAGGGCGGCCAGTTGCCGGCCACCGGCAAGGTCGGCGCCGAGGTGGAGCTGGAGGAAGCCGCCGAGCTGGCGGCTGTCTGCGCGGTCAATGCCCTCGCGGCCGTCAAATCCGTCATCGGGGACCTCGACCGCATCGAACAGGTCGTCAAGGTCGTCGGCTTCGTCTCCTCCGATCCGTCCTTCACGGCCCAGCCCCAGGTCGTCAATGGCGCCTCGGAGCTGCTGGGCCGCGTCTTCGGCGACGCCGGCATCCACGCCCGCTCCGCCGTCGGGGTGGCCGTGCTGCCGCTGGACTCGCCGGTCGAGGTCGAGATGACCGTCCGGTTCCGCTGAGGGCGCCTGCCCCGCGCCGCACCATGGCCTCCTCACCCGCCTCTGCACGGACGACCGCTCCGCGGACCGGGCTGGCCGTCGGCCACGGCCCGGTCCGCCGCCCCGAGCGCGCCCTGGTGCCCCGGCTCTTCGAGTTGCCGGAGGACCAGTACGTGGCCGCTCGCAGCTGGTGGGTGCACGGAGAGCGGCGGCCGCGGGCCGCGCGTCGTGCCTCCTCCGTGGCCGTGGTCCGAGACGGGCTGAACGGGGTGGAGACCCTGCTGCGCTACCGGCCCGGGCCCACTCCGCTGGGATCGGTGGCGTTCCCGGGAGGCTCCCTCGATTCCGCTGACGAGGACGACTGCCCGTGGTTCGGCCCGGCTCCGGCCCAGTGGTCCCGGGTGCTCGGGGTGGACGACCACCGCCTGGCCCGCCGGCACCTGGCCGGGGCGATCCGTGAGCTGTTCGAGGAGACCGGGATCCTGTTGGCCGGGCCGGACGCGCACGCCGTGGTCACGAATCCCGGTGGTGGCGAGTGGATGCAGGCCCGCGTGGCCCTCGACCGTCAGGAGCTCTCCCTCCCTGACCTGGTGAATCGCCGCGGTTTCGGCTTGCGCACCGACTTGCTGCGCGCCGTCGGGCGGTGGCACAGTCCGTATTTCTCCCACCGCCGCTTCGATACCCAGTACTTCGCGGTGGCCGTTCCGCACGGCCAGGACACCTCCCTGATGGAGGGCAAGGGCGTCTGGTCGGCGTGGGTGCCGGCCCGGTGGGTGGTGGCCGGGCGGAACAGCACCGTGCTGGGAGATGCGATCGGCCAGCAGGAGACCGTGGGCCGGACGCTGGGACGCCTGACGGTGCCGGCGGTGGAGCTGCTGCTCGAGCGGATGGCCGCGGCGGGATCCACGGTGGAGTTCCTCATGGACCTCACCATCCGCGGCGGCGTGCCAGAGTTCACGCCGGAGCTGCACGGCAGCCCGGTGGGCGGAGCAGTATCGGATGCGCCGGGGAAAGTAGCCGACGGCGGTGGGTTCAGCCTATCCGTCGACCTGCCGGGCGGCCGGTGGGCCCGCGCCTGACCCTTGGTGGACGCTCGCTGCAGGACCGCTGGAGAACTGCTGGAGTTCTCCGGGCATCAGTTCTCCGGGCTTCAGAAACGACTCGAGGGGCCGCAATGGCGGCCCCTCGAGGTCAGTGGCTCAGCAGAGCTTCAACCGCAGTTCGATTCCGGTTGGGGTGACTAGCGCGAGCGCTGGCGCAGGCGCTGCAGGTCCAGGACCACGACCGCACGGTTCTCCAGACGGATCCATCCGCGCTGGACGAACTCGGCCAAGGCCTTGTTGACGGTCTCGCGGGAGGCGCCAACCAGCTGGGCCAGCTCTTCCTGGGTGAGATCGTGGGCCACGAGCAGGCCGTCGTTGGCCGGACGGCCGAAACGGTCCGCCAGGTCCAGCAGGGCCTTGGCCACACGGCCGGGCACATCGGAGAAGACCAGGTCAGCCAGGGACTCGTTGGTCTTGGACAGGCGCTGGGCCAGGGCCCGCAGCAACTGCATGGAGACCTCAGGGGTGGACTGGATGACCTTCCGCAGATTGTCGTGGCGCAATCCGGCCAGGCGGGCAGCGGACACGGCCGTTGCGGTAGCGGTGCGCGGGGCGGGGTTGAACAGCGCCATCTCGCCGAAGACCTCCCCCGGTCCGAGGATGGCCAGCAGGTTCTCCCGGCCGTCCGGGGCGGTGCGGCCCAGCTTGATCTTGCCGGACATGATGACATACAGCTGATCGCCCTGGTCACCCTCATGGAATGCAGAGGCGCCGCGAGAGAGCTCTACCTCGGTCAGCTCGGAGGTCAGTGCAGAAAAGACCTCGTCATCCAAGTTGGTGAACAGCGGGGCCTTGCGCAGTACCTCGAGATCCATGTGTCCTTCGTCCTCACTGTCGACTGGCATGCCGGACATCTACGACATGCGGGGAGTGTGTGTGATCCATTCTGCCCCATCTGCGGCAATGGTAACGGTAAAGTGGGAGGCTACGCGTATACGGGGGCGGACGCAGGAAGAGAGACTCCTTGTTCTTGGGACTGACCGTGCTGGATTGGGTCCTGATCGTCGTCCTGTTCGTGTTCCTGATGGCCGGCTACCGCCGCGGCTTCCTGGTGACCCTCGGGACCATGGTCGGACTGGTGGCCGGGGCCCTCGCCGCGTTCTTCTCCATCCCGCTGGTCTCCACCTGGATCACCGAACCCGGCTGGCGCATCCTCGCCATCGTGGCCGCTGCGCTGGTCCTGGTGTTGCTCGGCCAGGGGATCGGTGCCGCCCTGGGGCGCGCCATCCGCCTCCGCATGGCGCTGCCGGGACTGCGGACGGTGGACCGGCTCGGCGGTGCCGTGGCCAACACCGCGGTGGCCGCTGCGCTGATCTCCCTCGTGGCCTTCTCCGCGTCCTCCATGGGCCTGGCGCCGGTCACCTCGGCGATCTCCGAATCCCGGGTCATCACCACGATCAACGACGCGGCACCCGAGTCGGCCAAGTCATTGGTCGCCCGCGTGCGTGCCGCCGTCGCCGGGACAGACGTGGTGCCGGTGCTGCCCAAACCCGTGACCACTCAGACCCCGGCGGCCGCGGCATCCACCCCCGCACCAGGACAGGCGCTGCAGGAGGCGCGTGCCTCGGTGGTGCGCGTCTCCGGAACCGCCCTGGTGTGCGGGCAGAACCAGACCGGATCCGGCTTCGCGGTGGCCCCCGACCGGGTGATCACCAACGCACACGTGGTGTCCGGCCTGACCGAGCCCGCGGTCGAGTCCGCGGACGGTCGCGTGCACGCCGGGCGCGTGGTGCACTTCGACGCGGCACGGGACGTGGCCGTCATCGCCGTGGACGGGGCTGACCTGCCGCCCCTGGACGTGGGTGCCGAGCTGGCGGACCAGGAAGCGGGCTACATCATGGGCTATCCCTCGGGCGGGCCCTTCCAGATGGACCCGGCACTGGTGCAGGCCCGCGGTGAGGTGACCGTCAACAACGTCTACGGCGCCGAACCCGGCCTGCTGGACATCTACCAGCTGGAGGCCGATGTCCAGTTGGGAAGCTCCGGGGGTCCGCTGCTGACCGTGGACGGTGACGTGGCGGGAATCGTCTTCGCCCGCGCCACCGGGGACATCAAGGTGGGGTACGCCATCACCGGCGAAGAGGCCGAGCACGCGCTGACGGGGTCCGAGGAGATGGTGGACACGGTGTCCGCCGGCCAGTGCATCCAGGGGAACTGAGCGGGACTACGCCCGGGAACCTTCGGCTGACTAGTGTCAACCGGGGTCCACATCGTGCAAGAACCGCCCGACTGGTCTAACGTGGTCGCCATCACATTTTCGCACCGCACCGCCGACCCCCCGCCGTATCACCCTCAGAACGGCACCGGGCCGAGTGGGTTGGGTTACTGACCGGGAGGACCTCCGTGTCAACGCAGACCGCACTACCTCAGGGTGGCAAGGCGAGCCGCGAGCAATTCGCGACCCGCTGGGCCTTCATCTTCGCCGCCATCGGCTCCGCCGTGGGCCTGGGCAACATCTGGCGCTTCCCCTATGTCGCCTATGAGAACGGCGGCGGCGCCTTCATCGTCCCGTATCTGATCGCGCTGCTGACCGCAGGCATCCCGCTGCTGTTCTTCGATTACGCGATCGGCCACCGCTTCAAGGGCTCTCCGCCCCTGGCCTTCAAGCGGCTGAGCAAGTGGACGGAGTCCATCGGCTGGTGGCAGGTGCTGATCTGCTTCGTGATCGGCGTCTACTACGCGGCCATCATCGCCTACGCCGCGATGTACACGTGGTTCTCCTTCGGGGAACGCTGGGGGGAGGACCCGGAGGTCTTCTTCTTCGGCGAGTATCTGCAGGTGCCGGAGGGAGTGGCGCCCACCCTCGAGTTCGTCCCCGCGGTCTTCTGGCCGATGCTCGCGGTCTGGTTGATCCTGCTCGTGGTCCTCGGCGCCGGTGTCAAGAAGGGCATCGCGATGGCCTCGCTCATCGGCATCCCCGTGCTGGCCACCATGTTCATCATCCTGGTGATCGTGGCCCTGTTCCTCCCCGGTGCCCCTGAGGGCCTGAACGCGCTGTTCACCCCAAACTGGTCCGTGCTCACCGATCCGCAGGTGTGGATCGCCGCCTATGGCCAGATCTTCTTCTCCCTGTCCGTGGGCTTCGGCATCATGATCACCTATTCCTCGTACCTCAAGCGCCGCACCAACCTGACCGGTTCCGGGCTGATGGTCGGGTTCTCGAACTCGAGCTTCGAGGTGCTGGCCGGCATCGGCGTGTTCTCCGCTCTCGGGTTCATGGCCCAGGCCAACGGTGTGGCCGTCGCGGATGTGGTCACCAATGGCATCGGACTGGCGTTCATCGCCTTCCCGACGATCATCTCCCAGGCGCCCGCCGGGGCGCTGATCGGGGTGCTGTTCTTCGGTTCCCTGGTGTTCGCCGGTTTCACCTCGCTGATCTCCATCCTCGAAGTGGTGGTCTCCGCGGTCAAGGACAAGCTGGGCTGGAGCCGTGTGACCACGGTGACCGTCGTGGTGGGCGTTGCCGGGATCATCTCGCTGCTGCTGTTCAGCACGACGTCCGGTATCAACGTCCTGGACGTGACCGACGCCTTCGCCAACAGCTTCGGCATCGTCGGTGCGGCCCTGGTGGCGGTCGTGACGGTCTCGTGGGTGCTCCGCCGGCTGGACCGCATGGTCAGCCATCTCAACGCCGTCTCCTCGTTCCGCGTGGGCTGGATCTACAAGGCTCTCGTGGCCGTGGTCCTGCCGATCGTGCTGGCCTACATCTGGATCTCCGATGTGGTGCTCAAGGCCACCGAGGGCTACGGGGACCTCCCAGCCTGGTTCGTGGGCACCTTCGGCTGGGGCATGTCGATCGCGCTGGTCGTGGTGGCCGTCCTGTTGTCTCTGCTGCCCTGGTCCCAGAAGTCGGCCCTGCACAGCGAGCTGAATGACAACCTCGGCCCTGAGTCCGTCATCGGGGACGAGGGGCTGGTGGGGGCCACCACCGGAGACCGGACAGTGCGAGGAGGCCACGGCGGCCAGAGCGGCCAAGGCCGTCATGCCGACGCCCCCTCCCGCCCCCAGCATGCGGGCAGCGCTGAGCGACCGCACAGCCCGACCCATCCCGAGCACCCCGAGAAGGGAGTCTGACATGGACCCGATTGCCATCGTGTTCCTGATCATCGCCATCGTGGTGGTGTGGGGCGGCATGGCCGCTTCGCTCATCCACCTGTTGAAGAACCCGGACCATCTCTCCGGTGACGAGCCTGCGGTCGACCGGAGCTAGTCCGCGCAGCCACGTCCCGCTGTGTGGCTGTCTGCAGGACAGGACGGCTGGACACAGCAATGGTGCCGAGCCACCAGTGATGAACACTGTGGCCCGGCACCATTGCTGTGTCCGGAGCTGTTCCCTGCTGTTGCTTCTACTTCCGCAGTGACTCCGCGATCTGCTGCATGATCGTGGGATCGGACAGGGTGGACGCATCGCCCGGATCGCGGCCCTCGGCCACGTCCTTGAGCAGGCGGCGCATGATCTTGCCGGAGCGGGTCTTGGGCAGCTCCGGCACCACCAGGATGTGCTTGGGCTTCGCGATGGCCCCGATCTCGGAGGCCACGTGGGCCCGCAGGTCGGCCTCGGTCTGGACCGGATCGACCGCTCCGTCCGCCTGAGATTCCTCGGTGAGGATCACGAATGCCACCACCGCTTGGCCGGTCGTGGCATCGGTGGCGCCGACCACGGCTGACTCCGCCACGATCGGGTGGGACACCAGGGCAGACTCGATCTCCGAGGTGGAGAGGCGGTGGCCGGAGATGTTCATGACGTCATCCACACGGCCGGTGACCCAGACGTCCCCGTCCTCGTCCCGGCGGGCGCCGTCCCCGGCGAAGTACATGCCCTCGAACCGGGACCAGTAGGTCTCCTTGAAGCGCTCGGGGTCGCCCCAGATGCCGCGCAGCATGGCCGGCCACGGATCCCGGATCACCAGGAACCCGGCACCGGCGCCCTCGAAGGACCGGCCGGTCTCGTCCACCACGTCCACGGTGATCCCCGGGACGGGGGTCTGCGCCGAGCCGGGCTTGGTGGCCGTGACCCCGGGCAGGGGTGAGATCATGTGGGCGCCGGTCTCGGTCTGCCACCAGGTGTCCACGATCGGGGCCGGGTGTTCCTTGCGGGCACCCGGGGTGACGGAGCCGTCGTCGTCCTTCGTCCCCGCGCCGGCGTTGCCGCCGATAACGTCCCGGTACCACATCCAGGCCTCGGGGTTGATGGCCTCCCCGACGGATCCGAGCACGCGGATCGAGGACAGGTCGAAGGTGTCCGGCACCTGCCGGCCCCACTTCATGCACGTGCGGATCGCGGTGGGGGCGGTGTACATGATGCTGATGCCGTACTTGGCCACGATCTCCCACCAGCGGCCGTTGTGCGGGAAGTCGGGGGTGCCCTCGTAGATCACCTGGGTGGCACCGTTGATGAGGGGCGCGTAGGCGACGTAGGAGTGCCCGGTGACCCAGCCGACGTCGGCGGTGCACCAATACACGTCCGTCTCGGGATGGAGATCGAAGGTGTCCCGGTGGGTGACGGCGGTCTGCACCAGGTATCCGCCCGTGGTGTGCAGGATGCCCTTCGGCTTGCCGGTGGTGCCGGAGGTGTAGAGGATGTACAGCGGGTGCTCGGAGTCGTGCCAGACCAGCTCGTGCTCGTCTGACTGCTCGCCCAGCGCGTCGTGCCACCACAGGTCCCGGTCTGCCGTCCACTCCACGTCCTGCTCGTTGCGCCGGACCACGAGGACATGGGCCACGGAATGGCCGGGCTCGGCCAGCGCGGCATCCACCGCCGGCTTGAGCATGGAGGGCTTGCCGCGCCGCCAGGAGCCGTCCGCGGTGACCACGAGCTTGGCCTCGGCATCGTCGATGCGCGAGCGCAGGGCATCGGCGGAGAAGCCACCGAAGACCACGGAATGGACCGCACCGATCCGGGCGCAGGCCAGCATGGTGATGACGGTCTCGGTGATCATCGGCATGTACACGGCCACGCGGTCGCCCTTGGTGACGCCGAGCGACTCGAAGGCATTGGCGGCCCGCCGGACCTCGGCAGCGAGTTCGGCGTAGGTCCAGGAGCGCGAGTCGCCGGGCTCGCCCTCGAAGTGGATGGCCACGCGGTCGCCCAGCCCGGCCTCCACATGGCGGTCCAGGGCGTTGTAGGCGGCATTGGTGGTGCCGCCGACGAACCACTTCGCGAACGGGGCGTCCGACCAGTCGAGCACCTCGGTGAAGTCCTGGTCCCAGTCCAGTACCTCACGTGCTTGGTGGGCCCAGTAGCCCAGCCGGTCCGCGGCGGCCTCCTCATAGCGCGCCGCCCCGGCCACGGCCTGCGCGGCGAACTCCGCCGAGGGCGGGAAGCTCCGGTGCTCGTGGGAGAGGGTGTCCATGGTGCCGCCGCCGTCGGCGGTTGCGGAGGCCGATTCGTTGGACGCTGTTGTGCTCATGCGTACTCCTTTGTGGCGCGGTCGATGAGGACCACCGTAAGAGCCTGGGGTGTAAGCAGGGTCACAGGTGGCTTCGTCTTCAGCCTAACGCCACAGTCGAGGGTGTGAAGCCGCGCACGTCAACTTGGGGGGACAGCGCCGGGTGCGACTGGTTGAATGGTGCGGAGACCATCCATCGGGGAACCGGCGAGCATCGTCCGGTCTGGATCAATCGCTGGGGAGTCGCCCGCTCCGGGTGGCACAGGAGGAACGACATGACCATCGCACCGGATTCAACCGCTACCGCACAGGCCGGTGGTCCCGGCTCTGGGCTGAGGCTGTCCAGCTGGGATGTCGGCTTCCTCGCCTCGGTCCTCGCGGTCCTCGCCGGGTCCATCGTCCCCCTGGCCACCTCGCGGTGGGGCCTGAACCTGTGGGGCAGCACCAACCTGTTCTTCCTCGGCATCGGCGTCCTGATGCCCCTCGTCGCGGCCGGCTTCATCCTGGCCCGCGCAGCCTCCGCGGGGACGTCCACCGGCGACGCCGGCCCTCGCCTCGGCTCGCTCAGCACCGAACAGTTCGCGCACGTCACGGCCTGGCTGGCGCTCTCCTACTTCTTCATCACCTTCGTCACCACCCTGGACCCCGTCCTGCTCATCGGCTTGGCCGGAGCCTTCGGGCTGGTGGCCACCTCACCGATGCGCTCCCTCATCGCCCCGCTCTTCGCCGGATCATCCGGAGCCGCCCGACCCACGGCATCCAGTGGCCCCGCGCGGGAGGCCCATGAGGAGCACCGGTCCTCGCCGGAGCCCACTGCGTCCCCTGAGTCCAGCTCGGGCGGCCCTTCACGGTCCGTGGCCGAGATCGAGGACGAGCTCGGGATGACCCGCGTTCGCCCGCGGCCCACGGCCGAGGCTGAGGCCTCGGCGACCGCCGCGTTCGGAGCACCGGCGGTCGACTCGGGAACCGCGGACCCGTCCCCTGGACCCGGTGGAGCGGACGAGGCGACGGCGACCTCTGCGCCATCAGGGCCGTCGGAACCGTTCCAGCCGTCTCCCTCGTCACCGGGGCCGGAAGTTCGGCACACGGCACCGATCGATCCGTTGGAATCCGGACCGGCAGCTCCGCGGGGCACGGAACCAGCCGAGTATGAGGCGTTCTGGTTCGCCGTGGGAACGCGACGGACGGCCATGAACCCTGAGGACGGCAGCCCGGCCTTCGGACTCGAACCCGGCGGCTGGATCCTGGCCCTCGAGGACCGTGGCCATGAGTTCCTCGTACAGAACACGGACGGCCGCACCGGCGTGCTGGAGGACCTCACGGACATCGAGCGCGCGTGACGGCCAAGCACTCCGCTCCGGCCGGCGTCGCCAGCGCCGGGGAAAGCACCCTCGCCCTGAAACGCCGCGCCCGGAAGATCAACCGCGTGCTGGCCGAGGCCTATCCCTATGCGGTCGCCGAGCTCGATTTCACCAACGCCTTCGAGCTGCTCGTGGCCACGGTGCTCTCGGCGCAGACCACGGATGTGCGGGTCAACGCGACCACTCCCGGGCTGTTTGCTCGTTTCCCGGACGCCGAGGCCATGTCCCACGCCGACGAGCGCGAGCTGCAGGACATCGTGCGGCCCCTGGGTTTCTATCGGAACAAGGCCACCGCCATCCAGGGCCTCTCCCGGGCCCTGGTCGAACGCCACGGCGGCGAGGTTCCCGGCACGGTGGACGAACTCGTGAGACTGCCCGGGGTCGGGCGCAAGACGGCTTTCGTGGTCCTGGGCAATGCCTTCGGGATTCCCGGGCTCACGGTGGACACCCACTTCGGGCGCCTGGCCCGGCGGCTCGGATTCACGGTGCAGGAGGACCCGGTCAAGGTCGAGTACGAGGTCGCCGAACTCTTCGAGCCGCGCGACTGGACCATGCTCTCCCATCGTCTGGTGTTCCACGGTCGCCGCGTCTGCCACGCCAAGCGTCCCGCCTGCGGGGCCTGCCCCGTCGCCCGCTGGTGCCCCTCCTTCGGGATCGGGGAGACGAATCCGGACGCGGCGGCGTCGTTGCTGAAGTACGAGCTGGCGCCGGGCCGGGAGGAGTTGCTGGCCAAGATGCTTGCCGGCGCCACCCGCGCCGAGCTGCGGGCCGAGGGCTACGGCCTGGGGGCATGATGCAGATCGACGGGGCGCTCGCGGACCTGCGGTCCCTCGTGGAGCGCTACGGGACCTTGGACCCGGGCCTGGCGGCGAGGCGGCCGTCTGCCCCGGACTCATCCCGGATTCCCGACGACGGCCGGGGCTGGGACTTCGGCCTCACCGTGGCGCCCCCGGACTCGGCCGAGGAGCCCTCGGACTCCGCCGTGCTGGTGTTGTTCGGGGCCCTGGACGGCCAGCCGGCACACTTCCACGGCACTGCTGTACCGGAGGACCTGGACCTTCTGCTCACCCAGCGGTCCTTCGCCCTGCGCCACCACCCCGGCCAGGTCGCCTTCCCGGGAGGTCGCCGGGACCCCGGGGACGTGGACTTCAGCGACTGCGCCCTGCGGGAGGCCGAGGAGGAGACGGGCCTGGACCGGAACGGCGTGCGGGTCATCGGCACGTTGCCGCCGGCCCCGCTCACGGTCTCGAACTTCCGGGTGCATCCCGTCCTGGGCTGGTGGGACCGGCCCTCCGAGGTCTTCGTGGTGGACGAGGGAGAAGCAGCCCGTGTGTTCCGGGTGCCCGTGGCCGACCTGGTGGACCCCGCCAACCGCATCACCACGTCCCTGTCCCGGGGAGCGGCGCGCGTCAACCGGCGTTTCAGAAGCCCGGCCTTCCTGGTCTCCGGCACCCTCGTGTGGGGCTTCACGGCCATCCTGATCGACCGGATCCTCGATCTGCTGGGGTGGACCCAGGACTGGGACCGCGGCCGAATCGTGGACATCACCGATTGGGACGCGTCCATGCCGGTGCCCCGCGCTGACCTGTCGGACGCCAGATCCTCCACAGACGACTGAACCCAGGCAGGTCCTCCACAACTGCCGGACTGTGAGGGGCATACCGGGGGGCCAGACGGACAGGCTGGGAACATGGCCGTCCGAGCATCCTCACCGTTGACCGTCCTGTTCGTTTCTCCACCGGATCGGGACGGACGGGTCCCGCATGGTCTGGTGGGCAGCACCCCACTCCTGTCCGAACTGCTGTGCACCGAGGTGGCCGCCTGTGCTGCCGCAGTCGGACACCGGCTGCGCGTCGTGCCACGCCCCGAGTGGATGGCCGCCGCGCACGGCCAACGGGCTGCCCCGCAGCCCCCGGCCCTCGTCCTCTGGGGACTCGCCCCGGGGGAGACGGACGGCCCGGAGACGCCGCCGGGATCAGACGGAGGACAGGAACGGCCGGAACCGCCGATCGTGGCCGTCACCCTGGACGGGTCGTCCGCGCCTCCGGATGCCCTCTGCCTGCCCTCCCGGTCTCAGCAGCTCTGTCGCCTCCTGGCGCGGACCCGTCCGGCGAACTCCGAGCCACCCACCCGGGGGCGCGCGGCGGTGGTGGTCCACGATGGTCCGGGCGCGGACGGGGACGAGCACTGGCCCGGGCTTTCCTGGGCCCTGGCACTGCTGCTGGGCGGCCCCGGTCGTGGCCTGCTCGTGGATGCCCAAGGTCCTCAGGGGAGTCTGAGTGCACGGCTTCGTGCCCTGGCCCCTCCTGTGGATCGATGCGTGAGTTGGGACGGGATGCAGGAACTGCCGGTTCCCGGACCCGCCCTGGCCTCACACCTGCCCGGGGCCGGTGGCGTGCGGTGGTGGGGCTGGACCTCATCGGAGTCCGCTGACGGCCCTTGGAGGGGCGAGGACTGGGTCCAGGTGGCCGTGGAGACGTTCCCCTGGACGGTCGTCGACGTCGGCAAGGACCAGGACCTGGCCCGTGACCGGGCCGAACGCGGGATGGCCCTGCTGGTGTGCACAGATCGCGGACCGGCGGCCGGCCGGCAGCTTCCGGCCGACGTGCTATTGCAGGTCACGCCACGCCAGCGGCCATCACGCGCCTCAGGGCACCGGGACGTCCGTCGAGGAACAGTCCTGGCGAGGGAACCCATCGGCTCTGTGCGGGTCGAAGCACGGGATTGGGACGGTACGTCGCTGGCCTCCTGGAGTCGGTCGAGTCGGCGCGGTTCCGCCCGAAGGCTGGCCGCGCAGGTCGACCTACGGCTGGACCGAGCCGGGACCCTGGAATCCGGCCGGCCCGTGGCCGGACGGGCACTGCGATGAGCCGCGGATGGTCGCCGGAACCACCATCCGGAGCAGGTCGGCGCCTTGCCGGAACCTCAGCGGGACGGCAACGGGCCCGCCGGTGGCTCGCCGGCCGCCTCGCAGACCCCGCCCGTCACCAGGACCGCAGTACTCGTCGGCCCGAGACCGTGCCGCCGGAGCTGGCAGCCGAGGCTGTCCGCCGGCACTTGCCGGTGACCACCCCGCAGGAGGCATCCGCCCAGATGACGGCGCTGACGGACGATCTCACCGGGCTGGGCCCACTCGCTGGCCCAGCACGGGCATCCGGCGTCACGGATGTCCTGGTGGACGGCTCCGGAACCATCTGGACAGACGGCCTGGACGGCCTCCGGGACACGGGCCGGTGCCTGCCGGCCGACGACGCCCGCCGGTTGGCCGTCCGGTTGCTGGCCCAGGGTGGCCGGCGGCTCGACGAGGGCCAACCGTTCGGTGACGCACAGGTCACCGGTGCCCGGGTGCACGCCATCCTGCCGCCGCTGGCCTCGGGCGGAACCCAGATCAGTGTCCGGTTGGCCGCACCGGAACCACCGCGTCTGGAGGACCTGGCCCGGCGCTGGCCCCACGGGACGCGGTGGCTGGCCGCCGTGCGGCAACTGCTGCACACTCGCGCCAACCTGCTCATCAGCGGGGCCACGGGTTCCGGGAAGACCACCCTGCTCTCCGCGGTGCTCTCGGAGGTCCCCGGGGACGAACGGATCATCACCGTGGAGGACACCCGTGAGCTGCGCCCGCGCCACGGCCATGTGGTCTCGTTGCAGGCCCGTTCCGGCAACTCCGAGGGCGCCGGCTCCGTCGAGTTGTCCGAACTCGTCCGGCAGGCACTTCGGATGCGGCCCGATCGACTCGTCGTGGGAGAGTGCCGTGGGGCGGAGGTCGCGGACTTCCTCGCCGCCATGAACACCGGCCACCGGGGCGCCGCCGGAACACTGCACGCCAACTCCGCCTCAGATGTCCCGGCCCGACTGCAGGCAATGGGCGCACTGGCCGGCCTGGGGTCGGAGGCCCTCGCGCTGCAAGCCTCCAGTGCGGTGGGTGCGGTCCTTCACCTGGAACGAACCGATGCCGGACGGCATCCCGTGGAGCTGGCCGTCGTGGACCGGGACGCCGCCCGGACTGGCACACTGCGCGTCATCCCGGCGCTCTCCCTGGTCGGAACGGCCCTGACCGCCGGGCCCGGCCAGGGGATGCTGGACGGTCTGTCCGCTGCCGAGGTGCATCGAGACCCGGGGTTGCGGCGGAGCGGGGGCCGGCATGCGATCGGGACCTGAACGACGAAGCCGGTGGTGGTCCCGGTGGCTGCAGTGGATCCCGGGGCACGCACGGCGCCGGCGTGAGCACGAGACCGAGGAATTCGTCGCCCTGCTCCGCCGGGCGGCCGCCCTGTTGCAGGCCGGCCGTCGCCCGGAGCGGGTCTGGGCGGAACTCTCGGGGCTTTACGAGCGGTGCCAGGGCGGGCCACAGGAGTTAGGCACGCCGCGTCGGCCATCCAGTCGGGCGGGATGCTGCCTGCACCACGTCCTGGTCTCGGCTGACCTGGAGAACATGCTCGGCGGCGAGCCGTTCGCTGCCGTGGAGGCACTGGGGCAGGGCCGCCACTGGCGCCAGCTGGATGGATGCCTGGCGGTCTCCCACCACGCCGGGATTCCGCTGGCCGGGCTGCTCGAGCGTCTGGCCGACGCCCTGGAGGAGGGTCAGGACGCCCAACAGGCGCGGGACGCGGCAGCAGCCGGCCCGCGCTCCACAGCACAACTGCTGGGCTTCCTGCCGCTCGCCGGGATCGCGATGACGGCCCTGGTCGGGGGGCCGCCCACCGAGTTGCTGGCCGGCACCCTCGGCTGGCTCGTGATCGGCACCGGAGTGGGATTGGCCGTGATCGGTCATCTCTGGACCCGCGCACTGATCCGCCGGTCGGAGGAGACCACATGACCACGAGCAGGACCGTCCGGCCCGGCGCCTCGGCAGCACCGGACACCTTGGACGCCGCCTTGGCAATGGACCTGGTGGCGGGACTGCTGGAGACGGGGCAGAGTCTCGTCTCCGGTCTCGACCTTCTGGGCACCCATGTTCCCGGGGCGGCGCCGGTCCGGCGGGTGGCCGCCCTGCTGCGCGCCGGTGTCGACTGGGATGATGCCTGGTCGGCCCATGAGCCCGAAGCCAGCGACCCCGACCTGCAGGAACTGGCCGGCGAGCTCCGCTTCGCCCACCTCACCGGAGCGCCCACGGCTGCCCTGTTGCGTTCTACAGCGTCGACGCTCCGCCGCAACCGGAAACGCCGGGCCGAGCAACGGGCCGCAGAACTGGGCACCCGGCTGGTCCTGCCACTGGGGCTCTGCCAGTTACCCTCATTCCTCTGCCTGGGTGTGGTCCCGCTCGTCCTGGCTCTGCTGCCGTGAAGCCCGCCTCGATGCCCGCCCGGACGCCTTCACGCGGGGTCCACCAAGGGACGACCGTCCACCGCTGGAAACCCAGCGCAGTCCTCCACACCGCCCCAACACGCCCCAGCCGTCCAGATCCGCCAGTCTCCGCACCCCACGGAGGAGAACACCGACGGAGGCTGGAAGCAGGCGACCACACCGGCCGCCATCACACCAGAGGAGACGCCATGACCACCACACTGCAGCACGAACACCATGCCCCGCGAACGGCCAGCGGAGTCCACCGGCCGGGAGGTACCGCCAGCACCACCAGCATGACGGACAGCGCCTCCACCGTCCCCGCCGTGCAGGGCCGCCACGGCACGGCCCCGGATTGGGGCGATGAGACCGGTGCACAGACAGCCGAATACGGCATCGTCACGCTCGCCGCGGTCGGGTTTGCCGGCGTCCTGGCCGTCGTCCTCGCCGGGTCCGATGTGCAGGGACTGCTGCTGGACATCGTCAAGAACGCACTCAGCTTCGGCTGAGGACCCTCCACCGGGTACCGGGTTCCGCCGACACCCCTCCCGGCGGGGCCCGGTATCCGGGGCAGACCCGGCCGATCAGGCGTGGATGGAGCCTGCTGAAACCCGCCGACCACCCGCGCTGTTCCCGCCCCTCCCGAGCGAGACCCCAAGACACGAGGAAGCCATGGACCGCCGTCCTCCGACCGAACATCTCCCCTTGACCGGATCTACGGGGCCAGGCCGTTCCGCTGCTCCTGGCCCCACCAGATTTCACGGCCCTCCCGCCGATTCCGCACTCACGCGGCAGCCCGAGCGCCCCTCCGGTCCCGCCGGTACTGCCGGTGCCGAACGGGGGTCGGTCACCGCGGAATACGCGGTCATGCTGCCGGCCGCTGCCCTGGTGCTGGTGGGCGCCCTGCTCGCCGGTGCCGCAACCCTGCAGCAGGTCCGGCTGGAGGAAGCCGCGGCAGCCTCGGTCCGCGAGCTGGCCCGGGGAGAGAACGAGGCCGACGTCCGTTCCACTGCCCGGCGCATGGCCGGTGAGGCGACGGAACTCAGCAGTGACCGGAGCCTCGGCTGGGTGGCTGTGACCGTGGCCCACGCCCCTCCCGGGCCCCTGGCGTGGTGGGACGGGTGGGAACTCGAGGCCACGGCTCACGCGCCGGACCAGTGGGCCGTGCCTCCCACGGGGGCACCATGAACCGGGCGACGGCACGCCGGTCGAACGAACACCACGAACACCACGAACAGGGAGAGCCAAGCGGACAGGACGAACGAGGTGAACAGTGTGAACAGGGCGCCGGCAGTGTCACCGTGCTGGCCACGGTGTTCCTGACCTTGGCGCTGCTGGGAGCCACGGCGGCGTTGGGCACCGCGGCCACGGCGGCGGCACGAGCCTCCGGAGCCGCGGATCTCGCGGCGCTCGCCGCCGCCGACGCCGCCCGTGGACTGGTGCTGGCCGATCCCTGCGTCCTGGCTGCCCAGACGGCCGCTCGCCACGGGGCCACGATCACCGAGTGCGCTGCCGCCTCAGACGGCACCGTGCGCGTGCGCACCCGCTATGAGTCGGCACTGCCGTGGTCCTCCGAAGGGATGGCCAGGGCCGGACCGCCAGCGCCAACGGTGCCGCGATGAGCGGCGGCCCGCAACGATCGTGCCGCCGCGATCCGGACGCCCTGCAAAACGAACGTCAGCAGGGTGGCGGCTCCTTCCTTGTCCAGCGGGTTGTTGCGGTTGCCGCACTTCGGGGACTGCACACAGGACGGGCAGCCCGTGGAGCAACTGCAGGAGAGCACCGTGTCCAGGGTGGCCTGCAGCCAGGTCGCGGCCTCCGTGAAGCCCTGCTCGGCGAACCCGGCACCGCCAGGGTGACCGTCGTAGACGAACACGGAGGGCTGACCGGTGTCCGGGTGCAGGGCCATGGATACCCCGCCGATGTCCCAGCGGTCGTTCGAGGCCACGATGGGCAGCAGCCCGATCATCGCGTGTTCGGCGGCGTGCAGAGACCCGGGGAGCCGGTCCATCGTCAGGCCGGCGGCCACGAGCACCTCCGAGGGGCAGTGGAACCAGACGGCCGTGGTGAAGAGGTCCCGGGCGGGCAGCTCCAGGGGCTCCTCGCCGAGGATCTCACCGGAGACGAGGGCCTTGCGCTGGTAGGACACCACCTGGGTGGTGACCTTCACCGGTCCCGTGCACCACTGCAGGTCACCGGCGTCCACGCGGTGGACGGTGTCCAGGATCTCGATCTCGGTGATGTCCCGGGCCTGCGTGAAGAAATCCGGCCACGCCCGCGTGACCAGGACGGCGTGGGCATCCTCGTCAAGGTCTTCCACCAGGTACGTCCGGTCCTGGTGGACGTACACGGCACCGGGGTGGGCCTGGTAGTGGGTTTGCGGGGAACCCATGGAGCCCAGCAGGGCGCCGGTCTCGGTCTCGATGATGTTCACCGGTCCGCCGCCGTCATCCCGCAGGGACACCAATCCGGCGGCATGCTCGGGGTGGGTCCAGAACCAGCCGGCCGGACGGCGCCTCAGGTAGCCCTCCTCGGCGAGCTGTTCCACGAGTCCGCGGACTTCCTCCGGGTCTCCGAAGTCACCGAGTCCGCCCGGGACCAGCGGGAACTCGGCGGCCGCGGCGCACAGGTGCGGGGCGAGGATGTGCGGATTGGTCGGGTCCGTGACCGAGTCCTCCACGGCCAGTTCGAAAACGGCTTCCGGGTGGTGCACCACGTAGGTATCCAGGGGATCGTCCCCGGCCACATAGAGCGCCACCGATTCCTGCCCCGACCGTCCGGCGCGTCCCACCTGCTGGAAGAACGACGCGCGGGTGCCCGGCCAGCCGGCCACCAGCACTGCGTCGAGTCCGGCGATGTCGATGCCCAGCTCCAACGCCGGCGTGGAGGCGACGCCCAGCAACCGGCCGGTGCGCAGGGCCGTCTCCACCTCGCGGCGCTCCTCGGGCAGGTAGCCGGCTCGGTAGGCCGCCACCCGGGGCGGCAAGGACGGGTCCACCTCCGCGAGCTCACGTTTGGCGGCGGAGGCCATCGCCTCGGCTCCGCGGCGGGAGCGGATGAAGGCAATGGTCCGGGTGCCGGTGACGGCCAGGTCGGCCATCATCCCGGCCCCCTCGGCCGTGGCCGAACGGCGCACGGGTGCGCCGTTCTCGCCGCGCCGGTCTGTGAGCTCCGGTTCCCAGAAGCCGACCGTGACGGCCCCGTGGGGGGAGGCGTCCTCGGTCACGGCCACCGCGTCTGCCCCGATCAGGCGCGAGAAGGACCCGGCCGGGTCGGCACTGGTGGCCGAGGCCCCGATGAAGACCGGTCCCGGGATGCCCGGGACCTCGGTCCCATCCTGGCGCCCAGACCGGTAGTGTGCGCAGACCCGGGCCAGCCGACGCAGCAGCACCGCCACATGGGAGCCGAAGACCCCGCGGTACACGTGGGCCTCGTCCACTATCACGAAACGAAGCCTCCGGAAGAACCGGGACCAGCGTTCGTGGTGCGGCAGGATTCCGACGTGCAACATGTCCGGGTTCGTCAGCAGCACGTTCGCGTGTTCGCGCGCCCACTTTCGGTCGGCGATGTCCGTGTCCCCGTCGTAGGGGGCCGGCCGCAGCCAGGTCGCGCCGTCCCGGGCCAGGGCGCGCCAGGCGTTGAGCTGGTCGGCCGCGAGCGCCTTCGTGGGGGACAGGTAGAGCACAGTCCCGGTGGGGTCGTCGTGCAGGGCGGTCCCGGCGGCGAGCTGGTAGCCGAGGGATTTGCCCGACGCCGTTCCCGTCGCCAGCACCACGTTGGTCCCGGCGGCCGCGAGGCCAGCCGCTTCGGCCTGATGCTTCCAGGGCTCCAGTGCCCCGGAGCCCCCGAGTGCGTGGATGAGGTCATCCGGGGTGCCCTCCGGCCAGGGCACAGTGATGGCCCGCCGTTCGGGCAGGTGCCGGACGTGGAGCAATTGAGGCGGGATGGAGCGGCGGCCAAGCGTGCGGCTCAGGGCCTCCGCGTCCCGGGGGTCATCCGTGCGTGGTCCACCGGCTGGCTGCCCGGCCCTGTCCCCGTGGCCGTACCGGGGGTGTTCCCGGCGGGGGTCCACTCAGCCGGCGTCCGAGTGGGACGGATTCTCGGTATCGTCCTCCAGCGCGCCGTAGACGGTGACGTCGGCGAGCTCGGTCCAGCCGAGGTGGCCGTAGAGGGCCTGTCCGTCGGCACTGGCCACGAGCAGGCCTTCCTCGACGTCGTGCTCCAGGGCCAGCGAGGCGAGGTAGCGCATCACCAGCGAACCGAGGCCCTGCCGGCGGAAGTCTGGGGAAGTCCAGATGCGGTCGAACACGGCGTAGCCGTCCACGGCGGCCACCCGTCCGCGGGCCGCCACGGCGCCCTCGCCCTGGGGATGCTCATCCGTGCTGGTGATGGTCACCAGGAACCAGTCCGGATTCTTGCGCTCCACGGAGGCCTCGAACTCCTCTGGCACGATGGGGGCCTCGACGTCCTGGCCTCCCATGTCCGACACCATGAGCTTCTCACCGGTGGAGAGCGCCTTGAGGGGGACGCTGGCCGGCACGGTGGGCGGCGGACCGACCACGGTCAGCAGTCGACCGGGATGGTTCTGGACCTCGGCGGACACGGCCTTGAGGGCGGTCTCGTCCGGGTGGGCCAGGACGTACTCCCAGTCCTGTCCGTCACCGGCCTGGACTCCACTGCGCAGGGATGCGTGGACCACGCCGTCATGTTGCACGTCGTAGTTCCGGCAGCGGGACCAGCCGGTCACCCAGGTGCTGACCAGCGCGTCATTCAAGGCAGAAGTCATGGGACGAGACTAGCCCGAGCCGGAGGGTGCCCGCACGCGTCGGACCAACATCCGGGTCAAATCGTCACGTGTCCGTATCCTGCGGCTCCCGTGCACGGCACTGTCCCCGGACGGACCTCGTGGGTGGGAGCGTCCCGGACTACCCTTGATGCGGTGAGCCAGTCCAAGATCGCACTGTATTACCGCTTCGCCCCGTTGGCCGATCCGGAGGCCGTACGCCTCTGGCAGCACGCCTTGGCCTCGCGCTGGGAGCTGACCGGGCGCATCATCGTGTCCCCGCACGGGATCAACGGCACCGTGGGCGGACCCCTGGACGCCGTGAAACAGTACGTCAAGACCACCCGAACGTACGGTCCGTTCGCCGGTCTGGACGTCAAGTGGTCCGACGGCTCTGAAAAGGACTTCCCGCGGCTGTCCGTCAAGGTGCGGCCTGAGCTGGTGGCCTTCGACGCCGAGGACGAGATCGTCGTGACCGAGCACGGCGTGCAGGACACCGGCGTGCACCTGACGCCCGAGGACCTGCACCGGCTGGTCGAGCAAAAGGAGTCCGCCGGGACCCCCGTGGTGTTCTTCGACGGGCGCAACGCCGTGGAGGCGAAGATCGGCCGATTTGCCGGGGCCGTGGTGCCGGATACCGTCACCACCCGGGACTTCATCTCCGAACTGGATTCGGGCGTCTATGACCACCTCAAGGACCAGCCCGTGGTCACCTACTGCACCGGCGGGGTCCGCTGTGAGGTTCTGACGGCACTGATGCACCACCGCGGCTTCGGGGAGGTCTACCAACTGGACGGCGGGATCGTGAAGTACGGGGAGGTCTATGGTGACTCAGGCCTTTGGGAGGGATCCCTGGCCGTCTTCGACCAGCGCATGCGGGTCCAGTTCTCAGACCAGTCCGCGACGATCGGCAAGTGCACACTCTGTGCTGGTCCCACCTCGCAGCTGCGGAACTGCTCCGATCCGTCCTGCCAGACCCTGGACACCGTGTGCGATGCCTGCTCTCTCGCCGTCCCTGACCGCACTTGCGCGGTGTGCCGGTGAGACGCCAGGTTGCCGGACTGGCCCTCGCGGGGCTGCTGCTGACCGGTTGTGGGGCACCTGACCCGGCGGATACCCCTCCCCAGTCCGAGGATCAGCTCCGGGCGATGCTCCTGACCATGGACGAGTATGGGTTGGAGGGAGCCGGCGGCCCGGGGGAGCAGATCGACCCGAGCCTGATCGCGACCGTGGTCGACGACCCCTCCCAGGCTGAGGGCGCCTGCGCCGACGCACTGCAGGCCCTGCAATCCGCCTCGTTTGAGACCACCGCCGGTGCGGCCGAGGCCGTCAGTGTGGTGGAGGGCTACGAAGACGCCTATCTGCCTCCCGTCCTGTCCGCCGCACTGTTCGCCCGTGAGGACGGAGACGGGCCGGAACCGGGACCGCTCTACACCGCGGTGGGCCGGGACTGCGAGGGCGCGGAACTGCGCCAGGGTGAAGCCACTGTCACCGTGGCGCCCCTGCCCGGGGACCGGGACGGCCTGATGGCACACAGCAGCGGAGACGAGTTGCTCGGGGACGCCAGCGTGACCATCGCGGTGGAGACCGTGGGCCATCACCACGTCATGGTCAGTGGCATCCTCGTTGACCCGGAGACCGTGGTGGCGGCCTTCGACCGGCAGGTCGAGAAACTCCGGCAAGGACTCCTCGCGGCAGCACCGTGAGGCAGCGCGGCGAGGGGCGCAGCAGTGATGCGAGTGCGGCCCCGGCCACGCACCACAATGGAGTCATGACCGATCCGCGTCCCAGTACCGCCAGCACCGAGCAGCCCTTCAACCAAGCGATGGTCGACCCGCCGCGGTGGGACCGGGCTCCCGCCACCGTCCCCGCCACCGTGCCCGTCGCCGACGCCGCAGTCGCTGCCCTGGCCGTCGATCTGCGCGCCCTGCCCTACACCACGGAGGCGGTCGGGGATCTGCTGGGGGAGATGGCCATCGCCGCGCTGGAGCGCGAGCAGGCCGAGCCGGCTCGCCGCCGCCTCGCCCAGGTGCTGCACGACGCCGGCGCGCCCGGCTCCGAGCGCGCGCTCGCCGCCATCGTCTCCTGCTGGATGCTCGGCGACCCGGTGCCGACCGCCACGCTGGACGCCGCCCTGCCGACGCTGACGGCCGCCGGTGCCGCAGAGCTCAACCTGGGCTGGCTCCGGGATGATGACTTCCGCCCGGTAGTCGACCTCTCGCCCTACTCGACGGATGACCTCGGGGACGTCTGGGTGGCCAGCGACCAGACCGCCCTGCAGACCCGGACCACCTTGCCTTCCTGGCACGTACTCGGCATCGGCCGGGCGTCGATGACCTTGGCGGGCAACGTGATCCGCCGGCCGGTGGACCAGGCACTCGACCTCGGCGCCGGCTGCGGCATCCAGACGCTGCACCTGCTGACCCATGCCGACCACGTCACCGCCACGGACCTCTCCGTCCGGGCGCTCGAGTTCACAGCCTTCAACCTGGCCCTCAATGCCGAGGCACTCGGCCTGGACCTGAGTCTGACAGACGTTCCGGAGCGGGACGGTCCGCCGCAGGGCAACCGCGGACGCTTCCCCCTCACGCTCGGCGGGCGCGTGACCCTGTTGCAGGGGGACCTGCTGGAGCCGGTGGCCGGCCACCGCTTCGACCTGGTCGTCTCCAACCCGCCGTACGTCATCACTCCCCGCTCGGGCTCGGAGCCGGACCGGTTCACGGGGGAGGTCGGTGACGGAATCAGCACCTACCGGGACGGCGGCCGCCCCGGAGACCGGTTGCTGGCCGAGCTCGTCGCCACGCTGCCGGAGCACCTCGAGCCCGGCGGCATGGCGCAGATGCTCGGCAACTGGGAGATCCACGGCCGCCCGGACGGTGCCTGGGACGGCACCACGGACGGCAACTCAGGTGACACCACGGATAGAGCCACGGACGGCGTCACGGAGGGCGCATCGGACCGCGTGGCCGGGGCCGCCAGCCCCCAGCTGCCCGGATGGGAGGTGCGCCCCCGCTCCTGGGTGCCCTCCGGCGTCGACGCCTGGTTCATCCAGCGTGATCTCCTGGACCCGGCCGGCTACGCCGAGACCTGGTTGCAGGACTCCTCCGAGCAGCTCGACCCGGCGAGGTATACAGCGGGGTACCGGCGTTACCTGGAGGACTTCGGAGAACGGGGAGTGGCTGCCGTCGGGTTCGGGTACGTGTGGTTGCGCCGGCCGGCCGCACCGCGGGCCGGCCGGATCCGCACGGAAGTCCTCGAGTCCGAGCTGCAGCAGCCGTTGGGCCCGGCCTGGGGCGAGGCGGTGGACCGCTGGGACCTGGTAACCGGAGACGCCGAAGGCACCGGGGGCCTGACGGCGCTGAGGGGGCTGCATGTCACGGTCCCCGGGGATGTCACCGAGGAACGCCACCAGCGCTTCGGCTCCGACCACCCGGAGATCATCCTGGCTCGTCAGGGCGGCGGTTTCCGGCGTACGGCGCATGTGGACACCGCCACCGCCGGGTTTCTGTCCGCAGCGGACGGCGAGTTCTCAGTGGGGCAGCTGACCGGTGCGGTGGCCGGACTTCTGGACCTGGACGAGAAGGGGGAGCGGGCCCTGGTCACTGCCGTGGCGGAGCTGCTGACGGACGGATTCCTGACCGTTACCGCACCGATACCGTCCGGAATGTGAACGAGGACACGCTAAATCTGAAAGAACTGCCTAGAATCTTGGTCCATGACTGAACTAGACACCGCTCCGACCCCCGGAGGCGGAACGGTGCCGGCCGCCCGACGGCCGGTGGTCATCTCGGATCCCCAGGCCATCCGGGCCCTGGCCCACGAGGCACGGCTGGAGGCACTGGAGGAGCTCTACGCCTCGCAGTCCACCCGGACCGCGACCGAATTGGCCTCCCGGTGCGGCCTGACCCCCTCCGCCATGAGTTACCACCTGCGAGCCCTGGAGAAATACGGCTTCGTGGAACGCTCGCCCTCGGAGGGGGACGGCCGTGAGCGGCGCTGGAAGGCGGCTGGCTACTCGCTGCTCGTCGACTCCCTGAACCACACCCCAGCATCCAAGCAGGCGTTCATCGATGTCCAACTGAACACCTTCCGGGACCGGATCATGAAGGAGGTGGCCCGCCGCGAGACCGAGGACAAGCTCCTGCGCCAGGCGGCGGAGGAGGCCGTGGCCACCGCCCAGGACGCCAACGCCCCCCTGGACGGACGGGACATCGGCGCCCACGAGCCCGGCCGGCGCCGGTCCCCGGTGCTGTCCACCGGCATGGTGTTCGTCAACGCCGAGCAGCGCGCCGAGTTCCAGCGCCGCCTCGCCGCGCTGATCGACGAGTTCGAAGAGCTCAACCCCGCCTCCGAGCGCTCGGTGGATGCCGAACGCGTGTATTACCTCGTCTCAGTTCTGGCAGACTCGGCCCCGGAAACCCCCGGTCACACCTGATCGGGAGTCCGGGGCGCGCCGACGGTCGAGAACCGGGGGCGCGGTGCCGTTACATTAGTAGGGCACCGGGCGGTCCGCCTGGAAGTCACAGGCGGCCATCCACTGGGCCAGCCGGGCCCGGCGGACCTGTCCCCGCCCGGCGACGAAAAGGAGCCCGAGTGTCTGAGAAGACGTCCAAGAAGACCACCTCCTCCGGTGACGGAACGAAATTGGTCATCGTGGAGTCCCCCGCCAAGTCCAAGTCCATCGCCAAGTACCTCGGCGAAGGGTGGGTGGTGGACGCATCGGCGGGTCATATCCGGGATCTTCCGCAGCCGTCGGACCTGCCCGCGGACATGAAGAAGGGCCCCTACGGCAAGTTCGCCGTGGACACTGCCAACGGCTTCGATCCGTATTACGTGGTCTACCCGGACAAGCGGAAGCGCGTCGCCGACCTCAAGCGGCTGCTCAAGGACGCCTCCGCCCTCTACCTCGCCACGGACGCCGACCGCGAGGGCGAGGCGATCGCATGGCACCTGCTGCAGGAGCTCAAGCCGAAGGTCCCCGTGTACCGGATGGCGTTCACCGAGATCACCAAGGAGGGCATCACCCGCGGTCTCGAGAACGTCCGCGAGATCGACGCGGACCTGGTGGACGCCCAGGAGACCCGGCGCATCCTCGACCGGCTCTTCGGCTACGAGATCTCCCCGGTGCTGTGGCGCAAGGTCCGTCAGGGCCTGTCCGCGGGCCGTGTGCAGTCCGTCGCCACGCGTCTGGTCGTCGAACGCGAGCGCGAGCGCATGGCGTTCGTGCCGGCGTCGTACTGGGACCTGGACGGTACCTTCACCGCCAACGAGGGCAAGGGCTCCGGCGAGTCCTTCACCGCGCGCCTGAACTCGGTGGACGGCCAGCGTGTGGCCACCGGACGGGACTTCGATGACCGGGGCCAGCTCAAGAAGTCCGCCGCCGGCAAGGTCGCCACCCTCACCGAGGCCACGGCCACCGCCCTGGCCGCGGGCCTGCAGGGAGCCACCTTCACCGTGGACTCGGTCGAGGACAAGCCCTACACGCGCCGGCCGGCCGCCCCGTTCACGACCTCCACGCTCCAGCAGGACGCCTCGCGCAAGCTGCGGTTCTCCTCACGCGTGACCATGCAGGTGGCGCAGCGGCTGTACGAGAACGGATACATCACCTATATGCGTACCGACTCGGTGATGCTCTCGGACGAGGCCATCATGGCGGCGCGCCGGCAGGCCACCGAGCTCTACGGACCGGACTCCATCCCGCAGGCCAAGCGGATCTACAAGGCGAAGAACGACTCGGCGCAGGAGGCCCACGAGGCCATCCGCCCCGCCGGTGACTCCTTCCGCACCCCCGGGCAGGTCTCCGGTGCCCTTCGGGGCGAAGAGTTCCGCCTCTATGAGCTGATCTGGAAGCGCACCATCGCCTCCCAGATGGCCGACGCCAAGGGTTACACCGCCACCATCAGGCTCAGCGGTACCGCGCTCGAGACCCCTTCCTCCGCCGAGATGGCCGGCCGGCTCGCCGGCTTCAGCGCCTCGGGCACCGTCATCACCTTCCCCGGTTTCCTCGCCGCCTACGAGGAGGGGCGCGACGCCGGCTCCGAACCCGCCGAGGGCGCCTCCGGTTCCCCAGGGGGCACTGGCGGCTCGGACAGCAAGGACAAGCGCCTGCCCGAGGTGGCCTCGGGGGAGTCCCTCACCGGGACGGACGTCATCGCCTCCGGCCATGAGACGTCCCCGCCGCCGCGGTACACGGAAGCCTCGATCGTGGCCGAGCTGGAGAAGCGGGAGATCGGCCGCCCCTCGACCTTCGCCCCGACCATCTCCACCATCATGGACCGCGGGTATGTCACCAAGCGCGGCAGTGCCCTGGTCCCATCCTGGACGGCCTTCAGCGTGATACGGCTGCTCGAGGAGCACTTCGGCAAGTACGTCGACTACGACTTCACCGCCCGTATGGAGGACGACCTGGACCGGATCGCCGCCGGCGAGGTCCAGCGTGAGGCGTGGCTGCAGCACTTCTACTTCGGTGCCGAGTCCACTGCCGAAGGCCTCAAGGCCGTGGTGGACAACCTCGGTGACATCGATGCCCGTGCCGTGAACTCCATCCCGGTGGCCGAGGGAATCACGCTGCGCGTGGGCAAGTTCGGTCCCTACCTGGAGAAGGACATCCCGGAGGGCTCCCCGGAGGGCACCGACCCCGAACGCGCCAACGTCCCCGAGGACCTGCCACCGGACGAGCTGACCGCGGAGAAAGCCGAGGAGCTCTTCGCGACCGCCGGTCCGTCCGAGCGCGAACTCGGGACCGACCCGGAGACCGGGCGCATCATCATGGCCCGGGACGGCCGCTTCGGTCCCTACGTGACCGAGGTCATCCACGAGATGAACGAGGAGGAGCTGGCGGCCTGGATGGAGGCCCAGCCCACCGAGTACTACAAGAACGGCAAGCCCAAGCCGAAGAAGAAGCCGGCCAAGGAGAAGCCGCGCACCGGCTCCCTGTTCAAGTCGATGTCCATCGAGACCGTCACCCTCGAGGACGCCCTGAAGCTGATGAGCCTGCCCCGAGTGCTCGGCCAGGACGCTGAAGGCGTGGACATCACCGTTCAGAACGGCCGCTTCGGTCCGTACCTGAAGAAGGGCTCGGACTCGCGGTCCCTCGAGTCCGAGGAGCAAATCTTCACCATCACGCTGGAGGAGGCCCTGGCCATCTACGCCCAACCCAAGCAGCGCGGGCGCGGGGCAGCGAAGCCGCCGCTGGCCGAATTCGGTGAGGATCCGACGTCGGGCAAGAAGGTGGTGGTCAAGGATGGGCGCTTCGGTCCCTACGTCACGGACGGGGAGACGAACATCACCGTGCCGCGGGACATGGACCCGGAGGCCCTGACGGCCGAGCAGGCCTATGGGCTGCTGGCGGACAAGCGTGCCAAGGGGCCGGCGAAGAAGCCGGCCCGCAAGCCGGCGGCGCGCTCGAAGTCCACGTCCGGTGCCGCCAAGTCGTCCAAGAAGTAGCGGAAGAAGAAGGCAGACACCATGCGCCTGGGTGTGCTGGACATCGGGTCGAACACCGTCCACCTGTTGCTGGTGGATGCGCATCCCGGCGCGCGTCCCTCGGCGTTCGCCGACCACAAACGGTCCCTGTCCCTGCTCGACCACCAGGACGAGGGCGGACGTATCAAGGACTCCGGCCAGGATGCGCTGGTGACCTTCATCCGGGAGGCGGTCGCCTTCGCGGTGGCGAACGGTGCCGAGGACATGATCGCGTTCTGCACCTCCGCCATCCGGGAGTCCGGCAACGGCGCGGCGGTGCTGGATCGGGTCACCCGGGAGACCTCGGTGCACCTCACCGAGCTCTCCGGCGACCAGGAGGCCGCGATGACGTACTTCGCGGTGCGCCGCTGGCAGGGCTGGGACGTCGGTTCGATCCTGAACTTCGACATCGGTGGCGGATCCTTCGAGATCGCCTACGGCACGGATGAGCTCCCCAGCTACGCCGTGTCCATCCCGCTGGGCGCCGGCCGGTTGACCCGGGACTGGCTGCCCGCGGACCCGCCCACGCCGAAGTCCACCAAGAAACTGCGCAAACACATCAAGGCTGTGATCGCCGAGGCGGCCGAGGGATTCCCGTTGCTGACGGCGCCCGTGCTGGTGACCGGCACCTCGAAGACCTTCCGTTCCCTCGCCCGCATCACCGGCGCCGCTCCCTTGGCCGCCGGACCGTTCGTCAAACGACACCTGCGGCGGGAGGACCTCACCCTGTGGGTCAACCGGATGGCCGCGATGACAGCCAGGGACCGGGCCGGGTTGCCCGGTGTATCCGAGGTACGGGCGGCCCAGATGCTCGCCGGCGGCATGGTGGCGGAGGCCGCGATGGACGCGTTCGGCGTCACCCAGGTGGAGATCTGCCCCTGGGCCCTGCGCGAGGGACTGATCATGCGCCGGCTGGACGCCCTGATCCAGGAGGGCATCCTGGGACGGGAGACCACCCCGGGCGTCGGGAACGTCTACCTCAACCCGGACCCGATGCTGCCCGGCTTCTCCGTGGGGGTGACCAGTGACTGGACCGGCTGAGATCCCGGTGACCCTATCCTCGTCCTCCGTGTTCCCGCTGGGCACGCAGGACGTGTTCGCGATGGCCGAGGACCTCGGCTACGACGGGGTGGAGGTCATGGTCACGCACAACGCGTGGTCCCAGGACCCCGTGAAGCTGAACCGGCTGTCAGAGAAGCACGGCATGCCGATCCACTCGATCCACGCGCCGACGCTGCTGTTCACCCAGCAGGTGTGGGGTTCGGCCTGGAACAAACTGGCCAAGAGCGCGGACCTCGCCCGTGAGGTCGGAGCCGAGGTGGTGGTGGCCCACCCGCCGTTCCGGTGGCAGGGCAACTACGCCTCCGGCTTCGCCGAGGGCATCCGGGAGATCATGGACGCCACCGGCGTGCTGATCTGTGTGGAGAACATGTACCCGTGGCGGGCCGGTGGACGCGAGGCCAAGATGTACCTGCCGCACTGGGACCCGGTGCCGGAGGACTACGACTACGTCATCTGGGACTTCTCCCACGCCGCCATCGCCCAGGAGAACTCGCTCGACGCGATCCGCTCCCTCGGCGAAAGGCTACGCCATGTCCACCTCACGGACGGCACCGCCAACGGCAAGGACGAGCACATGCTCCCCGGTGACGGGGATCAGCCCGTGGCCGAGTGCATCGAGTACCTCGGGGCAACCGGCTGGGACGGCGCCGTGTGCGTGGAGGTCGGCACCCGCAAGACGAAGTACGCCGGGGAGCGCGAGGAGATGCTCATCTACTCGCTCGAGTTCGCCCGCCACCACCTCGCCGCCGGGGCGGCCCGCTCCGCCTCCGGCCGAGATCCAGAAGATCAAGACACCGTTGAAAGGTCCCCCCTTCCATGAACATCTCCCTGCTCGGACTCGGGAACATGAACGGCGCCATCCTGGCTGGAATGCTCGCCGCCGGAACGGACGCCGCCTCGGTGTCCGCGACCGGCCACTCCGCCGAGCGGGCCCAGGAGAACCAGGAGCGCTACGGGGTCACCGTGGCCGCCACCGAGTCCGATCCCGAGGCGAACCGCACCGCGGCCGCCGGGGCCGACATCGTGGTCCTGGGGGTCAAACCGAAGGACATCCTCGCCCTGTGCCGGGAGATCTCGGGGGCTTTGCGCCCCGGGACCGTGGTGGTCTCCGTGGCCGCCGGGATCCCGCTGGCGGCCATGGAGGCGAACCTGGCCGCGGGGCAGCCGGTGGTGCGGACCATGCCGAACACGCCCCTTACGGTGGGCATGGGTGTGGTCGGGCTGGCCGGCGGGACCGCAGCGACCGAGCACCACGTGGACCTGGCCGCCGGGCTCTTCCGCGGCTCCGGTTCGGTGTACCAGGTCGAGGAGTCCCAGCTCGACGCCGTGGCCGCCGTCTCCGGGTCCGGGCCCGCCTACGCCTTCCTGCTGGCCGAGCTGATGGCCGCCGGGGGAGCGGACATGGGCCTGGACGAGGAGCTGGCCAAGCACCTGGCTCGCGCCACCGTCGCCGGGGCCGGCCGGATGCTCGCCGAGCCGGAGGTGGACCCCGCGGCGCTGCGCCGGGCGGTGACCAGCCCCCACGGCACCACGGAGGCCGCGATCAACTCGTTCTTGGACTCCGGACTCGCCGACCTGATCGCCCAGGGGATGCGGGCCTCCGCCGCCCGCGGTCAGGCCATGAGCCGCGAATACGGGTCCTGAGTCTCAGGGGCGGGAGGCGAAGCGCTCCAGCAGATCCGTGTGCCCGGAGACGATGAGGGTGTCCCGCGGCCCGACCTTGGTGTCCGGTTGCGCGTAGGTGAAGTCCTCGCCCGGCGTCTTCACACCCACGATCGTCACGCCGTACTTCGCGCGGATATCCGACTCAGCCAGGGTGAAGCCCACGGCCTCCGCCGGCGGGTACATCTTGACGATCGCGAAATCGTCGTCGAACTCGATGAAGTCCAGCATGCGCCCGCCCACCAGGTGGGCGGCCCGGACGCCGGCATCGTGCTCCGGGAAGATCACATGGTGCGCTCCGATCCGGCGCAGGATCTTGCCGTGGGCCGGGGTGATGGCCTTGACCCAGATGTGCTCGACGCCCAGGTCAACCAGGTTCACCGTGATGAGCACGGAGGACTCGATCGAGGTGCCCACGCCCACCACGGCGGTGGCGAACTCCTGGGCGCCGAGCTGACGCAATGCCTGGAGGTCGGTGGCGTCGGCCTCCACCACGTGGGTCAGCGTACCGGCCCATTTCTGCACCAGGGCCGCGTCACGCTCGATCGCCATGACCTCGCGGCCCTGGGCCACCAACTGCTCGCCGACGGCGGCGCCGAAGCGGCCCAGACCGATCAGCAGCACCGGGGCGTGCGGATCCGGACGGTTCTCAGCCAATGATCGGCCTTTCCTCGGGGTACCGGAACAGGATGCGGCGCTGACGCAGGGCCAGCGCGGACGCGAAGGTGATCGTACCAACACGGCCGGCGAACATCAGGACCGTCAGCACGTACTTGCCTGCCGGCGGAAGCTCGGCCGTCAGTCCTGTCGTCAATCCGCAAGTGCCGAACGCGCTGAGCACCTCGAACAGCGGGCGCTGCAGGGACTCGCCGCTGATGGCCACCAGGGCCATGGTGCCGACCAGAATGAGGGTGGCGCCCAGGGCGAGGACGGAGATGGCTACACGGACTGATCCCGGGGTGATGGTGCGACCGTGGGCGGTGACCTCCCGGTCGCCGCGGGCCTCGGCCACGATGGCCAGGAACATCACCGCCAGGGTGGTGACTTTGATGCCGCCGGCCGTGGACGCCGAGCCGCCGCCCACGAACATGAGGGCGTCCGTCAGCAGCAGGGTCTCGGGCGACTGCTCGTTGATGTCATAGACGGCGAAGCCCCCGGACCGGGACATCACCGAGCCGAACAGCGAGTACTGGAGGCGCTCGGCCACGCCGAACTGGCCGAGTGTGGCCTGGTTGGACCACTCGAAGATCCCGATCAGCAAGGCCCCGCCAAGCACCAGGGTGGTGGTGGTGGTGACGGTCAACTTGGTGTGCAGGTTCCACCGGGACCACCGCCAGCGCTGCTGCATCAGCACCATGACCACCGGGAAGCCCAGGGCGCCGGCAAAGACCCCGGCCATGAGGGTCCAGATGATCCACGGGTCGTGCATGAACGATTCCAGCCCGTCCGCGTGGAGGGTGAAGCCGGCGTTGTTGAACGCTGAGACCGAGTAGAAGATCCCATTCCACAGGCCTTCACCCCACGAGTCGGTGTGCACCATGAACCGGGGTACGAGCACCACCGCCAGGACCGCCTCGAAGAAGAACGTGGTGCCGACCACCACGCGCAACAAGGCCCCAACCTCCCCGATCCTGCCGGTGGTCATACCCTCCTGCGTGATCAGCTTGGACCGCACGCCCAGGCGTTTGGACACGGCCAGTGTCAGCAGCGCGGCCATGGAGAGGATTCCCAGTCCGCCGATCTGCATGGCCACGAGGATGACCAGCTGTCCGGCGAAGCTCCAGTGCTCCGCCGTGTTCACCGGCGTCAACCCCGTGACGGAGACCGCGGAGGTCGCCACGAACAGGGCGTCGTGGAAGGCCGTGAAGCGCCCCGTCTTCGAGGCGAAGGGCAGGGACAGCAGAGCGGTGAACACCAGGATGACGACGGCAAAGGCCAGCAGTGCGGCTCGTGCCGGTGACGCTCCGGCCACCGTGGAGACGAACAGCCGCAGGCGCTCGAGCATCTCGCGGAGTCCGGACCGGTCCGGACCGCCGGCCGGGGGGCCGACCCGGGAGGACAGGGCCCTGCTCAGAGCGGAGGGCGGGCGGGGCGGGCGTCCGCCCGACGGCGTCGGGATCCGGCCCGCGGTCCTTCGGCGGGCCTGGAACCGGGGCAGGGAGCGGGGACGGGGGATGCGCTGGTGCCGGGTCATGCGCCGGTGATCACGTCCCTTTCCGTTCCGCCCCAAGTCACGAACGATCCCATCATCCACCATCCGGCGCGGGAATCGGCCCATGACGTCATCACCTGCCAGTGGTGACGCCGGAAGCATAGTCTGTGTGGTGATGACCAACACACCCAACGACGCGACCGGCACCGTTTCTGGTCCCGAACTGAGCGCGGTGTCCAGTTCCGCACCCAGGGCGGCACCCGTCCCCGACCCTGCCGGCGGCCCCTCGGCGGCGACGGCCGTCGTCTGGGACGAGTCGCTGTTGCGCTACAAGTTCAGCACCGCCCATCCCATGGCCCCGGTGCGCCTCGACCTGACCCACCGGCTGTCCCAGGACTTCGGCCTGTTCGACCGACCCGGGGTGCGCCTCATCAAGCCCGAGGTGGCCCCTGACGAGGTCTTGGCCTCAGTCCATGACCCCGAGTACATCCGTGCTGTCCGTGCCGTCAGCACGGGCGCAGTGGACGAAGACCTGGAGCGGGGGCTGGGAACTGACGACAATCCGGTGTTCCCGCACATCCACGAGGCCTCAGCCCGGATCCTGGGCGGCTCCGTGGCGGCGGCCGAGGCCATCTGGGCGGGGGAGGTCCGGCACGCCGTGAACTTCGCTGGGGGGCTCCACCACGCCGGCCGAGGCAAGGCGAGCGGATTCTGTATCTACAACGACTGCGCCGCGGCCATCCAGCGGCTGCTCGACCGGGGTGCCGAGCGAGTCGCGTACGTGGACCTGGACGCCCACCACGGGGACGGCGTCGAGTCCATCTTCTGGAACGACCCGCGCGTGCTGACCGTCTCCGTCCACGAGACCGGCATCTCCCTGTTCCCGGGGAGCGGCTTTGCGAACGACTCCGGGGGGCCTGAGTCACTCGGATACGCCGTCAATGTGGCGCTCCCACCGGGTACTGGTGACGCGGGCTACCTGCGGGCCACGCACGCCGTGGTCCCGCAGCTGCTCCGGGCCTTCGGCCCGCAGGTGCTGGTCACCCAGCATGGTTGCGACGGTCACGGCGGGGACCCCCTGACGAATCTGCGGATGTCCGTGGAGGGTCAACGACAATTGGCTCTGGACGCCTCCGATTGGGCCCGTGACTTCGCCGGGGACCGATGGCTGGCCACCGGGGGCGGTGGTTACAGCCCCTTCTCCGTGGTCCCGCGAACCTGGACGCATCTGGTGGCTGCGGCCACCGGACAGCCTCTGCGGACCAGCACCGTCATCCCGCAGGCATGGCGCGACTACGCCGCACAGGCCGCCGGGCTGGGGCCGGGCGAGGAGATGGCGGGGATCCCGGACACCATGTCAGACGGAGTAGATGTCTGGTGGCGCTCCTGGGAGGTCGGTTACGATCCCTCCGATCCCGTGGACCAGACCATCATGGCGACGCGGAAGGAGATCTTCCCCTATCATGGGCTGGATCCCTGGTTCGACTGACACGCCGTTGTATGCTCTGTAGGTGGGCCTGTGGTGACACGAGTGCACCGTGTGCTCGATAGGATGTCTGAGAATGCCACGCCTGGCCCGGCAGTTGTACTGTGCCGCCAGATCGAGACAGTTCGAAGCAAGGCAGTGGAAATGGGGAACGCAAGTGGTTGATGCCGGTAACTTCGCCGACACGCGCTTCATGACGGTCACTGAAGTGGCTGAGATGATGCGCGTGTCCCGTATGACCGTCTACCGGATGATCCATGCCGGCGAGCTCCCCGCTGTGCGTTTCGGCCGTTCCTACCGGGTGCCGGAGTCCGCCGTCGAGCAGATCCTGCAGACCGGTGCCACGGACCACCGGGCGACCGGGACGGATGGCCGCAGTGCCTGACCTCGCCTGACACACCTGATGTCTGCCGGCCCCTGTGCCGGCATATTGGCCGGGCTGATGCCGGCCGATGTTCCCAGTTCGTTGTCACGCCCGAGTGCAGGGTAAGGTGTTAGGGAACGTTTTTGACCAAAGATGTACGGATCTTCAACAGGCGTCTGTTGCGGATTCACCAACCACACAAGAGGTTTCCCTATGGGTTCAGTGATCAAGAAGCGCCGCAAGCGGATGTCCAAGAAGAAGCACCGCAAGCAGCTGCGCAAGACTCGTCACCAGCGCCGCAATAAGAAGTAGGCGCGTCGCCGCGAGGTTCGCTGCATCCGGGGCCGTCCCGCCGCAAGGCAGGACGGCCCCGGAGCTGTTTAAGCCGCTCGGAGCCGTTGACCCTCCGCCGGGCCTACGATGGAGCCGATGACTGACATGCAGCCCCCGCCGCCACCCCCTTCCTTCCCCAGTCCCGTCCCCGCCGTCGAACTCCTCGTCAAGGACGGCTGTCACCTGTGCGAGGACGCCCTGGCCGTGGTGGACGAGGTCTGTGGGCGGCTCGGGGTGGACTGGAAGGCCGTGGACATCGCCAGGCGTCCGGATCTTGCCGAGCGGCATGCCGAGGAGATCCCCGTCCTGATGGTGGACGGCGTGCAGCGGGACTTCTGGCGCATCGACCCGGCCCGCCTGGAGCGGATGCTGACCGCGGACCGGCCATGAGTGGGGACGGAACCGCCGACGGTGGCGGTCACGGCTCAAGTCACGGCAGCGGTCACGGCACCGGTCACGGCCGGGGGCCGGGCTCCGGTCTGTCCCGGCCCACCGTGTCCCGGTTGCCCGGCTACCTGCGCGCTCTGGCCGCATTGGCCCGGGCCGGGACCGTCCGGGTGTCCTCCACCGACCTGGCCCGGCATACCGGCGTCAGCCCGGCGGTGTTGCGCCGGGATCTGTCCAGCCTGGGCCAGTTGGGCCGCCGCGGGGTCGGCTATCCCGTGGCAGCGCTCCAACAAGCCATCAGCCGCGCCCTGGGCCTGGTGGAGGACCAACCCGTGGTCTTAGTGGGTGCCGGGCATCTCGGCTCGGCCCTCGCCGGCTATACCGGCTTCGGGGAGCGGGGAATGCGCGTGTGCGCCGTGCTCGATGCCGACCCCGGCCTGGCCGGGCAACGGCGCGGTTCCGTGGTGGTCCGCCCGCTGGAGGAGTTGGAGGGAAGCGTCGCCGAGTCCGAGGCGAGGCTGGCGATCATGGCGGTCCCGGCCGGCGTCGCGCAGTCCGTGGCCGACCGCCTGGTGGCGGCGGGAATCCGGGGATTGCTGAACTTCGCCCCCGTGGACCTGGTGGTGCCCCGCGGGGTGACGGTGCGTGCCGTGGACCTGTCCACCGAACTGCAGATCCTGGCCTTCCACCAGGCCGAGTTGCGGCAGTAGCGGCGCCAGTTGCCAGTTGGGAGGGGTAACCGGGACGTGCGCGAGGACTAGCGGCGCATGGCCTTCTCCCACGCCTTGGCGCGGAGATACTCGCTGGAGGGGCGCAGGTAGGCGAAGACGATGCCGGCAACGCCCAGGGCCACGTAGATGAGGCCGGGGCCGAAGGCGGAGGTCAGGGAGAGCACGGCGAAGATCGTGCCGAAGATCCGGGCCACGTTGGAACCGCGCCGGATGCCGGTGGCGATCAGCCAGTACAGCACCACCAGGAGCGCCGTGAACACCACGGCGAAGATGCGCACCGACTCCAGGAACGACCCCATCTCGATCGACAGACCAGCCGCATCCATCTGTTCCTGGTAGAGGTCCAGCATCTCCGGGGTCAGTCCCATGTTGGGTGAGAACAGGGAGAAGAGCTCGATGACCAGGAACGCGAGGCCGGCCGCGAGGATCAGCCAGTAGGACCGGTCGATCGTGCTCGGCCTGGTGATCGGACCGAGCTGCTGCGGAACGCCCTGGCCCGGGTAGCCGTACTCCGGGCCCGGTTGGTTGACCGAGGGCTGCCCGTAGGGGGAGTAGCCGTTCGGGGGCTGTCCGTAGGGAGCCTGGCCGTAGGCGTTCTGCCCCTGAGGTGTTTGCCCCTGAGGAGGTTGACCATACGGAGACTGGCCCTGCGGCGGCTGGCCATAGGGCGGGGCCGGTTGCTGTCCTTGCTGTGCCTGCCGCTCCTGCCGCTCCTGCTGGGCCTGGCTCAGCTGGGCCTGGTGCTCGGCCTGCTGCTCCGGAGTCAGGCGGATGCCGTACTGGGGACGATCGTCCCGGGGCTGGCCCGGCTTCTGGGGCTCGTCAGGCTGCTCGGGGTGTTCGGGATGTTGCTCGTTCATGGCGGGCCCTTCCTGCGGGACTCTCGGGTCGAATGGTCTTGGGTCAACGCTATCGCCCGATTCTGACAGTATGGACCCATGCCTTCTGCGACTGTGCACCTTGTCCGCCATGGAGAAGTCCACAACCCGGACAGGGTCCTCTACGGTCGTATCCCCGGTTACCACCTCTCGGAACTCGGACACCGGATGGCGGCGGACATCGGCGACTGGTTCGCCGGTGAGGCTCGGGCCTCCGGTCGGACGCCGGCCCTGCTCGTCTCCTCATCGCTGCAGCGCGCCCGGGAGACAGCGGCCCCCATCGCCCAGGCCCTGTCCCTGGAGTCTGGCATCGATGACCGGTTCATCGAGGCCACGAACCACTTCGAGGGCGGGTCTCGGGTGGCCAGGCAGCTCTGGAAGCCTCGCCACTGGCCCTTCCTGCTCAATCCGCTGCGCCCCTCCTGGGGTGAGCCGTACCGATCCCAGGTGAGCCGGATGAGCGAGGGCATCCTTGAGCTGCGTGACCGGGCCGTGGAACTCGGGGGAGAGGGCGCCGAGGCGATCGTCGTCTCGCACCAGCTGCCCATCTGGGTCACCCGGCTCTCGGCCGAGGGCAGGCCGCTGTGGCATGACCCCCGGCAGCGTGAGTGCACCCTGACCTCCGTCACCTCCCTGCACTTCGAACGGGGACAGTCCGCCCCGCGGGTGGAGTACCGGGAGCCCAATGCCGCGCTGCTGGCCCAGGCCTCCAGCCTGCCGGGCGCCTGACGCGCTCCACACCACCGCGCCCCCGAGCCACCAGCCAACCCAGCCACGCACGCCACCCCGGCCGGCCCGGCTGTCCCGGCCAGTGAAGCGATCTGCCACATCGAGAGGACATCGCCCCCTGGGGACCTCAACGGGCAAGGTCTCGTGGATGTGGCAGAACGTGGATGTGGATGTGGCAGAAGCGAAATCACCGTTCGTCCCGGCGGATTCCGCCCGGGTCTACTACAGGCGGTAGAATCCAACGGACGCCCAATCCCCACTGGAGTATCCGAGCTGCCATGACCGTTCCACATCAGCACCGACCAGCCCACGGCTCCGGTCCCCGATCCGCGACCGGCCCAAGCCGGCGGAACGTGCTGGCCGGACTTGCCGGGTTGGCAGCATTGCCGCTGCTGGCGGCCTGCTCCACCGAGGACCCGCTGGCCGCCCAGGCCGGGAACGCCGACGGCAAGAACTACATCGCCGGTGACGGATCCGTTCTGGAGGTCGCCGCCGAGGACCGCGGCGAACCCGTGCAGTTCACATCCACTGCCTTCTCCGGTGAATCCGTCAGTTCTGCGGACTGGCTCGGGGAACCCGTGGTGCTGAACTTCTGGTATGCGGCGTGTGCCCCGTGCCGCGTGGAGGCCCCGGACCTGCAGTCCCTGCACGAGGAGTGGGAGCCGCAGGGTGTGCGGTTCGTAGGCGTGAACGTGCGGGACACCGCTGGCACCGCAGAAGCCTTCGAGCGGAACTTCGGGATCACCTACCCCTCCCTGGAGGACCGCGGCGGCCAGGTGCTGCTGGCCATGACGGACTATGTGCCGCCGCAGGCCGTACCCACCACGATCGTCCTGGATCGCCAGGGCCGTGTCTCGGCCCGCATCCTCGGGGTCGCGGAGCGGTCCACCCTCAAGACGCTGATCGCCACCATTGTCGATGAACCGGCCGATCCTGCCGACGAGCAGGCCTGAGCCGCCCGATGCTGCAGGCCCCCATCGCCACCGCCACTGTCAACAATCCCTTCGCCGAGATCGTCATGGACGGCTCGATGCTGTTGGCCATGCCCATCGCGCTGCTGGCCGGTCTCGTCTCCTTCCTCTCGCCGTGTGTGCTGCCGCTCGTACCGGGCTACCTGGGATATGTGACCGGACTGACCGGGGCGGATCTGCAGGATCAGAAGCGGGGACGGATGCTCCTCGGCATCGCGCTGTTCGTCCTGGGTTTCTCCGTGGTGTTCGTGCTCGTGGGGATCGTGTTCTCCCAGGTCACCATCTGGCTGCAGGGGGACGGCGAATGGCTGACCCGCGTGCTCGGCGTGGTGGTGATGGTCCTGGGCGTGGTGTTCATGGGCGGACTCGACCGGTTGCAGCAGGACCGCCGCCTGCACGTCCAGCCCAAGGCCGGGCTGTGGGGTGCCCCGGTGCTCGGTGTGACGTTCGGCTTGGGTTGGGCCCCCTGCATCGGCCCGACCATGGCCGCCGTCCTCGCCATGTCCACCGCCGGGTCCACCAATCCGGCTAAGGGCGCGTTGCTGGCGTTCATCTACTGCCTGGGGCTGGGCCTGCCGTTCCTGCTCATCGCCCTCGGCCTGCGCCGCGGCATGGGTGCCATGGCCTTCTTCCGCAGGCACCGGGTGGCCGTGATGCGCTTCGGCGGCGGGCTGCTGATCGTGCTCGGCGCGCTGATGGTGTCCGGGCTGTGGAACTCCTGGGTCGTCCAGTTGCAGACCTGGTTCGCCAACGAAGTGAGGCTGCCGATTTGAGTCAAGAAGACAACGTGCGGGCCGCCCGGGCCGAGGAGGCCCAGTCAGGCCGGACGAACCGTCAGCGCGAGGACGTGGCCGTCCCCGCACTGGGCTTCAAGGAGTCACTGCGTTTCGCCTGGCGGCAGTTGACCTCCATGCGCACCGCGCTGATGCTCCTGCTGCTGCTGGCCGTGGCCGCCGTGCCCGGATCCCTGTTCCCCCAGCGCCCGGCCGGTCCGGAGATCGTCAACCAGTACCTCGAGGACCATCCCGTCCAGGGCGAATGGCTGGACCGTTTCCAGATGTTCGACGTCTACTCGTCCGTCTGGTTCTCCGCCATCTACATCCTGCTGTTCGTCTCCCTGATCGGCTGCGTGGTGCCGCGCGCCGCGAAGCACGCCAAGGACTTGCGCTCCGCCCCGCCGCGGACCCCACGCCGGCTGAGCCGCCTGCCCGAGTACGGCAAGGTGGTCCTCGAGCCCACCGGTCCGTCCCCGCGGGACGCGGTGTCCCAGGCCACGCGGATCCTGAAGAAACGCGGCTACCGCACGGACGTCCGAGAGGAGCCCGACGGCGGCGCTTCCGTGGGTGCCGAGCGCGGCTATGTGCGAGAGATCGGCAACATCTTCTTCCACCTGTCTCTCATCGGCGTGCTGGCCTTCATGGCCGTCGGCGGTCTGCTGAGCTACTCGGGGCAGAAGATCATCGTGGAGGGGGAGGGCTTCGCCAACACCCTCGTGGCCTATGACTCCTTCACCCCCGGCAGCGCCTTCTCCGAGGACCGGTTGGAGCCGTTCTCGATGACCCTCGACGGATTCGAGGCGGTGTTCGACCGCGAGTCGGAGACCCACTATGGCCAGCCCCTGGATTTCACCGCGCACATGACCGTCCAGGAGGGGACCGGCGGAGAGGCGACGCAGCAGGATCTGAAGGTCAACCACCCGTTCGACATCGGCGGCACCCGCGTCTACCTCGTCGGCAATGGCTACGCACCGGAGGTCACCGTCCGGGACGGCAACGGGGACATCGCGTTCCAGGGACCCGTCGTCGCGCAGGTCCAGGACCAGCTCTACACCTCGCTGATGGTCATCAAGGCCCCGGATGCACAGCCGGAACAGCTGGGCTTCGTCGGGTTCTTCCTGCCGACGGCCTACACCGGGGAGGACGGCGTGGCCGTCTCGATCGACCCGGAACTGTACGAGCCCGAGCTGAACCTGAACTCGTACTACGGTGACCTCGGTCTGGACGACGGCGAGTCACAGAACGTGTACGTGCTGGACACGGACCACCTCACCGAGCTGAACAACCGGGACCTCGAGTCCGGTGGCATCACGTTGAGCCCGGGGGAGTCCTACGATCTGCCGGAGGGCAAAGGCTCCATCAGCTTCGACGGCGTCCAGCGCTACGTCGGCCTGGACATCCACCACGATCCGGGCAAGTGGGGCGTCGGCTTCTTCGCCGTCCTGGCCCTGGTGTCCCTGGGTGTGAGCCTGTTCGTGCGTCGCCGCCGCGTGTGGGTCCGTAGCGCTACCGGCCCGGACGGGTCCACCATGGTGGAGTACGGCTTGCTCGCCCGCGGCGAGGACTTCGGGCTGCGCGAGGAGAACGTCTCCCTGCGCCGCCAGTTCGAGAAGGCCTGGCCCGTGGTCGCCCCGGAGGGCGAACCCGGCGAGACCGGCCCGATCACCCATCGTCAGACAACGTCATCCACCGCCGGGCCCACCGGCGCCACAGAGAACCGACCGGAGTAACCCATGCAGTCCATCAATCTGCAGCTGGCCAGCTACAGCGACCTGTTCATGCTGATCGCTGCGCTGGTCTACGCCGCGGCCTTCATCGTGTTCGCCATCGACATGGCGACCTCGTCCAAGACCATTCGCACCCTCGAGGCCGAACTGGCCGCCGAGTCCGGCGCGTCCGGTGACGCCCCCGCAGCGGCACTGCAGCGCCGCGAGCAGCTGGTGGGGGCCGGCGTCGTGGGCCAGGAGGCGAGCGCCGCGGCCGTCACGGGTCGCGGCGGGACGGGAAAGAAGACCGGCGCCGAGTACACCGATCAGAACCTCGTGGACGATGACATGGCGTACCTGGGAACCACCCGGCGTCCGGCCGCCAATGTGGCCGTCGCCCTGATGGTCATCGGCGTGCTGCTGCACGCCTTCGCCGTGATCGCCCGCGGGGTGGCCGCCTACCGGGTGCCGTGGGGCAACATGTACGAGTTCTGCACCACCGGCGCGCTGCTGGTCGCCGCGGTCTACCTGCTGTTCCTCATCCGCAAGGACCTGCGCTTCCTGGGCACCTTCGTCTCCGGACTGGTCGTGGTCATGATGTGCGCGGCCACCATGGGCTTCCCGACCCCGATCGCCCACCTGCAGCCGGCCCTGCAGTCCCCGTGGATCGTCATCCACGTCTCCGTGGCCGTGCTCGCGTCCGCTCTGTTCGGCCTGACCTGCGCGATGAGCGTGCTGCAGCTGCTCCAGCACCGCCGCGAGGCCCGACTGAGGACCGGGGGCGAGGGCAAGCCAGCGTTCATGCGTCTGGTGCCGTCCGCCTTCAGCCTCGAGAACTGGTCCTACCGCATCAACGCGGTGGGTTTCGTGATGTGGACCTTCACCCTGATCGCCGGTGCCATCTGGGCTGAGGCCGCCTGGGGCCGCTACTGGGGCTGGGACACCAAAGAGGTGTGGACCTTCGTCATCTGGGTGGTCTACGCCGGCTACCTGCATGCCCGGGCGACCCGCGGCTGGACCGGGGACCGGGCCGCCTGGCTATCGATCATCGGCTTCGCCTGCCTGGTCTTCAACTTCACCATCGTCAACACGTACTTCCCGGGCCTGCACTCCTACGCCGGCATCCCGGAATAGTCACCCTCGCAGAGTCAGGGGCGCGGAGAGGACGAATCGTCGGACGGATCCGGCAGGGGCTTCGGCTCGCCGTTGGTGAACTTCGAGGTGTCCTCGCCGGGGTACAGCTCATCACCGGAGCCGTACATCGGGTCCAACGTGGACCGCGTCAGCGTGTGGCCCTCGGGCATCTCCAGGCACGGTGAATGGATCGCCAAGGACAGGCTCGCCCTCCCGCCGCCCGTCTGGTGAGTCACCACCAGGGTCAGGTCCTCCTTGGTGGCCCCGTAGAGACGGTCGCCGTTGGGGCCCGATCCCTCTTGGGGAGACCACCCCAACCGTTCGGCATCCCGGGCGATGTCCTCGGCGATGGCCGTGGCCTCCGACGGCGGAACATCGCTGGCCGAGGAGCTGCCGATCCACTTGGTCTCGCGCACGGCCTCCTCCAGGTCAGCGGTTCCCAGGCAGCTCTTCTCACCCAGGCTGCCGATGCTGTCCCACCCGGCAGCACGCACCAGTGACGGCAGGTCCTCCTCGATCAACCGACCATGGGTGGCAGACCGCTGTTCTGTGTCAGCCGTTTCCTCGGCGTCCGGACTCATACATCCTCCCAACATCAGTGCCGTGGAAACTGCCACGGCGGCGGTACCGACTCGGAATCGGCGGGTGCGATGCGGCATACGGCCTTCTCAGTTCGTCAGCGTCTCCACGGGGACCTGGGGGATCCCCTCCCTACGGTAGCGGTCCAGGTCTGTTTCCAGCGGGTAGGTGATCACCGGTTGGTAAGAGCCAGGATAGACATGGACGTCCGGTTCCAGATACGGGGCCACGTCCTCTCCATAGACGACTCCCTCGATGTTCTGGGCCGACGTGGAGCCATGCTCGAAGTAGTCGGTGTGCCCACTCATGACGCTGCCGTCCTCCATCAGGCCCGACTCCAAGCGGATGGCATCCATCTGCTTGACGGGGTTGGAACCCTCCCAGAAGGAGCCGCCGTGGAAGCCCCCACCGAGCAACTGTGCTCCCGAGATGGGGTCGTCGTTTGTCTGGATCAGGAATCGGTCGGCATACTCATTGGAGGTGTCCCCGGGGGAGGAGACCTCGTGTCCGGTGCCTGCCGGAGCGACGTAGACGATGTTGGAGGCATCCAGGCCCATGTCCTCTCGCTCCGCCGTTCCGAGCAGTGACCCGCCAGCACTGTGGCCCACGTAAGTCGTCCGCACGTCGCGGGTCCGGTCACTGGACATCTCGAGGTCGGCCGCGAAGTCGAAGGCGGCCAGGCGCGGGGCGCCATCCTCGTTGTAGCGGGACGTGGCGTTGCCTCGGATCAACTCCTGCGGCAGGTCGGTGCCCTGCCAATAGATGGAGACGGTTCCCTCCGGGTCGTCCCCATCCAGGGCGTTGAGAGCGTTGTTGTACCGGTCCACGCTGTCGATGGTCGTGTGAGTGCCCGGGACGAAGGTCACCGCCCGCTCGGTGCTGCCCGAGGGCTCGCCACGCATCGTGGCGATCTGACCGTTGCCCTCCGTTGACACGAACAGGGTCGTGTAGCCCGGCAAGGCTCGCGGATCGTCCGGGTACTGCTCCCGGTCATAGCCGTTCCACGCCTTGTCCAACCCGTCCGAGACAGTCTGGAGGCGCTCCTCCTCGTCCTCCCACTGCCCGCGCTGGTAGGCATTGCCGGGAGCGTGCTGCGGCCTGTTCTCCCGGTGCTCGGCGAGGGTCTCCGCGGTCTGCTCCCGCAGCCCGGCCACCGTGATCTGGTTGGTCCGGCCGCGGGTGGCCAGTGGCACGCCGTTGAGGACGCCGATCACGCCCGGGTAGAGCAGCGCCATCCGTTCCCTCTCGGCTTCGGACAAGCTCAACCATGCCTCCTGGATTCCCTGGATGCCCTCTTCAGTCAGGTGCGCCTCATCGGCCATCGCCGCATCCATGATGGCCTCCGGGGTCCCGGCCGGGGGATCGTCTGCCCAGCGGTGTTCAGCCAGGGCCCTGGCAGCCTCCGGGTTGGCCTCGAGCCAGTCCCGCAGCTCGTCCTCGTCCAGACCCTTGAGGTCCTTCCAGATCACGTCCGGATCGATCTCGCCGAACTTCTCGTCCAGCCCACTCGTCAGCGTGGCCCAGTCCTGAACGCCGGTGTCCGTGTCACGGTGCCCGGTCACTATCGGCAGGCCCTCGGTGGTGCCGACGCTGATGGCCGCCAGTGCCGCGGAGAGGGTCTCCTGTGCTGTCTCCCACTCGGTGGTGAGCGTGGTGGCCCGTTCGTTGAAGGCGAGGATGTCTGACCGGACCTCCTCCACCAGCGTCTCATCGTCCGAGGTCAAAGCGCTGCTGCGGCGGGAGGAAAGCCCGGGTTGGGCCCGGTCCAAGGACTCCCGCTCGGTCTGCAGTGGTTTACCGGTCTCCACGAAGTCGTCGAGGGCATCCTTGGCCGAGGACAGCGCGGAGGCCCAGTCCCCGGCATGGGGGACCAGGTCGTCCAGGGCCGTCCAGACCTGATCCTGGGTCTCGGGATGCTGATAGCCGGACTCCAGTCCCCGCCAAGAGGCCCGGGCGTCGTCCATGGCCTCCTCGAGGTTCTTCGATTCGGCCTTCAGATCACCGGCCATGTCACTCAACGTGGTCCAACTGGCCTCGGCGTCGGGATAGGTCCCCAGGGCAGGCAGGCTCATGGAGTTCCCCTCAGTATTCCGTGTCCGGTGGGGTCACATCGGTGATGGCGTTCACGGCGGACTGCCCCTGATCATGCATGGTGGAGTCGGCCTCCAGGAAGGCGTCCGCGGCATCGGCCACGCAGGAGGCCTGGTGCATCAGGATGTTCGCGATCCACTCGCCGGTATCGGAGCGATCGGCCCAGAATGCGGTGAAGGCTGACTCCGCCACGTCGGCCGTGCCGAAGGCCCCGGACAAGGACTCCCCGGCGTCCTGGGCGCCCCGGGATGCAGTGTCGAGTCTCTGGCCGTCACCGGCCACTCGGACGAGGGCGGCGTGTATCGTCTCGGGTCTGATCTCGTGTCCCACGCACTCCACCTTGCTAGCTGGAGGCTTGCGTGGCTATGGGCAGTTCTCCCCATGGCCAGCGCCGGGTGCTGTGCACCAGAGGTGGGGCATCAGGACTGGTCGGCGCCGCCGTCGGGCTTGGGAGTGTTGGACTCACCGGACTCCGAGGTGCCGTTGTCTTTCGGGTCCCGCTTCTCCCGGGCTTTCAGTTCGGCATCGCGGCGGTCCAGTTCGGCCTGGCGTGCGGCTTGCTTGCGCTGGATGTCGAGCTGGCGCAGGAAAGCCGCGTCGTCGTCCGGGGATTGCGGGCGCGGGGCGCGCGCCGGGCCACCAGTGGTTCCACCGCCGTTCGAGGACCCACGACGCCGGCCCAGGAAGAGCCACAGCAGCGCACCCACCAGCGGGATCAGCACGATGATCAGGATCCACACGGCCTTCGGCATGGCCCGCACCTGGTGGCGCGGGGTCATCAGGCACTCGATCAGCGAGTAGATGATGAGGCCGGCGGCGACGATGCCGAGGGGGATGAGGAAGCGGGGCATGGCTCCAGTCTACGGACCGGTGCCAGCACGGCTAAACCGGCGAACTGCGCGCCGATCATGCGTCGGCTGATCCCGGTAGACTGCCGTGGTGCGAGTTTTCAAGTATGCCGTGATCCGCCTGGCCGTCTTCTTCGTGGTCTGGGGCGCCTGCATGCTGCTCGGCCTCGGATGGATCTTCTCCACGATCGCGGCGGCCGTCATCGCGCTGGCTGCCGGATACCTGTTCTTCAACGACCTGCGCACCGGCGCCGGCAGTGATGTGGCCAGTGCCTGGGAGGGCCGTGGGAAGCGGGAGCAGTTCAAGTCCGAGCAGGCTGATGCGGAGGCCGAGGACTCCTACACCGAGGGCCGGTACTTCGATCCGGGCAGTGACGAGAAGCCCTAGAGCGCCAACCCCGCAGCGACCAGCACCGCGTAGACCAGGCCCAGGATGCCGGTCAGTTTGAGCACCGGGATGAGGTCCCGGCGCTCGGTGGAGCGAACCATGGTGATCGAGGGCCGCACGGCCACGGCAGCCGTGATCGCCACGAGCCACAGCCACGGGTGCTGCCCGGTGAAGAACAACGGCAGCACGATCGCCACGGCCACCATCGCCACATAGGACCAGCGCGCAGGGGTGTCCCCGAGCCGGGCGGCGAGGGTCATCTTGCCGGTCTGGCGGTCTGTGGGGATGTCCCGGACGTTGTTGGCCATGAGCAGGGCGGTGGAGATCAGCCCGCAGCCCACGGCCCCGGCCCACGCCGGGCCGGACACGGCCAGGGCCTGCGTGTAGGTGGTTCCGAGAACGGCCACGAGGCCGAAGAAGATGAAGACGAAGACCTCGCCGAGGCCCCGGTACCCGTAGGGCTTCTGGCCCCCTGTGTAGTACCAGGCGGCCACGATGGCCAGGACCCCGACGACGGTCAGCCACCAGGTGCCCGACCAGGCGATGAGGCCGAGGCCGGCCACAGCGGCGACCCCGAAGCAGGCGAACGCGGCCGTTTTGACGGTGCGCGCCGGAGCCGCGCCGGAACCGGTCAGGCGCAGCGGTCCGACGCGGTCGTCGTCGGTGCCGCGGATACCGTCCGAGTAGTCGTTGGAGTAGTTCACGCCGACCTGCAGGGCCAGGGCCACGAATAGGGCCAGCACCGCCCGGCCCAGGTGGAATCCGTCCAGGGCATGGGCCGCGGCGGAGCCGATGAGTACCGGGGCGATCGCCATCGGCAGGGTGCGCAACCGCGCGCCCTCGATCCACTGGGCGGCTGTAGCCATGGGGTGTGTACCTTCCTGAGGTGCCGGAGCGTGCTGTCACGAGGTCTTAAGGGGTCTTGCACTTTGGGGGCAGAAATCAGTACTCATTTCTGCCCTGAAAACGGTGGGGGTCAGGTGGAGAAGCGGGTGAGGAGGTCCTGACGGTCGGTCTTGCCGTTCGGCAGCAGTGGCAGGGACTCGAGGACCAGCCACTGCTTGGGCACCGCGGCCGGTCCCAGCTGAGCCCGGACCGCCTCCCGGGCGGCGGCCTGATTGAACGGTGCGTGATTCCGGCCCTGCGCCACGGCGGCACACACGCGCTGACCCCATTCGTCGTCCCGGACCGCCCCGACGAAGGCGGCTCGCACACCCGGGAGCGTCTCGAGCACCTGCTGGACCCTCGCCGCCGAGACCTTCACGCCGCCGGTGTTGATGACATCGTCCACGCGGCCGGTCACCGTGAGGCGCTGGCGGCCAGGTGGGCCGGCCACCGTGCCGGTGTCCTCCGTGAGGAACCAGCGGGCGCCGCCGTCCGGGCCGGCGTCGGGGCTGGACCCGGCGCCGAAATGCCTGGCCGTGCGGTCGGCGTCGTCGAAGTAGCCGGCGGCGACCATCGGGCCGGACAGCCGGAGACGGGGGACACCCGGGCGGTCTCCGCCGTCCGCGATTGGGTCGGTGACGAGGTCCGCGGTCACGCCGTCCAGGGGAACGCCGTCATACACGCAGCCGCCGCAGGTCTCACTCATGCCGTACGTCAGGTGGATCCGCAAGCCGGCCTCGGCGGCGGCCTCCCGGACCCGGTCGGGGAGGCGGGCACCGCCGATGAGGATCGCGTCGAAGGTGCGCAGGGCATCCACGGCGGCCCCGGCAAAACCGGCACCAGCGGGACCGACGCCTGCACGGCCTGAGGCGCCAGTGCCGGCGTCGGGCACCAGGAGGCGGGAGAGCATGGTGGGAACGAGGGAGAGGGCGCGGAAGCCCGTTCCGCGTTCCATCCGGTCCACGGCCTCCACGAAGGACTGCGGCGTGAACGGACCGGGGGTCAGCGGGACGGGGGTGGTGCCGGCCGCGATAGAGCGGGAGAGCACGGCCAGCCCGGCCACATAGTGCAGGCCCACGGACAGCAGCCACTGGCCCTCGCCGCCGATCCGGCTGGCGGTCGCCGTGGCCGAGGCGGCCAGGGCTTCGCCCGTGAGCAGGGTCTGCTTGGGGGTCCCAGTGGAGCCGGAAGTCCGCACGACGGCGACCGTCCCCTCGGCACCACCGGCCGCCGGGTCCGCGGCCTCGGGGCGGGGGAGGGCTCGGCCGTCCTCGGTGAACTCGACCGGGGGGCCGGAGCCTTCCAGGGCGGCGGCCAACGCGCGCTGGGCGCGGTCAAGGTCGGTTGAGGTCACGGGCACGGATCGAGTCTAGCCAGTGGCGGGACCGGGGCCGCTCTCGTGGCTCCGGATCAGAAGTGGTGCGGGAACGCCGACCAGTCGGGGTCGCGTTTCTGCAGGAAAGCGTCCCGGCCCTCCACGGCCTCGTCCGTCATGTAGCCCATGCGGGTGGCCTCGCCGGCGAAGACCTGCTGGCCGGCCAAGCCGTCGTCGGCCATGTTGAAGGCGAACTTGAGCATGCGGATGGCCTGCGGGGACTGGCGGTTGATGTCCGCGGCGTACTCGAGGGCCACCTCCTCGAGTCGTTCGTGGTCCACGGCCTCGTTCACCGCGCCCATCTGCACCATCTGCTCGGCGGAGTACTCGCGGGCCAGGAAGAAGATGGCCCGGGCGTTCTTCTGCCCCAGCTGGCGGGCCAGCAGGGCGGAACCGTAACCGGCGTCGAAGGAGCCGACGGTGGCATCGGTCTGCTTGAACCGCCCGTGCTGCCTCGAGGCGATGGTCAGGTCCGCCACCACGTGCAGGGAGTGCCCGCCACCGGCCGCCCAGCCGTTGACGACGGCGATGATCGGCTTGGGCGTGGTCCGCATGAGCCGCTGAACCTCGAGGATGTGCAGGCGGCCGGCGCGGGCCGGGTCCACGGTCTCGGCGGTGTCCCCCTCGGCGTAGCGGTAGCCGTCCCGGCCGCGGATGCGCTGATCGCCGCCGGAGCAGAACGAGTGGCCGCCGTCCTTGGGGGAGGGGCCGTTGCCGGTGAGCAGGATGCAGCCGACGTCCGGCGTCATGCGGGCGTGGTCCAGTGCCCGGTAGAGTTCATCCACGGTGCCGGGACGGAACGCGTTGCGGACCTCCGGGCGGTCGAAGGCGATGCGGACGGTCGGCAGGTCCCGCACGACCGCCCCGGAGGGGTCCCGCTCCACCTGGCGGTGGTAGGTGAGGTCCTCGAAGTCGAATCCGTTCACCACCCGCCAGTGCTGCGGGTCGAAGAGGTCCGACACCTTCTCCGGCAGCTCGTCTGCGGAGGCAGGGGCGGTCTGGGAGGTCTGTGCCTGGGGAGTCTGCTGTCCGTTCACCCGGCCGAGTCTAGCCAGCGCCTCCGCCCTCCTGCTCACTCCGGTTGAGTCTGGACCTTTTCACGCAAAATGGGGGTCACAGCGTGGAAAGTTCCAGACTCAACGTGCCGGGGTGCGGGGTGGGGCCCCCGCCGACCCGCGGATCAGGCGAGCGGCGCACCCACCCGGGCGCCGTCGTCGGGATCCTCGGCAGCCTCATCGGCCTCCGCGTGGTCCACGGCCACACCGCCGGCACCGGTGGCAGCGGCCTCGCGGGCCTCAGCGGCCAGGGAGAGCATCTCGGCCTCCTCCATGGTGCGCTGCTCTGGCTGGCGCCTCTCCTCGAGGGCCGTCTCGGCCGGAGAGCCGGGAACCACGGCGGAACCGATGGACCCGGGCACCTCAGAACCGCGCAGGGAGGCTCCGGCGGTCTCTCGCATGAACCAGACACAGACCAGGCCCACGGCACAGGCGGCCATCATGTAGTACGCCGGGAACTGCACATCTCCCGTGACTCCGATGCCCCATTCGTTCACCAGGGCCGCGGTGCCGCCGAAGATGGAGGTGGAGATGTTGTAGGTGATCGCGAAGCCGGAGAACCGGGCCTGGGTCGGGAACATCGACGGGAACGTCGCGGTGATCGTGGACAACTGCGGGATGTACAGCAGGCCCAGCACTGCGAAGCCGAGGATCGCCAGGCCGAAGTTCATGCCCATCAGCATGAACATCGGGATGGCCAGCAGGATCAGCCCGCCCAGGGAGAAGAACCAGGACGGTTTGCGCCCGTACTTGTCCGAGAGGCCGCCGGCCCACGGCATCAGTGCCATCATGGCGATCTCGCCGATGAGGATGACCATCAGTCCGGCCGCAGCCGGCAGGCCGATCTGCTGCTCCAGGTAGGTCGGCATGTAGGACAACAGCGTGTAGTTGACCACGTTCACCGAGATCACCAGACCGGTCATCACCAGCATCGGCTTCCAGTGCTCGCGGAACAGTGCCGGCAACGACGGCGGCGCGGGGGTCTCGCTCGCCAGGTCGCCCTTCGCGGTGGAGGAGCCGGCGAAAGCGGCCGAAGCGGCCGGTGCGGCCGGAGCGTCAGCCGGGGAGCCGGCGTCGTGCGTGGTGCCGTGGTCCGGCGCGCCGTTCAACTCCTCATAGACCGGGGTGTCGTCCAGCTTGGAGCGCAGGTAGAAGCCGATCAGACCCATGGGGGCGGCCAGCAGGAAGGGCAGGCGCCAGCCCCAGGAGGACATCTGCTCGGGGGAGAGGATGAGTTCCAGTAGCAGCATGATCGCCGTGCCGAGGGCGAAGCCGCCCAGGGTGCCGAACTCCAGGAATGAGCCGAGGAAGCCGCGGCGGCGGTCCGGGGCGTATTCAGACATGTAGGTGGCCGCCCCGCCGTACTCGCCGCCGGTGGAGAACCCCTGGACCATGCGCAGCACGATCAGCAGGACCGGTGCCAGGACACCGACCTGTTCGAAGGTCGGCAGCACGCCGATGAGGAACGTGGCACCGGACATCATCAGGATGGTCAGGGCGAGGATGCCCTTGCGGCCCAACCGGTCACCCAGCGGACCCCAGACGAGGCCGCCGATCGGGCGGACCAGGAAGGAGATCGCGAACGTCGCCAGGGTCAGCAGCATGCCGCCCTCGCCCGGGAAGAAGTGCTGCGTGATGTAGGCCGTGGCCACCGCGTAGACGCCGTAGTCGTACCACTCCGTCGCGTTACCGAGAGCCGAGGCTGCCGTGGCCTTGCGGATGGCGGCGGCCGGGGTCTTCTTCCGCGGTGGGCGGGTCGGCCGGGAGAAGCGGTTGCGCCGCCGGGGCTGTGCGGACTGCACGCCCGTCTGGGGTGAGCCAGAGGGGAGAACTACCGAGGGCTGGGACTCTGTTTCGGACACAGGTGATCTTCCTGGTGCGGTTCACCCCGCCAGGGGTGTTCCAGGGCCGATCGGGCGTGAGGCCCGGTCGTCCCGGGGAGGGTGGACCAGGGGCGCCTGAGTCGAATCCGGTGAGGACGGCCCCGGAATGCTGACTCGGGACCCACCTGGGATTGCAGACAATGGACCGTATCGGAGGCGGTAGGGGTCGGGTCAAATCCGCGTGAGGTGCATCACGATCGGGGCTGAGGGCTGAGGGCTGTAGGCGGCGGAAGTGGCACAGTGGGACGCATGAGCGAGGAATCCACGGGCCCGGTGACCTGGGAGGGGGCGGTCAATGCCCGCCACGTCCTGGGTGGGATCTACCGGATGGGACGGCAGGAATGGCTGACGGATCTCGGGTGGCGGCAATTGCGCCGGGACGGTGTGAGCACGGTGATCGATCTCCGCGGCACTCCCGAGCGCCGGCGCCGCTCCACCGATCCTGAGGTGTCCGATCAGGCCCATGACGGCCTCGAGATCCTGCACCGTCCGGTGGAGGATCACACGCATGACGGTTTCGAGGACTACCTGGCCCCTGCGCTGGCCGATGGCGCACCGTATCCCAATCATCCGCGGTACTACCCGGCCACGCTCCAGTACTTCCCGGACCGCGTAGCCGCCGTGTTCACGGCCATCGCCGCCGCGCCCGGCTCGGTGGTCCTGCATTGCTCGGCCGGGCGGGACCGCACCGGCCTGGTGGTCACCCTGCTGCTGTTGCTTGCCGGCCGTCGGGATCTGGTCGCCTCCCAGTACGACGCCGGCGCTCGCGGCATCAACGAATGGCACCGCATCAGCCCCGTGCCTCATCCCCATGAGCGGCACCTGGATGGGCCGGAGCTGGACGCGTTCCTCTTCGGCCGCATCGAGGCCCTGGAGGAGTTCGCCGCCTCACTGCCAGATGCCGAGGCCGTGGCCGATCTCCTCACCGCCCACGGCCTGACGCCCGGCGAAGTGGAGGCGGTGCGAGTCAAGCTCCGGGAGGGCTGAGGCGATCAGGCGCGGAGCTCGGTGGCCCCCAGTGCCGTCAGCAGGAACGCGTAGTCCCAGGCGCGGTCCTCCCAGGCTCGGTACCTGCCGGAGGCTCCGCCGTGGCCGCCGTCCATCTCGGTTTTGAGCACGATCGGGGCGCCTCCCTCGGTCAGCGGCGTGGCTTGGTCCGAGGTGACGGTGCGGCGTAGATGCTGGACCCACTTGGCCGGCTCCACGTAGAGCACGCGGGTGTCATTCAGGGACGTCACCGCGGCGATCGCCGGGTAGTCCACGGCACGCACGTTCTCGTACGGGGTGTACTCCTGCATGTACCGGTAGACCTCGGGATCGGTGATGGGGTTGCCCCACTCCTCCCACTCCAGGGCCGACAGTGGCAGGTCCGGGTCCAGGATGGAGGTCAGCGCGTCCACGAACGGCACCTGGGCCACGCAGGCCCGGTACAGCTCGGGGGCCAGGTTCAGCACGCCGCCCATGAGCAGTCCGCCGGCGGATCCGCCCATCGCCGCGATCCGGTCCGGGTCCACCCAACCGGACTGCGCCACGAAGCGGGTGGCGTCCACGAAGTCGGTGAACGAGTTCTTCTTGTGCAGCTTCTTGCCGTGGTCATACCAGCCGCGGCCCAGCTCGCCCCCGCCGCGCACGTGAGCCACCACGTAGACCACGCCCCGGTCCAGCAGGGACAGCCGTGCCGCGGTGAATCCGGGGTCCATGGACATCTCGTAGCTGCCGTAGCCGTAGACCACGCATGGGTTCGAGCCGTCCCACTCGGTGTCCTGGCGGCGGATCACGGTCAGCGGGATGGAGACGCGACGGTCGGTCGACTCGGCCGGGGCCCACCACCGCTCCACGAGGTACTGCTCCGGGTCATAATCCGGGACCTCGACCTGCCGGCGCAGATGCAGCTCGCCGCCGCCCACATCGCCGCCGCCCACCTCATAGTCCAGGACCTGCGTGGGCGTGACCCAGGAGGAGTATCCCAACCGGAGGAACGGCGAATCGAAGGGAGCCCCCGCCAGTTCGCAGGAATACAGTTCCTCGCCGAAGTCCGGCTCCACCGGCGCCGACTGCAACTCGGTACCCAGTCCAGCCAGTGACATCACCAGGGTGCGCGGAGTCGTCTCGCGCCGCACGGCCAGGGCCAGGTGCGTGGCCGTGACGGCGGCGCCGTCCACCTTCATGGTGTCTGAATGCCCGACGACGGTGCGCCAGAACCGCGGATCCGTCACCGTGTCCCGGGCGGCCAGGGACACCATGTTGTTCGGGGCCGGCGTGGGGCCGTGCTCCTCGTCCTCGCTGGAGAAGTCCTTGTTGTGGACGATCACGTAGTACCGGCCGGCACCGTCCTGACCGCCGGTGGTGTCCAGGGTGACGGGGTCCACGTCGTGCAGTAGCCCGAGGTCCCGGGAGACCAGCATCCGCAGCTCGCCCAACGGCTCGTCGGGGGAGTCGGGCAGGTCCAGGGCGAGCGTCTCGGCGATCTCCGAGTTGCCCACGGAGACCAGCAACTCGGTGCGGTCCGCGGAGAGTCCGAAGCCGGACCACATGCCGGGATCGTCCTCCTGGAACAACAGCTGGTCCTGCTCCACCGGGGCGCCGAGGGTGTGGGCGAGGATCCGGTAGGGGCGCCAGGAGTCGTCAGGGACGGTGTAGAACACCCGGCTGCCGGTGGCATCGAACACCAGCCCGTAGGACACGTTGGGGATCTCGTCCGCCAGGTCCGTACCCGTGCGCAGGTCCCGGACGCGCAGGGTGAAGCGCTCGTCCCCGGCGTGATCCACGGCGTAGGCCATCAGGTTCCCGTCCCGGGAGACGGCGATCCCGCCCAAGGAGAAGAAGGGCTGGCCCTCGGCCTCGGCGTTGCCATCCAGGATGACCTGTTCGCCGGCCACGGGCACGCCGGGCTCGATCACCGGCGGGGTCCAGTCGGCCAGCCGGTCACCGGTGTCGGTGGCCTGGACGCGGCAGTGGGTGGGGTACTGCTGGCCCTCCTCGGTGCGAACGAAGTACCACCAGCCGTCCTTGCGGGAGGGCACGGAGAGGTCGGTCTCCACGGTGTGTGCCTTGATCTCCCCGAAGATCGCGGCACGCAACGGTTCCTGGTCCGCCGTCACGGATGCCGTGTACGCGTTCTCGGCGTTGAGGTGAGAGATGACCTCGTCGGACTCCTTGTCCCGCAGCCAGTCGAAGTCGTCGGTGAACGTGTGCCCGTGGTGTGTGCGGGCCACAGGCCGCGCTTCGGCCACCGGGGGCTGGGAGCCGCCGGCCGGCGTCGTGGTATCCGTGCTGGTCTGCTGGAAGCTCGCGGAAGTCATACAGGCCATTCAACAGCACGGACCGCCGGCCCCGGGCGTGGGGGGCGGCGGTCCGCTCTCGGCTGAGGCGCTCTGGCAGCGGGGCCTACTTCGGGGCCATGCGGATGGCGCCGTCCAGGCGAATGGTCTCCCCGTTGAGCATCCGGTTCTGCATGATGTGCAGGGCCAGGTCAGCGTATTCCTCCGGTTGGCCGAGGCGGGACGGGAACGGGACCTGCTGGCCCAGCGATTCCTGCGCGGCCTCGGGGAGCCCTGCCATCATGGGTGTCCAGAAGATGCCCGGGGCGATCGTCATGACGCGGATGCCGTGGCGGGCCAGTTCACGGGCGATCGGCAGGGTCATGGCGGCCACGCCGCCCTTGGACGCCGAGTATGCGGCCTGGCCGATCTGGCCGTCGAAGGCCGCCACGGAGGCGGTGTTGATGATGATCCCGCGCTCACCGTCCTCCCCAGGCGCATTCTCTGCCATCGCCTCGGACGCCAGGCGGATCACGTTGAACGTGCCGACGAGGTTGATCTGCACGGTCCGCGCGAAGGACTCCAGCTCGTGCGGCCCCTGCCTGCCGAGCACCTTCTCCGCGGTGGCGATACCGGCACAGTTCACGACCCCGGCCAGCGGCCCGCCCTGCTGGCCTGCCACCTCCACGGCATGTGCCACCTGTGCCGGGTCCGTCACGTCGGTCTCGACGAGGACGGCCCCTGAAGGCGGCATGCCCTTGAGATCCGCGGCCACCACGTGGGCGCCACGGGCCAGCAGGGCCCGGGCGGTGGCGGCGCCGAGGCCCGAGGCCCCACCGGTGACGAGGAACGTGCGGTCGGTGAACTCCATGGTGCTCCTGGGTTTCGGTTAACTGATCTTAACGATTCAGACCGTACCGCAGGGCAGCCGTGGGACGCGTCACACGCCCAGCAGCCCGCGGAAGACGCCCATGCCGAAGTAGACGACGAAGGCCGCCGCCACCACCCACAACAGCGGATGGACGTCCTTGGCCCGGCCCTGCGCCGTGCGGATGACGGCGTAGGCGATCATGCCGGCGCCGATGCCGTTGGCGATCGAATAGGTGAACGGCATCAGGATGAAGGTGAGGAAGGCGGGCAGGGCGGCGCCCCAGTCCGCCCAGTCGATCTGGACCACCTGGGTGGCCATCATGAAACCGACCACCACGAGGGCCGGGGCCACGGCCTCGAACGGCACCAGGTAGATCAGTGGTGTCAGGAACATCGCCAACAGGAACAGCACGCCGGTGACCACGGAGGCGAAGCCGGTGCGGGCGCCCTCGCCGATGCCGGTGCCGGACTCCACGAAGATCTGGTTGGCGGAGCCGGAGGCGCCACCGCCGCCGGACACGGCCAGGGCATCCACCATGAGGACCCGGTTGAGGTGTGGGATGTCCCCGTCCTTCGTGACATTGCCGGCCTCCCGGGCCAGGCCCACGGAGGTGCCCATGGCGTCGAAGAACACGGACAGCAGGATGGCGAAGACCAGCAGGAGGGCCATGAGCGGGCCGACCTGGGTGAAGGCGCCGAGGAGGTCGGCCTGGCCCACGAGGGAGAGGTCCGGCGCGGCCCATTCGGGGAAGGACGGTGCCACGAGTGACCATCCGGTGGGGTTGGCGTTGCCCGCCTCGTCCACGGACGGACCGATGTGGAAGACCGCCTCCAAGATGTTGGCCAGCACCGTGGCCACCACGATCCCGATGAGGATGGCGCCGCGGGTCTTGCGGACCACAAGCACGGCGGTCACCAGCAGGCCGACGACGAACACCAGGACCGGCCAGCCCTCCAGTTCCCCGCCCGTCCCCAGCCCGACCGGCACGGTGGTCCCGGCGGCATCCGGCACCCGGCGGATGAAGCCCGAGTTGACCAGGCCGATCAGCGCGATGAACAGGCCGATGCCCACCACGATCGCGGTCTTCAGGGCGTCCGGGACGGCATTGAACACGGCCTGCCGGAAGCCGGTGGCCACGAGGAGGACCATGACCAGCCCGGCGATCACCACCAGGCCCATGACGGCGGGCCAGGTGATCCCGGTGGTGGTGGCCACCGTGATGGCCACGAGCGCGTTGACGCCCAGGCCGGCTGCCAGGGCGAACGGGTGGCGGGCCCACACGCCCATGGCGATGGTGGAGAGGCCGGCCACGAGGGCGGTCACCGCGGCCACTCGGGCGATGCCCAGGGTGTCCCCGTTGGCGTCAGGGCCGGAGAGGACCAGTGGGTTGAGCACGATGATGTAGCTCATCGCCAGGAACGTGGCGAGTCCGCCGCGGATCTCCTGGGCCACCGTCGAGCCGCGTCTGGAGATCAGGAAGAACCGGTCCAGGGCGTTCTTCGGTCCCGGGGTGTCCACGGCGTTCACGGTGTCCAGTGTGACGGCGGAGGAGGGCGACTCTGGCGAAGGCATGGAGGACATGTTAGCGGCGACGGGCCGGTGCCGAGGCGGGCAGGGAGGCCCCCGGGCCGGTCTTGTGCGGGAGATCACAGGTGGCGGGTTCGCTGGCCGGACGTCACGAAAAGGGCACGGTCCCACTGATTGCCACCAATATTGTTGGCAATCCTGCCCGGATGCGCCTACGATCCAAGCCAGACGCGGTTGTGATCCGGATCACCCCCCTCCGGCTCGACTCGTCTGCGCTACTCCCACGGGAGTGGTGCCCCCTTCACCCCGCACCGGAAGAGGAAGAGTCAGTGGGCGCATGGCAGCACGTTTGACGTTGGCGGAGGTCAACCTCCACTTCGGCGGTGTGACCGTCCTGAAGGACGTCGGCTTCGCCGTGGAACCGGGAACGGTCCTCGGCCTGGTCGGCCCCAACGGCGCGGGCAAGACCTCCCTGTTCAATTGCATCTCCGGCCACTACCGGCCGAGCTCCGGCTCCATCCGGATCGGCGATGCCGAGATCAGCCAGACCCGGCCGGCGGGCATGTCCCGCCACGGCCTCGCCCGGACCTTTCAGCATCCGGCGCTGCAGCTGGAGTCCACCGTGCTGGACAACGTGCTGTTGGGGGGACACGCGCGCCTGCCGGGCGGGCCGGCGTCGTGGGCCGTCCGCCTGCCGCCGATGGTCCGCAGCGAACGCGCACTGAGGGCAGAGGCGCTGGACCGGTTGGAGGACCTCGGCCTCGGCTGGGCAGCGCACCGCAGCGCGGACGAGCTCTCCCATGGCCTGCACAAAGGCGTGGAACTGTGCCGGGCCCTGATGGCGCGGCCGCAGGTGCTGCTGCTGGACGAGCCCGCCGCCGGGCTGTCCCACGGCGAGGTCGACTCGTTCATCCAGACCGTCCACGGCCTCAAGTCCGCGGGGGAGGTCACGCTCGTGATCGTGGAACACCACATGGGGGTGATCTCCGCGCTGGCAGACCGGGTGGTCGTGCTGGACCACGGCAGCAAGCTCATGGAGGGCACCGCGGCGGAGGCCCAGTCCGATCCCCGGGTCATCGAGGCGTACCTCGGCAAAGAGAGCAAGGACACCGAAGACAGTGCGGAGGGACTCGGCGATGACGTTGCTTGAGATCACGGACCTGACGGCGCACTACGGCCCCGTCCAAGTGCTCCACGGGGTGTCCCTGAGCGTCCCCGAGCAGGGTGCCGTGGGGATCCTCGGCGCCAATGGGGCGGGGAAGACCACCACCCTGCGCGCGATCAGCGGTGCCGTCAGGACCGGCGGACAGATCCGCTTCGAGGGCCAGGACATCCGCGGCCGGAAGCCGAACGAGGTCGCCGCCCTCGGGATCGCCCACGTGCCGGAGGGGCGCGGGACCCTCGGCAACCTGACGGTCAAGGAGAACCTTCACGTGGGGGCCTACCTGCGCAAGGACCGCAAGCGGATCCAGCAGGACATCGACCATCTGCTGGAGCTGTTCCCCAACCTGCAGGAGCGCTACACGGCGAACGCCTCGGCCCTGTCCGGAGGCGAGCAGCAGATGCTGGCCGTGGGCCGCGCCTACATGGCCCGGCCCAAGCTGCTGCTGCTGGACGAGGCCTCTCTCGGGCTGGCCCCCAGTACCGCGAAGACCGTCTATGACGCGATCCGGGTACTGCGGGAGGAGACCGGCGTGGCCATGCTGCTCGTGGAGCAGAATGCCAACCTCGCCTTCACGATCGTGGACACGGCGACCGTCCTGGAGACGGGCCGCAGCGTCCTGAGCGGAACCTCCGCGGAGCTCAAGGGCCGCGACGAGATCCGCAAGGCATACCTGGGAGGCTGATGATGGGAACCTTAATCCAATTGGTGGTCGACGGCCTCGCCATGGGCTCTGTCTATGGGGCGATCGCGCTGGCAATCGTCCTGGTCAACCAGTCCACCGGCATGATCAACTTCGCCCAGGGCGGTATGGCAGTGCTCTCGGCCTACCTCGCGTTCACCTTCCTCGGGCTGGGGCTGCCCCTGATCGTGGCGATCCTGCTCTCCGTGGCGGCCTCGTTCGTCATCGGGGCGTTGATCGAACGCTTCCTGATGCGCCGCTTCATGGGCGGGGCGGAGGACACCCAGGTGGTGGTCACGGTCGGCCTGCTGACCCTGCTCACCGGCATCTGCGGGTGGCTCTGGTCCTACAACAACCTGCAGTTCCCCTCCCTGTTCCCCTCCTCGGCCTTCACCTTCCTGGGTGCCGCGATCAGCTGGCGGTCCCTCGGCACCTTCCTGGTGATCGCCGGCATCATGGTCCTGCTGCAGCTGCTGTTCCGCCAGACCAAGCTGGGACTGGCCCTGCGGGCCGTGGCGGACAACCGGCAGTCCGCGTCCTTCGCCGGGCTGCCCGTCGGGCGGCTGCTCATGGTCGGCTGGGGGCTGGCCGCCGCCCTCGGCGCGGTCGCCGGAGCCCTGGTGGCACCGCGGCTCTCATTGACCCCGGGCATGCTGGACACCACCCTCGTGTACGCGCTGGCCGCCGTCATCCTGGGCGGGATCACCAGCCCCGTCGGAGTGGTCGTCGCGGCCTGGCTGATCGGCGTCCTGGAGAACCTGGCCGCCGTCTACGTCCCGATCATCGGCCATGACCTGAAGATCGCGGTGCCGTTCATCCTGCTCTTCGTGGTCCTCCTACTGCGGCCGCAGGGCCTGTTCGGACGCAAGACCGTGGTGCGAGTCTGATGGGCACGCAGAAGACCGGACTGCTCCGGACGCCGTGGTTCCAGCTCGCCCTCGCCCTGGTGGTCGTGGTGCTGCTCGTGGTGGCCCCCTTGCTGCTGCCGATCCCCGTCAACCAGACGCTGGCGCGGATCGGTGTCTTCGCCGTCGCCGTGCTCGGCCTGAACGTCATCATGGGCTACACGGGCCAGGTGTCCCTGGGTCAGATCTTCTTCCTGGGCCTCGGCGCCTACGTCACCGCCTACGGGGTGGAGAACGGCTGGAACATCGCCCTGGTGTTCCTCGCCGCCGTCGTCATCCCCGGCGTGGTCGGACTGATCGTGGCCCTGGCGGCCGCGCGGCTCGGGGGGCTGGCGATCGCCATGGTGACGATCGCCCTGCCGATCATCGGCGTCCCCCTGGCCAAGCGGCTCAGCGATGTCACCGGCGGCTCCCAGGGCATCTCCGCCCGGTTCTCCTCCGCGCCGGACTGGACCGGCCTGGCCAACGACCAGTGGCAGTACTACCTCGTGCTGGCCATCGGTGGACTCTCCTTCCTGCTGGTCTCCAATCTGGTCCGCGGCAAGTACGGCCGGGCCTTCCGGATCGTCAAGGAGAACGAGGCCGTGGCCGGGGCCATGGGCATCTCGCCCTACCGGTACAAGGTCCTCGCCTTCACCATCGCCTCTATGGTCGGCGGTGTCAGCGGGTTCCTCTACATGGTGGTCATCCAGTACACGTCTCCCGAGACCTTGGCCTTCCACCACTCGATCAGCCTCCTGGCCGCCATGGTGGTCGGCGGCGCCGGCAGCATCGTCGGCTCGCTGATCGGTGGCGTCTACTACGTACTGGTCCCCAACTTCACCAACGAGGTGGCCCCCACCCTCACCTCCCTCATCCAGGGTGCGATCCTGCTGCTCGTGCTCTTCGTCCTGCCCGGCGGCATCGCCAGACTGCCCCGGGTGCTGCGCCGCTGGACCCGCCGCTCATCACGCTCGGGACCGCCGCCTTCGTCATCATCCGACCCGTCACCCAGTACCCCACTCAACACTCCACCCAACACCTCTCCCAGCACCGCCCCAGCAAAGGAAGACTCGCCATGATCCTGAAGAAGAAGGTCCTCAGTGCCGTTGCCATGGGCGCCGTCGCCGCCATGGCCCTGTCCGGATGCGGCCGTTCCGACGGCGGCGGATCGGACGGCGGTGGAGACGGCGGCGGCGCGGCAGCCAGCCCGGGCATCACGGACGAGGCCATCACCCTCGGCGTCACCACCCCGCTCAGCGGCGGAACGGCCGGTCCGGGCACCTGCACGGTCGCCGGCCTGGCCGCCTACATGGGCGCAGCCAACGAGGACGGTGGTATCGAATTCGGCGACGGCAAGACCCGCACCGTGGAGATCGAGGCGTTCGACGACGCCTACGATCCGCAGAAGGCCCTGTCCAACTTCCAGCAGAACCAGGGCAGCATCTTCGCCTTCACCTCCGGACTCGGCACTCCCACCAACCGGGCCTACCGCGAGGCCGCCACCGATTCCGAAGTCCCCCAGGTGCTCGTCCAGACCGGTGACCCGATCTTCAGCGACCAGACCGAGAGCCCCTGGCAATTGGGCTTCGTGCCGATCTACCAGAACGAGGGCGAGGCCTTCGGTGAGCTGCTGGCCGGTTCCGACGAGGACCTGACCGTCGCCATCCTGTCCCAGAACGACGACTACGGCGAAGGCTACGTCGAGGGCTTCAAGGAGGCCATCTCAGGTTCAGACAACATCGAGATCGTCTCGGAACTGACCTACGAGGCCACGGACACCTCGGTCGATGCCCAGCTCACCGAACTCGCCGGGACGGGGGCGGACGTCTTCTTCAACGCCATGTCCATCACCCCGCTCGTCATCTCCTCGATCGAGAAGACCCGCGAGCTGGGCTGGTCCCCGAGCTGGTTCCTTCCGTCCAACACCTCCAGCCCGGTCGCCATTCTCGAGCCGGCCGCCGCTGACGTCGAGGACGGCTTCTACTCGGTGTCCTTCGCGAAGGCCCCGCAGAGCCCGGCCTTCGCCGAAGACGAGGACGTGGTGGCCTTCCTGGAGAACCTCGAGCAGTACGCCGCCGAGTACACGACCACGCCGGACTTCCCGCACTGCATGTGGAGCTACATGGTCGGGGCCACCCTGGAGGAGGCCTTCAAGGGCATGACCGAGCCGACGCGGGAGAACTTCATGGAGGCCCTGCGCGGCATCGAGGACCTGCAGGCCCCGCTGATGCTTGAGGGCACCTCGGTCAACACCACCGAGGACGGCCAGCCGGCCGTGTCCACCGTGGTGGTCCAGAAGTACAACGGGCAGGGCTACGAGACCGCGGAGTCCTTCGACTAGGCCCGTCTCGCGCCGAAGCCGCCCCGCACCGCAACCCCTCCCTCGCTGGCCCGGCCGGTCCCATGACCGGCCGGGCCAGCGCGCTCCGGTAGCGTGGCCCCCAGTCCAGCGAAAGGCGAGCCATGTCCGTACCCGAGGGCCGGCGTCGCCGATTCAGGGGTTTCCGCGGCGGGCCGCTGGAACAGGCCTTTCAGATCTATGCGCCCTCCGCCGTCTACGCGGTGGGCCTCGGCGCGATCATGCCAGCCATGGCCCCCGCCGCCACGGCGTTCGGTGCCTCGCTGGCGCTGGCGGCCGCCTCGGTCACCCTCGTCAGCATCGGCTCCCTCGTCGCCAACGCGCCCGCGGCCTGGCTAGCCTCCCGTGCCGGCGAACGCATGACGATCATCGTCTCCGCCTGGGTGGGATCAGCCGGCGCCCTGGTGACCTGGGCCGCCGTGGCCGGATGGCTCCCGGTGGCGGATCACACCGGGCTCGGCCTGCTGCTCGCCGGCCTGGTGATCGTGGGCATGGCCGGTGCCGGATTCAACCTCGCCCGGCAGTCCTACCTCGCGGTGGCCGTCCCGGGCAGCCACCGGGCCCGGGCTATGTCCACCCTCGGAGGCACCATCCGCATCGGGATGTTCGCCGGTCCCTTCCTCGGGGCCGGATTACAGGCCGTCATGGGCCTGCAGGGGGCCTTTGTGGTGGCCACAGCGGCCATGGCGCTCGCCGCCGGCATGAGCTTCACCATCAAGGACCTCCCCGTACCGGAAACGTCGCCGGCCGGCAGCTCCCAGCCCGCCTCACGCATCGATTCAGCCACCGCCGGGCCGGGCCCCCGGCCCACCATGCGGGGGTTGGCACGCCGGCACCGCAGGGTGCTGTTGACGGCCGGCATCGGCGTGCTGTGCCTGGCCGCGGCACGGGCCAGCCGCTCCGCCGTGATCCCGCTGTGGGCCACGGAATTGGGGCTGAGCCCCGCGGCCGCCTCGGCCGTCTACGGGCTGACAGGGCTGGCCGACCTGGTGATGTTCTACCCCTCGGGGTTCCTGATGGACCGCCGGGGACGCCGCGTGGTGGCCGTGTTCTGCATGGCCGGACTGGCCCTGGGCACGGCACTGGTGCCGTTGACCGGATCTCCCTGGTGGTTCGTCGCGGTGGCCGTGGTGGTGGGCCTGGGCAACGGCTTCGGCTCCGGGATCGTGATGACGCTCGGCGCCGACTACTCGCCGCCCGAGGGCCGGCCCCAGTTCCTGGCACTGTGGCGGCAACTGTCCGATGTCGGCATGCTCACCGGGCCGGCGGTGCTCTCCGCCGTCACGGGGCTGGCCGGATTGGCCTTCGGAATCTGGGCCGTGGCGGCGATCGCGGCGGCCGGTGCCGTCATCTTCGCCCGCTCGCTTCCCAAGGGGCCCGGTTCGGTGGCGGACCTGGTGGTCCGCTAATTGCTGCTAGTCGTGTGGAACGGCCAGCCGGCGTCCGGACTGCCAGCGGAAGAAGCCGGAGAGCGCTGCGAAGACCAGCAGCCCCGGACCGGTGGCGAGCAGCACGCCGTAGAGGAAGTGCCAGCCGGAATACCAGTCCGCTTCGGCTGTCAGGGCCGCGGTGCCCCCGGCCGCCTCGAAGCCCCACCAGGCGCCCAACAGCATCGCGGCACCGGCGACCCAGAGAGCCACATCCCAGAGGGGGTGCCCGCCGGAATGCGGATGCCGGGCCGTCCGCGTGCCGCGGATGTTCCAGTCGGCACCGGTCCGCAGGATGACGTAGCCGGCCACCAGCCCCCAGAACGCGGCCACCAGGTACGCTGCCACCATGTCCGCGGGGCGGTGCCACGTCTCGATGAAGGTCCCCGCCCCCACCGCTGTGGCGAACACGGCGCCCACGGTGGCGGTCAGCGGCCGCCAGCGCGGGGCGACCATGAGGAACACCGCCACCACGGCGGCCGCGGCGAACGTCGTGTGGCCGGACGGCAGCGAATTGCCGGTGTAGTACGGCACCCCGTTGTCCAGGTCAGGGCGCACCAGCACCCAGTTCTTCAGCAGTTGCGTGGTCAGGTTCGCCGCCCCGAACGCCATCGCCGCCACCAGGGACGCGAACCAGCGTCGCCGGTAGACCGTCAACACCAGGAACACCCCGACGCCGGCCACGCCCACGATCTCCGGCAGCCGGTTGAGCACGGTGAGGGTGGAGCCCCGCAGCCCCTCGAGCCGATGTGTGGCCGCTTCCAGGGACATGAACTCGGCCAGTTGGCCGGTCTGCGTGGTCACGAAGACGCGGTACACCAGCAGCAGCAGGGCCGCGGTCACCGCTGCGGCCACTACCCAGGCCCATGTGCTGCGGGCCGGCCGCAGCAGCACGGTGGCCCGGGATGCCCGGTCGGCACGAGCGGTGCGAGCGCGCCGGCTGGGGCCGGTGCCGGGACCCGCGGGGTCGGAGGCAGCAGGGGACATGCAGGCCATTGTGGTCCACACGGCTGAGAGGACTCCGAATATCCGGCCGTGGCGGTGATCACGCCGTCCACCTCGGAGTCGAGTGTTCTTCGCCGAATTGTCACCCCGGGGTCAGCGGATGCTGGACCGTCGGTGTGGGTTCCGGCTTACTGTAGGGGCCATGGCACACCTTGCGGGTCCCACTCCCGAGCTGGCTGCGGTCCGCCAGGCACTGTCCGTCTTCGGGCCGATGAGCCGCCAGGAACCCCTCGACTGGGCCGGAGAATCGCCCTTGGCTCCCGAACTCGCCCGCTTCTACCGGGAAGTGGGGCCGGAGTGGATCGAGATCGACACCGCTGGCCTGCCCTTCCTGTTCTTCCCGCTGGAACGGCTCTGGGACGAACAGGCCGGATACCGCTGGAACCCCCGCACCGGCGCGTTGCTGGTGGACTGGAACGACGAGTGGACGGTGGTGGCCAAGCAGGGCCCCGACCCCTTCATCCTGGACGGGTTGACCGGTAAGGTCCTCACCGCGCCGGGCGAGGACGGTTGGGAAGACCGGCTCGAGGAGCCCGAGCCCACCTTCGGTTCCGTCGAGGAGATGACGCTGGCCCTCACCGCCACCGGCACCGCCTGGGCTCGCTGGGACGACCCGTTCGACGAGGACTGGAACCTGCGCCCGGAGACCACGGCCTCCGTGGTCGAGGCCCTGGAGTCCGTCCTCGGCGATCACGCCCGGGCCGTCACCGTGGCACGCAAGTTCGGCTACTTCGCCGCGGTCTGAAGGGATCTGCCGGCGTCCATAGACTGGCGGGGTGACTGAGCACCGCAACCCCCAGAACCCCCACGGCTCCCAGAACGGGATCCCGCCCCTGCTGGACGGCACGCGGCTGCCGGAGCTGGACGAGCTCCTGGAGGGCGCCGTCGTCGTGGCCCAGCCGATGCACACCCGCTTCCGCGGCGTCACCGTCCGCGAGGCCATGCTGCTGCACGGACCGGCCGGCTGGGCCGAGTTCTCCCCGTTCGCGGAGTACGGCCCGGAGGAGTCCTCGCGTTGGCTGGCCGCTGCGATCGAGGCCGGCTGGCAGGGTTGGCCGGCGCCGGTGCGTGACTCCGTCCCCGTGAACGCGACGGTGCCCGCGGTGGCCGCGGCCGAGGTCGGGCGGGTGCTGGATTCCTTCGGTGAGGTGCCCGCCGTCAAGGTGAAGGTGGCTGAGTCAGGCCGCACCGGCTCCGAGGGGGTGGCCGAGGACGTGGCCCGCGTGGCCGAGGTTCGCCGTCTGCGTCCCGGGGCGGCGCTCCGGATCGACGCCAACCAGGGCTGGGACCACGCCACGGCGCTCACCGCCCTGGAGCAGCTCGCGGAGCTGGGACTCGAGTACGCCGAGCAGCCCGTGGCCGGGATCGAGGGGCTGGCCCGGCTGCGCGAGGCCCTCCGCGCCGCGGGGACGCCGGTGCGGATCGCGGCCGATGAGTCCGTGCGCAAGGAGACCGATCCACTCGCCGTGGCCCGAGCCGGTGCGGCGGATCTCGTGGTGGTCAAGGTACAGCCCCTCGGGGGGGTGCGGCGCGCACTGGGAATCGTCGCGTCGGCTGGCCTGGACGCCGTGGTGTCCTCCGCCTTGGACACCTCCGTGGGAATCGCCGCAGGGGTGGCGCTCGCCGCGAGCCTGCCGTCGCTGCCCTATGCCTGCGGGCTGGGCACCGTGGCCCTGTTCGCAGAGGACGTGGCCATTCGGCCGTTGCTTCCCCGCGGCGGCCGGCTTGCTTCCGGCGCATCTGGCGCACCGCATCCCCGTCCCGTCCCCGATCCGGTGGCCCTGGCACGATTGCGGGCGGACGAGAGCCGCCAGCAGTGGTGGCGTCAGCGCCTGGCGCAGGCCCACGGCGTGTTGTCCGCGGCCTGAGCGAGAATTGAGTGGCATGAGAGTGACCTAAATACACCTCACCCAGTGTTCACCGGGGCGTCACCGGGCGGTGACCGGACGGAGGAATGACGAGGCCAGTCTGTGAAGGCCTTGTGAACGTCACTCGTCGCCACCTGAAGAGGGAACCCATGCTGAAACGCCACCTGCCCATGGCCGGGCACACCCGCGGAAACCGCCTTCCGATCACCTGTGAATTGAAGTGCGGCAACGCCTGCAGCCACGAGGCTCCGAACACCTCGGGCAACACCCACTTCCGGGACGTCGCCAACGCCGCGATCTCCCGCCGCGCCGCCCTCGGACTCGGAGGTGGGCTCGCCGCCGCCGTCGTCGTCGGCGCCGCCACCCTGCAGAAGGCCCCCGCGGCCCAGGCGGCGAACGGATTCCACCCCACAGGCGGCGGGAAGCTGCCCTTCGAGGCCATCGCCCCGGTGCAGCGCACCGTGGACACCGTGACCGTCCCGTCCGGCTACGACTGGGCCCCCATCATCCGCTGGGGCGATCCACTGTTCGACGATTCCCCGGAGTTCGATCTGGAGAACCAGACCGGAGCGTCCCAGGCGAAGCAGTTCGGCTACAACTCGGACTACCTTGATGTCTTCTCCGACGGCGGCAATGACCGTACCGGCTTCCTGGTGAACAGCCACGAGTACACCAACGAGAACATCATGTTCTCCCCGGAGTACCTCAAGTCCAACCCGAAGGACGTCATCGAGGCCGCCATCGAGGCCCATGGTCTCTCGATCGTGGACCTGAAGCGCGGCGGCAAGGGGCAGAAGTGGGAGTACGTCCGGGGAGGGCGCCGCAACCGCCGGATCACCGGCTCCACCCTGTTCACCGTGGACGGCCCCGCCGCAGGATCTGACCTGTTGAAGACGAAGGACGACACCACCGGAACCAAGGTGCTCGGGACTCTGAACAACTGCGCCGGTGGCACCACCCCGTGGGGCACGGTGCTGTCCGGGGAGGAGAACTTCAACCAGTACTTCGTCGGCACCGGAGCCGAGGCCGAGCGTCGCATCGGGATCTCACCAGGACCGAGCTCCCGCCGCTGGGAGACGGTCGACCCCCGGTTCAACCTGAACAACGAGGGCTACGCCAACGAGGCCAACCGCTTCGGCTGGATCGTGGAGATCGATCCGGAGGACCCGAAGTCCACCCCGGTCAAGCACACCGCACTGGGCCGCTTCAAGCATGAGGCCGGGACCGCGGTCATCTCCCGGGACGGCTACGCCGTGGTCTATTCGGGTGACGATGAGCGCAACGACTACGCCTACAAGTTCGTCTCGCGTCAGAAGTACCGCAAGGGGGACAAGAAGCACAACATGACCCTGCTCTCCGAGGGCACCCTGTACGTGGCCCAGTTCAACGGCAACTCCCCGGAGTCCGAGATCGACGGCACCGGTGACGTTCCCTCGGACGGTGACTTCGACGGCTGGGGCCGTTGGATCCCGCTGGTGAAGAACGACAGGTCACTGGTGCCGGGCTTTACTGTGGAGGAGGTCCTGGTCAACACCCGTCTCGCCGCGGACACCGTGAACGCCACCGCGATGGACCGTCCGGAGGACTTCGAGACCAATCCGGTCACCGGCAAGGTCTACATGGCCCTGACCAACAATTCCCAGCGTGAGGCCGGCGGACTCCACGAGGCCAACCCGATTCCCGGGAACCGCGACGGTCACGTCATCGAGATGACCGAGCGCCGTGGCGACCACGCCGCGGAGCGGTTCAACTGGAACATCCTGTTCCTGGCCGGCGATCCGGCGCAGGAGGGCAACCACGCCTACTTCGACGGGGTGCCGCTGGACCAGGTCTCCCCGATCTCCTGCCCGGACAACCTGGCCTTCGACTCCGAAGGCAACCTCTGGGTCTCGACGGACGGACAGCCCGGCACGATCGGCTACTGCGACGCCCTGCACAAGGTCACGCTCGAGGGCCGCAACCGTGGCCTCGTGGAGCAGTTCCTGGCGGTGCCGGCCGATGCCGAGACCTGCGGGCCGGTGATCCACGACCGGGACAACTCCGTGTTCGTGGCCGTGCAGCATCCCGGCGAGGGCGGTGACTGGGGAGCCCACACCTCCTACTTCCCGGACTTCGTCCCCGAGGGGCCACTGAAGGGGGACAAGGTCGCCGTCCCGCGCCCGGCCATCGTCCAGGTCTTCTCGACCACGGGCAACAACGGCCGCTGACCCGCGGCGCATCCAGTGACGCCATCCCCGATTCCACGCCCGGCCCCACGCCGGAGGTGGTGAGGGGGTGGCGTCACTCTGTGTTTTCCAGCCGGACCAGCCAGACCAGCCGGACCCGCACCGGAGTTAACCTCCCACTCAGGCTTCCTCCGTAGGATGAGGAGCATGGACCGAACCCCGGATGACCCGCCCACCCTGAATCCGGCCCTGGACGCCCAGCAGGTGGCCCGGACCGTTGCTGCGGCGCTGATCGAGGGCGGCCTGCGCGAGGCCGTGATTGCCCCCGGATCCCGTTCCGCACCCCTGGTCTACGCCTTCGCCGAAGCCGAACGGGCCGGGCGGATCCGGCTTCACGTGCGCATCGATGAGCGATCCGCGGCCTTCACCGCACTGGGACTGGCCCAGGCCTCGGGCCGGCCAGTCGGCGTCGTGACGACGTCGGGGACGGCCGTGGGCAATCTGCTGCCGGCTCTCATGGAGGCCGATCACGCCGGGATCCAACTGGTCGCGCTGACCGCTGACCGCCCGGAGGAGCTGCAGGGCACCGGTGCCAACCAGACCACCTGCCAGGATGGGCTCTTCCCGTTGCACGTGCGCTTCGCGCAGACCCTGAGCGGGGACACCGTCCCGGATGTGGATCCGGACGAGATCCCGGACTGGCTGGCTGCGGAGGCCGCCGAGGTCTCCGGGGCAGATGCCGATCCCCGCATCACCGCCCTGCGCCGGCACCGGGAACACCTGGCCTCCGTGGTCTCCCGGGCGCTGCTCGCGGCCGGTGGCTTCGACACCGAGGACGTGGAGGGATTCGCCGGGGTACCGGGTGTCGCCGTGCGCGAGTCCGCACCCGGCCCGATCCACCTGAACCTGCGGTTCCGGGAGCCGTTGGTCCCGGCCGAGGACGACGCCGGCCCGGTGGAGTGGGACGGCGACGTGGCCGACCAGCCCACCAGCGCGACCCCCAGCACGACCACCGGTACCGTCCGGGTGAACCCCATGGACCTGGCCGAGCAGCTGGACCTGGACGTCTCCGAGCTGCACGAGTCCCGCACCGTGGTGGTGGCCGGGCACGGCTCCGGACCCCTGCCTGCCGCCTTCGCGAACGCCCTCGGCCTGCCCCTGCTCGCCGAGCCGAGCTCCAACGCCCGCTTCGGCCACAACGCCGTCGGCGCCTACCCGTGGCTCCTCGGGTCCGCCGGCGGGCTGGGGGAGGACTCCCATCCGCTGGCCGCCCGGATCGAGCAGGTCATCCTCTTCGGCCGGCCGACCCTGACCCGGCAGGTCTCCGCGCTGCTGGCCCGGGCCGATCTGGCCACGGCGTTCCACCAGCCAGAGCCGGTGGCCTGGTTCGAACCCGGTGCCCGCCGCGAACGTCCGGTGGAGGACCTGGAGGAGCTGGCCGTCGTCGCCGGCCGTGGCCCCGCGGGCTGGCTGACGGACTGGCAGCGGGCCGGAGTGCGGGCCCAGGCCGCCCTGGACGACGCCCTGGCCACCCGGCACGACGACGTCGGCCGCCCCGGTGCCCTGCGCACCAGCCAACTCGTGGCCAGCACCGTCAGGGGCCCACTCGTGCTGGGCTCGTCATCGGTGATCCGGGACGTGGACCTGTCCTGGCGTCCGCCGACGGTCCCGCAGTCCATCGTCTATGCCAATCGCGGACTCGCCGGCATCGACGGCACGATCTCCACGGCGTCCGGCGTGGCGCTGGGCACTGGCCAGCGCACCGTGCTGCTGTGCGGGGACCTGACCCTGCTGCATGATGTGGGAGGCCTGCTGCTGGGGCCGGGGGAGCCAGAACCGGATCTGGACATTGTGGTGGTCAATGACGCCGGTGGGGCGATCTTCGCCGGCCTCGAACACGGCCTGGTGGCCCAGCGTGAGGACATGGCCGAGGTGGTGGAACGCTTCTTCGGCACCCCGCAGGACGTGGACGTGCGTGCCGTGTGTGCGGCTTACGGCCTGGAGTGGATCCCGGTGGACAGCGAGGACGATCTGTTGTCCGCCCTCGGTGGCAGCCCGGGCCCGGGCCGCCGGGTACTCGAGCTGCGTTCGGACCGTTCCGCCCGGCCCCGCGTCCGCGGCCAGGTGGAGGCCGCGGTCCGCGCGACGTTCCGGTAGGGCCCGTCCGGTCGGCTAGGCGTGCAGCCCCAGCGCCTGCAGCATGGGGCGCATCTTCGCGTGGGTTTCGGCCAGCTCGGCCTCAGGGTCCGAGGCCGCCACGATCCCGCAGCCGGCGTAGAGGCGCACCGTGTGCTCCTCCTCGACGACGGCCCCGCGCAGCGCGATGCCGAACTCGCCGTTGCCGTTGCCGTCCAGCCAGCCCACGGGGCCGGCGAAGAGGCCGCGGTCCAGGCCGTGGTCCTCGGACTCCAGCCGGTTGATGAGCGCGGCGGCAGCCTCGCGCGGAGTGCCGCACACGGCCGCCGTGGGATGAAGGGCCTCGGTGAGTGCCAGCGCGCCGGGTCCGGTTCGCCGTGCGCCCTCTGCCCCCACGAGCAGTGCCGTGACGTCGGTTGCGAGATGCCACACGTTGGGTAGCTCGAGGACGAACGGCTCGTCCGGGGCCTCGAGGGAGGTGGTGAATGGCTTGAGGCGCTCGGTCAGGGAGTCCACGGCCAACCGGTGTTCGTGGCGCTGTTTGGGATCGTCGGTGAGCAGCTGACGGGCGTAGTCAGATCCAGCCGTTCCGACCGGTGCCCCATCCCGGTCCAGGGTCCCGGCCAGCACGCGAGCCCGGGCGACGTCCCCGTCCACCTTGACCAACATCTCCGGGGTCGAGCCGATGAGGCCGTTCACGGCGTAGGTCCAGCAGTCCCGGTACTGCACCGACAGGGTGCGCAGCACCTGCGGGACGTCCACGGGATCGGCGGAGCGGACCACGGCGTCGCGGGCCAGGACGAGCTTCGTCAGCGTCCCCGCCTCGATCTCCCGCACCCCGCGGACGACGGCGGCCCGGTATCCGTCCTGGGTGAGCACCCCATCGGTGAGCCGGAGACCGTCCGCGGCTTCCGCCCCGGTACCCGCTGGGGCACCGGCGGGGTCCGGCTTCCGGCCGGCCGTCTCGGCGAGCAGCCCGCGCAG
>NZ_BAAALH010000002.1:1355772-1365175 GCF_039528175.1 Citricoccus alkalitolerans
CCCGGCCCGCCCGCCAGCCGGCGGCGGCCTTCTCGGCGTAACAGGGGGAGTCGAGGTCCACCTGCCAGGTCAGCCAGGACCGCCCCTGGGCCGAGCCGACGACGAACTCCGGGACCACGAGGACCGAGTCGACAGGGCTGTCGTCGGCGAAGGCGAAGGCAGCGAAGGCAAGCGGCGATCGGCGGGGCAGGCCGTCGTCGGGAACCGACGTCCGAGATGTGTCCCCGGACTCGGCGGCCGTGGCGGCCATCCACCAGCGGCGGGCCGCTTCGAAACGCCCGGGTCCAGTGGTGGCGAAGCGGGCCGCGGAACCCAGGCCGACCATGCCCTCACCGAAGCGGATCCAGGCACACTCCGAGCCGGTGGACAGGAGATCGGCCAGTCCGTTCCCGCCCGGCAGGGGGGCGCTATACGTGCAGGACGCCAATCGGGGTGCGGGCACCGTGAATCCAGGGTTGTTCATGACCTGCCAAGCCTACCGGCAGTGCCCTGGGCCGGTGCGCGCCGGGGCTCTGGGAGAATGGCGGGGTGGAACGCGCAACGACATCCGGCCAGACCCAAGTCCTCATCGCCGGCGGCGGCCCGGCCGGGGCCACGGCGGCATGGCACCTGGCGAACGCCGGCATCGAGGTCACGGTGCTCGAGAAGACCGCCTACCCGCGTGAGAAGGTGTGCGGGGACGGACTCACCCCGCAGGCGGTGCGGGAGATGAACCTCATGGGGATCCCGCACTCCGCCGAGGACGGGTGGCAGCACATCAAGGGACTGCGGCTGGTGGCCGAGGGCCGCGCGGTGGAGGTCCCCTGGCCGGTCACGCAGACCTGGCCGGACTACGCCCTGGTGCGTACCCGCCATGACTTCGACGAGGTCCTCGCCCAGCACGCCCGGTCGGCCGGGGCCACCATCCTCGAACGCCACTCCGTCACCACCGTGCTGCGCGCCGAGGACGGCACCGTCAACGGGCTGCGCGCTGAGCTGCTGGACGGCCGCGGCCGCAAGACCGGTGAGTTCAAGGACTTCCACGCCCCGATCGTCATCGCCGCGGACGGCAACTCCACGCGCACCGCCGTCTCCGCGGGCCTGGCCAAGCGGGACGACCGTCCGATGGGCGTGGCCGTCCGCGCGTACTACTCGATCCCGGAGGGCGCCCCGCGCCACGGCGACGACTGGATGGAGTCCTGGCTGCAATTGCCTGACGCCGCGGGCAACCTGCTGCCCGGCTACGGCTGGCTCTTCCCGCTGGGGGACGGCACCGTGAACGTGGGCCTCGGCATCCTGGACACCTCCCCGCAGTTCGGCAAGCTTGACTACCGCTCGATCCTCAAGGACTGGTCCGGTGCGCTGACCGCCACCTGGGGGCTGTCCGAGGAGACGCGCACGTCGAAGATCCTCGGCGCCGCCTTGCCCATGGGCTTCAACCGGACGCCCCAGCATGTGCCCGGCATGCTGCTCGTCGGCGACTCGGCCGGCATGGTCTCCCCGTTCAACGGCGAGGGGATCTCCTTCGCCATGGAGGCCGCCCGCATCGCGGCGGACCTGGCGGTCACGGCCCTGCAGCGCCCGACGGCGGCCGGCCGGGAGGCAGAATTGGCCCGGTACCCGGTGCTCACCCAGGAGACCTGGGGCGGACACTTCGCGCTCGGCAGCCGGTTCGCCGAGCTGATCGGCCACCCCGCCGTGCTGAAGGCCGCCCTGGCCACCGGCATGCGGGTGAAGCCGCTGCTGCGCTCCGTGGTGCAGGTCATGGCCAACCTGGTGGACGAGCGGGGCACCGCACCGGTGGACCGGGTGGTGCGGCTGCTGGAATCCGTGGTCCCCACCGCCACGACGATGGGAACAGTCCCGGAACCCGCATCAGCCGCCGTCCTGCCGTCCGACGCGGATGCGCGGACCCCGGCCAACGTTGGTTAGGCTGGCCCGGTGACTTCACCCGAGCCTGCATCCACCGCTGACGACCTCGCCGGCGTTCCCGGTGTCCCCGTCGGCGGGCTGGTCCTGCCCGCCGGCTTCGAGAACCTCGCGGAGCACGGTGACCTGCTCGACGTGGTCACCACCGCCCTCGAGCGGGTCGAGCTCGAGCTGTCCGAGGCCGTCACCAACGCGGACCAGCTGGCGGATCACACCTCCCGGCACCTGCTGGAGGCCGGCGGAAAGCGGATTCGCCCCCTGCTGACCATCCTGTCCTCGCTCCTGGGCGAGCCCGGGGTCGCCGCGGGACAGGTCGGCGAGGTGGCCTCGGAAGTCCGCTCGGCCGCCGTCGTGATGGAGCTGACGCACCTGGCGACCCTGTACCACGACGACGTCATGGACGAGGCGCCCGTGCGCCGGGGCGCCCCGGCCGCCCACCAGGTGTGGGGCAACTCGGTGGCCATCCTGGCCGGCGACCTGATCTTCGCGCGGGCCTCCCTGCTGATGGCCTCGCTCGGCCCCGAGGCCGTGTCCATCCAGGCACGCACCTTCGAGCGGCTGGTCATGGGCCAGCTCTGGGAGACCGTGGGCCCGGAGGAACAGGACGACCACCTGGAGCACTACCTGCGGGTGATCGGCGGCAAGACCGGTTCGCTGATCGCCTCCGCCGGACGGTTGGGCGCCCATTTCGGTGGTTGCGACGAGGCCACCGTGCGGATCCTCGAGGACTACGGCGAGAAGGTCGGCATGGCCTTCCAGCTGGCCGACGACGTCATCGACCTCACCAGCACCTCCCACGCCTCCGGCAAGACCCCTGGCACCGACCTCAAGGAACGGGTGCCCACCCTGCCGGTGCTGCTGCTGCGTCAGGCCGCCCCGACCGATGCGACGGCGGCTGCCGTCCTCGAACTGGTGGACGGGCCCCTGGACACCGACGAACAATTGGCCGCGGCGGTGGCCGCCGTCTCCGCCCACCCGGTGATCGCGCAGGCCTGGGACATCACCCGCGGCTGGTCCGCGGATGCCGTGGAGGCCCTGGCTCCGCTGCCGGTCTCACCGGTCAAGAGCGCCCTCGTGGCCTTCGCAGACTATGTGGTCAACCGCGACAACTAGCTGACGGAACGACCGACCGGACCACCGACCAGACCCCTTCTCGCTTTCAGTCGGGAAGGCGCGTAGGGCCGGCGTCCAGCACGGCCGCCAGTTCGCGTGCCTTGGCGGCCCGCACCTCCGGGGCCACCGGGTGGCGCAGGTGCCGGTACAGCTGGTCGTCGTGCCAGCGCGGGAACACGTGCAGGTGGTAGTGCCAGACGTGCTGGTTCCCGGCAGGCTCATTGTGCTGGCGGGTGGAGATGCCATCGGGGGACCACGCCTTCTTCATGGCCAACGCCACCTGGCGGGCCATCAGCCCGATGCGCTGCAGTACCCGGTCGGGGAGGTCGTACAGCGTCTCGTAGTGTCCGGCGGGGGAGATCATGGCGTGGCCCTCGTGGTCGCCGAAGCCGTCCACCGCGATGAAGACGATGACGTCCTCGTCCTGGTAGACGAGGTCGGCGAGCTCGCAGCGGTTCGTTGGATCCGAGACATCACCGGCCACCAGACCGCAGAACGGGCACACATAGCCCTCGGGGGCGTGGGAGTCGATCATTCGTTCTCGGGGTCCTCGGGGTCCTCGAAGGTCCACTGCAGCAGGTCCATCGCGAACTCGCTGAACGTCCCGCCCTCACACGTCCACACGCCGTGTTCGGCGTCCGCGCCGGTGGAACGACGCCAGACCAGAGGGTCCGGAAGTTCGGCGTCCGCCACGGGCAGGCCCCAGACGGTGCTCTCCCCGGCGTCCTCGAGGAACATCAGGAAGCCGTCCCGGATCTCCAGCTCATCGGCGTCGAAGAAGAAGTGATCGGTCTCCAGCAGGTCCGGGCAGTTGCCCAGGGCACGGTGGAACTCGTAGAGGGAGAGGGGGATCGGCACGCCGTCGGATTCGCCGTTGGCCTCCCGCGTGGCCTCGGCAGCGGGCGAGGCAGCCAGCAGCGCCTCCAGTTCCCCGGCGCCGAGGCCGTCCTCCTCCGCCCAGGGCGTTTCCAGGTGGGTGGGGACGAGCTTCTGGAAGGTCGAGAGGAAGACGGCGGGAGCGGAGGAGTCTGCGGGCATGCACCCAGTCTAGGGTCCCGCCCTACGGGCCGTGGCGCAGCCGGGGATTCCGCCGGGCCGTCCACAGCGAGTCCACCATGAGCACCACCAGGGCACACCAGATGAGGATGAAGCCGACCCACCGGCCGGTGCTCATGGCTTCCTGGAACAGTAGTAGGCCGATGAGGAACTGGATCAGCGGGTTGATGTACTGCAGCAGCCCGAGCAGGGTCAGCGGCAATCGGCTGGCGCCGGCCCCGAAGAGGATCAGCGGGATGGCCGTCACCACCCCGGACAGGGCCAGGATCCAGAAGTGACCGGCCCCATGGGAGAACAGGGTCATCTGGTCCGAGGCCACCAACCACCACATCCCGGCCAGACTCACCGGCACCAGCAGGATCGTCTCGGCCCCCAGGGAGGCGACCGGACTGACTGCGGTGGACAGCCGGCTTTTGACCACGCCGTAGCCCCCGAAGGTCAGGGCCAGCAGGATCGCGAGCCACGGGAACGCCCCGTGCCCGATCACCATGACCAGCACGGCCGTGACGGACAGGCCGACGGCCACCCACTGGGCCCGCCGGAGGCGCTCCCCGAACAGGACCACCCCGGCCAGCACGGAGACCAGTGGGTTGATGAAGTATCCCAGGGCGGCCTCGAGCGTCTGGCCGGAGAGCACGGCGTAGGTGTAGATCGCCCAGTTGCCGCTGATGAGCAGGGAGGCCAGGGCGGTGCCGCCCAGGTGCCGTCGGCTGCCCAGCTGCCGGCCGACGTCGTGCCATCGCCGCAAGGCGAAAAGCAGCACGGCGCAGGTGATGAGCGTGAAGGCGATCCGGGCGAAGACCACCTCGAGGGCGGAGGCGGGGGCCGTGGCCGCCATGTACAGCGGCAGCCCGCCCCAGAACGTGTACGCACCGGCACCGTAGGCGAGCCCGGCCGGGGTGACCGGGCGCGGGGCGCGGCCGGCGCTGGGAGCGGAGGCGGTCACTCCGGCAGGTCGCCGAGCTCGCCGAAGAACGTCTGCACCGTCATCACCGGCTTGCCCGTCATCAGCAGCTGGCCGCGGCCAGGGGGCATCTTGCGGGCCTTGAGTCCGTTGATGAGATTGCCCTCGCGGCGGTCACCGGACATGATCAGCGCCGAGGTCCCGTTGTCCCGCAGGGTCGAGAAGAACGTCTCATACATGCCGCGGGAGGCGCCCCGCACGCGGCGGGTCAGGACGAAGTTCAACCGCAGCTCGGCGGCCATGGGGATGAACGGGACGAATCCGCCGAGGGGTGACTGGCCCCCGCCCACCGTCAGGATGTCGTAGTCGTCGATCAGGGCCACGATGCGCGTCTGGCGCTGCACCGTCCTCTGGTCCTCCTGGGGGTCCTGCCGCTTGCGGAGTTCGTTGACCACGGCGCCCACCAGGTTCTTGGCCACCTCGGCGTTGGTGGCGTAGCCGCCCAGGTAGTCGTCCGGGACGACGTCTCCCAGCCCGCGGCGCGGGTCGAACACCACGAACATCAGCTGGTCGTCCCGGTGGTTCGCGGTGAAGCGCTGGACCACCTGGCGCAGGATGTTGGTCTTGCCGGCCTCCTCGTCGCCCATGACGATCAGGTTCCGGTCCGCGCGCTCCAGGTCCAGTTGCTGGACACCCAGGTCCAGCTCGCGCAGCCCCAGCGGGAACAGGCCCTTCTGCTCGGGAGTGGGTACGGAGGAGGCCTCCACCACGGGCGGCAGGACACGGACCTTCATGGCGGCACCGGTGGAGAACCGGCCCACCTGCTCCACGAGGTCCTTCAAGCCGTCCGTCGCCGACTCCTTCTCGGCCTGGCCGTCGATCCGCGGCAGGGCCAGATGGCCCTGGAGCTTCAGGGGGGTCAGGCCGCGGCCGGGGGCCTCGGGGTGGACGTTGGCGGCCAGCTTGCGGTCGACCTGCGAGTCGCCCGGCTCCGCCAGGGCCAGCTCGATGCGGTGCGTGAAGTAGGTCTGGTGCGTGGCCCGAATCTCATTGTTCCGGTTCACGGAGGAGATGATGTGGATGCCGTAGCCGGCGCCACGAGTCATGATCGAGACGATCTTGGGCAGCAGGTCGTCGAATTCCTCCTGGAACTGGCCGTGGCCGTCCACCACCAGGAAGATGTCCGCACTGGGCAGCTCGGGTAGCCGCCCCTCTGCGTGCAACCGGCGCATGGTCTGCAGCGAGTCGATGGCGTGCTTCTCGAAGACGCGCTCGCGGTGAGAGAGCATCCCCAGGATCTCGTCCACGGTGCGGGATATGACCTCCGTGTTCGTCCGGATGGCCACGCCGCCCACGTGGGGCAGAGCCTGTAGAGGGAGCAGGCCGGATCCCAGCAGGTCGATGCAGTAGATGCCGACCTGCTGGGGCGAGTGGGTCAGGGCCAGGGAGGACACGATGGTCCGCAGGGCGGTCGACTTGCCGGACTGGGGGCCACCGTGGACGATCATGTTGCCCGAACCGGAGGTGAAGTCGATCTCCCACAGCCCCTGCCACTGCCGCGCCGGGTCATCCAGCAGTCCGACCGGCACGGTGAGGTTCCCGCCGGCGGGAAGACGCAACCCGCTCTCCGTGTTCTTCGGCTCGCCGACGACCCGGTCCAGAGTGGTCTCCAACGGCAACGGGGGCAGCCAGATGGGCTTCACGGACGGCGGGTAGGTCCGCAGGGTGTCCATCATGGTGGACATCACCGTGGGACCGGTGGTGCGGCGGGCCGGGCCGTCCTTCTTCGAGGCCGGAGCCTCATCCTGCCCGGGCACCGGCGACTGCTCCTCCAGAAGGAGGGAGTACTCGGGTGCGGTGAGCACCTCCGGGATCTCGTCCAACGGCGTCACGTCGTGCTCCTCGACCACCTCGTCCTCCAGCGGGCCGGAGACGTAGCCGGATTTGAAACGGGAGTAGACGGTGGTGTCAACCTTGAGATACCCGTAACCGGGCAGTGGCGGCAGGTGGAAGGCATCCGGGGTGTCCAGCACGGTGCGGGACTCGGACTCGGAGAGGGTGCGCAGGCCGATCCGGTAGGACAGGTAGGTCTCCAGGCCGCGAAGCTTGCCGGATTCCACCCGCTGTGAGCTCAGCAGCAGATGCACGCCGATGGAGCGGCCGATGCGCCCGATCGAGAGGAACAGGTCGATGAAGTCCGGGCGGGCGGTGAGCAGCTCGCCGAACTCATCGATGATGACGACCAGATGCGGCAGGGGCTCGATGTCCCGGCCCTTGGACCGCTCCTCGTCACGGTGGATCTGGTAGTCGGTGATGTTGGCGATGTTGCCGGCGGCCTTGAGCACCTCCTGCCGGCGCAGGATCTCGCCGTTCAGAGACGCGTAGACACGCTCGATCAGGGTCAGGTCGTCGGAGAGGTTCGTGATGATGCCGGTGACATGCGGAGCGCCCTCGAACGGGGCGAACGTCGCACCGCCCTTGAAGTCCACCAGCACCATGGCCAGGCTGTCCGGTGAGTGGGTGGTCAGCAGGCCGAACACCAGCGAGCGCAGCATCTCGGACTTGCCGGAGCCGGTGGCGCCCACGCAGAGCCCGTGCGGGCCCATCCCGAGCTGGGCGGCCTCCTTGAGGTCCAGCAGCACCGGTTTTCCCTTGTCATCCGGACCTAGCGGGACCCGGAGGAAGTCGGCCTGGGACCGCGGCCGCCAATTGCGCTCGACGTCGGCCCGGTCCAGTGCCGGGGAGAGGTGCAGCATCTGCAGGAATGAGGAGGAGGACGCCGCCTCGGCACCGGTGTGCTCCAGGGATTCCAGGGCCAGGCGCAGCGGTGCCAGCTCGCGGACCAGCCCCGAGGCGGTGCTGGTGTCCAGCGGGTCCAGGATCCCTTCGGTGCGCACCGGGTTGCCCTGGTCCCGGGTGCGGTCCTCCAGCAGGAAGCCGGGGCGCCCGTCGTTCCGCCGGCCGTCCAGACCATCGTGCAGTGTGACCCGGTAGGAGACCTCGGAGGGCTCGTGCAGCCGGTTCTCACACAGGTGGACGGCGGTGATCCCGCGGGACTGCAGGCTGAAGTGCGAGTCGCCGAAGGTCAGGTCCTGGGACGTGTGGCCGTAACGGTCCACGATCACGATGAGCCGTGAGAGCAGGGCGGGGCCCTTGAGCGTCTCCTCGCCGAACTTGGTGTGCTCGCCGGCCACCTTGGACCGGTACTGCAGGTCCTCGTCCAGCAGGTCCACCAGGGTCTCGGGGTCCGGGGCGATGAGTTTGACCGGGCCGGTGAAGTGCTTGGCCGTATTGTCGTCCAGGTGGGGGAGCAACTCGAGCCAGTCCCAGTCCGCGCGGGTGGCCCGTGGCGTGATGAGGGCGATCCGCACATCCTCCGGTGACTGCAGGGCGGCCGCACCGGCCACCAGTGAGCGCACCACCTGGAGGGTCAGGTCCCGCGGGCCCACCAGGGAGATGTTGCCCGCCGAGTCGAGGGGAACAGTCACCGGCATGTCCGGAGCGACCTCGAACCTGCTCTTGAGGGCCTCGGCCTCACGCAGCATGAACTCGTCCTGCAGGGCGGTGGAGGTCTCCGTCACGGAGATGGCGATCTCCCGGGTGGGGCGGCGTCCCGAGCCGAGGCGCATCCGCAGGAAATCCTCGTGGTAGCGCCGCCGCTCCCACACCCGGGCCGGGTCACGGACGATGTCGAACAGGGCCGCCGGGGGCGGGGAGGACGCCCGGGCCGCCAGCTGTGCCCGCTGCTCGTCGTCCCGCAGTCTGACCCGCGTCCGCTCCAGGTACCGGGCATAGGTGTCCCGCACCGTCTTCCGGAGTCTGCCGGCCTTGCCGCGCTGCGAGAACATCATGACCACGGCCACGATGAGGGAGAGCATCATGGCGATGGCCCCCACAGCCGCGAACGGGCTCTGACGGAAGGTCATCATCACCATCATGGACGCGCCTGCCGCGAACATCGGCATGATGCGCAGGAAGCCCGCGTTGTTCTCGCCTTCGGCCGCCGCCGGGTCCAGCGGCTGGGGGCCCTCGATCCGGAAGGGCCGGTACAGGCGCGCCGGTGCCGAGGTGCGGGCGGGGCGGTGAATGATCCTCTGCGTCACCAGGCCAGTCCCCTCGCCGCCGGTGCCGGGGCGCCGGAGGAGTTGGCCGCCGCGAGAGCCTGGGCCGTCAGTTCGGCGGCGGCCAGTCGGTTCTCCGGCCGGATCAGCGGCAGGGAGATCCCCACCCCGCCGGCGATGTGCCGGTCGTGACGGAAGGCCACGGCACCCACACCGGTGCGCGTCAGGGCCGCGGCCTGCGCCAGGGGGTCCAGCACCGCGTCACGGTCGGTGCCCACGACGGCGGCCACCACGGGGATGGCGGAGAGGAACGGATCGGACTGCCAGTGGCGCAGATAGCCGGCGGCCTCGTCCACGGCGG
>NZ_BAAALH010000002.1:1365195-1434176 GCF_039528175.1 Citricoccus alkalitolerans
GCCCGGCACCACGAAGACGGCGGCGTGCGCCCGGGTGAGGACGGCGGCCGTGTCCGGGTGCTCCGGCCCGGTGGGACAGTCGATCACGGTGACAGGGAAGTACCGGGACAATCCGGACAGCAGCGTGGTCGCGGCCGCCTCGCCCAGGGGCCGGCCGGCGACCCGGGGCCCGGTGTAGTACAGGTCATTCCGGCCCAAAGACATCCGGGAGGCCACGGCGTCGAAGGTGGTGGAGTCCAGCGCCGCCAGATCGGCGGCGAGCTGATCCGCTCCGCGGGCGAGACCGTTGCCGAGGCGCAACGCCAGTGATCCACAGGCGGGGTCCAGATCGAGGGCAGCCACGGGCTCAGGGCGCAGGGCGGCGAACGTCGAGGCCGTCAGCGCCGCCACCGTGGTCTTGCCCCCGCCGCCGCGCAGGGACACCACGGCCAGGCGGCGCCCCGTGGTCACCGGGGACTGGGCGATCTTCCCCGAGGCTGCCAGCCGCTCACCGCTGCGGTCGTGGCCCCACAGGCCGCCGAGCGCCCGCCAGCTGCGGGTCCACAGGGACAGGGCTGGGCGGCGCGAGTAATCACGCTGAACCCGGGAGGCCACGGATTCGAACCCGGTGGAGGGATCGTCCTGGGCTCGGTGGACGTCCCGTCGCAGGTCGGAACGGCTGGACCATTGCACCTCGCCGGCGTCCGTCCGGCCGGAGCCGGTACCGGGGCGCGGCCGGGAGGGGGCGGGGCCGGCGTCGTTCCAGGGGTCCAGGGGCGCAGAGGACATCAGAAGGTCTCCAACAGGGTGGCGTAGATCCCGTAGTAGCCGATGAGCAGCGGGATGGGGGCGAGCAGGGCGATGGCCTCGATGGTGTCCCCGGTCTTGCGCATCCGGGCCTGCGAGTGCTCAGGCAGGTCGACGGACAGGCCGGCCCCAATCACAAGGGCCAGTACCAGGAGCGCGGCCAGGAAGGCGGTCTCGTAGTCCGGGAGAAAGCCCGTGGCCACCCGGATCAGGGCGAGTACGCCAAGCCCGGTGGCCAGATACAGCGGGATGCGCTCGGCGGCCAGGGGGAAGGATCGGGCGCGCAGGCCCAGCCCGAGCACCAGGCAGATGAGCAACGGCAGGGAGAAGGGGTAGGCCAGGGTGTCTCCGCCCACGAGCCACAGGGACAGGGCACCCGAGCCCGCGCAGACGATGGCGCTGGAGATGAGACCCTCGTGCGCGGAGTCGATGGCGGTCCCCACGTCGCGGCGCAACACGGCGGCGCCGTTGGCATGCTGGTCGTCCATCCCGGCCAGGCCGGAGACACCGAGGGCGATCTTGGGGAGCAGGCCCAGCACCAGGAGTGAGACGATGCCGGCGATGGCGGCCGCCCCGACCAGCGGGTCGGCGCTCCGGTCTCCGATCGCCCAGACGGAGATCGCCGGTGCCACAGCCCAGACGGCCACCAGCACACCGGTCACCGCGGCCGAGATGAACATGGACAGGGGCCGGTTGACGATGAAGCCCAGAACTCCCTGCACGACGGCGGCCAGCCCGGCCAGGGCGATGAAGGACCATGGCTCCGGCAGCCCCAGCCCCACGATCCCGGTGACGGCGAACAGGGTCCCGGCCCCCGCGAGGGTGGCCGCCGCTGCCTGCTGGCGCCCGGGCGCGGAGACCGTGGCGCCCGCCACGAGGGCCACGGCGGCCAGCCCGAGGGTGATCCAGTGCTGCTGCTCCGGCGCGAACGACTCCAACAGCCCGGTGATGGCGAGCCAGGAACCCACGGCGGCCAGGAAGCCGCAGATGATGAAGCGGTACACCGTGGACCATCGGCCCGGAACGGCCTCCGTGTGCTCTGACACGGTGTCATTGAGGTCGTAGACGATGGGCGAGGGTGGGGCCTCGGTGCGGGAGACCAGGCGAAGTCGCTCACCGTCGAGCACGCCGGTCTCGCCCAGAGTCTGCCCCGCGGGCAGCTCGCCGCCATCCGGCCGGACCAGCAGCTTGGCCCCCAGGGAGTCGTCCGGCCGGTCGTCCAGTACGTCCAGGATCTGGGGCATCAGGGTCCCGAGTGGCGTGTCCGACGGCAGCAGGAGGTCCGCGTTGCGCCGCTGACCGACCAGGGAGACTCGCGTGTAGGGGCTGGGCACGTCAGGACGTCCAGGGGATCGGCGGCAGGGTGTCTGCCTGCGGAGCGGAAGGCTGCGAGACGGGCAGGGACGCGAGCAGCGCTGTGGCAGCGGGGGACACCGGGGCGCCAGAGGGCTCCGGATTCCCACTGGTGCCCTGCGGCTGTCGGTCCTGCTCCATCTGCTGACGCTCCAGCTCCTGCTGTTCGCGTTGCTGCTCGCGTTCGTTGCGGTCGTTGATGTAGTTCGTGAGGATGTTGATGACGAAGGAGAGTGCCACGCAGAAGGCACAGATCAGGGCTGCGATGATCAGTCCGTAGACGAAGGAGTTGGTGCGGTCCTTCCACCGGCGCTCGGTGGGGTTCAGCCCGAATAGGAACGAGGCGCTGAGCCGATTGCGCCGAACCTCGACCGACTCGATGAGCTGTGAGTCGAAATCCATGGCCATGGGCGGTCCCCTCCTTCCCCGGTACCTGCCGGGCTCGTCCTGGCGCGGCGCATCCCCGCGCCGTGACCTCCCACATCATTCCAGTGTTTGGACGGCGGCGGAAACAACGGCACCGGATGTGCATGGGGAGTTCTCCCCATCGGATCCGGTTGACCAGACTCGATCGAGGGCAGAAGTATTAGAGACATCGGGCCGGCGGGTCGCCGAAGCGAGAGGCACACGTCAGCCATACCAACCGCGGACCACCAGTCCGACACAGATCACCACAAGGGGATGAACATGGCAAAGCTTGAGCTCACAGAGGGCCTTGAGACGTTCGAGAAGGCCGCTCGGGACTCCGGGGACTCCGGGGAACTCCTCGTCATCGAGGTCCAGAACCTCGAGAACGCAGTCGTATCTCTGAAGGAGACCTTCAAGGGTGCCGGTGCGAATGCCTACTCCAACTTCATGGTCAAGGTCAACGAATGCCAGGGCACGCTGGTCGAGGCACTGTCACTCATCAACACCGGCCAGGCCGAGCTGTACAAGACCTACAACACCTCCGAGGACACCACGGTGGCCGATTCGGATGCGGCAGGCGGCGACAACCTCGACCTGGCCTGGGGCGGCACCAGCGGTGGCGGCAGCTCGATCGCCTGATACGCGCCCCTTGAGCGGGCTCGCCCGCTGGATCCACTTCTCATCACCCTCAGATTTCGCCGGGACACCCGGACACCGAAAGGACTAGACCATGGTTATCAAGTATGACTCCGGAGCATCGGCCGCCTACGAGTGGGAGGTCGGCCAGATCGCCGACCGTATCGAGGGCATCCTGGGCGACCGGGAGCAGCAGAAGGCCTACGTGGAGGAGAACTACGAGGCCACCAACACCTCGGAGGACCTCTCCGCTGTGGAGACCAAGTGGCTCAACGCCTGCGAGCAGGTCCGCGATCTGGTCCGCGAGGCCCGGACCCTGATGGAGAAGAACGACGTCACCGCCGAGGAGGCAGCCCGGGCCGCCGGCGCCGCCGTCAGCGGCATGGGCGGCTGAGCACAGCTGACTCCCCGCTCCGGCGCAATGCCAGGGGGCCGACCCGTCAGGGGCCGGTCCCCTGGATGTCCAAGGCCCCGTCTCCCTCCTGCGAGAACGTGCATTCCATCACGCCTGCCATGCGTAATCCGGAGGCATCGGTAGAATGGTCCGCTGGTGGCCTGCCCGCCACCGCCGAGCCCAGCCGATTGGACGACCAGTGACCTCTGCCCCCACCCGCCCCCTCCGCCTCGCCATCATCGGTGCCGGACCGGCCGGCGTGTATACGGCAGATCTGCTGACCAAGGCCGAGCGGGACTTCGAGGTCAGCATCGACCTCTTCGACCGCTACCCGGCCCCGTACGGACTCATCCGCTATGGCGTCGCCCCGGACCACCCGAGGATCAAGGGCATCGTCAAGGCCCTGCACAAGGTCATGGACCGTGGGGACATCCGCTTCCTCGGCGGTGTGGACTTCGGCACGGACCTCACCCTGGAGGACCTGCGGGAGCACTACGACGCCATCGTCTTCTCCACCGGTGCTGTCCGGGACGCAGACCTGTCCGTCCCCGGTGTGGACCTCGAGGGGTCCTTCGGCGGCGCCGACTTCGTCTCCTGGTATGACGGCCATCCGGACGTGCCGCGCCAGTGGCCGTTGACCGCGAGGGAGGTCGCGGTGATCGGCAACGGCAACGTGGCCCTGGATGTGGCACGCATGCTCTCCAAGCACGCCGACGACCTGCTGGTCACCGAGATCCCGGAGAACGTCTACGAGGGCCTCAAGGCCTCTCCGGTCACGGACGTGCACGTCTTCGGCCGGCGCGGCCCCGCCCAGGTGAAGTTCACCCCGCTGGAGCTGCGCGAGCTGGCGCACTCCAAGGACGTGGACATCGTGCTGTACCCGGAGGACTTCGAGTTCGATGAGGCCTCGGAACAGCTGGCGGCGACGAACAACCAGGTTAAGACCATGGTCGGCACCCTGACGAACTGGCTCGTCGAGGATCAGGACTCCGGGGCCTCGCGTCGCCTGCACCTGCACTTCCTGCAGCAGCCGGTGGAGATCCTCGCCGGCGAGGGGGACGAGGCAGGCCAGGTCGCTGGCCTGCGGATGGAGCGCATGGAGCTGGACGGCACCGGCAACGTCAAGGGCACGGGCGAGTACGTCGACTACCCGGTCCAGGCCGTGTACCGGGCCATCGGCTACCACGGTTCCCCCGTGCCCGGGCTCGGCTATGACGAGCTCAAGGGTGTCATCCCCAACGACGCCGGCCGCGTCCTGGATGCGAGCGGCACCCCGATCCCCGGTCTGTACGCCTCCGGCTGGATCAAGCGCGGCCCGGTGGGCCTGATCGGCCACACCAAGGGCGACGCCCTGGAGACGATCGGCTGCATGCTCGAGGACCAGCCGGACCTGTGGTCTGCGGCGAACCCGGAGGAACAGGCGGTCATCGACCTGCTGGAATCGCGCGGCATCGAATACACCACCTGGGAGGGCTGGCTGAAGCTGGACGAGCATGAGCTCGGCCTCGGTGCCGCCGCCACCGGCTCCGGAACCGTGCAGCGTGAGCGCGTCAAGGTGGTTCCCCGTGAGGACATGACCCGCATCAGCCGCGGCTGATGGCACGGCTGCTCGCAGACCTCACCCCTCTGCGGGTCAGCCCCGCCTACCGGCGGCTCTGGATCGGGAACTCGCTCTCGGCGGTGGGCACGCAACTGACCCTCGTCGCGGTCAGTCTCGAGGTCTTCCACCTCACCGGCTCATCGCTGGCGGTCGGGATGCTGGGCGCGTTCGCCCTCGTGCCACTGGTCGTGGCCGGACTCTACGGCGGGGCGGTGGCCGACCACGTGGACCGGCGCAAGCTCGCCCTGGCCTCCTCCTCCGTGCTATGGCTGACTGCCGTCCTGATCGCGGCCCAGGCCTGGCTGGGGCTGGAGAGCGTGTGGGTGCTGTACGTGCTGGTCGCCGTCCATTCCGGGGCCTCCGGCATCAATCAGCCCACTCGCGGTGCCATCATTCCCGCCCTCGTGGGTCTCAAACTGCTGCCGGCCGCCAACGCCCTGAACATGATGACGTTCTCCGTGGCGATGATGGTCGGTCCGCTGTTCGCCGGCGTCCTGGTGGCCCAGGTGGGCTACGCCTGGACGTACTCCGTGGACGTGGTGACCTTTCTGGCCGCCCTCTATGCGGTCTGGCGCTTGCCCTCCCTGCCACCGCGGCGGCAGGACGGCGCTGACCCTGCCATATCCGCCGGGGCCCGGCGCCTCGTCGGCTGGGGCTCCGTGGTGGAGGGATTCCGTTTCCTGGGATCCCGTCCCAACCTGCGGATGACCTTCATCGCGGACATCGTCGCGATGGCCACCGCCTTCCCGCGGGCGCTGCTGCCCGCGATCGGAGCGGTGGTGCTGGGCGGCGGCGAGGCCGCCGTCGGGATCCTGTTGGCGGCCATGGCCCTCGGTGCCTTCCTCACGGGGCTGTTCTCCGGGCCGCTGACGCGCATCGTCCGGCACGGGGCGGCGGTGTACTGGGCCATCGTCGCCTGGGGGCTGTCCGTGGCCGGCTTCGGCGTGGTGGTCTATCTGGCGGCCCGCGCCGGTGCCTCCGGCGGCGATCCCCGGGACTACCTGTGGGCGGCCGCCGCCTGCCTGGCACTGGCCGGTTGCGCCGACTCCGTCTCCTCGGTCTTTCGCAACACCATCCTGCAGTCGGCCACCCCGGACCATCTGCGGGGACGGCTGCAGGGCGTGTTCATCGTGGTGGTGGCCGGCGGGCCGCGGGTGGGGGAGATGCTGACCGGTGGCGCCGCCGAGCTGCTGACCGAACCGGTGACGCTCATGGCCGGCGGGGTGCTCTGCGTGCTCGGGGTCAGCGCCTTGATGCGCTGGCAGCCCGGCTTCCTGAAGTACGACTCCCGCCATCCCGTTCCCTGAGTACCGGGCCTCCCTCGGCACCTGCCGTCACTCCCTCGGCACCTGCCGTCCGGAATGTCCGGCCGGTGACGTACGTTGTAGTCACCGACGTCTCACTGACCGTCCCTGAGTCTTACGCGCCCCTGGAAGGACTGCCCCCGGATGCACCGGCATTACAACGGACTGAAGACCACCCTGCTGATCGCTGGACTGTTCGCCGTGCTGCTGGCGATCGGCGGTGTCATTGCTGCCGGGACGGGAAGCCCTACGTGGATCTGGATCTTTGCGCTCATCGGACTGGCGTCCACGGCCTACAGCTACTGGAACAGTGACAAGATCGCGATCCGTTCCATGCGTGCCTATCCGGTCACCGAGCAGGAACAGCCGGAGATGTACCGGATCGTCCGCGAGCTCTCCGAGGCGGCCCAGCAGCCGATGCCGCGGCTCTACGTGGCGCCCACGACCTCACCCAACGCGTTCGCCACGGGGCGCAATCCACAGAATGCCGCCGTGTGCTGCACCGAGGGGATCCTGCAGATGCTCAATGCGCGCGAACTGCGCGGGGTGCTGGGACATGAACTGATGCATGTCTACAACCGGGACATCCTGACGTCCTCCGTGGCCGCCGCCGTGGCCGGCGTCATCACCTCGGTGGCCCAGTTCATGCTGTTCTTCGGAGCCGGACGGGACAACCGCGGGGCGAACCCCCTAGCGATGATCGCGCTGGCACTGCTGGCCCCGTTCGCGGCCTCACTCATCCAGATGTCCATCTCCCGGACCCGCGAATTCGACGCGGACGAGGATGGGGCGAAGCTGACCGGGGATCCGCTGGCCCTGGCTTCGGCCCTGTACAAGCTACAGAACGGGATCCAGGCGGCGCCGCTGCCGTCCGAGCAGCGGCTGCAGAACACCGCGCACCTGATGATTGCCAACCCGTTCCGGAACGTGAAGAAGATGTTCTCCACGCACCCGCCCATGAGCGAGCGGGTCAAGCGCCTCGAGGGCATGGCCCGGGAGCTGGGCCAGGCCTGATCCGGCAGCCCGTCTGACTCTGCGGCCCAGCTGACCCATCGGGCCACGGGCCAGTGTCAGGACGAGGGCAGGAGCCCGCCGGCGCGCTCCCAGGCGCGAGTCAGGTGGTCCTTGACCGGAGCGGACAGCACCTCATCGGCCGTCTTCTCGGCCTGACGGATCGAACCGCCGGCCGCCTGCCGCGCCTCCTCGGCGATGGCCCGCTGCTGACGGTGCCAGTCGCGATCCTCGAAGCGCGGCTCGGTGGCGATCGCTGCCAGTTGCGCCGCGATCCGGTTCTGGTTTCGTTCCGCAGCTCGCAACCGCTCTGGTTCAAGGACCTGGTCGATGAAGCCGCCGTGGACCACGAGGCCGAGGCCCCCGTCGAGGCCGTGGCGTAGGGCCACGGCCAGGACCGTCTCTGCGGGGATGCCCGCGAGGCCGGGGTCCTGCGCCACCCAGGCCTGCTGGGACAGTGGCCGGCCACGGCGGGCATCCACGAGCACATCGCCGAGGGTCGCCTGCAGCGTGCTGACGAAGCCGTCGGGGGTGATCAGGTAGAGCATGGTGTCCTCGGTCGGTCGAACGGGCTTCTCAGCGGAAGTTGATGAATTGCAGGTCGGCGTCCTCGAAGTCCTTGAGCATGGCCATGGTGGCCTGCAGATCGTCGCGGGACTTGGAGGAGACGCGGAGCTCGTCGCCCTGGATGGCGGCCTTGACGGATTTCGGGCCCTCATCGCGGATCAGTTTGGTGATCTTCTTGGCGGTGGGCTGGTCGATGCCCTCCTTGATGGTCGCCTCCATGCGGTATTCCTTGCCCGAGGCGTAGGGCTCGCCGGCCTCGAGAGACTTGAGGGAGATGCCGCGCTTGACCAGCTTGGACTGGAAGACATCCAGGACGGCCTTGACGCGCTCCTCGGAAGCGGCCTTCATCAGGATGGACTCGCCGTTGAAATCGACCTCCGCGCCCACACCCTTGAAGTCATAGCGCTGGGCTATCTCCTTCTGGGCCTGGTTCAGGGCATTGCTGATCTCCTGCTTGTCGACCTTGCTGACCACATCAAACGTCGAATCGCTGGCCATGGCTCCTCTTCACTGTTGTGTCCGCCGCCATGAGAGGGCGGTGGACTCGGGTGGGACGTTCCTCGCGGACAGCCTACCGGTGGGCCCTGGTGCCGTGGCATACCGGGCCGATGCTCGGGCGCGAGTGGGGAGAATGCAGGGAAGATCGCCGGGGGAAGACGCCGATTCGAAATCCTGGCCCGGCTCCGGTAAAGTGAGGTGTCGCCGACCGAACGGAATGGTTCAGACCAGATCCGCGCGGGAGGGGCCCCGGCAGATTACCCGAGCGGCCAAAGGGGGCTGACTGTAAATCAGCTGGCATTGCCTTCACTGGTTCGAATCCAGTATCTGCCACCCAGGGACCCGGTAGTCCATACCGGGAGCAACAGAGAAGCACCGCAGGAGCAAGGGCTCCTGCGGTGCTTTTTGTTTGTCTCCTCTGCAACCCGCCTATATTCCCTCGATCCCGGCCCAAGGACACCGCCCTCCTCTGCACGGGGAGCGTCGACGCCGAGAAAGGATCATTGACGGAACCGACCATTGTTTCTGACAAGCGAGTGTCCATAAGATGTGTCCACCACTCGCACTGTGGCCTACATCACAACTCATAGGGGTGCTGGTCCGCGGGTGATAGCCCCTTCCTGAAAGGACATCGCCATGGAACGCCCCGATGGTCACTCCCCGGACCGAACCGCCCCAGACCGAACCGCCCCGAACGGACCTCCGGCCGATCGCCGGCCGAGTCGGCGGGGGAGGTGCTGAGATGAGCCGAGTTTCCCTCCGCCGAGCCGTTGTCGCCGGCGCCGCCGCCGTCGGACTCCTCCTGAGTTCGTCCGGCGTGGCGTGGGCGGGCACCACGGCCCCGGCCGCCTCCCCCGCCTTCGCCGCAACCACCTCAATCGCGGGCAGCGGCTCGTCAGCAGGAGTTCTGGACTGCACGTCACTGTCCGGATTCGAGTTCCAGTCCACCACCATCACCGGTGCCGAGGTGGTGCCCGCAGGTACCCTCACCAACCGGGGTGAGGATATCGGTGAGCATTGTCTCGTCACGGGGCAGATGAACGAGCGGACCAGTCCCGTCGACGGCCAGGAGTACGCCATCGGCTTCGAGATGCGCCTGCCGAAGGACTGGAGCGGTCAGTACCTCTACCAGGCCAACGGCGGAATGGACGGCTCCGTCAGCACCGCCGTGGGCCAGGTAGGCGGCGGCGAGAGTGGCCTCCAGATGGGCATGGCGGTCATCAGCTCGGACGCCGGCCACACCGGCAGTCAGAACCCCACCTTCGGCCTGGATCCACAGGCCCGGTTGGACTTCGGCTACCAGGCCGTGGGCACCCTGACCCCGATGGCGAAGTCCCTCGTGGAGGAGGCCTACGGCAGCGCGCCGGAGTACTCCTACCTGACGGGCGGGTCCAACGGCGGCCGGCACACCATGGTGGGGGCCTCGCGCTACACGGACGACTACGACGGCTTCCTCGCGCTGGCACCGGGGTTCAACCTCCCGCAGGCGGCGGTGGCCCAGTTGTGGGGCGCGCAGCAGTGGAACACCGTGGCCACCAGCGATGACCTGAACTCGGCCCTGACCATGCCGGAGCGCGTGCTGCTGGCGGAAGCCATCCTGGCCCAGTGCGACGAGCTCGACGGCCTGGCCGACGGTCTGGTACAGGACCAGGATGGTTGCGGCGAGGTCTTCTCCGTGACGGACCACGTTCCCACGTGTGAGGCCGAGCGGGACGGGACGTGCCTGAGTGAGGAGCAGAAGGCCGTGGTGACGACCGTGTTCTCGGGCGCGACCACGAGTGACGGCACCGCCCTCTACAGCTCCTTCCCCTATGATCCGGGTCTTGTCGATCCAGGCTGGGGCTTCTGGAAGTTCAACGCGTCCATCGCACTGGACCCCATGGCCGTGGGGTACATCTTCTCCACCCTGCCCTTCGCTCCAGCGCTGGACTCACTGCGGGATTTCGTGCTGGACCTGGACATCGACGAGGCCAACGCGTCGATCTACGCGACTGAGGGGATCTACACCGAGAGCGCCATGGAGTTCATGACTCCGCCGGACCTGGAGTTCGCCGACCTCAAGGCCTCCGGCGGCAAGATGATGGTCATCCACGGTGCCTCGGACGGGGTGTTCTCCTCGAACGACACCTCCGCGTGGTACCGGAACCTCAACGAGGCCCACGGCGGTGACGCCTCCGACTTCGTCCAGTACTACGAGGTGCCGGGCATGAGCCATGTGTCCGGCGGCCCGGCCACGGACCAGCACGATGCGCTCGCGTCCCTGGTCGGCTGGGTGGAGGACGGCGAGCGTCCGGAGAGACTGGAGGCCTGGGTCAACCCGGCCAATGGCCAGGTTCCGGAGGACTGGTCGAGTGAGCGGTCTCGCCCGTTGTGCATCTATCCCGCCGTGGCCACCTACACGGGCGGAGACACCGAGTCTGCCGCCAGCTTCGACTGTGTGGAGGACACCGGCCCCGAGGTGCCGGACTTCTCGGACAATCTCCCGGGCTCTCCGTACTACGCCCCGGTGCAGTGGATGGCCCGGACCGGATTGTCCCTGGGATACGCCGATGGGACGTTCCGCAAGAGCCAGGCTGTCACGCGGGCGGAGACCGCGGCCTTCCTCTACCGGTACATGGCGCCTGATTTCGAGGCACCGGAGGAGTCCCCGTTCTCGGATCTCTCCGAGAGCTCCGGCCATTTCACGGCGATCGCTTGGGCTGCGACCGAGGACATCACCCGGGGGTACGCGGACGGGACCTTCCGTCCGGCCGATTCCGTGACCCGCGGGGAGTTCGCCACGTTGCTGTATCGGCTCGAGGCACCGGATCACCAGGCCCCGGCCACCTCCCCGTTCAAGGACCTGCCCGTGGGCGGCTCGAACTACGAGGCCATCACCTGGCTGGCTTCAGAGGGCATCTCCCTGGGCGAAACGGATGGCAACTACAACCAGACCGCGCCGGTGAGCCGTGGGCATATCTCGGCGTTCCTGCAACGCTATGACGCCTTCGTCAACGGCGACTGAGTAGTCCTTGCCGTCCGTCCCGTTCCTGCCCGTGGCCGCACCATTCACGCGGCCACGGGCAGGGGCATCACGTCCCAGATGGTGCAATAGGCCTGATCTGGGGCACCCATGACCGACTCGTAGTAGGCCCAGGCCCATGCCGGAGCCCCATTCGAATCGGGAGGCGCAGCAGGGCAGTCTCCGGGCTCCAACCAGCGGCCGGCCACGCAGATGAAATCGAGATAGTCGGCCACGGATCCGTCCCGGGGCGGCTGGAGCGAGTCCTTGAGGTCCGCCGCAAGTGCGACCCCGTAGAGTTCCGTGGCGTCGGTGTCCAGGACCAGTCCGCAGTCCCGTTCGAACGCCTGCACCCACTCCATGGACTCGCGCAGCACATGCTCCGGTTCGTCTCGTTCCACCACCACCATGACGGTCGTGCGCCGTCCGGGGACCATGCGTCCCGGGCCGGACGGACCGTGTTTGGACTGCGGTGCCGGTCTCGCGCGTGGTGAGGAAGGTGGCTGTGGGGGCGGGGCGTCGCACGACATCGGATGCTCCTCGGTTGGTCGTTCCAATGGGTCGGTCCTCTGCTGACCGGATGATCCGACGCTATGAAGCCGGTTGGCCCCGCATCAGGGGTCCAGTGCCCGTCCGTGGGCAACGCGCGGGGCAGATAGACGCTGTGGAGGAGCGGCCCGCCGTCGCTTGTGGACCCGGCTCCCGCGGGGCAGTCAGCGACGGTTAGGGTGGAAGGCATGGCAACCACCGAGATCACCGAAGCCGGATTCGAACAGACCATCACCGAGAACGACATCGTCTTCGTCGACTTCTGGGCCGGCTGGTGCGGACCTTGCAAGCAGTTCGCCCCGGTCTACGAGCAGGTGTCGGGCGAGCACCCGGACATCGTGTTCGGCAAGGTCGACACCGAGGCCGAGCGGGGCCTCGCCGCCGCCGCGAACATCACCTCGATCCCGACCCTCATGGCGTTCCGGGACAAGGTCCTGGTCTACGCCCAGCCCGGCGCCGTCAACGCCACCCAGCTGCAGGAGCTTGTCACGGCTGTCAAGGGACTGGACATGGACGAGGTCCGGGAGAAGGTCGCGCAGAACCAGAATCCTGATCAGAACTCTGCTCAGAACTCCGACCAGAACTGACTACCGCCGCCGGTGGTCCGCCGGTGCCAGCCGCGGGCCGAACCGGCTGAACCTGACGCCGGACAGGCCGATGAGCCGGACCACGCGCTGCCGATGACCACCCCACGGTTCCAGTAGCCGCAACATGCCGGCATCGTCGGTGCGCCGGCCGGTCAGCACCTCGCCCACATGATGGGCCAGGTGGTAGTCGCCCACGGCCACCGTGTCCGCGGCACCATGCGTCCGCTGCACGGTCTCCGCGGCCGTCCAGACGCCGATTCCCGGCACGGCGGTCAACGTCTCAGCGGCGACTCCCGCGGGTAGATCGGCCAGTCGTTCCAGGGCGCTCGCCCGCTCGGCCACCCGTAGCATCGCCCTCGACTGTGCGGGCTGGACCCAGCCGGCGTGCCAGGCCCAACTGGGGATTCGCCGGACGGCATGGGCGGTCGGCGGCAACAACATGCCCGGTGGCGCCGGAACCGGAGCCGCCTCACCGAATCCCCTTACCAGCCAGCGCCACCCGGACCGGGCCTGGTCATGGGTGACCTTCTGTTCCAGGACCACGGTCAGCAGCTGGTCCACCATCCTCCCCGTGGCCGGTAGGCGCAGTCCGGGGTTCGCGCGGCGGGCCTGTATCACCGCATGCGGAAGCGTCGCGGCCGATCCTTCAGCCCCTGCTTCCCGCGAGGTCCCCGCCGAATGCGGGGCGAGGAGCGCGTCGAAGGCCGACCAGTCGTCGTCGAGCCCCAGCAGCCGGTGTGCGTCTGCCACCGCAGCCGAGGCTCCGGGGCCCCACGCGAGCACCGGGACCGGACCCGGGGTCAGCGCCGAGGGCGCCGGCCGGACGAGCACCGTCACCGGATCGCCCGAGCCCGGCACCCGGTAGCAGAGCCAGACCCCATCGGGGCGGGACTGCACGGTGGGATCGGCCTGTCCGCGCTGCAGGACGCCCAGGGTCAGTCGCACGTCCACGGGGGCGCCGGGCTCCAGGACCACGGCGGCGTCCGGGGCGGGCAGGGAACCTAACACCCTGCCATTGTCCCCCGTTGAGTGGTCACGCGGATTCATGCTCTTGCCGCCCGAGGCGGCCTCGGCGGTACCGTTGAACCCATGAACGCGCAGCCCGAGAACGCCGGCACTCCAGAGACCCCATCCGGCCACCCGCACGGCATGACCTACGCCGAGAATGTCCTCGGCCTCATCGGCAACACCCCGCTGGTGAAGTTGAACAGGGTCACCGAGGGGCTCAAAGCGACCATCCTGGTCAAGCCCGAGTACCTGAACCCCGGCGGCTCGGTGAAGGACCGCATCGCGCTGAAGATGATCGAGAACGCCGAGGCCGAGGGCAAGCTCTCCGCCGGCGGCACCGTGGTGGAGCCGACCTCCGGGAACACCGGAGTCGGTCTGGCCATGGTCGCCCAGCTCAAGGGCTATCGCTCCGTGTTCGTCACCCCGGACAAGGTGGGCGAGGAGAAGCGGGACGTGCTCAGGGCCTACGGCGCCGAGGTGGTGGTCACCAAGACGTCCGTGGCCCCCGAGTCCGAGGAGTCCTACTACGGGGTGGCCAACCGCCTCGAGCGGGACATCCCGGGCGCCTACCAGCCCAACCAGTTCTTCAACCCCTCCGCCCCGGAGTCCCACTATGAGACCACCGGCCCGGAGATCTGGCGGGACACCGCTGGTCGGCTCACCCATGTGGTCATCGGCGCGGGCACCGGTGGCACCATCACGGGCACGGGCCGCTACCTCAAGGAGGTCTCCGCGGACCGCGCCGCCGGTCCCGTCAAGGTCATCGCCGCCGATCCGGACGGCTCCATCTACTCCGGCGGCACCGGCCGGCCCTACTCCGTGGAGGGCGTGGGGGAGGACATGTGGCCCGGCAACTATGACAAGACCGTGCCGGACGAGGTCCTCGCCGTGGATGACGCCGCCTCCTTCGAGATGACCCGCCGCCTGGCCGCCGAGGAGGGCCTGCTCGTGGGCGGTTCCTCCGGCATGGCCGTCGTCGCCGGCCTCCGGGCCGCGCAGAGCCTCGGCGAGGACGACGTGATGGTCATCATCCTGCCGGACTCCGGCCGCGGCTACCTCGGCAAGGTCTTCAACGAGCGCTGGATGGACGAGATGGGCTTCGAGTCCTCCACGCCGGAGTCGGTGTTGCCGGTGGACCTGGGGCCCGCGCACGACGCCGGCCCCTCGGCACCCACGGTGCCGGACGCGTGGAACGCGACGGTCGCCGACCTCCTGGAGGAGAAGTCCGCGTGGCTGCCCGGCGCCCTTCCGTCCGTGGTCACCGCCCCGAAGGACGCCACCCTGGCCGAGGCCATCTCCACCATGAACCGCTACGGCGTGGACGCCCTGCCCGTGGTCGGCGCACCCCGGGATGACCTGCGCGTCGGCGAGATCCTAGGCGCCGTGGACGTGGCCACCCTCACCGACCTGCTGGCCACTGGGCGTGCGACGGCCGCGGACTCCGTGTCCGACCACGTCGGTGCCCAGCTGCCGAAGGTCAACGTCAGCGCACCGCTCTCCGCAGCGCGCGAGGCCCTGCGCTCGGCCCCCGCCGTGATGGCCACCCACCGCGGCGTGGTCACGGGCATCGTCACCCTGCACGACCTGCTGGCCCGCGTCGCCCGCTGAAAGGACTGGACATGACCAACGAGACCCCCCACTACGAAGGCTTCAACACCCGCGCCATCCACGCCGGCCAGGCCCACGAGACGGTCTACGGCGCAGTGGTGCCACCCGTGCACCTCTCCACCACCTATGCCCCCGAGGCGGTGGGGCAGCTGCGCCAGGGCTACGACTACGGCCGCGGCACCAATCCCACCCGCGATTCCCTCCAGGAGCAGCTGGCTGCCCTCGAGGGCGGCGTGGACGGCCGAGCCCGCGCCTTCACCTTCGGCTCCGGCCTGGCCGCCGAGAACGCCCTGATCCACGCCGTGGCCGGCCCGGGTGCCCACATCGTCATGGGCAACGACGTCTACGGCGGCACCTACCGTCTGATCAACAAGGTCCTCGGCCCCTGGGGCGTCGCCCACACCGTGGTGGACATGGCTGACGTCTCCGCGGTCGAGCAGGCCCTGGCGGCCACCGATGCCTCTGCGACCCGCATCCTCTGGCTGGAGACGCCCTCCAACCCGATGATGAAGGTCTCGGACATCGCCGCACTGGCGGGGGCGGCGCATGCCGCCGGCGCGTTGCTGGTGGTGGACAACACCTTCGCGACGCCGTACCTGCAGCTTCCGCTGGAACTGGGCGCCGACGTCGTGGTCCATTCGACGACCAAGTACATCGGCGGGCACTCCGACGTGATCGGCGGCGCCGTGGTGGTCAACGACCCCGAGCTCGCCGAGAAGGTGAAGTTCCAGCAGTTCGCCGCCGGTGCGGTCAACGGACCCTTGGACGCCTACCTGACCACCCGGGGGCTCAAGACGCTGGGGGTGCGCATGGACCGTCACAACGCGAACGCCGCCACGATCGCCCAGCACCTGCAGGGCGTCGCCGGAGTGGATCGGGTGCTCTACCCGGGCTTGCCCGACCACCCGGGCCACGAACTCGCCTCCCGCCAGATGAGTGGCTACGGCGGCATGGTCTCGGTGCAGTTCACCGGGGGAGCGGCGGCCGCGAAGCAGGTCGCGGAGACCACCCGGCTGTTCCAGCTGGCGGAGTCCCTGGGCGGGATCGAGTCGCTGATGAACTACCCGGCCGAGATGACGCACGCCTCCGTGGCCGGCACCGAGCTCGCGGTGCCGGACAACCTGGTGCGCCTGTCCGTGGGCATCGAGGACGTGGCCGATCTGATCGACGACCTGGACCGGGCGATCGGCAGCCTGTAGTCATCTGACATCCTTCTGCCGGAGATCGTGGAGGCCAGGAGCACCATCGAGGTCAGGCTCGCAGCAGATCAACGCTTCAGCGCAGGAATCGCCGTAGCGGTGGGATCCACAGCAGCGCGGCCCCGGCCAGCAGCACCATGGCGAGGGCCAGGAGCAGGGGGTGGCCGCGGACGATCAGGGGGATTCCGACGATCACGGCCACGCCGGTCAGCAGGCCGACCGCGCTGCGCCGGGACCGCAGCAGCTGGACGGCACCGGTGCCGGTGGCGAGGGCCAGGACGCCAGCCAGTCCGGCCAGGACGAACTGGCCCGTGGGAGTGGCCTCCGGTGTGGCGAGGTCGAGTCTCCCGGCGGTGCCAGCGGGGGCGTTGAGCCCGGACAGGAGGAAGGCCGTGGCCACCAGGGCGAAGACCGCGGTGGCTATGAGCCACCACCAGCGGGCCACCTTCAAGGTGGTGGGTGTGGCGGCTTGGCGTTCAGCGGCGGCGCGCTGGTCGGCCGTGCGGCGGTCCTCGTGTTCCTGCCGCTCTGCGCGGGCGCGTTCGGCGTCGTCCCGGGAGGCGTCGAGGAACGAGCGGGTCGCGCGGCCTGCGGCACGGGCGAAACGATGGTGGGGCTGTGGGCCAGTGGGCTGCTGTCCAGGGGTCTGCTCGTGCACGTGACGAGCCTAACTGTTCGGCCCGGTCCCTCTGCTGCCGTGATGCGTTAGACTGGGTGGACCATTCCGGTCAAATCCCCTGTGCATGCCCCGCTGTTGAATACTGCAGCAAGGCATCAAGTTGTGTGGCTCGCTTTCGGCAACGTGTCGGCTGTGCGGGCGGCCGGTCCCGAACCCCCTTCCGTTCCTCCGCTGCTGAACTGTGCCGCCCCTGCGGCCCGGGACGCCAACGGAACCGGCAGGGCGGGGACCGCCAGGAGAAATGGAACGGGCGTGATGTTGGACCACGCCACGGGGAGCACCGGAGAGAACCAATCCGATGCGTTGCGGCACCCAACCGGCCGCAATCACCGATCCCCGTGAGGAAATACCGTGTCTGAACACGCCCAAAACGAAACCCCCCAGAACACCGAGTCGGCAGAGTCGGGCGTCCCCGCGTTCGCTGATCTCGGCATCGATGGCCGCGTCCTCGCCGCCATCTCCGATCTCGGCTATGAGAACCCCTCGCCGATCCAGGCCCAGACCATCCCGCTGCTGCTCAGTGGCCGTGACGTGGTGGGCCTGGCCCAGACCGGCACGGGCAAGACCGCCGCATTCGCCGTGCCGGCACTGTCCCGACTGGCCGAGACGGCCGATGTCAACGGTCCTGCCAACACCCCGCAGATCCTCGTGCTGGCCCCGACCCGCGAGCTGGCCCTGCAGGTCGCCGAGGCCTTCACCACCTACGCCAAGCACATCAAGGGCGTGACCGTGCTCCCCGTGTACGGCGGCGCTCCCTACGGCCCCCAGCTCTCCGGGCTGCGCCGTGGCGCCCAGGTGGTCGTCGGCACCCCCGGTCGCGTGATCGACCACTTGTCCAAGGGCTCCCTGGACCTGTCCAACCTGCAGTACATGGTCCTGGACGAGGCCGACGAGATGCTGCGCATGGGCTTCGCTGAGGAAGTGGACCAGATCCTGTCCGCCACCCCGGACCAGAAGCAGACGGCGCTGTTCTCCGCGACCATGCCGCGCGCCATCCAGCGGATCTCGGGCAAGTACCTCAACAACCCCGTCGAGGTCACGGTCGCCGCGAAGAACACCACGGCCGGCAATATCCGCCAGCGCTTCCTGCAGGTCACCGGTTCCTGGAAGCTCGAGGCCATGACGCGCATCCTCGAGACCGAGGAGCATGACGGCGTCATCGCCTTCGTGCGCACCCGCAACGCCACCGAGGAACTCACCACCAAGCTCAACGCCCGTGGCTTCCGGGCCGCCGCGATCTCCGGAGACGTCGCCCAGAACCAGCGCGAGAAGACCGTGGACAACCTGCGCTCCGGCCGCATCGACATCCTGGTGGCCACCGATGTGGCGGCCCGCGGTCTCGACGTCGAGCGGATCAGCCACGTCATCAACTACGACATCCCGCATGACACCGAGGGCTACGTCCACCGCATCGGCCGCACCGGCCGTGCCGGGCGCTCCGGCGACGCCGTGCTGTTCATGACCCCGCGCGAGAAGTACCTGCTGCGGGCCATCGAGAAGGCCACCCGCCAGACCGTGGAGCAGATGAACATGCCCTCCGTGGCGGACGTCAACAACTCCCGTCTGGGCCGTTTCAGCACCCAGATCACCGAGACCCTCTCGGCGGGCGACCTGGACGTGTTCCGTGGGCTCATCGACTCCTATGTGTCGGAGAACGACGTCAACGCCGAGGACGTCGCCGCGGCGCTCGCCAAGATGGCCCAGGGCGGCCGCCCGCTGCTGGCCGAGGAGCAGGACATGCCCCCGGCCAGGATGGAACGCGGTGGCCGTGAGGACCGTGGCGATCGTGACGGACGCGGCTCCCGCGGCCCGCAGCGCGGCCCGGCTGAGGGCAATGCCACCTACCGGATCGCTCTGGGCCGTCAGGACCGTGTGCAGCCGGGCAACATCGTGGGTGCCCTCGCCAACGAGGCCGGACTGCGTTCCAACCAGATCGGTCACATCGACATCCGCTCCAACCACGCCCTCGTGGAGCTGCCGGCGGACCTGACCAGCCAGCAGTGGGACGCCCTGGGCAACACCACCATCAACGGCCGTCCGATCGAGATCCAGAAGGACACCGGCCGCCCGACGAACGCCGAGCGCGAGGGCAAGCCTTTCCGCTCCGGTGGCGGCGGCCACAAGGGTGGCTACGGCGGTCACAAGGGTGGCGGCAAGGCTGGATTCAAGGGTGGTCGGAAGTCCTTCGAGAAGCCCTCACGCGACCGGTACTGACCGGTAAAGGGTCGGTGCATACCGGCCGAACGACCGTGGGGCCACCTCGATTTCATTCGTACGGAAATCGCTGGTAGAGTTTCACGTCGTTGCCCCGATAGCTCAGTGGTAGAGCGCAGTCTTGGTAAGACTGAGGTCCCGGGATCGATTCCCGGTCGGGGCTCTGAATGAGAGCCCGTGCGTTGCGAGATGTCGCGGCCACGGGCTGACTCATTCCATGGCGGCGTAGCTCAGCTGGTTAGAGCGCACGACTCATAATCGTGAGGTCGGGGGATCGAGTCCCCCCGCCGCTACGGAACAGGACCTGGACCCTCGGCGAGGATCCAGGTCCTCTTTCGTCTCACCCTCGCCCGCGGTTGCTGGGGGTTCGTGGCCATCGGTCTGCCCCGCTCCGCGGCGACACTCTCCCGGCAGGCCCTCGGCGGAAACCTGCCCGTGGTGGACCGCTTCATTGCTGGCGGGACCGCCGGTCAGACAGCCAGCCGGTAGCCCCGCTTGACCACGGTGGCCACCAGTTCCGGAACCGGTAACTGCTGGCGCAGCCGCCACACCAGCATCTCCAGGGCATGCTCTGATTCGCACTGACGCAGGGCCTCCAGCAGGTGCCCGCGGGAGAGCACGGCTCCCTGGGCGTCCACCAGCTCACGCAGCAGCGCCATCGGCCCCGGGGCAAGCCGCACGGGATCGGGCGCGTGATCCACCAGGTAGACCTGTGCGCCGCGGATCTCCACGGGCCCCCACCGGGTCCGGATGCGTAGGACCTGCTGCTGCTCCAGGTGTTCGCACACCAACCGGATCATCGCCCCGAGGCGCCACCGGGCGGGAATCAGCGGTTGCAGTCCTGCCTCGTGCAGCGGCCCGGCGGTGACCTTCCCGACGACGGCCGTCGCCACATCCGTCCGCAACGCCTCAAGGAGCGGGTCCAGTCGGCCGTACTGCTGGGCGACGGCGAGGAATGCCTCCACCGCCGGGGCCGCCGTGAAGGTGAGCACATCCAGCTGGCGATCGATGGCGGCCTCGATCATCCGCAGGAGTGCAGAGTCCTCGGCGGGCCGAGCCCACGTGTAGGGCATCACCGTCAGCACGCGGGCTCCGGCCCTCTCCAGCCGCCCGATCTGCTGGTGATCCAGCATCCCGTGCAGCTGGAACGCCACCGTGCGCCCAGACAGGTTCCGGGCCAGGAGCAGGTCCACCACGGAAGCGGTCCGCTCGTCCTCGGGCGAGCCGACGTCGTCCAGGCCGGCCGCTCGGACTGCCCCCCGGGCCTTGGAACCCCGGACGAGGATGGCGGCCGCCGCGAGGACCTGATGCAGGTCGGGACCGAGCCCGTAGGCGTCCGCCGCCTCCATCCACCGGCGCATCCCGTACGCCGTGGTGATGACGGCGAAGTCCGGCAGGGCCCCGATGACGCGGCGGGTGTCCCGGTGCAGGGTCACGGACTCGGTCAGAGGGGCGATCCGCAGGGCCGGGGCGTGCATCACCTCTGCGCCGCGGCGCGCGAAGGCGGTGATGAGCTCCTCGCTGCGACGGTCCGAGGTGATGCCGATCCGGAAGCCGGCGAGGCTCTGGGGCAGGACTTGCATGGCGGAGGCCACGGCGGCCGGCTCGCTCATGCCTTGTCCACGAGATCGGTGAGCCCCGTCAACCCCGCCAGCCCGGACCAGGGCGGTTCTGCCCCGGGGGCTAGCCGCACCACCTCGCCGATGACCAGCACGGCCGGTGAGGCGATGCCCTCCACCGCCGAGGACAGCAGGATCTGGTCGAGCGGGGCCAGGCAGACCCGCTGCTGTGGGGTGCAACCCCGTTCCACGAGGCCTGCCGGCGTCCGGGCGTCCAGCCCGTGCCGCATCAGTCCGGCGGCGGTGTGGCCCAGGGTGCCGATGCCCATGAGCACCACCACCGTCCCGCCCTGCCCGCCCAGCTGGGCCAGCCCGGCGAGTTCCCCCTCGCTGAGGGGATCGTGGCCTGAGACGACCGTGAAGGATTTGCTGATCCCGCGGGCGGTGACGGGAATCCCCGCCGCGGCCGGCACGGACACGGCCGACGTGATGCCCGGGACCACGGCCACCGTCACCCCGGCCTCCTCGCACGCGGCGGCCTCCTCGCTGCCGCGGCCGAACACGAAGGGATCCCCACCCTTGAGACGGACCACGCGCAGCCCTGCCAGTGCCGAGGCCACGAGCAGCCGGTTGATCTCCGGCTGCGGCACCTTGTGGTGTCCGGGCCGCTTGCCGACGTCCACCAGCCTGGCCCGTGGGGCCCACCTGGCCAGATCCTCGGTCGGGACCAGCCGGTCGAAGTACACGACGTCGGCCTGCCGCAACAGGCGCAACGCCCGCACCGTCAGCAGGTCGGCCGCACCGGGGCCACCGCCGACCAGGGCCACGCTGCCGGGGGCGAACTCCATGCCAGTCGTCCGATCTGTCATCCGGTCCGTTGGCCTCATCGCTGGCCTCCCCGCACCGGGATCTGCGGGCCGGCGATCACGACGGGGCCCGTCTCTGGTCCGCCCGGCGCCTCCGGCGCGTTGACGAAGCCGCGGAACCGGCGCAGCCGTTCGGGGTCCTCGAGGGTCGCCGCCCACTCGTCCCGGTAGGTCTCCAGGTGCTCGGCCACCACCTGCTCCAGGTCCGCCGCGATCCCGAGGGTGTCCTTGACCACCACGTCGTGGACGTGGTCGAGGCCCCCGTCCAGCTCCTCCATCCACCGGGCCGTGCGCTGGAGTCGTTCGGCGGTGCGGATGTAGTAGACCACGTATCGGTCGATGTACCGCAACAGTGTCTCGTCGTCGAGGTCCTTGGCCAGCAGTTGGGCGTGGGCCGGGGTGGCGCCGCCGTTACCGCCCACGTACATGTTCCACCCCTCGCTCGTGGCGATGACGCCCACGTCCTTGCCGCGGGCCTCGGCACACTCGCGGGCGCAGCCGGAGACCCCGAACTTCATCTTGTGCGGGGAACGCAGTCCCCGGTACCGCTCCTCGAGCGTGATGGCCATGGCCACCGAGTCCTGCACGCCGAAACGGCACCACGTGGAACCCACACAGGACTTCACGTTGCGCAGTGCCTTGCCGTAGGCCTGCCCGGACTCGAAACCGGCCGCCACCAGGCGCTCCCAGATTCCGGGCAGCTGGTCCAGGCGGGCGCCGAACAGGTCGATCCGCTGGGCGCCCGTGATCTTGGTGTAGAGCCCATAGTCCTCGGCGACCTCGGCGATCACCGCGAGTTTGGAGGGCGTGATCTCGCCGGCCGGGATACGGGGGACCACCGAGTAGGTGCCGTCCTTCTGCATGTTCGCCAGGGCACGGTCATTGGTGTCCTGCAGGCCGCCCCGGTCCGCGCCGAGGATGTACTCCCCATGGAGGGTGGCCAACACCGAGGCCGCCACGGGCTTGCAGAGGTCACAGCCGAGGTTCACGGACGGGTCCGCCGGAGTGCCGAAACGGGTCACGATCTCGCTGAACGTGGTCAGCCGCGTGGTGCGGACGGCCTCGAACATCTCGGACCGGGACAGGGCGAAGTGCTCACACAGCGCCGTGGAGACCTCCATCCCCAGCTCGGCCATCTGCTGCTCCATGACCTTCTGGGCCGCCGGCAGGCAGGAACCACACTGGGTCCCGACGCCGGTGCACGCCTTGAGTGTCCCGAGGTCCGGGCACCCGCCGCACACGGCGGCGCGCAGATCGCCGGCACTGACGTCCCGGCAGGAGCAGATCTGGGCGTCATCCGGCATCTGCAGGTCCACAGGTGCACCGTGGCCGGCGGCGGACAGGAATGCCCCGGCCTCCCCGGGCAGCTCCCGCCCCAGCAGCGGACGCAAGGACGCGTAGGGTGCGGCATCGCCCACGAAGATCCCGCCCAGCAGGATGCGGGCGTCCTCAGACACGACGAGCTTCTGGTAGAGGCCACCGGTGGGGTCCGCGTAGACCACCTCGAGGGCGCCGGGGGCTGAAGCGAAGCCGTCGCCGAAGCTGGCCACGTCCAGCCCGGAGAGCTTGAGCTTGGCCGCCGTGTCGAAGCCGGGGAACGTGCCGGTCCCGCCACACAGCCGGTCGGCGACCACCTCGGCCATCGTGTTGGCCGGAGCCACCAGGCCCATGCACTCGCCCTCGAAGCTGGCGACCTCACCGATGGCCCACACGTGAGGCACCGAGGTGGCGCATCGCTCGTCGATGGCGAACCCGCCCCGTGGACCGAGCTCGAGGATGCCCGCCCCGAGCTCGTCCCGCGCCGTGATTCCCGTGGCCGCCACCACCAGGTCCACTTCGAGGTCCTCACCGGAGGGGAAGCTCAGGACATCTCCCCGTGCCGTCCTCTCCAGGGCGCTGGGGCGCTCGCCTAGCCTCAGGACGTATCCCTGACCGCGCAGCAGCCGGTTCAGCGTCCGTCCGCCGAACTCGTCCAGTTGAGCGTTCATGACCCAGGGGCGGGAGTGGACGACGGTGACGTCCGCGCCGAGCGCCCGCAACCCGCCGGCCGCCTCCAGGCCCAACAGGCCGCCGCCGATCACGGCCGCGCGTGGCGTGCGACCGAGCCGCCCGGCCAGGGCCGCCACGTGCTCGCGCAGCCGGTCCACGTCCTCGATGGTCCGATAGACGGTCATGTCCTCGGCGCCGGGGATCGCCGGCCGGGCGGCGTCGCTGCCGGTGGCCAGGACTACCTCGTCCCAGGCAACGGTGTTGCCTTCCACAGTGAGCAACCGTGCGTCGGGATCCAGGCCGGTGACCCGGCAGCCGGTGTGCAGGCGGACCCGGGAGTCCTCCCAGAGAGTGGGGGCCGAACCGCCGGAACCACTAGAACTCAGCTGCAGGTCATCGGCCGGATCCGTGAACCGCCGGGACAGTGCCACCCGGTCATAGGGAGCCCACGGTTCCTCAGCGAAGACCTCGATCCGGAGGTCATCCCCGCTACGGGCCAACAGGGCCTCGACCAGCCGATGCGCGGCCGGGCCGCCGCCGATCACGGCAATAGTTCTCTCTGCGGGTCTCTTGCCGGGTTGCACAGTCATGGGTCCATCCCCTTGCGTCGTAGACCACTCACGCTAGGGAGCGGCGGTTTCTCGGCCGTGTCCCTCGTGTAACGACTGCATGACGTGGGCCTCACACCGGTGTCCGGGGGCGGGGAGAGCACAACGTTGCACGCGCGAAACATCCCGCGAGACTCACGGAAACAACCTGTTCCTACGGTGGGTCCATGACACTCACCGCCGTGCACCCCCAAACTCAGGCCACCACCGACTGGCATCCGGTCTGCCCGCTCGAGGCGCTCGAGCCCCTGTGGGCGGAAGCGGCCCTCGTGGACCGTGAGCAGGTCGCCGTGGTGCGGCTGCCCTCGGACGAGGTCGTCGCCGTCTCACACTGGGACCCGTACGCGAAGGCGCACGTGATGGCTCGCGGGATCGTCGGCTCACGGGGCGGGCGCCCCACCCTGACCTCGCCCCTGCACAAGCAGATCTACGATCTGGCCACGGGGGAGTGCCTGACCGATCCGGCGCTGAGACTGGCGACCTTCCCGGTGCTGGTGCGGGACGGGATCGTCGCCGTCGGACGCCATGAGCGGGCCGCATGACGGAGAACCCCCTCATCCTCGTCGCCGTCTCGCACGGCACCGCGGACCCGGTGGGGCAAGCCCGGATCGCCGCCCTCGCCCGGGCCGTGGGCCGGCAGGCCACATCCGCGGTCGAGGTCCTGCTGACGCACGTGGACGTCCAGACGCCACACGTGGGGCAGGTCTTGGCGGGCCTGCCGGCGGACCGGAGCGCCGTCGTCGTGCCCGTGCTGCTGTCCGGTGGCTACCACGTCAAGGTGGACCTCCGGGAGACCGTCCAGGGGACTCCCGTGGCCCGCGCGCTAGGTCCGGACGAGCTCATCGTCGACCTGCTCGCGCGCCGGGCGGTGGACGCCGGGTTCGTGCGGGGCCACCACCAGGTGGTCCTCGGCGCGGCAGGATCCACCGACGCCGGCGCTGTCGCCGACTGCCGCGCCGTTGCCTACCGCCTGGCCGAACGGCTCGGCACGCCTGTGGCCGAGGCCTACCTCTCGGCCGCGCACCCCCGGGTCGGGNNCCGCCGTCGGGACCCTCTGCGCTCGGGATCCCCGGCGGCCGGTTCTGGTGCTGAGCTACCTCCTGGCGCCCGGATACTTCCAGTCGCTGTTGGTCTCCGAGGCCTCCACTGCCGGGGCCGAAACCACCACGATTCCACTGTTGGGGCAGGCCGGCCCGGTGCCCCAGGAGCTCGTGGATCTCGTCCTGAGGCGATTCAGGGATACGGTGGATACGTGTTTAACCCCTGGGACAACGGCTCGAAGACCTATCGCATCACCCTGCTGACCGGCACTGGGCTCATCCTGCTCGGCATCGTGGCCGCCCTGATCGGCGGCGGCGTGCAGATCCAGTTCATCCAATGGGTCGCGATCGGCCTCATCGGCCTCGGACTCGTCACCCACCTCGTGGCGCAGGTGCTGCGGGCACGGGACGCCCAGCGCCGCCACCGGCAGGCGCGGCAGGCCGGACGCTAGGCACGTCACCGTCCGCTGGTCCAGCGTTCACCCGGTGTACTCCTGGTGGCCACGGAAGGAGGGGGTGCGGGGGATTGGATGGTGAGGTCCCCTCCCGTCCCCCGAAAGGGTATCCCCGACATGAGTACTCGCCGTCGACTGTCCGGTGCCGTGGCACTCGGCCTCTCCGCCGTGCTGACCGGCGCCCTCGCCGCCCCGGCGTTCGGTGCGCCTGCCGAAGCCGCTGTGCCCGCGGGTGAGGCCGCCGAAGGCCAGTCCTTCCACCGCTTGGCCACCCTGCCGGCCTTCGAGAACCAGCTGGCCGCGGACCCCGAGGCGGACCCGTCAGCCCCCACGGTCGCCGAGATCGCCACCGTCACGGCGGATGGCAACACCGTGATCCATACCGATGCCGAGGCCGGGGGCATCGGCGTCGTGGACATCACCGACCCGGAGAACCCGCGCGCGGACGGATTCAAGGCCACCGATGGTTCCCCGACCTCCGTATTCGCCACCGAGGCCTTCATCATCGTGGTCACGGACACCTCTGAGGACTTCACCCGCCCGACCGGCAAGGTCGAGTTCTGGGACCCGGAGACCCTCGAGCTGATCCACGGCGTGGAACTGAAGGGCCAGCCCGATTCGATCGACGTCTCGCCCGACGGCACCACCGCGATGATCGCCATGGAGAACCAGCGCGACGAGGACCGTGAGGACGTGGACGGCGGACTGCCGCAGCTGCCCGCCGGCGAGCTGGCCGTGATCGACCTGTCCGCCGAGGACATCACCGCACTGACCGCCGAGGCGATCCGGTACACGGATCTGACGGGCTTGGCCGGCCTGGACACCCCCGAGGACCCGGAACCGGAGTACGTCAAGTTCTCCCCGGACGGCACCAAGGCCGCCCTGACGCTGCAGGAGAACAACGGCGTCGTCATCCTCGACGCGGTCACGGGCGAGGTCATCGATCACTTCAGTGCCGGCGCCGTCTCGGTGGAGGGCATCGACACCGCCGAGGACGGCAACCTGTCCCTGGACGGCTCGATCACCGACGCCGTGCGTGAGCCGGACGCCATCGGTTGGATCGGCGACGATCACGTGGCCACCGCGAACGAGGGCGACTGGAAGGGTGGCAGCCGCGGCTGGAGCGTCTTCAATGCCGATCCGGAGTCCGCCGGGTTCGGCGACGTGGTCTGGGACGCCGGCAACTCCTTCGAGAACCTCGCCCACCGCTACGGTCAGTTCCCCGAGCACCGGTCTGAGAACAAGGGTGCCGAGCCCGAGGGTCTGACCGTGGAGACCTACGGGGACACCACCTATGCGTTCGTCGGCTCCGAGCGGGGCAACTTCGTGGCCGTCTACAACGTCGACGATCCGTCCAACCCGGTCTTCACCCAGCTGATGCCGTCCACCAACGGGCCCGAGGGCCTGCTGGCCATCCCGGAGCGCAACCTCATGGTGGTCTCCTCCGAGGAGGACGATGCCGAGGTGGGCGTCCGCGCCACCGTCCAGGTCTTCGAGTTGGGGGACGGGCCCGCGGCGGTCCCGACCCTGAAGTCCGCCGACGCGACCGGGCCGGCCGCAACGGAGGGCCAGCCGATCACCTGGTCCGCCCTGGGTGCGCTGTCCGCCGTTCCGGGCGAGGATGACAAGCTCTATGCGGCGCCGGACGACTTCCTGTCCCCGTCCCGGATCTACACGGTGGACACCACCACCGCCCACGACGGCGGCCCGGCCACCATCGAGTCCGAGCTCGTCCTGCAGCATGGGTACGACATCGAAGGCCTGTGGGCCGATGCGGACGGCACCTTCTGGCTGGCCGTCGAGGGCACCGCGATCACCGACGGTGAGGTCGGCTCCGAGGGCAACCGGCTGGTCCACGTGGACGCCGAGGGCCAAGAGCTCGCCTCGGTCGACCTGCCCGCCGAGATCGCCGCTGGCCTGAAGGGCCAGGGCTTCGAGGGTGTCACGGGCTACGGCTCGGGCGAAGACGCGGTGCTCTACGCCGCCGTCCAACGAGAGGCCGCCGGCGAGGACTTCGCCCGCATCGGCCGCTTCACGGTGGCCACGGGCGAGTGGGAGTGGTTCGGCTACACACTGGAGTCCACCGACGTCGAGGGCGACTGGATCGGCCTGAGCGAGGTCACCGCCGTGGACGCGGACACCCTGGCCGTCATCGAGCGGGACAAGCTCAACGGCCCGGACGCTGCCCTGAAGAAGGTCTTCACTGTCGAGGTGCCGGAGACCGGAGCCGCCACCGGCGCGGCAGCCGAGGAGGTCCCGGTGCTCGAGAAGACCGAGGCCATCGACGTGCTGCCCCGGCTGCAGGGCCTCAACGGCTGGACCCAGGAGAAGCTGGAGGGGCTGGCGATCGCCGGCAACGGGAATGTCTACGCCGTCACGGACAATGACGGGGTGGAGGACGCCACCGGCGAGACTGTCTTCCTGGATCTGGGCCCGGCTGCCGAGCATTTCCAGACCGACCCGGCTGATCCGACCGACCCGGAGCCGGTGGAGGACTTCTCGGACAATCAGCCCGGTTCGGTGTACTACGCACCGGTGCGGTGGATGCAGGCTGCCGGGGTGACGACCGGCTACGCGGACGGCACCTACCGCAAGGCCGCGGAGGTCACCCGCGGGGAGTCCGTGGCCTTCCTGCAGCGCTACCTGGCCCCGGACTACACCACCGACCCGGCCGATTCCGTGTTCCCGGACGTGCCGTCCGGGGCCCCGCACTTCACCCCGATCGCCTGGGCCGCCGACGACTCCGACGGCACCCCCGTCTCCGAGGGCTACACGGACGGCAGGTTCCGGCCCGGCCAGGACGTCACCCGTGCGGAGTTCGTGACCTTCCTCTACCGCGCCGTGGATCCTGAGGGCTTCACCGCCCCCGAGGTCTCGGTGTTCCCGGATGTCCCGTCCTCTGGCTCGTACTACGAGGCGATCTCCTGGGCTGCCGCTGAAGGACTGGTCAACGGCTATCAGGGCGGCGAGTACCGCCCGTACGACCCGATCAGCCGCGGTGAGGTCGCCAAGGTCATGCACCAGTACGGCGTCGCGCAGACGGGCTGAGGGGCCACGGTGGGGGCGGGATGAGGGGCGCCGGGCGGTAGGCTGTAAGCCGATGTCACCGGACCTGAGGAGTACCGCAGTGGGCGTGAACCCGGACCTGCAGGGGCGAACCTATCCGCCCACCGAGCCCTACGTCGTCGGGCGGGAGAAGATCCGCGAGTTCGCCGCGGCCGTCCAGGCCACGCACCCCGCGCACACGGATCTCACCGCCGCCCGCGGTCTCGGCTACACCGACCTGGTGGCCCCGCCCACCTTCCTGGTGACCCTCGCGCAGACGGCCGAGGCCGCTGTCGTGGCCGATCCGGACGCCGGCATCGACTTCTCGCGGGTGGTCCACGCGGACGAGCGCTTCACCCACCGGCGCCCGGCCGTGGCCGGCGACGAGCTCATCGGGGCCACTACGGTGGAATCCGTCAAGACCCTCGGCGGCCACACGATGGTCACCACCGCCACCGAAATCACCACCACCGGCGGCGAGGCCGTCTCCACCGTGCGGTCCACCCTGCTGGTCCGCGGAGAGGAATGATCACCATGGACAAAGGCGACTCCATCGGGTCCACCACCCTCACCCTCTCCCGCGCCGACCTGGTCCGCTACGCGGGGGCCTCCGGCGACTTCAACCCGATCCACTGGTCCGAGTCCACCGCCCGCTCGGTGGACCTGCCCGGCGTGATCGCCCACGGCATGCTGACCATGGGTGCCGCCGTCCAGCTGGTCACCGACTGGTGCGGGGACCCGGGCGCCATCCTCGACTACCAGACCCGCTTCTCCGCCATGGTCCCCGTGGACGAGGCCGAGGGCGCCACCCTGACCGTCTCCGGCAAGGTGGGGAAGATCGATGACGACGCCGGCACGGTCCGGATCGATCTCAGCGTCACCGATGCCGGGAACGGGGATGCCAAGGTCCTGACCAAGGCCCAGGCGGTTGTCCGGGTCCCGGAGGGGACCGCCGAGTGAGTGGGCGGGTGGCCACCACGAGGCCTGCGGGGATCAAGGCGGGCGTCCGCCTGGCCGACTACACCACGAGCCGGGTCGGGGGCCCGGCCGCCGGGTGGGTCGCGGCCGGATCGGCCGAGGAGGCCACCGAGGCCATCCGGTCCATCGACGCCGCCGGTACGCCGCTGTTGATCATGGGCGGCGGCTCGAACACCGTGATGGCCGACGCCGGCTTCCCCGGCACCGTGGTCCAGCTCGCCTTCCGCGGGGTAGAGGTCCTGAAAGAGACAGGCGAGTCGGTTCTCGTTCGGATGGCCGCGGGGCAGGACTGGGACGAGGCCGTCGCCTGGACGGTGGCACAGGGCCTGACCGGGCTCGAGGCACTCTCCGGGATCCCGGGTTCCGCCGGGGCCACCCCGGTGCAGAACGTCGGTGCCTATGGGTCGGACGTCTCCCGCACCCTCGTGTCCGTCCGGGCCTGGGACCGACAGGCGGACGAGTTGGTCGAGTTGAGCCACGAAGACCTGAGGTTCGGTTACCGCGACTCCGTCATCAAGCGGAGCATGCTGGACTCCACCCCCCGCTGGGTGGTGCTCTCCGTGGACTTCCGGCTGCACCGCTCGGGCAGCATCGCCCCGGTCCGCTTCGCCCAGCTGGCCCAGGCCCTCGGCGTGGACGAGGGGGAGACCGCCCCGCTGGAGACGGTCCGCCACCAGGTGCTGCGGCTGCGGGCCGGCAAGGGCATGGTCCTGGACGCCCAGGACCAGGACACCTGGTCCACGGGCTCCTTCTTCACCAATCCCATCCTCCCCGCGTCTGTCCGGGCCCACCTGCCCGCCGATGCCCCGGCCTACGGCGCCGGACAGGACGAGGACGGAGAGAAGCTGGTCAAACTCTCCGCCGCCTGGCTCATCGACCGCGCCGGCTTCGGCAAGGGCTTCGGGCTGGGACCGGACGAGCGAGCCATCGCCGGCGCCCGCGCGTCGTTGTCCACGAAGCACACGCTCGCCGTGACCAACCGGGGCAATGCGAGCACCGCGGACCTGCTGGCGATCGCCCGCACGGTGCGGGACGGCGTCGAGGCCCAGTGGGGCGTGCGCCTGCACCCCGAGCCGGTGCTCGTGGGGTGTGTGCTCTAGTCCCGGCTTTGCCCTCGACGTTTTTGCTATTTGGCAAGAATGATTGCCAAACGGGATCAACGGTTCGAGGATGGTGTGATGAACCAGAACCAGTACCCAGAAGCCTCTCGCAACCCGGAAACCCTCGACGTCCTTATCGCCGGAGGCGGTGCGGCCGGCCTCGCCGCCGCCGTGACCCTGGCCCGGTCCCGGCGTTCCCTCGCCGTAGTGGACGGTGGCCAACCGCGCAACGCCCCGGCCGAGGGCGTACATGCCCTGCTGGGCCGCGAAGGCATCAGCCCCTCCGAGCTGCTCGCCGCCGGGCGCCGCGAGGTCACCGGCTACGGGGGAGTGGTCCTGGACGGGGAGATCGCCGCGGTCCGCCGGCTGGAGGATGGCGGGGGAGATGCCGGCTTCGAAGCCACCCTGAACGATGGCAGGGTCCTCACCGCACGCCAGCTGCTCATCGCCACGGGGCTCATCGATGAACTGCCGCCGATCCCCGGCCTGGCCGAGCACTGGGGCCGCAGCGTGATCCACTGCCCCTACTGCCACGGCTGGGAGGTGCGGGACCGCTCCATCCTGGTCCTGGGGACCTCCGCGAACTCGGTGCACCAGGCCCTGCTCTTCAGTCAGCTCAGCGCCGACGTGCGCTTCCTGGCGGACACCGCGCACGGGCCCGGACTGGAGGCGGGGCAGGCCCGCCAGCTGGCCGCCCGCGGGGTCGAGGTGATCACGGAGGCGGCGGCCGTCGTCGAGTCAGAGAACGGCGGATCCCTGAACGATGAGGCCCGGCTGGCCGGGGTTCGCCTGGTCAGCGGCGAATTGCTGCCCGCCGAGGTGATCGTGGTGGCCCCGCGGATGCTCGCCCGGACCGAGGTCTTCGAGGGCCTGGGGGTGAAGACGGAGGAGAACCCGATGGGCCGCTTCATCTCGGTCGATGCCGCTGGCTGGACCGGTGTCCCCGGCGTCTGGGCCGCCGGCAACGTCGCGGACCTCTCGGCCCAAGTCGGGGCCGCGGGGGCCGCCGGGACCCTGGCGGCCGCCCGGCTCAACGCGGAACTGGTGATGGAGCGGCTGTAGGAGGTGAGGCGACGTTCGGGCGCACTTCATGTGGCCGTCACCGGCTGGTCACGGAGCTGACCGGTGGCTTGTCTACCGTCACCCACCATGGGCGGATTGTTCGTGGCCATCGGCGACTCCTTCACCGAAGGGGTGGGCGACTGGGATGCCCGGCACCCCAACGGGGTGCGCGGCTGGGCGGACCGGGTGGCCAAGCAGCTGTCCAAGGCGGACGCGAGCAGCCGCTACGCCAACCTGGCGATCCGCAGCCGGCGCCTCGCCGGTGTCGTCGAAGAGCAGATCGAGCCGGCCCTGGCCATGCATCCAGACCTCATCAGCTTCTATGCCGGCGGAAACGACCTCCTCGAGGTGCGCCAGGACATCAGCCTGGTCCTGGAGAACTACACGCGGGCGGTCGAGCGGCTGGTGTCCTCCGGGGCGCAGGTGCTCCTCTTCACGGGCTTCGACGTGCCGCTGCACCCCGTGCTGGAACCGTTCAAGCGCCGGAACTGGATCTTCAACGACAACGTGCGACAGCTCGCCCGCCAGTACCCGGATTCCGTGACGCTCGTGGACTACTGGACGTGGGATGTCTACGATGATCGCCGCATGTGGGACATCGACAAGCTGCACATGAACCGCGCGGGGCACCGCTACATGGCCATCCAGATCCTCAACATCCTGGGTGTCCGGCACCAGTTGGAGTTCGAGCCCTTCGGCCCCAGCGAGAGGGTGGGCCCCGTCCAATCTGTCAGTCGGGACGTGGAGTGGCTGCGCCAGTGGGTGCTGCCCATGTTCGGCCGCCGGATCCGGGGGGTCACGCTCGGCGACGGCCTGCACCCCAAATGGCCCGAACCCTTCCTGCCTGCGGACGGGATGAAGAAGACGTACCGCAGGCGGCGCAGGTCCTAGAGGTTGCCGGTGGCGATGGCCAGCATGCGGCGCACCGGCTCGGCGGCACCCCAGAGCAGCTGGTCGCCCACGGTGAACGCGGAGAGGTACTCAGGGCCCATCTCCATCTTGCGCAGGCGGCCCACCGGAATGGTCATGGCGCCGGAGGCGGCGATCGGCGTCAGGTCCGCCATCGAGGCCTCCTTGGTGTTCGGCACCACGGAGACCCACTCGTTGTCCGTGGCGATGATCTGCTCGATCTCGTCCAGCGGCACGTCCCGCGTCAGCTTCAGGGTCAGCGCCTGGGAGTGCGAGCGCAGGGTGCCGATGCGCACGCACAGGGAGTCGAAGGGCACCCGCTGAGCCGCCGAGTGACCCAGGATCTTATTCGTCTCGTCCCCGGCCTTCTTCTCCTCCTTGGACCTGCCGTTGCCGAGGTCAGCGTCGATCCAGGGGATGAGCGATCCGGCCAGCGGCATGCCGAACTGGGAGGCGTCCAGGGAGCCGTCGCGCTGGGCGGCGGTGACCTTGCGGTCGATCTCGAGGATGGCGGAGGCGGGGTCCGCCAGCTCGTTCGCCACCACGCCGTGGAGGTCACCGAACTGGGTGAGCAGCTCGCGCATGTGACGGGCACCGCCGCCGGAGGCAGCCTGGTAGGTCATGGCGGTGCCCCACTCCACAAGCCCGGCCTTGAACAGCCCGCCCAGGCCCATGAGCATGCAGGAGACGGTGCAGTTGCCGCCCACGAAGTCCTTGACACCCGAGGCCAGGCCCGCGTCGATGACGTTCCGGTTCACCGGGTCGAGCACGATGATGGAGGAGTCCTCCATGCGCAGCGTCGAGGCCGCGTCGATCCAGATCCCGTTCCAGCCGGCGGCGCGCAGCTTGGGGTAGACCTCGGAGGTGTAGCCCCCGCCCTGGGTGGTGAGGATGACAGGCAGCTTGGCCAGCGTCTCGATGTCATAGGCGTCCTGCAGGGTGCCGGCATCGCCCTTCAGCCCCTCCATGGCGGGCGCAGGCTGTCCCGCGGCGGAGGTGGAGAAGAACACCGGGTTCAGGCGATCGAAGTCCCCCTCCTCGGCCATCCGCTGCAGGAGCACGGAGCCCACCATGCCGCGCCAGCCGATGAGGCCGACCGTGGGGTTGGCGGCAGGGTCGGAAACGGTCTGGAGTGCTGAATCTGGGGAAAGCATGCCTCCCAGTCTACTGGCCGGAGCTGTCCTCGGTCAGTGACCTGCGTTTCATGGTGGCCCACAACCCGCCGAAGATGAACACCTGGGTAAGCACCACCAGGAAGACGACGCCCATGACCACGTTGTCCGTGAAGATCATGACCAGTCCCATCACGGCGGTCACCAGGCCCAGGATCGGGCAGGCGACGAAGGCGATGAACGTCAGGGTGGTCTTGTTCAGCAGCGGGTTCATGAGCGGTCCTCGTGGTCGTCGTGGGCGCGTTCCCACCGTTCGAAGCGGTATCCGATGCCGGATTCGGTGCGGTGCTCCTCGAGCGAGGTCCGCGTCCACTGGCCGTCCAGTGCGGGGGCGTACGTGTCACCGGCGGCGTCGGTCTCGATCACGGTGATCTCCGCCAGGGTCGCCACGTCGAGCGCCTGCTCGTACAGTGTTGCCCCGCCGATCACCCAGATCAGGTCCAGCCCGTCCGCCTCGCTCGCGGCCTCGAGGGCCTCCTGGAACCCCGGGACGACGACGGCGCCCGCCGCCCGCATCACCTCGGCCGACTGCTGGCGCCGGGAGACGACGATGTTCGTGCGTCCCGGCAGGGGCCGAAGCCTCTCCGGGAACGAGTCCCAGGTGCGCCGGCCCATGATGACCGGGTGGCCGTGGGTGCGGTCCTTGAAGTGGGCGAGGTCTTCGGGCAGATGCCACGGCATGGAGCCGTCGGCGCCGATGACGCGATCCGGGGTCTGGGCCCAGATCATGCCGATGCGGATGGGGGTGCTGTCAGACGGCAATGGGGGCCTTGATCGTCGGGTGGTGCTGGTAGTCGACCAGCTCGAAGTCCTCGAGGGCGTAGCTGAAGATGTCCTCCGGGGTCCGGGTGAACCTCAGCTGTGGGTAGGGAAGCGGCTCCCGGGAGAGCTGCTCGGTGACCTGGTCCACGTGGTTGTCATAGATGTGGCAGTCGCCGCCGGTCCAGACGAACTCGCCGGGTTCCAATCCCGTCTGCTGCGCCATCATCACGGTCAGCAGGGCGTAGGAGGCGATGTTGAACGGCACTCCGAGGAACAGGTCCGCCGACCGCTGGTACAACTGGCAGGAGAGTTTCCCGGGACCGTTCTCCTGCGGGGCCACGTAGAACTGGAACATCGCGTGGCACGGCGGCAGGGCCATCTGGTCCACTTCGGCCGGATTCCACGCGGTAACGAGGTGGCGGCGCGAGTCCGGGGTGGTCTTAATGGAGTCCACGACCTTCGCGATCTGGTCGATCTGCCCGCCGTCCGGGGTGGGCCAGGACCGCCACTGCACCCCGTAGACCGGGCCCAGCTCACCGTCCTCGTCGGCCCACTCGTCCCAGATCCGGACGCCGCGCTCCTGCAGCCAGTGGACGTTGGAATCGCCGCGCAGGAACCACAGCAGCTCCAGCGCCACGGACTTGAAGTGCACGCGCTTGGTGGTGATCAACGGGAATGATGCGCCGAGGTCGTACCGCAGCTGCCGGCCGAACACGCTGCGCGTCCCGGTGCCGGTCCGGTCTGTCTTGGCGGCGCCGGTGGCCATGACATCGGCCAGCAGGTCCTCATACGGGGTGGAGATGCTCACCCACGCATTCTACGGGCCACCCCCGTCAGTAGCTCCACCGTCTCCTCAGGGCTGAAACCCGCCGCCCTCGCCCGGCGCGCGAGATCCTCGGCAGCCTGCACGACGTCGGCCGGCCAGTCCCGCTCCTGACCTGCCTCCCTGATGTCCCGCCGTGGCCTCATCCCGGGGGGAGACTCCGCCACCGTCGTGCCGTGTCGGCGTCGGGAAACCACGTAGCCGGCCGCCTCCAGCTCCCGATAGGCCCGGGCCACGGTCCCGACGGCGATCCCCAGATCCGCGGCCAGCGCCCGGACCGAGGGGAGCCGGGATCCGGGGGTGAGGGAGCCGTCGTCGACCAGGGCGGTGACGCGCGCCCGCAGCTGCTCGAACGGCGGCACCGGCGAGGACAGGTCGAGGACGATCTCGACGCTCATGCGCGGTGCATTTCATACTCGGCCCCTCGTTCGCTCTGGCGGGGACGGAGCCGGACCCCGGGAACTTCAGGAGCGGGGGCGATCACGCAGGCCACGATGAGGCCGACCAGGGCGAAGACCGTCAGGGTGCGGATCAGGAGCAGGCCGTCCGGCAGGTCGTCGGCCCCGAGGTTCAGGATGGTGCCACTGATGAAGCCGTGCCAAACCTGCACGCCGGCGATGGCGGAAGCCGCGGTGACGGACAGGATGCCCGCGGCACCGACGGCCAGCAGGCGGTTGGCCCCGCCGGCGCGGATCGCGTCGTCCTGCTCGGCGGTGGCATGGCCGAGGGGCGGCCGATGCAGAGCCAGGCGGGCGAGGGCGAGAACGGTCAACGCGAAGGCCGCGGCCGTCGCCGCCAGGGCGGTGGCCACCTCGGCCTGCGGGACCGTCGTGGTCAGGCAGAGGACGCACCATATCGCTGCCAGGAGCACGGACAATCCGAGGGCGTAGGCCGGCCATCGAGACGACCTGCCGGTGGTGGCCGGTTCCCAGGCCCGGCTGTGTCCCCGGCGGATGCCGAACTCGGTGAAGCCGAGGATGGCCAGGGCAGCGGCGCACGGCAGTGCCGACCATAGCAGCATCGACCACATGTCCCAGGCGGACCCCCAGGCGGGACCGGCAGACCCGTCCATGGACGAGCCTGAGTGGGTTGGAGCCCAGGAGAAGTAGCCCACCAGCGCGGCGATCGGCACCGCGACCATCCACGCCAGCGTCGCCCCATCCAGGCGCAGGCGCAGCACGGCGCGGGCTGTACCCGGAGGGGACGGTGCGCCAGGCGGCCGAGGGACTGGGCCGGCGTCGTACGTCTCCGGATGCCGCACCGTGTGGGAACCGAGCTCGGAGACCTGCGGTGACCGCCAGAAGAGCAGGACCAGCATCACGAGAAGGGAGGCCAGGCCGAGCCAGGGCATGAAGGGGGTGGAATAGCGGTCATCAGATTGTCGGGCCAGCGCTGCGTCAGCATTCGCCCAGGCGTTGAACCCAGCGGCTCCGATGCCCAGCATCATGACTGCCACGGTGCGCAGGGCGCGGTTGACGGCGATGCGCCGCACGAGGTCGTCGTCTAGGGGGTGCAATCCTGTCAGCGTGGGCCGCAGGGCGATGATCCGCAGGACGATCACGAAACCGAAGGCGGCCAGGACCAGAGCCAACAGCAGCCAGGGCGCGATGTCCCCTCCGCCTCTGGATCCTGGCTCGAACCAACTGCTCTCCGAGCCGCCGTACTCGTCACGCCACGTCTCCGTGATCTCGCGCGCATGAACCGCAGGGGCCTGCCAGGCCAACACCACCAACCCGGCGGACGCCAGCATGATGACGCCGGTGGCGCCGGTCAGGTAGCGGGGTAGGAGGTCGGTGGCGCGCCGGTCGCTCAGTCGGGCCGTGCGCACGGCACCGGTCTGCCGGGGCCACGTGTATTGCGCCACGGCGTACACCAGAACGAAGGCCAGGATCGGGCCAAGGGCGATCCCGAGCGCCTCGAACCACGGCAGGGGAGGCAGTGGGGCGCTGATGACGTTCCTGAGCGTGTCCCCGTCAGTCTCGGTGGCGACCGGGAAGGCGTCTTTGCTGAACCCGTTGCCGAAGACGTCAGTGTGCTCCGAGGTGGCCAGGGTGGCCAGACCGGCGGTACCGGAGGCGAAGAGGGCGATGAGCGCAGCGATCATCGCGTGGGTGCGCACGGCCCGCACGGGATCGCCGCGGCCAGGACTCCACGCCGTGCCGCGCAGGACCACATACAGCAGGCCCAGCCCCACGGCCAGTCCTATGCCGGTGGACCCGGCCCATCCCATGGCGTTGCCCATTTGCTCCCCCTTCGACTATGTGTCAATGTATCAAGCCATTGACACATTCGGAAGGCGGTTGAATTACAGGTCACCCTTGAAGACCAGGGGAGCGTACTCCGGGTAGCGCCGCAGGTAGTCCTGCACGTAGGAGCATTCCGGGACGATCAGGAAGCCCTCCGCTTTGAGCCGCTCCAGCACGATCGTCACCAGCGCGCGGGCATAGCCGCGGCGGCCGAAGGCCTCGTCGATGATGGTGTGCTGCAGGACGATCACGGTCTCTTCGCCCACGGTCTGCTCCGTGTAGCCGAGGAATCCGATGAACTGCTCCTTCTGCCACAGTTCAATCCGGCCGCGGTCCGGGTCGCGCTCCACGCGCAGGTCGTCATGGACGATCTTGGGGGTGTCGGTGCTGCTGCCCTGGGTGCTCATGCGATGAGGCTACTTCAGTCGTCCCAGACGTCGTAGGTCTCGATCGACACGATTCTGCCCCCGGCATCCAGGGCCTGCTGGGCCACGATGACTGCACCGGGCTTCAGATAGGGATCCTTGCCGGGCAGGGCGGCGAGCACGGCGTCCTTCGAGTCCAGAACCCCGTCCTTCAGCACCTCGAGGATCTCCGGCAACACCGGCCGATGGGTGCACAGCAGGGTCGAGCGCTGCTTGCCCAGCCGGGCCGCCATCTCCTTGCGCGACTTCTTGGGCTTGTTCTTCGCCGTCTTCTCGCTGAAGGCCCCGAGCTCCTTGAACCCGCGCTTGGTGTCCTTCACGTACGGGGTCACCGTCTCCACGCAGCGCAGGTACGGGGACGTGATGACCTTGTCCGGGTTCCAGGCCCCCAACAGGCGACGCACGGACATTGCCTGCCGCTTTCCCGTGGCCGCGAGCGGCCGTTGGTCCTCCGCGCGGGACCACGAGGAGCGCGGCTTCGCCTTCGCGTGGCGCAGGATGATGAACGGGGCAGTGCGCAGGGTCTTGTTGCGGTGGGCTGCGACCAAGGCCTCCAGCGGTTCGCGGTCCGTGGCATTGGTCAGGGCGGCGCGGGCCCTCTTGACGCTCATCCACTCGGTGCGGTCCACCTCGCGGCCGTCCGGTACCGGCGTGGTCCGGGAGGCCTCGGCGGCCCAGTACCAGACCTCCTTGGGCGTCCCGGCGGCGCCGATGGTGTACCGGGTCGTCGGCAGCGGCAGCCCCAGGTCCACCACTAGCCCGATCTCCTCGTGAACCTCCCGCGCCGCGCATTCCGGCAGGGTCTCGCCGTCGTCCAGCTTGCCCTTGGGCCAGGACCAGTCGTCGTACTGGGGGCGGTGGATCACCAGCACCTCGAGCTCCTGACCCGAGGTACGCCAGGGCACCACTCCGGCGGCGAGGACCGGGGCGGTGGGTGCGGCGTCGTGGAAGTCGGCAGTCGAACGGGCTGCAGTCTGGGGCATGCGGGATCCGGTTTCCGAAGAAGGGGCGTGGCGCACCATCGTATCCGGCGCCGGGGCCCGGCGCCGGATACGAGGTGGACTACCCGCGCGGGGCGTACATCACATCGGTGTCCCAGCGGACGAAGCCGAGCTTGCGGTAGAGCGCCACGGCCGCGGTGTTGTCCGCGTCCACATAAAGCATGACCGCTTCCACGCCCTGCTGTTGCAGGTAGCGGATGCCCGCCACCGTCAGCACCCGGCCTAGACCGCGACCCTGTGCCTGGGGGCTGACGCCGACCACATACACCTCGCCGAGCGGCGGATGTCCGTCCGCGCCGGGGTGGATCTTCGTCCAGTGGAAGCCCAGCAGCGTTCCGTCAGTGTCCTCGGCCAGGATGAACCCGGTCGGATCGAACCACGGCTCGGACTTCCGGGCATCCAGATCAGTCTGGTCCAGCGAACCCTGTTCGGGGTGGTCGGCGAAGGCCGCGGCGTTCGTCTCCAGGAACGCGGCGTCGTCCGCTCCGGGCACGAAGGACCGCAGGGTGATGCCCTCGGGGGCGGTGCCGTCCCACACGCTGGTGCGGTGGGAACCGATCTCCACGTCGTCCTGGGACACCTGGTGGGTGAGCCGCAACCGCAGCAGTTCGCGGACCGGCGCGTAGCCGAACTGCTCGGCCAGCCGGGCCGCCGCGGCATGGTTGCCGTGGGCCCAGGCGTTGTACTTCTCCGCCAGGCCGGCATCCAGCTCCCGGGCCAGGGCGGTCGCCACCCCTTGGGAGCGGCAGTTGGGGTGCACCACCAGTTCGAGGGTTCCGGGCCCAGCGCCCGGCCCCGCGGAGATGGCGACGGCGGCGCCCGCCAGTTCGCCGTCGCGGCCGTCCTGGTGGTCCAGCCACGCGGTGACGGTCCGGACCCTGTCCGGGTCGTCTGTGGTGCGCAGCTCGACCCAGGTCTGGTCGGAGAACGGAGGGTTGCCGTCGGCGGACTCGGCCGCCTCGGCCAGGGCCGTCAGGTCACGCAGCATCGCGGAATCCAGGCGGCCGGCACTGGTGGACAGGGACGGGAATTCGTGCGGGTGGTCCATGGGTCAACCCTAGTCGTTGCGCGGGTTATTCTCCCGGGGCGTCGCGCGGGACGAAGCGGTATCCCACATTCCGCACGGTGCCGATCAGCTGCTCCTGGTCCGGACCCAGCTTGGCGCGCAGCCGGCGCACATGGACGTCCACCGTGCGCGTGCCGCCGAAATAGTCGTAGCCCCAGACCTCGTGGAGCAGCTGTTCGCGCGTGAAGACCCGGCCCGGGTGCTGCACCAGGTGCTTGAGCAGCTCGAACTCCTTGAAGGTGAGGTTCATCGGCACGCCGTTGACCTGGGCGGTGTATGTGGTGGCATCCACGAAGATGCCGGAGGCGCGGATCGGCTGGTCGGATCCCGAGTCTTCCCCGGGGGCGGGGAGCGCGGCCAGCCGCAGCCGGGCCGTCACCTCGGCCGGTCCCGCCGTGTCCAGCAGGAAATCACGAGCGCCCCACGCGGGGGAGAAGCCGGCCAGGCCGCCCTCGGTCAGCACCGGGAGCAGGGGCAGTCCGGGAGAGGCGGTCGAGAGGGCCCGGCACAGGTTCCGGGCGCCGGTCAGGTCTCGGCGGGCGTCCACCAGCACGATGTCGGCCTCCGGGTGGCGCAGCAACTCCTCGGCCCGCGGTGGGCCGGAGACGGTGCGGTGGTCCAGGAAGGCGAGAGCCTCGAGAATCGATTCGGGTTCGGCGGACGCTCCGGAGAGCAACAGCAACAGGGCCAAGGTGGACTCCTCTCCGGGTCAGGACGATTATACGGAGTCGGACAATGGCAGGATGGACGCGTGAAGCATCCACTGTTGGCCGCCGCGGCCGCGATCGCCGCCGTGCTCATGGGAGCCGCCTGCCTCGGTGGACCGTGGTTCACGGTCGCCGTCGCCGCGGTTCTGGTGATCGCGGCCGCACTGGGCTGGCCACAGTTGCTCGGCGCGCCGGCCCGGAAATCCCTGACGGCTGTCCTCGGCGTGTCCGGGTTGGCGGCCGTCGGTGCCGTGTCGCTGTGGCCCGGCCAGGGCCCTGGAGAGGGCCCCACCGCCTTCGGCGCATCGCTGATCGAACCCATCGCCGTCTGCGTGGCGCTGGGCGTGGTGGCCGCCTTCATGGTCCAGCTCTTCCGCGGCTCCGGCAGTCCCCAGCGGCTGGAGTCCACGGCCGGCACCATCACCGGCGTGGCCGTCGTCTGCGCCGGTGCCGGGTGGGTCGCCCTCGCCCGGTACGACGCCGGCCCACTGGCCGTCTCTGTCAGCCTCTCCCTGGCGCTCGCGGCCTTGGCCGGGTTGGTGCCGTTCCCCGGCCGGAGCGGCCGCGGACTGGCCGCTGGGCTGTCCCTGGTGCTGGCCGGCGTCGTCCCCGTGGTGTTGGAGCCGCTGTGGCCGGCCTCCTGGGGCGCGCTGTCCTTGCCCGCCGCCGTGGTGGCCGGGCTGTTGGGCGGGCTGGTGCTCGTCCTGACCGGACGCACCGCCCCGGACCGCGGGCTGGGCAGGCCGCTGGGGCGCCGTGCCGCGGGGGCCCTGGGGGTGGCGCCCGTGGCGGTCGTGGGGCTGCTGACCTATTTTGTGTTCAGGATCATGCCGGCTTGACCGGCGAGAGGAGAAAACATGTCTGAGGAAATGGCCGCCGCGAACTACACCGTGGCGTTGGAAGAGGGCGGTGACGATGCGTTCGAGCGGGTCTTCCGCTTTGTCGGCGGCGTGCTGACCCAGGTCCTGGGAGGCTCCGGGGCGGACGTCGTCGGGGTCTCCGTGGTGGTGCGCCGGCGCAGCGACGAGGTGGAGGTCCTGCGGATCGACGCCGTGGACCAGCAGGACGGGGATCAGATCCTGCAGGCGATCCAGCGGGATCTGGACACCTATCCCTCGGACGAATTCGTCACCTTCTGGCTCGAGCAGGTCCAGCATGGACGCCATGTGGCAGGCCGGGACGCGGACGGCACGCGCCTCGAGTAATCCCGCACGCGGGGGCCACCGGTCTGGAGTAGGATCGGGGTATGTCCCTTCTTGCACTCGAGGTCTTCTTCACCGTTCTTCTCGTCATCGCCGGACTGGCCATGGCCGCGTTCGCCGTGCTCGTGGTCTCCGGGCTGTACAAGGGCCAGCGCTGAGCCTTCGTGCCCACTGAACTGCCTTTTGACCTGAACCCGGAGCTCGCTCCGCTGTCCTGGCTCATCGGCGCGTGGGAGGGGCAGGGCCGGCTCGGTTCTGGTGAGGACGGCACCGAGATCTTCTACCAGCGGGTCGACTTCACCGACCATCGCCTGCCGTTCATCGAATACCGTGCCGAGTCCTGGCTGAGCGAGGCGGACGGCACCCTGCTTCGGCCGCTGACCGTGGAGAACGGCTTCTGGTCGCTGGACCGGGACCGCCGCGATGGCGATGTGGGACCCGGGATGAGTCCCGGGGACGTGGTGCCTGTCCTCCGGTCCGCTGAGGACGTGGAGGCCTTCCGCCGTGAGGACGGGTCCTTCCCGATCACCGCGCAGATCTCCCATCCCGGTTCCCTGACCGAGCTCTACTACGGCGTCATCAAGGGTCCGCAGCTGCAGTTGAAGACTGACTCTGTGCTGCGCGGTTCGGCGGCCGGCCCCTATGAGGGCGGCTCCCGGATCATGGGCCTGGTCAACGGTCAGTTGTTCTGGCGTTGGGACGCCACTCACCACGCCGGTGTCGGTGAAGAACCGCACGCGTCGGCCATCCTCGATCGGATGCCTGATCCCACCCAGGGGCGCCTGGCTCCCGGCGCGCCCCGCACCTCGAACTGAGATTGAGGCCCAGCATGTTGTCTATTCCTGGAGCAGTGGCCGGCAACGGCCCCGACGCCCTGGTTGCCGCCCATTACGGCCAGCCCACGGCAGAGCAGCGGGCCCTGGATGCCGGCTCCGCAGTTGTCGATCTCTCCCACCGTGGCGTCGTGACCGTCTCCGGACCGGACCGTCTGACCTGGTTGAACGTGCTGACCAGCCAGAAGCTCGACCGGCTGGCGCCTGGAACCTCCACGGAGACCCTTTTCCTGGACGTCCAGGGCCGCATCGAGTTCGACTGCCACCTGGTCGACGATGGCGAGACCACCTGGCTCACCGTCGAACCCGGGGAGGACGCCGGCCTGGCGGACTGGCTGCAGAAGATGAAGTTCGCCTCCCGCGTGGAGATCGCGGACCGCACCGGCGAGATCGCCGTGGTTGGATCCACCGCCGCGGTCCCCGGCTGGGAAGAGCGGGAGGACATCGCCCGCTGGGAGGACCCGTGGCCGCGCATCGGCGAGGGCGGCTTCCCGTACACCGATGATCCGGATCCTGCCCAACACCCGGCCGCGGACTGGTCCTGGAACGAGTATCTGGTGCCGGTGTCGTTGCTGAGGGACCTGGCTGATCCATCGACTCGTGCAAAGGCGAACGAGAGCGCCGCACTGCCTGAGGGCTCCGCACTGCCTGAGGGCTGGAGCTTCGCCGGGACGATGGCCTCCGAGGCGTTGCGCATCGCTGCCCTGCGGCCACGGCACGGGATGGACACCGATGAGCGCACGATCCCGCACGAGATCGACCTGGTCCGCACCGCCGTTCACCTCGAGAAGGGGTGCTACAAGGGGCAAGAGACCATTGCCCGCGTGCACAACCTGGGACGCCCTCCCCGTCGGCTGACCTTCCTCCAACTTGATGGCTCCGGCCACACCTTGCCCGCTCCTGGTTCTGACGTCATCGTGCGTCCCGAATCCGAGGCGGAGGCCGCCACCGCTCGATCGGTGGGCACCGTGACCTCGGTGGCCCAGCACCATGAGATGGGCCCGATCGCCTTGGCCATCCTCAAGCGCAACACCGACCCCACCGCCGAGCTCCTGCTCCGCGACGGCAATGCCGACGATGGATGGTCCTTCACCGCAGCCACCCAGGAGACCGTGGTCTCTCCGCAGGCCGGCCAGGTCGTAGGCCGCCAGTCCGGGTTCATCCGCAAGGGTGCTCGCTGAGCCTATCCAGCCCCAGCCGGAACCGGCCTCGCCGGACCACTTAGGCAGCCCCCGCGTACTCCACCTGTGTTCCGGACCGGAACCGCGGCCTCACATGGTCAACGGCTGTGATGTGCTCCTGGCTTTTTTTGAGGCCTTCGAGATCGCTGCGCCAGCCCACTGTGAGGGATGGAGTGGATATCGGTATCCTCACCGTCACGGGTAAATCTGCGGCGCAGGCCGGGGCCATTGGTCCGCGCCGACGTCCAGCGGTGATGGCAGGTGCGGAGGAGTCGGACGGTGCGGACGAATCCGGTACGAGAGTATTGGGTGGTGCCGCGAGGGGCCGGGCCCGACTGGAATAGCGGTGTCCCGTTGGGGTCGTGATCTCGAGTTCGTTCGGGGATGCTTGATGAGACCATCCGGGGTATTCCTTGGTGTAGTTGCAGCGAGCGCAGAGGCCGGAGCCGTTGCTGAAACTGGTGGGACCGCCCTGGCGATGAGGCGTGGCATGGTCTATATGCCGGATGGGCGCCCCGCAGTACGGCGTGCGGCAGGTATCGTCCCGCAGAACGATCATGCGACGTAGTTTTCCGGAGAACTCACGACGTTGCGAGTCCATGGCCACCAGTTGTCCGGTCTCGGGTGACGTGTAGAGCCGGCGTAGGAATACCCGGGCCTCAGTTGACTCGACTGACACGGCTGACTCGACGGCCTCGACGGCCTCGGCGTGCGAGGATGCTCCGGCGGCCCCGGGTGCTCCGGCGGTGATTCCGATGTCGCGCGTACCACGGGGCGTTGGCGTTCCGTCTGAAGCTCCATGTGAGATCCCGTCCGAAGTCCCGTCCGAAGTCTCGCCGGAAGCACTGTCTGCCGACCCTCCTTGAGTGGCGCTGCCGGCGAGTAGTTTCCGGGCGATGGCGGCCGGGAGGGGGCCGTGACCTGGGATCCACGCGGGCTCGTTGTCACCGGCGAATAGTGCGGCGTCAGTCATGATGAGCTGGACTTCTACCGGGGAGGCCTCGCCAGCGCTACGGCCAGTGAGGCGTTCGACCAGGACATCGGTGAGAACCTGCTGGGGGCTGCGACCCTCGGCTTCCCCGAAGGCCACCTCCGTCCCTGCCCGGTCGGCCAGAGCCTGATAGCAGGCAGCGGCTTCCAGGGCGGGCAGGAGGGCCGTCAGATAGGCCATGCCGTTCTCAGTGGGCTTGAGGTTCACATGCCGGGTGGCCACGGCTTGGTCGTACCGCTCCGCAGCCGCCTCCGGATCTGTGCGATGGGCCAACGCCTGGGTTTCCAGTAGGAGATCCCGAATCCCCAACTCGGGGAGTCGGTCCGCCAGCGTGGAATCGACGCTCCGGCGGGCCTGTTCGGTGAGCCAATGGGTGTGCCGTTCCACCGTGGCGGCATGTTCTTCGCTGATCTGGCCGCATTGCAGGGCGGAGAGGGTGTTCGTCAAGTCTCCGGTGAAGTGGAGGGCCTGGCGCAGCTGGATGCTGCCGCGCTGTTGGTTCACGCGGCGGGCCAGTGCGATCTCAGAACCCAGTCCGCGCCCGCGCTGGGGCGCCGGGATACCGCGTGCCGCTTCCTCGCGGTGCCGGTGCTGGTGGAGGGCCGCCGTCTCGCGGGCCTGAGCCGCAGCGCAGGCGGCCTTGAGGTCCTCCAACGCGCGGATCCGGGTGATCGCCTCGGCCTCGCGGGCCACTGCTGCCAGGTCTTCATCGCTCGGGCCGAAGCGGGGTGTGAGAGTGCGCGCTGTATATGGGGCGGCGGGGGCGGAAAGGGAGGTCGTGGAGGCGGCGTCGGAATCATGGTCGGAGGCGCCGGGGCCGGAGATATCAAGGCTGGCGGGAATCATGTCAGCGAGGGACGCACGAAGGGCGATAAGCGACCGGGCGTCCTGCAGTGTGTGGACCCGTGGCATCTCGACTTGTGGGCGGATATCGGCGTGCCCGGAGGTGTCTCCGGGGAGTGATTCGCGCCGCACCGATTCGAACATGCGTACTACCCTACGAGTGATGGCGGACACGGTAAAGATGTGTGGGCCCGGCTGGGGATAAGTTGCTTCCCGGCTTCCCGGCTTCCCGACTTCCCGGCTTCCCGGCTCGCTGTGGAGGACGTGGGCCCGCCGGATGGAGGCGTGATTGCTGCGCCGGTGGAGGGCCCGATCCCGTCGGTCGGCTACTCGTCCCGGGCGGACAGCACGCAGAACTCATTGCCGTCCGGATCAGCGAGGACGGTCCAGGTGGCACTCTCCGGTTCGCCGATGTCGATGAGGGTGGCCCCCAGCGCCTCAAGACGGTGGATCTCCGCGTCCCGGTCGTCTGAGGTGTGGGGCGCGAAATCCCAGTGCAGGCGATTCTTGCCGACCTTCTGGTGCTCAACCGGGACGAAGACCATGCCCGGCGGAACGCGGTGGAACGGCAACGAGTTCGAGAGTTCGGCCGACCAGCGGGGGATCACGACGGACTCGAGATCAGATTCATAGACGACCTCCCAGTCGAGCGCCTTCGCCCACCATTGCGCCAGGGCCCGGTGATCCGTGGACTCCACCACTGTCGAATACCATCTCAGGGACATTCCAACAGGGTAGGACGGGCCGCGGCTGAGTGACCAGCACCGACTGGCTGACCGGCACCGACTGGCTGACCGGCACCGATGGATGCGACAGCACCTACTGGTTGAACAGCACCGTCGTCTGTGATCCGGCGAGTTCGAATCCCAACGACGCCGCCACCCGTTGCGCACCGGTGTTGCCCAGAGCGGCCCGCCATTGGGGGATGAGCCCCTCGGTGAAGGCTTCCTCCATGGCGATCGCCCCCGCGTAGGCGCCGAGCCCCTTGAGGCGGAGGTCGGGCCGGACCAGCACCCCGAGGTGACCGATGAGGCCCTGCCATTCCTCGTACCCCGCACCCGCCACCGGCTGGCCGGTCGGGGTGCCCGTGCCGTCGTCGGGAACAAGCGTGAAGGTGGAATCCAGGGCGGACAGGCCCACCTCGGTGATGTCGTCCGCGGGGCATTGGGCCTCGAGTTCCCGGGCGTCCGAGGCCTCGTAGGACACCGAGACGGAGGAGGAGCGGGCGATGTCCGGAATGTCCTCGGCGTAGTAGAGCACCCACTCGCCGAGGGAGCGGGCGGAGTGACCGGCGCTCAAGCGGATCATGGTGGACTCCAGGGCGAGCTCCTCGTCATGCAGGCCACGGGCGGCCTCCAACAGCCAGGCCGGCCCGTACAGCACGGAGGACCCGTACAGCCGGACGAATGTGGCGATCTGATCGTCCTCGCGCGGCTGCGATTCGGCATCGGTCGGCATCTCGATCCGGTGCCCGCCTGTGGCTGAAGCGGCAGCGAAGGCGCCGTCGTCCAGCCCCAGGATCCGGGACCAGGCCAACTCGATGATCTGGCGGGTGTGGGCGTTGACGGGCATGCCCTCCACGCTACCCCGCGCACGACGCCGGCCCGCTGGCTACCTGCCGAACAGCACCTTGGCCTCGTCGTAACGGTGTTGGGGGACCTCCTTGAGGCCGTCCAGGGCGGCGCCCAGGGACACCTGCACGATCTCGGTGCCGTCGAGGGCGACCATCTGGCCGAACCGGCCCTGCGCCACCAGGTCGATGGCACCCATCCCGAAGCGGGTGGCCAGGACACGGTCGAATCCGGTGGGCGCCCCGCCGCGCTGGATGTGCCCCAGAACGGTGCTGCGGGTCTCGATGCCGGACATCTCCTCGATCTGCTGCGTGACCCACTCGCCGATCCCGCCCAGGCGCGCGCGCCCCGAGGCGTCCGCGCCGGCCTCGGCCAGAGGGTCGTCGTGGCCCTCGGGAATGAAACCCTCGGCCACCACCACGAGCGGTGACCGCCCACGGTCGTGCACCTGCTTCACCCATTCGCACACCTGCTCCATGGAGGTGCGCTGTTCCGGGATGAGGATCGCGTGCGCGCCGGCGGACATGCCCGAGTGCAGGGCGATCCAGCCGACGTGGCGGCCCATGACCTCGGCGACCATGCAGCGGTGGTGGGACTCGCCCGTGGTGCGCAACCGGTCCATGGCATCGGTGGCGATGGAGACCGCGGTGTCGAAACCGAAGGTGTAGTCCGTGGCCTTGAGGTCGTTGTCGATGGTCTTCGGCACCCCGACCAGGGGCACGCCGTCATCGGACAACCGCTTGGCGCCGGCCAGCGTGCCCTCACCGCCGATGGCAACCACCGCGTCCAGGCCCAGCTCTGCCATCCGCGCCTTGATGTTCTCCGGCCCTCCGCCCGGGTGGTCGTACGGGTGCGTGCGGGAGGTGCCGAGGATGGTGCCGCCCGTCCGGGCCAGGCCGCGGACCCGCTGGCGGGGAAGGTCCTCGACGTTCCCCTCGATCAGGCCGCGCCAGCCATCCCGGATGCCGACCAGCTCGTAGTCGTAGGACTTGATCCCGTGCAGGACCGCCGAACGGATGACAGCGTTGAGTCCGGGGCAGTCCCCGCCGCTGGTGAGGAGGCCGACGCGCATGTGGTGCCTTTCTGGACGGGGCTGGAGGTGACGAGTGCGAACTAGCTGGAGGTGACGAGTGCGAACTAGAGAGGACGCTGCGTTCCGGGGAACACGCGCTCCAACGGAATCGTGTTGTCCTGCCACGGCAGCAGCACCCAGGCCACCACGTAGGTGAAGAGGCCGACGCCCGGCAGGAGGAAGCCGATCAGGACAACGATCCTGACCAGCGTAGGGTCCCAGCCGAATTTTGCCGAGATCCCGCCGGCAATGCCGCCGACCCACCGCTTCGGTCCGCGGCGGAAGGGAATGCTCCTCAGGGAACGGTAGAAGGTGTCCATGGTGCTCCTCGATGCGTTTCGATCTGTGGTTTGTGGGTGGACTAGGACGACTTACTACGGGCGGCGCCGGCGATTCCGCCGGCCACCAGGGCCACGCCGCCGACCAAGGCCAGGCCGATCATCACCAGAACCGGGTCGAGGTTCCAGTCAAGCACGGTCACGGACAGTGACCACAGGGCCACCAGCAGGGCAATCACGCCCCAGACCAGGGTTCCAGTGCGGAGGGTGGATTTCTCCGGCCCGACGTCGGCCGGCTGGGCCTCGCTGTCCGTGCGATGGGCGGCGTAGTTCCGGTCATGGACGGTGCCGCGCGTGATCTCGTCCTCGAGGGCCTGGTCCTCGTCGTGGGTGGGATGGTGGGAGAAATCGTGGGGATGGGTGCTCATGTCATTCACTCCTGGGCTGTCACAGTTGATCGACGTCAGTTCTGGAGAGGTTTGGTCAGTTCTGGCTGGTACCGGTGGTGGTCGGGGCCTCGGCGCGCACGTTCAGGGTGGAGAAGGAGACGTCCGCCTCCACCACGATCTGCTCGTCCCCGGGTGCGTCCACCACCTGGAGGCGGCCGGCGTCGTCGGTCCCGACGGAGGGGGAGTTGACGCTGCCGAAGGAACTGTTCGCGTCCAGGAAGACGTCCACGTTGTTCGGGACCACGAGGTCGGCCGTGGAGAAGCTCAAGCTGATGTCCACCGGGGTGGCCTCGGCTGCGCTGGCTCCCGTGAGTTGGCGCAGGTCGATGGTGCCTTCGCCGAAGCTCAGGTCGTATCCCTCGGTGACGTTGCCGGTGACCACGCCGCCATCCCAGTTGCCGGTGTCCGTCCAGTTCGTTCCCCAGGGGCCGTCCTGGACGTACGCGCTGGCGGTCGCACCCACCACCGGGATCGCGAGGATCGCGGTGGTGACGGTGAGTCCGCCCCCGCCGCGGCCAGCGATGGCCCCGGCGATGACACCGATCGCCATGACCGCCAGCACCGTGGCCAGGCTGGCAGCCCAGATGACGGGCCATGAGGCGGTGAAGACGTCGAGATAGCGCAGCAGTGAGACCGCGGCGCCGGCCAGGACCGCCAGCCCGACGACGACCAGCTGGGTTGCACCGGGCAGCGACGGCGGGGTGCGGTCGGCCGGGGGAGTCGGCTGCGCTGGGGAAACGGTGTGAGCAGGATCGGCGCGTCGATAGTCGGGCTGGTGGGGGTACGAGGCGGTGGAGCTCATGGGTTCGGGTCCTTCCGGGGAACGGTGGGCAGTGCTGGCGGTACCAGCAGTGCTGGCGGCGGAGGGCAAGTACCAACCGGTGTCCGTGGGAGCCACATAGAGGCGCTCGGTGGCCTGGGCGCTGGTTTGGGGGCTGGGCAGGGTTCCGGGCTGGGAGGATTCGGAGCCTGTTGCCGGCTCGGTGCCGGACGGAAGCTCCCGGGGGCGGCCGCGCGTCCCGTTCTGGGACAGGACCAGCCAGACGAAGAATCCGATGATGCCCAGGCCGATCACGCTGCCGAAGCTCCAGAAGCCATCGCTGCCGCCGAGGAAGCCGGGCCAGTTGAAGAGGTTGCCGATGCCGAGCACGGTGAACACGAGTGCACCGGTCATACCGGCGGTCCACCGCCCCTGGCCTGCCTCCCGGGAGTGGACGCGGCCGTCCGGCTCGGGCAGGAACATCCAGGCGAGGCCGTAGAAGAGAACGGTCAGTCCGGAGGTGAGCAGGGTCAGGACCACGAACAGGGCGCGGCCCAGGGTTCGGTCCATGCCGATACGGTCGGCGAGGCCGGCGACGACGCCGCCCATCCAACGTTGGGGGGAACGCACGGTGTGCAGCGAGTCGATCCAGGTGTAGAAGCCGCTGGTGCTGCCGGGGGCGGGGTTCTCGTTCATGTCTCCATCGTCCCGTCTGCAGGTCCCGTGCGGTATCCGGGGAGCCCCTGACCGGACCCGGAGAACCCCCGGATCTACGTCCGTAACGCCACCCGGACGCCGCGGACTGAGGCAGGATGGAGCCATGACAACTGTCCTCACCCGCCCCCGGGAGCACCGGGCCATCGCCGGCGTCTGCGCCGGTCTGGCCCGATACCTCGGCCTGCCCGTGGCGTGGGTGCGGGTCGGCGTCGTGGCCCTGGCGCTGCTCAGCGGGGTCGGTGTGGTGTTCTACGCCTGGTTGTGGATCTTCGTCCCGGATGAGCAGGAGGCCGTCGTCGGGGCCACTGAACCCGTGCGCGGGGCCGCTGAGCAGACCCGGACGTGGGCCTTCGGCGACCGGCTGAGCGATCGGCTCGGGGACCGGCTCGGCAGTTCGGCCGGCCGCGGCTGGCAGGTCATCGTCGGCATCGTGCTCCTCGTGCTGGCAGCGGCCCTCGCCCTGCAGGTGATCGGGATCCGGCTGAACTGGGGCTTGATCGGACCGGCCGCCGTCGTTCTCCTCGGGGTGGCTCTCGCCTGGCTGCAGCTCGACTCCCTCCGGGGCGATGCCACGGACCGGGCCGGGAGGACCCACCGCGTCACCTCCCTCGTGCTCGGCCTGCTGCTGGTCATGGCCGGCATCCTGGCACTCGCCGCCGGCCTCGTCGGTGCCCAGGACATGTGGCTGGGACTCGTCGTCGCCATCGTCATCCTGGCCGGAATCGTGCTCGTGGCCGCTCCGTGGGTGATCAAGCTGTGGCGGGACGCCGCCGCGAAGTCGTCCGCGCTCGCCGTCCAGACCGAACGCGCGGAAATCGCCGCACACCTGCACGATTCCGTGCTGCAGACCTTGGCGCTGATCCAGAAGAACGCGGAGGACTCCGCCATGGTCGCCCGGTTGGCCCGTGCCCAGGAGCGAGATCTGCGCCAGTACCTCTACGCCGACCCCACCCGCCCCGACGGCAGCCTGACGGACCGGCTGCAGGACCTGGCCGCCGCCATCGAGGACAACCATGGCCAGCCGATCGAGGTCGTCACGGTCGGCGTGGCCACCGGGCCCTGGCTCGACCCGCTGCTGCAGGCCTCCCGGGAGGCCATGCTCAACGCGGTGCGTCACGCGGGGCCGGCGCGCGTCTACGCCGAAGCTGGCCCGGCCGCCGTCGAGATCTTCGTCAAGGACCGGGGCGACGGCTTCGACCTGGACGCCATCCCGCAGGACCGCCTCGGCATCCGCGAATCCGTGATCGGCCGCATGGAGCGCGCCGGAGGTACGGCCACGATCTCCACCGGCGCGGGCGGCACGGAGGTCCGGCTGCATCTGCCGGTGCCCGAGCACGCAGCAGGCCGTGCCACCGAAGAAGACACAGAAGGGGCCACACCATGACCACACGCGTTGTCATCGTCGACGACCACGCCATCTTCCGCACCGGCCTGAAGGCCGATCTGGATCCGGCGGACATCGCGGTGGTGGGGGAGGCCGGTGACGTTGACTCGGCCATCCGGATCATCCACGAACTCGAGCCTGAGGTGGTGCTGCTGGACGTCCACCTGCCCGGCGGCAAGGGCGGTGGCGGGGCCGAGGTCGCGGCATCCTGCCAGGACCTGGCCCCCGAGGTCAGATTCCTGGCGATCTCCGTGTCCGATGCCGCCGAGGACGTGGTCTCCGTCATCCGCGCCGGCGCCCGCGGCTACGTCACCAAGACCATCTCCGGGACCGAGGTGTCCGCGGCCGTGCAGCGGGTGGCCGGTGGCGACGCCGTGTTCTCGCCCCGACTGGCCGGCTTCGTCCTCGACGCCTTCGGTACCGCGGACGTGGCCGTGCGGGACGAGGAGCTCGATCTGCTCTCGGCCCGTGAACTCGAGGTCATGCGGCTGATCGCGCGCGGCTACACCTACCGCGAGGCAGCGAAGGACCTGTTCATCTCCGTGCGCACCATCGAGACCCATGTGTCCAACGTGCTGCGCAAGCTCCAGCTCTCCAACCGCCACGAGCTCACGCGCTGGGCGGGGGAGCGGGGACTGCTTTAGATCAGGCTCTCGTCCCGGCTCTAGTCCCGGCTCTCGATCCGGAACTCCGCATCGGCCAGCGCCACCACGTCCGCCTCGTGATGCGTGATGAGGACCGTGGTGCGCCCGGTCAGGACCTCGGCCAGCAATTCGCGGATCGTCGGGACCACCTGGGCGTCCAGGGCGGACAGCGGCTCATCCAGCAGCACCAGCTCCGGCCCCGAGGCCAGCACCCGGGCGATCGCCGTGCGCTGCGCCTGGCCGCCGGACATCTCCCCGGGCCGGCGGGAGGCCAGCTGCCCCACGCCCACCCGCTCGAGCCAGTCCCGGGCCGCTTCCCGTCGGTTCCTCCGGCCCACGACGCCGGCGCGGGCCAGTCCGAAGGCGACGTTCGCCTCGGCCGTGAAGTGGGGGAAGAGCAGGGGGTCCTGCGTCAGGTAGCCGACGTTCCGGCGTCGTGCCGGGATCCAGCTGTTTCGGCCGGCGGCGAGATCGAAGAGGGCCCTGTCACCGAGCCGGGCGTGCCCGGTATCCGGGCGCAGCCAACCGGCGAGGGCAGAGAGCACCGTGGACTTGCCGGATCCGTTGGGCCCGGTCAGGGCCAGGGTCTGGCCCTCGTCCACGGTGAACGCGAGCTCCACCCCGCGTTCGGGGACGACCACGCGGCAGTCCAGGCCGGTCATGACCGTGCACCCGTCCGCCGGCCGTCCCGGCGCCCCTCTCGCCGTCCATAGGCCACGGTGATGACCACGAGGGCCACCACCACGAGCACGAGGGAGAGGGCGACAGCGGCCTCCGGATCGGTCTCGCGTTCGAGGTAGACCTGCAGCGGCAGGGTGCGCGTGGTGCCCTGCAGGGAGCCGGCGAAGGTGATGGTCGCCCCGAACTCTCCCAGGGCGCGGGCGAAGGTCAGCACCAGGCCGGCGATGAGCCCGGGCGCCAGGAGCGGCAGCGTCACGGTAAGGAACGTGCGCAGCGGCGAGGCTCCCAAGGACAGTGCGGTGCGCTCGTGGGCCTCACCGCGGGTCAGCAGGGCACCCTCGAGCGCCACCACGAGGAACGGCAGGGACACGAAGACCTGCGCAATAACCACGGCCGCTGACGTGAACGCGATCTCGATCCCGAGCAGTTGGAGGTGCTCGCCGATCAGTCCGCGCCGGCCGAATGCCTCGGTCAGTGCGATTCCGCCGACCACGGGCGGGACCACCAGCGGCAGCAGCACCAGGGACCGCGCCACGCTGCGGCCCGGGAACTCCAGACGGGTGAGAACGAGGGCCAGCGGGGTGCCGATCAGCAGGCAGATCACGGTGGCCGTCAGCGCGGTCCGCAGGGAGAGCCCGAGGGCGTCCAGGGCGGAGGGGGAGGTGAGCAGTTCGGGCAGCCGGGCGAGGTCCACGCCGGCCACCAGGGCGACGAACGGCACCAGGAGCGCAGCACTGCCCAGGATCCCGACGACGGCCAGCCCGGCCGGCGGGCGGACCCGCACTTCTCGTCTCCGCACCAACCAGCCCGGCGCCCATCGTGCCGCGCCCCTCGGACGAGCGGTCACGGAGCGCCGAACCCGTCCGCCTCGAGCACCGACTGCCCGTCCTCGGAGAGCACGTAGTCGACGAATCGCTGGGCCAGCTCCGGGTGCTCCGGGCCGTTCTCCGCGGCGGCGTCCAGCACGGTGATGGGGTAGGTGTTCACGGCGGAGCCGGCGTTCTCGAGCTCGATGGCGTTCACGGACTCGCGGGCACCCGTACCAGCACCAGCGCCAGCACCGGCACTGAGTGCGTCCGTGACGTAGACCAGCCCCGCGTCCGCCTCGCCGGAGCTGACCTTGCCGAGGACATCGGTGACGCTGGCCTCCTCGCTGACGGGGGAGAGCTCCACGCCGGCGTCCTCCGCCACGTCGAGGGCAGCGCGGCCGCAGGGGACCTGAGGGGCACAGATCACGAGCTTCACGCCCTCGGCCGCCGCCTCCGCGAGGGAGGTGATGTCGGGGGAGTCGGCCGGGATGTCGGCGGGCGTGACGAGCGTCAGGACGTTGGTGGCGAACGGCTCCGGCTCCCCGGAGTTCTCCCCGGCCGCCACGACCGTATCCATGTTCGGCTCGTCGGCCGAGGCGAAGACGTCAGCCGGGGCACCGGCCAGGATCTGCTCCGCGAGGGAGGACGATCCGGCGACGTTGTATTCGACTTCGACCCCCGGGTTCTCCTGCTCGAAACCGTCCGCCAGCTCCTCGAAGGACTCGCCCAGGGACGCTGCCGCGAAGACCGTGAGGGTGGTGCCGGATGCCTCGGCTTCACTGGAGGGGCCGGTGCCACTCGAGGCGGCGCCGCAGCCGGCCAGGACGACACTGACTCCCACGATGAGGCCGAGGGCGAAGCCCAGATGGCGTCCGGTACGGCCCCGCATCAGCTGTCCGCCCGGCCTGTTCGTTCGGTGCGTTCCATTCTTTCCACAATGACGGTGGTCGCCTTCACGACGGCCATGGCGGGCATCCCGGGCTCTAGACCGAGCTCCCGTGCCGCCTCCGAGCTCATGAGGGAGACCACCCGGAAGGGGCCACACTGCAGTTCCACCTGGGCCATGACGGTGTCCATGACCACGTCCGTCACCAACCCGTGGAAGCGATTGCGCGCCGAGGAGGGGACACCGTCGTCACCGGTGTCGTTGAGGGTGCTGTTGCCGTCCTTGACCAGTCGGGCGACTTCCACACCGTCGACGGCGGCCCGGCCGGTTCCGTCCGTGTGGGCCCCGAGCCTTCCGGAGGCAACCCATCGGCGGACGGAATCGTCACTCACTCCCAGGAAGCGGGCAGCCTCAGAGATTCGCAGAAGCGTCATAAAAGACATCCTAAATGACGCAACTGCGGATCAGAAGTCAGATCTGATCCGCAGTTGCGCCGCTCGCCAGTCGCCGTCAGTCGCCGTCAGTCGTTCGGGAGAGAGTTGGGAGGCGAGGCTAACGGGCGAGGAGCTGCTGGATCCGGCCGATGCCCTCGGCGAGATCGTCGTCGCCCAGGGCGTAGGACAGGCGCAGGAAGCCCGAGGGGCCGAAGGCCTCACCGGGCACAACGGCGACCTCGGCCTCGTCCAGGATGTAGCCGGCAAGCTCGGCGGAGGTCTGGTGCTTCTCGCCCAGCGCACCGCGGACGTCCACGTACGCGTAGAAGGCGCCGGCTGGCGTCGGGCAGGAGAATCCGGGCACCGCGTTGAGACCCTCGACGATGGCCTTGCGGCGGCGGTCGAAGGCCGTCTTCATCTCCTCCACGGCGTCCAGAGGCCCGGCGACGGCGGCGAGGGCGGCGCGCTGGGAGACGTTCGCGACGTTCGAGGTGGCATGCGACTGGAGGTTGGTGGCCGCCTTGATGATGTCCACCGGGCCGGCCATCCAGCCCACGCGCCAGCCGGTCATGGCGTAGGTCTTGGCCACGCCGTTGAGGATGATGACCTGCTCTGCCATCTCCGGCACGGCAGCGGCGATCGAGGTGAAGGGGACGTTGTCGTAGGTGAGGTGTTCGTAGATCTCGTCGGTGACCACCCAGAGGCCTCGGGACGCGGCCCACTGGCCGATCGCGGCGGTCTCCTCCGGGTCGTACACGGCACCGGTGGGGTTGGACGGGGAGTTGAACAACAGCACCTTGGTCCGCTCGGTGACTGCGGCCTCGAGCTGGTCCACGGTGACCTTGTATCCGGTCTCAGGGCCGGCGAACACCTCGACCGGCACTCCGCCGGCCAGGCGGATGGACTCGGGGTAGGTGGTCCAGAACGGCGTGGGGACGATGACCTCGTCGCCCGGATCCAACAGGGTCGCGAAGGTGTTGTAGACGGCCTGCTTGCCGCCGTTGGTCACCAGGACCTGCTGGGGTTCGATCTCGAACATGGAGTCGCGCAGCGTCTTCTCCGCGATGGCCTGCTTCAGCTCGGGCAGACCGCCGGCGGGGGAGTAGCGGTGGTTCTTGGGGTCCTGGGCGGCGTTCACGGCGGCCTCGACGATGTACCCCGGGGTGGGGAAGTCAGGTTCGCCGGCGCCGAAGCCGATCACCGGACGCCCGGCGGCCTTGAGCGCCTTGGCCTTGGCGTCGACGGCGAGGGTGGCAGACTCGGCGATCGAGCCGATGCGCTCGGAGACGCGGCTGCGGGGCGGGGTGGGCTGCGAGGTGGACGGTGAGCTAGACATGGGGTCCTTCCGGCGGGCGGTTTCCGGGGGTCGTCGCGATCCAGCCTAGTGGTACCGGCGTGCTCGTGCCCGTGTGTGCGCCTTGGAGAAGCGGCCGGTTCGACTCACTGCCCCCGATGCCGTAAAGTTGATGCCCGGTGTTGAAAAGCACCAGGCTGGGCCGTGCCGTGGGAAACCACTTCCGGCCCCTAGGGTAGTGGCGCAATTGGTAGCGCAGCGGTCTCCAAAACCGCAGGTTGCAGGTTCGAGTCCTGTCTACCCTGCGCAGGGTGGTCTTTCGGAGATCCGAAAAGCCCCCGGCAGGACAGTTTCAGTGTCGACCTAGCAAGTGAGGCCAAGTGACCGAGGCAGTTGCGAACAGCACTGGGGACCAGAACCCCGGCACGCCGCGGAAGCGAGGCCTCTTCGGCAGAATCGCCCTGTTCCTGCGGCAGGTGGTGGACGAGCTCAAGAAGGTCGTCACCCCCACCCGTGAGGAGCTGGTGAAACTCACGGGCGTCGTGCTCGCCTTCGTGATCTTCATGATCTTGCTGGTGACCTTGTTGGACTTCTTGTTCGGCATGGGTGCCTCCTTCGTCTTCGGCGACGGCAGCGCCTGACGCTTCCCGCCGGTGGACGCATGCCCTGCCGGAAGTACGTTGAACGCGTGAAGAAAGCAGGAATCAGTGTCCGAGCAGGAACTCGAACCGCAGGCCGACGCCCTCGCCAAGGCTGACGCTCTCGAAGAGGAGCAGTCCCAGCCGTCTCAGGACCCCGAGACTGCTGAGGATGCCGCCGTCGCCGGTGAGCCCGTCGTGCCGGCTGAGCCGGCCGATGCCGAGGAGTCGGATGCCGACGTCGACCCGCAGGTCGCCGTGGACCCGGCGATCGAGGCCGACGGCATCGACGAGAGCTACGACGAGACCGCCGAGCCGGAGGTCGATCCCCAGGCAGAGACCCGCGAGGTCACCGCTGAGGCATCCGCTGAGGACCAGGGTCAGATGACCCTTCAGGAGGAGGACCTGGCCCAGAGCGGTGCTGAGTCCGCCGATCGACCCGACGCCGACCTGGTCGGCGAGGATTCCCTGGACGTGGAGCCGGTCGAGGCTGAGTCGGCCGTCGAGGCCGAGCCGGAGGTGGATCCCTCCGAGGAGCTCCGCACCCGCCTGCGCCGTCAGCCCGGCGACTGGTACGTCATCCACACCTACGCCGGCTACGAGAAGCGCGTGAAGACCAACCTGGAGACGCGTGTCCAGACCCAGGAGATGGAGGACTACGTCTATGAGATCGAAGTCCCCATGGAAGAGGTCGTGGAGATCCGCAACACCACGCGCAAGCTAGTCAACCGGGTGCGCATCCCCGGATACGTGCTCGTCCGCATGGACTTGACGGACGCCTCCTGGGGAGTGGTCCGCCACACCCCGGGCGTCACCGGATTCGTGGGCAACGCCCATGACCCGTTCCCGCTCTCCCTCGACGAGGTCTACTCCATGCTGGCGCCGTCGGTCATGCAGGAGGCCACCAAGACGGCCCAGGCCGAAGGTCGGCCCGCCCCGGCGGGCGCCGAGTCCGCCCCGGCTGTCGAGGTCGACTTCGAAGTCGGCGAATCCGTCACCGTCAACGACGGTCCGTTCGAGACATTGCCGGCCACCATCTCGGAGGTCAAGGTCGAATCGCAGCAGCTCGTGGTCCTCGTGACCATCTTCGAGCGCGAGACCCCGGTCACCCTCTCCTTCAACCAGGTCACGAAGATCCGGTAGGAGGCACCACCAGACTTCGCCCCCTCCGGTTGCTTCGGCTGCTTTGGCCGGACGGTGGCGGACCGGTCACCGCGCCACGGTGGCCACCAGCTCCGGAACACGCTCCTGTGCTTCGGGGAACACGCAAGAAGTTACAGAAGAAGGACCCGATTATGGCCCCCAAGAAGAAGGTCGCAGGCCTGATCAAGCTGCAGATCCAGGCAGGAGCCGCCAACCCGGCCCCTCCGATCGGCCCTGCGCTCGGTCAGCACGGCGTGAACATCATGGAATTCTGCAAGGCGTACAACGCCGCCACGGAATCCCAGCGTGGCAACGTCGTCCCCGTCGAGATCACTGTGTACGAAGACCGTTCGTTCACCTTCGTGACCAAGACCCCGCCGGCCGCCGAGCTCATCAAGAAGGCTGCCAAGGTCGCCAAGGGCTCTTCCACCCCGCACACGGACAAGGTCGGCAAGCTGACCCAGGCCCAGTGCGAGGAGATCGCCCAGACCAAGATGGAAGACCTCAACGCCAACGATGTCCAGGCCGCGGCCAAGATCATCGCCGGCACCGCCCGCTCCATGGGCATCACCGTCGAAGGCTGACGGAAACAACTCTTTTCAGCACTTCAGCAACACAGCTCATTCCAGTGGCAGGGTCGCGCGCGACCCGCAGACCACGACTGCATAAGGAGAACAAGCAGATGGCACAGCGCAGCAAAGCATACAAGGCGGCTCAAGAGAAGATCGGCGAGGACATCTACGGTCCCGTCGAGGCCATCGCCTTGGCCAAGGACACCAACCCGTCCAAGTCGGACGCCACCGTGGAGGTCGCCTTCCGCCTGAGCGTCGATCCCCGCAAGGCCGATCAGATGGTGCGCGGCACCGTCAACCTGCCGCACGGCACCGGCAAGACTGCCCGCGTGGTCGTCTTCGCCACCGGTGACAAGGCCGCAGCGGCCGAGGCCGCCGGCGCCGACTTCGTGGGTTCGGACGACCTGATCGCCAAGGTCCAGGGCGGCTGGACCGACTTCGACGCCGCCGTCGCGTCCCCGGACATGATGGGCAAGGTCGGCCGTCTCGGCAAGGTCCTCGGTCCGCGCAACCTGATGCCGAACCCGAAGACCGGAACGGTGACCCCGGACGTGGCCAAGGCCGTGACCGACATCAAGGGCGGCAAGATCGACTTCCGCGTCGACAAGCACTCGAACCTGCACTTCATCATCGGCAAGACCAGCTTCGATGCTGACAAGCTGGCCGAGAACTACGCCGCTGCCCTGGAGGAGGTGCTGCGCCTGAAGCCGTCCGCGTCGAAGGGCCGGTACATCTCCAAGGCCACCATCTCGACGACCTTCGGCCCCGGCATCCGGGTGGACCCGAACGTGGTCAAGATCGAGACTGAGGCCGCCGCTCAGGCCTGACCTCAGGTCGGGGCAGTAGCTTCACCACCAGTCTCATCATCGGGGCCGGAACCAGCGAGAGATCGCGGTTCCGGCCCCGGTGCGTTAATGCGACCAGCAATCCGGTCCGGTGCGGCATCATGAACACCATGAGGATCGAATGGCTGGACCTTCCCGACACCCTGGATCAGACCCGGCTGCCGATGCCGCCCACCACGGCGGACTTCTTGCAGGTAACGCAACTGGCCAACCTGGTGACGTCCCTGTTCTGGGGCAACAACGACTTCTATGTCTCCCCGGAGAACCAGTTGGCCGGGGCCACGTCCCGGGAGGACGTGCGCACCTCCTACGTCGTCGCCCGGGAACCCCTGACCGGAGACCGGCCGGATCGCATCATCGCCTACGCCGCCCTGAGCCTGCCCTGGGAACCGGGCGTCTCGACGGATGGCCAGCCCACCGCCCAACCGACCACCGCCGAGGTGCACGTGGCCGTGCACCCCGACTTCCGGCGCCGTGGGGTGGGGACCGCCGTGCTGCGCGAGGCTGAAGCCGAAGCGGTGCGGAGCGGGCGCTCCGTGCTGCAGTCCTGGACGGACAACGCCCTGGTGGACCCGGCTGCCGTGGGGTCCGGTCCGGTGTTCGTCTCCGGGACCTCGCTGGAGACCGGACTGACCCCGGTGGTCGGGACACACCCACCATCCCTGCCCGACGCCGGCCGGGACCGGATCCGCTGGCAGGCGGCGGATGCCGCGTTCGCCGCCGCCCACGGCTACGAGCTGGCCCAGGTGGAGTGGACCTCCGTGCTGGACCTGCGGGAGGCGGCCGGTGCCGCACTGCTCGCGGAATCCGGCTCGGGCGTCGCCGAGGAGCATGGCTATGACCTGGTCGTCTGGGAAGGCGCCTGCCCGGAAGGGGATGCGGAATCGATGGCCGGGCTGCTCGGCCGGATGGCGGCTGAGGCGCCCGCCGCGGCCCTGGAGCGGGTGGCAGAGCACTGGGATGTGCCCCGATTGCGAGCCGAGGAGCGGGCCCGACGGGAGATGGGCCTGTCCATCATCACGACGGCGGCGCGCGACCGGTCGACCGGGCGGCTCGTCGGGCATTCGGACATCGAGACCTTCGCCGACCTGCCCCAGGCGGCCTACCAGGGCAACACTCTGGTGCACCCGGAGCATCGGGGGCGGGGACTCGCCGTGCTCCTGAAGGCCGTCAACGTCTCGCAACTGCTGCGGCTGAAGCCCGAGGCGGAACGCCTCTACACGTGGAACGCCGCCGAGAACGGGGCGATCCTGCGCGCCAACCAGGAACTGGGGTTCGTGCCGGTGTCCACCCACCCTGCTTGGCAGAAGAGGGTCTGAAGCACCACCGTTTCCTGTTCAATGGGAAGTGGCCTCCCGGCTGTCACTGCCGTGGGCGACGATGGTTCGTGAGCCGCGTCACGGGCGCGGCATCCCACCCCGAGGCGACACTGGTCACGGGGACCCCACCTGACCCCAGTAGACCTCAGCCGAATTCAGAACAAGGCAGGCCCATGACCGAGAACCCTCCCGCACCGACGCCTCCGACGTCCGCCTCATGGGACCAGGAGGTGGACCTCCTGGTGCTGGGCACCGGTGCCGCCGGTCTCTCCGCAGCCCTGACCGGCACCCAGGAGGGATTGTCGGTGCTGGTCCTGGAGAAGACCGACTACATCGGCGGGACGACGGCCTACTCGGCCGGGACCTGCTGGATCCCGAACAACCACTTCCAGCACGAGGACGGCATCACCGACGATGCCGAGAAGGCCGAGCGCTATCTCGACCGACTGGTGGGGGAGAAGTCGGACAAGGCCCTGCGGCAGGCATACCTGGACAACGGTCCGGCGATGCTGCGCTACATGGAGGATCTCGGAGTGACGTTCCGGCGGTCACCCGCCGTGGTCGACTACCATTCGGAGCTGCCGGAGACCGGGCAGACCGGACGGGCCCTGGAACAGGAGCCCTTCGACGGACGCGCCCTGGGTCGAAGCCGCTTCCGCCACATCCGGCCCCCCGTGCCCGAGTTCGCGCTCATGGGCGGGACCATGATGCTGCGCCGTGCCGAGGTGGGCACCCTGCTGGGACTGTTCTCCAAGAAGCCCGGAAAGGCCGTGAGGGCAGCGGCCACGGCGGCGGGCCTGGGAGCACGCTGGGCCCTGGACATGGTCCTGAATCCGCGCGGCACCCGGCTGGTGATGGGCAATGCCCTCGTGGCCCGTCTGTACGCCGAGGTGCTCCGCCGGGGTGGAGACGTATGGCGCAACGCGTACACCACGGAGCTGCTGCGGGACACGGAGAGGGTGACGGGCGCCGTTGTGGGCCATGAGGGGCGCGAGCTGCGGATCCGGGCCCGGCGCGGCGTGGTGCTGGCCGCCGGCGGGTTCGCCCAGAGCCCCCAGCTGCGGAAGAGGTTCATGCCCGAGCCCACGCCCCAGTTCTCCCGCGCCGCCGAAGGCGCCACGGGTGACACCCTGCTCCTGAGCGAGGCCGTCGGCGCGGCGGCGGGGACGGACAACGGCGAGAACGCCCTGTGGTTCCCGTCCTCGATCGGAACCCGGGCGGACGGCTCCACCGTGGTGTTCCCCCACATCTGGGACCGGGCCAAACCCGGCCTGATCGCGGTCAACTCCGCCGGCCGGCGCTTCGTGGACGAATCACACTCCTACCACCGCTTCGTGCGGGCCATGTACGCATCGCACCGGACGGTCCCGACCGTCCCGGCCTGGCTTGTGGTGGACTCCAGCACCCTGGCGAAGTATGGGCTGGGCATGATCACCATGCCGCATCTGCCTGCCGCCATGCTGCAGAAGTACATCGACGACGGCTACCTCCACCGGGGCGCCACCCTGCGGGAGCTGGCCGTAGGTATCGGTGTGGACCCCGCCGGCCTCGAGGAGACCGTCCGCCGGTACAACGGCTTCGCCGAGACCGGCGTGGATGAGGACTTCCAGAAGGGCGAGCTGATGTTCGGGCGGGTGGCCGGGGATCTGGAGCACACGCCGAACCCGAACATCGGCCCGATCCGGCAGGGGCCGTTCTACGCCGTTGCCGTGGTCCCGACCCCATTGGCCACGGCCTACGGGATCCGGGTCAACGCGCAGGCCCAGGTGGTGGGCCGTGACGGTGCGGTGCTCGAAGGACTGTACGCCGCCGGCAATGACGCCGCCTCCGTCATGGGCAGCGAGTACCCGGGCGCCGGCTCCCAGGTCGGTGCCGGGATGACCTTCGGCTGGGTGGCCGCGCGTCATGCGGCCGGCGCCGCCTGAACGCTGCCGAAGGAGGCACAGCCATGGGCAGAACTCTGGTGCTGCTCCTGGCGCCGTTGCAGGCCACCCGGAGCGGGAGATCCTGATGGCGAACTCACCCTCCGGCGAATCGCTGATCCAGCGCCTGGTGCGGGTGCTGCATGCCTTCGATGCCGACCACCCGGAACTCACGGCCTCCGAACTGGCCGTCCGCACGGGTCTGTCCTCCTCCACCGCCCACCGCCTGGCGGGGGACATGGCCGAGGAGGGGTTGCTGCGACGCACCCCGGACGGCCGCTTCCGGATCGGCCTGGTGCTGTGGGAACTGGGTCAGCGCAGCTCCACCTACCAGGAATTCGGCCAGGCGGCGCTGCCCTTCATGGAGGCCGTACATGTCACCCAACGCCAGAACACGTCGCTGGCCATCCTGGACCACGACGACGGCACGATCATCTATCTGGAACGACTGATCAGCAGGGACGTGTCGACGGACCTGACCAAGGTCGCCGGCCGGTTGCCGGTGCTCTCCACGGCGCCGGGGTTGGCCATCCTGGCGCATTCCCCGCGCCAGCTCCAGGAGCGGTACCTCACCGCGACCTGGGACCAGGCCACGCGTCAGTCCGGTATCACCGAAGTGGGGTTGCGCCGCCGACTGGCGCAGACCCGCACGGACGGCTATGCCCATCTGCGCGGGATCACCGTGGCCGGCTCCTCGGGCACGGCCGCACCCGTCTTCGGGCCGGGAGGCCGGGTCCTGGGCGCCATCTCCATCGTGGCCGAGGTGGATCAGATCAACCTCCAGATCCAGGCCCCCGTGCTGTTGGCCGCGGCGCGAGGGCTGTCCCGGCAGATGGGCTCGCGCGGGAAGTCCGGGGGATGGGAGCCCTCCTGAGGGCCGGAGGAGGGCCGAGTTGTGCTTTGCCATTCAATGGGAATGCGGACGCGGGGGGAGGTCTCTTCCGGGCACGATGGCTTGTAATGCCGGTCACAGGGCCGGCGTGCATCAACCCGAGGAGCTGCATCCATGACCGCCTATGCCGTCACCTACGCCTACGTCCCCGAGACCGAGGAGATGGTCGCCACCCGACCCTCCCACGTGGAGTTCCTGTCCGGGCTGCACGAACAGGGCACGCTCCTGGTCTCCGGACGGCTGACCGAGGCTGAACCACTGGGCGCCCTGCTGATCATCAAGGGTGAGTCCGTGGACGAGGTCTCCTCGGTCATGGACGGCGACCCGTTCTTCCAGGCCGGCTTCGTCGCCGAACGCACGGTGCGGAAGTGGAACATCACCTTCGGCTCGATCGAGGGCGCCGAGTAATCACATGACCTCGACCACCCCCGCCACCATGGCCACCGCCGCCGTGACCACGAGCCGCCGCGCCATCGAGTACCGCAGCATCGCGGCACCGATGCCGTCACCGGGTATGGCGGTCATCCGCATGGCGTCCGTGACCCTCTGCGGCACCGACGCGCACATCTGGGATGACGACTACGCCACTGAGCTGCCGATCATCCAGGGTCATGAGGCTGCCGGAACCATCGCCGCCCTCGACGCCTCGGACATGACGTCGGGCGTGGGTTCGGCATCCGGCGGCTGGGCCGTGGGTGACCGGGTGGCCATCTCGCCGATGTTCTACTGCGGGCAGTGCCACGCCTGCTCCATCGGGCGAGTCAACGCCTGCCGGCACATGAGTGTCTACGGCTGCTATGAGGACGGCTCGCTGGTGACCGAACAGGCCGTCCCGCTGGAGAAGCTGTACCGGGTCCCGGACGGACTGGAGCTGTCCTTGGCGCCCATGTCCGAGCCGGCCTCCATCGCCATGCAGGCCGTCAACCGCGGCCGCGCCCAGGCCGGTGAGGCGGTCCTCGTCTCCGGGGCCGGACCGATCGGCCTCCTGGCCGCCGTCTACCTCAAGGAACTGGGCTGCGACGTCACCGTCTCGGACATGAACCCGTCCCGGCTGGCACTGGCCGCGGCCCTGGGCGCGGACCGCACCTTCACCGTCACGCCCGGGGAGTTCCCGACGGCGGCGCAGCGGACCGAGCTGGACCAGCTCACCCGCGGCGACGGTCCGTCGTTGATCATCGACGCCACCGGCGCCCCCGCCTCGGTGGCCACCGGGGTGGACCTGGTGGCCACGGCCGGCCGCGTGGTCTGCGTCGGCATCTCCGACGCGGAATTGCGCCTGACCCTGCGCGCCCTTCCGGTCAAGGAGATCGACCTGCTCGGCTCGCGCAACTCCCAGAACCTCATCGGCGAGGCGCTGGAACTGCTAGACCGCCATCAGGACAGCATCGGTGCCCTGCTGACCCACCGCTTCGCGTTCACCGAGCTCGATGCGGCCTTCACGACCCTGGTCGACCCGACCGCCGGCGTCGGGAAGATCGCGATCGACTTCCCTGAACGTCCTGAATCCCCGGAAGGAGCCAGCCGACCATGACCGATGCCGTGGAGACCCGTTCCCTCCTCACCTCCGTGCCCGAGCTCGCCGACCGCTACGACCTCGTCGTCATCGGCTCCGGTTGCGCCGGGATGACCGCGGCCCTCGTGGCTGCGCAGGCCGGTGCCTCGGTCCTGGTGCTGGAGAAGGCGGACCGGCTCGGCGGCACCACCGCCGCCGGGGGAGGCGTGATGTGGGCACCGGACAATCACCTCATGGGATCGCGTGGCTTCACCGACACCCCCGAGGACGCCGCCGCCTACCTTCGGGCGGCCACGGGTGAGAGGCTCTCCGAGGAGGAGATCTCCTGGTATGTCTCCACTGCCGCGGAGGCGGTCCGATTCCTGGACGAGAACACGCGGGTGGACTACGCCCCGCTGTTCCGGCCGGACTATCACATGGAATGGCCCGGGGCCACGGCCGGAGGCCGCGGCCTGGACCACCGGGAGTTCGACCCCTCTGTGGTGCCGGGACTCGCGGAGGCGCTGCGTCCACCGACCTACCTGCCGCTGCTGACCATGGACGAGCGGGACCACCTGCACGGTGCGGCGCCCGATCCCGCGCTGCTCGCCGGCCGCGCCGAGCGCGGGGTGCGCACGATGGGCGGGGCGCTGGCAGGTGCCCTGACCGCCTCGGCCTGGGAGGCCGGCGTCGTGATCGCGGCCGCTGCCCCGGCCACGGGACTGCGGCATGGTGCTGGCCGGGGCACCGGCACTGGCAGCGGCACTGGCAGCGGCGCCCACACCGGCGGTTGTTGGCACGTGGCGGTGGCCGGTGAGCGGGAGATCGCGGCCGCGTCCGTGGTCATCGCCTCCGGCGGCTTCGAATGGTCGCCCGAGCTGACCGGAACCCTGCTCACATTCCCCGTCACCCCGATCTCCGCGCCCAGCAATGCCGGCGACGGGCTGAAGCTGGGCCTCTCCGTGGGCGGTTCCTTCACGGAGACCACGGACATCTGGGGCGTGCCGGTGATCACCGCCCACGGTGCCACCTACGACGGCCGGCCCTCGGGCCGGATGGGCAACGTGGAGGCCACCCTGCCCGGCGGCATCGTGGTGAACTCCGCCGGCCGCCGCTTCGTCAACGAGGCCCTGAACTATCACGACTTCTCCCGGGTCTTCGCGAACATCGACCCCGCGACCTCCCAGTACGCCAACATCCCGGCCTACCTGGTGGTGGACTCGCGATTCGTCTCCCGGTACCCCGTCGCCGGGAACCCGGTTTTCTCCGGGCCCGCCGAGGCCCCGGACTGGATGGTCCGGTCGGACACGCTGGCCGGGCTGGCGCAGATCATCGGGGTGGACCCGGCCGGCCTCGAGGAGACCGTGGCCCGCTTCAACCCGGCGGCGGAACGCGGTGAGGACCCGGAGTTCGGCCGGGGGTCCTCCGCCCAGGACCGGCACCTGGGAGACCCGCAGAACCTCCCCAACCCCTGCCTGGCACCGCTCGCGGATGCACCGTTCTACGCCGTGCAGCTGCACCCCGGCGCCCTGGGTACGGCGGGCGGCCTGCGCGCCGACCTGGACGGGCGTGTCCTGGACTGGAACGAGGCCCCGCTGCCGGGGCTGTATGCCGCCGGCAACTGCTCGGCGACCGTCTTCAAGGACGCCTATCCCGGAGGTGGGGCCACCATCGGCTCGGCCGTCACCCGCGCCTACGCCGCTGGCCGGCACGTCTCCCGGACCTGTCAGCAACCAACCACCACGGAGGACATCCACGTATGAGCACCGCCGGACCCGAAACTCAGAACAGCACCCGGGACCGCACCCTGCGCGTCGGCATCGCCGGAGGGGGCGCGGTCTTCCGCAACCATCTGGAGGCCTACCGCGCCCTGCAGGACGTCGAGGTGGTGGCCGTGTGTGACATCGACGCCGAGCGGGCCGGTGCGGTCGCCGCGGCCCATGGGATCGAGCATGCCTTCGGCTCCGTCACGGACCTGCTGGCCTGGCGCGGTGCGGACGGACGCGGCATCGACCTGATCTCGGTGTGCACCCCGCATCCCACCCACGAGGCCGTCGTCACGGAGGCCGCCGCCGCCGGCGTGCACGTGCTGTGCGAGAAGCCGATCGCGATCGACCTCGAGGCCGCCGAGCGGATGGTGGCCGCCTGCCGCGAGGCCTCCGTGACCTTCGGTGTGCTGTTCCAGCGCCGGTTCTGGCCCGCGGCCCAGCGGATCCGGGCGGCCATCGACGACGGGACGCTGGGCACGCCGATCCTCGGCCACTGCTCCGTGCTGCTGCACCGGGAACCCGAGTACTACTCCGCCACCGATTGGAGGGGCACCTGGGCCTCGGACGGCGGCGGGGTGCTGATGACCCAGGGCATCCACTACATCGACCTGCTCCAGTGGTTCATGGGCGAGGTGGTCGAGGTGAACGGGCACAGGGCGACCTTCGTGCACGGCGACCACATCGAGGTCGAGGACTCAGCCGTGGCGACCCTGAGGTTCGCCTCCGGGGCCATCGCCACCGTGCAGGCCTCCACCGCCGTCACCCCGTCACTGGGCGTCCAGGTCCGCGTCACCGGTTCCACAGGCGCCACCGCGCAGGTGACCGAGTTCCCGGAGGGGACCGACGGCCGGGTAGATATCTGGGCGGCCGGCGACAGCGTCGGCGCCCAGGAGACCTGGCCGTCCTCACTCAACCCCAACGTAGACCTGGCTGCCATCAACGGTGCCCTGATCCCGTGGCACCGGGCCCAGGTGGCCGACTTCGTGGACGCCGTCCGCACCGGCGGTACCCCCGCCGTGACCGGCGAGGAGGCCACCAAGTCCCTGCGCATCCTGCTGGCCGTGTACGAATCCTCCAGTACCGGAAAGCCGGTGGTGTTCTGAGCCGTTTCGGTCCACTGAGGTGACCACAGCCAACGGCGCCCC
>NZ_BAAALH010000002.1:1434215-1454473 GCF_039528175.1 Citricoccus alkalitolerans
GGGGGCGCCGTCGTCGTAGTTGGTGGTGTGGCCGGTGGGATTGGTGGTGGAGATCCCGGTCAGGGGATCAGGACGGACAGTCCCTCGTCCTTGCCCTTGAGGGCATGCTTGCGGCGCAGGCGCATCTGGCGCAGCGGGGGCAGCAGGAGTGCTGCGGCCGAGATGGCGAACAGCACCAGGGCGATGGGGCTGGTGAAGAATCCGGCCCAGCCGTCCCCGATCAGGGTGCGGCGCAGGTTGGATTCGGCGAGGGGGCCGAGGATCAGACCGAGGACGGCCGGTCCGGCGGGGAAGCCGAAGCGGAGCATGAACAGCCCGATCAGTCCCATGATCAGCATGACGAAGACATCGAAGACCGAGTTGCTGATGGAGTAGGTGCCGACCATGCAGAACACCAGGATGATGATCCAGAGGTACTGATTCTTCAGCTCCAGCAGTTTCACCATCGACTTCATGCGGATCAGGGACAGTCCCAGGGAGAGCACGGTGGCCACCAACAGGATCGCCGCCAGGGTGTAGACCAGCGAAGGGTCATTGGTGAACAGGGCCGGTCCGGGTTGGATGCCCCAGATCATCATGGAGCCGATCAGGACGGCCATCACCGAGTCGCCGGGCACGCCCAGGGCCATGGTGGTGGTCACGGAGCCGCCGAGGGTGGCGGTGGACGAGGTGTCCGCGGCGGTGAGCCCTTCGATGGAACCCTTGCCGAACTCCTCCTTACGCCGGGAGAACCGCTTGGCGTTGTCCCAGGAGATGATGCCGGCGATGTCTCCGCCGACGGCAGGGACCAGGCCCACCACGGAGCCGGTGCCGGCGCCGATGCCCATGGGCTTCACCAATCGGCGGAACATCTCCCGATCCGGCAGCCACTGGCCCAGCTGGCTGATCGGCTTGTCCTGGATCGCGTTGCGTCGGTGGGTCACCATCTGGTTGAGGACCTCGGCCACACCGAACAGGCCGATGATCACGGGGATGAAGGGGACTCCGCCGTTGAGTTCCAGGATTCCCAGGGTGAAACGCTGATCACCGGTGATCGGGTCACGTCCCACCGTGGCCAGCAGCAGGCCGAAGGCACCGGCGACCAGGCCCTTGAAGATACGGCCGGAGGAGACGCCGATCATCATCGTCAGACCGAAGACCACCAGGGCGAACAGCTCCGGCGGCCCGAACTGGCGGGCGAGGCCGGCCAGCGGAATGGCGAACAGCGAGAGCACGATGATGCCGATGATCATGCCGAACGCGGAGCCGAAGGCGGAGGCGGTCATGGCCAGGCCGGCCTTGCCCTGTTTGGCCAGGGGATAGCCGTCGAAGGTCGTCGCGATCGAGGCCGGGGTGCCGGGCGTGTTGATGAGGATGGCCGGCACCCGGTCGCCGAACTGAGCTGCCACGTAGATCGTCAGCAGCACGGCCAGGCCCTGGATGGGGTCCATGGTGAGGGTGAAGCCGGAGGCCAGGGCCACGGCCATGGTGGCTGTGACGCCGGGGAACGCACCGACCAGCATGCCCACGAGCATGCCCAGGCCGATGTACAGCAGCGTGTCCCACTGCAGGACCACGCCGATGCCGTCGGTGACGGCGTTCGCCGCGAGGGGCAAGGGCAGCTGGACGAGGAGTTCGGGGATCACAGGGGCACCTTCAGGAGGACGATGAACAGCAGGTGCAGCAGGGCACCGATGATGATCGGGAGGAAGACGAGGACCTTCCAGTTCCGGATTCCGTAGAGCAAGAGCAGCACCACGGTGACGACCAGGGTGATCAACCAGAACTGCAGGACGTTGAACAGCAGCAGGTAGCCGATCAGCACGGCGAAGGTCGCGGCCATCCGGCCTATCCCGGTCCAGGTCATGTCCTCGGGGATGTCCGACGGGCGGACCCCGCGCAGGACGTTGGTGAATACCAGGAGGACGCCGAGCCCGATCAGGGCCCAGGCGAGCATGGTCGGCCAGAACCGTGGACCCATGGCGTCCCCGCCCCGGTCGGTGATGTCACCGACCAGGACGAGGACCGTGATGCCCAGACCCAGCGACGCAGCCACGGGAATCAGCTCCCGCAACCGGTACGGCAGGTTCTTCAGCAGGACCAGGTCCTCCGGATGATCACCAGGACGCTCCGCGGTCCCGGCAGACGAACCGGTTGTGGAACCAGCGGGGGTGTCAGGCGAGGACACGACTAGCCCTGCTTGGACTTCGCCAGGTCGATCCAGGGGCCGTAGCGCTCCTCCTCGGCCTGGATGAACTCGGTGAACTCGCCGGCCGGGACGGAGACCGGCACCAGGTTGGACTGCTCGATGACGGACTGGTAGTCCTCGTCCTCCGTGGCCGCCACGATGGCGTCCGAGAGGGTCTGGACGACGTCGTCCGGAGTTCCGGCGGGGGCCATCAGGCCGGTGAAGGAGGCGTTCTGCAGGTCGACGCCCTGTTCGGCCGCGGTGGGCACGTCCGGGAAGGCCTCGACGCGCTCTTCCGCCAGGACGGCCAGGTAGCGCAGCTCGCCGCCGTCCACCTGGGCCTTCTGGGAGCCCATGGCGTCGATGGAGAAGTCCACGTCACCGGCCGCGGCGGCGGCGATCGACGGGGCGGAACCGTCGAACGGGACGTTGGTCAGTTCGATGCCGGCCATCTCCTGGAAGCCCTGGGCCGGGTTGTCCCACACGGATCCGACGCCGGGGGACGAGTACGTGATCTCTCCCGGGGCCGCCTTCGCGGCGTCGATCAGGTCCTGCAGGGTCTCATAGGGGCTGTCCGCCTTGACGGCGATGGCGCCGGGGCCCTCGAGGATCTTGCCGAGGAAGGCGTAGTCGGCCGGCTTGATGTCGTAGTCCATGAACTGCAGGGTGGCCACCTCGGCGCCCAGCATGGAGAGGTTGTAGCCGTCCGGCTCCTGCTCCTTGAGCCAGTTGTAGCCCACGGAGCCGTTCGCGCCGGGGCGGTTCTCCACGATGACGCTGACGCCCAGCTCGTCCTCGAGCAGCGGTGCCAGGGTGCGGGCTGAGAGGTCACCGGAGCCGCCAGCGGCCCACGGCACGACGAGGCGGATGTCCTCGGTGGGGAACTCCTCGCCTTCGCCTCCGCCTCCGGAGTTCGAGGCGCAACCGGACAGCAGCAGTCCGGCGGCGGCCAGGGTGGCCGCGGAAGTCATCAGGGTGCGTTGTTTCATGTCCGGCTCCTTGGGGGATAACTCGGTGATTCAGACGGATAAGACGGGTGCGGTGATGTGCAGTCACGGCAGGCGGTGATGCCGCTCACATCATTCGAGGTGGACAGAAGAATGGCATGAACGGAAAGTGATTGCCAGTCGATTGCCAAAAATTGCGGAAATGAGAAGACTGTGACGCGGTCTGAACAGGGCTCACCTGTCTTATGGCCCGTTACGAGGCGGTCGGCGAATAAACTCATGCTGGACGGATCACGGCAAAGGGTGGAAAGATCCTGCATGTCCAGTCGGTGGCATTCGCCCCGGATGAGACCATGCCGGCACTGTCCACCTGACGCGAAAAGTTGACAACACCATGGATGTTGAACGGGACGACGCCGCTACGGCGAGGATTCGCCTCGAGGACGTGGCCCGGGAGGCCGGTGTGGCCCCGTCCACGGCATCCCGTGCGTTCACGCGGCCAGATCGGGTGAACTTCCAGACCGTGGAGCGGGTCATGGACGCGGCCGCCCGGTTGGGATACCGGCGTGAGCCCCCGCGTGGGGCAGCCGCGATCCCGGCGGCCTCGTCCCGCGCGGTGAACCTCCTGGTGCAGGACCTGGCCAACCCCTTCTTCGCCGACCTGCTCAAAGGAGCCGTCAGTCAGGCGCGCTCGGCCGGCTACCTTGTGACCCTGGGAGATGCCGAGGAATCCGCCACCATGGAACGGACGCACCTGGAACGGTTGACCGGGGATGCGAACGGTGTGGTCGCCGCAGCCCGCTGGACCTCTGATGCCGAGCTGCGGGAGATGGCACGGCGTCGGCCGCTGGTGCTGTTCAACCGGGAGGTGGCGGGGATCAGCTCGGTGGTGGCCGGGGATGCCGATTCCAGCCGGCATCTGATCGAGCACCTGCATGCGTTGGGCCACCGGAAGATCGTGTACTGCGCGGGGCCGCACAATGCGTGGAGCAACGTCCTGCGCCAGAAGGCCCAGGACGAGGTGGCCCAGGCTCTGGGGATCGAGCTGATCACCACGGGGCCGTTCAAGCCGCTGATCGGCCAGGGGGCCGCCGCGGCCGCCTTGGCCTGGGCGCGGAAACCGACCGCCATCATCGGCTACAACGATCAGCTGGCCGTCGGCATCCTCCGGCATCTGATCTCCAACGGTGTGGACGTCCCGGGAGATGTCTCCGTGGTCGGCTATGACAATACCTATGGCTCGGACTTCGTGCATTCGGGTCTGACCTGTGTGGACGCTCCTGTGGAGCAGGCCGGCCGCGCGGCCGTGGACCTGTTGCTGGCCCGCATGGCGGGAGAGCGGACCGTGCACCAGCTCCGGCTGGCTTCTGGGCTACAGGTCCGCGGCTCGACCGGCCCGGCGTCCACGTCTCCCTCCTCGGCCCCCGTCCTGTCGGCGGTGCGCCGGTGAGGGGTGGTCGACGTGCTGACTTCCTGCCGGCCTCCTGCCGGCTTCTGTGGGATTCTCGCCGGATTCTCACTGGAGGCTCACCGATTTGGTGAATGGCCGGGGTCCGGCCTAAGATCGGTTGCACCAAAGACCGCCGGTCGGCAGGTGCCCGGATGTTCCCCGAACCTCTGGATGCCCGTCCGTAAAGCTCTCCCGATGGAGGCAACCTGCGCAGGTGAAACCGAGCAACGCTTGAAGGATGGCTGGACCCAGGTCCGCCGTGATGTCAACGCCACGCCCTGTGCACCTGCACGGGGCGTTTTTCATTGTCCGGGGGTACCGGCCCCACAGCAATGGAAGGAGTGCCATGGCGACGTCTGAAAAGAACGCTGTTGTGGCGGAGCTGGCGGAACTCTTCCGCACCTCCACCGCAGCAGTTTTGACGGAGTACCGTGGTCTCACCGTGGCCGAGCTCAAGCAGCTCCGCCGTGCACTCGGTGAGAATGCGACCTACGCCGTGGTGAAGAACACGCTGACCGAGATCGCGGCCGACCAGGCCGGCGTCGATGCCTTCAAGGGCAAGATGACCGGCCCGTCCGCAATCGCCTTCGTCTCCGGTGATCCGGTGGACGCGGCCAAGGCCATGCGCGACTTCGCCAAGAATCATGATGCCCTGGTTGTCAAGGGCGGCTACATGGAGGGCCGGTTCCTCGATGAGGCGGCCATGAAGAAGCTGGCGGACCTTGAGTCCCGCGAGGTTCTGCTGTCCAAGCTGGCAGGTGCCATGAAGGGCAACCTGACCAAGGCTGCCTACCTGTTCCAGGCCCCCCTCTCGCAGGCAGTCCGCACCGTGGATGCCCTGCGCGCGAAGGTCGCCGAGTAACACCCCCCCGGTCGCTCTCGCGGCCAACCCCACACCATCACATCCGTGAAAACTCATCCGTGATCACACGGAAGTAAAGGAGCCCACCATGGCTAAGCTGTCCACCGAAGAGCTGCTCGAGGCCTTCTCCGAGCTGTCCCTCATCGAGCTGTCCGAGTTCGTCAAGGCCTTCGAGGAGAAGTTCGAGGTGACCGCTGCCGCTCCGGTCGCCGCTGCCGGCGCCGCTCCGGCCGCCGCTGCCGCTGAGGCCGAGGAAGAGCAGACCGAGTTCGATGTGGTCCTCGAGTCCGCTGGCGACAAGAAGATCGGCGTCATCAAGGAGGTCCGCGCACTGACCTCGCTGGGTCTGAAGGAAGCCAAGGACCTCGTCGACTCCGCTCCGAAGGCCGTCCTGGAGGGCGTCAACAAGGAGACTGCCGACAAGGCCAAGGAGACCCTCGAGGGCGCCGGCGCCACCGTCACGCTCAAGTGATGACGGCGGCCTGAGCCGCTGTTCGTCTCTTTCAGTCCGGTCCCATCCGACCTGCTCACGCGGGGAGGGTGGGACCGTTCTGCTTTAACCCAGGTTCGGCACCTCCGGGTTCCGTCGCCCGGTCAGTCCTGTTCTCATCGGATTCCCAGTGACCGCCCAGACGAGGTTCGTAAGGTAACGAAATCATCAAGGACGGGATGCAAGCAGAGCCCGACGCGCGGGGGCGGGGGCCACAGCGCGGCGCGGCTCGGTATGTGAGGGAGGGGGCCGACCCATGGTCGCGACGACGGAACTGCCACGGATCGGGGTAGACCAGCAGAAGAATCAGCGGGTCGATCACCAGGCAAAGGAGCAGACGGCCGGTCGGCACCGTCCCCGCCTGGCCCTGCTGGACGGGCTCCGCCTGGTCGCAGCCCTCGCCGTGGTGCTCTTCCACTGGACCGCCTGGCATCACGGCCACTGGGGCCGCCATGGGGAACCGGCCGCCGAGGCGTGGCCGTGGTTGAGCCAGTTCAGCTCCGTCGGGGCGCTCGGCGTCCAGCTCTTCTTCATCATCTCCGGCTTCGTGATCCTGCTCTCCTCCTATGGGAAGTCACCGGCGAGGTTCATCGGGTCTCGGGTGGGGCGTCTCTATCCGGCCTATTGGGTCGCGGTGCTGGCCACCGCCACGCTGACCTTCGTCCTCTGGCCGGAGATGGGAACCCAGCGGTCGCCGGTGGACATCCTGGCGAACCTGACGATGTTCCAGGGCGGACTCGGCGTCGGGCATATCGACGGCGTGTACTGGACCCTGTGGGTGGAGATGAAGTTCTACCTCTGGATCCTCGGCTTCACTCTGATCGGCATGACGGTGGGCCGGGTCCTCGTGTTCGCGTTCGCATGGCCGATCGTCGGCAATGCGCTGTACTTCGGCCTGCATGCGGCCGGCCAGCCCATCGCCTGGGTGGAGCACGTGTTCTTCCCGCAGTACTCAGCCCTCTTCGCCGCCGGGATGGCCCTGTTTCTGCTGTTCAAATTCGGCCACACGCCCCTGCGGTGGGCGGCGTTCATACTGAACGCGGGTGCCGGCAGCCTGTGGTCCGCTCGCGTCCAGCAGGCCGAGACGGTCGAGCTCACCGGTTATGACTACCCCTTCTGGGCCTTCGTGGCCATCGTCGCCGGGCTGTTCGTCCTGGTGGCGCTTATCGTGCTGACGCCCTTGGCTTCCCTCAGGGTTCCGGGGATGACCCTGGCCGGACAGCTGACCTACCCGGTCTACCTCTTGCACCAGCTGTGGGGGTGGTGGCTGATCTTCCTACTCTCGCCATACCTGCCGCGCGAGGTGGTCCTGGCCGTCGCCCTCGCCGTGATCCTGGGTGCCGCATGGCTGCTGCACCGGTGGGTCGAACGCCCGCTAGGGCCGGGCCTGCAGCGAGCGGTGACGGCCGGCGTCGGGACATGGCCGTTGGTGGGACGGCGACTGGGCTCGGCGCGTACGCCGGTTTCCTAGCATATTCACAGCAACGGGAACAAGACTGACTGGACTTCGGGCGTGCCGAAAGTTAGTATGGTTCCTTACGTCTCCCCTGAAGTCCACTTTGTCATGCCGCCGGTCGTGTCCGGGGGCATTTCGGTGTGGCATTCGGTCTGGCCTTCAAATAGCGGTGGGCCCCGGTGCTGTGGACCAGTGGGGGAGTGCACGGAAGTAAAGACGGTCTGTGGAAGGATCCCTCTTGGTCGCCTCGAGCACCTCAAATACCGAAACCGCTAATTTCCCCGGGGGCGTCTCGCCCCGCTCCGGCGCCAGTGCCGGCCGAATCTCGTTCGCGAAGATTCACGAGCCGCTGGAGGTCCCGGACCTGCTGGCCCTGCAGACCGAGTCGTTCGACCGGCTCGTGGGCAACGAGCGCTGGGCCGAACGGGTGGCCCACGCTCGCGAGATCAACGACGACTCCGTCGCTGTCACGTCGGGCTTCGCCGACATCTTCGAGGAGATCTCCCCGATCGAGGACTTCCAGGGCACCATGTCCCTGTCCTTCACCGATCCCGAGTTCTCTGACCCGAAGATGCCGGTCGACGAGTGCAAGGAGCGGGACACCACCTACGCCGCTCCGCTGTACGTCAAGGCCGAGTTCATGAACAACAACACCGGCGAGATCAAGCAGCAGACGGTGTTCATGGGCGACTTCCCGCTCATGACGGACAAGGGCACCTTCGTGATCAACGGCACCGAGCGTGTCGTCGTGTCCCAGCTCGTCCGCTCGCCCGGCGCCTACTTCGAGCGCACCCCGGACAAGACCAGTGACAAGGACATCTTCACCGCGAAGATCATCCCGTCCCGTGGTGCCTGGTTCGAGCTCGAGGTCGACAAGCGCGACCAGGTCGGCGTCCGCCTCGACCGCAAGCGCAAGCAGCCGGTCACCGTGCTGCTCAAGGCCATGGGCTGGTCCGAGTCCCGCATCCTCGAGGAGTTCGGCCAGTACGACTCCATCCGTGCCACCCTCGAGAAGGACCCCACCGAGGGCCAGAACGAGGCGCTGCTGGACATCTACCGCAAGCTCCGCCCGGGCGAGCCCGCCGCCGTGGACGCCGCGCAGAACCTGCTGAACAACCTGTACTTCACCCCGAAGCGCTATGACCTGGCGAAGGTGGGCCGTTACAAGCTCAACCGCAAGCTGGGCGTGGACATGCCGCTGTCCGATCCGCACGCCTCCGTGCTGACCCAGGACGACATCGTCCAGATGGTCCACTTCATCGTGGCCCTGCACGCCAACGAGAAGACGATCACCGGCAAGCGCGCCGGCGAGGACGTCGAGGTGCGCGTTGAGGTCGACGACATCGACCACTTCGGCAACCGCCGCATCCGCGCCGTGGGCGAGCTGATCGAGAACCAGATCCGCACCGGCCTGTCCCGCATGGAGCGCGTCGTGCGTGAGCGCATGACCACCCAGGACGTCGAGGCGATCACCCCGCAGACCCTGATCAACATCCGCCCCGTGGTGGCCTCGATCAAGGAGTTCTTCGGAACGTCCCAGCTGTCCCAGTTCATGGACCAGAACAACCCGCTGGCGGGCCTGACCCACAAGCGGCGCCTGTCCGCGCTCGGCCCGGGCGGTCTGTCCCGTGACCGTGCCGGCATGGAAGTCCGTGACGTGCACCCGTCCCACTACGGCCGCATGTGCCCCATCGAGACCCCGGAAGGCCCGAACATCGGCCTCATCGGCTCGCTGGCCACGTTCGGGCGCATCAACCCCTTCGGCTTCATCGAGACCCCGTACCGCAAGGTCGTGGACGGGATCGTCACCAAGCAGGTGGACTACCTCACCGCCGATGACGAGCTGGAAGCCCAGATCGCCCAGGCCAACGCTCCGCTGAACGACGACGGCTCCTTCGCCGAGGACCTCGTGCTCTGCCGCCAGCGCGGCGGCGGTGGCGAGCCGGTGCTGTCGACCGTGGACGACATCGACTACATGGACGTCTCCCCGCGCCAGATGGTCTCCGCCGCCACGGCGTTGATCCCGTTCCTCGAGCATGACGACGCCAACCGCGCCCTCATGGGAGCGAACATGCAGCGCCAGGCCGTGCCGCTGCTCCAGGCCGAGGCGCCCCTGGTGGGCACCGGCATGGAGAAGTACATCGCCGTCGACGCCGGCGACTCCATCACGGCCGACGCCCCCGGCGTCGTTACCGAGGTGGCAGCGGACATGGTGACCGTCATGAATGACGACGGCACGATGCGCCACTACCCGATCATGAAGTTCGCCCGCTCCAACCAGGGCAACGCCTACAACCAGCGTGTCCGGGTCACCGAGGGCGACCGCGTGGAGAAGCTGTCCATCATCGCCGACGGTCCCGCCACGGACCACGGTGAGCTGGCGCTCGGCAAGAACCTCCTCGTCGCGTTCATGCCCTGGGAGGGCCTGAACTACGAGGACGCCATCATCCTGTCCCAGCGCATGGTCTCCGATGACGTGCTCACCTCGATCCACATCGAGGAGCACGAGGTCGACGCCCGCGACACCAAGCTGGGCGCGGAAGAGGTCACCCGGGACATCCCGAACGTCTCCGACGAGGTCCTGGCGCAGCTCGACGAGCGCGGCATCATCCACATCGGCGCCGAGGTCGAGGCCGGGGACATCCTGGTCGGCCGCGTGACCCCGAAGGGCGAGACCGAGCTGACCCCGGAGGAGCGCCTGCTGCGCGCCATCTTCGGCGAGAAGTCCCGCGAAGTGCGTGACACCTCCCTGAAGGTGCCCCACGGCGAATCCGGCACCGTCATCGGCGTCCGCATCTTCGATCGCGACGAGGACGACGACCTGCCCCCGGGCGTGAACCAGCTGGTCCGCGTGTACGTGGCCCAGAAGCGCAAGATCACCGACGGTGACAAGATGGCCGGCCGCCACGGCAACAAGGGCGTCATCTCCAAGATCCTGCCGATGGAGGACATGCCGTTCCTCGAGGACGGCACCCCAGTGGACATCATCCTGAACCCGCTGGGCGTTCCGGGCCGCATGAACCTGGGTCAGGTCATGGAGTTGCACCTGGGCTGGGCCGCCTCCCGCGGCTGGGACATCCAGGGCGAGCCGGAGTGGATCAAGGACCTGCCGAACTTCCCGCGGTCCTCCGGTCCGGTCAATGTCGCCACCCCGGTGTTCGACGGCGCTGAGGCCCACGAGATCGAGGGTCTGCTCGGCCACGTCAACGTCACCCGTGACGGCGACCGCCTGATGGGCACCAACGGCAAGGCCACCCTGTTCGACGGCCGCTCCGGCGAGCCGTTCCCGGACGCGGTCTCCGTGGGCTACATGTACATGCTGAAGCTGCACCACCTGGTGGATGACAAGATCCACGCGCGCTCCACCGGTCCGTACTCCATGATCACGCAGCAGCCGCTGGGTGGTAAGGCACAGTTCGGTGGCCAGCGCTTCGGTGAGATGGAGGTCTGGGCCCTGGAGGCGTACGGCGCCGCCTACACCCTGCAGGAGCTGCTGACCATCAAGTCGGATGACATCCACGGTCGTGTGAAGGTCTACGAGGCCATCGTGAAGGGCGAGAACATCCCGGAGCCGGGCGTTCCCGAGTCCTTCAAGGTCCTCATCAAGGAAATGCAGTCGCTGTGCCTGAACGTGGAGGTCCTCTCCGCCGACGGCACCGCGATTGAAATGCGTGACTCGGAGGATGAAGTCTTCCGGGCCGCCGAGGAACTGGGCATCGACCTGTCCCACAACGAGCCCAGCTCGGTTGAAGAGGTCTGAGCAACACCCGTTCCCCGTCCCACCCCAGACTTCATCAACGTTACGAATCAGGAGTTCAACGGACCATGTCCAACGACAACTCATCATTTGGCCACATGCGCATTGGCCTCGCGACCGCGGACGAGATCCGCAATTGGTCCTACGGCGAGGTCAAGAAGCCCGAAACCATCAACTACCGCACCCTGAAGCCCGAGAAGGACGGACTCTTCTGCGAGAAGATCTTCGGCCCCACCCGGGACTGGGAGTGCTACTGCGGCAAGTACAAGCGCGTGCGCTTCAAGGGCATCATCTGTGAGCGCTGCGGCGTCGAGGTGACCCGTTCCAAGGTGCGTCGCGACCGGATGGGCCACATTGAGCTGGCCGCCCCGGTCACCCACATCTGGTACTTCAAGGGTGTGCCCTCCCGTCTGGGCTACCTGCTGGATCTCGCCCCGAAGGATCTCGAGAAGATCATCTACTTCGCGGCGTACATGATCACTTCGGTGGACGACGAGGCACGCCACGCCGACCTGCCGAACCTGCAGGCCGAGCATGACCAGGAGACCCGTCACCTGACGGACACCCGCGACTCCGACATCGCTGCCGTCGCCGGTGACCTCGAGAAGGACCTCGCCAAGCTCGAGTCCGAGGGGGCCAAGGCCGCCGAGAAGAAGAAGGCCCGTGACTCCGCGGACAAGACCATGGCGCAGATCCGCAAGCGGGCCGACGCCGAGCTCGACCGGATGGAGAAGATCTGGGACCGGTTCAAGAACCTCAAGGTCGCGGACCTCGAGGGCGACGAGGGCCTGTTCCGTGCGATGCGTGACAAGTACGGACAGTACTTCGAGGGCTCCATGGGCGCCGAGTCCATCAAGAAGCGTCTGGAGACCTTCGACCTCGAGGCTGAGGCCGAGTTCCTGCGTGAGGTCATCAAGACCGGCAAGGGCCAGCGCAAGACGCGTGCCCTGAAGCGCCTGAAAGTCGTCAACGCGTTCCTCACCACGGACAACTCCCCGCTGGGCATGGTCCTGGACGCCGTCCCGGTGATCCCGCCGGAGCTGCGCCCGATGGTGCAGCTGGACGGTGGCCGCTTCGCGACCTCCGACCTGAACGACCTGTACCGCCGCGTGATCAACCGCAACAACCGTCTGAAGCGTCTGCTGGATCTCGGTGCCCCCGAGATCATCGTGAACAACGAGAAGCGCATGCTCCAGGAGGCTGTGGACTCGCTGTTCGACAACGGCCGTCGCGGCCGTCCGGTCACCGGGCCGGGCAACCGTCCGTTGAAGTCGCTTTCCGACATGCTCAAGGGCAAGCAGGGGCGCTTCCGCCAGAACCTGCTCGGCAAGCGCGTGGACTACTCCGGCCGTTCCGTGATCGTCGTGGGCCCGCAGCTCAAGCTGCACCAGTGCGGCCTGCCGAAGCAGATGGCGCTGGAGCTCTTCAAGCCCTTCGTGATGAAGCGCCTGGTGGACCTCAACCACGCCCAGAACATCAAGTCCGCCAAGCGGATGGTGGAGCGCTTCCGCCCGCAGGTGTGGGACGTGCTGGAGGAGGTCATCACCGAGCACCCGGTGCTGCTGAACCGTGCACCCACCCTGCACCGCCTCGGAATCCAGGCCTTCGAGCCGATGCTGGTGGAGGGCAAGGCACTGCAGCTGCACCCGTTGGTCTGTGGCGCCTTCAACGCCGACTTCGACGGTGACCAGATGGCAGTGCACCTGCCGCTGAGCCCCGAGGCACAGGCCGAGTCGCGCCTGCTGATGCTGTCCTCCCACAACATCCTGAAGCCCTCGGACGGCCGCGCCGTGGCCGTGCCGGCCCAGGATATGATCATCGGTCTCAACCACCTCACCACCGTGCGTGAGGACGAGGCCGGTGCCGGATCGGAGTACTCGTCGGTCGCCGAGGCCATCATGGCCTTCGACGCCGGTCAGCTGCACCTGAACGCCCCGGCCAAGATCACCGTGGACGGCTTCATCCCGTCCGCCCAGAGCCCGGCCCCGGAGGGCTGGGAAGAGGGCACCCCGGCCGTGCTGGACACGACCCTGGGCGTGGTGCTGTTCAACGAGCTGCTCCCGGTCGACTACCCGTGGCTGTCCACGCAGGCGACCAAGGGCACCCTCGGCGCACTGGTCAACGACCTGGCCGAGCGGTACCCCATGGTGCAGACCGCCCAGACGCTGGACAACCTCAAGGATGCCGGCTTCCACTGGGGCACCTGGTCGGGCGTCACCGTGGCCATCTCGGACATCACCTCGGACTTCGACAAGGCGTCCATCATGGCCGGGTACGAGGACCAGGCCCTCAAGGTCCAGGCCCAGTACGAGAAGGGTCTGATCGCTGACGAGGAGCGCCGTTCCGAGCTGATCGACATCTGGAACAAGGCCACCGACGAGGTTGCCGCGGCCATGAAGGACGGGCTGCCGAAGCTCAACACCATCAACCGCATGGTGACCTCCGGTGCTCGTGGTAACTGGCTGCAGGTCCGGCAGATCGCCGGCATCCGTGGCCTCGTGGCCAACCCGCAGGGCGAGATCATCCCGCGTCCGATCAAGTCCTCCTACAGAGAGGGCCTGTCCGTGCTCGAGTACTTCATCGCCACCCACGGTGCCCGTAAGGGCCTCGCGGATACGGCGCTGAAGACCGCCAACTCGGGTTACCTGACCCGTCGACTGGTGGACGTGTCCCAGGACGTCATCGTCCGCGAAGAGGACTGCGGCACCGAGCGCGGCCTGACCGAGATCATCGGCGTGCCGAACGTCGACGGTGAACTGGTGCGCCACGAGACCGTGGAGAACTCCTCGTTCGCCCGTTCCCTCGCGGTCGATGTCACCTCCGAGGACGGCACCGTCCTGGGCCAGTCGGGTGAGGCCATCGGCGACGTCGCCATCGACGCGTACATCGCCGCCGGCATCACCGAGATCAAGGTGCGCTCCGTGCTCACCTGTGAGTCCGCCGTCGGGACCTGCGCGAAGTGCTACGGCCGCTCCATGGCCACGGGTCAGCTCGTGGACATCGGTGAGGCCGTGGGCATCATCGCCGCCCAGTCCATCGGTGAGCCGGGAACCCAGCTCACCATGCGTACCTTCCACACCGGTGGTGTCGCCTCCGCAGACGACATCACCCAGGGTCTGCCGCGTATTCAAGAGCTCTTCGAGGCCCGTACCCCCAAGGGTGTGGCCCCGATCTCCGAGGTCGCCGGCCGTGTGGTCATCGAGGACGGCGAGAAGCAGCTGCGGCTGGTGCTCACCCCGGACGACGGCTCTGAGGAGATCGCCTACCCGGTGCTGCGCCGTGCGCGTCTGCTGGTGTCCGATGGCGAGCACGTGGGCGTCGGCACCCAGTTGGTCGCCGGTGCCGTGGATCCGAAGCAGGTGCTGCGTGTGCTCGGTCCCCGGGCCGCCCAGAAGTTCCTGGTCCAGGAAGTCCAGGACGTCTACCAGTCCCAGGGTGTGGGCATCCACGACAAGCACGTGGAGGTCATCGTCCGCCAGATGCTGCGCCGCATCACCGTCATCGAGTCGGGCGAGACCGACCTGTTGCCGGGCGAGCTGACGGACCGCTCCCGCTTCACCGCCGCGAACCGCAAGGCCGTGGCGGAGGGTCGCCAGCCGGCCTCCGGTCGTGACGAGCTCATGGGCATCACCAAGGCCTCGCTCGCCACCGACTCGTGGCTGTCCGCCGCGTCCTTCCAGGAGACCACCCGCGTCCTGACGCAGGCGGCCATGGAGGGCAAGTCGGATCCGCTGCTGGGCCTGAAGGAGAACGTGATCATCGGCAAGCTGATCCCGGCCGGCACCGGTCTGGATCGATACACCAAGGTCAACGTCGAGCCCACCGAGGAGGCCAAGGCCAACCTGTTCACCGGGCCGGCCGGCTTCGCGGACTTCGACTACCCGGGCCTGGACTCCTCGGCCACGCCGGAGTTCCACGCGATCTCGCTGGACGACTACGGTATGGGCGGCGACTTCCGCGGCTGACACGGCTGAGCCCCTGTGAGGGCTCAGCTCGGCCGGTGCCGCTGTACCTCACTGAGGTATGCGGCACCGGCCAGCACCGAACCAGAGTGATCTGCCTCCGTCCTCAGTGACGGGGGCAGGTCACTCTGTGCGTTAAGGGCCGGTGGATCTTCCCGACGCCGGCGTGACAGGCTGGGTGTCATGGTCACCCAGAGATTCGCTCAGCTTTCCGGCACCGGCACCGGGGTCGGCAGCAACAGCAACAACAGCGGCACACGCAGCAACTACGGCAACGCCCGCGCGGCTGTCCAGATCCCCCTGATCGGGCTCGGCACCTGGCCGTTGACGGGCGTCGAGTGCAGCGAGGCGGTGACGAGCGCGCTGGAGGCCGGGTACCGGCACGTGGACACGGCCGAGAACTACCGGAACGAGGACGCGGTGGGGAGGGCCGTCGTCGGCTCCGGGATCAGCAGGGACGAGGTCTTCGTGACGTCCAAGTTCAACCGGGAGTGGCATGGGCCCGTGGACACGGTGCGCGCCGGCCTCGAGGCCGGGCTCGAGCGGGCCGGGCTGGACTACTTCGATCTGTACCTGGTGCACTGGCCGAACCCGGGTCTGGACCGCTATGTGCAGGCGTGCGAATCACTTGCCGAGCTGACGGAGTCCGGTCTCATCCGGTCCTGGGGCGTCTCCAATTTCAAGCCCGCACACCTGCGGCGGGTGCTGGAGGCGGGACTGGTGCCGAGCGTCAATCAGATCCATTGCCAGCCGACCGATGCCCAGCCGGACGTGCAGGAGGCCAACACCGCGGCCGGTGTCCTGACGGCGGCCTACACCCCGATCGGGCGGGGGAGTGAGCTGCTCGACCGCCCGGAGATCAGCTTGATCGCCGCACGGCTGGGGCGGACGCCAGCGCAGGTGGTGCTGCGCTGGCACGTGCAGCAGGGGCGGATCGCCGTCCCGAAGTCGGCCGACCCGCAGCGGCAACGGGAGAACCTGGACGTGTTCTCCTTCGAGCTCACGGCCGACGACCTCGCGGCCGTCGGTGCGCTCGATGCCGGCGTCCCGTCGGAGACCCGCCAGGACGCGGACGAGTTCGGGCACTGACCGGGAGGCTAGCCCCTGCGGGACATGTACAGATTGAAGCCGCGGGCCAGCACCCGGTTGACGGGGTAGTCCCACTCGCCGAGGGTCTGGACCACGTCGGCCCCCATGGTCGTCTTGAACCGGGTCAGCCCGGCCAGCTCGTACTCCGGGTCCAGTGAGGGGCTCATCCCGCCGAGGTCGTACCAGGTACACCCGGCGGCGAGAGAGTCCTGGATCTGTCGCAGTTGCAGGGCCCGTGGGGCGTAGCGCTTGCGTTCCTCTGACGATGAGGCCCCGTAGACGTACCACCCGAACTGGCCCTGGCGGACGTAGATGGCGGCGGCCAGCAGTTGCTCGCCGAAGTGGGCCAGGTACAGGGTGCACTCGGTGTCCACTGCGGTGTCCACTGCACTGGCCTCGGAGCCACCGGAGCCACCGGAGCCACGAGAGCCCGCGGTGTTCAACTCGGTGAACATGCGTTGGAAGTAGGCGAGCGGTCGCCCGGTGAAACCGTCACGCGCCGCAGTCTCCTCGTAGAGGGCCTGCCACGCCGGCAGATCCTCCACCGTGCCCACGGAAACCGTGAGTTCGGAGCGGGTCGACTTGCGGGTCTGCCGCCGGGACGTCGAGTCCATCCGGTTCAGGGCCGCCTCCAGGGCGGGGGACTCACCGTTCTTGTTGGGCTCAGCGCGGGTGCCGTCGGATGCGATGTCCAGTTCCGGTTGCAGCGGGATGCGTGCCTGGAACTGGGGCTGCCCGGCCTCGAACTCCTCCGACTTGGACGGAGCCTGCCATCCCAGGGCCAGGAGGCGGGAACGAACGTGCTCGGCGGCGGGGTCGGTGTGGAGGGGCGTGAGGTCGGTGACCGTACGGTGCGTGCCGGCGGCCAGCGCCTTGCGGACCTCGGAACCGTCCCAGCGGTTCACGACGCCCGGCAGGCCCACCCGGACGAGGAACGCGCCCCGGGACTTGAGGTACTGCACCAGCGGGACCAGGACAGACTCCAACTGGACGGCCGCAGGGTCGAACACGGGCCCCTCGGCGATGTAGGCGAGGGAGCGCTTCTTCAGCACCGGCAGCGGGACGGGTAGTCGGCGGAACAGCACCAAGGCCGTGGCCTTGAGGGTCTGGCCGTCGAAGAAGCCCAAGGAGTCACCCCGCCAGTCGATCTTCACCCCTGGCCACTGCGGGTTCTGGAGGAAGGAGGCGCTGGGGTGCTCCGCCAGGAAGCGCCCATGGTCTGCTCGGGTGATCCGCCGGACGGTCAGGGGCCGGGAGTCCTGGCCGGAGGGGGTGGGGGAACCGAACGGGGAAGCTAGATCTGGCACGACCCCCACCCTAGCCCCCGGTAGCATCGAAGCCATGGAAGACCCCGCCACCTCCTCGGCCAACCCATCAGTCATTCCCGCGGGGCAGCCCTTTGTGCCGGTGATCACCGGGGGCGACGTGGGGGCGTACTCCCTGGCCCGGGAGTTCCATGAGGCGTATGGCGTGATCTCCGCGGTGGTCCCGACGTCCATGAACCGCAACCTGAAGCACTCCGCCATCCTGGAGGCGTTCCCGGCCGGGCCCATGACCGAGGAGCAGCCCGTCATCGACGCCCTCGTGCGGGTCGCCGGACGATTGCGCGGCGAACCACGCCGCCCGCTCCTGCTGCTGGCGAGCTATGACCACCTCGTGCGCTTCGCCGTGCGTCATCGCGAGGCCCTCGAGGCCGCCGGCTACACCGTTCCCTATCCGGATGAGGAGGCCCTGGACACGGCCGCCCTCAAAGAGAACTTCTACGCGCTGTGCGAGCGGTACGGGGTGCCGTACCCGAAGACCGCCACCTACGACGCCGGCTCCCACACCCCTGAGGCCGCGCGCCGGTTCGCCGCCGGGCTGGGCCTGACGTATCCCGTGATCCTCAAGGCCGGCGACGGCGGGGCATGGGCGGACATCCGCTTCGAGGGCCGGCGCAAGGTGCACATCATCGAGGGCACCGCAGGCACCGCAGGCACCGCAGGCACCGCAGGCACCGCAGGCACCGCAGGCACCGACGCATCCACCGACACTGAACCCCAAGCAGGCACCGGGGGAGGGGGAGCCGCCGAGGTGGAGGCCCTCCTCGGCAAGGCCAGTGCGGCCGGCTATCGAGGAGCCCTGATCGTCCAGGAGATGGTGCCCGGGCCGGACTCCCAGCTGGGTATCGCCACGTTCTTCCGTGACCGCGCCGGTTCCACTCGGCTCGTGTCCTACGGAGAGGTTATCGTCGAGGACCATGCCCCCGGCCTGGAGGGTAACGCGCGAGCGGTGCTGGCCTCCGCGCACCCGGAGATCGCGGACCAGGGGATCACCCTGATGGAGGCACTCGACTGGCATGGTTTCGCGATGTTCGACACGAAGATCGACCCCCGCACCGGCGTGGCCCAGTTCCTGGAGATGAATCCGCGGCTTGGCCGGAACCACTACTACCTCACGGCCGCCGGGTCGAACCCTGCCCCATACCTCGTGGAGGAGTATCTGGCGTCGGACGTGCGGTCGGACCTGCGATTGGACGCCAGGCGGGGCGAGGGGCTCGACAAGGGGCTCGACAAGGCGCGGGTGACCACGACCGGACCTGCGCTCATCACCACCGTCCCGCTCTCCTTGGTGAAGCAGTACGCCACTGACGCCCAGCGGCAGCGCATCCGGCAGGCGAAGCGGGCCGGGCGGGTCGTGCGCCCCTTCTCCTACCCCGCAGACCGCGACCTGCGGCGTGAGTTCTCTCTCCGCGCGGCCGAGCTGAAGGCACTGCGGGTATTCCGCAACCACCCGGCGCCCCGGGGTTAGCCCCGACGAGCCAGCTACTTCGCCACCCCGCCCAACCCCTACTCCCCAACCCCTACTCCCCAATCCCTAGTACCCAACCCCCGCGCTCCAACCCCGCGCTCCAACCCCGCGCTCCAACCCCGACGCTCCACCCCCCTACACCCCGTTTCCGTCTCCTGCCCTGCCTCGGTTTCATCGTCGCCCCCACGGGGTGGTAGGCTGGTCTCAATTGTTTTTGTGTGGCAATAGGGACACAGTCCGGGTTGCGGGGTTCTTGCGCAACGAATGCCACACTTTTGCACGCCTGCGGTCGTTCTCGCCGAACCCCCCGGGTGCGAAGAAACGACCATCAGCAGTCCAGGTTGACGCGGGCCCGTCCTGTGCGCCCGCCGGGCTGGAAGCAGGACAGCTGCGAGTGCAGCCAACCTGGAACCGAACAACGGAGAGACCAAGAGTGCCTACGATTCAGCAGCTGGTCCGCAAGGGCCGCTCACCGAAGGTCGTCAAGACCAAGGCTCCTGCACTGCAGGGGAACCCCATGCGCCGTGGCGTGTGCACCCGTGTGTACACCACCACCCCGAAGAAGCCGAACTCCGCACTGCGCAAGGTGGCCCGTGTCCGCCTCAACGGCGGCATCGAAGTCACCGCGTACATCCCGGGCGAGGGCCACAACCTGCAGGAGCACTCCATCGTGCTCGTGCGCGGCGGTCGTGTGAAGGACCTCCCGGGCGTCCGCTACAAGATCGTCCGCGGCGCTTTGGACACCCAGGGTGTCAAGGGTCGCGGCCAGGCCCGCAGCCGCTACGGCGCGAAGAAGGAGAAGAAGTAATGCCACGTAAGGGTCCTGCGCCGAAGCGCCCCCTCGTCGTCGATCCGGTCTACGGGTCTCCGCTGGTCACCCAGCTGATCAACAAGGTGCTCGTGGATGGCAAGAAGTCCACCGCCGAGCACATCGTCTACGGTGCCCTCGAGGGTACTCGTGACAAGGGCGGTGCCGATCCGGTGGCCACCCTCAAGAAGGCCATGGACAACGTCCGCCCGGCCCTCGAGGTCCGCTCCCGCCGCGTCGGCGGTGCCACCTACCAGGTGCCCGTCGAGGTCAAGCCGGGCCGTTCCACCGCGCTGGCCCTGCGCTGGCTCGTGGGCTACTCCAAGGCCCGTCGCGAGAAGACGATGACCGAGCGCCTCATGAACGAGATCCTCGACGCGTCGAACGGTCTCGGTGCCGCGGTCAAGCGCCGCGAGGACACCCACAAGATGGCCGAGTCCAACAAGGCATTCGCCCACTACCGCTGGTGATTCTCGTGCG
>NZ_BAAALH010000002.1:1454519-1469295 GCF_039528175.1 Citricoccus alkalitolerans
GCCGTGCCGCCTGCACTCGCTGCCGGCATCACTACAGGACCCACCCACCAAACCTTAGGGAGACACCGTGGCACAGGACGTGCTGACCGACCTCAAAAAGGTCCGCAACATCGGCATCATGGCGCATATCGATGCCGGCAAGACCACCACCACCGAGCGCATCCTCTTCTACACGGGCGTCAACCACAAGTTGGGTGAGACCCACGACGGCGCCTCCACCACCGACTGGATGGAGCAGGAGAAGGAACGCGGCATCACCATCACGTCCGCCGCGGTGACCTGCTTCTGGGACGACAACCAGATCAACATCATCGACACCCCGGGCCACGTTGACTTCACCGTCGAGGTGGAGCGTTCTCTGCGCGTGCTGGATGGCGCCGTCGCCGTGTTCGACGGCAAGGAAGGCGTGGAGCCGCAGTCCGAGACCGTGTGGCGCCAGGCTGACAAGTACAACGTGCCCCGCATCTGCTTCGTCAACAAGATGGACAAGCTGGGCGCCGACTTCTACTACACCGTCGACACCATCGTGTCCCGTCTCGGCGCCAAGCCGCTCGTGATGCAGCTGCCCATCGGCTCCGAGAACGACTTCGTCGGCGTGGTGGACCTGCTGACCATGAAGGCGCTCGTCTGGGAGGGCGACGCCAAGGGTGACGTCACCATGGGTGCCGCCTACGAGACTCGTGAGATCCCGGCGGAACTCCAGGAGAAGGCTGACGAGTACCGCACCCAGCTCATCGAGGCCGTCGCCGACACCTCCGAAGAGCTCATGATGAAGTACCTCGAGGGTGAGGAGATCTCCAACGAGGAGATCCAGGCCGGTGTGCGTCAGCTCACCATCAACGCCGAGGCCTACCCGGTCTTCTGCGGTTCCGCGTTCAAGAACCGCGGCGTGCAGCCGATGCTGGACGCCGTGGTGTCCTACCTGCCGAACCCGATGGATGCCGGGGCCATCACCGGTCTCGACGTGAAGGACGAGGAGAAGGAGCTGACCCGCGAGCCTTCGAAGGAAGGTCCGTTCTCGGCCCTCGCCTTCAAGATCGCAGCGCACCCGTTCTTCGGCCAGCTGACCTTCATCCGCGTGTACTCCGGACGCCTGAACCCCGGTGACCAGATCCTGAACTCCACCAAGGGGAAGAAGGAGCGCATAGGGAAGCTGTTCCAGATGCACGCGAACAAGGAGAACCCGGTAGAGGAGGTCGTGGCTGGTCACATCTACGCCGTGATCGGCCTCAAGGACACCACCACCGGTGACACCTTGTGCTCCATCAACGATCCGATCATCCTCGAGTCCATGTCCTTCCCGGAGCCCGTGATCTCGGTGGCCATCGAGCCGAAGACCAAGGGTGACCAGGAAAAGCTCTCCACCGCCATCCAGAAGCTCGTCGCCGAGGACCCCACGTTCACCGTGAACCTCGACGACGAGACCGGCCAGACCGTCATCGGCGGCATGGGCGAGCTGCACCTGGACGTCTTCGTGGACCGCATGCGCCGCGAGTTCAGGGTCGAGGCCAACGTGGGCAAGCCCCAGGTGGCCTACCGCGAGACCATCAAGAAGAAGGTCGACAAGGTCGACTACACGCACAAGAAGCAGACCGGTGGTTCGGGCCAGTTCGCCAAGGTGCAGATGGCCTTCGAGCCGATGGACACCTCCGACGGCGAGTTCTACGAGTTCGTCAACGCCGTCACCGGTGGTCGCATCCCGCGTGAGTACATCCCCTCCGTGGATGCCGGCATCCAGGACGCCATGCAGTTCGGCATCCTGGCCGGCTACCCGATGGTCGGCGTGAAGGCGACCCTCCTGGACGGTGCCTACCACGATGTCGACTCCTCGGAAATGGCGTTCAAGCTCGCCGGCTCCATGGTCTACAAGGAAGGCATGCGCCGGGCCAACCCGGTCATCCTCGAGCCGCTGATGGCCGTGGAGGTCCGCACTCCAGAGGAGTACATGGGCGATGTCATCGGCGACTTGAACTCCCGCCGTGGCCAGATCCAGTCCATGGAGGACGCGCAGGGTGTCAAGGTCGTCAAGGCCAACGTCCCGCTGTCCGAGATGTTCGGCTACATCGGTGACCTGCGGTCCAAGACCCAGGGCCGTGCCGTGTACTCGATGACGTTCGACTCCTACGCCGAGGTCCCCAAGGCCGTGGCCGACGAGATCATCCAGAAGAACAGCGGCGAATAGTCGGCTGTCACAGAACGTGTCCGGAAGGGTGGCGGACCCGCTGGTACTCCCAGTGGATCCGCCACCGGACCGGACAGGTGGCCCGTCCGCACTCCGGAGGATGGAACCACCACAGGACGGAAGGTCGGTCCGCGGAACAGGCGGTCCGAGTGGCCTGATCCAGGACCGGTCCTGACGCAATCCGGAGAATTATCACCAGCAGACAGATCGAAGTAGACTTTCCCAAGTTGTCAGCACGCCACCCGCGTCTGAGAAGTCTCTTCAGATGAACAGTTCTAGGAGGAACCTGTGTCGAAGGCAAAGTTCGAGCGGTCGAAGCCGCACGTCAACGTCGGTACCATCGGCCACGTTGACCACGGTAAGACCACGCTGACCGCCGCTATCTCGAAGGTCCTGTACGACAAGTACCCGGACATCAACGAGGCACGCGACTTCGCGACGATTGACTCGGCGCCGGAAGAGCGTCAGCGCGGCATTACCATCAACATCTCCCACGTGGAGTACCAGACCGAGAAGCGCCACTACGCCCACGTGGACGCCCCGGGCCACGCGGACTACATCAAGAACATGATCACCGGCGCTGCTCAGATGGACGGTGCCATCCTCGTGGTCGCCGCCACTGACGGCCCGATGGCCCAGACCCGTGAGCACGTCCTCCTGGCCCGCCAGGTTGGCGTTCCCGCCCTGCTGGTCGCCTTGAACAAGTCCGACATGGTCGAGGACGAGGAGCTCCTGGAGCTCGTCGAGATGGAGGTCCGCGAACTGCTGTCCTCCCAGGAGTTCGACGGCGACGAGGCCCCGGTCATCCGCACCTCCGGCCTCAAGGCCCTCGAGGGCGATGAGAAGTGGGTCAAGTCCGTCGAGGAACTGATGGACGCCGTGGACAGCTTCATCCCGGATCCGGTCCGCGACAAGGACAAGCCGTTCCTGATGCCGATCGAGGACGTCTTCACCATCACCGGCCGCGGCACCGTCGTGACCGGGCGCGCCGAGCGTGGCACGCTGAAGATCAACTCCGAGGTCGAGATCGTGGGCATCCGCGATATGCAGAAGACCACGGTCACCGGCATCGAGATGTTCCACAAGCAGCTCGACGAGGCCTGGGCCGGCGAGAACTGTGGCCTGCTGCTTCGCGGTCTGAAGCGTGAGGACGTCGAGCGTGGCCAGGTTGTTGTGGCTCCGGGTTCCATCACCCCCCACACCAACTTCGAGGGCAACGTCTACATCCTGTCCAAGGACGAGGGCGGGCGTCACAACCCGTTCTACTCGAACTACCGCCCGCAGTTCTACTTCCGCACCACCGACGTCACCGGCGTCATCACGCTGCCGGAAGGCACCGAGATGGTCATGCCGGGCGACACCACCGAAATGTCGGTCGAGCTGATCCAGCCGATCGCCATGGAGGACGGCCTCGGCTTCGCCATCCGTGAGGGTGGCCGCACCGTGGGCTCCGGCCGCGTCACCAAGATCCTCAAGTGATCTAAGGCGTCAGCCAAACACCAGCGAGAACCCCTTCGGCTTCGGCCGGAGGGGTTCTCGCGTTTAAGGCTGCCATCCGGTCGACGCTGCACGCCGTTCAACGCTGCGCTCACCTTGGAAGCTCTCCAGCTGTGGACAACCGGGGCTGACCTGCCGTGGCCCCGTACGCTGTCGGTGTGGGGATCTTCATAGCGTTGCTATTCGGGCTAGTCGTCGGTGTGGTCGTGGCTCGGTACGTGATCGGACGCAGGCCCGATACCGCACCTGATGAGGGGATGAGCACCTACTCGCGATCGGACCTCGCCCGCGCCTGGCAGGAGGGGTACGACGCCGGCTCGGCCGCCTCAGCTGCCCCGGTCGACTCTGGTGCTCCCCGCCAATCTGCTCCCCCCACCACACCGAGCATCCCCACCAAGTCTGACCTCCCCACTAGGCCTGGTCTCCCTGGCGAATTTGGCTCCTCGGTTGACCCGTCGCCGGAGGATTCTGCTCCGGTAGGGCCGGTAACCCCGCCTCCCCCAACCCCGCCTCCCCCAACCCCGCCTTCCCCGCTACCCCCGGGCCCGGTGCGGAGCCCCGAGGAGCAGGCCGCGGAGAAGGAGCGGCGGGACCGGCGCAACGTCAACATCACCCTGTACACCGCATGCCTCCTGCTGGTGGCCGCTGCCTCGCTGTTCATCGGGGCTGCGCTTCCGGTGACGGCCAGGGTCGCGGGACTGGCCGTCGTCGTGGGCTTGTTCTATGGCGCGGGACTGGTGGTCCACGCGACGAGCCGGACGTTGCGGCCGGCGGCCACCGCCTTCACCGGGACGGGGCTGGCGCTGGTGCCCGTGGCCGGGGTCGCCCTGGATGTGCTCGTCCTGCACGAGCCGACCCTCTCCTGGCTGCTCACCTCGGCGGTGGGGACCGTCATGATGGTCTTCGCGGCAGTGCGCCTGGACAGCCGGATCGTGGCCTACCTGACGGTGCCGTTCCTGCTCAGCACCGTGATGGCCTCCGGTGCGGCAGTGCAGCAGGGTCTGGTGTGGGCCCTCATCGCCTCGATCGGCCTGGCCGTCCTGATGGCGTGGATGTCTGTGGATGGACCTGGACGCAACCGCTGGTTGCCGGCCGCGTTCCGAGCGGCCTTCGCGCAGACCCATCAGTGGATTGTCCCCGGCGTGGTGGTCCTGGGGCTGGTCGTCGGTGTCTGGATCGAGCCGGTGCAGATGTTCCTGCTCCTGTTGTCTGCGTGTGCCTACTACGCCACCGTCGCGGTGATCGGGCCGGAACGATACCGACTGGCGGCCACCTACGCCGTGCGGTGTGGAGTCCTGGTTGCACTCGTCCCGTGGGCTCTCATGCTGGACTGGTCAGCGGATCTCATGCTGACCTCGCTGGTTGTCTACCTCTGCCTGCAGATCCCGCTGGTATGGCGCGGGGCCGGTGTTCAGGGCTACCTGCCGGTCGGTGCGGTCGCGATGGTGGACCACGCGGTCTGCTGGCTGGTGGCCGTGGCACTGGCGGCCTCGTCGCAGTTCGCCGCGCTGGCCGGGCCGGTGCTCGGGACAGAAGGGCTGTTGCGGTTGACGCCGGAGATCGGGGTGGCCGCAGCCGTCGTGGTGGTCACCACGGCGCTGTTCTCCCTGATGTTCCTCCACACGAACCGCCTGGACGAGGTGGGGGTACCGGGAGCAGCGGACCTGCTCTGGCAGCTGACGACGCCGGTGGCCCTGACACCACTCCTGATCCACCCGCTGACTCGCACCGACGGCTACCCCGGACCCGGCGATGCCCGCGGCTGGATCCTCGAGACCATCCTCCTCGTGATCGTGGCGGTCGAGGCCATCGCCATGGTCCTGCTGCGGCGCCGGGGCCAGCGCCGCCGGATCGACGCCCGGCTCATTCCCCACGTCATCGCCGCCAGCGGTGTCGCCCTCGTATACCTGGCCGCCTCACGCTGGGCAGACCCGGCTGGAGGTGCGGCCCTGAGCCTGACGGCCCTCGCAGCGGTGCTCTGGGCCACGGCGACCGCCCTGCACCAGGGGCCGTTGACGGTGCGCGGTGGTCTCTCAACGGACGGCGAGGTGCGGGTCAGCACTGAGCGGCTTCCCGGTAGAGAGGAACCAGCCGGCAGCGAGGCACCGGCTGGCAGAGGGGAGCCAGGCGGCACAGCGAAGTCAGCCGGCACAACGCAGCCCATCGACGCGACGTTGTCGGTGGTGGTCTGGTCAGGAGCCAGCCTGCTGGCCGTGCTCCTCCTGCTCACGCCGTCGCTGTCCCAGGGTGGCGTGCTGCCGGGGTGGTATGTCCTCGCCGGGATCACGGCCGTGGTGGCCCTACGGTGGCTGGGTACCGGCTCCCGGTGGAACGGGGCGTCAGGCCGGTCCGATGACCCCGCATATGACCACGCACACGTCCATTCACACGTCCATTCACACGTCCACTCATACGACCGGCCACACGATGCGCTGGGGGACCGGCTACTCCTCTGGCGGACCCTCGTCCTGATCGTGGGCGGCCTGACGTTGCTCACCACAACCCTCCGGTTCGCCGACGTGGCTGAGTCGGCTCGTACCTCCGCCAGCACCTCGGATCCCTCCACCGCTGTCTGGTCCTGGCACGTGGTGATCGGACTGGTACTGCTGACGTGCTGGTTGGTGACGGTCGCCGTCGTCACCCGGAGCCGGCTGCCGCGGGCCACCCGCACGGTGATCCTGCTGGCCGGCCAGGCATCGTCCGCCGTACTGGTCTCCGCGGTGGTGGACCGGCTCGGAGGCAACGAGTCCGCGGCCCGTGCCGCCGCCGTCGTGGCCCTGGTGTTCGGATTGGCCCTGCGTTCCCGCTTTGCGCGGCGTCTGCCGGGCTCGGACCAGAGCGGGGGATCGGTGGGGGTCCTCGCGGCTCCTGCCACATCCTGGCTGGTGACGGGCGCGGCGATCGTCCTGTGGTTCGTGGAGCTCGCGGCAGGGGAGGGTGACCGGGCCGCGCTCATGGTCATGGCGCTGGCCCTGATGGGGGCCGGGCTGGTGTTGCGGGTCTCCGCCGGCGGTCACTGGGCCGTGCTGGCCGGGGCGGTGGGACTCGTGGTGGTGTCCAGCGGCTGGTTCGACCTGACGGGTGGCTGGCTGCCGGCCGCTCTGTTCCCGACGTCGGCCGCCGCGGCCTTGATCCTGCTGCTCACCTTGTCCCTGTCCGCCTGGGAGATCGCGGTCTCGACGGGGCAGCCAGTGCCGAGAGTGGGCAGCGAACCGGACTCGATGTCCTCTGTGCCCCCTGTGCCCCCTGTGCCCCCTGTGCCCCCTATGTCCTCCGTGTCGACCTTGCCCTGGTTGCCCTGGCTGAACGACCTCGCCCTATTCCGTGCTGCGGGTGCGGCGACCGGGTGGGCCGTAGCCCTCGTGCTGGCTACGACCGGCGAGGTGGACCGGGGCCCGCACTTCGGCGCACTGGGGATGACGATGGCCGTCGGTGCATTGGTGCTGTACGTCTTCGCCCGGACGCGTGGGATGGTGGCACTGGTTGCCGGGACGGTCATCGCCGTGCCCGTGTCCTGGTGGCTGCTCTCGACATGGTGGACGGAGCGAGGGTGGTGGTTCCCGGACGAGGTATGGACTGCCATCATCATCGGCGTACTGTCGGCGGCGGTCCTGGGACTGTGGGCGCTGGTGGATGCACGCCACAGTCTGAGGTCATGGGCGACTGTGGAAGCCACGGGTCCGACGGAGGAGTCGGTCGCCGCAGAGTCGGGTGTACGTCAGCGGCCGGCGATCCTGTGGCAGGGTGGACTGGCGATAGTGCTCGTGCTGGCGCTGGGCAGCGTGGTGGCCCTCGAGCCACGTGCTGGTTCGCCCGAGGACGCCGTGGTCTGGACCGCCTTGGCTGCGGCGGTTGCGGGGGTCTGGCTCACCGTTGATGCCTGGGGGAGGAAGGTGCTGTGGGCCAAAGCCCTGCACGGGCAGACCCAGTGGGTCCTCTTCGGCCGGGACGCGGCGGTTGTGTTGACGTTCATGGCCGCCTCGCGCGGGTGGTGGCAGACCGCCGTCCCCGACGACCCGGGCCGCGCAGGCTGGTGGAATGTCCAGCTTCTGGTGCTCGTTCTGGTTGGGCTCGGATTCCGGCATGTGATGCGCGACCGGTCTAATCCGGGGCAAGAATCCGTGCCGGAGCCGGACCAGGAATCTGCGCGTGGATCGTATCAGGAGGGGAGCGGATTGGAGGCGGGCGGCTCGGAGACTGACAGCTCGGAGACAGGTCGCCGCCGTCCCCTGGCCTACTTCGGTGCGGCGGCCGGCGTCTTCACCCTTGCGGGGCTCTATGTCCTGGCGAACGGCTCCGCTCACATGCAGCTGACCGTGTTGGGCGGCTTCGCCCTGCTCGTGATGCTGGGCCTGACCCGGCGCGAACAGCTCCTCACGTGGTGGGGTGCGGCGGGGGTCGCGATGTCGGTGCTGTGGTATCTGCGCGGATATACCTACGTCTACCTCGCGTTGCTGGGGCTGGTCCTGATCGTGCTGGCCGTGCGGCAATTGCGGCGTCACCAGGCCAGGCAGTCTGCCGCGGGTCCCGACCTGCCCCCGGACGCGGACGTGGCCTCGGACCGGGATCAGACTGAGGGCACCAGGGGCCGGTAGACTGGACCCATGGAATTCCTCATTGCCCTGGTGATCATCGCCGCGGTGGTCTTCGCGATCGTTCGGTTGCGCAAGACCTTCGGCCGCGAGATCGACCGCGCGAAGCGCATCAAGCGAGCAAACGACAACCAGTGAACCCGAACGCAGACTCCATCACCGGTAGCGCACAGGACACCTCACTCTCCAGCACAGCTCGGCGCACGCCAGAGAGGAAGGGCACCATCCTGCCTGGTCCCAGGGCGCTCTACCGGGCGTTCGCGACAGCGGAAATGTTCACCTGGGCCCTCCTGATCCTGGCTATGGTGCTGAAGTACTCCGGCGCCACGGAGGTCCTGATGCCGGCCGCCGGGGGAGCACACGGTTTCGTGTTCCTCTGCTACTGCGTCGTCACCGTCGGCGTGTGGATCAACCAGCGCTGGAGCGCCGGTCGAGGAGCCGCGGCCGTCCTGCTGGCTGCAGTGCCGTTCGCCACCCTGCCGTTCGAACGGTCTCTGGCCCGGCGCGGGGAACCGGATGCCACGTGGCGACTGGCGGATGGGCGCACCGAGGCCGTCGGACCCCGGGGGTTCTGGGAATCGCTCGAGGCCTGGGTCCTGCGGAACGTGATCCTGGCCGCGGTCGTGACGGCCGGCGTCGTGGTGGTGGTGTTCTCACTGCTGCTGGTGGCGGGCCCGCCGGGTGAGTGGTTCGACTGACAGTGTTGCCGTCCAGCTGAATTAGCGCCTGGGGCACGGATCTGTCATACTGGATCAGTTGCTCAAGTGCTTGGGCGTGTGTGGAGTCGTGTCCGTGAGGTTCGGATTCCGCCGCTTGAGACCAAATCAACACACAATCCCCATCAGGATCTGGCGGTCCTGTGATCAGCTGTGTCTCTGGCATGTTCACGCATGTCTGCGGAGCAGATCGCGACACGCCCGACCGCGTGGGTCGAAGCCCCGGCAGGGCGAGGAACCCGGTTCTCCGGATTCGGTCTGCGCGGGTGGATATAGAAGCGCGGGGCCGGTTCGCCGGACCCGTTGCACACAGGGACAGGTACGTGAAACGCGTACGAAGCACAGGACGAAAGAGGCATGACGCCATGGCGGGACAGAAAATCCGCATCCGGCTGAAGTCGTATGACCACGAGGTCATCGATACTTCGGCTCGGAAGATCGTCGACACGGTCACGCGCGCAGGCGCAACGGTGGTGGGCCCCGTGCCGCTGCCGACTGAAAAGAACGTGTACGTCGTGATCCGCTCTCCCCACAAGTACAAGGACAGCCGGGAGCATTTCGAGATGCGCACGCACAAGCGGCTGATCGACATCATCGACCCGACGCCGAAGGCTGTCGACTCGCTCATGCGCCTCGACCTTCCGGCCGACGTCAACATCGAAATCAAGCTCTGAGAGGGAGGTGCTGAGAAACTATGACCATCACGCGAAACGTTAAGGGCCTGCTGGGCACGAAGCTCGGCATGACCCAGGTCTGGGATGCAGACAACAAGCTCATCCCCGTCACTGTCGTCCAAGCTGAACCCAACGTTGTGACCCAGCTGCGCAATGCTGAGGCCGACGGCTACGCCGCCGTCCAGATCGCCTACGGGCAGATCGACCCGCGCAAGGTCACCAAGCCGCTCGCCGGCCACTTCGAGAAGGCCGGGGTCACCCCGCGCCGTCACGTGGTCGAGCTGCGCACCGGCGACACCGCCGAGTACACCCTCGGCCAGGATGTCACCGTCGAGGTCTTCGAGGCCGGCCAGAAGGTCGACGTCGTCGGAACCACCAAGGGCAAGGGCTTCGCCGGTGTCATGAAGCGTCACGGCTTCTCCGGCGTCGGTGCCTCCCACGGTGCCCACAAGAACCACCGCAAGCCGGGTTCCGTTGGTGGCGCGTCCACCCCGGGCCGCGTCTTCAAGGGCCAGCGCCTTCCGGGCCGCATGGGCGCCGTTCGCCAGACCACCCAGAACCTCACCCTCCACGGCATCGACGTGGAGAAGAACCTGCTGCTGATCAAGGGCGCCGTCCCGGGTCCCCGCGGCCGGGTCGTCCTGGTTCGCACTGCAGTGAAGGGAGCATGAGCAGATGGCTACCAACGCAACTAACGCAGAAGCCAAGACCGTCAAGGTCGACCTGCCCGCCGAGATCTTCGATGTCCAGGCCAACGTGCCGCTGATGCACCAGGTCGTGGTGGCCCAGCTGGCCGCCGCTCGCCAGGGCACCCACAAGGTCAAGCGTCGGGGCGAGGTCTCCGGTGCCGGCCGCAAGCCGTTCAAGCAGAAGGGCACCGGCCGCGCCCGTCAGGGTTCGATCCGCGCCCCTCAGATGGTGGGTGGCGGTGTGGTCCACGGCCCCGAGCCGCGTGACTACTCGCAGCGCACCCCCAAGAAGATGAAGGCCGCCGCCCTGCGTGGTGCCCTCTCTGACCGCGCTCGTAACGGCCGCATCCACGTGATCGAGGAACTGGTCTCCACCGGTGCCCCGAGCACCAAGGGTGCCAAGGCTGCCCTGTCCTCGCTGACCACGGGACGCAAGAACGTCCTGCTGGTCATCGAGCGTGCTGACGACACTGCGGCACTGAGTGCCCGCAACCTCGAGTCGGTGCACACCCTGTACTTCGATCAGCTGAACACGTATGACGTGCTGGTCAGCGATGACGTGGTCTTCACCCAGGCTGCCTACGAGGCGTTTGTGGCTAAGGCCGGCGCACAGAAGGAGGATGCCAAGTGAGCGGCTCCATCAACAAGAATCCCCGCGACGTGGTCATTGCCCCGGTCGTGTCGGAAAAGAGCTACGGCCTGATCGACGAGGGTAAGTACACCTTCCTGGTCGACCCGCGCTCCAACAAGACCGAGATCAAGCAGGCGGTTGAGGCCATCTTCTCCGTCAAGGTTGACTCGATCAACACCCTGAATCGTGCCGGCAAGCGCAAGCGCACCAAGTTCGGTTGGGGCTCCCGCAAGAGCACCAAGCGCGCGGTCGTGACGCTCAAAGAGGGCACGATTGACATCTTCGGAGGTCCGCTCGCCTGAGGCGTAGCGGAGACCACTTAATCGAGGAACTGACACATGGCTATCCGTAAATACAAGCCGACCACCCCGGGCCTTCGTGGCTCGTCCGTGGCCGACTTCGCAGAAATCACCCGGACAACCCCGGAGAAGTCGCTGCTTCGCCCGCTCACCAAGAGCGGCGGACGCAACAACTCCGGCAAGATCACCACCCGCCACAAGGGCGGCGGCCACAAGCGCCAGTACCGCGTCATCGACTTCCGTCGCCATGACAAGGACGGCGTGCCGGCGAAGGTCGCTCACATCGAGTACGACCCGAACCGCACCGCCCGCATCGCCCTGCTCCACTACGTGGACGGCACCAAGCGCTACATCCTGGCCCCGGCCAAGCTGAACCAGGGTGACACCATTGAGGCTGGCGCCACCGCGGATATCAAGCCCGGCAACAACCTGCCGCTGCGCAACATCCCGCTCGGCACCGTCATCCACGCGGTGGAACTGCGTCCGGGCGGCGGCGCCAAGCTGGCCCGCTCGGCCGGCTCGTCCATCCAGCTGGTCGCCCGTGAAGGCAAGTACGCCCAGTTGCGTCTGCCCTCCGGTGAGATCCGCAACGTGGACGTGCGCTGCCGCGCCAGCATCGGCGAGGTCGGCAATGCCGAGCAGTCGAACATCAACTGGGGCAAGGCTGGCCGCATGCGGTGGAAGGGCGTTCGCCCGACCGTCCGCGGTGTGGTCATGAACCCCGTCGACCACCCGCACGGCGGTGGCGAGGGCAAGACCTCCGGTGGTCGTCACCCGGTCAACCCCAATGGCAAGCCAGAGGGCCGCACCCGCCGCCCGAACAAGGAAAGCGACAAGCTCATCGTGCGCCGTCGCCGTACCGGCAAGAACAAGCGATAGGAGCCTGGAGACATGCCACGTAGCCTGAAGAAGGGCCCCTTCGTTGATCAGCACCTCTACCTCAAGGTGGATGCTGAGAACGAAAAGGGCACCAAGAACGTCATCAAGACCTGGTCCCGCCGGTCCATGATCATCCCCGACATGCTCGGGCACACGATCGCGGTGCACGACGGACGCAAGCACATCCCGGTGTTCATCACCGAGTCCATGGTCGGGCACAAGCTCGGCGAGTTTGCACTCACGCGGACTTTCCGCGGTCACGTGAAAGACGACCGGAAGGGCAAGCGCCGCTGACGCGGGGCTTGACCGTCCGAGACACTCGAAAGAAGGAAAGCAATGGAAGCCAAGGCAATTGCGCGCCACCTGCGTGTAACGCCGATGAAGGCCCGGCGCGTCGTCAACCTTGTCCGTGGCAAGCAGGCGAACGAAGCACTGGCCATTCTGCAGTTTGCCCAGCAGGGCGCTTCGGAGCCGGTGTACAAGCTGGTCGCCTCCGCGGTGGCCAACGCCCGGGTCAAGGCCGACCGCGAGGGCTTGGCGTTCAACGAGGACGCCCTGTTCATCTCAGAGGCCTTCGTCGACGAAGGACCGACCATGAAGCGTTTCCAGCCGCGTGCCCAGGGCCGCGCCGGACGCATCAACAAGCGCACCAGCCACGTCACCGTGGTCGTTGCGACCGAGGAAGAGGAGGGGAAGTAACCCATGGGTCAGAAGATCAACCCGAACGGTTTCCGCCTCGGCATCACCACCGACCATGTCTCGCACTGGTTCGCTGACTCCAGCAAGGAAGGCCAGCGGTACAAGGACTTCCTGAAGGAAGACATCAAGATCCGCGAGCTGATGACCATCGGCATGGAGCGCGCTGGCATCTCGAAGGTGGAGATCGAGCGGACCCGTGACCGTGTGCGTGTGGACATCCACACCGCTCGTCCCGGCATCGTCATCGGTCGCCGCGGCGCCGAGGCGGACCGCATCCGCACCGAGCTCGAGAAGCTCACCGGCAAGCAGATCCAGCTGAACATCCTCGAGGTCAAGAACCCCGAGATCGATGCCCAGCTGGTCGCCCAGGGTGTTGCCGAGCAGCTCGCTTCGCGCGTGGCGTTCCGCCGTGCGATGAAGAAGGCCATCCAGTCCGCCACTCGTGCCGGTGCCAAGGGCATCCGTATCCAGTGCGCCGGCCGCCTGGGTGGCGCCGAGATGTCGCGCTCGGAGTTCTACCGCGAAGGCCGTGTGCCACTGCACACCCTGCGCGCGAACATCGATTTCGGCAAGTTCGAAGCCAAGACCACCTTCGGCCGCATCGGCGTGAAGGTCTGGATCTACAAGGGCGACCTGACGGCCAAGGAATTGGCTGCCAAGGAAGCTGCTGCACCGTCCGGCCGTGGGGCCCGCGGTGGCGACCGTCGTGGACCCGCCGGTGGCGATCGCCGCCGTCGCAACGACCGCGCCCCGCGTCAGGACTCGGCTGCTGCAGGCTCTGCGCCCGCTGAAGGAGGCAACGCCTGATGTTGATTCCGCGTCGAGTCAAGCACCGCAAGCAGCACCACCCGAAGCGCTCGGGCATGGCCAAGGGCGGCACCGCCGTCAGCTTCGGCGAGTGGGGCATTCAGGCCCTGACGCCGGCCTATGTGACCAACCGTCAGATCGAGTCCGCTCGTATCGCCATGACGCGCTACATCAAGCGCGGCGGCACCGTGTGGATCAACATCTATCCGGACCGCCCGCTCACCAAGAAGCCGGCCGAAACCCGCATGGGTTCCGGCAAGGGTTCGCCCGAGTGGTGGGTCGCCAACATCAAGCCGGGTCGCGTGCTCTTCGAGCTCTCCGGCGTCAGCGAGGACGTGGCCCGCGAGGCGCTGCGACTGGCTATGCACAAGCTGCCGTTGAAGGCACGTATCGTCCGCCGAGAGGGTGGTGAGTGATCATGGCTACCGGTTCGAAGGAACTGAACGTCGAGGCCCTGGACGGTCTGGACAACGCCCGTTTGGCCGAGGAGCTCAAGCGCTCCAAGGAGGAACTGTTCAACCTGCGTTTCCAGTCGGCCACCGGCCAGCTGGACAACCACGGCCGTCTGAAGACCGTCAAGCGCGATATCGCCCGGATCTACACGATCCTGCGTGAGCGCGAGCTGGGCATCCGCGAGGATGTCGAGGTTCCGGCCGAGGACGTCGCGGACGCCAAGGCTGACAAGGCTTCCAAGAAGGCCGCCAAGAAGAGCACACAGGCAACCAAGGCCGCTCCGGCCGAGGAGACCGAGAAGACCGAGGAGGAGGCCAAGTGACCGAGAACGCGAATGCATCTGCAGCCAACGAGGCCTCGGAGCGTGGCTACCGCAAGTCGCTCCGCGGCATCGTCGTGTCCGACAAGATGGACAAGACGATCGTCGTGCAGGTCGAGGACCTGAAGAAGCACGCCCTGTATGGCAAGGTCCTGCGTACCTCCAAGAAGCTGAAGGTCCACGACGAGGAGAACACCGCCGGCGTCGGCGACCGTGTCATTCTCGCCGAGACCCGTCCGTACTCCGCCACCAAGCGGTGGCGTCTGGTTGAGGTCACCGAGCGCGCCAAGTAAGCGCGAGGTCACCACAACCTCAGGACAAGCCCAGCCCGACGCCGGC
>NZ_BAAALH010000002.1:1469343-1599413 GCF_039528175.1 Citricoccus alkalitolerans
GGCCGGCGTCGTGCTTTGTGCTGGTGGTTGGTCCAGCACAGAAGGTCAATTAGCCTGCTGGGTCTCCCGTGGGCTAAGATAGACCATCTGTGCGCCCTTGTTGGCGGGACTATCCACCCCGCGCGCCAAGGGTTTCGCAAAACTTCTCGATCAGCCGCCTCGGCCTTGCCCTGCGGATGGACGGTTGTTGCAGCGCTGGTTCCCGTCTGACAGGGGAAGCGGAAGGCTCTGCAGCCGGCCCATACGCCACTGGGGCAGGGGTAAGTGGCCCGGGAACATCAAATATCCGTTCCGCAAGGCTCGCCCGGCTTCGGGGGAGAACCAGCGCGACGACAGGAGTAACGAGTGATTCAGCAGGAATCGCGGCTTAAGATCGCCGACAACACTGGTGCCAAGGAAATCTTGACCATCCGTGTTCTCGGTGGATCCGGACGCCGCTATGCAGGTATCGGCGACACCATCGTCGCCACCGTGAAGGACGCCATCCCGGGCGGCAACGTCAAGAAGGGCGACGTCGTCAAGGCAGTCATCGTTCGGACCAAGAAGGAACGCCGTCGTCCCGATGGCTCCTACATCAAGTTCGACGAGAACGCCGCCGTCATCCTCAAGACCGATGGCGAGCCACGAGGCACTCGCATCTTCGGCCCCGTGGGCCGCGAGCTGCGTGACAAGAAGTTCATGAAGATCGTGTCGCTGGCACCGGAGGTGATCTGACACATGTCGAAGATCAAGAAGGACGACCTCGTCCAGATCATCGCCGGCAAGGACAAGGGCAAGCAGGGCAAGGTCCTGCGCGTCTTCCCGTCCCGTGACCGCGTGCTGGTGGAAGGCGTCAACCGCGTCACCAAGCACCTGCGTGCCGGCCAGAACAACAACGGTTCCACCGAAGGCGGCCTGCAGGTCGTTGAGGCCCCCGTTCACGTCTCGAACGTGGCCGTCGTGGATCCCGAGACCCAGAAGCCAACCCGCGTGGGTTACCGCTTCGAGACCGTGGAGAAGAACGGCGAGTCCAAGACCATCAAGGTCCGCTTCGCCAAGGCCTCCGGAAAGGAGCTGTGATGACTGAGGTGCAGACTGCAGACACCACCGCCCCGCAGGTGGCCCCTCGCCTGAAGAACAAGTACCGCGAAGAGATTCGCGGCACCCTTCAGGAGGAGTTCGCCTACGCCAACCTCATGCAGATCCCCGGCCTCGTGAAGGTCGTCGTGAACATGGGTGTCGGCGAGGCAGCCAAGGACTCGAAGATCATCGACGGCGCCATCCGCGACCTGACCCAGATCACGGGCCAGAAGCCGCAGGTGACCAAGGCCCGCAAGTCCATCGCGCAGTTCAAGCTGCGTGAAGGCATGCCGATCGGCACCCACGTGACCCTGCGTGGCGACCGCATGTGGGAGTTCCTGGACCGCCTGGTCACCTTTGCGCTGCCGCGTATCCGTGACTTCCGCGGCCTGTCGCCGAAGCAGTTCGACGGCAACGGCAACTACACGTTCGGTCTGGCCGAACAGTCGGTCTTCCACGAGATCGACCAGGACAAGATCGACCGCGTGCGCGGCATGGACATCACTGTGGTGACCACCGCCAAGACGGACGACGAGGGACGCGCGCTGCTCAAGGCGCTCGGCTTCCCGTTCCAGCCGTTCGACAAGCCCACGAAGTCCACTCAGAAGTAATTATCTACGTTGCAGGTCCCACCGGTGTACCGGGAAGGGAAACCGCAACGAGGAAGGGCATGAAGCCCACATGACCATGACAGATCCTGTCGCAGACATGCTGACGCGTCTGCGCAACGCCAACTCGGCCTTCCACGACTCCGTGGAAATGCCGTCGTCCAAGCTGAAGATTCGCGTGGCCGACATTCTCAAGTCCGAGGGCTACATCGCTGACTACAAGGAAGAGGACGCCCAGGTGGGCAAGCGGCTCGTCATCGAGCTGAAGTTCGGTCCTCAGCGAGAGCGGGCCATTGCCGGCCTGCGCCGCATCTCCAAGCCCGGTCTGCGCGTGTACGCCAAGTCCACCAACCTGCCGCACGTGCTGGGCGGCCTGGGTATCGCCATCCTGTCCACCTCCTCCGGTCTGCTCACCGACCGCCAGGCTGCCAAGAAGGGCGTAGGTGGGGAAATCCTCGCTTACGTCTGGTAACGGCTAAGACGGAAGAAAGGTAGAACAGACATGTCACGTATTGGACGTCTTCCGATTACCGTGCCGTCCGGCGTCGAGATCAAGATCGACGGATCGAACGTTGCCGTGAAGGGCCCCAAGGGCGAGCTGAGCCACGCTGTGGCCAGCCCGATCGAGATCTCGTTCGAGGAGGGCACCATCACGGTGACCCGCCCGAACGACGAGCGCGAATCGCGTTCCCTGCACGGCCTGACCCGGACCCTGATCTCGAACATGATCGTCGGTGTGACCGACGGTTACGAGAAGCAGCTCGAGGTCATCGGCACCGGTTACCGCGTGCTCGCCAAGGGCTCGGACCTCGAGTTCGCCCTCGGCTACTCGCACCCCGTTCCCGTCAAGGCCCCGGAGGGAATCTCCTTCAAGGTCGAGGGCAACAAGGTGACCGTGGTCGGCATCGACAAGCAGCGCGTCGGCGAGACCGCTGCGAACATCCGCAAGCTGCGCCGTCCTGACCCGTACAAGGGCAAGGGTGTGCGTTACGCAGGCGAGGTTATTCGCCGCAAGGCCGGAAAGGCAGGTAAGTAATGTCCACGCTGAAAGTGAAGGGCAAGGGGAAGTTCGTCTCCCGCACCCGCCGCCACTTGCGCGTTCGCAAGCGGATCTCCGGCACTGCCATCCGTCCCCGTCTGGTGGTCAACCGCTCTGCACGTCACATCTTCGTGCAGGTCGTGGACGACACCCGCGGTGTCACCCTGGCCTCGGCGTCCACCATGGAAGCCGATCTGCGCGCCCTCGAGGGCGACAAGTCCGCCAAGGCGAAGAAGGTCGGTGAGCTGGTGGCCGAGCGTACCAAGGCCGCCGGCATTGAGGCCGTGGTCTTCGACCGCGGCGGCAACAAGTACCACGGTCGTGTGGCCGCCGTCGCTGACGGTGCCCGGGAAGGTGGGCTGCAGCTGTGAGCGAGTCGAACACCGAGAGCAACAAGAAGGACACTCAGGTGACCGAAAACACCGAGAACACTGCCGTTGGTGGCGCGTCTGAGACCGCTGCCGGTTCGGCCAGCCAGTCCACTGAAGGCCAGGGCAACCGTGGCGGCCGTGGTGGCAACGACCGCGGCCGCGGCAACGACCGTGGCGGCAACGCCGGCGGGAACGACCGTGGTGGCCGTGGCGGACGCCGCGACGACCGTGGTGGTGGCCGTGGCGGTCGCGACGACGACAAGGACAAGTTCCTGGAGCGCGTCGTGGCCATCAACCGTGTGTCCAAGGTCGTCAAGGGTGGTCGTCGGTTCTCCTTCACCGCCCTGGTGATCGTGGGCGACGGCGACGGCCTGGTGGGCGTCGGCTACGGCAAGGCCAAGGAAGTTCCGGCCGCGATCGCCAAGGGCGTTGAAGAGGCCAAGAAGTCCTTCTTCCGCGTTCCGCGCGTCGGCTCCACCATCCCGCACCTCGTGCAGGGTGAGGACGCCGCCGGTGTGGTGCTCCTGCGTCCGGCTTCCCCGGGTACCGGCGTGATCGCCGGCGGTCCGGTCCGCGCCGTGCTGGAGTGCGCAGGTATTCATGACGTGCTGTCGAAGTCGATGGGGTCCGCCAACGTGATCAACATCGTGCGCGGCACCGTGGATGCCCTCAAGCAGCTGGAGGAGCCCCAGTCCGTGGCTGCCCGTCGTGGCAAGACCCTGGACGAGGTCGCTCCTCACGCGATGCTCCGCACCATGGAGCAGGATCGCGCGAAGAAGAGCGAGAAGGCAGGTGCCGCCAATGGCTAATTTCAGCACGCGTAAGAACGTCGCCGTGAGCGATGCCACGCTGGAAATCACCCAGATCAAGTCCGCCATCGGCGGTAAGCAGAACCAGCGCGACACCCTGCGGTCCCTCGGCCTCAAGCGGATCGGCCACACGGTCAACCGCAAGGCTGATGAGGTCACCGTGGGCATGGTCAACACCGTGCCGCACCTGGTGAAGGTTGAGGAGGTCAACCATGGCTGATGAACGCTCAGTTGACAGCACTGTCGAAGGCCCGAACGCGATCAAGGTCCACGACCTGCGTCCGGCCCCCGGCTCCAAGAAGGCCAAGACCCGCGTGGGTCGTGGCGAGGCGTCCAAGGGCAAGACCGCTGGTCGCGGCACCAAGGGCACCAAGGCGCGCTACCAGGTGAAGGCCGGCTTCGAAGGCGGCCAGGTGCCGCTGCAGATGCGTCTGCCGAAGCTGCGTGGCTTCAAGAACCCGTTCAAGGTCGAATTCCAGGTCGTGAACCTGGACAAGCTGTCGGAGCACTTCCCGGCCGGCGGCGACGTGACTGTGGACGATCTGATCGCCAAGGGCCTGGTCCGCAAGAACCAGCCGGTGAAGGTCCTCGGGACCGGCGAGATCACCGTTGCCGTGAACGTGAAGGCCAACGCCTTCTCGTCCTCCGCGGCGGAGAAGATCTCCGCAGCCGGTGGGTCCACCGAGACCCTCTGAACTGGCTTAGTCCGGTTCTGGGAGAGCTGAATGTAGCCTCTCGTTAATCGAGAGTTGGCCCCCGGGCCGCCATCCGCGTGCGCTTTGCGTGGATAGCGGCACGGGGGCCTTCTTCTTTCCGTTAGACTCTGTCAGTGGTTCCGGCAACGGTTCTGCCGAAGGCAACCCTTCGCCAGTGCTACTTTCCGCGTCCAACCACAGCACCATCCAACTCCAGGAGGACGCTTGTTCAGCGCGATTGCCCGGGTATTCCGGACGCCCGACCTGAGGCGAAAGATCTGGTTCACCCTAGGGATCGTCGTCATCTACCGGATCGGGGCCTTCGTCCCTGCCCCCGGTGTTGACTACGGGACCGTGCAGGTCTGCCTGGACCAGGGCAACACCACGGGCGGCCTGTACTCGTTCGTGAACATGTTCTCCGGCGGCGCGATGCTGCAGGTCTCCGTCTTCGCCCTCGGCATCATGCCCTACATCACGGCGGCCATCATCGTGCAGCTGCTGCGAGTGGTCATTCCCCGCTTCGAGGAGCTGCAGAAGGAAGGCGCCCAGGGTCAGTCCAAGCTGACCCAGTACACGCGCTACCTCACCGTGGCCCTGGCACTGCTGAACGCCACCACGATCGTCTCGCTGGCACGCACCGGCGCGCTGCTCGGTTGCAACCTGCCGATCGTGCCGGATGACAGCCTCCCCGTGATCCTGCTGATGATCCTCACACTGACCTCGGGCACCGTCCTGATCATGTGGCTCGGCGAACTCATCACCGAACGGGGCGTCGGCAACGGCATGTCTCTGCTGATCTTCCTGTCCATCGCCGCCGGATTCCCGGCTGGTCTGGGCCAGATCTGGTCCACGCAGGGCTGGCGCGTGTTCGGCATCGTGATGATCGTCGGCCTGCTGACCATCATGGCCGTGGTGTTCGTGGAAGAGTCCCAGCGCCGCGTCCCCGTGCAGTACGCCAAGCGCCAGATCGGCCGCCGCACCGTGGGCGGGACGTCCACGTACATCCCGATCAAGGTGAACATGGCGGGTGTGATCCCCGTGATCTTCGCGTCCTCGATCATGATGCTCCCGGGCATCCTCATCCAGTTCAACACCCCGCAGGATGGCACCACGCCGCCGCAGTGGGTCATCTTCCTCTCCGAGTACTTCGGCACCGGCTCGCACCCGGTCTACATGATCCTGTTCTTCCTGTTGACGATCGGCTTCACGTACTTCTACGTGACGATCACGTTCAACCCGGTTGAGATCAGCGACAACATGAAGAAATACGGCGGCTTCATCCCCGGCGTCCGTGCGGGCCGCCCGACCGAGAAGTACCTCGAGTACGTCATCAGCAGGATCACCTTCCCGGGTGCGATGTACCTTGGTGTCCTGGCGATGATCCCGATGATCGCCTTCGTGCTGATCAACGCCGACCAGAACTTCCCGTTCGGCGGCATCTCCATTCTCATCATGGTTGGCGTTGCGCTGCAGACCATCAAGCAGATCAATGCGCAGATGGAGCAGCACAACTACGAGGGTCTGCTGCGGTAGCGGTCCTCGACCCCGGTGGGCGCGCCCGGACCCCGCGTTGGAACCGGGAGATGCCACGCGTGGTCACCCCCATAGACGTAACCCGTAGACATAACCCCGTAGACGTAACCCCCAGACGTACTCCTGAAAACCGAATATTCACGCTGATCGACAGTAAGGAATACCTATGACCCGCATGCTGATGATGGGCCCCCCGGGGTCCGGCAAGGGCACCCAGGCTTCCCGTATTGCGGACAAGCTCGGCATCGTGGCCATTTCCACGGGCGACATCTTCCGGTACAACGTCAAGGAAATGACGGAGCTCGGCAAGGAAGCCAAGAAGTACATGGACAATGGCGACTTCGTCCCGGACGAGGTCACCAACCGCATGGTCGCCGACCGCATCCGCCAGTCCGACGCCGAGCACGGCTTCCTGCTGGACGGCTACCCGCGTACTGCCGGGCAGGTGGAGGCCCTCGACGGCTTCCTGACGGAGGACGGGCAGGCACTGACTGTCGTCATCGAGCTGACCGTTCCGGACGAGGAGCTCGTGGCGCGGCTGCTGAACCGTGCAGAGACCGATGGCCGCGCTGACGACACCGCCGAGGTCATCCAGCACCGCCTGGATCTCTACCATGAGCAGACCCAGGCCGTGATCGAGTCCTATGTGTCCCGCGGCATCGTGGCCCGCGTGGACGGCACCGGCCAGATCGACGACATCACGGAGCGCCTGCTACAGGCCGTGTACTCCGTCCGGGAGCGCACCGGCAACCTTCCCGTGGTCCAGCCGATCGGTCAGGGTGACGGCGAGAACCCCGAGTAATCCAGAGCTCGAACGGCTCAGAGACCGAGCAGTCCAGAATCTGAGCAGTTCATAGACCGAGTAGTCCAGAACCCGGATAATTCAGAACCCGCGCAACGAAGGATCAGAGAAGCCGCTGTGATGAGCCGCCGCCAGGTCGAACTGAAGTCCGTCCCTCAGATGCAGACCATGCATCGTGCCGGACTGGTCCTTCACCGCGCCCTGGACGCGGCCGTCGCGGCGGCTGTCCCGGGAACGACGACGGCCGCCGTCGATGCCGTGTTCGCCGCGGTTGTCGAGGAGGCCGGCGCCACGCCGAACTTCCTGGGCTACTACGGCTTCCCGGCCACCATCTGCGCCTCGGTGAACGAGGAAGTGGTGCACGGGATCCCGGGGGAGCGGGTCCTCCAGGCGGGGGACGTGCTGAAGATCGACGGTGGCTGCATTATCGACGGCTGGCACTCGGACTCAGCCCGCACCGTGATTCTCGGCTCCTCGGGAGCTGGCACGGCCGACCCCGAGGACGAGCGACTATCCGAGATCACGCGCCAGGCCCTGTGGCACGGCATCGCCGCTTTCGCCACGGCCAAGTACATCGGTGACATCGGAGACGCCATCGATGATTTCGTCTCCTCGCAGGAGGGTGCTCCGCTGGGCATCCTCCAGGACTACGTGGGTCACGGCATCGGCACGTCCATGCACCAGGCCCCTGACGTGCTGAACTACCGGTCCCGACACCGTGGCCTCAAGGTCAAGCCGGGGCTGTGTCTGGCGATCGAGCCCATGCTCGTGCGCGGGGGGCTGGCCACTGATGTTCTCGCCGACGACTGGACCGTGGTCACCCGCGACGGAGCCCGGGCCAGCCAGTGGGAGCACTCGGTCGCGCGGCATCGCGGCGGTATCTGGGTGCTCACCATGCCCGACGGTGGTGCAGCCGATCTCGCCCCGCTCGGCGTAGTGCCTGTTCCCATCGGCGAGTAGACCACAGCATTAGGGCAGAGCCCTAGAGCACAGCCGCAGAGCCCTAGAGCACAGCCGCAGAGGGCACCGGCACCGCTCGCGGCCTGGAGGCCGGCTGGGTTGACGGGCGTGGCTGGGAGGCCGGAAGAACGGCTGGGTGACGGGCGCCGCTGGGAGGCCGGCCGGCGTCGTGCATTGTGGTCTAGCCGGCGAGTGGCTGAACAACTTGCTGAACCACTTGCTGAACCACTTGCCGAAGGACTTGTTGATTCGCGCGAGTTCCGTCCTCAGCCTGAGGGGGAGGCGATATCACTCCTCCTTTCCCGGGGCGCTACCCCTCCTTTTCCAAGGCGCTACCCCTTTCCCCAAGGGCGGTCAACTCTGACGCGGGTGAATTTCACTTCTGTGCTCGAAGCAAGTAGTATTGCTTGCTGGTTGTCTCTGCGGTGCGCCGTGTCCTGGGGAGTTCCTTCGGAATTCCCGAGGTACCCCTGGAATGCGCCCTGGTGGTCAGCCGGAAACATCCCCGCCTGATTTCATCCGTCCAACGGACGTGGGGTATTCGAGTCGCCTGCGACCCGGATGCACCGCCCGCGCCGACGCCTGGAGTCTGGCACAACGTAAGTGGAGGACATGGCTAAGAAGGAAGGTGTCATCGAGGTTGAGGGCACGGTCAACGAAGCATTGCCGAATGCAATGTTCCGCGTCCGTTTGCAGAACGACCATGTCGTTCTAGCCACGATCTCGGGAAAGATGCGTCAGCACTACATCCGAATCCTCCCCGAGGACCGGGTCGTCGTGGAACTTAGCCCATACGACCTCAATCGGGGTCGTATCGTGTACCGCTACAAGTAAACCCATCCACCACTAAACAGCAAGCGCTGGAGGAGGAACCATGAAGGTTCAGCCGAGCGTGAAGCGGATCTGTGACAAGTGCCAGGTGGTGCGCCGTAAGGGCCGCGTCCTGGTGATCTGCGAGAACCCACGCCACAAGCAGCGCCAGGGCTGACCTCGTCTTTCGACGGGATCATCTACGCGCAGCACCCTCAGGTCGACCGGAGCACAACCGGATGACCAGGTCCAACCGGACCAAACAGCAGCACAGCCGGAATCCGCGGATTCCTGTCTGAGTCCCCCCGGGGTCCAGCAGGGGCCGAGGTGGACGGCAACCCCTGGACGCAAGGGCCGGGGACCCGAACCGCGGTAACGCCGGTCGGCGGAATGAAACTCCGGAACTTCGCCGGAACCGTCACCCAGGCACCGCAGGGAAGAGATTCCCAGGGGAGGGGACGTGCTGGTGCAGACCTTTGCTTCAGAAGAACAAGGAGGACGGCCATATGGCACGTCTAGCAGGCGTCGACATCCCGCGCGAGAAGCGCGTCGTCATCGCTCTCACGTACATCTTCGGTGTGGGCCAGACCCGCTCCGAGCAGGCCATCGAGGCGACGGGCATCGACCCGAACACTCGCGTCAAGGACCTGGCAGACGAACAGCTGGTTGCACTGCGCGACTACATCGAGGCCAACTTCAAGGTGGAGGGTGACCTGCGCCGCGAGGTGGCAGCCGACATCCGCCGCAAGGTCGAGATCGGCTCCTACCAGGGCATCCGCCACCGCCGCGGCATGCCCGTCCACGGCCAGCGCACGAAGACCAACGCCCGTACCCGCAAGGGCCCGAAGAAGACTGTCGCCGGCAAGAAGAAGTAGTCACCCGGAACGGGACGGCCCCCGCGCCGCAATCCCGGTTCACGGTTGGCTCCAGCTTCTCCCCAGCAAGACAGTCACTTCCGCACAACACCAGCTTTCGTAGGAGAGACACATGCCCCCCAAGACACGTGCTGCGGTCACCCGCAAGCCTCGTCGCAAGGACAAGAAGAACATCACCGTGGGCCAGGCCCACATCAAGAGCACCTTCAACAACACCATCGTGTCCATCACGGACACCACCGGTGCTGTCATCTCGTGGGCCTCGGCCGGCGATGTGGGCTTCAAGGGCTCCCGCAAGTCCACCCCCTATGCCGCACAGATGGCTGCCGAGAAGGCTGCCAAGGCCGCTCAGGAGCATGGACTGCGCAAGGTTGACGTCTTCGTGAAGGGTCCCGGCTCCGGCCGCGAGACCGCGATCCGCTCGCTCCAGGCCGCTGGCCTCGAGGTCGGCTCCATCTCGGACGTCACCCCTTCTGCCCACAACGGTTGCCGCCCGGCCAAGCGCCGCCGCGTCTGACCTCGTACCGAGCGCACGCCCCTCGGCTGGTTCCGGGCCCTTCCGGCCAGCCGGGGCGTGCGCATCGGTGCACTCCCGCCCACCCCATTCGTTTCCACCCATCGTGTGCGTCATATGGCGGACGCTCGCCGAAAGGAAATGTCAGTGCTCATTGCACAGCGCCCCACGCTGACTGAAGAAGTCGTTGCCGACAACCGCTCCCGATTCATCATCGAACCGCTGGAGCCCGGTTTCGGCTACACCCTCGGAAACTCCCTTCGCCGGACCCTGTTGTCCTCCATCCCGGGCGCTGCTGTCACCAGCATCCGCGTGGATGGGGTGCTCCATGAGTTCAGCACCGTTGCCGGTGTGAAGGAAGACGTCACCGAGGTCATCCTAAACATCAAGAAACTCTCGGTCTCCTCCGAGCACGATGAGCCCGTGGTCGCCTACCTGCGCAAGCAGGGTCCCGGCGTTGTCACCGCTGCGGACATCACGTCCCCGGCCGGTGTCGAGGTCCACAACCCGGACCTGCACATTGCCACCCTGAACGGCAAGGGCAAGTTCGACATGGAGCTCATCGTCGAGCGTGGCCGCGGCTACGTCACGGCAGCTCAGAACAAGACCGGTGACGCGGAGATCGGCCGGATCCCGGTTGACTCCATCTACTCGCCGGTCCTGAAGGTCACCTTCAAGGTCGAGGCCACCCGCGTGGAGCAGCGCACCGACTTCGATCGCCTCATCCTCGACGTCGAGACCAAGGAGTCCATGCTTCCGCGTGACGCCGTGGCCTCTGCCGGCACGACTCTCGTAGAGCTCTTCGGGCTGGCCCGCGAGCTGAACCTGGAAGCCGAAGGCATCGAGATCGGTCCGAGCCCGACGGACACCACGGTGGCCGCCGATATGGCACTGCCGATCGAGGACCTGGAAATGACCGTGCGCTCCTACAACTGCCTGAAGCGCGAGGGCATCCACACCGTTGGCGAGCTCGTTGCTCGCTCGGAGGCCGATCTCATGGACATCCGGAACTTCGGTGCCAAGTCCATTGACGAGGTCAAGGAAAAGCTGACCGAACTGGGTCTGTCCCTGAAGGACTCCCCGGCTGGCTATGACCCCTCGCTGCACTCCCAGGAGTCCGAGGAGTCCTACGGCGAGTACTGAGCCGTGAACCGGGATCGGGCTCCGGCCCGGTCTTGAGTCAGTCTCTTCACTCGCTGTACCACCACCAATAGTGTCCTGATGGCCGGTAGCCGTCAGGGTCCATCTGAGGAGAAACACCAATGCCTACCCCCACAAAGGGACCGCGCCTGGGCGGCGGCCCTGCCCACGAGCGGCTCATGCTGGCCAACCTGTCGGCCAACCTGTTCGAGCACAAGAAGATCACCACCACGGTGACCAAGGCCAAGCGCCTGCGTCCCTTCGCCGAGCGTCTGATCACCTTCGCCAAGAAGGGTGATCTGGCTTCGCGTCGCAAGGTGCAGGGCATCATCTCGGCCAAGAACCGCACCAACAAGACCATCGTGCACGAGTTGTTCACGGTGATCGGCCCGGCCATGGCCGAGCGCGAGGGTGGCTACACCCGGATCACCAAGATCGGCAACCGTCACGGCGACAACGCCCCGATGGCAGTCATCGAGCTCGTCATGGAGCCGGTGTCCCCGAAGCAGGCCGTGGTCAAGGAGGCCGAGAAGGCCGCCGAGACCGCTGCTCCGGCGGAGGCCCCCGAGGCCGAAGTTGCCGAGACCGAGGCCGCTGAGGCTGCTGAAGCTCCGGCCGCCGAGGCAGCTGAGGCTCCGGCTGCTGAAGCAGAGGCCGCTGAGGCTCCTGCCGCAGAGGAGAAGACCGAAGAGAAGTGATCTTCTCGGTCTGAACCGGCTGTCTGCAGAGGATTCGCCAGACACTAACCGAACGACCCGTTCCGACGCACAACACGTGCGGAGGTGCGGGTCGTTTGGTTTAACGGTCGCGACTTCGGGGCGTGGGCGGCGCCAGTAGGGCTTTCTGGTTGGGGTAGGGCTTGCTCCAGGCAGGCAGGCAGGCAGGCAGGCAGGCAGGCAGGCAGGCAGACAGACAGGCGGACAGGCAGGGGGCCAGGGGGCCAGGGGGACAGGCAGGCAGGCGAGGACAGGCTGAGACGAATCAATACGCGCCCGTGCAAGGCAGCGCAGGTCAAGTCAATTCGTGACAGCGCAGCGCAGGCCGATACGCGTCAGAGGGCGAGGCGCGTCAGATGAGCCCGGACGTCAGCAGGAAGATGGCGCCGCCGTGTGCCACAGTCGCCCCGAGGACGCCGTGGCGCATCGCGATGCCGGCACAGACGAGCCCTTCGAAGAGGGTGAAGGCGAGCAGCGGCCACCCCATGCCGGTGATGTTGTAGGCGAGGAACAGGTGTCCGGCGGCAAAGATCAGTGCCGAGAGCAGCGCTGCTCGCCAGCGGCCGGACCGCCCTGGCAGGTGATCCTCCAGATGGGCCTGGAGGAAGCCACGGAACAGGACCTCCTCCACGAGGTTTCCGCATAGGGCGAAGACGGCCAGGAGGACCATCACACCGGCGGCCACCGTCCCGCCGCGCTGCTCAACCGGGATTACGGGACGGTCGACGGGTGTGCCGTCCAGGATGGGGAGCAACTCGACCAGGGTGCCGTGGAGGTACAGGAAGGGCAGCGCGATCACCACGACGCCCACGAGGCCCACGAGTGCTGAGTTCCACCATCGTGGCCCCGTCCACAGCACGATCCACCGGAGGTCCCGGCAGGCGAAGACGATCGCTGCTGCGAGTGCCAAGGATGCCGCGGTCATCACCAGGAGGGCGACGGGGTCGTCAGTAAAGCGCAACCACAGGATGGGCAGGTCGAAAGAGTCGGCTGCCGTCGAGGTGCCGGGTGGACCCACCAAGCTGGACGGATCCACCATGCCGAACGTCCACAGGCCGCGGGGACTCATAGCGTCGCGGACGAAGATGAACCCCAGGACCAGCATGAGGATTCGCACACCGTGCGCCTGCCGCGGTAGCAGGACCACGATGATGCCGATCAGCAGCACACCGGGCAGCACGGTCAACAGATAGGCCACCCACGGCTCAAGGTTCTCCATTCTGTCCATTCTGGCCCGGGATTTAGAATGATCCCCATGCCCACGCCGTCTGATCCCGCCCTTGTCCGTGTCCGGATGGACTTGGCCTATGACGGCACCGACTACAAGGGATGGGCCACCCAACCTGGACTGCCGACCGTCCAGGGAGCCCTCGAGGATGGGCTGGCCATGATCATCCGCCGCCCCGTTCGTACCGTGGTCGCTGGGCGCACAGATGCCGGAGTGCACGCTCATGGTCAGGTCGTGCACTTTGACCTGACCGAGGTCGAATGGAACGCGGTGACACGGAATCCGGACGAGGCCGGACCGGCGCCGACCTTGGCGCGGCGTCTCAGTGGCGCTCTGAGCCGCGAAAGGGGTGCGCTGGTGGTGACTGGAGCATCCTTGGCGCCCGAGGGCTTTGACGCCCGGTTCTCGGCGTTGTGGCGCTCGTACCGATACGCCATTAGCGACTCCGCCGAGACGCGGGACCCGCTGAACCGCAGATCCACGTACTGGCACAAGGAACCGTTGAATGCCGAACTGATGGACGCCGAAGCGAAAGCCGTCCTCGGTCTCCACGACTTCTTGACATTCTGCAAGCCACGGGAGGGTGCCACGACCATCCGTGAACTGCAGGACTTCGGTTTCATCCGCGACGGGCAATCCGGACTGATCACTGCCCACCTGCAGGCCGACGCGTTCTGTCACAACATGGTCCGTGCACTCGTGGCGGCCGTCGTTCAGGTGGGCGAGGGGCGCCGTCCCGCCGGCTGGGTCAGTGAACGTCTGGAGGCCATGGTCCGTGACTCGCAGACGCGGCTCGCACCGCCGCACGCCTTGGTCCTTGAGCACGTCGAATACCCCGACGTCGGCTCTGATCCCCGTGCTTTGGCCTCGCGCGCCGCTGGGACACGGGCGCGTCGAACGGTGGTGTGACTGCTGCCCATGATCCATGGGGCTACCTCCGCCAGAACCGATTGCGCTGTGGTTGTCGACGTGGATCCAGATAGGGGGCCGGTATGAACCACGGCCGGCCGGAGTCCATATCGATGTCCCATGCGCCGGCGTGGACGGCGTGATGATGGTGGTTGCAGAGTAGGACCCCGTTGTCGACTGAGGTGGGTCCGCCGTGTTCCCAGTGTTCGACATGATGCACGTCGCACCACGGCGCGGGAATCCAACAACCGGGCGCGGCGCATCCTCCATCGCGGGCAGCGATCGCCTGCCGGAGTCGGGCGGGGAAGAGGCGCCGCGCTCGGCCGACGTCGAGCACCTCTCCGCTCGATCCGAGAACCACCGGAAGGATGTCCGCATCACAGGCCATGGCCCGGATCGTGGTGGGGTGGATCGGACCGGTGAAGGTTGCTGAGGACTCGAACCGGAGGAGGTCTTCGGCGGTGACCGTGCCGGCCTTCTCCAGATCGCCCAGCAATGTGTGGAAGTCGATCAGGACCGAGACCTGAGGGCGGATACCACCCGTCGAGGGCAGTTGATCCGTTTCGATCATCGCCAGGCCGCCGGCGATGCACGCCATCAGCCCGTCGAGTTGTTTCTGCTGGGTTGAGCGCGGGTCGACGGCGGTGACCGCCGTCGAGGAACCGTCCCCTTCGGAATGAACCTCTGCCGTCAACAGGTGGTCCACATGCTCGCTCCCGGTGGCGCCACCTTCGGCACCCTCCATCGACTGGCCGCGGTAGGACGCCCGGGGATTGGTGGCGGCGTTCGCCACCGTCAGCAGATACTCGTTCTGTTCATCATTGACCGCGAGCAACCACTGGTGCAGTCCATTGCGTTGACCCTTGCGGATCAGACCCTGCAGCTGGGGCAGCGTGGCATCGTTCGGCTCGGAGCCGTCGGGATCCACGACCGCCTCGACCCACTTCAGCCAGTGGGCCGCGACTTTGCGCAGCGTACCCGGGTCCACGGACTCGGCCTGCGCCACTAGGCGCTCCTCGCCGTCATCTAGGAGGTCGAAGACTGCCTGTGGATCGGCCTCCACGCGACGAGCCATCTGCCGCACGTTGTCCAAGGCCGTGGTGATGATATCCACGGCGGCACGGTCCAATTTCCCCTCGTGGACGGCGGCGGACAACCGGGGGAGGGCGGGAGGCAGGGGCTCACCGGACAGAGCGCGGGTCGGCCGCAGAGTGGCCGCCCAGCGCGTCCGGCGCCGAGCTTCGGTGCCGTCGATCCGCAGTGCGATCTTGAGGTAGTCGGTAGCATCGCGGAAGGCAGTCTTCCCTTGAGGAAGTCCGAGAAGTCGACGACGTTCTGGTGGATTGTCGAACACCTCCACCGTGTGACCCGTCAAGGTCATCTGGGCCGTCGCGACAGAGCGCCCAACGGTCTCCAGAACCTGGTGCAGCACCGGGAGGGTGACGACGGCGGGTTGAGCGGTGGCTTCCCCGGGCGGGGCAAGGGTCGACTCAAGGAAAGTGGCAGAGTCCAGCCCTGGTATCGCGTCATAATCCGGCTCGTCGGGAACGGAGGACAGCATTGCTCCCCAGTCCCTACTGCCGCTGTCGTCCGGGACAGTCATGGCGTTCAACTCGCGCAAGGCATCGGGGCCGGACAATCGACGCACCATGGCTCGGGTGGCCTCCTGCAACAAGGCCGTCAGGTGACCGAGCGGGAGCTCGCCCAGAGAAGGGAGCGGGGCGGTCCCTGAGCCATGTTCGTCCACATTCTTGTGCTCGCCCTGGCGCTCAAGTCCGTCTGGGGACTCATATTCATCAGTCACACCTGCCCTCCTTTCCCCTACTGGCTTTCCCGTACCTGTTCGCTACCGCCGACGGAGGTGACTTCTGCTGTTTCCCCGCTTGCCGTATGGGAACAGATGTTCGAATAGATCCATTCGATCACACCCTTCTGGAGCCGAAAAGGGCTTCTGGAAATCTGTGGATGACACGCCGTGATCAGTTTTCTGTGGAGTAGCGCGTTGGGTTGGAGGCGTGTGTCAGGGGGTGACGCGTTGGGGTGGAGGGTTGCGGGAGGGGAGGGAGTGGTGCGGCCGAGTGGCAGCATGCGGGGCGCCTGACGCTCGGCCCTGTGGGGCTTCCATCCCGTGGCTCACCTGCCCCTCGGCTCTCCTTCGGTATCTTCGCCTCCCTCCGCCCCGCTGTTCTTCTGCACCCGTCGTCCTGGGGGTCTCCTTCCCCCTTGGGCTCCCGCCTTCACTCGCCGGTCACCCCCTCCTTCCTCCTCGCCCGCCACTCTCCTCCCACTCTCCTCCCGCGCTCGCCCCGCGCTCCCCCCCACCTTCCTCCCACCCTCCTCCCGCGCTCATTCGGTCCTCCTCCCGCCATTCCCGCGCGCCCCCGTCCTCGTGCCGCCGTCGATCCGCGCTCATTCCACGCTCCTTTCGCCCCGCATTCCCTTGATTTCCAGCTGCTTTGCCCCGACTGCGTGGACACGGTAGTATTGACCTTCGTTGTGCGTGTCCTTTCCCGGATTCGCTGTACCCTCGGGTGGCCTGGTTGCATGGTCGCGATAGCCCAGGGCACCGCCGGGAAGCTTTCGGACCCGGCCTCACTCCAGTCCTCACCTGGCGTACCGGCTGCGCACCGATGAACTCAGTGACTGGCCCCCGGACTCACCGCCGCGGGCCGGAAATCTGTAACCGACACCGAACACGAAGGCAAACAACGTGCGTACGTACACCCCGAAGCCCGGCGATGCCGACCGCCAGTGGCACGTCATTGACGCCACTGATGTCGTGCTGGGTCGTCTTGCCAGCCAGACCGCAACACTGCTGCGCGGAAAGCACAAGCCGACCTTCGCCCCCCACATGGACATGGGCGATTTCGTCATCATCATCAACGCCGAGAAGGTGGCCCTGACCGGCGCCAAGCTCGAGAAGAAGCGCGCCTACCGCCACTCCGGTTTCCCGGGTGGTCTCTCCTCTGTCTCCTACGCGGAGCTGCTGGAGAAGAACCCGGTGCGCGCTGTGGAGAAGGCCGTGCGCGGCATGCTCCCGAAGAACTCCCTCGCTGCTGAGCAGCTTCACAAGCTCAAGGTGTACCGCGGTGCCGAGCACCCCCACACCGCGCAGCAGCCCAAGACGTACGAAATCGGCCAGGTCGCCCAGTAACGGGTCAGCACCACCACAATCTTTCAAGGAGAACCATGACTCTCAATGAGAATGAGTCCACCGAGGAAGTGGAGCTGACCAGCTACACCTCCGAGTCCACCAATGCCCCCGAGGCTGTTGCTGTCGCTGAGCGCCCCGCGCTGACCGTCGGCGGCGGCGCAGTGGGTCGTCGCAAGCAGGCCATCGCCCGCGTGCGCCTCGTCCCGGGCTCCGGCGCCTGGACCATCAACGGCCGCAGCCTCGAGAACTACTTCCCGAACAAGCTGCACCAGCAGGAAGTCAACGACCCGTTCAAGCTCCTCGAGCTCGAGGGTGCCTACGACGTCATCGTGCGCATCACCGGCGGTGGCCCCTCCGGCCAGTCCGGTGCCGTGCGTCTCGGTGTCGCCCGCGCTCTGAACGAGATCGACCGCGAGAACAACCGCGCCGCTCTCAAGAAGGCCGGCTTCCTGACCCGTGACGCCCGCGTCGTCGAGCGCAAGAAGGCCGGCCTCAAGAAGGCCCGCAAGGCCTCGCAGTTCTCGAAGCGCTGATCTTCACTCTGCCCCTGGTGGGCGGGACCGCTTCGGCTGCCTCGCCCAGCATGCAGTAGCGCAGGAGAAATCCCGCGCACGACGCCGGCCGGTCACCCGGCGCGCGTCGGCCCACGGAACCCCGTGGTCCCCTTCCCTTTGTGGAACCGGGACCGCGGGGTTTTGTATTGCCCGCAAGAAGTCTGATGCGGAGGGGAGGCCCGCAGCCAGCGCAGGGCCCGCTGGCAGTAGGAGGCCTGCTGGCCGTAGAAGGCTCGCTGCCGTAGGTAGCCCGCGGCCAGCGAGATCCCGCCGCGCGACTGACTACTTCGCGTGCTTCAGAGCGGCCCACGTCTCGGTGCCGGCGACGCCGTCCACGGTCAGCCCACGGGCCTTCTGGTAGGCGGAGACGGCGGCCTCAGTCTGATCCCCGAAGAAGCCGTCGGTGGCCAGGTCGACGCCGCTGGAGGCCTTCAGGCCCCGCTGCAGGTACTCGACCTCGGTCCCCGCGCTCCCGGAGCTCACCGTGGAGCCGGCGGCGTGATGCGTCGCGAGGGCGCCCCAGGTACGTGGGCCGGCGATGCCATCCACGCCCGTGCCGAGCGAGGACTGGTACTCGCGCAGGGCCTTCTCGGTCGCCGGACCGAACACACCGTCGGCAACGCCGGGATCGTGGCCGATGACGTCGAGGGTGACCTGGACCCGGCGCACGGCATCTCCCTCGTCACCGAGGCGCACGGTGGGGTAGTCGCCGGAGGCGCCCGAGCCGCCGTCGACCCCGTTGACCAGCGCCGAGGTCACCTCGTCACGCAAGGCGGAGAGCTTGCCGTAGAAGGCATCCCCGCAACACAGCGTCTGGGCGCCGGGCACGTCCCGGTGCGCGATGATCCGGTCCACGTGGAGCCCGTACCGCTGGCAGATGAAGGCGCTGAGGTGCACGAGGGAGCTCCACTGCGTGTCCGTGGGGACATCGTCCGTGTACATCCCGTCGACCTCGATTCCCACCGACTGGTCATTGAACCCGTAGGCATGGGCGCCCTCGATGAATCGGGTCCCGTCCACCAGAGCGTCGAGCGAGCCGTGCCGGCCCTCGAGCATCTGGCCGCCGCGGGCGATGGTGAACTGCTGGCCGGTGTCCGCCCAGCCATTGGTCATGTGGTTCCGCTGGATCAGCCGAGCCACCTCCTCGGCGGCGGCAACGGAGAAGTCGTTCGAGTTCACGTGCGTGGTGTGGTGGATGACCAGGTGCGTCGGCCGGCGCGTGAGGATCGGAAGCGACCCCTGGGCGGCCGAGGCGCCCCAGTCGCTCGTGGAGATGATGTCCGGCTGGCTCACGGTGGCGGCGAACGCAGGGGTGCTGGAGGCGGAGACCGCGGTCCCGAACGCGATGGCGCCACCCAGGGCAGCGGTGCCCTGCAGCAGCCGTCGTCGGGACAAGCGGGCCGACCGTGAGGGCGCGGAGGCGGCAGCAGTCGCGGTTGCAGTTGAGGGTGTGGATGCGGACGCAGGTGCAGGCGTGGGGACGGGCGCGATGATGTGGTCTGTCACGTCAGGCTCCATTCAGGACGGCTCGCCTTCTCGCGGGGGACTGCTGGGGAAGCACGCGAGGGACGGACCGCTGGTGGTGGTCGACTTGAGACGGTGACCCCACCGTACGCACGTGACCAGCGTCAATGCCGGTAGAAACGCCGGGGATCCGGCGACGCCGCCCTGGTCCCGCCCGTCATCGGCCCGGCCCCGTGCCCGTATTGACCTGCCCTGCCCGCCCCGAGAGCAGGTGTCGGAAAGTCTCGGGAGCCTCGAGGATCCAAGTGCCCGCTCCGGCTCGGCCCACCAGCAAGCCGAGCCAGATGACCATTGGCGCCACCACGGCAACGACTACTGGCGCCGACCAGTCGGACACCTCCACGTCGGCGACGTGCAGCAGACATGCCACTGCCACGATGAACACCGTGTGGGACAGATAGACCTCCAGGGTGTGCCGCCCCACGTGGACCAGCGGCGCCAGCACGACGCCGGCCACCAGCCATCGCGCCCGGCCCGCCCGACGTCGGGATGGGGGAGCAGAGCGGTCCCGGGAACCGAACAGCGCTGCGCCGATGAAGAGCACGAAGTACTGGGGGAAGCCATAGAGCCCGGTGCCGAGCGAGTCGCGCTGGTCGGGGCCGATGGCCGGCTGCACCACGCCAGACCAGAGGACCGAGACACCCACGGCGGCACCCAGCACCAGCCACGGCGGCAGTCGCCAAACCAGCCGTCCCAGGGAGAAGAACACGATCAGGGCCCACAGGAACCAGAGTTCGGCGTTCGGTCTCAGCGGGCTGAGTACCAGGAACAGCACCTGGCTGCGGAGGTTTCCATCGGTCACCTCGGGCAGAACGGCCCCGCCGACCACCCGATAGCCGAGGACAGTGACCGGCCAGAGAAGGAAGGCCCACAACAGCACCCGGCCTGATGCAGCCACAGCGTCGTGTGCAGGACGACCACCAGGACGATCGAGAGCCCTTTGGCAGCGTCCACCCAGTCCGTGCGTTGCATGCTTGATCCACCGATGTCACGAAACTCGAGCGCATCCACGCCGCCTCCGCCCAGGCCCGCGACCTGTCCATCGGCGTGTTCGGCTTCCTCACCCGCGCCTTCAGCCGGAACAACCGGGCCGAGGCCGTGGTGCTCGGGGCCATCCTGGGTGCCGGGTTCCTGCTCGTGTCCGCCGGACACATCACCGCCGGTGCCGTGACCACGGCGGCCCTGCTGTTCCACCGGCTGTTCAACCCGATCGGGGCCCTGGTCGGCATGTTCGACCAGGTCCAGTCCGCCGGGGCCTCGCTGGCCCGGATGGCCGGCGTCGTCTCCCTGCCGGTGCCCGAGCGTACGGCACGGCTGCACGGCGGCACGCTGGAACTGGCCGGCGTCTCCCACACCTACGACGACGGCACCCCTGCCCTGCACGACGTCCACCTGACGATCGGGCCGGGAGAGGTGGTGGCCGTCGTCGGGACCACCGGTGCGGGCAAGTCCACGCTGGCACAGATCGCGGCGGGCCTGACAGCACCGACGTCCGGCACGGCGCGACTGGGCGGGATCGAGCTGGTCGAGACCGATCCGGGCAGCCTGCGCGAGCACATCACCATGGTCTCCCAGGAGGTGCACGGCTTCGCCACCACGGTGGCCGAGAACCTGCGTGTGGCCCGGCCGGAGGCTGACCGATCGGTACTCGAGGAGGCCCTGGAATCCGTGGGTGCCAGCTGGGTGGCGCACTTGCCGCAGGGCCTGGACACAGAGGTCGGAGAGGGCGGATACCGGCTGGATCCCATGCAGCTGCAGATGCTGGCCCTGGCCCGGGTGGCGCTCGCCGACCCTCAACTGGTGGTGCTGGATGAGGCCACAGCGGAGGCCAGTTCGGCCGGAGCCCGCCGGTTGGATGTCGCGGCGGCACGGGTCCTGCAGGGTCGCAGCGGACTGGTAGCGGCGCACCGGCTCAGCCAGGCCGTGGCCGCGGACAGGATCCTGGTGATGTCAGCCGGACGGATCGTGGAGTCGGGGACGCACGAGGAGTTGAGGGCGGCCGATGGGCACTATGCCGAGCTCTCCCGCGCCTGGTTCGGCGACTGAGATAGCGTTCGGTGACCCCTGCAGGTGCGGCTACGACGTGAACCAGCTGTTGTCGTAGTCCTCGATGTGCTGTGGATAGGGATAGGCGGTCAGGGCCTCGGTGATGACCTCGCGGAGCCATTCGACCGAAGGTGATGGAGCGACCCGTCGGAGTGTGTGCAGGCCGACGTGTCCGGGCTCCAAGGTGAAGGGGAGAATGAACTTCCGCACCGGGCTGCGCTTGACGAACATGTCCCCGAGGAACAGCGGCACCACGCAGTACGAATCGGTGGCCGCAATGGTCTCGTCCACCACCGAGTAGTTCGGCAGGGCGATGGAGGATGCGTGCTGCCCCGGCAGCTGACCGAGCGTCTGTTCCACATGCTGGTGACCTAGGGCCCCGGATACCACGACTCGCTGTTCCGCCGACAGTTCCGGCACCGTCGGTGCCGCCGAGAGGCGAGGGTGGGATGCGGCGCAGACCCCTACGTAGGGCATATCCATCAGGTGGTCGCGGACCACGACGTCCGGTGAGAAGGACGGCACGGCGATAGCCCCGTCGATCTCATTGCGGCGCAGTTGGTCCTCTAGCTGGGCGACATCCAACAGCGTCACCTCGATCTTGGCCAATGGTGCCTGCTCCTGGATGGCCTTGACCACGAATGAGAAGAGTGCCATCAGGGCCAAGTCGGTCATCATCAGGCGGAACGTGCGGGTGGTCTCAGCGGCCCGGAACTCGGTGGCGCTCTGTACTACCGAGTCCATCAATTGGATGGCCTGGATCATCCGTGGGTACAGCGATTCCGCCACGGGAGTCGGTTCCAAACCTGCGCGGTTGCGCAGGAACAAGGGATCAGCGAAGAGTTTCCGAAGCTTGCCCAGGGCATAACTGACGGAGGGCTGGCTGAGGTACAGCACGTGCGCGGCTTGAGTGACGCTCCTGGTCTCGTAGACGACCACGAACGTCCGCAACAGGTTCATGTCGTATGAATCAGCCGTGCCCATGCTTCCCCAAGTCAAGCGGTTATATAGATGGTCCCGATGTTGAGTTCGGCTCTTTTGATTGGCTTGATAGTGCCTCCGATCCTACCGTTGGTTCCAGAGTGCTCTACATCACACCAAGCCGGCTCCAACCCCCACGGAGCCCTGTTCTTCGAGGTGACATCATGGGTCTTCCCCTTCGTTCTGAGCGCCGCTCCACCGTCCTCTGGACTAGTTCGGCCGCCGCCGTCCTCGCCCTGTCCTTGGCTGCCTGCGGCGGTGGCTCCCCCTCTGGCGACACTGCACCCACCGGGGCGGCGGACGACGCCGGCGCCTCGGGTGAGGTTCAGACGGTCACTGTGGGTGTCATGCCCCTGGTGGACCTGGCGCCGCTCCATCTGGGTATCGACCAGGGAATCTTCGAGAAGCATGGTCTGGAGTTGGAGCTCGAGACCGCCCAGGGCGGCGCCGCCATCATTCCCGCCGTCACGAGTGGCCAGGCAGACTTCGGCTTCAGCAATCCCACCAGCCTGCTGATCGCAGCCTCGAAAGGGCTGGACATCAAAGTAATCGCCGCTGGCGGCTCCAGCACCGGGGACGAAGCGACGGACTACGGCGCCACCGTGGTCCTGCCGAACTCGGATTTCGAGTCCGCCGCTGACCTCGAAGGCCACACCGTGGCGGTGAACACTCTGAACAACATCTCCGACTCCACTGTGAAGGAGGCCGTGCGCCAGTCCGGTGGAAACCCCTCCGCAGTCGAATTCGTGGAGATGCCCTTCCCGAACATGGTCGCGGCCGTGGAGCAGGGGACCGTTGATGCGGCCTTCCTCGTGGAGCCCTTCCTGACCATGGGTCTAGCGGAAGCGATGAAGCCGGTCTTCTGGAACTGGATGGAGGTATCCCCGGACCTGATGGCTTCCGCCTACTTCACCACCGGAGCCCTGGCCGAGGAAGACCCGGAGCTGGTCGCGGCGTTCCAGGCGGCGATAGCCGAGTCCGCGGACTATGCCGAGTCCCACCCGGAGGAGACGCGATCCATCCTCGACACCTATACCTCGATTCCTCCGGAGACCGCGGCGGAGCTTCGGTTGCCGCGCTGGGTCGACGACATCAATGACGACTCGCTCGAACGGCTGATCGAGATCAGCACGGAAGATGGACTGCTGGACGGGGGGCTCTCCGTCGAGGACGTGGTCCTGCCGGACGCTCGCTGACCTTTCACCCGCCGGCCGGAGGCAGCCGAGGTTCCGGCCGGCGTCGGAACACCTCGAACTCAACACCGCAGAGCACCACCACCAACCGAGGAGAGAACCAGATGGCCTATACCGTTCAGGACATGCGCAAAGGGCCCGAGGGCTACGCCTGGAGCCGCTTCGGATTACCCGAGTACACCGATTGGATGGACGAGAGTCTGTCCTGGAAGGAGTCCTGCTACATCGGCGACTGGTCCTTCCTCTGGCAGCACCGCTTCACCGGTCCGGACGCCCTGAAGCTGATCGCGGACTTCACCGTCAACAGCTTCGAGACCTTCGAGGTCGGCCAGTCAAAGCACGCCGTCCACACGAACAAGGACGGCAAGGTCATCCACGAGGGCGTGCTGACCAAGTTCGGCGAGGAAGACTTCATGGTCCACGGACGCGGCGGTTACTGGTTGTCCTTCAACCTGGGGCGCGGTGAGTATGACGCCCAGGTCACCCGCGACGACTGGTTCATGTACCAGGTCTCAGGGCCGAAGGCGATCAAGGTGCTGGAGTCGCTCACCGACGCCGAGGTGCTGCTGAGTGCGAAGTTCATGCATGCCGTGCCAGTGCGGATTGCCGGTCATGACATCTTCGCCCTGCGCCAGGGGATGGCCGGTGAGCTTGGATTCGAGCTGCAGGGGCCGAAGGAGTTCGGCGAAGATGTCTATCAAGCAGTCTTAGAGGCCGGGCAGGAGCACCACATCCGCAAGATGGGTGGGCGCATTGCAATGATCAATCACCTCGAGGCTTCCTACCCGACCATTGCCAGCGACTACATTCCGGCCATCTTCGACGAGGACATGACTGAGTATATGGAGTACTTCCTGGCCTCCATGCCCTCCTTCGCCCAGCCCGCCTACATCGCCGGCAGTTTCGAAGGACGGGACCCCTCGGAGTACTACCGCAGTCCCATCGAACTCGGGTGGGCCAAGGTGGTCACCACGCGGCGTGCGGACTACCTCGGCGCCCAGGCCCTCGCCGCGGAGAAGGCGAATCCGCGCCGCGTGCTCCGCACCCTGGAATGGAACGCCGAGGACGTGGCCGCGGTGCAGAACTCCCTGCTCGGGGAAGGGGAACACTATGACTTCATGGAGATGCCCCGGGACCAGCGCGGATACATGTGGTGTGACCGGATCGAGGTAGACGGGGTTCTCGTGGGCACCGCGACCTCCCGCGGCTACAGCTACTTCTTCCGCAAGATGCTCTCCCTGGCGACCGTGGACGTGGAGCACGCGGAGATCGGCACGTGCGTCAACGTGATCTGGGGTGCCCCCGGTCATCCGCAGAAGTCAATACGCGCCGTGGTGCGGCCTGCCCCCTATAAGGAGGATCGATCACGAGGCGAGCTGCGGGCCGCCTCCTGATCCTTCGCCACCACATCCTTCGCCACCACATTGTGCGGGCAGAGATGACCAGTCATCTCTGCCCGCAAAGTTGTTCTTAGGTGTGGGGTCTGGTCAGGAGCCCTCAGCGCGGCCGATCTTCCAGTACCCCATGAAGGAGACGCACTTCCGGTCGATGCCCAGGCCCTTGACCAGGTGGCGGCGCAAGCCGGTGATGGTGCCGGCCTCACCAGCCAGCCAGGCGTACCAATGGCCATGCGGGGTCTCCGGGGGAACCTCCCACAGGGTGGCTTCCGTATCGGCTGCCTCTGCGTCGGTCTCGCCCACGACGCCGGCCGCGCCAACCGCGCCGTCGGATGCGGTCCCAGCAGCACCAGCACCGGCCACTTCCGCGCCGAACTCGCGGCCCCAGGCCTGTACGGCCTCGGTCAGGGCCTGGCCGTGCGGACGATCACCGCGGGCCAGCCAATTCAGCTGCATCCCGGGTGGTGTGGCAACGGGCAGGATGTCCCCGGCGTCCGGCACCTCGATGAACACGTGCCCGCTGAAGCTCTCGTCGAGGGTCTCCAGAATGGCGCAGATCGCGGGGGCGGCGGTCTCGTCGCCCACCATCAGCACCGTGCGTGCCGTGCCCGGATCCCACTCGATGCCCCCGCTGCGGCCGCGGCCGCGCGTCTCGGAGCGCTCGTCCGGCCCGAGGATCACCATCTCGTCCCCGATGGCGGCCCCCAGTGCCCACGCAGATGCGGGTCCGGTGGTGCCGTGCAGCACGAAGTCCACGTCGATCTCGCGGACCTCTGGGCGGACCTCGCGCACGGTGTAGGTGCGCATCGCGTTGCGCTCGGCGTCCGGCAGCTCACGCCAGCGGGTATACCACTCCATCATCGCGGGGGCGGGCTCGGCGAACAGGCCCACGTCCGGCAGGGTGCCGTCCGCGCGGGGCAGCATGAGCTTGATGCGCTGATCGAGGCCGCCGGTGCCGAAGAACTGCAGGTCGTCGTCGGCGAAGGTGAACCGGACGAAGTGCTCGCCGAGCCGGCTGATCCGCGCCACCCGAGTCCGGTACGCGCGGGTCGAGGGGTACGTCTGGGTCGCGGTCGCGGTCATGGTCTGCTTTCCGTAGGGATCGAGGCGGGGCCTCCGCGTGCCAGTGGGGGGGAAGGTTAGGCACGCCTAATTAATCTACGGAATCATGTCGTAATGTGCAACGAGGGGGTGTGCTGCCCACCCCTCACTGCCCGTTCAATGTCAGCGCGGCCACCAGCAGGGCCAGATGACTCAACGCCTGGGGAGTGTTCCCCAGGAACGAATCATCCGCCGGATCGATCATCTCGGTGTACAGGCCAACGTCGTTGGCCAGTGCCAGCATCGCGTCCATCTGCTCCCGGGCCTCGGTCCGCCGGCCGACCAGGGCGAGGGCCGCCGCGCACCAGAAGCCGCACGCAGTGAAGGTCCCCTCCTCCGCGTCCATCCCGCTGTACCGGAACAGCAGCGGTCCGCGGCCCAGCTCCTCACGGAGAGCATCGATGGTGGATGACATCCGTGGGCCGGTGTCGAACCCGCTGATCGTGTGCAGCAGGACGGAGGCGTCCAGTTCCTCGCTCCCGCGGTACCAGACGTAGGCACCGCGCTCCTCGGACCAACCGTGCTCCTCGATCCAGGCCCGGATCCGGTCGCGCTCGTCTCGCCACCGGTCGTCGGTCCCTGGCAGGTGGCCGCGCTCGGCGAGGGCGATGGCCCGGTCCAGAGCCACCCAGCAGCCCATCTTCGAGCTGGTGTAGTGCCGGTGCTCGGGCAGTTCCCACATGCCGGCGTCGGGCCGGATCCAGAGGTCGCACACGGCGTCCGCCAGCCCGGACAGCATCCGGGCCGTCTCGGCGTCCAGCACATTGCCGCCGTCCACGTACAGGGTCGCCATGTCGAAGATGTCCCCGTAGACGCCGAGCTGCAACTGGTCTGCGGCGTCGTTGCCGGCCACCACGGGGCCGATGCCGCGCCATCCGGGCACCTCCAGCTCCGTGGTAACGGCCTCGGGGACGTGCCCGTTGAGCCGATTCAACACGTGCAACCGGGGCTGCTGCTGCCGCGCCAGCCGCAGCAGCCAGGAGACGGCGGCGTGCACGTCCTCCTGCTCGTCCAGCCTCAGGAGCGCGTGCAGCGTGTAGGTGGCATCACGGATCCAGGCGAAGCGATAGTCGTAGTTCTTGGTGCCCTCGCGATTCTCCGGCAGGGACGTGGTGGCGGCCGCCGCGATGGACCCCGAGGGGTCGTGCTCAAGCAGCTTCAGCACCAGCGCGCTGCGGCGCACCTCATCCCCATAGGGCCCGTCGTACTCCAGCAGGTCGGTCCAGCGCCGCCACAGGTCCACGCTGAGGTCCACGTTGCGGCGGATCGCGTGGGTCGCCGGCAACCGCAGCGGCTCCGCCGAGGTCCCGACGACGGCCAGCAGGTGCTCGGTCGCCTCACCCGAGGCGAACCGACCGGAGATGGCCTGCGGGCCGGCGTCGTGCACGCCGATGTTCTCGCCGCGCACCGCGAGGGAGACCTCGCCCACGCGGACTACCGGACCCTGGTCCGTCTGCTGGACCCACGGGGAAGCGGTGTTCAGCATGGTCCCCGGGACCACGCGCCACCGCATCGGCACCTCGCCGGCGAGGCCCTCCACACAGCGCGCGAGCTCTGTCCAGGGCAGGGCGCCGGTGGAGCCCATGTTCACGGAATCCGTGACCCGCACGGAGCCCACCGGGGTGCGGTAGGTCGTGCTGAGCACATTAGTGCCCTGGACGTACTGCCGATGGATCTGCAGTTCGGTGGTCACGTCCACGCCGGCAGCGGCGAGGGCCTCGCGGTCCGGGTGGAGTTCGATGCAACCGCCGTGGTCCGCGTCCAGCAGCCGGGCGAAGACCGGGGAGGAATCCAGGTCCGGCACGGGGAACCAGTCCACGGAACCGTCATGCGCCACCAGGGCCACCGTCCGGCCGTTGCCGATCGCGGCATAGGAGCGAAGGTCGACATAGCCGTCCCGGCGGTCCTCCAGGTTCATGCGTCCCCTCTCAGCATCTCCACTCTCAGCGTCCTCGCTCACAGCATCGGCGAGCCGCCCGTGACGGCCACGCGCGCCCCGGAGACATAGCTGCCGTCGTCGCTGGCCAGCATCACGTAGACCGGGGCCAGCTCGGCCGGCTGGCCCGTGCGGCCGAGCGGCACCTGCTGGCCGAAGTCGTGCACCTGCTCCTCCGGCAGGGTGGCCGGGATCAGCGGAGTCCAGATCGGGCCCGGGGCGACCGAGTTCACGCGGATGCCCTTCGGTCCGAGCAGCTGCGCCAGGGAGGCGGAGAAGTTGGCGATGGCCGACTTGGTCGCCGCGTACGGCGCCAGGGTTGGGCTGGGAGAATCCGCGTTCACCGAGGAGGTGCCGATGATGGAGGCTCCGGGCTTCAGGTGCGGCAGCGCGGCCTTGGCCAGGTAGAAGTAGTGGCCCACGTTGAGACGGAACGTGTGGTCGAACTCCTCGTCCGAGATGTCCTCGAGGTTTTCGTGGCTCATCTGGAACGCGGCGTTGGCCACCAGTACGTCCAGGCGGCCGAACTCGTCGACGGCCCGCTGCACCACGCTGCGGCAGTGCGCTGGATCAGAGAGGTCGCCGGGGACCAGTACGGCACGGCGTCCGGCCTCTTCGACGTAGCGCGCGGTGTCCTGCGCGTCCTCGTCCTCATTGAGGTAGGCGATCAGGACGTCCGCGCCCTCGCGGGCGAAGGCGATGGCCACAGCGCGGCCGATCCCACTGTCCCCGCCGGTGATGATGGCGGCCCGTCCCTGAAGCTTGCCGGAGCCCCGATAGCTGGTCTCGCCGCAGTCCGGCAGCGGAGTCATCTGCGACTGCACGCCCGGCGGCTGCTGGTGCTGCGCGGGGATGTGCTCCGGGTAGCGGTCGGTGTTCGTCTCGGGTGCTGGAGTCATGGTGTTCTCCTGTCGTCGATCACGTGCAGCCCACTGTAGCGAGCACTCCGGACGTGAACCACCGGTGGCGGTCACGGCCCTATGACGGGCACCGCCGAGTCCTGGTGGTCCGAGGGGGTGGGAACGCTGGTCGTGGCCGATGAGCTCGTCGAGGCTGGCGAGGCCGGGGACGCAGGGCTTTGGCGCAACGATCCCGGCCACCATCGCGGTGCCGACCACCGCCGCAGCGCCGCTGGTGTCTCCAGCAGCCAGGTGCCCCGGGCGGCCCGGCCCAGCAGCAGTCCCGCGCCGATCGCGGTGAGCGCCACGGCGAGCACCGTCCACGCCGCCCAGGGGGCCGTGAGCAGGGGGGAGCCGGTCAGGTAGAGCACGCAGGTCAAGGCGACCACGATCGTGGTGTGGGAGAGGTACACCTCCAGCGTGTGCCGGCCCAGGAACGCCAGCGCGTGGGCCGCCGGGCGAATCCGCTGCAGGGACACGGCGAGGGCGATCCCGCCGAGCACCCCGCAGACCTGGCACAGGAACACGACGCCCGGCTGCTCCCGCTGGTCCTCGAGCAGCCCGAACCAGGCGAAGGCCACGAACCAGCCGACCGCGACGGCGGCCCACACGGTCTGGGGGACCCGGGCGACGCCGTCGCGCACCCAGGAGCTGCCGCGCGCGGCGGCGATGAAGAAGAGGAAATACGTGGGGGCCTCATAGAGGCCGGTACCCACCAGGTGCCGCAGTTCACCGCCCTCCAGCCCCGTGGAACCCGGCCAGACCACGCCGGACCACACCATGGACAGCGCCGCGGCCGAGCCGATCATCCACCCGGTGGGGATCGTCCGCAGGAGGCGGCCGGCGAGCAGGAACAGCACCAGGGCCCACAGGAACCACAGTTCGGCGTTGGCGCGCAGCGGTGACCACGCCCAGGTCTCCAGCTGCGACCCCAGGTCCGTGTGCACCATGCCCGGCAGCAGGTGCCCGCCGATGATCCGGTAGGCGATCACAGGGATCTGCCACAGCAGGAACACCCAGGCCAGCAGGGAGGCCTTGGTGCGGAGGAACTCGCCCCAGCCCGCGGTCAGCCACTTCGCGGCGAACAATCCGGACACGGCGAAGAACAGCGGCATGCGCAGGTCCTCGAACGCGGTGTTCAGGGCGCTGAACGCGGGAATCCGGTCCATGTCCGCCTGGCGCAGCCAGAGGCTGGTGTGCAGCAGGACCACCAGCAGGATCGAGATCCCCTTCGCGGTGTCCACCCACTGGGCACGCGCAGATTCGGCGTGCTGGGTGCGGTGCATGGGATCTCTTCTGCTTTGGCGGTGCGGTGGAGGGGCTGGGCGGTGCGCAGCGGCCCACATTACCGTGTCCGGCTTCCACGGCGACGGCGGGGGTATGATGGGGCACACGCTGATGAGAGTCAGCGCGTTCTGTGGGAGCCCCTCCGGGGCTGAGAGGGCCCGAGCGCCGACCACCATACCTGATGCGGGTCATGCCGCCGTAGGAAAGGACATGTGGGTGACTTCTGCGCATCGTCCTGGCCGTCCACGCCCTGGGGCCGTCGATGTCGCCATCGTGGGCGCTGGGCTGATTGGCTTGGCCACCGCGTGGGAGCTGCGCCGCCGCGGTCGCTCCGTCGCGTTGATCGACCCGGCTCCGGGAGCGGGGGCGTCGCGGGCGGCCGCCGGAATGTTGGCTCCGGTCAGCGAAGTCCAGTACCAGCAGGAATCTCTTTATTCCCTGATGAGTGCTTCGGCTGCGGAGTACCCGGTCTTCGCCGCGGCTGTCGAGCAGGCGGCCGGAGAATCCGTGGGATACCACTCCACCGAGACCCTGGTCTGCGGCGTGGACTTCGCCGACCGGCAGGCTCTGGCGGACCTGCGTCAGTTGCAGCTACGTCAGGGCATGGAGGTAGAGCCACTGGCGCTCCGTACGGCCCGCTCCCTCGAACCGGCGCTGACGCCGCGACTGTCGGCGGTGTACCGCATCCCCTCCGACCACCAGATTGACCCAAGACGACTGGTGACTGGATTACTGGCAATCCTGGTCGAACCAGAGGTGGACCCTCGGCGCCCCGCTGGTGCCGTGGACGGTGGGCCGGTGCGCCTTGTCTGCGAGCATGCGAGGGCGCTGCGTCGGGACAGACGCGGAGCAGTGACCGGCGTCGCCCTGGCCGACGGGCAGGACGTGGTTGCGGCCCAGACGATCTTGGCCCCGGGCCTGGGAACCCGTGAGCTGAACGGCCTGCCCGCTACCTGCCGGTTGCCGCTACGTCCGGTGCATGGCGACATCGTTCGCGCCCGCCTTCCCAGTGGCGCTCGGCGACTACTCGAACGCACCGTCCGGGGACTGGTCCACGGTGTGCCGGTCTACCTCGTCCCGCGCGCCGACGGCACCGTCGTGATCGGAGCCACCTCTCGCGAGGACGGCCTGGCCGGAGTCAACACCGGGGGCGTGTTTCGGCTGTTGCGCGACGCCCAGACTCTCGTGCCCAGCGTGGGTGACCTGGAACTGACAGAGGTCATGGCCCGAGCCCGGCCTGGCACTCCGGACGACATTCCCTATCTCGGCCGCATCCGTACGCCCGACGGGGACCCCGTCCCCGGCCTGGTGGTCTCGACCGGTTATTTCCGCCACGGCGTGCTGCTCACCCCTTTGGCTGCTCGCCTCGCCGCTCAATTGGTCACCGGCGAGACGGGGACCGACCCGGACGCCGACGCCTCCCACCTGACCACCACCGATCCGCACCGCTTCGACGCGACGGACCTCGATCGGCGCACCGTCGAGGTCCGAGCATCCGCGTCCGCATCCGAGTACAGGAGGACTTGATGTCCGGCATCACCCTCAACGGCGCCCCGCACGCCGTACCTGAAGGCACGACCATCGTCGACCTTGTCGCCGAGGCCGTCGGCCGGCCCCTGGGCCCCGACGGCAACATGCTGGATGGGGGCCGCCTGGGCATGGCCGTGGCCGTGGACGCCGCAGTCGTCCCCCGCAGCCGCTGGCACCGCACACCCGTGGTGGAGGGCCAGAGCATCGAGATCATCACCGCCGTCCAAGGAGGCTGAGACATGACCACCATGCACCCGGACCCGCTCGTCCTCGACAGGGTAGAGCTGTCCTCCCGACTGATCATGGGCACCGGGGGCCTGAGCTCCCTGCACACGCTGGAGCAGGCCCTGCTCGCCTCCGGCACCGAGTTGACCACAGTGGCGCTGCGCCGTTATTCCCCCGGGCAGGGAAATTCGCTCTTCGCCCTGCTCCGGCGCCATGGCATCCGGATCCTGCCCAACACGGCCGGCTGCTACACCGCACGCGACGCCCTGTTGACCGCCGAGCTGGGCCGGGAGGCGCTGGAGACCGACTGGGTCAAGCTCGAGGTCATCGCCGACGAGGAGACGCTGCTACCCGACGTCGTCGAACTGCTGGAGGCCACCGAGCAGCTGGTGTCCCGCGGCTTCAAGGTCTTCGCCTACACCTCCGACGACCCAGCTGTCGCCCGCCGCCTGGAGGACCTCGGCGCTGCCGCCGTCATGCCCCTGGGCGCGCCCATCGGCACCGGACTCGGCATCCTCAACCCGCACAACATCGAACTCATCGTCTCCCGCGCTCGCGTACCAGTGATCCTCGATGCCGGTATCGGGACCGCCTCCGAAGCCGCCTTCGCCATGGAACTCGGGTGCGACGCCGTGCTGCTGGCCAGCGCGGTGACCCGGGCCCAGGATCCTGTGGCCATGGCCACGGCGATGCGGCACGCCGTGGCCGCCGGACGGCTGGCCGCCGGTGCCGGGCGCATCCCCGCGCGCCGCCACGCCATCGCGTCCTCTCCCCTGGACGGACGGATCGATGCCAACGAGCCGGCGGATGTGCCGCGAGGGGACTGGATGCCCGTAGGGGAGCGCCGGTGAGCCGATTGCGCCCGCTCGTGGAGCCCGGGCCCGAGCTGACCCCGGAGGAGCTTGAGCGCTACGCCCGCCACTTGTCACTGCCCCAGGTCGGTGCCCTCGGTCAGCGGCGCTTGAAGAACGCCCGGGTCCTCGTTCTCGGGGCCGGAGGTCTGGGCACCCCGGCACTGCAGTACTTGGCCGCCGCCGGGGTCGGAATGTTGGGGGTCGTCGACGACGACGTGGTCACGGTCTCCAACCTGCAACGCCAGGTGATCCACACGGTCGCCGACCTCGGACGGACCAAGACGGACTCCGCCGCCGACGCGGTTGCCCGGCTCAACCCGCTAGTGGTGGTCCGGACTCACCCCGTCCGACTCAACGTGGACAATGCCGTGGACCTGGTGGGCCAATACGACCTTGTACTGGACGGAGCAGACAACTTCGCCGCCCGCTACCTTGCCAGCGATGCGACGACCTTGACCGGACGCCCGTGCGTGTGGGGCTCGATCCAGCGCTTCCAGGGACAGGTCAGCGTCTTCTGGGCCGGGCACGGACCCACCTACCGGGACCTCTACCCCGAGGCGCCACCGCCCGGGGAGGTGCCCAGTTGCGCCGAGGGCGGTGTGGTGGGGACTCTTCCAGCGATGATCGGCTCCATCATGGCCACCGAGGCCATCAAACTCATCACCGGTACCGGGGAACCCCTGATCGGACGCGTCCTGATGCACAACGCTCTGGAGATGACCTGGCGGGAACTCGGTCTGGCCCTGGACCCAGACGCCTCGCCGGTGACAGCCGTGGAGGACCCCGCACTCAGCTGCGAAGTGCCGGGCGACGCCCCGGCCGCCGCGCATGAGACACTCACGGCTCCCGAATTGGCGGCCCTGCTCGAGCGTCGGGAGCGCAAGCAGGCTTCCTTCACCTTGGTGGATGTCCGTGAAGACTGGGAACGCGAGCTGGTCAGCATTCCGGGCGCGTTGCCCGTCCCTCTGCAGGACCTCCTCGACCGCGGGCCGGCCGCGCTGCCTGAGGGGTACTGCGGCACTGACCTCGTGCTGCACTGCAAGGCCAGGACACGCTCCGCCGCCGCCCTGGCCAGGCTGCGTCCGTACTTCGCCCAGCGGGAGGAGAACGTGCGGCACCTCGAAGGCGGCGTGCTGGCGTGGGTGGCACAGGTCGAACCGGGAAAACCCACCTACTGAGCCAGCGCGGAAGCACCACATCCACAGACACGTGCCACGGCAACCTCCGCGGCGCTGCCGACCTGACCGACCGGCCTACTCCGGCACCACGTGGTGCCGACCCACCGGGACCACCAGGGGACCGCCGGACACCGGGTCGTCGATGATCCGGCTGCGCAGCCCGAATACGTCCTGCACGCACTGCTCGGTGAGGACGGCGGAGGCCGGTCCTGCCGCGTAGACCCTGCCGCCTTCCAGTGCCACGAGCCGGTCGGAGTAGCGGGCGGCGAGGTTGAGGTCGTGCAGCACCATGACGATGGTGGTACCGCGGTCCCGGTTGAGGTCCGCGAGGAGGTCCAGCACCTCGATCTGATGGCTGACGTCGAGGAAGGTGGTGGGCTCGTCGAGCAGCAGCAGGCCCGTCTGCTGCGCCAGGACCATGGCGATCCAGACCCGCTGGCGCTGGCCGCCGGAGAGCTCGTCCACCGGGCGATCGGCCAGGTCCGCGGTGGCGGTGGCGTCGAGGGCGTGGGCCACCGCGGAGTCGTCAGCGGCACTCCAAGCACGGAACATCCGCTGGTGCGGGTGCCGGCCGCGGCCCACCAGATCTGCCACGGTGATCCCGTCCGGGGAGACCGGGGACTGGGGCAGCAGGCCGAGCACCCGGGCCAGCTCCTTGGAGGGCATCGAGTGGACCGAACGGCCGTCGAGCAGCACCCGGCCGCCGGCAGGGGAGAGCAGCCGGGACAGGGTCCGCAGCAGGGTGGACTTGCCGGAGGCGTTGGCCCCCACGATCGACGTCACGGTTCCTGGTTGGATCTCCAGGTCGAGGCCGGAGAGCACGTGCCGCTCGCCGTAGCCGACGGCCAATCCCTCGGCCCGCAGTTCGTGGGTGCTGGTCAACGTCGTCATGAGGTGGCTCCGGTGCGGTGTTGGCGGACGATCAGGTACAGCAGGAAGGGTGCCCCGAGCACGCCGGTCACCACGCCTACGGGGAAGCGGGTTCCGATGGCGTACTGGCCCACGATGTCGGCCACAAGCACCAGCAGCGCCCCCACCAGGGCGGACGGCACCAGCAGGGAACCGTTCGGGCCGAGCAGCCGGACCGCGATGGGACCGGACAGGAAGGCGACGAACGCGATCGGGCCGCAGGCCGCCGTCGCGAAGGCCACGAGGCCCACGGCGGCGATCACCGCCACCAGCCGCGTGCGGTTGACTCGGACGCCGAGCCCTGCGGCGGTGTCGTCGCCCAGGGTGAGGGACTCCAGGTTCGCGGACTGCCCCAGCAGCACGGGGGCGAGCACGAGCAGGGCCACCACTGTGGGCAGGACCTGTTCCCAGCCCACCCCGTTGAGCGAGCCGGTCAGCCACCGCAGCGCCTCCTGCAGGTCCCAGGATCCGGCGCGGGAGAGCAGGTAGTTGGTGATCGAGGTGAGGATCGCGGCGATCCCGATGCCCACGAGGATCAGCCGGGTGCCGGCCACCCCGCCCTTCGAGGAGAGCAGATAGATCAACAGGGCCACGCCCAGGCCGGCCGCGATGGCGAAGGCGGAGCGGGCCGGGCCGTCGATCCCGAGGACGATGATCGCGAACGCCGCCGCGGCCGAGGCGCCCGAGGAGATGCCGATGATGTCCGGACTGGCCAGCGGGTTGCGCAGCATGGTCTGGAACGTCACGCCGCCCAGCCCGAAGCAGGCGCCGGCCACCACGGCGAGCACCGCGCGTGGCAGCCGCAGCGTGCCCACGGTGAACGTGGCCCCGTCCACGTCCTGCCCGAACACCACGCCGAGCACCTCGGCGGGCCCGTAGAAGGTCCGCCCGATCATCAGGGACGCGGCGAAGACCACCGCCACGAGCACGGTCAGGGTACCGATCACCAGCGCACGACGCCGGCGCCGCCCCTGCCGCGCGCCCTCCACCTTCGCCTCGGTGCCGGCGGGAGAGCCGGCGGGAGAACCAGCCGGAGGACCGGTGGGGAGGGTGCCGGGGTAGGTGCCGTGATCGGCGGGTGGGCTGGCTGCGTGGGGTGCGTGGACGGCGTCGTGGGTCGGAGCGGGGGCGGAGCGTGTGGAGGGTGCCATCACAGTTCACGGACCTTCCGCTGGCGGACGATGTGGATGAAGAACGGGGCGCCGATCAGGGCGGTGAGGATGCCGACGTCGATCTCGGAGGGGCGGGCGATGATGCGGCCGAGCACGTCCGAGGCGAGCAGCAGGACCGCGCCGGCGACGGCGGAGTAGGGCAGGAGCCAGCGGTGGTCCGGCCCGGCGAGCAGGCGGCAGGCGTGCGGGACCACGAGGCCGACAAAGCCGATCGGCCCGGCCACGGCGGTGGCGGCGCCGGCCAGCAGCACGGAGGACAGGGCGGCCAGCCCGCGGGCGAGCATGACGCGTTCGCCCAGGCCGGCGGCGAGGTCGTCGCCCAGGGCCAGGGAGTTCAGGCTGCGGGCGCTCAGCAGGGCCAGCAGCAGTCCGACTCCCAGGAATGGGGCCACGAGGGCGATCGCGTCCCAGGCCGCCCCGCCGACCCCACCGATCTGCCAGGAGCGGATGTTCGCGGAGATGTCCCCGCGGGGCAGGGCCACGGCGGTGATGTAGGAGGTCGCCACCGCGGTCAGGGCCGCCCCGGCGAGGGCCAGCTTGAGGGGGGAGGCCCCGCTGCGGCCCGCCGAGGCGATGGCGTAGACCAGCACGGCGGTCACCGCGGCGCCGAGGATGGCCATCCAGATCATCTGGTGCGCCGCGAACATCCCGAACCACGCCATGCCGACCACCACGGCCAAGGAGGCGCCCATGTTGATCCCGAGGATGCCCGGATCGGCCAGCGGGTTCCGGGTCACGCCCTGCATCACGGCCCCGGCCACGCCCAGTGCCGCGCCCACCGCCAGGGCCAGCACGGTGCGCGGGATGCGCTTCACGACGGCGGCCTGGTCCAGTCCCTCGACCGGCTCGCCGAGCGAGCCCAGCGCCTCGACGATGATGGGCAGGCCCACGGTGCGTGAGCCGATGGCGACGGAGGCCGCGCAGAGCAGGGCCAGCACCACGAGCCCGGCCCCCAGCCAGGCCAGGCGGTGCCGCTGCCCCCTGCGCAGGGCAAGGGGCAGTCCGGTGGGTGCGGAGGTGGCGGTGAGGGTCACGCGGACAGGGTCACTTTGATGCGGCGGCGGCCTCGGCCAGGAGGTCCGCGTAGTCCTCGAGGACGTAGGGCAGGGCCAGCGGCGTCGGGTTGGCGGCGGTGCCGAGAGGGCCGGTGCCGTCCATGGCCACGATGGCCCCGTTCTCGACGGCAGGCATCTGGGACAGCAGCGGGTCCGCCTCGAGGGTGTCCACCAGGGACTGGTCGCCATAGGTGACGATCACCTCGACGTCGTCGAACTGGTCCACCTGTTCGGCGGAGACGGTGCCCGAGAACTGGTCGGTCTCATCGGTGACCTGTTGGACGGATTTGGCCACGGTCATGCCGAGGTCCTCGAAGAACATGGTCCGCGTGTCATGGCCGGTGTAGAAGTTCACCGTGGACAGGTCTGCGGTGTCCACGTGGGTGAGGAACATGGCGGAGGTGCCCTCGAGCTCGGGGTGCTCGGCGGCGGTCTCGGCGATCTGGCCCTCGAGGTCCTCGATCAGCGCGTCGCCCTCGGCCGCCATGCCCATGCCCTGCGAGTTCAGGCGGATCATGTCCCGCCAGTCGGTGCCCCAGGCGGTCTCCGGGAAGGCGATCACGGGGGCGATCTCGGACAGGGTGTCATAGTCCTGCTGCGTCAGTCCCGAGTAGGCGGCCAGGATGACGTCCGGGTCGGTGTCCGCGACGGCCTCGAAGTCGATGCTGTCCGTCTCGTCGAAGAGGACCGGTGTCTCGGCGCCGAGCTCGGCGAGCTCGTCCTCGACCCAGGGCAGGACGCCGTTGCCGTCATCGTCACCGAAGTTGGCGGCGGCCATGCCGACCGGGACCACGCCCAGGGCCAGCGGCACCTCGTGATTGGCCCAGTTCACGGTGGCCACCCGCTCGGGCTTCGACTCGATCGTGGTGGTGCCGAAGGCATGCTCTACCTCGATGGGGAACTGCTCGCCCGAGGCGGCGGCTTCGGAAGAACCGGAGGAACCGGCGGAAGCGTCCGCAGCGGGTTCCGCTGTTCCGGACCCGCAGGCGGACAGGGCGAGGGCGAGGCCGACGGCGGCAACCGAGGCGGCGAAGGGGCGGGAGGTGCGCACGATGATGACTCCACTCTGATGACACTGGATGACACTGACGGTGGCTGGGATTGGGGTTCCGCAGTCTGGCCTCAATCAGGTAAGGCTTACCTAAATAATGTAGACAGGCGTGCGCTAATGAGCAATCGCGATGAACTGCAGGGTTATGTCGTATTTCGGACAGACCGGCCCCAGAGTTAGCCCCGGAGCGAGCTCGGTGTGGTGCCCGTCAGCTTGCGGAAGGCGGCCCCGAAAGCGCTGGGGCTGCGGTAGCCCATGGCCTCGGCGATGTCCTCGAGCGGTTCGCCGTCCGCCAGCAGGGTGGTGGCTCGCTGAACCCGTACCGAGCCGACCCAGCGCGCGAAGCCCAAGCCGGTCTCGGCTCGGAACGCCCGCGTGATGGTGCGCTCGCTGACCCTGAGCTGCCGCGACCAATCGCCCAGGCTCCGGACGTCGGAAGGGTCGGCCAGGACGGCCGCCACGATCGGTTGCAGGAGTCCTGCGGTGGGTTCGTGGACGAGGAATTGGTGCGGGGCCGGGGCCAGGACGTCCAGCACCATGGTCTCGGTCAGCCGGCGAGAGTGCTCGTTCAGGCTCTCTTCGCCGAGTCGCAGCAGCAGTTCCCTCAACAGTCCGGTGACGCGGAGGGAGACCGGTTCGGTGGGCAGGGGCCGAGCCGCCTCCCCGGCCATCTCGAGAGAGAAATACGTGGCTCGGTACGCGGTTCCCGCCGGCGCCTCGGCGGAGTGCACGGTCCCGGCCGGCAGCCAGAGCCCGATCGTCGGGGTGACCGTCCAGGTCCGCGGACCGGCGCGCAGGGTGGAGGGGCCGGCGTCGTTCCAGAGCAGTTCATGCACCGTGTGCGAGTGGTCCGGCCAGCGGGTTGCGGTGTCCAGGGACTCGGCGATGCCCACGCTGGTGAAGTCCACCGGCACGGAGCCGGCCGGCTGCAACGGCATCCGCCGGTAGGGGCCGGTGGGCGCGGACGAGGCCGGCGGCGCGTCGGAGGCCTGGGTGCTGGACACGTCGACGAGCCTACGCCGGGCCAGCCGACCTCATCGCCTCCCAACGCTTTGCGGGCAGATATCAGTACTGATATCTGCCCGCAAAGCGTGGAGTTCTGGAGTCCAGGAGAGACTCGCCGCTCCGACGCGGGGCGAGCCCCCAGCGGCGGGCCGCATGAGCACCCCGCCGTGACGGCCGTCATCGGCTTCGGGTGGCCGCTCAGGGACAACCCCGCGGTAGGTATGCCATCCTTGGACCCCCGTCCACCGCACCCGTCCGCATCGAGGCCCCGCACCCATGGCCCTACTGTCCCTGCCCGACCCCACGTCTCTGCCCCACCCCGCTCTGCCGCGTTTCCTGGGCTCTCCCGACGCCGGCGAGCGGCTCCTCGTGGTGCGCACCCCGGCAGGGACCGAAGCCCAGCGGTTCGCCCACGGCTGGGCAGGTGGACGTGGCCGCGTCCTGCCGTGGCCCGTCGAGAACGGCCACGCGGTGGAGGCGGCCGAGATCATCAGCCGGGTGGGCGCGCTCCTGGAGGATCCGGCCGCGGGCCGGGTCGCCGTCGTCGCCGATCAGGGGGCACCCGTGGGGCGCCTCGCCGCCGCCTTCCCGACGCGGATCGCGGGTCCAAGGGATCTGCACCTGACGGAGTCCGAGATCCTCACGCTCGCCGAGCAGCTCTCGGCAGGCTCCGCACCGGACCCTGCCGCGGGCACCCTGACCACCGGTGAGCACACTGGCGGGCAACCTGGCCGGTTACCGCTGCCGCTGACCCCGCGCCGGATCCATCAGAAGACCGGGGGGTGGTTCCTGCCGGCCGCCATCCTCATCGCGGACCCGCTGGGGGTGCAGTCGGCGCGGCAGTCCTTGTTCTCTGCCCTGATGCGGTGGCTGCACCCGCAGGACGCTGACGGCAGCATCTCCCAGGCCGGGTACCTGCCGCAGTTCACCGAAGACGTCATCGACGCCTTCCGCCCGGAGGGTTTCGGGGCGATGCCGAGCGCGCGGGACCTGGAGTCCCTGGGTCTCCTGATCCGGGACGGTTCCGGCGGTTGGTTCATGCCATGGCTGGTCCGGGACTGCCTGCGGGACGCGATGCAGGAGGGCCACCCCCATCGTGTCGCCGAGCTGAACCGGGCCGTGGACGAGGCGCTCGCGGCCACGGGCCACATCGAGGCTGTCGTCCAGCGAACCGTTGATGCGCGGGCCTGGAACCGGCTGGAAGAGCTCTTGTTGGAGCATTGGGCCGACCTCTTCGTGTGGAACGAGCCGGTCCTGGCCTCGGCGGTTAACAGCTTCCCCCGAGCAGAGGTCGCCGGAGTGGATGTGACCGCATTCATGCCCGGACTGTTGAATGCCACCGACCCGGACACCGTGCCGTTCACGCTGCCCGCCCAGCGGCCGGACCATGACCGCGATGAGGGGTTGCAACGCCTGCGCGCCGGGACGGCCCGCCTGTACCGCACCCCGGACCGGAAGGCCCTGACTCTCGGCACCATCGAGGTGGCCTACCTGCGCCGAGTGGGGCTGTTCACAGAGTCAGCCGATGCCGCCGTGCGACTGAACGTCGCCCTGTCTGCCGCTCTGTCCACGACGCCCGTGCGTCCGGTAATGGCCAGCTTCGTCAGATTGCAGGCCGGGATCTCCCTGCACCTGGCGGACCGGGTGGCCGAGGCGAAGACGGCCTATGAGAAGGCCTTTCGCTGGGCATTGCGGAGTTCTGCCGAGCCCCTCATCGCCGAGGTGGCCGGCAAGCTCGCTCTGCTGTCCATCCACCAGGGCAACACGGACCGGGCTCGCTTCTGGGTCGCCAAGGTCGAGGCACCGCTGGCCCAGGTGCGGTGGGCGCGTAACGTCGCCGCCTTCGCGGCTGACGTGGCCCGCGCACACCTGGCCTTGACTGAACTGGACCTCGTGAAAGCCCATGCCGTGCTGGACGAATTGCCACCGGATCTGGACACAGACGAATTCTGGGCCAGTCATGCGGCCCTACTGGTCCGTGCCGCGAGTGTTGAAGGCCGCGGTGCGGATGCCGCCCGGTGGGTCCTCGGTTGGCGCCAGGAGCGGCCCGCCGCAGCTCAATCGCCCCTGGCTAAGCGGATCCTCAGCGAGGCATTCCACGCGGCGCGGATCAGTGCCGGAGACCTCACCGTGGTGCCCGGCTGGGACCGCAATCAGGAGCTGGCGGACCTGGAGGCCCTGCGGTGCCTGTTGAAGGGTGATTCGGACGCCGCCCTGCGGGCCCTGCGCATGCCGGAACGGTTCGGTCAACGGAACCGGAACCTGTCCGCCCTCATCGGGGTGCTGGCCCGAGCCCGGTGCACCCCGGCCACGGTGCCGGATCCAGTGGTGCGCCAGTTGGCGTCCATCCATCAGCATGGCGGCGCATTGGCGGATCTCTCCGCCTTCCACACGCTGGGCTGGACACCCGTCTTCCGGCGCGCGGGCCTGGTGGACGACGCCGGCCTGGCCCGGCTGCAGCAGCTGGCCAGCCCTGCGCTGGTAGAGCGAGAGGCCCCGGCGCTGACCTCACGGGAACGCGAGGTGCTGCAATCGCTGAAGGCCGGTATGACGCGCCGGCAGATCGCCGAGTCCACCTATCGCTCCGAGAACACCATCAAGGGCCAGATCCGCAGCCTGTATGCCAAGCTCGGTGCGTCCAGTGCGGCGGAGGCCATGGAGCAGGCTCGCCACTTCGGCCTCTGACGGTTGTCTCCACCGGTCCTGTCCCCACACAATGAGGCATGACCGCCCTGCTCAGATCGCTGCACACCGCCGTCCCACCCACCGTGCTGCATCAGGAGGAGGTGCGTGACGTCCTCGCTGCACAGCCGGGTCTGAGCCGGCTCGGCACCCGGTTGGTCACCGCGGCGTTCAACGCCTCGGGCATCGAACGCCGGCACACGGTCGTGGAGGAATGGCAGGACGGCGGCCGAGGCACCGGCAGCGGTGCCGGTACGTTCTTCGACCCGGAGACCGGCCACATCCTCAATCCGAGCACGGGGGTCCGCAACACGGTCTACACCGACCATGCCAACGACCTCTACGAGCGGGCCGCCCGGGGAGCGCTGGAGGGCTGCCCCGGACTCGGCCCCGAGGACGTCACCCACGTCATCACCGTCTCCTGCACCGGCTTCTTCTCCCCGGGTCCGGACTACCAGCTGGTCCGCCGCCTCGGCCTGGCCGCGACGACCAAGCGCATCCACCTGGGGTTCATGGGCTGTTATGCCGCCATCCCGGCCCTGCGCGAAGCCGCGGCGCTGTGCGAGGCGGACCAGGCCGCCGTCGTGCTGGTGGTCAGTGCCGAGCTGTGCACCGTGCACGTGCGCGTGGCCAATGACCAGGACACCATCGTGGGGGCCTCGCTGTTCTCGGACGGGGCGGGCGCCGCGATCGTGACGGGAGAGACGGCAGGGACGAAGGCGGAAGGCGGCGTCGGCGCGGCACGGACGCCGGCCCTGCGGCTGGACGGCTTCGCCACGGTGCTGACCCCGGTGGGGGAGGAGGCTATGGCGTGGAACATCGGCGATCACGGCTTCGAGATGATCCTGGGCACCTATGTCCCGCACATCATCGACGAGCACATCACCGGCGCGCTGGAGCCCCTGCTGGCCGCCGAACCCGAGCTGGCCGCCCGTCCTTACGCGGAGCTGGAGCACTGGGCCATCCACCCCGGCGGGCGCAGCATCCTGGACAAGGTGCAGGCCCGGCTGGAGTTGACCGATGCCCAGCTCGAGCCGGCCCGGGACACCCTGCGGGACTTCGGTAACATGTCCAGCGCCACGGTCCTGTTCGTGCTGCAGCGCATCCTGGAACGCGCGGGCGAGGTTGGTCAGGCCGGTCAGGACGGGGCCGGCACGGGGGTGGAATCGGAAGGCGAGCGCGTCTGCGCCATGGCGTTCGGACCGGGCCTGACGGTGGAGTCGGCCCTGATGACGTTGGTGGGATGAGGCTGCCGATCTCGGGGCTGCCCGCGCTCGACCTGCGCGAGCGCCGGCCGTCCGCCGTGGAGCAGATGGATGATCCCGACTGTGACCTGGAGGCCCTGCACCGTACCTACCAGGGCTTCGGTGTGGTCAATCCGGTGGTCGCCGGCTGGCAGCTGACCTACCGGCGCTGGATCCGCCCCTTGCTGGATCCCGTCCGCACGGTCACGGTGCTGGACATCGGTTCCGGGGGCGGGGACCGGCCCCGCGCGCTGACGCGGCAGGCGCGGCGGGACGGGTTCCGGGTGCACATCACGGCCATTGATCCCGACGCGCGGGCCCACGCCTGGGCGACCGCGCGCCCCGCCGTGCCGGGACTGGGCTTCCGCCGGTCCACCAGCGGGGACCTGGTGGCCGCCGGCGAACGGTATGACCTGGTGGTGTCCAACCACCTGCTCCACCACCTGGATCCGGCGGAGCTGGACGGGCTGTTGGCAGACTCCGAGCGGCTGGCCGTGCGCCGGGCCGTCCACAGTGACATCCGGCGCAGCCCCGCAGCCTACGCCCTGTTCTCGGCCGGCGCCGGGCTGGCGAGACCGTTGTTCCCCGGTTCGTTCATCCGCCCCGACGGGCTCGCCTCGATCCGCCGCAGCTACACGCCCGCGGAGCTCGCCGCCGTGCTGCGCCCTGGCTGGCGCGTGCAGACGCAGCTGCCTTGGCGGAACCTCGCGGTCTGGGACGCCGATCGTCACTGAGTGCCTGTCGCCACGGACATGGCTGGAATAGACCCTGGTCAGTCTGAGACCGAGCCCGGATAGGATGACGGCCAGGACGAGCGAGGGGAGTGCCAGCATGGCGGGTCAGGAGGTTCTCGACGGTTCACATCGCGGGCCTGCCGAGCACGAGTCCGAGCCGCATCCAGCGCTGGAGCGGTATCTTTCCCGGGCGGCCAGCCATGAAGCGCTTTTGATCCTCCGGGTTCCCGGGGGCACTGGATCGCGTCGGTTCGCGAGCGGTTGGCTCGCGGCCGGTGGTGGACCGGCCGGTGGTGAACCGGCCGGGGGTGAACCGGCCGGCGCGGACGGGCCCGGCCTCGAGTCTCGACTCCTCGACTGGGACCACGCCGCAGGTGACCACCAGGCCTTGATACACCGGGTAGGCACCCTCCTGGCGGATTCGCTCGGAGGCAGGGTCGCCGTCGTCGCCGGACCGACCGTACCGGTGCATCGCCTGATGGCCGCCTATCCGAGCTCATTGGTCGGCCCACGGGACGTGATGCTCACACAGGAGGAGGTGGCTGGCCTCAGTGGCCGGGGCACTGGTGATGAGGTCTTCGCCCAGGTGGGTGGGTGGTTGGAGGCCGCGGAGGTGTTGTTGGCGGATATCGGAGATCTCGAGGGGGCTCGGTCTGCGGTGCTCTCGCCCCTGCTGCGCTGGATCGCAGCCCGGGACCCGGAGCGGCTGGCCGCTGCCACGGCCTTCCTGCCCGAGGTCACGGAACAGACGCTCGAGGCCTTCCGCCCGGACCTGTCCGGCAGGGTGCCGACCATTGAGGAGCTCCGGGAATTGGGGCTGCTGTGCCGTGACAGTGGGGGCCGGTGGTTCATGCCTGAGCTCGTGCGGAACCTGCTGCAGCAGACGTGCCGAGAGCAGGACCCACAGCAGGCCAGCACCCTCAGCCTCGCGGCGGCGCAGGCCACGGCCGGCACTGGGAGCGTGGAGCAGGCCATGGAGACCGCATTTGAGTCGCGCTCCTGGAACCGGATCGCCGAGCTGATGCTCGAGCACTGGGTGGACCTCTACATCGCCAATGCCCAACTGCTGGGGAAGTTCATGGCCCGCCTGCCCCGGTTTTTGCTGGAACAGGTGGACGCGATCGGTGTGGCAGCCCGGATCGCGGCCGGGGCAGGTCCGGACCGGATGGTGTTCCTGCTCCCGAGCCTGGCGCCGGACTACGATCGGGACGAGACCGCCCACCGGCTGCGGAGGACCACGGAACGGCTGTACCGGTCTCCCGGCACCCGTGCGCTGACGATGGGCATGCTGGAACTGAGCCACCTCCGGCTGGCCGGGCACTTCACCGAGTCCGGCCACGCCGGCCTGCGGCTGCGCCAGGCCCTGGAGAAGGCCACGGCCCAGAACGGGGTCCGCCCCGTGTTGGCAGGGTTCACAGAATTGCAGGCGGGAATCTCGCTCCATCTGGCGGACCGGTTGGCGGAGGCACGGGCGGCTTTCGAGGCGGCTGCCCACTGGACACGCGGTGGTGTCAGTGACTACGTCTATGCCGATGCCTGCGGCAAACTGGCGCTCCTCGCCGTGCATGAAGGGAACATGGAAACGGCCCGCCATTGGCTGGGCCTGCACGAGCCGCCGTTGTCCACGGTGAAATGGGGTCACCCCATGGTGGCCCGCGCCGGGACGCTCGCCCGAATCGAGTTGGCGCTGGCTGACCTCGATGTGGCTGCCGCCCGCGAGCAGCTGGCCCTGTTGCCCGCGGAGGTGGACACGGACGAGTACTGGTGCGCCCACGCTCGCGTGCTGGCCCTGACCCGAACCCTCGAGGGTCACCCGGACGAGGCCGCAGGACTGGTGGTCGGCTGGCGCCAGGAACGGACCTACTCGGCGCGGGCCCCCCTGTCCGACCGGTTGCTGACGGAGGCCTTCCACCTGGCCCGTCACGTGCACGGGGAGAACACGCCCGTACCGCAGTGGGAGCGCAGCCCCGGCCTGGCGAACCTGGAGGCCCTGCGCTGCCTGCGTACCGGGAACCCGGATGAGGCCGCGAGCGCCCTGCACCGGCCCGTGCGCACCGGACGCCGGAACATCGCCGTCGCCGCGCTGCTGAGAGAGCTCGCGCGCACGGGGGCAGATCCGGCGACGTCGGATCCGCAGGTGATCGGTTCCGCCGCTGAGGCGCGGGCCTCAGGCGCGGCGCTCGCGGACCTGGCCGGACTGCATCAGCTGGGCTGGACGCCCGCACTGCACGCCGGCGGCGTGCTGGACCAGGACGACGTGGACCGGCTGGACGCGCTCGGCCTCCCGGTCACTGATCTGACTCCGCGGCCCGGGCTGACCCAACGGGAACAGACGGTCCTGGACCTGTTGCGGCAGGGCATGACCCGGAAGCAGATGGCCGAAGCCACCTTCCGGTCAGAGAACACCATCAAGGCGCAGCTGAGCAGCCTATACGCCAAGCTGGGCGCTGCCAGTGCTGCAGAGGCCCTGCAGCAGGCCCGTCACTACGGGCTCTGAGCAGAAGGGTCAGATGGCACACACGGAGGTTCTCATCGTCGGCGCCGGTCCGGTCGGCCTGTTCCTGGCCGGACTCCTCGCGACGCGGGGTGTGAACGTGGCCGTGCTGGAGCGCCGTGAGCACCCGCGGGAGCACTCGCGTGCCATCGGCCTGCACCCGCCGGCCCTGGACGCGCTCGCCGTCTTGCATCTGGACCGGGCCGCAGTGGCCGAGGGCCTGGCGGTGCGCCGCGGGTTCGGTGAGGGGGATGGCCGCCTGCTCGGCGAGATGACCTTCGAGCATGTCCATCCGCGGCACCCGTTCGTCCTGACACTGCCGCAGTCACGGACCGAGCACCTGCTCGCCGAGCACCTGGAGCGGCTGGCCCCCGGCGCGCTGCATCGTGGGGTGGAGGTGGTGGGCCTGGACCAGCCCGCCGACGACGACGGTGGCCCGGTCCGAGTGTCCGTCCGGCCGGTGGGGGAGAGTCGCGCTGACGCAGTCGCAGTGGCGGAGGCTGGCCCTGAAGCCTGGACGGCCGACGTGATCGTGGCCGCGGACGGCGCCCACAGCACGGTGCGCCGCCTGGCGGGTATCGGCACGGACCGTAAGGACTGGGGAGACAGTTACCTGATGGGTGACTTCACCGACCGAGAGGACCCTACCGGACAAGGGATCGATCCGACCGCCGTCATCCAGCTGCACCGGGACGGCGTGGTCGAGTCCTTCCCGCTGCCCGGCGGTCAGCGGCGCTGGGTGGTGCACACCGGCCGGCAGCAACGGCCGGTGCGCGCCGAGGACCTGGTCGCGCTACTCCGCGAACGCCATGGCGCGCAGAGGACTGCGAATACCTCAGCCCTACCGGAACTGCCAGATCCCGAGAGTGCCACCATGGTCCGGTCCTTCTCCGTGTACCGGCAACTGGCCCGCCGCATGGTAGCCGGACGCACGGTGCTGATCGGTGACGCGGCTCATGCCATCAGCCCGATCGGCGGCCAGGGGATGACCCTGGGCTGGCTGGACGCACTGGCGCTCTCACCTTTACTGGCTGACACCCCCTCACGGCGCGGGCCAAGGGACACCCCACCACTTTGCGGGCGGAAACAAGTACTTTTTTCTGCCCGCAAAGTCGGAGGGGCCGGGGAAGCGGAAGCGGACCGTGGGGCGCTGACGTCGGGACCGTTAGAGGACCGTCCGGAGTTCGCCGCCTGGGAACGAAGCCGACAACGCGCCGCTCTCCGGGCCGCCCGCCAGGCGGAGGCCAACATGCTGCTGGGGCGCCCCCTGGCCTCGATCATCTGCCGCGGCCGGGACGGCCTGGCCCGGAGCGTCATGGCGACACCTCTGAGGCACCGGCTGGCGCGGCTGTACACCATGGGCTGGGCGGGGCAGCCATGACCGTCGGCGTCGTCATCGCCGCCGTTGCCGCCATCCTGGTCGGCTCGGCCCTGCAGAGGCTCTCCGGCACCGGGGTGGGACTGGTGGTGGCCCCCGTGCTAGCCCTGCTGATGGGGCCAGCGCTCGGGGTATTCGTGACGAACTCGACCACGGTGGTCTCCGGCTTCCTCATCATGCTCGCCGTGATCCGAGACGTGGACTGGAAGCGCTATCTGATCTTCCTGCCCATGGCACTGCTAGGGGCAGTCCCGGCGGCCTTCATGGTGCGGGAACTCGATGCCGGGTGGCTGAACATCGTCATCGGCGCGGTGGTGCTGGTGGCCCTGGCGCTGACCTTCGGCACCCCCTCCGTGCCACGGATCCGATCCCCTTTCCTGACGGCCGCCGCCGGGGCGGTCGGAGGCTTCCTGAACACCAGTGCTGGTGTGGCCGCGCCGGCCATGGTGATGTACTCGAGGTTCGCCCGCTGGGATCAGCGCTCTTTCGCGGCCACCATGCAGCCCACGTTCATGACCATGGGCCTCTTCTCGGTGGGGATGAAATTGGCGGTCGGAGCCACGACGTTCGACCAGCTTCCGCCGTGGTGGCTGTTCCCGATCATCGTGGTCACCGTGGTGGTCGGCATCCGGTTGGGCGGGTGGCTGGCCGGGAAGGTCTCGTTGCGGACCGCGCGGACGGTGGCGATCACGCTGGCCGGGCTGGGCGGGGCCGTGGCGCTCGTCAGGGGCTTGCTGGCGTTGGTCTGAAGGACCCGAGCCACGCCGTGACGAGGATTATCCAGTCAGGGGGCATAGAATCCACGGTGATGAGCAGATTATTCGGAACTGACGGCGTCCGTGGCCTGGCCAATGGGATCCTGACCGTCGAATTGTCGATCCAACTGGCCCAGTCCGCCGCCGTGGTGCTGGGGCACCAGGAGACCCACGGGCGCCGCCCGGTCGCCGTGGTGGCCCGAGATCCCCGCATCAGCGGTGAGTTCATCATCTCCGCGGTCTCGGCCGGCCTGGCCAGCGCGGGCGTGGACGTCTACGACGCCGGCGTGCTCCCCACCCCGGCCGCAGCCTTCCTCGTGGACGACCTGGACGCGGACTTCGGCGTGATGATCTCCGCGTCCCACAACCCGGCCCCGGACAACGGCATCAAGTTCCTGGCGCGCGGTGGCGAGAAGCTCACCGACGAGCAGGAGGACGCCATCCAGCGGCAGATGGACGAGGAGCCACACCGGCCGACCGGCGGCGACGTCGGGCGGATCCAGCGCTTCGCGGACGCCGAGGACCGCTACGTCCTGCACCTGCTCAAGACCCTGCCGCACCGCCTCGACGGACTGAAGGTCGTGCTCGACTGCGCCCACGGTGCCGCCGCCGGGTGCTCGCCGGAGGTCTTCAAGGCCGCCGGCGCCGACGTCGTGGTGATCGGTGCGGACCCGGACGGCATCAATATCAACGACGGCTATGGCTCCACCCACCTGGAGAAGCTCCAGGCCAAGGTGGTGGAGACCGGCGCGGACTTCGGCATCGCCCATGACGGCGACGCCGACCGGTGCCTGGCCGTGGACGCCACCGGCACGGTGGTGGACGGGGACCAGATCATGGGGATCCTCGCGGTGGCCCTCAAGGAGGGCGGCCGCCTCAAGGAGGACACCCTCGTGGTGACCGTGATGAGCAACCTCGGGCTGAAGCTGGCCATGCAGCGCGAGGGCGTCCGCCTGGTGGAGACGAAGGTGGGGGACCGCTACGTGCTGGCCGGCATGAAGCACGGCAGCTACTCCCTGGGCGGCGAGCAGTCCGGCCACGTGATCTTCTCCGACTACGCCACCACCGGTGACGGCGTGCTGACCGGCCTGCAGCTGGGTGCCCGCATGGCGGAGAGCGGCAAGACCCTGGCCGAGCTGGCCGGGGTGATGGAACGCCTCCCGCAGGTGCTCATCAACGTCAAGGACGTGGACCGGGGGCGCGCGGCGGAGGATGCCGAGGTCCAGGCCGCCGTGGCAGACGCCGAGGCCCGCCTGGGCGAGACCGGCCGGGTGCTGCTGCGCCCCTCCGGGACCGAGCCCGTGGTCCGCGTGATGGTGGAGGCCTCCGACGAGGAGCAGGCTCGCCGCGAGGCCGAGGACTTGGCCACGGTGGTCGAGCGCGAGCTCGCGCTCTCCGCCGACGCGGTCTGAGTGTGACCGAGGAACGCCCGCCTGGGGAGGATCCTGCTGAGCCAGATCCGGCCGAGATCGATCCGGCGGCGATTGACCCGGCAGAGACGGACCCCGCCCGGGAGGTGTCGCCGATCGGCAAGTGGATGGTCTTCCTGGTGTGTGCGGTCGCCACCGCGGTGCTCGTGGCGCTGGTCTGTTTCGCCATCAGCCTGCCGGCCTGTGAGGATCCGCCGAACTCCTGGACCCCATGCATCGGACCGTGAACTGAGTCAGGCGCGCAGTCGACTGCGAGGTCAGGGATGGAGCACGAGCAAGGGCGCGATTCCCGGCTGGGATCGCGCCCTTGGTTGCCCGCGGTGGGCGGTAGCGGTCGTCCAGTGTGGTCAGTTCCCCGTCCGCGGAGGCACGGAGCCATCGCCGCGGTTCGCGGCCAGCAGGTCGCGGATCTCGGTGAGGAGGACGACGTCGTCGGAGATCTCCACGGCATCCGGGTCGATGCCGAGCTTGCGATTGCGCATCTCGATCATCTTGTTCATGGGCATCACGACGACGAAGTAGATGGCCGCGGCGATGAGCAGGAAGTTGACGACGGCGGTCAGCAGCACCCCGAACCGGATGTCATTGCCGTTGAGGGTGACCACGGCGAACGAGTCGAAGTTCGGCGCCTTGGTCAGGCCGGAGATGAATGGCATCAACACAGAATCGACCATGGCGGTGATGACGGCGCCGAAGGCGGAACCGATGACGACGGCAACCGCCAAGTCGATGACGTTGCCCTTCATGATGAAGTCTTTGAATCCCTGGAGCATGGCCTCAACGTAGACCGATCGGGCCCCGGCGGCCATCACATCCGGGGTGACACGCCGGGGACACTGGCCCTCCCATCACAGAGACGTGCAGGTCAGGGGCATCACCACCGGTGTGCCACGTCGACGACGAGTCGCGATCCGGAGCCCGGACCGTCGAGAATCATCACCCGGTACGGCAACTGGGCGCGGTTGCCGATGCCGAAGACGGTGTGGCCCTCGAAGCTGCCGCCGTAGGCCACCTGCCGGAAGGTGGAGTACCCGGCCACGTTGGCCACGTTGTCCCAATTGGACGGATTGTAGGTGGGCCGGCCAGCGGAGTTGTAGGCGTTGGCGTAGACGGTGATGCTCAGGTCCCGTCCGACCATCGGAATGTGGGTGCCGGTGCCGACCTCCTGGATGGATCCGTAGCGCGTCGCATAGCCCTTGACCTTGTAGTTCAGGTCCACGACCAACCGGTCGTAGCAGTCGTGCCGCCCGGTGCGGACCCCGGTGACCTGGGCGCTGGACATGGTGGAGACGGACTTGGCGGTGGAACCCCACGTGATGCCGCAGTACGGGGCCGCCGCGGCCGGTGGTGGGGCGGCCGCACTCATGCCCGTGGCGAGTCCCACGGCGAGAACGAAGGTCACGAGGGTTGCAAGTGGTTTCTTCATGGCCGTGCCTTCTTCCCGGGGCACCGCAGCTGCAGCGCCAAGTGAAAGAATTGTGCGCCGGGCGCCGGGAGAGGGACAGTCTGGCCGGGCGTCCAGGGCGTTTCGATTCAGTGCCCAAATTCACCGGCTCGCCGCCCCTTGGCTACGGTTCGGTCAAGGGGCGGAATCGGATCCGTAGTACGGGGCCGGGGCGAAGCCCCAGGCCGTCTCCAGCACCCCGCCGGATTGCACGACGCCGGCCGCGGACTCGGTGCCCACGTACCGCAGGTGCCACGGCTCGGGGGAGTAGCCGGTCACGTCCTCTGAGCCGTCCGGGTAGCGGATGACCCACCCGTGCTCGGCCGCGTGCTCCGCCACCCAGGCGCCTTCCGGGGTGTCTCCAAAGCACTGCTCGAGCGTGCAGGCTCCGTCCGCGGAACCGACGTCCATGGCCAGGCCGGTCTGGTGTTCTGAGAAGCCGGGGCGTGCGGAGATCCGGTCTGCCTCGACCTGGCCGTACCGTTCCACCCAGCCCCCGTAGGTGCCCTGTTGGTAGCCGTAGGAGCGGTAGGCGCTGACCAGGGTCAGGTCCACGCCGTCGGCAGCAGCGGCGGCGAACAGGTCTTCGGCAGCAACTGCCGCCTCGTCCCGGAGCTCCATGCCCGCCTTCGACGCCGGCACGTCCGGTCCACGCAGGTCCTGCGGGGCGTAGTCGGCCGGGTCCAGGGGATTGAGTTTGTTGACCACGACGTGCAGGGAGTCGGGGGACCCGTGGTCCATCGTCGACTCGTCGGGCACGGGGCTGGCCGTGGTCGTCTCCGGCGAGGCGGACGGCGTGACGGAGCTGGATGTGGCATGGGCGGACATGACGGGCGGCGAGACGGACACCGTGGGGGGAGCTGTGGCCCTTTCCGGCGTGGAGACTGTGGGACTGTTCGTGGCGGATCCGACCGGCGGCTCGGACGTGCTCGAGCACGCGGTCAGCAACAGGGCCAGGACGCTGAGCGTCAGAAGTGGGCGGACGGCGCGCATGGTCAGACCTTCCGGAGGAGTACGCGGGTGACGGTGTGGCCCACGTCCTTGGTCATCACGAGCTTGGCGCGGCCACGGGTGGGGAGCACGTTCTGGGTGAGGTTCGGCCCGTTGATGCGGTCCCAGATGTCCGAGGAGGTGGCGATCGCCTCGGCGTCGGACAGGGTGGAGTAGCGGTGGAAGTAGCTCTTCGGGTCAGCGAAGGCCCCGGAACGCAGGCGCATGAACCGTTCGGTGTACCACTGCCGGATGGCCGTGGTCTTGGCGTCCACGTAGATGGAGTAGTCGAAGAAGTCGGAGACGCTCAGGCCCGCGGTACCGTCGGAGCGCACACGGGGCGGAGCGAGGACGTTGAGCCCCTCGATGATGAGTACGTCCGGGCGGTGCACCACCACTTCCTCGTGCGGAAGGATGTCATAGGTGAGGTGCGAGTACATGGGGGCCCGTACCTCTGGGGCACCCGACTTGATGTCGGCCACGAAGCGCATCAGCCGGCGTCGGTCATAGGACTCCGGGAATCCCTTGCGCTGCATGAGGCCACGGCGTTCCAGCTCGGCATTCGGGTAGAGGAAGCCGTCCGTGGTCAACAGCTCCACGCGGGGGGTATTGGGCCAGCGGCGCAGCATTTCCTGGAGCACGCGGGCCGTGGTGGATTTCCCGACGGCGACCGAACCGGCCACGCCGATCACGAAGGGCGTGCGCCGAGTGGACTCACCGAGGAACTCGTTGGAGGCCCTCCGGAGATGGGCGGCCGCATCCACCTGAATGCTCAAGAGCCGGGAGAGCGGCAGGTAGACCTCGGCGACCTCACGCAGGGAAAGGTGCTCTCCGATGCCCCGCAGCCGGTCGATGTCCGACTGGTCGAAGGGCTGTTCCATCTCCTTCGCCAGCCGAGCCCACGTGTCCCTCTCCAGCTCAATGAAGGGGGAATAGTGATTTTCGGAGTCGGCGGGCTCCGGTGGGGAGCCTGCCCAGGTGGCGGGCCCGGCCGGAGTGACAGGCGTGGCCTGCGGGATTCCGGAGCCGGTGGCGTCGGGTGGATTCACCCACCCATTATCCATCCTGAGCGGGGCGGGCCGTGTCCTGGGTCATGGCGCGCACCGGCCGAGGCCTTGACGAGCGCCCGGACAGGACCGAACTGGAGCACTATCGGTCATTGGCCAACAGTGCCAAGTCGACGGCACGGTCCAATTCCTCTCGGCTGAGGAGGCCGCTCTCTAAGGCCACGTCGAGGATGCTCCGGTGCTCCAGCAGGGCGGCTTGTGCCAATTCAGCTGCTTTCCCGTACCCCAGATGAGGCGCCAGACCGGTCACGATGCTGACGGACTCGTGCATGCGTGCGGCTAAAGCGGGCCTGTTCGGTTCGATTCCCTCGACGCACCGAAGCCGCAATTGAAGGCAGGCGCTGGTCAGGAGCCCCACGCATTCGAACAACTCGTGGACCATGATCGGTTCGAAGGCATTGAGCTGCAGTTGACCCGCCTCCACGGCCATCGTCACCGCAGCGTCGGCACCCACCACGCGGAAGGCGACCTGGTTGACCACCTCGGGAATCACCGGATTGACTTTTCCCGGCATGATCGAGGACCCGGCCTGCACGGCTGGCAGGCTGATCTCACCGAAGCCGCCCTGAGGCCCGGAGGACAGCAGCCGAAGGTCGTTGCAGATCTTGGAGAGTTTGACCGCCGCGCGCTTGAGCATCCCGGAAATCAGGATAAAGACGCCGGCGTCGGACGTGGCTTCCATCAGATTCTCTGCGGAGACCAGAGGAAGTCCACTGATCCGGCACAGCTCACTGACCACCAGCTGGCGGTAGTCAGGTGAGGCGGTGATGCCCGTGCCGATGGCGGTTGCCCCGAGGTTGGTCTCGAGCAGGTACTCCCGGAACTCCCCGAGCCGGGCGTGATCTTCCCGCAAGGTGGCCCCAAAAGCCCGGAATTCCTGGCCGAGGGTCATGGGCACGGCATCCTGCAGCTGGGTGCGTCCGACCTTGTAGATTCCCTGGAACTCACCGGCTTTGCGGTCGAACGCCTCACTGAGAAGTCGATGCTCGGCGAGAAGCCCCTGGATCTCTACCGCCAACGCCATCTTCGCGGCCGTCGGATACACATCGTTGGTCGACTGGCTGCGGTTGACGTGGTCGATGGGATGGAGCACCGCGTAGTCGCCCTTGGTGCGGCCGAGAATTTCCAAAGCCCTGTTGGCAATGACCTCGTTCGCATTCATGTTCGTGCTGGTGCCGGCGCCGCCCTGAATGAGGTCAACGACGAACTGGTCATCGTGCAGACCCTCCATCACCTCTCCAGCAGCCGCACGAATTGCCTGTGCCACAGAGGCGGGGAGCAGGTCCAGCTCCTCATTCGCGGTGGCTGCGGCGTGCTTGATCGTTCCCAACGCCCAGACCATCGAGCGCAGTGTGCCGACGCTTCGTCCGGTCATGGGGAAGTTCTCCGCGGCTCGCAGGGTGGAAATCCCCCAGTAGGCGTCCTGGGGCACCTCCCGGACGCCCAGGCTGTCGCTTTCGGTCCGGGTATTCTGCCCAGAGTCGTTCTGCATCTGCTGCTCCATGCTCAGGACCGTCCCGACTCGGCGATGTAGTCGATCGCGGTGAGGGCCAAGGCGATCGCTCCGTCGGTGATGGCCCGGTTGGCGGCTTCGCCCACGCAATGGGCCGCGAACTCTGGCTGATGGTTTGAGGCCGGAAAACATCCCAGGCCGATGTAGGGGTGGATGGCCGGCACCACCTGGGACACGTTGCCCATGTCCGTGGAAGCGCGGTTCATGGTCGCCTGCTCCGGCGGGGCGTCGAAGGTCCGGCCGAGGGCACGAGCGTGTTTCACGTACAGCTCGAGCGCGCGCTCGTCAGTGCGGAACTCCGAATATGGTTCGGATTCCGGCGAGATCCTCAGCTCGGCGCCCGTGGCCAGGGCGCCGGCCTCAAAGCAGCGCTCCACTCGCTCCTGCAAGTCCTGCAGGTCGTCCAGGGTCTCTGCGCGGACATACCAGCGGCCCTCGGTGGTCTCGGGGATCGCATTGGGCGCCTCTCCACCGCGCGTCTGTAGCCCGTGCACCCGGGTTCCGGCCGGCAATTGCTGCCGGAGCAGACCGATCGAGACCTGCGCGACCACGAAGGCGTCGTTGGCGTTGACACCCCGGTGTGGGTAGGCCGCCGCATGGGCAGACTTCCCGTGATAACTGACGTGGGAATGCGACACCGCGTAAGGGCGGGCCTCGGCCGAGTCGACGGGGCTGGGGTGGGCCATCATGGCCAGATCCAGACCGGCGAAGGCTCCCTTCTTGAGCAGCTCGATCTTGCCGCCGCCGCCCTCTTCGGCTGGAGTGCCATAGACCTCGACGGTCAGGTCGCGTTCCGTAGCCACCTCGGCCAGCGCGATGGCCGCGCCGACCGAGGTCGCGGTGATGATGTTGTGTCCGCAGGCGTGCCCCAGACCGGGCAGTGCGTCATATTCGGCCATCAGGCCGATACGATGGCGCCCCGTCCCGACCACTGCGCGGATCGCGGTCGGGAAACCGAGGTATTGACGCGTGACCTCGAAGCCGTGTGCGGCCAGGACGTCCGCGGTCCACTCGGCCGCCTGATGCTCCTGCCACCCGAGTTCAGGGTTGGCGTGCAGTCGTTCGGACAGGGCGATCAGCTGCGGCGCTACCTCATGGACCCGGTCATGGACACGGGAGTCCGCAGGCTCGCTGGACTCGGCAGTGTCAGCGGTCGTCACCGGGCACCCCGTATCCAATGGAAGCTGCCGGGTCCAGGCCGCGGACCACATAGTCCTCGCGTTGCGGCAGCCAGATCTGGAGCAGTCGACCGAGTTCGCCGATCGGATCCTCGTGCCAGTCCACCCGCAGGTCGGTGTCCCGCCAGCCGTGGCCAGAGACCACAGAGAGGCCGGCCGAACGGACGGGACCCTCTTCGCCGCCGGCTTCCGCTCCTGCCGCGAGCCCGGCCATCAATCGCGTCTCCAACTCCCCGCTGGTGCGCGCGAACGCGTCGCAGGCGGCGTGTGGGATGTTCTCGTTCGCCAGCATGTTGCCTGCACTGACACAGCCGGCCCCAGATGCATCGGCATGGGTGCCCAGGGTGTGTGCGCCGCTGTGCACGGCGGACCGGCCAGCGGTATCCAGCACCACGAGCTGGCGGTACTCCCGCGTGGATTCGCCGGCCACCAGCGCGTCCAGTGCCGCCTGGGCCGCTTGACCCTGCTCGAGCAGGGTGAGCAAGGCGTCACCGAGTCGGGGATCGGTGATGTTCTGCGAGCTCACGGCGCCTACCCCGTCTCGCAGGTGGACGCACCGTGCTGCCACGGCGGGGGAGGACGATGAGACGGCCATCCCGAACCGGCCGGACCCGTCGGTGCCGGCGATGGAGAAGGTCACTTGGAGTCCTCCTCGGACAGGACGGCGGTGGCGTCGATCTCCACGAGCCACTCAGGCCGTGCCAGCGCCTGAACCACGATCCCGGTAGACACGGGGAAGACGTTTTTGAGGTAGGTGCCCATGGTTCGGTAGACGGTCTCGCGGTAGCGGATATCCGTGAGGTACACGGTCACTTTGACGATGTCCTCCATCTCGCCGCCCGCCTCCTCCAGGAGCATCTTGATGTTGTCCATGGCCTTGACCGTCTGGGCTTCTACATCGCCGATCCCCACCGACTCGCGGGTGTCCAGGTCTTGCCCGATCTGTCCCCGCAGGTAGACCACGCCACCGGCCACCACGGCCTGGCAGAGGTCATTGTCGAGGTTTTGTTCTGGGTAGGTGTCCTTGGTGTTGAACGGACGGATGCGCGTGTACTTCATGGGTGTGCTCTCCTGGTGGACTCAAGCGGTGGTGGGGTGCAGACGGTAGGGTCAGGCGCCGACGCCGGCCGAGACCGGCCGCGCGCCAGATTCGTCCGCAGCGGATGGTAGAGACGGTCGGTAAGCGTCGTAATCGCGCTGGATGGCGATGTGGTCGGCGAGGTACTTGGCGTCGTGCCAGACGCCCCAGATAAAGCTGGAGCCGCGGCGGGACTGCCAGGGCAGCCCCAGGAAGTACACCCCGGGCTCTGCCGAGACGCCGCGCTGATGCACGGGCTTACCGTGCTGATCGAAGGCGTCCGCGTGCAGCCAGCCGTAGTCCACGGAGAACCCCGTGGCCCAGACGATCGAGGTGACGCCAGCGGCTTCGAGGTCCAGTTCTCGCAGGGGATGCTCGACGCAGTCAGGGCTGGACCCGAGGTGGCGAGCCTCTGGCTCCTCGGGGAGGTCGAGGCCGTTTCGTTCGACGTACTCGTCGGCCTCGTCGAGCAGGGCCAGGTAGTTCGCGTCCCCACGGGCGATGTTCTCCGCGAGGTCTGCACCGAAGTGCATCACGCCGTCCTGGAACGAATTGGCTCGGCCCACGAGGGTGATGCCGCTGTGGGCCAGGTCGCGGAAGTCCACCGTGTGCCCGCCGTTGGCGCCGCTGACGGCGATCGTGACGTGTTCAGCACCCTGCGGAGGGGCCGAGGCCTCCCACTTGTTCAGTACGCCCAGCCACCACACGAAGTCGCGGCCGCGGTAACTCCGCGGGGGCCGGTCATGGGGCCCCACGGCCAGATAGGTCTGCCGTCCGGAGGCCCGGAGCTCGGCCGCGATCTGCACTCCGGAGGAACCGGCACCCACCACCAGCACGCCCCCCTCTGGCAGTTGCTCGGCGTTGCGATAGGAACTGGAATGGATCTGCGTCAGTCCGGAGTCGTGCGGTACCACCTCGGGGACGACGGGTTTCTGGAAGGGGCCGGTGGCTGCCACCACGTAGCGGGCCTGCATGGTGCCCTCTGAGGTCTCGACCGTGAATCCGGGCCGGCCCTGGTTCTTGCGGACGGACGTGACCTCCACGCCGGTGCGGATCGGTGCGTCGAAGCGCTCGGCATAGGACGCCATGTAGTCGGCCACCTGATCCTTGGTGGCGAAACCGTCCGGTCCGACGTCCGCGAACTCCATGCCCGGGAAACGATCGTGCCAGGCCGGTCCGTTGGCCACGAGGGAGTCCCACCGCTCCGTTCGCCACCGTTCGGCGATGCGGTGGCGTTCCAGGACGAGGTGGCGGACACCCTGGCGGTTGAGGTGTTCGCTCATGGCCACGCCGGCCTGGCCCGCCCCCACGATGAGTACCTCGGTGTCTTGGATCGACATGCATACCTCCGGTTGACGCGGCCCACCGAGTGATGGGGCTCACGATTTGGTTTGGTGACTGGTAATCAGTCTCCGAAGGCAGTGGATCGATATCAAATACCCGAATGTGAGGCCGTCCATCGAAAAACCAGATGCGAAACGGTGGGCGATATCAGGGTGAGGTATGCACCGGAGAAGGACTCAGGTGAAGATCGTGCGACATTCCTCGACAAAAACCTGCCCTTTGCGGGACAGGGGTTCACCGGCCCGGTGCGCCACGCCGATCTGGAGATACGAGCGCACCCCGTCAATGGGCAATCGGATGATACGGCCACCGTCGTTGGTGAGGTCGTGGGCCGGTCGCTGGTTCAGAATGGTGTAGCCGTGGCCCCGGGCCACCATGGAACGCACCACCTCGAAGCTCTCGAACCTGGCGTGGACGTGAGGCTGGAGGTGCGCGTCCTGGAAGATGGACAGGAAGTAATTGGTGCTCTTGCCCATGTTCAGCAGGATGAGGGGTTCGCTGGCAAGCTCCTGAAGAGAAACCGAGGTCCGGCTGGCCAGGTGGCTGTCCTCCGCCACCGCCGCGTAGACGGGCGCCTCGCTGAGCCGTTCGAAGTCGATGCTCCGGCCGTAGTCGAAGCTGTAGGTCAGTGCCACCTCCAGCTCTCGGCGGAGGAGGAGTTGCTCCACCTGATCGCCGGTGACCTCCCGAAGGCGGACGTCCAGCTCCGGGTGGGCTGAGGTCAAAGTCTCGTAGACCGTCGGCAACCAGAACGGGGCCAGGGTGGTGAAGCAGCCGGCGGCCAGTGGGCCCGTCAGTCGCTCGGGGCTCAGGGAGTGAATCGCATCGTCAACAGACCGGAGGATCGTCTGGGCGGCTGCGTAGAAGGTCTTCCCCTGTTCTGTCATCACGACCCCGCGGGAGCGCTGGCGCAGGAGGAGGCGGTGACCGACGGTGGCTTCCAGTTGGGCGATGGCGGTGGAGACTGCTGATTGGGCGATGAAGAGTTCTCCCGCCGTCTCCGTCATCGAGCCGAGCTCCGCGGTCCGGACGAAGTACCTGATCTGGCTGAGCGTGATGTTCCGTTGCTGTCTGGTCATGCGCCGGGATACCTCCGCAGTCAGTGCGCCAGTCACGGGATCACCGCCCGGCGGAGGGGCGGTAGGTCCGCTCGCATCTAATTTGAAGATGCTATGAGTCAATTCTACCTATTTTACAGATATGTCGTAGTTCACAACAATGATCGAAACGGTCGCGTCCATGTGGGAGCCATGGGTTCGTGCCTTCGCGACATCCCGTGAAGTGGAGCGGGTCGACGTCGAGACCGCCCCGAGGCCAAGAAGCACACGTGCGGAACCCCGCCTGGAACTCGGATCGGGCGCGAATTGAGCTAAGGAAGAGGTAGATATGACTCGCACCTATGAAGAGTGGAAAGCCGCCGCCGCAGGACTCGCATTCGACGGGCGGCCGGTGATCGGCGGAGTCCGGATGGACTCCCGCTCCGGTCGCACGGTGGAGAAGGTGAATCCGGCCACCGGACAGGTCATCTCGCAGGTCCATGAGGGCAACGCGGAGGACGTCGACGCAGCGGTCTCCGCCGCTCGCCGCGCCTTCGACGCCGGGGAGTGGTCCCGGGCTGGTGTGTCCTTCCGCAGGGAACGCCTGCTGGAGTTGGCGAATCTGATGGAAGCACACGCCGACGAGTTGGCCCTGTATGACACCTTGGACATGGGCAAGCCGATCCGTGAGTCGTCCAGTATTGACGCCCCGGGTTCGGCGGCCCTCTTCCGCTTCTACGCCGAGGCCATCGAGAAGCATGAGGACCTGATCCCGGTGACGGCCCCGGGCTCGACCGCCATGGTGACGCGGGAGCCGCTGGGCGTCATCGGCGTCATCGTCCCGTGGAACTACCCGCTGGAGATTCTGACGTGGAAGGTCGCCCCCGCCATCGCGGCGGGTAACGCCGTCGTCGTGAAGCCGCCCATGGAGGCGCCCCACTCGGCCTTGTTCCTGGCAGAGCTCGCCATGAAGGCCGGGATCCCCGCCGGCGTCCTCAATGTCATCACGGGCCGTGGCTCGGTGGTCGGTGAGGCCATGGGGCGGCATGGCGACATCGACATGCTGGCGTTCACCGGATCCACCGGGGTGGCCAAGCAACTACAGGTCTACGCCGGCGAATCGAATATGAAGCGGCTCGCGCTGGAAGCGGGCGGCAAGAGCTCGAACGTGGTTTTCGCCGACTGTGACGACCTCGAGCTGGCGGCCGAGAAAGCCGCCTTCGGTAGCTTCTACAACCAGGGTGAAGTCTGCTCCGCGAACTCGCGCGTCCTGGTTGAGCGTTCGGTGTACGAGAAGTTCCTCGGGTACTTTCACGAGGCCTCGCGGAACTTCACTCCTGGGGATCCGCTGGATCCGGAGAGCGGTACGGGTTCCCTGGTCTCCGCGGCCCATGCCGACGGCGTCTGGGCCGCCATCGAGGGCGCGCGGGCGCAGGGCACGGTCGTCGCCGGCGGCGTGCGCTCAGAGATTAACGGGTCTCGTGCCTTCATCGAGCCGACCATCGTCACCGATGTTCCGGCCGACCATGAGCTGCACACCCGTGAGATCTTCGGACCCGTCGCCGTGGTGGCACCTTTCGACACTGAGGAGGAGGCGGTGCGCCGAGCGAACGAGACGCCCTTCGGACTGGCAGCGTCCCTCTGGACGGGAAGCCTCGCGCGAGCACACCGAGTGTCCCAGCTTCTGACAGCCGGCACCGTCTCGGTCAACACCGTGGACGCGCTGGGATTCACCACCCCGTTCGGTGGCTTCAAGCAGTCCGGTTTCGGCCGCGATCTCTCCGTCCATGCACTGGACAACTACACCGACTTCAAGACCACCTGGATCCAGTGGGGCTGAGCGGCCAGGTCCAGAGACGGGCCAGCCATTCCATCTCCCCCAGCCGAAGACCCAATCACGAGGAGCAATCATGAGCACGAAATCTCCAGAGTTGAGATTCGTCGAGTTCATCCCACATAGCGAACGTCATGGCCGTCCGGCCAGTCAGTTCCCGTTGTGGTTCAGCGTCAACATGATGGTGCTGACCACCTTGACCGGTGGCATCGGCGTCCTTGCGGGGCTCAATATGTTCTGGAGCCTCGTTGCCATCGTCTGCGGCAACTTCCTCGGCGCCCTCTTCGTGGCAGGACACTCCGTCCAGGGCCCGAAACTCGGCATCCCCCAGATGATCCAGAGCCGCGCGCAATTCGGCTTCTACGGCGCCGCCATTCCGCTCCTTGCCGTCCTGGTCATGTACATCGGCTACTTCGCGAGCAACTCCGTCATCGCCGGCGACGCCATCCAGTCGGGCACGCCGATCGACAAGAACTGGGGCATTCTCCTGTCCGGGCTCGTCATCCTCGTGATCACTTACTACGGTCACGACGTGATCCACAAGGTGGAACGCTGGTTCGCCGTGATTCTCGGTCTTGGATTCCTGGTGCTGACCGTGGCGGTGCTGCAGTACGGCATTCCGGGCGAGAGCTGGAATCCGGGCGACTTCAACGTCAACGCCTTCCTCCTGCTCGTCGCCGCCACGGCCACCTGGCAGTTGACCTTTGCCCCGTACGTCGCGGACTACTCGCGCTACCTCCCCGTGAATACGAGTGGGCGGCAGACCTTCTTCTTCACGTACTCAGGTCTCGTGGTCAGCACCACATGGTTGATGACTCTTGGTGCGATGTTGACAACCGCGTTCCCGGATTTCGGCGACCGGCCCAGCGAGACCATCGCCGCGTTGTTCCCGGACGCTCTATCCCCGGCCGTCTACATCTTCATCGTCCTCGGCGTGATTGCGACCAATGTCTTCAACCTTTACGGCGCCTTCATGTCCCTCACCACGATTGTCGACACCTTCAAGCGGGTGAAGACCTCCCTCTCGGCACGGGCGGTCCTTTTCTTGATCGTCTTTGTGGTCGCCACCCTGGTAGCTGTCCTGGCCAGCAGCAACTTCATGAGCTTCTTCGGCAACCTGTTGATCGTGTTGGGCTACATGCTGTTCCCCTGGACGACCATCAACCTGGTGGACTTCTTCTTCATCCGCAAGGGCCGGTACGTGGTGGCAGACATCTTCGCCCCGAACGGCCGTTACGGCCGTTTCAACGCCCGAGCGTTGGCGGCGTACCTGGTGACAATCCTGGTGGAGATCCCCTTCATGAGCACCGCATTCTTCACCGGATTCATGTTCGAGGCCGTGGGGGGAATTGACTACGCCTGGATCATCGCCCTGATTCTGCCGGGCATCATCTACTTCGTCTTGATGAGAGACACCCGACGGATGGCAGACGAACTCGAGACGGACACGATCTCGCCTGACGACGAAAGCCATGACGAGCTCACGACCCCGGTGGGGGCCGTCTGAGCCCATGACCGGCATGGTCCTTCACTACGTGACTTCCCTGAAGAACGTCTAGAAATCAAGAGGAGCAGGAATAGTGCAAAAGTTTGAGAACACGATCTACATCGTCACCGGTGGTGGCTCTGGGCTGGGCCGGGCGACCTGCATTCGCCTTGCCGCCGAGGGCGCCAAGGTTGCCGTGATGGACCTCCGTCTTGAAGCCGCGGAAGCGGTGGCGGAGGAGATCAACCGCTATTCGGCGAACGGCGCGCTAGCCGTGCAGGCTGACGTCACCGACAACGAGGCAGTTCAGGCTGGCATCGAGAGCGTCGTCCAGCAGTGGGGCGCAATTCACGGTGTGGTGAACTGTGCCGGTATCGCCCTCATGGAGGGCGGCGTGGTGGACTGCACTGAAGGCGCCTGGGACAAGATGATGGCTGTGAACGTGAAGAGCATCTTCCTGACCGGCAAGCACGCCATTCCCGAGATCATCAAGGCCGGCGGCGGTTCGATCGTCAACATAGCCTCCGTCTTCGGATTCGTGGTCAACATGGATGAGTGCGCGTACGCAGCGTCCAAGGGCGCAGTCGTCAACCTCACCCGACAGATGGCGCTCCAGCATGCCAAGGACAAGGTGCGGGTCAATGCCGTGTGTCCAGCGGACGCCGATACCCCCCTGATCGAGGGACTCCTCGGCAAGCAGGGGGAGGAACTGCTCGCAGGCAAGGCGGAGTTGGCCGAGCCGATTCCCATGGGCCACCTGACGAAGCCAGAGGATGTGGCAGCGGCCATCTCGTTCCTCCTCTCACCGGACTCGACCTTCATCACGGGCATCTCCCTGCCAGTCGACGGAGGCTTCCTGATCCGTTAGCTCGGCAGGCTGTTCATTCCAGATCGACACGGTGTCGGTTCCTCGATGGGAGCCGACACCGTGGCGTTCCGGCTTGCCGGCGAGGGCGGCTTGGCTCGACCCGGCGAGGTCGTGGGTCCTTTGTGGACGCCGCAGACTCAGCACAACCATTCGAGGTTTCGGTTTAAGTGAGGCACCTCTCGAAAGATATCGATGGTAGTGACGCCACTCACAGACTTAGCCTGATTTCCAAGCTTCTGGGCACTATCCACCCGATCAAGGGAGAACACCATGTCCCGCACTTCCGAAGCCGACCGCCAGGTCGCCAAGACCGGACTCAAACGCAACGTCGTCGCCGGCGCCATCGGCGTTCTGGTCCATTGGTTCGACTGGGCGATCTATGCCTATCTGGCGACCACCATCGCCGTGATCTTCTTCCCCTCCCAGGACGGGGCGGCGGGCCTGCTGTCCGTGTTCGCGGTCTTCGCCGTCGCATTCTTCGTGAGGCCCGTCGGGTCCCTCATCTTCGGCCATCTCGGGGACCGGTACGGGCGCAAGAAGACGCTGTCGATCGTGATCGTCACCATGGCCGCCGGCACACTGCTGCTGGGTCTGATCCCTTCCTATGATTCGATCGGCATTCTCGCCCCGATCCTTCTGGTGGTGGCCCGCATCATTCAGGGCATCGCCGCGGGCGGCGAGTTCGGTTCGGCTGCGGCCTTCCTGGCCGAGTATGCACCCACCAAGCGGCGAGGGCTGGGCGTCTCGTGGCTGGAGTTCGGCTCCGTCCTCGGCTTCCTGCTGGCATCCCTGGTGGTCGCGGGTCTCCACTTCTGGCTGGACCCGGCCGAGGTTCTTGCGTGGGGCTGGCGCATTCCGTTCCTGCTGACGGTGCCGCTCGCCCTGGTGGGTCTGTACATCCGCCTCAAGATTGAGGACACCCCCGAATATCAAGCCCTGCAGGAACTGGACACTGTGTCCTCGGCTCCCATCCGGGAGGTGTTCAGCCACAACAGCAAGCAGTTCTTCCAGACCATCGGCATTGAGATCTTTATGAACTGCACGTTCTATGTGGTGCTGGTCTACCTGATCACCTACCAGGAACAAATGGTGGGGATGCCGAACGACCAGGCGGCCGTCTTGTCCGCCGTCGCCTCGTTGACGGCCATCGCGATCATCCCGTTGTCCGGCATCGTCTCCGACCGAGTGGGCCGGAAGCCCGTTCTCGTGACCGCTGGCATTCTGCTCATCCTGGGCTCCTATCCGCTCTTTATGCTGATGAACCAGGGTTCGGTGCTGGCCGGCTTCTTCTCCACCTTCGGGCTGGCCGCAATCCTGGCACTCATCCTGGGCACCCATGCTGTGACCGTTGCCGAACTCTTCCCCACGCGAACGCGTCAGAGTGGTCTATCCATGGCCTACAGCATCGCCGGCGCGTTCTTCGCCGGCACGCTGCCCTACATCAACACCTGGCTGATAGACCTCACGGGAAACAATATGGTGCCGGCTTTCACGCTGATGGTCGTCGGATTGATCGGCCTGGTCACCCTGTACACCATGCCCGAGACCCGCGGGGTGGACCTGCTGCACGATTCCGACCGGGCTCCGGCGCGTGCTCCCTCGAAGAACTCGAAGAACTCGAAGAACTCGAAGAACTCGGAGGGGGCGGAGCCGGACGTCGCCCGGGCCTAGCCTGCCCCTACGCTAGGTGCGGGACCCTGGACCCGGCCGTCGAGGCATCATCGATGGCCGGGTTGGTCCGTGCCCAGATGTCCACCGCCTGACCGAGGAGCCGGGAATGACCATCACCTTCAGGCAACTGGAACACTTCGCGGCGGTCGCTGAACTCGGCACGGTCACGGCCGCCGCCCAGCACCTGCATCTGTCCCAATCAGCGGTGTCCACGGCCGTTTCCGATCTGGAGAAGGCGCTGAAGGTCCAGTTGTTCATCCGGCAGGCGCGGGGACTGGTGCTGACCCGCGACGGCCAGTCGATCCTGGCGCATGCCCGGCAGTTGTTGAGGGACGTGGACAACCTGGAACGCAATGCCGGACGGCTGGGTCAGGAACTGACAGGGACCTTGCACATCGGCTGCTATGCCACCATCGCCCCGGTCCTCATGCCCCGCCTCGTGGCCGAATTTGCGGAATCCCACCCGGCCATCGACATCCGGTTCTCCGAGGGGTCCCGCAGCGATCTGCTACGTCAGCTCATGAAAGGTGAATGCGACGTGGCGGTGATGTATGACTACCGGTTCGGCGACCAGCTGACGGAGGTGGGCGATGTGGTGCCCTTGGGGTCAGTTCGGCCCTATGCGCTACTTCCAGCAGAACACCCCCGGGCCACGGCGGGGGAGGTCTCCTTGGCCGACCTGGCTCAGGAGCCATTCATCCTCTTCGATCTCGAACCCGCCAGCGAGTATTTCCTGTCGCTGTTCTCGGCAGCTGGACTGACCCCCACCGTCCGTTTCCGCACTGCCAGCTTCGAAGTGCTGCGGGGGCTGGTGGCTCAGGGGTTGGGCTGCTCGTTGCTCAGCCAGAGGGCAAGTCACATGGCCAGCCTTGAAGGACTCGACTATGCCGCCGTAGAACTGGATGGCAGCCCCGAGGCGCTGGATATCGTGGCGGTCATGCCGGGAAATGGAAACCATAGCCGACGGGTCCAGCTCTTCCTGCGCCAGGCCGCAGAAGTTCTGTCCACCAGCCCTAGGTACTACCCTGCGTGCGAACGGTAGCCAACGCCCCGAGCCGTCATGCCCTCTGACCCGCTCAGTGCTCGCCCTCAGGGCCTTCTCTGCAGGTAGGATCTGCCCTTGTGAGAGAAAAATTGGGCGATACGTCGAAGCTTCAGTGGGCGGCACTGGTCGTGTTGGTCGTGGCCATTGCGGCCTTGCTGGTGGTCCTTTTCACCCAGCAGAAGGACTACCGTACCGACGCTGAGGCAGCGGGCGAGAGCAATGCCTCCGCTCAGGAGTCCCCGGGGGAGGTCGTCGAGCCCTCGGTGAGCCCCTCCGCCAGCCCCACCGCCACGGAGGCGTCCGAGGAGGCCCCTGAGGATGCGGTCGACGCCGTCACCACAGCGGCTCAGTCCGTGGTCAACCGGGGTGATGACTCTGTCATCAACGTTCTCGGGGACTCTACGTCCAACACCAGTACTGAATGGGTGTACCGCTGGGCCGAGGAGCTCGGCGGGGACGCCGCGGTGACGGTCCATACCTGGAACGCCGAGGCAGGGACCTGGTACCGGGAGCCCCGCACCTACGGCGGCGGCGATCGGACGATCACCATCTGGAATGGTTCCGTTATCGAAGGGACCCCCGGCTTGCCGCTGGAGGTGGACGGCATGATCGAACGCGAGGCCGACCTGACGATCCTGAACTATGGGCACTGGGGTGACCCGGATTTCGTGAGCTCCTCGCTGGAGGAATTGCTCAACACCCTGGACGGCGGTGCTGAGGATGCTGCTCCCGTGGTCCTCACTGCCCAGAACCCGGCACGACCCACCTGGGTGGGTTACGCGGACACGAACCGGGACGCCATGCGCGCCGCCGCGGAGGAGCGTGAGCTGCCGGTGATCAACATCGAGAAGGTCTTTGAGGACTCCGGCGACTGGGAGTCCCTGCTGGCGGACGAGGTCAACCCGAACGAGGACGGCCACCAGCTCTGGGCGGAAGCCGTCAGCGGCTACTTCGCCGACTGAGTCATTCGGGCTGGCCACCCCTTGCAGAGTGGCCTCCGGACGCGTACCCATGGGGATATGGACACTTCCCACGGCACCCTGAACCGCGACGAGCTTCAGGACTACCTCAACCACCACCTGCTCGGATCCAAAAGCGGCGTCCGCCTCTTCCAGGCCGCCGCGAGCACCTGGAACGGCACCCCGTATGAGAAGGAGTTCCTAGAACTCTCCCGGCAGGTCAGCGAGGAACAGGACGAGCTCAAACGGCTCATCGACCAACTAGGCCTGCGTCAGTCTGTGGTGGAGAACGTCCTCGGTCTCGCCGCTGAGACGGCCGGTCGGCTCAATCCGGTGAACATCACCCGGTCGAAGTCCGAGGGCATGACCCAGGTGGAGATGGACATCCTCCAGAGCGCCTTGCAGGGCAAAGCTGGCATGTATGCCGTGTTGGCCAAGCTGGCGGAACGCATTCCGGACGCCGGCCTGGACGGCCAGCGGATGAAGGACCTCTACCAGCAGGCGCAAGACCAGCAGGCCAGGGTGCGCCGCGTCAGCGACGAAACGATGGACACCCGGTTCCTGACCTCCTGAGTCCTGCCCCTCTGCTGGCCTCTATTCGAGCGCAGAACTCGAGCGGTGACCGGCATTGCCGAGCCCCTCAGCACCGTCAAAGCCGTCCAGCAACGCCCGGAGGGCCTGCTGGGAACTGACGGTCTCACTCCAGCCGGTCGTCTCCCGCAGTTTCGTGGTGTCCATGACTGGGACGGTTGCGGCCATGTCCACCCAACCGGGGTCTGTCGGCTGGAGACGGGCCGCGTAGGTGGCGGCGACCAAGCCCTTGAACACCGGCACCGGCAACTCCAGGTACCGGCGGGAGCCGAGCAGTTGGCCCACCGTCTGGGCGTCCAGGACTGGCTCAGCGGACACGTTGAAGGCGCCGCCGGCCCGTTGCCGGACCACCTGCCAGTAGGCCTCCGCGATGTCCACCGCCGCGACGGCCTGGAACCGGATGCCCGCCGGGAACGGCAGCACCGGCAGTCGTCCCACGGCCAGCAGCCACGTCAACAGCCGGGCCGGGATCAGATCGCCGATGAAGTAGTCCCTGATCTCGGGTGCCGGTACCGCCCCGAAGATCAGTCCTGGCCGCAACCGGGTGACCAGGATCCCGGGGTTCTCCGACTCGAAGGCATCCAGCAGGTCCTCCACCTCGGCCTTCTGAGCGCCGTAGTGGGAGGTGGGCGTGCCGGTGGTGGGGTGGGATTCATGCACGGGGACGGTCTTGGAGCCTGGGCCATAGGCGCCGATCGAGGAGGCATAGACCAGGTGTGGCACGCCCGCTTGGGCCACCGCCTGGAAGGCCGTGCGATTGCCTTCCACGTTGACCGCGCGCAGGAAGCCGCGGTCGCGGTTGGGGCGGATCACCCATGCCAGGTCCACCACCGCGTCCGCGCCGCGCATGGCCGTCTCCAGCCGAGGGCCGGCGTCGGGATCCGTCACGTCGATCTTGAGCCATTCCACGCCGTCGAAAGGCGGACCGGGGCGGTCCGGGCCCCGGCGGGACACGCCGACGATGGAATCGACCTCACCGGAGGCCTTGGCGGCCTGGAGCCGGTGGAGCAGGGCGGTGCCCACGTTGCCGGTGGCACCGAGGACCACGATTCGCATCAGCGGTTCTCCTCTCCCTCGGGCTTGAGAACCACCTTGATGCAACCGTCCTCCTTCTTCTGGAACGTCTCATACATCTCCGGCGCGCGGTCCAGTGGAACCTGGTGGGTGGCCAGGTCCAGGGTGCCGAGCGGGTCGGAGGGGTCGTCCACCAGAGGCATCAGGTCATCGATCCAGTGCTTCACGTTGCACTGGCCCATGGTGAGCTCGATCTGCTTGTCGAACAGGGTCAGCATCGGCATGGGGTCGGCCATGCCGCCGTAGACACCGGAGAGGGAGATGGTGCCGCCGCGCCGCACGGCGTCGATGGCGGTCTGCAGGGCGTTAAGTCGGTCCGCCCCCGCGGTTTTCATGGCCAGTCGGCCGATGGCGTCCGGGAGCATACCGACGGCCTGGTGGGCGAAGCCGGCGACCGGCGACCCATGTGCTTCCATCCCGACGGCGTCCACCACAGCGTCCGGGCCTCGCCCGTCCGTGGCGAGGCGGAGGCGATCGCCCACGTGCTCGTCCTGGTCGATGGTCTCGATACCGTGGCGTTCGGCCATGCCCCGCCGCTCACTGACCGGGTCCACGCCGATCACACGGTGACCCAGGTGCTTACCGATCCGCGCCGCGAACTGACCGACCGGTCCTAGGCCTAGGACGGCCAGGGTGCCGCCCTCCGGGAGGTGGGCGTATTGCACGGCCTGCCAGGCGGTGGGCAGGATGTCCGAAAGGTAGAGCCATTGCTCGTCGTCGCCGGTGTGCGGGACCTTGATGGGCCCGTAGTCGGCGTTCGGGACGCGCAGGTACTCCGCCTGGCCGCCGGGTACTGAGCCGTAAAGCCGGGAGTAGCCGAAGAGGGCTGTACCGGAGCCCTGCTCACGGACCTGATTGGTCTCGCACTGGGACTGGAGCCCCCGCTCGCACATCCAGCAGTGTCCGCAGGAGATGGTGAAGGGGATGACCACCCGGTCACCGGGGGATAAGTTGGTGATCCCGGAACCGACCTCCTCCACGATGCCCATGGGCTCGTGGCCGATCACATCGTCCTTGTCCATGAACGGGCCGAGGACCTCGTAGAGGTGTAGGTCTGAGCCGCAGATGCCGGAGGACGTGACCCTGATGATGGCGTCATTGGGCGCCTGGATCACCGGGTCCGGAACGTTCTCGACGCTGACGTTTCGCTTGCCTTGCCAAGTGAGTGCCTTCATGATTGTCACGTTATGGGTGGCGGGGGGCGTGTGTGAACCCCTCTGGCGTGGTCGGTGCGCAGCGCATGGTCGCCGGCGGGATAACCTAGTGCTCATGTGTGGAATCGTCGGCTACATCGGCCAGCCCTCTTTGTTGGATCAGCACTCGTCCTTGGACGTGCTCATGGAAGGTCTCAAGCGCCTCGAATACCGCGGATACGATTCTGCCGGTGTTGCCGTGGTGACTGACGGTGCTGTGGAGCACCGCAAGAAGGCCGGCAAGCTGGCCAACCTCACGGCGGAACTCGAATCCCGTCCGGTCCCGGTGGCGTCCGTGGGCATCGGTCACACCCGGTGGGCCACCCACGGCGGTCCCACGGATCTCAACGCCCACCCGCATCTGGCTGATGATGATCAGCTGTCTGTCATTCACAACGGAATCATCGAGAATTTCGCCGAACTCAAGAAGGAACTGCTGGCCAACGGAGTCACGTTCCGTTCGGAGACCGATACCGAGGTAGCCGCAGCTCTGCTCGGCCACATCTACCGCCACGAGGGCGGACAGGACCTGACCACGTCCATGCGGTTGGTCAGCCAGCGCCTCGAGGGTGCGTTCACCCTTTTGGCCGTTCACGGCGACCATCCCGACCGCGTCGTTGCGTCCCGCAAGAACTCCCCGCTGGTCGTCGGTTTGGGGGAGGGAGAGAACTTCCTCGGTTCGGACGTCTCCGGCTTCATCGACTTCACCCGCCGCGCGGTGGAACTCGAGCAGGATCAGGTGGTCACCATCACCGCTGACTCCGTCGAGATCACTGACTTCTTCGGTAATCCCGCCCAGGGCAAGGAATTCACCGTCGACTGGGATGCCTCCGCAGCCGAGAAGGGTGGCTTCGCCTCCTTCATGGAGAAGGAAATCCACGATCAGCCGGCTGCCGTGGCAGACACCCTGCTGGGCCGCAGCGACGTCGACGGAAATCTCATCCTCGACGAACTCCGCATCGACGAGGACGAGCTCAAGTCCATCCGGAAGATCATCGTGCTGGCCTGTGGCACGTCCTCGTATGCAGGCATGGTCGCCAAGTACGCCATCGAACGGTGGTGCCGGATTCCCGTGGAGGTGGAACTCTCCCACGAGTTCCGGTACCGCGATCCGATCATCGACGCGAACACGCTGATCGTCTCCATCTCCCAGTCCGGCGAGACCATGGACACCCTCATGGCGGTGCGTTACGCCAAGGAGCAGGGCGCCCGCACGGTATCCATCTGCAACACCAACGGATCCACGATCCCGCGTGAATCCGACGCTGTGCTGTACACCCACGCCGGCCCGGAGATCGCGGTGGCGTCCACCAAGGCCTTCCTGGCCCAGATCACGGCTGCCTACCTGTTGGGCCTCTATTTGGCCCAGTTGACCAAGAAGCTGTACCGCGAAGAGATCAAGGACATCCTGTCCGACCTCGCGGACATCCCCGCCAAGGTCCAGCAGATCCTGGACAATGCCGACAGCATCAAGGAACTCGCCCGTTCCATGGCAGAGGCTTCGTCCGTGCTGTTCCTGGGCCGCAACGTCGGTTACCCGGTGGCCCTTGAAGGAGCCTTGAAGCTCAAGGAGCTGGCCTACATCCACGCCGAAGGGTTTGCAGCCGGCGAATTGAAGCACGGCCCGATTGCGTTGATCGATGAGGGCCAACCGGTCTTCGTGGTGGTGCCCTCGCCGATGGACCGTCACTCCTTGCACGCCAAGGTGGTCTCCAACATCCAAGAGGTCCGCGCCCGTGGCGCGAAGACCATCGTGGTGGCCGAAGCTGGCGATGACACTGTCAGGGACTATGCAGAGCAAGTCTTCTACGTCCCGGAGACCCAGCCCATGCTTATGCCGTTGTTGACCACTGTCCCCCTGCAGATCTTCGCCTGCGAGTTGGCGACCGCCAAGGGCTATGACGTGGACCAGCCGCGTAACCTGGCGAAGTCTGTAACGGTGGAGTGAGACGAAACACAATACAGTTCTGACAAGGAGTTTCTACCCGGTGTTTAGGAAGATGTAACTTCCACATCGGTGAACCCGGCATTGAATCACTTCCAGAAAGCGCCGTAGTTCGATTTCGATGTTTCAGGTTGTAGCCCGTGACGTAGTATCTATTTGTCACTCTGTCACCCACCTGAGGGGGCTGGGTAGAGCACGGCACAGCTGGAACGCCTAGGGGCGTGCCAGGACTCGCACATCTTGGAGGACCATGAACCGGCGGACTCGTACACGCGTGGCCAGAACGGCGTTCTTTGCCGTGGATGTAGCGAGTTGGATCATGATGATCCTGTTCGCCGCGTGGCTGAGATACGAGTTCGACTTCTCTCAGATGGCTGGGGGCCGACTGCTGGTCTTCGGTCTCGTCGCTGCGGCGCTGCAGACCATACTCGGACTCGTCAGCGGCATCTACCGGGGACGGCATGTCTACGGCACCTTCGATGAAGTCAAGACCCTGACATACATCGTCGTTCTGGTCGGCCTGATGACGACGGCGCTGATGCTCGTGGTCGGCAACGTGTTCGACGCCCCGCGCAGCACCGGCATCATTGCCACTCCCATGGCACTGATCGGCATGCTCGGCGTGCGTTATATGTACCGCTTGCTGATGGAGCGGCGACGTAAGCCGGGCAGGCAAGCCAACGCGACCATCGTTTACGGTGCCGGCTATCTAGGCGAAACCGTCATTCGCCGCATGCAGACGGATGCCGATTCCGAGTACCGGCCGGTCGCCCTTCTGGACGACGATCCTCAACTCTCCAATCTGGAGATTCGAGGTGTCAAGGTCATGGGAGGCTTTCACGAAATCAACGAAGTGGCCGAGAAAACCGGAGCCCAAGAACTGGTGCTGGCGATCGGCAGAGCCGATTCCACTCTCGTCCGCGAGATCTCTGACGCGGCGGGTGCCGCGGGGCTGCACGTTAGGGTGCTGCCGCTCATGGAGCAAATCATGGCCGGCCGTACCAGGCTTTCGGATCTGCGTGACATCTCCATCGAGGACCTAATCGGCCGCAATCCCGTCGACACCGAGGTCGAGTCGATTGCCGACTACATCGCGGGAAAGCGGGTCCTGGTTACGGGCGCCGGCGGGTCCATCGGGTCGGAACTGTGCCTGCAGATTTCCAAGTATGCCCCCACCGAGCTCATCATGCTGGACCGGGATGAAACCGGCCTGCAGATGGCCCAGATTGGGACGATTGGCCACGGTTTGCTCCACACCCGCGACGTGGTGCTGGCCGACATTCGTGAGCCTGACGTACTGGAACGAATTTTTCAGGACCGCAGGCCGCAAGTGGTTTATCACGCGGCCGCACTGAAGCACTTGCCGATGTTGGAGCAGTATCCAGAAGAGGCCTGGAAGACCAACGTTTTGGGTACGTTGAACGTCCTCAACGCTGCTAAAAATACAGATGTCGAGACCTTCATCAACATCAGTACGGACAAGGCTGCGAATCCGACGAGCGTACTGGGGCATTCCAAGCGCGTCGCGGAGAAACTAACCGCTTGGATGGCCCAGGAAACGGGGCGCCCGTACCTTTCCGTTCGGTTCGGCAACGTCATCGGCAGCCGCGGGTCCATGTTGCCGACCTTCCGTTCGCTCATCGATAAAGGGGGCCCGGTCACCGTCACCCACCCTGACGTGACGCGGTATTTCATGACCATTCCCGAGGCGTGCCAACTGGTGGTCCAAGCTGGTGCCATTGGAGCCCCCGCTGAGGTGCTCATCTTGGACATGGGAGAGCCGGTCAGAATCCTTGACATCGCCGAGCGCATGATCGAGATGTCCGGCAAGGACATCGAGATTACCTTTACCGGGCTCCGCGAAGGCGAGAAGATGCACGAGGAGCTGGTGGGCCTGGGCGAAGGTAACGAACGCCCCTATCACCCCAAGATCGCACACGCACACGTGCACACGCTATCGCCACAAGACATGGACAAGAACGTGTGGTTGGAACGTTGTGGCAAGAAGGACGAAGAATTTGGAGCCAAGATTGTCAACTGAGCGAATCCTGATGTCCAAACCTGACGTCGGTGAACTTGAAGAGCAGTATGTCGTGGCGGCCATCCGCTCTGGCTGGATCGCGCCGCTCGGCCCTGACGTCGACCAATTCGAAGACGAGATCAAGCGGCGAGTAGGCGTGGATCACGCGGTCGCGCTGGCTTCTGGTACTGCCGCGTTGCATATGGGACTATTGGCCCTCGGGGTCGGGTCCGGGGACATTGTCGTTACCTCAACCATGACGTTTGCAGCCACCGCAAACGCGATCGCTTATACAGGTGCCACACCCTACTTTGTCGATTCCGATCCGGTGACCGGAAACATTGACCCTGCGCTCCTCAATGAGGCATTGACGGACCTGGAGTCATGTGGGACACCCGCAACATTGGTTCTGCCAGTGGACCTGTTGGGGAAGGCCGTTGACTACACGGAGGTCGGCCGCGTTTGCGAAACCCATGGCGTTGAGATGCTCTGTGACTCCGCAGAGTCATTGGGGGCCTCACATAAGGGCCAGGCCGCTGGGAAGTTCGGTCGTGCTTCTGTCTTCTCGTTCAACGGCAACAAGATCATGACGACATCGGGCGGGGGTATGTTCGTCACTGATGACGAGGAGCTGGCATTGAGAGTGAGGTACCTGTCGACGCAGGCCCGGCAACCCGTCGTCCACTACGAGCACACAGATATCGGTTACAACTACCGTATGAGCAACATCCTGGCCGCCCTGGGACGAGCTCAGCTCAGCCGCCTTGATAGCATGATCGACTCGCGCCGCTGCTGGCGGGAGCAGTACCGGGAGTTTTTCTCCTCTGTCTCGGGGATCGAGATATTCGGCGGGGAAGGGGATAATGAGGACAACTTTTGGTTGTCCTCGATTGTCGTGAATCCTCAGGCCGCTCCGATCCCAGCGTCGCTGATCCAATCCCGCCTGAACGATTCAGGTATCGAGTCGCGACCCCTATGGAAGCCCATGCATTTACAGCCAGTGTTCAAGGACGCGCCCCGCAAGGTCAATGGCGCTTCCCAGACATTGTTTGAGACAGGACTTACACTACCCAGCGGTTCGGCGATGACCACTGATCAGTTCGATCGTGTACTCACGGCGTTGGACGAAGCCTTGGTGCAGCCTTGATCCCATATCGGACGCTCAAGCGGGGCATGGATATCGTGGGGTCTGCTGGAATTCTCTTGCTCTCATCGCCGATCATTGCCACCACGGCAGTCCTCGTGCGTAAGAATCTTGGCAGTCCGGTTCTCTTCACTCAGGATCGCCCGGGTAGGCACGGAGAGGTGTTCAAACTATACAAGTTTCGGAGCATGAAGGACATTGACTTCGAACTCGGCCTGATTAGCGACGAGGACCGATTGACGAATTTCGGTCGTCTTTTGAGGTCGACTAGCCTCGATGAGTTACCTTCCCTAATGAATGTACTTAAAGGCGACATGAGTTTCGTCGGCCCGCGGCCGCTCTTGGTTTCGTATCTTGAAAGATATTCGTCGGAGCAGGCCCGTCGGCATGAGGTTCGTCCGGGCATCACTGGCCTCGCGCAGGTCAACGGCCGAAACCTCGTGGCATGGGAGGAGCGATTCGAGATGGACGTGAAGTACATCGACAGCATGAGCATTCGTTCTGACCTCCAGATAATCTTGAAGACGTTCTTTGCAGTGTTTGTCCGGAGCGGTATTTCGGCCGAAGGCCACGCAACTATGGCGGAGTTCCGTGGAACATCGCGGCCGGTGACGCCGTCGGAGGTCATTACCGTGCGTGATGGTGCAACAGCGTGACTGGTCGGCAACTCGCCATCGTTGGCGCCGGAGGCTTCGGACGTGAGGTAGCCGACGTTGTAGAGGCAATCAATAAAGATTCCGAAGGCGGAGTCTGGAATCTCATCGGAGTCTTCGACGATGCTCCGTCGGAAGCAAACCTCCGACGACTCAGCGATCGCGGAATCAGTTACATTGGGGCGATCCCCGAAGTCTGGTCCGGTCCGGAGATACATTTCGTGGTAGGTATCGGCAGCCCAACGATCCGTATGAAGGTTGCGAATCTCCTCGAAGGCCTTGAATGGAAACCGGCAACTCTAGTCCATCCAGTCGCCCAGTGTGGTTCCAGGGTGCGGATCGAGCCTGGAACGGTCGTGTGCGCCGGGGTTCAGATTTCGACTAACGTCAGTCTGGGCCGTCATGTTCATGTGAATCCCAACGCCACCATCGGACATGATTCGGAACTGCAGGACTTCGTCTCTGTCAATCCGGCCGCCACTGTTTCCGGTGAGGTACTGATCGCTGCAGAATCGTTGATAGGAGCGTCTGCCACCATCCTTCAAGGACTACGAATCGGTCAGAGGAGCCTTGTTGGCGCATCCGCTTGCGTTGTTCAGAACGTCGAAGCTGACACTCGGGTCAAGGGCATTCCGGCACGATAGTCACTGCGCTGTACTAGGGAAAGTTTCAATGAAGCATGCTTGGATAATCAACCACTACACTCCTTTCGCGGAGAAGGACGGCTGGGTCGGCCTTCATCTGGAGATGGCCGATGACATGGCCGGTGGAGAGTGGCAAGTCACGGTCCTTGCCGCGAGCACCTCGCACCCGGACGGCAGACAGCATTTGCGGCAAGGAGAACGTCGCCGTCTGGTCCGATGGAGGAATACCGAGTCTTTGTGGATCAGAAGTGCCGAGTACTCAGGCAATGGACTGTCTCGGATCAGAAACATGGCGACTTTCGGTGCGACACTGATGCTGCCGGCGACGACCAGAGTGCTCCCGAACCCCGACGTTGTCATAGGTAGGGTCGTCAATCCTGTTGCAGCGTGGGCTAGTGCGCGAATCGCCAAGAAGTTCGCAGTACCGTTCGTCCTTGAGATCAGCGATATCTGGCCGGATACCTTGGTGCAACTCGGGAAACTCTCAGCGCACAGCCTCCCCGCACGAGGCCTTGGAGCACTAGAGAAGTGGCTGATCTCCAGAGCCGATGCGGTGATGTCCCCAATGCCCGCCATCGACGACTACTTGGCGACCAAGGGATTTGGCGACGTTCCGTTTTATTGGGTCCCCAATGGAGTCAATGGCAACCAGCGACTGCCCTTGAATGATGAGACGGTTAGGGTTGATGTGCGACATGAACGACCGTTTCGATTCATGTACCTGGGTTCGCTGGGGCATGCCAATGCAGTGGATACGATTCTGGAAGCGTTCCAGCAGTTCACTAGCTCTCATCCCGAAAGACGAGTTGCACTGGAGATCGTCGGTGGCGGACCGTTGAAGAGCGACCTCAAGGAGACGGCAAAGCAATTAGGAATCGATCACCTCGTTGAGTGGACGGACCGGATTCCTCGCGAGGATGTCCTGGACCGTCTCTCGGGAGCCGATGCCCTGGTGGCGAACATGCGTGATCTTGAACTGTATCGATATGGGATCGCACTTAACAAGCTCTTCGATTACCTACTGTCGGCTCGCCCTATAGTGTTCGCTTCCAACGCTGTCAACAACATCGTGGATGACGCCAAAGCCGGCATCACAGTTCCGGCCGATTCAAGTCTTGAACTGGCGCTTGCTATGGCCGACATGATGGACGCCGACGCCGAGCAGCGGAATGCTTGGGGACGTGCCGGGCGCCAGCATGTACTGGAGAACTATACGTACAGTGACTCGGCAACACGCTTGAAAAAAATGCTTTACAGGGTCTCAGGAGATTCATAGGAGTAATTTGTTATGAGCACCACGGAAGTCACCAGCGTTCTCCACCTATCTTCTGCTCATCCTTGGACGGACAACCGTATTCACATGCGGGAGGCAGCCAGCCTCTCCCAGGCTGGTTACGATGTGGGTCTGTATGCGGTCGACAATGAACTTCATGTTGGAGGTACCGGAGTCACGGTGACGAGAGTCCCTGCAGCACCTAGATGGCGGCGCGTCACCCTGGAATCGATTCGGGCTGTGCGTTTCGCCGTCAGTTCCAAGGCGTCGATCGTCCATATCCACGATCCGGAACTAGTGTGGGCGATTCCTCTGCTGCAGATCCGTGGAAAGCGTGTCATTTACGACGCCCATGAGGACCTGCCTTCCCAAGTCATGCATAAGCCATATATTCCTGAGACTTGGCGAGCTCCTGTCGCATTTGTCGCCGACCGACTGTTGCGCATCGCCAACTTAAGCGACCACGTCATCGCCGCAACCGAAGTCGTCGCCAAGCGATTCGATGCAAACAAGACCACGGTGGTGCGGAACTATCCACTGATCGATACTTCGGAACAGTGGTCGGACCCTCAGCAAAGGGGCCTTTCGGTGGTCTACGTCGGCGGTCTCTCGGAGGCACGGGGCACGAGGGTGTTGATAGAAGCGCTCGATTCGGCGCAGATGCCCACTGGATGGAGCTTAAAGCTCGCCGGTTGGGGTGCCTCAGGATTCGTCCAGTCGTTGTCCACGCTTCCAGGCTGGGACCGCGTCGAATTTTATGGGACCGTAGCTCCACCAGCAGCACGAGAGCTCGTCGGTTCGAGTCGGGTTGGTTTGGTTGTGCTGGGCGATACCCCAAACCATCGAGATGCATTGCCGACCAAGATGTTCGAGTACATGGCCTCAGGGGTTCCAGTAATCGCCTCAGACTTTCCGCTGTGGCGACAGATTCTAGAGGAACATGACTGCGGACTCGTTGTGGATCCCGACTCTCCCGAGGACATTGCGGCGGCCATCGCATTGTATGCAGGAGATCCTGGACTCTTAATGCGACACAGCGTAAATGGTTTCAACGCCGTTCGAAACTCGCTCAACTGGACCAGTGAGGCCGAAGGACTCGTTCGAGCGTATCGCGCCGTATCGCGTTAGGCAGTCGTCCGTGAATGGGATCGCCTGATCGGGCTGCAGTTTCGTCTAGCGCATAGAACTGCTATCAGAAACCCCGGAAAACAATGGATCTAAACCTCTCGGCCTCCGGAATCAGGCCCAAGGGGACGAATCAGGATGCTATTGATTGTCCACTATGCTCTGGTGTGGCGCTGCTTCTGCAAGCCGCATAAGACTAAGAATCAGGCAGACCTGGTCAAAACGCGAACTGGAAGGAACCAGTACATTGCTGAAAGTTCGAGACCGCTCCGGGATGCGACCCAATAGGCGAAGCGCTACAACCAGGAAAGTACTGCCTGGGGCCCGATTTCTCAAGATTCAGGTCGGGGGGACTCTTGCTCGAAGTAGCCGGAATAGGCGTGAGCTGGAAGTGGTCCGGGACTTGGGACTGAACCCGTTGGTCATGGTTAAGGGCGACGAATCTAGTAGCTTTGTGGTTGAAGGTTGGGAGTGTCTCCCCACGACCACACGCCCGTTGGGCGATGCTAAATCAATAGTCGGCCTCAATCGGTGGGTGAGTTTGTTGACGTGGGCAAGGCGTGCTCGTCAACTTAAACCTGCCGTAATCAGCGGGCACGACCTCATCGGTACGACAATTGCTTGGTTGTCGACCCTGGGGACCCCGAGGGATCGGCGTCCTCACCTCATTTACGACTCCCACGAGTTCGAGATGGGACGGCACACTAGTAGTCGCAGGGGCCGGGTAGCGCTCACTCTCATTCGTCTACTTGAACGCTTCCTGATTAGCCGTTGCACATTCAGCATGATGGTAAATGAGTCTATTGCGGACCGCGTACAGGCGATTCATCACTTAGAGGACCGACAACGGCCCGTGGTGGTGCGCAGCATGCCTGCAGAGTGGTTCCACCCAGCTGATTCGAAAGAGCGGCGTAGGGCAGCGCTTCTTGGTCAGCTTGGACTGGAACTCGACACGTTTCTGATGATGTACCACGGAGTTGTCGTACGCAATAGAGGAATCGAGACAGCGATCCGCGCCCTGGTGGGGAGGGACGCTGCAGCGCTTGTTGTCGTTGGAGACGGTGATCTCGGTTATCTGCAGCAACTACATGAACTCGCATCTGAGCTAGGTATCCGGGAAAGAGTCCTGTTTAGACCGGCTGTAGCATTCGATGTGCTAGGTGAGTATGTGGGAGCGGCGGATGTGGGGTTGGTGACGATACCCGCAGCCACAGAGAGCTACTACCTAATGTTGCCCAACAAACTATTCGAAAACATCCAGGCCGGTACGCCAGTTGTGGCGAGTGACTTTCCTGAGGTTCGGGCGATAGTGAGCGAATTCGACATAGGGTTGCTCGTAGACCCGTTGGACCTTGATCAGATCAACGAAGCGCTCGACAAGTTGCAAAGCGATGCCACTCTCCGGCGGAGAATGAGCTTGAACGCCAACCGTGCCAAGTCAGTTCTCTGCTGGGAACGGGAGCGCGAGTCACTCGCGAAGGCGTATGCAGAACTATTCAGCCGATGAAGCTTATCTATAACTCAAAAAAGCCCATGGACGCGCACGAATCTGGCCAGAGGGGCGAGCTGGCACTCATTGTAGTGGGAGTACTTCTAACCCTGAGGACTGCCCTTCTCGTCTTGGTTCCAAGTGCTCTGGGGTTTATAGGAATCCCCAGCGAGCTGAGCAATCTCATCGTGAATTTCGGGACTCTGGCAGTCGGCTGTGCTGCGATTCCTTGGATTCTGAGCCGAGCGCCTCGACCTGCTTGGGTGGTTGTTTGGTTTCTGGCAGTAGCCCTGGTCATTAGCATGCTCTTCTATGGTGGGGGAGTGGCACTTCTCGGGGCCTTCGGTGTGGATCTGGCGTTGGGCTTGATTTGGTTGCTCGTCATGTCTTCAATCAGTGATTTTAGGAGTTTTAGAAGGCTTCTATACTGGGGCGGTTACGTGATTCTGGTTGCGACAGCTCTCCAGCTCGTGCGGACATCTGCCGCGGAAGATGAAGTCGGATATTCGCAGTTCTTGGCGTACGTCGCACTCCCGGCGGCACTGATTTTCGCTGATGCAGCCTTCGAGCGCCACGCTTTCTTCAATGCTGCTCTGGCTACAGCAGCCGGCGTCATGGTGATGAGTACTGGCGCTAGAGGGCCTCTCGTGACAATCGTGCTGTTCGTAGCTATTCGGGGTGCCCTAAAAATGCGCTCATCCCCGCGCTTAGTTCTCCTATTTGTCGGTGGAGGCGCGGCACTACTAGTTGCATTGCAGTATGTGAGAGACTCACTGCTGTCGTGGCTGTTCGAAACGCTTGAGAACTTGGGCCTGAGCACCAGGGTTGTCACTCGGTTACTCGAAGGCACCCTTCTTGAAGATCGGGCAAGAGGTGCCCTTGCACAACACACTGTCGACCTGATTGTCGAGCATCCAGTCGTCGGCCTGGGCTTGGGGAACGAGCGAAGGCATGTGGCGGTGTTGATGGGAGATTCTGGTCCATCCCAGTGGACGGGTTGGTATCCGCATAACGTTTTTCTCGAAGTACTCTCGCAATTCGGCGTGATCGTCGGTTCATTGATTCTCATTTGGGTGGCAGTGAAGATTCTTCGAGCCGTGGTGGCGACCGATGACATGGATCGGAGTCTTACTGCACTCATTTTCGTTGGGATGGGTCTGGTGCCGCTGCTGTTCTCGGCGAGTTACTTGAGCTGGCCTCAATTCTTCGCGCTCATTGGAGTATGCCTCGCTGCGCAACGATTGCATACGTCACCATCCGCATTAGTGCGGGAGGCCAAGTGAAAAAAAAGGGGAGATTGAAAACCCGGCTCAGAGTGAAACTGAGTTCAACTTTCGTCCGGGGCGTGGGTGTACTTTCGTCAGGGGCAATGCTTGGTCATGCAATTAGCCTGGTGACTCTCCCGATCATTAGCCGTCTGTATGAGCCGGTCGCGTTCGGCGAACTTGCGCTGATCGTATCGATTGCGTCTGTTCTCACTTCCGTTGCCTTGCTTGGGCTGCCACACGCGGTTGTCAGAGCCGACACGGACGAGAGTGCTGTTAGGACTATGATTGTTGGTGCCATTCTGGGAATAGGGCTTGTCTTCGTGGCGCTGTTGATTGCTGTAGTCCTGATGTTATTGGGGGTCGAGCTGAGGACCACACTTCATGGTGCCCTTTTTTGTGGTCTTGTGGGACTGATGTCGATTCTAACGTCCATGTCCAGCTATCTTCGATATTATGCCAATCGCAGGGAAGCCAATAGCGTTCTTTTCACGAATTCGATTATTGGGTCACTGGCCACTCTCTTGATTACGGTTCCACTTGGATTCGCAGGAATGGGTACGATCGGCCTGGTTGCAGGCTCCGTGGGTTCTCTTCTGGTCGCGAATGCACAAATGTACCTCCGTCTAAAGATTCGTTTCCCAAAGATCACGGGTGTTGAGTTTCAAAACACGCTTAAATCTAATCGAGCTTTCATGCTATATCAGTACCCTGCGAACCTGTTGGAGACAATTTCCACTCAAACGCCGCGGCAAGCAATATCTGCGTTCTTCGGAACGGTTTCACTCGGTTGGTACTCCATGACGGAGAGGGTTTTGGCCATCCCGATGCGTCTTGTAGGTGCCCCTATTTCTACGTTGTATTTCCGCGAAGCGAGCAGTCGTACCAGACAAGGTAGGGCTATCGGGGCGTTTACGAATCAGCTCGTGGTGGTGCTGTTAGCCGGTTCGCTAGCTCCGGTGATAGTTCTGCTGGTCTGGGGGGAGCAGATTTTCAGATGGGCTTTGGGTGCAGAATGGGCGCCGGCTGGTGTGCTGGCATCAATAGTCGTAGTTCAGTATGTTTTCCTTTTAGCAAGAACGTCTGTTGGAACGGCAAGAATTGTCGTAGATCGTCAGGGGGTCAACTTGATTATGAGTGCGACTCGTGCGTTGATTGAGATTGGCGCACTCGTGGTCGGCGCTATTTTGACGGGCGGCATATTCGGAGCCATAGCTTGGTTTGCCATCGGTTCAACGGCCTTTCTAATACTCGATATGACGACGACAATGCGCTTGCTGGGCGCGGATCATTGGCGTTTCGTGTTGGTTTCGGTTAGTTACTGTGTCATTGTCTGCCTTGTGTGGCTCATGACTATCTATAACTAGATCCGGGGCTCATCTCGTCAAGGTAGGTTAAGAGTTTCGAATCCGCCGTCGTTTATAGAGGAAGGTCAGGACCGTGGGAGAGTCAGGGCGCCAAGATGGATGAGATACTCGGTGCGGCGTGTGTTGGTTTCGTCCCGTGGATGTCCAAAGTCAGCGTTTATCTGGGAAGTCGCCTTCGTTCAGAAGTTGACCGGCCGCTCGAGATGGGTCGAATGTCGGATCTCGTGGGTGGATGTGGCAAGACAATCATCGTCAACGAACCGGGGGGCTCAAATATTCGGCGCCCCGCCTCCACTTAGGACTTATCGATGGCATTTCAGCAGTACTTGGGTATCGTTCTGCGATTTTGGCGAGGTACGTTGGCGGTTGTTGTCGTCTGCGTCGCAGGGGCCGCCGTATTCAGCAATCTTCAGTCGCCTGTCTACTCGGCCTCTGCGTCAGTATTTTTGACCGTGAAGAGTGAAGGTGGACCAGGTGAACTTTCGCCCGGGGCCTTCTATACACAGAGCCAGTTGGCTTCATATTTGGATGTCGCGACGTCAACGCCTGTTCTAGAATCAATTATCGAGGAACTCGGCATGGACGCGACACCGGAAGCGTTGGCTACCCAGCTGAGCGTCTGGTCTCCTGAAGAAACGTCCATTATCCACATATCAGCACGGAGTGAGACTGCGAGTGGCGCAGCCGTACTAGCTAACGCCGCCACAGAGAGCGTGCTGACGGCGGTCAATGAACTCTCCCCCACGGGAGCAGACGGGCAACGTCTAGCCGGCGCGAACATGATTGACAGTGCAGTCGCCCCCAGTTCGCCCTCAGAGCCCAATCTAAGGGTCAATGTCGCCCTTGGGGCGGCATTGGGAATACTGCTCGGTGTAGGGCAAATAGCTGTTCGCAGCGATCTCGACACGAGAGTGCGAGATAAAAAGGATATCGAGTTACTGACCGGCGCTCCAATTCTAGGCGAAGTCAAGTGGAACCACGTGGAGGCACGGCAGAATGCTGAGCGCCAAGTTTCGTCAGGAGTAAACGCAGAGGCCTTCCGCAGGCTCCGAACCAACCTTTCGTTCGTGGGTTCAAAGAATGATGGCCGGGCAATCGTATTTACATCGGCAGGACCAGGGGAGGGGAAGACTGAAATCGTCTCCGCCCTTGCGCTTGTCCTGGCTCAAGCGGGAGAGTCAGTGTTGCTCATTGATGCAGACCTCCGCCACTCGAATGTTGCGTCACGGATGGGCATCGACGCTGGAAGAGGACTAGCAGATCTACTCGCGGACGCTGCTGTGCCACAAGATGTGCTTCATATTGACTCAAGCGGTTTTCTTTCTGTATTGCTGGCCGGCACTATGCCACCTAACCCATCTGAGCTGCTTGGCTCGAAATCCATGTCGAGTTTCTTGAGCATCGCCGAACGCCAATACGACTACGTTCTGATTGATTCACCGCCCCTACTCCCCGTTACCGACGCAGTTGTCTTGTCTGCCCATACGAGATCTGCCGTCTTAGTCTCGCAAATTGGGAACGTGCGGGGCAGCCAATTACGGGAGGCGGTGACAATCCTTGAAGCGAGCAGGGCCGATTTATTGGGCGTGGTGATTAATGAGGTGGAGCCGTCCGGAGAGAAAGTCAATTGGCACGCAGCTACTTCGATTTCCTTTGCAGTGCGCGACTGAGGACTTTGCGGGATTCCCATTTGCGTCTCTCAAGGGTGTCACCTCACCCGGGTGGCGGGGTCCTGGACTGATGGACGTTGTTTAGGACCGTCTGGCATAGAGCGCCAGACGGAGCCGAACCGTCAGATAGCCTTGATGGCATTGATTTGGGGAAAGCGTCATTTTCAGTTTCAGATCAAAGTCCTGGCTCTCTTCGTAGCATATAAATAATAGCCGGACTTTCGTGAGAAGTGTTGTCATTCTGTTAGGAAGGTAGGACATTCACTGGTGATTCAATGTACTCCCAAGGGGCACTCCGTAGTGGGCGTCGATATCAATATGGCCCTCGTTGATCTCGTCAAAGACGGTATCGAACTCCTCCCTGGCTAGGATCAACTTCAGTACAAACTTGCTGAGGCTGTGAACCGTGGGCACCTACGGGCGACGACTGAGTACTGTGACGAACTTCCTGACACCGGTGGTCCTGACGCAGGGCGTGCAGGCCTCGCTGTTAATTCTCGCACCTCGGCACTTCACCTCAGTCTGTTGGCTGCAGGGATCGGGCCGGGTGACGAAGACATCGTGGCCTTCACGTAAGCGGCGACAACCAACTCGGCCGCAGTTGTAGCGGATATAACGCGGGCCATTATGCCGGTATACCCTTACGGTCAGTCCGCCGATATGGCGGCATTCCCAGTGCTGGCTCAACAACATGGACTCGGAATACTCGAAGACGCGGCGAGGGCTCATGCATTGTCATGGAACGGGCAACCGGTTGGTACGTTCGTAGCATTCCCGGCGTTCAGCCTCTACCCCACGAAGAAGGTGACCTCCGGCGAGGGAGGCATGGCCTCCACTCAGGATAAGGGCGTCGCCTGGTCAGTGCGACTGCTCCGGAACCAGGGGATGTAACAGCGGCACCGGAACGAGGTCGCGGGGCTGAACAACCGCATGACGGACATCCACGCTGCCTTTGGCTGTGTCCAGGTGATCAAGATCCTCGACTGGACCGCCAAGCGGCAGGCGAACGAGGCCCCTGGCTTGATGGAGCTGTCTAGTTCAACCACCGCCAGGAGGCCTCTGTGTCCCACGTTAATGCCTGTCTGACCGTTCCGACTGCTCGTCGCACGGGTTCTCGAGGACCGACGCCCCGTATCCCCTGTCACGAGGGAACTGGGCGTCTCGCGTCAATGCGCCCACCGGTGGGTGTGCCGGTTCCGCGAAGCGGGCCCCTAGGGCCTGGCCGACCGAAGGGGTCGGCCCCGCCGGATGCCGAGCGGGACCAGCGCCGAGCGCGAGCAGGCCGTGCTCGCGGCCCGAACGCGGCACCGATTCGGACCAGCCAGGCTTGCCCGCGCGACGGAAGTCCTTGCTCGGACAGTCTCTCGAATCCTCGCCCGGCACCGATGCCGCCGCTGTCGTGGCTGGATCCGGTCACTGGGTCTGCCGTCCGTACCACCAGGTCCATAGTCCACCGGTACGAGCATTCCAGTCCTGGCGACCTCGTGCACCTTGATGTGAAGAAGCTCGGACGCATCCCCGACGGAGGCGGCTGGCGAGCGGTCGCGAAGCAGTTGCGCGTGAGCCATCGCACCGGACGATCTCGGGCCGGCTTCGACTACGTCCACGCAGCAGTCGACGATCACAACCGGATCGCCTACGCCGAGGTCCATCCCGACGAGAAGGGAGCGACCGCGGCCGGGTTCCTGACCCGGGCGGCCGACTACTTCGCCTCCTACGGCATCGCCCGGATCGAACGGGTCATCACCGACAATGCTTTCGGCTACCGTCATTCGGCCGCGTGCAAGGCAGCCGTGGCCGGCCTGAGAGCACGGCGCAAGTTCATCAAGCCGCACTGCCCCCGGCAGAACGGCAAGGTCGAGCGCTTCAACCGCACCCTCGCCATCGAACGGGCCTACCGGCACCCTTCACCAGTAGCCAGGCCCGCAGCGACGCACTGGCACCATGGCTGAGGCGCTACAGCACTGAACGCATCCACTCAAGACACGGCCTCGTCCCAGCAGCCCGAGTGTCACCAACGCCATGGCCGAGTACACCTAGTCCGTCCGGCTCGGTCGACGAATTGCTTGTCACGAGTGCTGATCGAGTACCCGGCACCGGGGACTCCAGGATTGCTCGCAACTACCTTGAGCGTGTGAGCACCTTCCTTGTCACCGGCGGAGCCGGCTTCATCGGGTCTAACTTCATCCGCTACGTCCTGGAGTCCACGGACCATCGCGTCATTGTGCTGGACAAGCTGACCTACGCCGGCAACCGCTCTTCCTTGGAGGGCCTGCCTGCCAACCGCATGACGTTCATGCAGGGAGACATCGCGGACCTCGGCCTCCTGGACGAGCTCATGCCCCAGGTGGATGCCGTGGTGAACTATGCGGCCGAGTCCCATAATGACAACTCGCTCAACGACCCACGGCCCTTCGTGGACACCAACATCCTGGGGACCTACGCGCTGATCGAGTCCGCCCGCCGCCATGACATCCGGTTCCACCACATCTCCACGGACGAGGTCTACGGGGACCTGGAGCTAGACGACCCCGATCGGTTCACGGAGACCACCCCGTACAACCCCTCCAGTCCCTACTCCTCCACGAAAGCCGGTTCAGATCTCCTGGTGCGGGCCTGGGTGCGCTCCTTCGGTCTGCGGGCCACCATCTCCAACTGCTCCAACAACTACGGCCCCTACCAGCACGTGGAGAAGTTCATCCCGCGGCAGATCACCAACGTGATCGACGGCGGGCGGCCCCGGCTCTACGGGGAGGGGCGCAACGTGCGGGACTGGATCCACGCCAATGACCACTCCTCGGCCGTGCTGAGCATCCTCGAGCGGGGCGCAGTGGGGGAGACCTACCTCATCGGCGCGGACGGGGAGCAGAACAACAAGGCCGTGATCGAGACCATCCTGGAGGTCATGGGCGAGCCGGCCGGGGCCTATGACCACGTGGTAGACCGCCCCGGGCATGACCTGCGCTATGCCATCGACTCCGCCAAACTGCGCACCGAGCTCGGCTGGCTTCCGCAGTACTCCGACTTCCGGGCGGGCCTGGAGGACACCGTGCAGTGGTACCGGGACCATGAACCTTGGTGGCGGCCCCAGAAGGCCGCCGCGGAGGCCAAGTACCAGTTGACAGGACAGTGATGGGCGCAGCTCAGACGGCGGGACAGGAACGCACGACGGCGGCGGTCGACTTCTCGAAGCAACTCGCCGCCCAGCCCACCACCATCCCCGGGCTCACCCTCTTCGACCTTCCCGTGCACGGCGACAACCGTGGCTGGTTCAAGGAGAACTGGCAGCGGCAGAAGATGACCGATCGCGGGCTGCCTGACTTCGGGCCGGTGCAGAACAACGTCTCCTACAACGTCAGCCGCGGCACCACGCGGGGCATCCACGCCGAGCCCTGGGACAAGCACATTTCCGTGGCCACCGGTTCGGTGTTCGGGGCGTGGGTGGACCTGCGCCAGGGCACCACCTTCGGCCGGGTGTTCACCGCCGTGATTGATCCCTCCACCGCAATCTTTGTTCCCCGCGGGGTCGGCAATGCCTTCCAGTCCCTCGAGGACAACACCGCCTACACCTACCTGGTTAACGACCACTGGTCCGCCGAGGCTCAAGCCGAATACACGTTTCTCAACCTCGCCGACTCCACAGCGGCCATTGATTGGCCCATCCCTCTGGAGCAGGCCGAGCTCTCGGACAAGGACCGTGCGCATCCGCCGCTGGCCGAGGTGGTGCCCATGGCCCCGGCGACCACGCTGGTGCTGGGGGCCACCGGCCAGCTGGGCCGGGAGCTGGCCCGCCTACTGGCCGACCGATCTTATGTGGAGTTCCTTGGACGCGACCGCTTCGACCTCGCCGATCCCGCCGCCGTCGGGCGCATCGACTGGCGCCGCGTGGAAACCGTGGTCAACGCCGCGGCCTACACGGCAGTGGATGAGGCCGAGACCGAAGACGGTGGTAGGGCCGCCTGGGCGGCCAACGCCGAAGGCGTGGCGCGGCTGGCGCAGGCCTGCGGGCAGCACCGTGTGACGCTCATTCATGTCTCCACGGATTACGTGTTCGACGGGACGAAGGACGGCGCCTACACCGAGTCCGACCCGCTGCGCCCGGCAAACGTCTACGGGGCCTCCAAGGCCGCCGGGGATCTGGCCGCCATGGTTGCGCCGCGGCACTACCTGCTGCGCACGTCTTGGGTGATCGGGGACGGTAGCAACTTCGTGCGCACCATGTGCTCGCTGGCCGAGCGGGGCATCGCCCCCTCCGTGGTCTCTGATCAATTCGGCAGGTTGACCTTCACCCGGGACCTGGCCGAGGCCATCGTCCACCTGCGCAACGGCGATGCTCCCTACGGGACCTACAACGTCACCAATGGTGGGGCCCCCGGGAGCTGGACAGAGGTCGCCCGTCACGTCTACGCGCACGCCGGCCGGCCGACGAGCGACGTGTCTGAAGTCACGACCGAGGAGTACTTCGCCGGCACGTCCGCGGCGCGGCGGCCGCTGAATTCGGTTCTGGACCTGGCCAAGCTCGAGGCCACCGGGTTCACGCCACGGGACCAGTGGACGGCGCTGGAGGAGTACCTCGCCGACTCCCGGCCCTGAACGTGAGGCAGTCGCACCAGACTGGACTCCCACCGCCATAGACTGTGCTCGGAGTCCATTTCCAACCGAGGAGTGACATGGTCGAGACCACTGTTGGCGTGCCCTATCCGCTGGGTGCCACCCCGGACGAGGACGGGACGAACTTCGCACTTTCCGCCGGTGAGGATGCCGAGAAAGTACAACTGTGCCTCGTGGATGCCGAGGGTGCCGAAACCTGCGTTGAGTTGACGGAGCGGTCGGGGAACACCTGGCATGTGCACGTGGCAGGAGTCGGCGATGGGCAGAAGTACGCCTACCGGGTCCACGGACCCTGGGACCCGGCGTCCGGGCTGCGGTACAACCCGGCCAAGATCCTCCTCGATCCCTACGCCAAGGCGATCACGGGCGACTTCAACTGGGGCCAGTACCAGTTCTCCTACGACTTCGAGGACCACGACGCGATCGACACCTCGGACTCGCTGGGTCACACCATGCTCGGTGTGGTGGTGGACGACGCCTTCGACTGGGGCCAGGACGAGCGGCCGGACATTCCCTTCAACGAGACCGTCATCTACGAGACCCACGTCAAGGGCATGACCAAGCTCCATCCAGAGGTCCCCGAGGAAGCGCGCGGAACGTATGCCGGCCTGGCCCATCCCGCTGTGGTGGAGCACCTCACGCGGCTGGGCGTCACCGCGGTGGAACTGATGCCGGTCCACCAGTTCACCAACGACTCCTCTTTGCAGGACAAGGGGCTCTCCAACTACTGGGGGTACAACACCCTGGGTTACTTCGCGCCGCAGAACACCTACTCCTGCGCCGGGGACACCGGCGGACAGGTGCGCGAGTTCAAGCAGATGGTCAAGGACCTGCATGCCGCCGGCCTTGAGGTCATCCTGGACGTGGTCTACAACCACACTGCCGAGGGCAACCACATGGGCCCCACGTTGTCTTTCCGCGGCATCGACAATGTGAACTACTACCACCTGGTGGAGGGCGACGAGCGCCACTACATGGACTACACCGGGACGGGAAACTCGCTGAACCTCTCCCATCCCATGGTGCTGCAGCTGGTTATGGATTCCCTGCGCTACTGGGTGCAGGAGATGCATGTGGACGGCTTCCGGTTCGACCTGGCCACCACGCTGACCCGTTCCGAGGGTGAGCAGGGGCCGGACATGATGGGCGGGTTCTTGGACGTGGTTCGCCAGGACCCTGTGCTGCGCACCGTAAAGCTCATCGCCGAGCCTTGGGACGTGGGCTGGGCCGGGTACCAGGTCGGCAACTTCCCGGGCCTGTGGAGCGAATGGAATGGCAAGTACCGGGATTCTGTCCGCGATTTCTGGCGTGGCGAACCCGGGACCCTGGCCGAGTTCGCCACTCGCATCACGGGATCCGCGGATCTCTACGAGGACGACGGACGCACTCCGCGAGCATCGGTGAACTTCGTGACGGCCCACGACGGCTTCACCTTGCGGGACCTGGTCTCGTACAACGAGAAGCACAACGAGGCCAACGGCGAAGACAACAACGACGGCGAAAGCCACAACCGCTCGTGGAACTGCGGCGTCGAAGGGGACACGGACGACGCTGAGGTCCTGCGGGTACGTGCCCAGCAGCAGCGCAATTACCTCGCCACGCTGATGATCAGCCAGGGCGTGCCCATGATCAGCCACGGTGACGAGTTGGGACGGACCCAGCAGGGCAACAACAACGTCTATGCCCAGGACAACGAGCTCTCCTGGATCCATTGGGACCAGGCGGACGAGAATCTGATCGAGTTCACCTCTCGGGTGGTGGCCCTGCGGCAAGACCATCCGGTGTTCCGGCGCCGGCGGTACTTCGATGGCCGACCCGCCGCACGGTCGGATGCGAAGGCTCTGCCGGACATCGTCTGGCTCGAGCCGGACGCCACAGCCAAGGACGAGTCCGACTGGGAGACGTACTATGCCCGGTCGATCGCGTTCTTCCTCAACGGCCACGATCTGGCCGAATCCGAGCGGGGTGCTGATGCCGACGGCAACGGGGGAGACCATGACTTCTACGTGTTGCTCAACGCGTACTGGGAGCCGGTGGAGTACACCCTGCCCGGTGAGCCGTTCCCGGCCGCCTGGGACCTGGTGGTGGACACCGCCGACGCCACCCCGGATGTTCAGGAGTTCCAGGCGGGGGACAAGGTGACCGTCCCCGGGCGGGGCATCGTCATCCTGAAGTCCGCGCAGCGGTGACACTGGACGAGCTCATGGACGGCCGGGCCGGTGATCGAAGGGAAGGCGACGCCCGCGGGTGCCGCCTGCGGAAGCAGACGGGCCGTCGTCGGGCTCGCCGGTGGATCCTGCGGGGAGTGGGACTGGTGGTGGTCGCATTCCTTGCGGTCGGCGTTGTTCTCGCGTGGCTGACCGTGAACCCGCGGGTGGATCCGGCACCGCAGGTGGACGCGTTGATCGTGCTCGCGACCCAGCCCGGCGCCCACGACGAGGCCCGGCGACTGGCCGAGGAGGGCGTGACCGACCGGCTGCTGGTCTCGACACCGCAGGATGCCCCGGCGAGCCTGTGTCACGAGTCCCCGGGCGGGGCCACCGTGGAATGCTTCGCGCCGGACCCGGTGACGACTCAGGGGGAGGCGATCAACGGGACCGAACTGGCGCGTGAGCACGGGGTCGAGAGCCTTGGGGTGCTGACCTTTGACCACCACATCGAGCGGTCCCGCCTGCTGATGGACCGGTGCTGGGACGGCGAGTTGCACATGTACGAGTTCCAACCCACCCGGAGTCGGCGAGGGTACGCGTACGACTTCGTGTACGCCATGGCCGCCTACGCGAAGACATTTATGACTCCAGGGTGCTCCTCCGAACCGCCCGAATGGATGCAGACCCCGATCGACAAGGTCAAACTGGGTCTCTGACTCCGGTGGCGCGCGGGGGCTCGTCCACCAGCGATCTCTGGCTACCTGGATAAGATGGCCGAATGATCATCGGCATTGGCGTGGACGTAGTCCTAGTAACCCGTTTCAAGCAGCAACTGACCAAGGCGCCGGCCCTGAGGGACCGCCTCTTCACGCCCGCCGAGCGTGAACTCAACACCCGCTCCCTCGCGGCCCGCTTCGCCGCGAAGGAAGCCGTGGCCAAGGCACTCGGCGCCCCGGCCGGCATGAACTGGCAGCACTGTCAGATTGACATCGACGCCGCCGGCGCCCCGCACGTCGTGGCCATCGGCACGGTGGCCGACGTGGCCGACGCCAAGGGCGTCAAGAAGTGGCACCTGTCCCTCAGCCATGATGGGGACGTGGCCACCGCGATGGTCGTCGCTGAGGGCTGACCCGCTGAACGGAGGTTCACGGCTGTGATCCACGCGTATACCGGCGCCGCGGTGCGGGCCGCTGAGAGTCCACTGCTGCGCGCCGGCCAGGGCGCAGCGCTGATGCGCCGCGCCGCGTGGGGGCTTGCTCGGGTGGTCGTTGGGGAGCTGCGCCGCGGTCCCGTGGCCGGGGCAACCGTGACGGCACTGGTCGGCACCGGGAACAACGGCGGCGATGCCCTGTGGGCGCTCGCCTTCCTGCGTCGGCGGGGCGTGAATGTGGTGGCCGTGCCGACCGGAGAGCGGATGCACGCGGCCGGGGGAGTTATCGCGGCTGACGTGACCGTGACCTTCGGAGGGATCAAGCAGGGCTGGTGGTCGGAGCCGGTGCTCATGCCGCCGGACGGGTGGAACTGGTGGACATCGGCCTCGAACTGCACCTCAAGGAACCTGAAGTTTCCTCGTGCGAACGTGACGCTGCACTCACGGTCTTCGCCCGGCCTTCCTGGGACGATCACAAGTACAGCCGCGGGGTGCTCGGTGTCTGCGCCGGATCTGAGCAGTACCCGGGGGCGGCTGTCCTGGTGTGCTCGTCCGCGTTGGCCTCCGGGCCGGGCATGGTGCAGTATGCGGGCCGAAGCGGGCCGCTAATCTTGTCTTATTGGCGCGCCCGGAAGTGGTGGCCGGCTCGGGCGTTGGAGGGAAAGCTCAGGCGTGGGTCGCCGGTCCGGGGCTGGGATCAGATGACGACGCCCTCCCGCCTGGCCGAGGTCATCAATGCCTGCGTGGACGGCGGTCTGCCACTGGTCCTAGATGCCTCCGCACTGGGACTGGTGGAACTCGAGGATCTGGACCGTCTCCGGGCGGCCGCCTGCGACGTGGTCCTGGCGCCCCATCAGGGAGAGTTGTTGAAGCTCGTGGACCGGCTAGCCCCGGACATCGCCGCCGGCTTCACGAACGTGGCGAAAGCCGACCCCGTGGCCGCAGCGCGCCGCACGCCGCACGGCCGAGGCGCTGGGCGTCGTCGTCCTCCCCAAAGGCTCCACGACGGTTTGCGCTACGCCTGATGGCAGGACCTTGGTACAGAACGACGGCGGAGCGGAGCTGGCGACCGCTGGGACCGGTGACTGTCTCGCAGGGCTCGTCGGGTCGGCCTTGGCCCGGAGTAAAAAAGGTGGGCCGGCCGCGACGGCGAAGAACGCCGCTGCGGCGGCCTAGCTTCACGGGATGGCCGGCACGCGGGCGTCCGAGGACGGTCCGTACGGCACCTCGACCTTGCGTAGCGCGGTGTCCGGCGTTGTGAGGATTGTTGAAAGCCCTTAGGGCGCGAAAGGTGAGGTCCAAACGACGTCCCTACTGGGCCAATCCGGCAATCGGGGCAGGCGGCGGCAACGCTCTACTCCTCTTTGCATTGCATTTATGGGCTGCACGAGGTCATACCCCTTCGCTACGTGATTCGGCACGTGTCAGGCGGTAGCGCTCGATGTACCTGCCGATCAGCGCAGGGTGTTTGTAACAGCAGGTCGACTTCCTCCGCCGCTCCTTTGCACCGCCTCATCGAATCGATATCGCCAGGGATCTATGAATAGCGAACAGCGCCAAACTAAGTACCGAACGGGCTACACCCAAAAGAAGCAGGTCAACCCCGGCACAGTGGCGGCCGTGGTCATCGGTCTAGCCGCGGTGGTCGTGCTCTTCGTACTGATTGTGGCCATGGGCTGACACCCGGCCTAAAGTTCCGTTCTGGTGCACTAATCCGGCGGTTGGTTCTAGACGGGATTCCTCATCGCATCGCGCCAAATCGTGCCGTCTGACCAGAGGGGCATGTCCAGGTCGTCGTCGTAGATCATGGTTCCCTTGCCTGCAACCACGGGGTCGATGCGGCCTGCCGTGGTGAACACTCCAGGCGTGATTCCGGAGCGGGCGCGGATATAGCCCGGCCGCCAACCGATATTCGTTGGATGGCCAATGCTGTTGGCAGCGGTCATGTGCAGGTTTGCCCCGGTGATGCTCAGGCCGCCATTGTTGCTGTCCCAGCCAAACTGCGCTGGAGGGCCAGTAGTTCCACCGGGGCCAAAGGAGGTGCGTCCAGTTACCCAGTTGAGGAGCATACGTTCACGCTCGCCCGGTGCCGCACGCCCCAGCATGAAATTGTGGGCGTAGGTGACTGCTGCGGCACTAGCTCCGTGCGCCCCGTTGTAAGTGCTCAAACCGGCAGCCCGTGAGCCTGGGAACTGGATGGCAATTACGGCACCGCCATTGGAGTTCTCAGCGACCAGCACCGGCCGGTTGTAATCGACTAGCCGGAGCTGGTTCGGCGCGTAGATCTGGTTCGTCGTGGCGATGACGGACGTGTCGTCAAAGATTTCCTCGACCCACTGAGCCCCGTAGCCCATGTGGATGGTGTTATACCGGGCGGTCATGGCCCATCGAACACGAGCGCCCTCAGTGGACTCCCAGCGGGCCTGGTCGATGATGTTATAAGAGCCGGAAAAGATGGCATGGAACTCGGCAACGTTGCCTTCAACGGAAGGCTTGATCCACCGGTTGTTATTGATCGGATGGTGACCTTCGCGGTACACCATATTAATGTGCGCGGTGCCGGGAACGCGGGTTGTCCCATACCAGGTGCTATGTCCGTAGCGGCCGTTGAAGAAGACGTTCTCGTTGACCCAGCCGCCAGCGTTGCGGTCGAGCTCCATGTTCACGCGGTTCGTGTCGAGGTGACCTATGGAGAACTCGTTGTAGGCGTTCCCTTGGCTCTCGGCCCACACCAGCAGACCCTTGCCGAATGATCGGATGTACGGGATGTAGATCCGAGCCGTGTTCAGGTTGACAGCACGGATGCCAACAGTGTCATGGTTGGTCGCCCGGTCGCCGGTGTAGATCGCTTTGGGTGCTGACCCAGCAATCCTCCATGACACCTCAGACATTGACCCAAGGACTACTGCGTCACCAGCGCCGCCATAATTGATGGTCAACCCGGCCATGTCCAAATCACAGTTCAGATGCAGCGTTTCGGTGGTGAATAAATCACCGGCCGCCCATAGCCGCTCGCCCTTAGCCTTGGCCTCATCTGCGGCCGCTTGCAAGCCGGCCAAAGTCAGTTGTGACGGGGTGACAACGCCAAGCTGCTGGCTCATGTACGCGCTGGTCAGGCCGATCAGATCCTCATGGAGCTGGGACCCAGGGGACGTGATCTGCGTGGACACGGCCAGTGCACTCTGTGCATTTAGCGCAGTCTGGATTGGATCGTCCGGGGTCTGGATGCCATGGACTGTTGCGGCCTGAAGCGCGGTACGGGTTTGGGTTCCCTCGGTCTTGATCTTGGCGGCAATTTGCGCGTCATCCATCTCGATCACGTTCTTCGGGATGCTCGCGGCCGCTGAAGTCACGAGCCCGGCCACCACCGCCACGGCGGCTCGCCGTGTCGGCTTGCTGCCAATGTTTGAGGCCTTCATCTGTGCCACCTTGCGTTGGAACTGTGATCCCCTCCGTTCCAACGAAGGTAGGCCGAACCTGAATTGCTGGGAACACGAGTCCGTACTCGTCCACCACGTTCAGGGTCTCGACCAACAGGGGTCCGTACTCTCCCCAGTCCGCGTTGCGTAGCCGCATCGTCAAGGGGGATCTCGGCTGCAATTTCTCCCTGAACGGTGTTTCCCCCGGAGCCGATCCTGACGGTCAAGGCATAGATAGAACCGGGATCGCGGGCGAGGTGGGGGAGCCGGCAAGTTCACTCGACCGTCACCACAGGTCCAAGTCGGCCCTGGCTTGTGGTTGCTCCACCTCATGCGTGATCGCAACCCGCCTACGCTGGATTTGCCGAAGTCGAAGACCATGACCTCGCATGTTCCGGCCCTCGTCCTGCATGCCGGGGACATCCCCGAGGGAGCTGACGCCGAGTACCACAGCTATCTGGTACGGATCCCGTCCGGCCTGCGCGACCGCATCCGGCATATGCCGGGCTAGCAAGTGATTCGCTGGAACGCGAGCGCCTACGAGAACTACGAGGATCATCTCAGCACCTTAATGCGCAGGTGACCGTCGGTGGAGTGCAGTTCCTGCTGCTGGATCCCACCGTGGTCCAGCAGGAGATGGGCTTCGGTTCGCATCTGGGGAGCCCGACGTCTCATCGCTGGAGCGGGATAACTCGCTCGCGGTCTGCGCCCTGCACCTATGGGATGACCACAATCAGACACACTCAGGAAAGAATGGAACAGTGCTAGTGAGACTACGAGAGAGTTCTCGTGCGCAAAATTCGGCGCAGCGAAGGCTAACTTCAATGTTGCCGGCAGTTAGCATTACTCGCATGCTCATCGGCATAGGCGTGAACCTTGTCCTGGTAGCCCGTTTCAAGCAGCAGCTGACCAAGGTACCGGCCCTGCGGGATCGCCTCTTCACGCCGGACGAGCGTGAACTCAACACACGGTCCCTCGCCGCGAGATTCGCGGCCAAGGAGGCCGTGGCCGAGGGCTGACCCGTTCTGCTGGAGGTATGGCCATGATCCACGCGTATACCGGCGCCGCGGTGCGGGCCGCTGAGAGCCCACTGCTGCGCGCCGGCCAGGGGGCAGCGCTGATGCGCCGCGCCGCGTGGGGGCTTGCTCGGGTGGTCGTTCGGGAGCTGCGCTCCCACGGTCCCGTGGCCGGGGCAACCGTGACGGCACTGGTCGGCACCGGGAATAACGGCGGCGATGCCCTGTGGGCGCTGGCCTTCCTGCGCCGCCGGGGCGTGAATGCGGTGGCCGTGCCGACCGGAGAGCGCATACACGAGGCTGGACTGGCTGCCTTGCGCCGTGCTGGCGGTCGCGTGGCGGACCAGATTCCCGTCGACGCCGTGATGTTGATCGACGGCGTCCTGGGGACTGGTGCCCGCGGTGGATGGGAACCACCGCTGGTGCCTGCGGGAATCACCGTGGTGGCCTGCGATTTGCCTTCGGGGGTGGACGCCGAGACCGGGCACGTGGCTGGCGGGGTGATCCCGGCCGACCTGACCGTCACCTTCGGTGCGCTCAAGACCGGCCTGGTGGTCGGAGCCGGCGCGCAGGCTGCCGGCCGGGTGGAAGTGGTGGACATCGGCCTCGGTACGTACTTGGAAGAATCAGACGTCTCATCGTTGGAGCGCGACGACGCGCTCGCCGTCTTCGCTCAGCCTGCCTGGGATGACCACAAGTACAGCCGCGGGGTGCTCGGGGTGTGCGCGGGATCGGAGCAGTACCCAGGGGCTGCTGTCCTGGTGTGCTCGTCCGCGCTGGCCTCCGGACTGGGCATGGTCCAGTACGCCGGACCGAGGCGGGCGGCGGACCTGGTTCTGACGGCGCACCCCGAGGTGGTGGCTGGCTCGGGCGTGGAGGGGAAGGCCCAGGCCTGGGTCGCCGGGCCGGGACTGGGGTCGGACGATGATGCCCGGTCTCGGCTGGCCGCGGTGGTCGACGCCTGCGTAGACGGCGGTCTGCCGCTGGTTCTGGACGCCTCGGCGCTAGGTCTGGTGACCCTGGATCACCTGTCTCGGCTGCGGAGCGCCGGATGTGAAGTGGTACTGACGCCCCACCAAGGGGAGTTGGTGAAACTCGTGGACCGGCTGGCGCCGCACCTCGCTGGCGGCTTCGCGGACCTGGTGAAAGCCGACCCCGTGGCCGCCGCGCGCCGCACGGCCGGGGCGCTGGGCGTCGTCGTGCTCCTCAAAGGTTCCACCACGGTGAGTGCGGCGCCCGGCGGCAGGACCCTGGTCCAGAACGAGGGCGGTCCTGAACTGGCGACGGCAGGAACGGGCGACTGCCTCGCCGGCCTGGTGGGCTCGACCCTGGTGCGGACTCAGCATGGTGGATTGAGCGCCACGGTGGAGAAGGCAGCTGCGGCCGCGTGGCTGCATGGGACGGCCGGATCGACGACGGCCAGCGGCGGGCCTTTCGGCGCTTCCTCGCTGGCGAGTGCCGTGCGTCACGCTCTGACCGATCGGTAGTAGGGAGTTCACCAGGCATATACCCGGCCGCACCGTTTCAGCTTGAATGAGCTGCACAGGGCGGTGATACGTTGCGATGTCGCCTGAGACTCAACTCGAGAGTGAGGGGTTCACATGTCTGAAGAACAGAAACCCATCAAATACCGAACCGAGTACGTCAAGAAGAAGCGGTTCTCCACTCGTCAGCTGCAGATCGCGGCCATCATCCTCGTGGCGGTTGTCATCGCCGTCCTGCTCGGAATCATCCTGACCGGCCTCTGATGCCGACGCCCGAGCGGTGATATCGACGCAACGGGGCGGTGATCACCTCATCGTCCGATTGTCCTGTCACCACTGATGCCGTCACGATCAGGCCGGGCCACCCGAGGGCGGCCCGGCCCGACCGGCTGCGGGGAACCCCGCGACGGCTACTTCTCGCCGCCTTGCTGATCCTTGTCCTTGTTGCCGTCGACGAAGTCTTGGGCCTTGTCCTTGGCCTGGTCGACTTTCTCCGGATGGTCCTGTCCGTACTGCTTGGCCTTGTCAGCCGCGTCACCGATTCCCGACATGGCACTTCCTTCCCTCGTTCCACTCCGTGGCACCCGTTCCTGTCGCCACGGTCTGACGCGTCCATGATCTGGTCTCGCGGGGCTGGAGTCCACCCTTGAGGTGATGCGGCTTCGTATCGCACGCGAACGGTTGCGGTAGGCGGGGGTGCGGGTGAAATCTAAGGCCACGTTGGCGATTCGACCCCAACCACAAGGAGCGCATCATGAGCACCGAGAATCCATCCGGATCCACCACACCCCGCGGGCGGCGAGACGAGGTCGTCACCGCGGAGAGACAGAAGTTCGGCGGCATGAAGATCGGCGCAGCCTTCTTCGGCTGGCTGGCGGCCACAGGGATGGCCGTGCTCCTCGCCGCCGTGCTCTCGGCCATCGGTGTCGGCGTGGGTCTGGCGACGGGCACGGACGCCGGACAGGCAACAGAGGAGGCGGCCCAGTCACCGACCGCCGTGGGAATCACCGGTGCGGTCATCCTGGCCGTCATCCTGCTGATCTCCTACCTCAGCGGAGGCTATGTGGCTGGGCGGATGGCTCGCTTCGACGGGGCCAAGCAGGGGGTCGCCGTCTGGTTGTGGGCGATCGTCATCACCGTCATCCTGGCGCTCGTGGGGCTGGTGGCCGGCAGCCAGTTCGACCTGCTGGGCCAACTGGGCGGCCTGACCGGTATGCCGATTGAGGCAGAGGCACTGACCACCGGTGGCATCATCGCCCTGGTCGTTGCCGTGTTGCTGGCCCTGGCCGGCGCGGTGCTGGGCGGAATTCTGGGCATGCGGTACCACCGCAAGGTCGACCAGTACGGCATCGACCACCGTGGCGGCCGGGACGGCTGACCGCTGCCGCTCCGTGCCGATTGCAACTGGCAGTGGCGCAACCCTCGCCGCGGGCCTGGCCACTGATTAGTCTCACGAACCACAGGCCGTTTGGACATCAGGGGCCATGGCCGTCTACCGGAAGGACACCCCATGACGCTGAACCCGGATCACTCCACAGAGCACGACGGCGGAACTCGGGACGCCGCACAACAAGAGGCCGGACGCTTGGGCTCGGAAGCCCAAAGTGCGGCCCGTGATGTAGCTGGGACCGCCCAGGAGGAGGCCGCCCACCTCAAGGACGAGACGATGACCCAGGCCAGGGATCTGGCGGGGTCGGCCAAGCAGGAGGCTTCCTCCCAGCTGGCCGCCCAGAAAGACCGTCTGGCTGCACAATCCCGCACGGTCTCGGATGACCTCGATCGCATCTCCCGCGGGGAGAAGCCCGAATCGGACCTGGTGAACCAGGCCGTCTCGATGCTCTCGCAACGGGCCCGCCAGGTCACGGAGCAGCTGGAGTCCAAGGAACCCCTGGATCTGCTGGATGACGTCCGCCGGTTCGCGGCCCGCCGCCCCGGGACGTTCCTGGCGATCGCGGCCGGCGTCGGGCTCGTGGCCGGCCGGCTCACCCGTGGAATGAAGGACGCTCACGACGATGACAGTCACGGTCATTCCACGCCGACCCACCGCGCTGGTTCCTCCGGTCCCGCGCCCATCGAGAGGGTTCCGGGCTCTGTTGACCCGGATGACGTTCCGGCCACCGGCCCCTCGGGCGACATCCCTCTCCCGCCGACGGCGCCCCCGGCTCCGGTGGTGCCTCCGGCTGCGGGCCAACCTGATGTGGGCATGGGCGCCCCGGCCACGGAGGTCCTGGGCACGCCCGCGGTGACCGATCCCTCCGGGACCGGCCGCCCCCGCCAGGGAGGCCGTCCGTGACCACCGATCCCCGCTATGACGGCGTGCCGACGGGCAGCCCCGCTGCCGATGCCGCCGGGACGGGTCCGTCGGCACCGGGTTCCGGGTCCACGGAGGCCCTACCTCCCGAGGCTGAGTACCGGGCCCGGACGGAGTCCCTGGGCGAGATGTTCGGCAGTTTCTCGGAGAACCTCAGCACGCTGGTGCGGCAGGAGATCCAGCTGGCGAAGGCCGAGGCGACGGTGGAGGCCAAGAAGGCCGGGACAGGTGCAGCGATGTTCGCCGGTGCCGCCTGGGCTGCCTTCTTCCTCCTGATGTTCCTGTCCACGGCCCTCATGTGGGCGCTGGGTTCACTGATGCACCTGGGCTGGGCCGCTCTGATCGTGGCCGTGCTCTGGGGCGTGGTGGCCACCGTGCTCGCCCTGATGGGCAAGAAACACTTCGAACGCATCAAGGGTCTGACACAGACCCAACAGACGGTCCAGGAGATCCCCGCGACCCTGAACCCGGAGAAGGAGACCCCATGAGCAACAATCCCGATGAGATCCGCGCTGACATCGAGCGCACCCGCCATGAGCTCAGCAGCGACGTGGACGCCCTGGCCGAGAAGACCAACCCGACCAAGGCCGTCCACCGACAGGGAGACCGTGTCCGTGAACGCCTGAGCACCATGAAGGAATCCGTGATGGGCGAGCCTACGGACCCGTACTCCAGCCAGCGGAGTTCTACCGGTCTGACGGATCGAGCCAGGACCGTAGCGGATGGCACCCAGTACCGCGCGGAAGAGGCCATGCATGCCGTGCAGGAAGCCCCGACGGCGGTCCGCCGCAGTACCCGAGGCAACCCGCTGGCAGCCGGACTGATCGCCCTGGGCGCCGGCTGGCTGATCGGCTCCCTGATCCCCGCCTCCCGCCCGGAACAAGAGGCGGCAACCAAGGTCAAGGAGGAGGCCGGGCCTCTGGTGGACGAAGCCAAGTCCATGGCCCAGGACATGGGTGAGCACCTGAAGCCGCAGGCCCAAGAGGCCATGGAATCCGTCAAGGACACGGCCACCTCCGGAGTGGAGCACGTCAAGGCCGACGGCCAGGACCAGGCGGGCCGCCTCAAGGACGAGTCTGCGCAATCAGCACAACACGTCAAGGGCGCCGCACAGGATTCATGACCCAGCGCATCTGCTGACCGCCGCCCAGGACTCAACCGTTCTGGGCGGCGGTCGGCTTTCGCGGGAAGCATCGGGTAGGTTCGATAGCCTGCCCATTGCCGAGTTCTCGACGTTCTCGACACATCGGGCAGCAGATGAGAACTTCTTGGGAAAGGACCCAGCATGATCGGATTCATCGTCGCAGGACTCGTCATCGGCGCCTTGGCGCGCCTGATTAAACCCGGCAAGCAGAACCTCGGCCTCCTCGCCACGCTCATCCTGGGCTTGGTCGGTTCGGTCATCGGAGGCCTGGTGGCCAATCTGATGGGCACGGGGGACATCTTCGAACTGAACATCGTGGGATTCATCGTGGCCGTGGTCGCCGCGGTGGCCCTGATCGGCGTCGCTGAAGGTCTGGCCGGACGTCACCGCTCTCGCAGCCGCTCCCACTGAGCACAACGGCACCAAGGGCAGCCTGCCGCTGGCGGTAGCTGATCCGTCTCGGGACGAGGCCAGCGGCAGGCGACCGTAGTGTCCCGCCGGCAGCGGGCATAGGCTGACGCGCATGGTGGTGCGCAGTGGTTTCCCCCTTCTGATGACCGAAGATCTGCCACGGTTGGCCCGGTTCTACCGGGAGGCCTTCGGCGCCGTGCGCACGTACGGCTTCCCTGATCCGGACGACGAGACGCGGGATGTGTACGTCACCTTGCGGCTGGGCAGGAGCGTCCTGGCGATCGGCCGGAAACTGGACATCGGCGGGGAAGACTCTCGCGCCGCCCTGTGGCTCTACGTCGACGACATCGATGAGGCCGCCCGTAGAGCACATGCCGCCGGCGCCTCCATCGTGGCACCCCCGCAGGAGATGCCCTGGGTCGAGCGGGTGGCCCAGATTCGAGACCCGGCTGGATTTCTGGTGTACCTGGGCGCCGGTCCCGCCGACGGGGACGTCGACGCGTCGTAGGCCCCGGAGCGCGCGCCTCAAACAGGCCGAATTCCGCCCAGATTTCCGTATAGGTTAACTACCGAGGCGCAGCAGCGCCCGCACCGAGTTCCCGTCACCACACGCTAAGGACCAGAATGCCCCACCTCAGCTGCCGGACAGTGGCTGTCCCTCTCTCTCCGACTGGGTTGGGGGTGGGCTCTTGCTGACGCCCGAGAGCCGGGGCTCGCTGAGCGAGGCTGTCTTCCGGGCCCTGCGCACCGGTGAGACGTCGCGATTGGCCGAAGCGCCGCCGTCGGACACCGCCGAGGATGCGCAGCTCACGCTGTGGGCGCTCTACGAGCAGCACTATCGCGGCTTCGAGGACGTGGCCGGAGAGTTGGAGTGGGATCCGCAGCTGATTAGCCTGCGACGCGGTCTGGAGCAGGAGTTCGAGCGGACACTGCGGTCCCGGATGCCCGAGGTGCCGGAACCGGAGGGGTTCGCGGAGAAATTCTTCGACTTCGTGGCAGACCATGACGGACCCTCGCTGGCGGCCCACGTCCATCGGAAGGCCACCGAGGAGCAGGTGCGCGAGTTGCTGCGGCACCGCACCATCTACCACCTGAAAGAGGCGGACCACACCACGTGGGTGATTCCCCGCCTGTCTGACCGGGTCAAGGCCGCCGTGATGGAGCTGCAGTTCGACGAGTACGGGGGAGGTGACCCGAATCTTCTGCACGCCCACCTGTTCGTCCGTGGCCTGCAGGACAGCGGCTTGAACTCCGAGTACGGCGCCTACATCAACGAGGCGCCGCTGGAGGTCCTCGAGGAGAACAACGCGATGTCCCTGTTCGGGCTGAACCGCCGGCTCCGCGCGGCCTCACTGGGGTTCCTGGCGGCGTTCGAGGCCACCAGTTCCGCACCCTCCCGCCGCATGGCCCAGGGGCTGAAGCGGCTCGGGTTCCCGGCGACCATGATCGAGTACTACACCGAACACGTGGAGGCCGATGCGGTGCACGAGCAGCTGGCGGTACGCACCATCTGCGGTGCCCTGCTGGAGGAGGAACCGGAGTTGCATGATGACGTCTACTTCGGCGCCTTCTCGGCGCTCGACCTGGCGGATCGGTACGCCGAACGGATGCTGACGCAGTGGGCGGGATGACCGGCGAGGAGGAGCCCTCCCCGGGCCACCCGGACGTGGTCCTGTGTCCCGGCGGTCCCATGCTCTTGCGCGGTGACCATGTGGTGCAAGACGAGGACGGCAACGAACACCGCACCTGGCGCCCGGTGAGCGCGGTCTGCCGGTGTGGAGCCTCCACGGTCAAGCCCTGGTGCGATGGCACGCACAAGGTCCTGCGCAAACGCACCACCTGACTGGCTGTATAGAGTGTCAGGCATCCGGCCTCCACTGCCGAAGACCGCAGGCGCCGTGCCGGCACAGTGCATCCTCAGGAGTCGCCATGTCAGGAACAGTCATCGTCGGCGTTGACGGCAGCGATACGTCGTTCAAAGCCGCGACGCGAGCCGTCGCCATCGCCGTCGGCCTCGGAGCCGACCTGTCCGTCGTCACCGCGTACGCGAAGGACAGCACCGAAGTGATCCGTAGCGGAGGAGACACCTTCATCCTCGATGACGCAGAGCAGGCCCAGAAGCTCGCTGAGAATATCGCGACCAGGCTCCGCGAGGTGGAGCCCGGCGTGAAGGTCCACGCGTCTGCGGTCAAAGGAAAACCGCAGGAGGTGCTCGTCGACGTGGCTACCCGCTCCGGAGCGCAGTTGATCGTCGTCGGAAACGTGGGAATGAAGGGCCTGGGCCGCGTCCTCGGAAGCGTTGCGAGCAGCGTCGCTCACTCCGCCTCCTGTGACGTCTACATCGTCAAGACCGCCCAATAGCGTCGGGCCAGGCGCCCTTCGGTACCCGGAGAGATTGGACGGCGCTGAACCCTGGAACCGAGACAAGTGCCGTGCTTATCTTGGCCTCGCGCGTGGGTTTCGGCTCCCGCGACCAATGTCTCAACGGGAAGGTTCACGACTGTGTTTATTCATCAGCAGAAACTTCAATACAACTCCTCGCCGGAGAAGCCCGACGCCGTGTATGCACGCAAGCTCCAGGAGGTGATCGGTGGACAGTATGGGGAGATCACGGTAGCCATGCAGTACAGCTTCCAGGCGTGGAACGCCCATATACCCGGAAAGTACCGGGACCTGTTGTTCAGCACCGCGGCGGAGGAGTTCGGGCACGTGGAGATGCTGGCCACGATGGTGGCCCAGTTGTTGGAGAAGGCGCCTCTGGGGATCACCGAGGACGCAGTCCAGAACGATCCGGCTGTGGCCGCGGTCATCGGCGGGACGGACATGCAGCAGGCCATTGTCTCCGGTGCCGGAGCGCGGCCGGTGGACAGCATGGGCAATCCGTGGACGGCAGGGTACGTCACGGCCAGCGGAAATCTGTTGGCGGATATGACCTCGAATGTGAACGCGGAGATGCAGGGCCGTACCCAGGTGGCGCGCCTGTATCACATGACTGATGACCCGGGGATCCGGGACCTGCTGTCCTTCCTGTTGGCCCGGGACACCATGCACCAGAACCAGTGGGTCGCAGCGGTGCGGGAACTCCAGGAAGAGGGCTTGGAAGAGATGCCGTCGCCGAGCAACTTCCCGCAGTCGAAGGAGGCCTCGGAACATGCCTACACGGCGTACAACTTCTCCGATGGCCAGGCGATGGACCAGGGTAGTTGGGCCGCCGGGCCCGCCCCGGATGGCAAAGGCACCTTCGGCTATCAGCCCGAGCCGATGGCTGGAGTCCCGATGCCTCCGCCGACCCACCCGGATGCGCGCTTCTACGGCACCACCGAATTGCCGAATACGGTGGAGAAGGCCGCCGGAACCGTCCAGGACAAGCTCAACAAGGAATAGTGGCCGGACCGACATCTACGAACTGAGTCCCTGAGTCACCAACCTCGGAGGATAGCCCGGGTGCCCGCCGGCCCCGGGCTTTCCTCGGTGACCGCTGCCCTAGGAGACCAAATGACCCTCGATCGTCCGAGCGTCTTCGACGCTCTCGTGGTCGGTGGCGGACCTGCCGGATTGTCCGCGGCGACGTGGCTGGGCCGCTACCGCAGCTCTACGCTCGTGGTGGACGCGGGACGCCAGCGCAACCTGTCCGCTGACCATAGCCACGGACTGTTGGGACGGGACCCCACCACACCTCAGGAGCTGCTGACCGATGCCCACGCCGGGCTGGAGCAATACCCCGAGGTGATGCTCCGCCACGGCTCAGTGACCGCTGTGCACCAGAGCGACGAGGGATTGTTCCGCGCCACCGTGGACGGCGCTGCCGTCTTCGCGAAGCGCATGGTCCTCGCCACCGGGATGCGCGACCAATTGCCGGAACTGGCCGGCTTCCATGCGCACTACGGCACAGACGTCTTCCACTGTCCGGCCTGTGACGGATACAACGCCCGTGAGCAGACGGTCATCGTGCTGGGCTCCGGAGACCAGCTTCCCGCCTATGCAGCGGAATTGCTCGACTGGGCCGTCGCCGTGCGGATGATCACCGGTACCGACGGCGAGTCCGTGGATGACGAGCAGCGAGCAGTCTTGGGCGGTCAAGGGATCGAAGTGGTGGACGGGGTGGCCGAAGCCCTGGTCGGGCCACCCGGCTCCCTCCGGGGGGTGCGGCTGGCCGGGGGGAGGTTGGTCGAGGGGGACCAGGTCTTCTTCTCCCATGGCCACCACCCACTCAACGTGCTCGGCCATCAGCTGGGATGCCGGCTCGACCACGAGGGGCGGATCGCCGTGGACGATTTCCAGCTCACCAGTGTTGACGGGGTCTATGCCGCAGGTGACATCACCGCAGGGTTCCAGTTGATCCCAGTCGCCATGGGTGAAGGAACCACCGCGGGTGTCGCTTGCGCCACCTCACTGCGTGGAGACTCCGGCACAAGTGCGGCATCCAGGCCTGAGTGAATTGCGTCCGCCTCCGCACCCCGATGTGGGAGGGTATCTGGGCAACGGCCGAGGGTTACGTGGCGATGGCCCCGCTGTTACCTTGGGTGATCCGAGCAGCCCATCCGTCAGGAGAAGCAATGAACGACGCACCAGAGCATGACCAGCTGCCTCTGCCCGGTTACGACCACATCCCCTTGGGGACACTGCCGACCAGGATCAACGGGCTTCGCGAGGACCAAGTGGGCCAGTTGCTCGCGTACGAGACGGCTCACGGCAATCGACTTCCCGTGGTCCGGGTTCTGGAACAACGCCTCGACGACCTGCGCGGCGGAGCCGAGCCATCGGGTCCCACGGTTCCGGACACCCCCGAGGTCAGCGAGGGCCGCGCCGGTTCCCCGGTCTCGCCACAGACCTCTGGACCGAATATCGTTCCGCCGTTCCACGGCAACCCCGCCTACCCTTCACAGCCGGAGAAATAGCCAAGGGATGATCCGACAGCAGATCGGCACCACGAGGAACGGTGGACATGACTGACAACGTGCCCCTGATCGGCAGCCTCGCCGAACTGGAGTCCCTGGTCGGGGAGGAGGGCGATCTCTATGTTCGATACTCCGAGGGATACGAGGCTGACCAGGACGGTGGCAGCATCGATACTGAAAGCGGCCTGGAGCTTCCCGGGCTCTCGGTGAATCCACTTCGGCCCGAACCGTGGTGGACGAGGCCGGCGACTGACTGGCTGGCCCGCCAGCTGTGCCAGTACAAGCAGTTGCAGGACAAGAACCCTGACCGGTTCGCCTGGGTTCTGCACGGGCACTGCATCGGGCGTGGTCCGGACTGCGAGCCGTTGATGACCCAGGTGGTGCCGGTGGCCCGGCTCGCGCAGTCGCTGCTCGCGGAAGCAGAGGACGTGTATCGGCAGCGCTTCGACGCCGGGCATGCACCGGAGGATTGAGCACACACCTGGACCGGGCGGTGCTGATGGCGGTGTCTAGGCCGCCGAGGAGTTTTCGGTTAGCGTGACAGATGGGTCTAGCAGTGGGCTCTTCCGAAGCGACTTTCAGGAGAATCGTGGAGCACTCACTGCGCGTTGATCATCAGGCCCCCGTACTGACCGGGCCGGTCCGGACTATCGTCCCCAGCCCTCCACATCCCCCTTCGCCGTCAGACTCTGGTCCGGTGCGGCTGATTCTCAAGGTCGGCCCCATGGCCCATGGCGGCCACTGCGTGGCTCGCCACCAGGGCAGGCCGGTGTTCGTCCGCCACGCGATCCCCGGTGAGACCGTCATGGCGGAACTCACCGCGGCGGGTTCCTCGGATCAGTTCTGGCGAGCAGACACCGTCAAAGTGATTCGCCCCTCGGAGTTCCGGCGCTTCAACCAATGGAAGCTGGCCGACTCCCTCCGGTCCTACCCGGCTGGCCGCCGCCCCGTAGCCGGTGCAGAGTACGGCCACATCGTGTTGGAGTATCAGCGCCGGCTCAAAGCGCAGGTCTTCCGGGACACCATGGTCAGGTTGGGCAGACAGGCTGTGGAGGACGTGGAGGTCCTCGTCCACGGAATGACTGCGGACGAACCCGCCGGATTGCATTGGCGCACCCGCACCACCTTCGCCGTCTCGGCGAGTGGCCGGTTGTCCATGCCTGTCCACGATGGCCGGGGCACTATTCCGGTGAGCAACATCCCGCTGGCCGTCCAGGAACTCAATGAGTTGCACCTGTGGGAGATCGACTTCTCCGGCGCAGCCAGCGTGAGGGTCACCACGCCGGCCACTGGCCGCGAGGCCCTCGTCATCGTCACCCCGCTCGCACAGATCGCTGAGTCACCGGAGATGTTGAAGAGCTATACGACTGCCTGGCGGCGCCAGCTGTCCGGGCTCCCGAAGAAGGTCTCCGCGATGGTGTCCGTGCGCCAGCGGAACGACGAGAACCACCAGGTCACGGCCCAGAAGTCATCGAGCGGAGCGGCGGAGCACCACCTGCTGCGCGGCCGTTCCTGGGTACAGGAGGAGGTCAGTCCGGAGCAACTCGGCACGCAGACGTTCCGGGTCACGGGGGGCGGGTACTGGCCGGTCCACCGCGACGCCGCTGCCACCCTCGTCAAGACCGTCCTCGAGGCCGCCGAGGTCCAGCCGGGCCAACTGGTCGTGGACCTCTATGCCGGGGCGGGACTGTATTCCCGATTCCTCGCCGAAGCGACGGGCCAGGACGGGGCAGTCCTCTCCGTCGAAGCCGACCCCAGCGCGAGCCGCGACGCTCGGCACAACCTGAAGGATGCGCCCCAGGCGATTGCGCTCAACGGGAATGCCGAGGAGGTGCTGTGCCACTGGCTGCGCACCCCGGACTCCGGATTCTCTCGCGGGGGGCTCGCCGGCCGCCGTGTGGACACCGTGGTGATGCACCCACCCCGCACAGGCGCCGGACGTGCGGTCCTCAGCCGGCTTCATGAGCTGGATCCCGGGAAGATCGTCTACGTCTCCGGTGATCCGGCGGCGTTCGCCCAGGAGACGCGCTGGTTGATCGAGCAGGGTTGGAGATTGGACGCCGTGACGGTCTATGACCTGTCCCCGGACACGCACCACATGACCTCGGTCGGCCAGTTCACGAGGCCGGGGGCTGGCAACGCCTAGCGGTCGAAGTGCGTCTCGGTCGGTGCTTGGCCTACCTGGTCCACCAGGCTGGCGGCCAGGTCGCGGACCTTGATGTTGCGGTGGTTGGAGACCTCGGTCAGGATCCGGAATGCCTCGTCCTGCGAGCACCGGTTCTGACCCATGATGATGCCCACCGCCAGGTCGATGGAGGTGCGGGACCGCAGGGCTGCGTCCAAGTCCTCGTGTGTCTCCTGGTGACGCGCCAACCGGACCGCCAGGCGCAGGCCCTTGGAAGAGATCCCGAGGATGCTCTCGACCTCGTGGCGTGAGACCGCGTCATAGCTCTGCTGATCGGAGAAGTAGATATTGAAGCAACCCGAGGCCTCACCGGCGAGGTCGAACGGGAACGCCAGGATGGAACTGACTCCCGCTTCCGCCGCCAACGATGAGAAGGCGGGCCAGCGCTCATCGGTAGCGCAGTCAGGTACGAACTGGGGCACCAATTCGGCCGCCGCGGTCAGGCAGGGACCGTCGCCCAACTCGTACTGTTTGATGTCCAGATTGTTGACCCAGTCTGCGCTTGAGGCCATGGTGGCCGCGCGCTTCTGGCGCAGTACCGTCACTGAACACCACAGGACACCGGGGTTGGTCGACATGCCCTCGTGCAACGCTGTGGTGAAGTCCTCCACGAACGCCTGCAAGTCGGGGCTGTCGAGCAACAAGTCATAGAGCCACTCTCTCGTGGTGCCCTGCTCCGTCTCAGTCATGTATCCATGCTATCCCTGCCGGTGACTGCGGGCCGTCGCCAGGTCAGCGGCAGGTGAGCGCCACATCAGACGTGAATCAGCGCGCAAGGCGTACCAGCACCCCTCGGTCGAAGGCGCGCGTCTCGACGATCTTGACCGAGCCCTCCGGGTGCCGGGCGGCCTCGGCCGCGATCGTCTCCGCCTGCGTGGTGTTGCCGAGCTGGAGCAGGCCGGAGCCGCCATCGGCCAGGTGCCGGTCCATGAGGCCCACGCAGGCCCGCGCGAGGTCGAGACCGTCGTCGCCGCCGTCGATGGCAAGCACCGGGTCCTCCGGGAACCGCGAGGTGTCCGCCGAGCGAACCCACGGCGGATCCGCCACCACCACGGCGAAGCGCTCACCGTCCGCGAGGGCCTGGTCCAGCCGGGCCAGGCGGAAGTCGATGCGCTCGCCCAGCCCGTTCGCCGCCGCATTGTGCAGGGCGAACTCCTCGGCTGCGGGATTGACGTCCACCATGACCAGGTGGCGGTCCGTGCTCCGGATGGCGCCCAATCCGATATGCCCGACGCCGGCGCAGAGTTCCAGCACCGGGCCCGGTCCCGCCTCGGACAGCAATTCGGCCGCCCACGCGGACTGCGCCTCGGTCCAGGGGCGTGGCTCCAGCACGCGCTCGTCGAACGAGATGGCCAATCCGCAGAAGGTCAGGTGTCGCATGGCTTTCATTGTGCCGGATCGACGCCCACCGTGGCCGCCGATTCGTCTCAGGACGTACAGGGCATCCTGGACCTTCACGAGACAGCGCGCAGACTCATTTCCGGAATCCTCCGCTCATGCTCGAGCAGCTGGAGAAGGTACTGGCCGTAGCCGGACTTGAGGAGGGGCTCGGACACGCGGCGGAGGTCGGCGTCGCTGAGGAAGCCGCGGCGCCAGGCGACCTCTTCGGGGGCGGAGACCTTGAGTCCTTGGCGTTTCTCCACCGTGCGGATGAAATCCGAGGCGTCGTTGAGGTCATCGAAGGTCCCCGTGTCCAACCAGGCGGTGCCGCGGGGCAGGATCGAGACTTGCAGCCGGCCCGCCTCCAGGTAGTGGCGGTTGACGTCGGTGATCTCGAGTTCGCCGCGGGGTGAGGGTTTCAATTGCCGGGCGATCTCGATGACGTCGTTGTCATAGAAGTACAGTCCGGGCACGGCGTAGTTGGACTTGGGTTCGGCGGGTTTCTCCTCGAGGGAGATGGCACGGCCGTTTTCGTCGAATTCCACGACTCCGTAGGCGGAGGGGTTCTTGACCCAATAGCCGAAGACGGCGCCGCCGGTCAGGTCCTGGAAGCGTTCCAGCTGTTCGCCCATGCCGGAGCCGTAGAAGAGGTTGTCGCCCAGGACCAGCGCCACCGTGTCGGTGCCGATGTGGCGTTCGCCGAGCAGGAAGGCCTGGGCGAGGCCGTCAGGGGAGGGCTGGACGGTGTAGGTGAGGTTGATGCCGAAGCGAGAGCCGTCGCCGAGCAGGCGGTGGAAGGCGCCGGCGTCGTGGCCGGTGGTGATGATGAGGATGTCCTGGATGCCGGCCAGGATGAGGGTGGACAGCGGGTAGTAGATCATCGGCTTGTCATAGACCGGGACCAGTTGCTTGCTCACACCCAGGGTGATGGGGTGTAGCCGGGAGCCGGTGCCCCCGGCCAGGATGATGCCCTTCATGGGTTCGAACCTAGAGGCCCGGACCGTCCTGGGTAAGGCGGGCCCGTACTCGTCCCCTACGTGGCAGGACAGCCCGTGCCGGGCGGTTCACTCTCGACAGTGCCGGCCGGGCGAGGTCTTCGGCATCCGGGAAAATCTTCGGTGTGCGGCTCGGTTGCCGATGCCGGACCGCCGGCGGGTGGAAGAATGGCAGGCACTATGTCGACTGACTACCTGCCCGAGCACCGTCATCCCGTCCGGGACCGTCCGCGCCCCGGATCCGGACCGACCGGCACCTCCAGCACCACAGGGCCCCTGAAGCGCAATGGACCGGCCGAGCGCGCCGCCGTCGTGGACCTGGCCGCCATCCGGCACAACGTGGCCACGCTGCGTTCCTGGGTGCAGCCGGCTGCCCTGATGGCCGTGGTCAAGGCGGATGCCTACGGTCACGGTTCCCTACCCGTGGCCCGCGCCGCCCTGGACGCCGGGGCCACCTGGCTCGGGCTGGCCCACGTCTCCGAAGCCCTCGAGCTGCGGGAGGCCGGCGTCTCCGCGCCCATGCTCGCCTGGCTGCACACCACTGGCACCCCCTTCGGCCGGGCCGTGGAGGAGAACATCGACCTCGGGGTCTCCGGCTGGGAACTCGAGCCGATCGCCGAGGCCGCGCAGCGCCTGGAGCGCCCGGCCCGCGTGCACCTGAAGATCGATACGGGGTTGGGCCGCAACGGTGCCACCATCGAGGACTGGCCGGCCGTGGTGGCGCGAGCTGCCGAGCTGCAGGAATCGGGACTGATCCGCGTGGTCGGGATCTTCTCTCACTTGGCCGTGGCCGATGAGGAGGGCCGCGAGGCCGAGACCGATGAGCAGCTCGAACTGTTCCACCAGGCCGTCGAGACCGCGCGTGAGGCCGGAGTAGACCCGGACGTGCGGCACATCGCCAACACCCCCGGCATCCTGCACCGTCCCGACTCCCACCTGGACCTCGTCCGCGCGGGACTGGGGATCTACGGGCTCACCCCCTTCTCCGACCGACCCGCCTCAGACTTCGACCTGATTCCCGCCATGACCGTCACCACCACAGTGGCGCAGAACAAAGCGGTGCCTGCCGGCCAGGGGATCTCCTATGGTTACCGCTACCGCACCGCGGCGGCCACGCGCTTGGCGCTCATCCCGCTCGGCTACGCGGACGGCATCCCACGCCCGACCATCGCGGCGCCCGTGGCGATCGGCGGTCAGCGGTACGAGGTGGCCGGGCGGATCGCCATGGACCAGTTCGTGGTGGACCTGAAGACGGATGACCCCGCCGTTGCCCCGGTAGGAGCCACCGTGGAGGTGTTCGGTCCCGCATCCGGGATCACGGCCGATGAGTGGGCCGCCGCCGCCGGCACCATCAACTACGAACTCGTGACCCGGATCGGTTCCCGCGTGCCGCGAATCCACGTGGACTCCCGGCCCGGCAAAGACGTGGGTGTCCCGACGGGGGAAAGCCGATGAGGGACCTGACCGGGGCGGCCTCGCGACTGCCCGAGCCGGTGCTGCTCGTGGAGGTGCAGCTCGATGGAGCCGAGGCCACGCAGGGGTGGGCCGTGCGCTTGGCGTCCGTGCTGCGGGCCGGTGACGTGCTGATACTGACCGGTGAGCTCGGCGCAGGCAAGACGACCTTCACTCAGGGACTCGGTGCCGGGCTCGGCGTGCGCGAGGGCATCATCTCGCCGACATTCGTGATCTCCCGCATCCATCCCTCGTTGGTGGGGCGTTCCGAGGATACTGATGGTTCTCGTGGTGCTCACGGGTCTCCGGATCCTGGAGCGGCGGGGCCGGATCTGGTGCACGTGGACGCCTATCGGCTGGGTTCTGCCGGTGAGCTGTCCGACCTGGACCTCGACGCCACCGTGGACCGTTCGGTCACTGTGGTGGAGTGGGGCCGGGGACTGGCCGAGTCATTGGCCGGCTGGCCTGACGACCCGGATGCCTCCTGGCTGGACATCGAACTGGTCCGCACCACCGGGAGCGGCGAGCCGGGCGACGCCGGTACCCGCGCCGACGCCGAAGCTGGGACCATCGTCACCGACTTCTCCGATGAGGACGGCACGGGCGCGGATGAGACGCGTACCGCCGTCGTGAAGGGATACGGGCCCCGCTGGGCCGGAATCAACCTGCCGGACTGAAATTCGCTTTGCGGGCAGAAGTTGGTTGGGGATGAGCATTGAGCTGACAGCACTGCCCGATCAATGGTCCTCTTGAGGAGTGATCGACTAACGCCGCAATTCCTCACGCTGCCAGTCGTCCGTGCCCACGCCGTCCCGGGTTTCGTCACGGTCTTGTCGAACATCCGAAGCAACGGTCCGAGATCCTGTTGGTCAGAACCGGCGCGGTCCGCGACATGCTCCTCTTCACCATGGACGGGAGTCAGTCCACTGGCCAGCCACGCAGGTCGACGAAAACAGGAGAGGCCGAGTTCAGCGCCGTGGACGGCTTCTTCTACGTCTGAGGTTCATCGCCTACCGCTTAACTGGGCTTTCATCGCGGCTCTCGTCCCGCGCCCAGGACAGGATCGCCGCGTCGATACCCTGTTCTGCCGGTGTGGGATCCGCGCCGTTCTCGATCATCACCACCGGCAGCTGCCCCCAGGACGGATCGAGGACGGACCATTCCAGCCCCGGTTGTGCGAAGGCAGGCTTCCGACGGCAGAGTCCGGCGGGGACTATGGTGGCGTGGCCTGGCAGGGTGCACAGCGAAGCCATGATCGAGGTGTGGTCCACCACGGTCGTGCCCGCCGGATCGATCGACTCCAGCATGGGACCGGTGATGCCCGCGTGATGCGTGAAGATGGGGTCGTCCATGAGGATGAACTTCCGGCTCGTGAAGAACCCTCGCAGTGACTCTGTGGTGTGAGATTGGTCCAGGAACTCGCCCCGTGGATAGACGATGGCGAGCGGCTCTACCCACAGCACGGTCTCCTGGGCTGCCCAGCCCTGGGGAGCCGGCGTGGAGTAGGTGATGCCGCGGGTGCAGACCCCGTGCGAGACCATGGCCTGTAGCCGGGCCGAGTCCGTCACGGACAGGTGGACGCCTTCAAGGGTGCCCAACTCCCTGACCAGCCCGGAGATGCCTTCGCCGACGACCCACTCGTCCACCCCCACGGAATCGGGGGCAGCGTGCGCGTCCAGGATGCTGGAGGTGCCAGAGTGTCCTCCGTCCTGCTGGGCCATGGTGGTGGCCGTCTGGAGGCGGATCAAGTGGTCAGCGATGGTCGGGAGGATATGCCGGCCTTGAAGGGTCAACTCCACGCCGCGCCAGCTGCGGCTGAACACGGCGAAGCCCAGCTCGGACTCCATCCGCTTGATACGCAGGCTGATGGTCGGCTGAGTTGCGAACAGCTCCTGGGCCGCCCGGGAAATGCTGTGGTTGCGCGCCACGCTCAGGAACGTGCGCATTGTCTCGACGTCCATGGTTCCTCCGGAGGTCCGGGACCGCCCTCGAGGGGCGGCCCGGTGCGGGCCGCCCCTCGAGGGCGGTGTGGTCGGTCAACTATATGGTGGCCTAGTCCGCGGCGGGCTCCAGCTGCGGTGCCGACAGGTCCTGAGCGCGTTTGCGCGGGGCCGACTCCACCAGGAACAGCACCATGAGGATGGCGAAGACGATTCCTCCCAGCGCCAGGTAGAGCGGTGCCTGGATGCCGAAGGCCGTGGCCAATTGTCCAGCTACCACGGGGGCGATGCCGCCACCGAAGATTTCGCCGATGCCCATGACCGCACCGGCGGCGGTGGCCATCAGGGCCGGTGGCACGGATTCCACGGTGACGGTGGCCGAGACTAGCGCCAGCGTGCCGTTGACCCCGAGGGCGACCGCGAAGAGCAGTAGGAAGATGGTCAGAGTGTTCGGTCCCTGCGCGATCAGCAGCAGCATCATGCCCAACCCGAGCAATAGAGCGATCAGCGCAGCCGGCTTGCGGCCGATCTTGTCCGAGATCCCCGGAATCAGCAGCTGACCGGCAAAGGCGCCGAAGCCGATGCCCGAGGTGGCCAGGCCCATGTCCTGCAGGCTCATGTGGTGGAAGTCCGTCAAGTAGCTCGGGACCATGGAGCTCATCACGAAGATGCAGGTCATGGCACCACACAGGGCGAGCGTGCAGAAGACGATGTTGCGGTAGCGGAAGATGTCGATCCACCGGTGCTTCTGTGCCTCGCCTTCGCCGTGCAGCGGCGGGGAGATGTCTGGAACCTGCTGAGTCGGCTGGTCCAGTTGTGCTGCCGCCTCGGTCAGGTGTTCCCGGAGTTCTCCCGGCTCGCGGACGGTACGCCAGATCAAGAATCCCAGGATCAGGCCCGGGATGACCATGATGGCGAACACCCACCGCCAGCTGGGCAACACCACGAGGAGCTGGGTGGCGATGATCGGGCCCAGACCGATGCCGAAGAGCGCGAAGGTGCTCTGCTGGAACCCCATGTTCAGCCCGCGCCGCTTGGGTGCCGAGGCCTCCGCGGTGGAGGCCACCGCCGTCGGGCTGAAGGCGCCCTCGGTGATGCCCATGAGGGCGCGGATCAGGATCAGGGACATGAGCCCGCCAGCCAGGCCGGTGAACACGGAACAGAGGGAGAACAGGATGATGCCCGGGACCATGACCTTGCGCCGCCCGAACCGGTCTGAGATCCGGCCCATAAACAGAGCTGAGATGCCCCAGGCCAGGCCTAGAGCCCCGATGATGTTGCCCAGGTCCGCATAGTCCAGGTCCAGGTCCTGCATCATGGCGGGGAACAGCGGCGAGATGATCCAACGGTCCAGGCCCACCAAGCCGAAGCCCAGCGCCAGGAGGATGACCGCGTGGCGTTCGTACCGGCGTCGCTTCTGGGCGGTGTCCAGAGGGGGTCGGTTGCCGCGGCTCATCGGGCACCGTCCGTGAGGCCCTGAAGGATCTCCGCGTTGTCCATGACACGTCCGAAGTACTTGGAGATGGCGTCCAGCGTGGCCGCCTGTGCGGTCTCCGAGAGCGCCCCAGTGGACTCGCCGGCGAAGGCCACCTTGAAATCGCGCATGAAGGCGCTGCGCGCGGTGGACTCGCAGCACACCTCGGTAAGGGTGCCGGCAATGACCAGGGTGTCCACTTGGCGGTAGCCGCGCACGGTGTTCAACAGCAACTCGAGGTTGGTGTTGTAGAAGGCGTCGTAGCGATGTTTCTGCACATAGTGGTCCGTGGGGCGGGAGTCCAAGCCGTCGACGATCTCGATCCCATCTGATCCGGCGCGCATGCCCTCAGTCAGCAGGCGGGGGTTGTTACTGGTCTCCAGCGGAGAGACATCGAAGGCGTCGTACAGTACGTGCTGGGTAAAGATCACCGGCACGTCGGCAGCACGGGCTCCGTCGACGAGCTGGCGCATCTGGGGGATTCGTTTACGGGCCATCGGCACCTCCATGGGGCGGCCCTCCTCCACGAAATCGCGCTGCATGTCCACGACCAGGAGCACACTCGAGGTCGCATCAAAATTCCACATAGAAATATTCCTTTCAGGTCTGTTATGTGGATGCTAACTGCGATGTATCTCACTGTGGTCATAAAGAGATTTCATGGCCTCGTGAAACCCGTGAAGTCGCGCCTCACGGGTGAACCTCTCCTTCCGGACTGGTGCAGCAGACAACTCCGCCCCCGAGCCTGGTGGCCCGGGGGCGGAGTTGTCCCGCGTCAGCGGTTAGTGCTGGGTGTTGTCGTAGCGCTGGAGGAAGGCGGAGATCTCGCCCCGGGTCACGGGTTCGGAGGCGTTGAAGTGGCCCTGGGTGTCACCGATGGTGATTCCCTGGGAGGCCAGCCAGGTGATGGCCTCGTAGTGGATGTTGCCGGTGTTCAGGTCATCGAAGGGGCTGTCTTCCGGGACCGTGTGCTCGGGTGCGTCGAGGCGATAGAGGAAAGTGGCGAACTCGCCACGGGTCACCGACTGGTACGGCTGGAAGTTTCCATCGGCATAGCCGAGGGTGATCTCCTCGGCCGCGGCCCAGGTGATCGGCTCGTAGAATGAGCCGGCGTCCGTGACATCATCGAACGGGCTCTCCTCCGGGGCCTCGAACTCCGGCTTCACGTAACGGTGAAGGAATGCGGCGGTCTCCCCGCGGGTGACGTCCCGGTACTTGCGGAAGGTGCCGTCCGTGTAACCGGTGGAGATATTGTTGGTGGCCATCCACTGCACCGGGGCGTAGAAGGCCGAACCCTCGGGGTTGTCGGAGAAGGTGATCGGCTCCTCCGGCTCGGTGGATCCCTCGGTGACCTCGAAGGTCAGGGACTCGGTGGAGACGTTGCCGTGCACGTCCGTGGCGGTCACCTCGGCGGTGTGCTCACCAGCTTCCAGGTCCTCGGACAGGGGCAGTCGCCACATGTGGGAGGTGCGGTCCGCCACGGAGCCGCCGTGGACCAGTTGCTCCTGGACGGCCGTCGGGTCCGAGTATTCAGCGCCAACGTACTGCTCCTCACCCTGCATCGGTTGGGTGCGTTCGGCGGCCATGGCCTCGCCGCCGTCCATCGAGACCTCCACGGTGGAGCCGGTTGCGCCCATGAAGAAGTTGGTGGTCAGCCAGGTGTCCGCCAGCTCGTCCTGGCCCACGGTGAGCGGGTTCTCGAACTCCGGTGCGGCGTCCTCGGAGTCGATGTGCTCCTCGAACCAGCCGCGATAGGCCGGGGTGTTCAGGCCCAGGGCCATCTGGTCGGAACCGTCGTCGCCCGTGCGGGTGAAGCGCTCGGCGACCTGATTGCCCTCCAGGTCCATGGTCAGCACGCCCGGGTAGGCGCCGTCCCGCTGCAGGGCCGTGGGGTAGCCGCCTTCGAGCATCTCGCCGGAGTACCAATCGCCGGAGATGGCTCCCACGGTGATGTGCGGGAAGGGCAGTTCGTCCACATCGAACAGCTCCTTCCAGGAGGCCAGGCTGTCGCCCTCGCGCAAGTTCTCGATCGCGTGCACGTGGCCGGCCAAAGAAATGGCTTCGCGACCCTCGAGCAGCTCATAGATCTCCCTGACCTGGTCGGTCTGGTGCTGCGTGCCGCCCTGGTCCGCGAAGCCCAGCAGTGGGATGTGGGCGGCGATCACCACGAGCTTGTCCTCGGGGGTGTTGGCGATGTCCTGGCGCAGCCACTCCATCTGCTCCTCGTCGATGGACCCGTTGTACAGGGTGTCTCCGGCGAAGGGGTACTCCACATTGTTCAACGTGACGAAGTGGGCGTCGCCGACGTCGTAGGAGTAGTACTCCGGGCCGAGTGCTGCACGGTAGGAATCGAAGGCGTGCCCCGGCTCGGTGGCATCGAAGTCGATGTCATGGTTGCCGGGCAGGAAGCGCGCAGGACCGTTGATCATCTCGCTGAGGGTGCGGACGTCCGGGTACAGGGACAGGTCGTCACCCACGATGTCGCCCACAAAGAGGATGCCGCAGTTCTCGTAGCCCGAGCGGGCGGCCAGATCGGCGAAGGCACCGACGCGGGCGTACTCCACCTCTTCCTTGGTGTACGTCTGCACGTCACCACCGACGAGGCACTCCTGCTGCGCGCTGGCGGCTTCCTCGTCCTGGGACAGCGGGAAGTTGACGGCGTCTGGCAGGGGGCCGGTGGGTTCGAGGCCGCCGTATTTGAGTTCGGGGGAGCCTTCGGGGAGGTGGTGGTAGTGGAACTGGGCTACGTTGTCCTGGTCCACGGGTACCTGGTAGCCGGCCGGCTGGGTGACGAAGGCGGTCATGTTGTCGAAGGCCGGCAGTTCGTAGGCGCCGTTCTCATCGGTGGTGACGACGTCTCGGCCGTTGGACACGGTCACACCCGCGATGCCGGGCTCGTCCTCGTCTTGGGTGGAGTTCTGGTTCTGGTCGTCGAAGACCACGCCCTCGAGTACCTCGGGGGTCTCGTTGGTGCCTTCGATGACCTCGACGGTGCCGCGGTAGGCGCTCTCGTCCCAGGCGGTGCCGGCCTGCTCGGCAGCCTCGACCGTCTGTGCGGTCTGGGCTGTCTGTGCGGTCTCGGTCTTCTGGGTGGTGACCGGGTTGGCCGTGACCGGGTTGGCCGTGACCGGGGTGGCCGCGGCGGCGGTGACGGCTGGGCTGAGCAGGGCGCCGGTGGTGGCGAGGGCCAGGACGCCCGCCGCGAGGCGGGCCGATCGATGGCGTGGGGAGCGAGTGATCGCGTTCACGAAGTACCTTCCGATGGATGTGGTTCCGGCCGGGGGTAACCGTTGACTCACCCACCCTGCGGTTCGGTGATGAACTCCACCCCACGGCAAGGTGTACACCCGCAACGCCACCATGACGGTTGTCCGACCCGTGCTTGAACGTGCAAGTTCGGCACCCAGCGGACGGCTCAGACAGAAGGGCGTTGAGCGCTGCGTGGCGCACAGGCACGCAGGCAGGGCTGGGCGAGCCGGCGTGTGGCACGATGGGCGTGATGATTGCCGGCTGACAAGGAGGGCCATGACGCTGGTCCGCACGCTGGTCACGGCCGCAGCCGGCGCCTATGCGGCGAACTGCGCGCTCGGTGCCTCGGTGGCCCTCCGGTGGATCGATACGTCGAGCATCCGCTGGGTCCATCACGGTCTCTACACCGTGACTGTCACGACGACGGCCGTGGCCGCCGTCGTCGGCACAGCGCGGCGGTCACCGGCCGCCGTCGCCCTGCTTCCCGCCGCACTGCCGTTGGTCCTCTTGCAGCGGCACGGAGCACGGCCCCTGAGTCGGCACACCCACGACGCCCTGGCTGCGGCCCCCTGTTATGCGGCAGCGCTCCTACTGGCCTGGAGGTAACCCATGGAACTGCTCGATGCCGTCTTCGACCGGCGGACCACGAACGGACCGTTCCGGCCGGACCCTGTCAGCCCCGAGCACCAGCAGCTGCTGATTCGGGCCGCGGCGGCCGCGCCCTCACAGTTCAACAGTCAGCCGTGGCGGTTCGTGCTCATCGAGGACCGGACCACGATCGAGACGGTGGGCGCCATCAGCGGCCAGAGCATGACCGAGGTGATGGGCGCGGGCACGTTCTTCGACCGGTACAAGAAGTACTTCCGGTTCAGCCAGAAGGAGATGGATGCGGCCCGCAGCGGCATGCTCTTCGACAAGCTGCCCGCCCTGCTGCGCCCCTTCACCTCGCGCGCGTTCACGCCCTCGGGCCAGTCCCTGATGAACCGGCTGCGGGTCCCGCAGACCCTCGGCGAGGAGAACCGCAAACTGGTCGCCGGGTCACCGCTGCTGATCGGCGTCATGCTCGAACGCGGTGAGTACCGGCCCGGGGAGCTGTCCGGGTTCTACTCGGTCTTCAGCATGGGGGCCGCGATGGAGAACCTGTGGCTGACCACCCTGGAGCTCGGCATGGGCATCCAGTTCGTCTCCTTCCCCATGGAAGCACCGCACCACTGGGACCGCATCGTGCGGATGCTGCAGGTGCCGGACGAGCTGGAACTGATGGCGGTCTACCGGCTGGGCTATCTGCCCGAGCGGAGCCATCGGCCGGCCATCGACTGGTCCAGCCGAGAGCGCAGGCGTCCGTCCCAGTTCGTCTTCCGGGAGACGTGCGCGGCTCCACAACAGGGCTGGGACGACGACGTCCGGCCCGGTTCGGTCTGAATCGCCAGGTCGGGCTCGGGGTCCGTCAATGGCTGCTCAACTGTGCAACGGCCCAGCTGCACGGCCCTCACCGGCCGTAGACAAAGGAGGCCCCCGCCGAGCATCCGGCGGGGGCCTCCTTCGGGTCCTGAGGGGACTCGTGTTCGGAATCAGTCGTGCGAAATCACCTCCAGCAACTCGCCGACGCGGTCGGCGGGCCAGTGGCGTGCCACGTCGGCCTGACTGAGCATGCCGACCAGGTCGTGGCCGTCGATGACCGGCAGGCGGCGGACCTGGTGTTCCTTCATCGTCTGGATGGCTTCCTCGATGCTGTCGTCGGCGCCGATGGTCACCGGCTTACCCTGGGCGAACTCGCCGGCCGTGGTCTGGCGCGGGTCGCCGCCAGCCGCCAGGCACTTGACCACGATGTCCCGATCCGTGACGACGCCCTTGAGGCGGTTGTCCTCGCCACAGATCGGAAGTTGGCCCACGTCCAGGTCCTTCATCTTGCGTGCGGCCTCTTCGAGGGTCTCGTTCTCACCGATGCACTCGGCTCCAGCGGTCATGACTACGCGTGCGGTCTTCATAGTGCTCCTTTCCAGAGGGATGGTCGGGATGTCGGTAGGAGATCAATATCGTGGTGTCGCGGCGGTTGTCTCGACGGTGGGGTCCGTCCTGCGCGGCAAGAAGGACAGGGCGACCATGGTCACGCCCAGTCCCAGGTGCAGCCAGTTGTCGGCATTGTTGAACGGCACGAAGTTCGCCGGGGAGTCATGGCCGATGAACAGGCCGTAGAGCCACAGCAGGAGATAGACGATGCCGCCCCACAGCAGGTAGTGCCGTGTCATGGTACCCGTGCGGGCCAGCGCCAGTCCGGCGATGCCGTAGAGCACGTGGACGACGTTGTGCAGGATCGAGACCTGGAAGATCCCCATCAGCATGGCTTCGGAGTGGTGACCGGCGAACTGCATCGTCTCGTAGTTGGTGGTGAGTCCGGGGATGAACCCCGCGATGCCGACCAACAGGAAAACGACACCGTAGACCATCGCCACGACCTGGACGGGGCTGCGGCCGGGGGCGTCACGGTCAGTGGTCGTGCGGTCCGTGGGGGATCGGTCTGGGGTAGTACTCATGATCTGTCCTTCCGAGAGATGACGTCTGGCAGGCGATCAGCCACAATCCGATCATGTCCCGAGGCCGGGCCGCCGTGAAGACCCGATACGCCGCAATTGCCCAGTTTTCTACCGGTATCGCGGATGGGTGTCCAGATGGGGGTCTGGACTGAGCAGAATGCCCTGACCGAACTTCTCACCCCTGCGTCCGCGGTCACCGTCAAAGGCACCACTGACTACATCTCGGTGTGAAGCAGAGGCTCAATTCCGTTGAGGGAACCCTGGCCAACGCTCGAGGGTTAGTGAAGCATCTCGACGTGGGATGCCGAGCCAGGAGAGTGGACATGACCGATGGGGTGCGCCTGCTCGAGAGCCTTTCCGAGCTGGAAGGCTGGCTTGAGGAGGACACTGATTTCTACGGGCGGTGCTCCGAGGGATGCGACGCGGACCGCATCGGAAGACTGAACGCGCCTCCTCGCCCCGGAACCAGCAGGACGGCAGTACCGCAGGTACGACTAATGCGCCCCGATATCCATCGCTTGACGTACCGCGGCCTCGGCGCCCTGAGTCCACGGTTCTCCGTGGCCGGGAAGCACTGTGGTGACGCCGGTGGCGGCTATGGCGTCCAAGGACGCCATTGCCTGGTCGGCGTCTTTCGTGGCAGCCGTGGCCACGATCTGCGGCCCGGTCCGGCCGGTGTAGGGGTCCAGGGTGACCAGGGCGTCACCGCTGATGACGGTGTCCCGGTCGGGCAGATGGAGCACGCAATGTCCATCCGTGTGGCCCGGGGTGTGCACCGCGATGGGCTGGCCAGGTATCGGCACGGGTGTTCTCGTGAGCAGGCTTTTCACATCATTGACGCCCTTGACCTTCAGAGCCCCGGCCGCAGCCATTCGGCCCAGGAACGGCAGGGACCTGGGATGCGTCAGGGGGTAGAGGAAGCGGTTGCGCTGCGGGGTGTATCGATAGGGGTGAGCGGCCAGGCGCACGTCCTGTGAGTGCACGAGAATAGGTATTCCCCATTCCTGCTGGGCCCGTGCGGCGAAACCAACATGGTCGAAATGGCCGTGGGTGAGCACCAGAGCCTTGACGTCTCCCGGGCCCCGGCCCCTCGCCTCCAATGCCTCAAGAACCATGGACCACATGCTCGGCAATCCCGCGTCCACCACGGTCAGCCCTTCCTCATCTTCGATCAGGTAGCAGTTCACGTGGGCGTGAGAGATCAGGTCAATTCCGTCAGCGGCGTTCGATGTGATCATGATGTCTCCTGGAAGTGCCCGCAGCGGTCTCGTCCATCGTCGTGAAGTCAGCGTGGGCAGGTCAAGCATCCAGTGTCCTGCCACCGTCGTGGGGATCGGGTGAAGCAGTGCTCTTCGTTGGTCAAGGGCCAGTGAAATCGCCAGTGAAGTCTCGGTCAGGCTTGGCACTCTCGAGTGTCGAGTGCTAAATTACCAAGTGCTGGGATTACCCAGTGGCCTACGCCTAGTCCCCTGTCAGACAGTGTTTGATGAAGGAGTTGATGAAGATGGCTATGGGGATCGAAGATGTGTTCCGCGAGTTCGACCGGCTCGCCAGCGGCATGACGAGCGGCAGAAACGGTCTACGATCCATGCCGATGGATCTCTACCGTGATGGCGAACACTACGTGTTGGCAGCCGACCTGCCAGGGGTCGATCCGGGGTCGATCGACATCGATGTCGATGGCCAGGTGCTGACGATCCGAGCGGAGCGGACGCTATCCGCTGCTGATGGTGTCAGCTGGCTGAACCGCGAACGGCAGGGCGGGTCGTTCCTGCGCCAACTCAGCCTCGGTGAAGGCATCGATATGGACAACATCTCGGCGCACTACGCCAATGGTGTGCTCAGTGTGACCCTTCCGGTGACCGAGCGCGCCAAGTCGCGCAAGATCGAGATCATCACCGATCGCGACAACGTGTTGGAGCAGGACGTGACGCCGTTGCAGCAACACGCCGTCGAACAGTAAATCCTGGAACTGGTGACGGTGGTGGTGAGGCGCAGGTCTCGCCACCACCGGACCCGGTCACAGAAATGGACCACTTGCGGGAGGACGATCATGTGCGAGGACGGCATCATTCCACCGGCTCATCCGGAAGCCGCAGAGGCCGACATGGTTGAACAGGAGCTCCCCGTCCAGCCTGACAGTGAAGACGAGGCCGTCGTGGACCGGAAGCCACCGGTGGAAGCCAACGACGCCGACGTCGTGGAACAGCTGACCGTTTATCCCCTGGACGAGGAAGACGAATACCCCCACGACGCCTGACACCCTGTGTCGCCGGCGGGCGTCCCTCAGCGACGCCGCCACGGGCGGCGCACTGCTCAGGCAGGTCGAGGAACACCGAGCCGGGTGTGGACGGCGGGTGCAGCGTGCACGAGCGGCTCTTCGGTCGGTGACGGCAGTCCGACCCAGCGCAGCGGTGCGGTCAGCCTCCCGGTGGCGGTGGCCGCGTGCAGGGGCCAGGGCTCATGGACGACCGGGGTACGCCAGAGGACTCCCGCTCGCCGGTGATAGGCCGACCAGCGTCCGGTGATGCTCTCGACCAACGGCGTCCGCTCCGTAGCATCCAGCGGCCGACCGACGTCCACGCTGGCCTGGAACCAGTCGTCCGGCCGTGAGCGGAGCCAGCCGGGTGTGCCGAATCGGTAGGCCCAGCGCGCGCCGTCCACGGAATGGGACGAGTGGGAACGTTCATAGGGCAGCCCGAGGCTGCGCAGGGCGGCGACGAAGGTGAGCCGGGGCACGACCATCCCGAGGAACCAGATGCCGTCTCGTCCGTCCTGTGTACGCACGTAGGCACGCACGTTGAGTTCTGGGAAGGTGCCCCATCCCGGCGGTGGCGGGAGACCTGGGGGCCGGACCCGCGCCATGCGGAACGGGGTGATGCCGATCCACGTGCGCCCGTCCCATTCCTGCACCGTGAGTTCCTGGGGAACCAGACTCTGGACGGTCGCGACATCGTAGGACCAGTGCAGGAACGTGAGGCACTGCCAGTCCTGGAAATTGAGGGGGAAACGGACCGCATGATCGGGAATTCGTCCACTCATGGTCGGTGGCGGTCCCTTCAGTCGCGTTTGCGCCAGTCTAGGGAGACGCGGCGTTCGAAAGAAACGACTGGGCGAGTCGTCGGACGAAAAAGCCTATATACAGGTCACGGAGCAGACTTACGATGTGACGGAAGGCCTCTTCGGCCGGGAGCGACCCGAAAGGTTGTCATGAAGCGATCTATCGCCGATCAAAGTCTCGAGGAGCTCGGTGGCAGGCTGAGCGTGCTGACGCGGCAACGGAAAGACCACATCGAGCTGGACCGCCTCCTGCGGCAGCTGGACGGAGCGGAGGCCTCCACGCAGGGACGGGTTCTGCTGCAGATCTACCGGTTGGTGTTCCCGCATGCCTTCGCCGAAGAGGCGGTGTTGTGGCCGGTGATGCGCCGGATCCTCCCGGACGGGCCCGAGCTGACCTTGGAGGTGGAGCGCGAGCACCAGGAGGTCAACGAGCTCGTCACCGCCCTCGAGACCACGTCCGCCGAGGATGCCGGCCGCGAACGCCTCCTCGCCCGGCTGGCCGAGGTGCTGCGGGAGGACGTGCGGGACGAAGAGGACGTCCTACTCCCGCGGCTGCAGGAGAAGCTGGGCCCGGCCCGGTTGCGCAGTCTCGGCCTGGCCTGGGAGGTGGTCCGCCGCACCGCACCCACCCGCGCCCACCCCGTGGTGGCCCGGCGCCCGCCCGGCAATGTCGTCGCCGCCGTCCCACTGTCGCTGCTCGACCGGCTCCGGGATCTCGTGGACGCCGCAATACTCCGCAGCCCCGAGCGCGGCCCTGCCGGTCTGCACCGGTTGAGCACCAGCCTGGCCACTCTGGCCCACCGGGTCGAGCATCTGCCCCTGATGCGCCGGGGAGAGGACCCGTCCACCGCCCGCGCGGCCCACTGATCGCCTCCCCCGAGTTACAGCCGGGCCCTGGTGGTCGGCTACCGTCGCACGACTGTGTAATTGGTGCTGTGCCCCGTGGACCTGGGGCACTTGAGCCGGACGAGCGACGGCGAGCACGAGGATCGTGAAGGAATCAGCCGGAGACGTGCTGACCGCACCATTCCATGCCGGACACCAGTTGTCCGGACCGTTCCGCGTGGAGGGAGCCCGCCCCGGAGACCTGCTGGTCGTGGACATCGCCGACGTCGGTCCCTTGGCGACGGATCAGCACGGCCCGCCGGCTGGCGAGGGCTGGGGGTACACCGGGATTTTCGCGCCGGCCCACGGCGGTGGTTTCCTGCACGAACACTTCCCGGACGCCCACAAGGCGGTCTGGGACTTCGACGGCGGACGGGCCACCTCGCGGCACATTCCCGGGGTGTCCTTCGCCGGGGCCCCGCATCCTGGCGTGATGGGCACCTCGCCCTCCGCGGAGTTGTTGAGCCGGTGGAACAGGCGGGAGGCCCGGCTGGTGGCCCGCAACCCGTTCCGAGTCCCACCGCTGGCCGTGCCGCCGCTGGCGAAGGGAGCCCTGCTGGGTGGAGTCTCAGAGAGCGATGCGGCCCGGATCGCGGTGGAGGCAGCCCAGACGACTCCGCCGCGGGAGAACGGTGGAAACCAGGACATCAAGGACCTCACCCGGGGTAGCCGGGTCTTCTATCCGGTATTCGTGGACGGCGCGAATTTGTCCATGGGAGACCTGCACTTCTCCCAGGGGGATGGAGAGATCACGCTGTGTGGGGCGATCGAGATGGGTGGGTATGTGGATGTGCACGTGGATCTCATCCCGGACGGGATGAACACCTACCGGGTCGAGGGGCAGGCCATCTTCGTGCCGGGGAACCAGGCACCGCCCTATGACGACTGGGTCAGCTTCACCGGCATCTCGGTGACCGTGGACGGGCGGCAGGAGTACCTCGACCCCTACGTGGCGTACCAACGGGCCTGCGTGCAGGCCATCGAGTATCTCTCGGCCTTCGGCTACTCCCGTGAACAGGCCTATCTGTTGCTGGGGGCAGCGCCGGTGGAGGCGCACCTGTCCAGCGTCGTGGACATCCCCAACGCCTGCGCCATCCTCTACCTTCCCACTGCCATCTTCGAGTTCGACATTCGTCCCAGCACGTCCGGTCCGCACCAGGTCGTCTCACAGCTGCGTCCACCGCGCGCGGCGGCATCCGACCTGCCTCGGGCCGACGTATTCCGGGCAGTCCCCAAGGACAAGCGTGCCCTGCTGCCGGCAGCCCGCCGGCTCGTCGGCCAGGCGGCCCGCCCGGTAGGTGTGGCCTTCGGACGACTCCGCGATCTACTGGCGAACAGGTCTTGACCCGCCCCGACGTCACACGCCACGGTAGGACCTCTCAAGACCACGGCAGGAGGCGACAACGTGCGTGCGATGGCGTACCGGGGACCGTACAAGGTCCGGGTCGAGGACAGGGACATGCCCTGCATCGAGCATCCCAACGATGCCATCGTCAAGGTGTCCCTGGCCGCCATCTGCGGCTCGGACCTGCACCTGTACCACGGCATGATGCCGGACACCCGGGTCGGGCACACCTTCGGGCACGAGTTCGTCGGCAGCGTGCATGAGGTCGGACCCTCGGTGCAGAACCTCAAACCGGGGGACCGGGTCATGGTGCCCTTTAACGTGTATTGCGGTTCCTGTTACTTCTGCGCTCGTGGGCTGTATTCCAACTGTCACAACGTCAACGCCAACGCCACTGCTGTGGGCGGGATCTACGGATACTCCCACACCTGCGGGGGCTACGACGGCGGCCAGGGCGAGTATGTGCGCGTCCCGTTCGCCGACGTGGGGCCAGCCCTGATCCCCGAGTGGATGCACGAGGAGGATGCGGTCTTGCTCACCGATGCCGTGGCCACCGGGTACTTCGGTGCGCAGCTCGCCGACATCGCCGAAGGAGACACCGTCGTGGTCTTCGGCGCCGGCCCCATCGGGCTGTTCGCGGCCCAGTCCAGCTGGCTGATGGGCGCCGGACGCGTCATCGTCGTGGACCACCTCGAGTACCGGTTAGAGAAGGCCCGCACCCTCGCGCATGCCGAGGTCTACAACTTCGCCGAGTACGACGACATCGTTGTGGAGCTGAAGAAGGCAACCGACTACTTGGGGGCGGACGTGGCCATCGACGCGGTCGGTGCCGAGGCCGACGGAAATCTCCTCCAGCACGTCACGTCCGCCAAGTTCAAGTTGCAAGGCGGATCCCCGGTGGCCCTGAACTGGGCCATCGACGCCGTACGCAAGGGCGGGACGATTTCCATCATGGGCGCCTACGGCCCGATGTTCAGCGCGGTGAAGTTCGGAGACGCACTCAACAAGGGCCTCACCCTGCGGATGAACCAGTGCCCGGTCAAGCGCCAGTGGCCACGCCTGTTCGAGCACGTGCGCAACGGCTACCTCACGCCCAGGGAGATCGTCACCCATCGGGTGCCGCTGGAGCACATCGCCGAGGGATACCATCTGTTCTCCTCCAAACTCGACGGCTGCATCAAGACCCTGGTGCTGCCCCACGCCGGCTGAGAGGCAAGGAGTCACCATGCCGCCGACCTCCGACAGGTCCGCCCCCGCCACGCCCTACGTCGCGGACCGCCTGTCCCGCGGGAAAACCAGCGCGCAATTACGCGCGGAGATCCCGGGCTGGGGCATCGACCTCGACCCTGCCGACCGACCGTCCGTCCCGCGGGAGCGGCGGGACTTGGAGACCGGGGCCCACTGGGAGTTCCCCGAACGCCAGCCCGAGCGGTGGCCCCGGGAGCGTTCGATCGAGCACCAGGACCTGACCCCCGTCTTCGGGACCGCGCAACCACCCCGGGGGATCTCCGCCCCGCTGCGCAGATGGGCCTACACCTACAGTGAGGCCCGCGCGGCACACTGGCTGGGCTTGCTGGCCGCCGACCGAATCGAGGCCGCAGAGCACCACGTGCGGTCGCTGTTCACGGCACGGCCGGACAACCCCCTGAGCCAGACCGGATTGCGCGCCGAGGTAACCGGGCACGGGTTCTCCTCCCGCGCCGGCACCCGCCGCGCGGACACCTCGCACCAGTGGATCGACCCGCTGCTGGTCGCCGGCCCCTGGCTCCTGGCCAGTGGCGCCGTGGCCGGGGTGGCGCGGGTACTGGTGAAACGATGGAGTCGCAAGCCGGCAGGCAACGACCCCGCCTCATCTTGAGCACGAGTTGGAACAGAGAAGGAGCGTCTGCATGTCACGTCACAACACCGAAGGCGAACACCACAACGAGTCGAGGCCCCAGCAGATCCTCCGGGAGGCAGTCGACGAGGAGGGGGTTTCAGACGAGGAGGCGGTACTGGCCTACAACGCGAACGCCGACCGCCAGGACGAGGCGGAGAATCGCGGCGCGACCCGGGAAGACTAGTGACCGGCTCCGCCTCGAAGCCGGGGGAGAAGGCTACCGGCACCTGCTAGGACAGGCTCAACAAGGAGTAGTCCGAGCCGTCGCGCCTGCACGGTCGCGACGCTCTTTCGG
>NZ_BAAALH010000002.1:1599455-1647904 GCF_039528175.1 Citricoccus alkalitolerans
GCGGCCCGGCCGTTTGGCCCCTAGCGTGGTTCACAAGGAATTCACCCTCCGTTGCCACTGCTCAGGCCTTGGAGGGGAACGGGAGGAGAGTACATGCGGACACTGACCATGGACCTGCCGGAGGACTGGGTCAGGTACCCCGTGGACGGTTTCCACCTCGTGGCCGCAGCGCCGGTGACGGGGTCCGCCGAGAACTGGGCGGGGGCACCCGGCCCAAACGCTGCCCCGACCGCACGCGAACCGGAACTGGCCCCGAGCATCATGGCCACCACCTACGCTGGCGAACCAGCCGGGCTGTGCGGCGTGGACCGCCTCTACGTGGTCGAGGACGTCACCTGCACCGTCGGCGGCTATCCAGCGCGCCGGATGGACCTGACCCGCTGGACTGGCCGCAACAACATCTTCACCCGCCGCTGGCTGGTCCAGCAGGCCCTCGCCGAAGGCCGGGCCACCCTGGAGATCAGCGCCAGCTGCCTAATCAGCGACTACGAGCACTTCACCGCCGTCTTCGACGCGGTTATCGCCAGCGCCTGGTTCACACCGGACGAGGTCTCAGCAGAAAGCGCCCCGCTCCGGGCCGTGGCCTGATGTCCGCCACTGACCGGCAGGGCCGGTCCGGGCAACTGATCGTGAGCGTCGAAGCCCTGCAGCGCCACGTCAACGGGGAGGGCCGCCGGCAGACCACCAGCCCGGAGGACCCGGGCCTGCTGCGCAGTGACGACCTCGAAGTCCTGCAGTCCATCCACCACCTCGGCTCGCTCGGCCGCTTCGCGACCCTGCGCAACCGCAGCGCCATCGGTCGCCTGGTCCGCGAGGGATTCCTCACACTGGACGGTGTGCTGGACACCGCCGGGGAGGACTTCATGGGTCCCGTTGCCACCGCCGAGGACGTCCTGGCCCTGCGCGGGCAGTGCGGGGTCGAGCGCACCCTGATGCAGTCCTGGCTCGCCGGTGCCAGGGTCTCCACCGTGTCCGGTGCGCCGGGCGCGGACGTGATGGCCGGCGTCGTGAGCCAGAACGGTTCCCGGTATGCCGTGGCGCTCGCCGAGCGGGACTCCCTGGCCTCCCAGGTCTGCACGTGGGCCGGTGTGCGCACGGGGCCGGGGCTGCTGGCCGGCGAGTTGCTGGTGGACGAGGACGAGTTCACCGCCCGCGTGTCCGACCCCCTGTACCCCGCGCCGGACGGCTCGCCCGCCGAACTGGCCGAGGTGTGGGCCGAGCCGTGGTTCGTGTGGGAGTGCACATCCTCCGCCCTCGGCGTGAACCTGGCCTTCATCAGCACCCAGGGCAATGGCAACTACGTGTTCGGTGCGGATGTGGAGGCCTCGAACGACGCCGGTCGCCTCCTCCTGCGCATCGCGCCCGTCGCGGCTCGGGCCGTCTGGGAGACCCTGTGGGTACTGTCCCACGGCGGCGGTGCCGCCGGAGCCAGGGGAGAGGTGCTCGGTGTCGCCCAGACCGGGACCCACCAATTGCCGCCGCCGGAGATGCCCGCCACCCGCTGACCAGACCTACCTCGCATCCGTGTTTTTTTGGTGCACTCGGTCTTGCTGTCCACTTTGCGGGCAGAGATCAGTACTTATCTCTGCCCGCAAAGTGGTTCTAGTGGTGGTCAGTGGTCAGTGGTCGTGGCCTTCGTGACCTTCCTCGGCATGGTCGTGGCCCTCGTGACCATCTTCCTCGGTGGCTTCGTCGTCGCTGCCGGCGGTGGGGCCTGCCTGGTGCTCAGGGGCCTCTGGGTATCCGGTGACCACGGCCATCTCCACTGGGGTGACCTCAAGGTCCACCTCGTTGACGACCTCTCCTGCCTCCAGGTCGATGATCACCAGCTTCTGGTTGGCGGCATCCGTGATGTAGGCCGTGGAGTCGGCGACCTTCACGATGGGACCGGGCTCCTGCCACTCCTCGTTCTCCTCCCAGGCCTCGATGGCCGGGATCTCGGCGGTGATCTCTCCGGTCTCCTCGTCGATCACGTTGAGCTCGCCGTCATAGGTCAGTACCAGTGCCTCGCCCTCCGGGCCGCGGGCCAGGGAGCGGAACCAGTAGGAGGAACCCAGTTCCACGGTCTGCAGTGAGTCGGTCAGGGTGTCGATCAGTGCGACCTGCGTGGGCCGCTCGAACTCCGCCTCGGCATCGGTCTTCAGGTCACCGAGCATCACCGAGGAGTCGTCGGACCCGGCCAGGTTGCCGGTGCGCTGGTACTCGTTCTCGGCCGCGATCTTGTGGAACTCGCCGTCACGGTAGACGACCGGGCCGTCCTCGCACCCCAGCACCACCACGTCGCCGTTCTCGTTCGGGGCGGCTGCCGCCTCACCGTGGACACCCGTGCAGTCGGTGGTCTCCGCCAGGACCTCGCCGTTGTCCCCGGAGTTCTTCACCTGCACGGTGTTCCGCGCCTCTTCGGTGCCCTGCGTGGTCAGCAGAGTGCCGTCGACCAGCTGCAGGGCCACACCGTGATGGGGGTCGTCCGTCGAGGTCGTCTCAGTACGGGGCTGCCCGTCCTTGAGATGCTCGGACGTGAAGGTCTGGATGGAGCCGTCCCCATCGGCGAAGAGGGTGGTCAGCCCGTTGTGCACCACCACGTGACCGGCGTGCGGTGCCTCGAACGTGATGCCGCTCAGGCCGGGATCAGACTCGTAGTAGTGGAAGTGGTCCCCGTGGCCCTGGGCATCGATACCGGCGTTGTAGACCTCGAAGGTGTTGCCCTTGGTGACCATCACGTGCTGGCCGTCGCCGGCATTGTTGAGTCGGAGAAAGCCGTCCAGCTCTTCCTCGTGCACCACCTCACCGGTCTCACCGTCCAGGGAGACCAAGCCACCGTCGTAACTCATGACCACGCGTGGCGTCACGGAGGCGACCTCAGCGCGGGACGCGAGCTGGGCCGCGCTGACGGACTCGGTCTCTGCGGATTCAGTAGCGGCCGAGCCGTCGGCAGTCTGCGTGGATCCGCCACTGCCGGCACCTGCACCGCAGGCAGAGAGGGCAAGGGTCACGGCGGCGAAGGCGCCGACCGAGAGGAAGCGGCGGGAATGACGGCCGCGAGGAGCGGGCGCTGCGGGCGCCACCCCGGAATCGGCATGGGTGCGGTAGGGCGGTAGTGATGTGTTCATGACCAGCACTCTAAATGCAATTGCGAACAAGTTGCAACAATGGTCGGAGCGGATAGACGCGTTCCGTAGGCTGGTGACATGACTTGGATGGTGACCGGCGGGGCCGGCTATATCGGCGCGCACGTGGTGGAGGCCTTTCGGGCTGTCGGCACGGACACCGTGGTGGTGGACAATCTCTCCAGCGGACACCGCGGGTTCGTGCCGGAGGATATCCCGTTCATCCAGGCCGACCTGAATGATCGGGCCGCGCTGGACGGTGCGTTCGCCGAGCACCCGGTGGCCGGCGTCGTACATATTGCCGGGTACAAGTACGCGGGGGAATCGGTGCGGAAACCGCTGCGCACCTACCGGGACAACGTCACGGGGATGGTGGCCCTGCTGGAGGCGATGGAGGGCGCCGGCGTGGCGAACATGGTGTTCTCCTCCTCCGCCGCGACGTTCGGTACGCCGGACAGTGAGCTGGTGACCGAAGCCAGTGCGACCGTGCCGGAGTCACCCTACGGACAGACCAAGCTGATCGGGGAGTGGCTGCTGGCTGACCAGGCCCGGGCGGCCGGGCTGCGGCACACGTCGCTGCGCTACTTCAATGTGGTCGGCTCGGGCACGGACCGGATCAGTGACACCAGCCCGCACAATCTGTTCCCGCTCGTGTTCGACGCGCTGGTGGCGGGGAGGACGCCGCGCATCAACGGCGCGGATTACCCGACGCCGGACGGCACCTGCGTGCGTGACTACATCCACGTGGCCGACCTGGCCGAGGCCCATGTGGCGGCGGCGCGGCGCGTGGAGTCGGGGGAGACCGTGGAACCCGTCTACAACCTGGGTTCCGGCGCGGGCACCTCCGTCCGGGAGATCATGGACGCGATGGCGTCAGTGACCGGGATTGACTTCGAGCCCGAGGTGCAGGCCCGCCGGCCGGGCGACCCGGCGCGGATCGTGGCCGACGGGACACTGGCCGCGCGGGACCTGGGCTGGACCATGCGGCATTCCGTGCAGGACATGGTGGCCTCGGCCTGGAGCGCGCGGCAGGCGTGGGAAGCTCAGCAGGAACAGCGGGCACAGCAGACGCGGTAGGCACAGCGGGCGCAGCAGACGCGGTAGGCACAGCAGGCACGCTCGATCGGATGAAGCAGCCGTTGGCGTACTAGCGGGCTTCGGCCCAGATCAAGGTCCGGCTTGCGGGTCCGTGGCCGTCGTCCCGGCATCCAGTGGGTCGATGGCGGGCGCCGAGGGAAGGTGCCGGGCGAACCACTCCGACGCCAGGCGGGCAACCTGCTCCAGGGCTCCGGGTTCCTCGAATAGGTGCGCGGCGCCGTCGACGATCTCCAGGGCGTTCTCACACTGCAGCTCGGACTGGGCCTGGCGGTTGAACTCGAGTACCTCCTGATCCTCACTGCCGACGATCAGCAGAGTGGGAGCCTCCACCGTGCCCAACCGTCGTTCGGCCAGGTCCGGCCGGCCACCTCGAGAGACCACGGCACCGACCCGGGCCCCCGGTTCTGCAGCGGCCCACAGCGCGGCACCGGCCCCGGTACTGGCGCCGAAGAACCCCACCGGTGAGGACAGGCTCTGCGGCTGCCGGTGCACCCACGCCTCGGCCGCCGTGAGGCGTTGCGCGAGCCGGGGCAGGTCGAAGGCGTTTCCCCGGTCGGTCTCCTCCTCGGGGGTGAGCAGGTCCAGCAACAACGTACCCAGCCCCGCCTCGTGCAGGGCAGACGCCACGTACCGATTGCGCTCGCTGTTCCGGCCGCTGCCGCTGCCATGGGCGAAGACCACCACGGGGGCGTTGACCTGCGGTAGGACGAAGTGGCCCTCGAGCGTCACGTGCGCGGCTGGGATGTGGGCCTCCATCGAGAGCGGCGGCTGCGCGGGTTGCTCCGCCTGCTGCTCCGGAAGGTCGGGGGATGGGGACTGGACCATGAGGTGCACCTCTCTCGGGCGCCGCTTGTCCGTAGGGGCCGTGACCGGCTGGGGCGTCCGTTGTGGTCATTCGCTGTCCAGGCCAGCGTAAGGGCGGTCGGGTCAGCGGGGGAAGGCGGGCCGTGCTGGCCTCCGAAGTTCACCCGACCGCCCAGTCGTTGGACGGTTCAGGTGGCGGGCCACGCTGGCACGTCGGCCGCCGATCTGACATGGTTTTCGCATCCGCGACGGAGGACTGAAGAAGGAGACGCGCATGAGCACGCCACTCGACGAACAGGGACAACCCGAGGTGAACCCGGACGACGAGAACGCCGATCTGGGATCCGATGGTAGCGGCGAGGTGGATATCGATCCTGACGACGACAGCGACGCCGACTATGAGTCACCGTCAACTGTCCCGAAGTTCCAGCGAGATTCCGATCGGTAGGGACTCAGCATTCCGTCGCGACCGTGGGCTGGGGCGGCGGCGCCTGCACGCCGGCGGGCACACGGTGGACGTGCGCGGCACGTTCGGATCGCCGCAGGGCGAGAAGAGCGAAAGTCCAGAGGTCGGTGAGACGGCTGGGACGGAACGCCCGCCCGTGGTGCTGGTGCACGGCATCGGGATGTCGGGGGAGTACTTCCTGCCCTTCGCACACGCGCTGGCCACCGACCACGACGTCTACGCCCTGGACCTGCCGGGTTATGGCACCACGCCCACTCCGCCGCGGGCGCTGACCGTACCGGAGTTGGGCGAAGTTCTCGCCCAGGTGATCCGGGCGCTGGGCTTGGACGGGGCCGTCGTCGTGGGCCACTCCATGGGCTGTCAGATCGTGGTGGACACGGTCGCTCGGAACCCGGGGCTGTGTGCCGGATACGTGCTGATCGGCCCCACCGTGGACCCGGCGGCGCACAGCCGGCCGGCCCTGGCCTGGCGGCTGCTGCGGGACACGGTCTGCGAGCCGGCGGCGAACAACGCTGTGGTCTTCCGGAATTACCTGCGGATGGGTCCATTGCGGTACCTGCGCACCGCACGGCACATGCTCGCCGACCGGGTCGAGGAGACGATCACCCGCTGCGACGTTCCGGGGCTCGTGGTCCGGGGAGACCGGGATCCCATCGCGCCCCACGGCTGGGCCATGGACCTGATGCGGCTGGCGCCCGACGCCCGCCTGGTCGAGATCCCCGACGGCCCTCACGCCGTGCAATACAACCGGCCGCATGATCTCGCCGCGGCCTGCGCCCCCTTCCTGGAGGCGGTGCGCCGATGAACATCGCTGAGATCGGCGTGAACCTCGCCGCCTGGATCCGTGACTACGTCTACGCGCTCCGCCGGCAGGCCGCCGGGGTGGTGCACCGGTACGACCCGCAGGTTTATCGCCGGTCCTGGACCGAGCGGCCGGCGGTGGTGCTCATCCCCGGCATCTACGAGAGCTGGACGTTTATGCTGCCGGTGGCCGATGCCCTGCGGGAGAACGGCTATGACGTGCACGCCGTGACGGACCTGCGGTACAACGGGGGAACCATCGAGGAGATGGCCGAGTTGGTGGACCGCTATCTCCGCCGGGAGCGGGTGGGCCGCTGCGTGCTGGTGGCCCACAGCAAGGGCGGGCTGATCGGCAAGCTGCTGCTGGCGCACCACAATGAGGGTGGAGCGATCCGAGGCCTGGTGGCGGTCAACACGCCGTTCACCGGCTCCCCGCTGGCCCGGCTGCTGCCCTTGCCGGCCCTGCGGGTGTTCCTGCCGAATTCCCCGGAGCTGGCCGACCTGAGTGCCAGCAGCCACGTGGACCGGGACATCGTCTCCATCTACGGCCGGTTCGACCCGCACATCCCCGGCGGCAGCCACCTGGACGGCGCGGACAACGTGCAGTTGGGCACGCGTGGACACTTCCTGCCCCTGGGCGACCGTCGGGTGCACGCCGCAGTCCTGGACGGGATCCGGCGGCTGGCGGGAACAGGGCTCGGAGTGGGGCCGGAGGCGGAGGAGGGTCACCGTGAGCGCTGAGGGCCGGAGAAGAGGTCCCTCGGAGCCTCGAGTGCCCCTTCTCGGCCAGCCGGTCGACTCGACGCAGGGAGGCCAAGTGCAACTCACGGCTCAGGCGGATCGTCGGTTTCAGCGCGAAGAAGATGGACCTGGCCAGGAAGCACCACGTGCCTGCCGTCTGGGCTGACTCACTGAAGAACAAGATGCTGCCGATGACGGCGCGTTAGCATGTGCACCACGGTGGCCGGGATCCGCGGCCGCTGACCCCGAGGGAAGGAGCACGCCATGACGACCACTCCCGCGCAGTTCCCGGAGCCGGAAGAGGAAGAACAGGCTCTCGGCCGCCAGCAGAAGCAGAGGCCGGTGGAGGGCGAGACGATCGGCGCCACCAGTGAGGCCGATGACCCCGCTTTGGAGAAGGACCCCGAGGACTGGGTCAGCGGCGACGACCCGATGACCGAGGCGCAGAAGTCCTACCTGGACACGCTGGCCCGGCAAGCGGGCGAGGAGTTGCCGGCCGACCTGACGAAGGCCGAGGCGTCCGAGCACATCGACCGGCTGCGCGGACCGCAGTAGGCGGGGCTGGTACACGGAGGGCCTCCCCGCGACTGGTGGTCGTGGGGAGGCCTTCGATGTGTTGCCGTTGGTGACCGCTGTGTGGTGCTACTGGGTGAGCACGGAGCTGTAGCGGTCGAGGAAGGTGACGACCTCGCCGCGGGTGACGGGTTTGTACGGCCTGGAGAGTCCTGAATAGGGGCCACCAGTGGCCGACGGCATGACCGGTAGCCATCCGTAAACTGGACCCCATGCCCGACCACTCATCCCGCCCCCTCCTCGCCCTCGACGCCTCTGCCACCGCCAGCGTGGCCGTCGTCCGTGACGGCGAGGTCTTCGCGAGCTATGCCTCCACCGAGACCAACACGCATGCCGAGGTGCTCACGCCGGCGGTTCGCCGGGTTCTCGATGAGGCGAACGTGGAGCCGGGCGATCTGCGTGCGGTGGTGGCCGGCGTCGGGCCCGGACCGTTCACCGGGCTGCGTGCCGGGCTGGTGACCGCACGCTCCCTCGCCTTTGCCTGGGGGTTGCAGGTGCACGGGGTGATGAGCCTGGACGCGATCGCGCTGCCCGCGGCTGAGGAGGCCTTCCGGGCGGGCGTCGAGGAGTTCGTGGTTGCCACCGACGCCCGCCGCCGTGAGGTCTACTGGGCCCACTACGCCTCCGTGGGCGGGCAGTTCCAGCGCCTCCACGGTCCCTTCGTCACAGCCCCGGCCGAGGTCACTCCGCTGCCGGCCTATGGCGCCGGGGCCGGGATGTACCCGGATGCCCTCGCCGCGGTCGCGGAGTTCTCCACCATCGTGCCCGACGCCGGCTCGCTCGGCCTGGTCGGCGAGCTCGCTCTGCGCCGCGGCCGGGGAATCCTGCCGGTGCAGCCGCTGTACCTGCGCGCATCCGATGCGAAGGTACCGGGCCCACGGAAGAAGGCCGGCACCGGCGAACGGTAGGCTAGGTCAGGACTCCCGGGAAGCGGACGAGCCGGACGAGCCGTCGGGACCGGACGCGTCTGCTGGACCTGAGGCGTCCGAGACGCCTGTCGCCTCCTGCGAGCCCGGCTCCACCTTCTGCGCAGCTCCGAGTTTCTCGCTGGACGGGCGCTGGCGGCTGATGCGCCAATAGCGCAGCCGTTGGGCCGTGGTGGCCTTGGCATCTGCGCGGTCCTTCGCGTCCAGGGGATCTTGACCGAGAACGGGGTCGTCGCCTGCCTGGTAGCGGTTCGACCAGACCTGGATCAGGGTCCAGGCCACAGCGGTGTAGGGCACGGCCAGGATGGCGCCGAAGATGCCGCCGACGATGGTGCCGATCGTCAAGGCGAGCAGCACGATCAAGGCGTGCAGGCTGAGCGTGCGCCCCATTACGACGGGCTGGAGGAAGTTCCCCTCAACTTGGTTGACGACGATCACGATGGCGATCACGATCAGCGCCTCGAGCGGGCCGGTGGTCACCAGCGCCACGAGTGCGGCGAGGACACCGGCGACGGTGGCGCCGACAATCGGGATGAACCCGCCGATGAACACGATTACCGCCAGGGGCAACGCCAGCGGAATACCGATGACGAACAGGCCGATGCCGATGAGGACGGCGTCTACAGCCGCCACGGTGGCCGTGCCACGGACATAGCCGCCCAGTACCTCGGAGGAGCGGTCCACGGACTCGGCGAGCTTGGCCCGGGTCTCACCCTGGAACCAGCGAAGGCCGAAGTTGACGATCTTCCAGCCGTCCTTGAGGAGGAAGAACAGCACCACGATCATCAGTACGAGTCCGGTGAGGAAGTTGGTGGCGGCAGAGATCCCGGTGAGGGTGCCGCTGGCCAGGCCGCTGGCGTAGTCACCGCTGGCAAGGAAGTCATTGATCTGTTGCGTGGCGTCATCGATCAGCGAGGTATCGATGGGTAGCGGACCGGACGTCACGAAGTCCTGAAGCTGCTGCCACCCCTCCACTGCCGAAGAGACCAAAGAGTCCCATTCATTGCGGATGGCGAACACCACGCCGGTGACCACCCCGCCCACCAGCAGCAGGATGACCAAGAAGGACATCAGGGTGGCCAGCAGGTGCGACCATCCCTTGCCGACCAACCAGCGCACCAGGGGTGAGACGGCCGAGGCCAGGATGAGGGCCACCAGCACGGCGAGCACCACCACGCTCACGCGCAGCAGCACCACGATCACCCCGACCGCCACGGCGGCGATCAGCAGCGTCTGCCCGGCACGGGCACCCACACGGCCCAGACCGTCAGACCAGGGGCCCTTCACCTCTGCACCGTCAGTCACTGAGGGACCGGTGTCGGGCTGGGTCTCTGTGCTCATGCAGGTACTCCTGGTTCTCGGGGGTTTGTGACCGACCTGTCCGTGCTGGTGCGCGGTGCAGCGGATTCCACGTGCCGTGCACTGCCCACTCTAAGTCCGCCATGCCGCCGGCCCCAGGATCTGGGTCGCACGATGTGGCCCGCACCGGGCGATTTGGGGGTAATTCGTGCGACGTGGTGGTTTTCGTTTCGACCTGCGACGAGGGCCCGCCCGCGTGACGGGTGGTCACGCGAGCGGGCCCTCAGGTGGTGCTGGATCAACTCCGACCAGCTGGCCGGTACTGTCCTGGAGGTGTCAGTTGTTCAGCGCGGTGTTGTAGCGCTCGAGGAAGGCGGCGATTTCGGCCCGGCTGATGTTGTCGTGGGTTCCGAAGGATCCGTCAGCATTGCCGAACGCGATCTGCTGCTCATGCAGCCAGCTGATCGCCTCGTACTCGTTGGTGGTCTCCGGGTCCACGTCGGTGAACTCGGAGGTCTCCGGGGCGGTGTACTCGCCTTCCTGAACGGCCTGACGGAACAGGATGGCCGCGACCTGGCCGCGGGTCATGTTCTGGCCGGCTCGGAAGGTCTTGTCGGCGTAGCCGGTGACCACGCCGTTCTCGGTGGCCCAGGCGATCTCCTCGTAGAAGTTGTGCGTGGGGGGAACATCGGTCAGGTCGATGCTGTCCGGGGCGGTGAATTCCTCATCGGCGTAGCGGAAGAGGAACGTCACGGCCTCGCCGCGGGTGACGGCGTTGTAGGGCTTGAACGTGCCGTCGGTGTAGCCGGTGGTGATCTCGTTCTCCACGAGCCAGGTCACGGGAGCGTAGAACCACTGGCCCTCGGAGACGTCCGAGAAGGAGATCGGCTCGGCCTCGGCGACGGCCGCCGTCGGGGCGCTGATCCGGCTGGTGGTGTTGTAGCCGGCCAAGGTCCCGGTCACGGTGACGGTGATCCGCTGGCCGACCTGGTCCTCGGTCGGGGTGAAGGTGGCCTCGGTGGCCCCTTCGATGGCTTCGCCGTCGGCACTCCACTGGTAGCTCAGCTCGACGCCCTCAGGTCCCCAGTCGCCGGACTCGGCAGTCAGGGCCTCGCCCACCGTGGCCTCACCGGTGACGGCCGGGGTGACCGGTGCCAGGTCGGCAGCGGCCACCGCCTCGGTGGCCTCGCTGGTCACAGAGTCGGACTCGTAGCCGTCCAGGGAACCGGTCACGGTGACGGTGATGGCCTGGCCCAGGTGATCAGCGGTCAAGGCCAGGGTGGAGTCGGTGGCATCTTCGATCACTTCACCGTCGGCGTTCCACTGATAGGCCAGCTCGACGCCCTCGGGGCCCCAGTCGCCGGCGTCAACGGTCAGGGTCTCGGTGACCATGGCCTCGCCGGTCACGGTGGGGGTGGCGGTGACGACGAAGGAATCACCCGCATTGAACTCATAGGTCCACTCGGAGGTGGCGTCCTCGGCGAAGTGGTAGCCATCGTCGGCGCGGGCCTCGACGGTCACCGTGCCCGACGCCTCATGCTCGCCGGCCTCGAACTCTTCGCCGTTCACGACGTAGGTCACGTTCTCGGCCGCGGGGACGGTGTAGACGTCATCCTCGGTGCCCGAAGGGTCCGTGAAGGTCACGGCCGCCGGGGTGGCCAGGTCGGTCTCGAGGAACTCGTGGGTCCACTCGGTGGTGGCGTCCTCGGCGAACTCAAAGTCGTCCTGGGCGGTCGCGGTGATGACGACCGTCCCTGTGGCCTCTTCCGTGTAGGTTCCGGCCTCCGTGTCCTCGCCGTTCACAGCGAAAACCACGCCGTCGACCTCCGGGATGACGAACGCGTCGTTCTCCGTGCCGTTCTCATCCGTGAACTCAGGAGCCGTCAGCGCGATCACCTGGTTGTACCGCGTGGTGACGGAGGCGAGGACCCCGGCGTTCTCCAGCTCGGCCGGGACGACCTGGTTGCCCAGGGAGTCTCCCAGGGACACCAGGGTGATCTCCCAGTCGCCGGCCGCCGCGCCGGAGGGAATGGTGATGGTCTTCTGGAACTCGCCCTCCTGGGCGGTTCCGGAAACCAGTTCCATGCTTCCGAGGCCATGGCTCTGAGTCGTTCCCGTGCTCTTGGCGACGATGACCGGTTCTGCGGTGTCACCGTCTTCGTCCGTGATGTCCACTCCGGTCTCATCCGTGATGGTCGCTGTCACGGTGACCACGGCGTCGCCGTTGTCCAGGTTGAAATCGGATTCACTGATCTCAACCGAGACCAGGTCTGGAGCGTCGGTGTCCGGGCTGGCCTGGGGCGTGGCCGCAGCCGCACCGGCGGCTGAGAGCCCGATGACCATTGCGGCGCTGGAAGTGACGGCGAGAGAGCGAGTGCCCAGGCGCTTGAGTGATGAGGGTTCCATATTGAACCTTTCAGTATTTCGTTAGGGGTGTGACCACAGTAACTCTGTATGAGGTCAGGTGTGCAAGGGATTTTGAATATTTCACCAGATTAATGAAGTTTTGGTTTCATCTCCGTAGTGGTTCTTGGCCGTTCTGTGGTCTTCCGAGGTGACTGCGCCCATGATGGAGGAGTGGATTTCGCCGACGAACCCGAACTCCCGGTCCTGCTGCCGCACCCGCTGACGGGCCAGCCGTTCTCCTCGCCCGTGCCGTCCGGCACTGGCTGGCCAGAGGACCCTGCCGGGCCCACGACGCCGTCCGCCACCTCGGCCGCACAGGTCCGGAGGCTGGCGGGCACCGCTCAGTCCCTGACCGACGTCGACGCCCGGGTCTCCGTGTGCCGTGCCTGCCCGCGGCTGGTGGACTGGCGGGAATCGGTGGCGGCGGGCAAACGCAAGGCCTTTCTCGGCGAGCCCTATTGGGGCCGTCCCGTGCCGTCGCTGGGAGATGAGCAGCCACGTGTCCTCGTGGTGGGGTTGGCCCCGGCCGCGCACGGCGGGAACCGCACCGGCCGGATGTTCACCGGTGACCGCTCGGGGGACTGGATCCACGCGGCCCTGTACCGGGCCGGCTACGCCGCCCGGCCGACGTCGGTGTCCGCCGGGGACGGGCAGCGCCTCAGGGGCGTCCGCATGGTGGCCCCGGTGCACTGCGCCCCGCCGGACAACAAGCCGACGCCGGCCGAGCGGGCCGCGTGCGGACCGTGGCTGGACCGCGAACTCCAGTTGGCCACCACCGTGGAGTCGATCCTGGTGCTGGGCGGTATCGGCTGGCAGTCCCTGCATGCCGCAGCGGCACGCGTGGGCTGGGCTCTGCCGCGTCCACGGGCGACGTTCGGCCACGGAGCGCAGACGGTGTTCACGGTGCCGGGCAGTGGTGCCGATGCCGGCAGTTCGAGGACGGTGCGCGTGATCGGCTCTTACCACGTCTCCCAGCAGAACACCTTTACCGGGCGCTTGACGGAGCAGATGCTGGACGAGGTCATCGCCCGGCTGTGAACGGCCCGCGCGCCACGTCAAGGGGACAAGGGCACCGTCTTCACGATCCGGTGCCGCGGCCGGTGGCCATGTCCCTGGAGCGTCGACTCGACCAGGTGCACCTCATCCACGGTCCAGATCCGGGAGCTGAACGTTTCCAGCACGCGGATCCAGCGCGTGGCATTCGTGCGGCCAGGGCGCGCCAGCGTCAGGTGCGGATGAAAGGCCTTGCCATCGGGCACGACGCCGGCCCGGTTGCCCGCCCCACGCGCCTTCCGTGCCAGCCGGGTCAGGTCCTCCGCACCGTCCTCGACGCCCAGCCACACCACCGCGGCACTGTCCGGATGGGGGAACGCCCCGGCCCCGTGCAGGCCGCAGGGGAAGGACTCGACGCTCCGGACGGCGTCGTCCAGGTTCTCCTCGAGTGGCTCGATGGAACGGTCCGGCACGGAACCGAAGAACGCGAGCGTCAGGTGCATGTGCTCCGGGCCGGTCCACATCAGGCCCGGGCGGACGGAGAGGAACTCGGCCAGCTCCTCGCGGACGTCCTCGGGCGGGTAGACGGCCACGAACATGCGGGTACCCATGGACGATTTTTATGCCACGCAAGGTCTGGAGAGCAAGACGCCGTTGCCTCAGAGCGAGGCCGAGCGGCGAGGATCCGGTCAGTGTTCACGAGTCGTCTTTGGCTTCACGAACCTCGCGGGCGGAGGCCACGTCATCGACGATGACGGCGAGGTGCCTCAGGCTGGTGATCAGCGAACCGTACACCGGCCAGGCCGACTGCGGGAGGTCGTGGTCCTGGGACATGGACTCGGAAAGGTTCGTCAGCCGGTCGTTGACCGGCTCCACCTCAGCATCGGGGTCGGCGATCGAACGTCCACAGTCGCGCAGGATCAATGACCACTGATCGCGGAAGCGGTCATCCCACTGGCCCTCGGCGTAGGTGGCCTCATGCAGAGTCCTCGCCAGATGCCGGAGGTGGGAGACGCCCTCGTCCAGGCGCGCGAGGATCTCGACGTAGTCGTCCTGCTTCCCGTTCCCGGTCAGCGGCGTGCGGAGCCTGACGCCGTGCCGGCGGAGATACATGCGGGGATTGGCGCGCCGGCTCTCACGGGCGAAGCGCACGAACTCCCATGCGGTCCGCGTGTCGTCTTCCATGGACTCGGTCTGGGACATCCACGCCTCGGCCCGGTCCGTGTCCCAGGACTGCGAGAACTCGTCCGCCATCTCCTCCAGAACGCTGCCCATGCGACGGTTGACGGAATCGACGTAGCGGGCCGCCTGCCGGTCCCGGAGCGGCGGAATGATGAGAAGGTTGACGGCGATGCCCGCGGCAACGCCAACGCCGACCTCGATCATGCGATCCCCCAAGAGGGGTTCCTGATCCTCGAAGCCGCTGCTGAGAAGGAATATCGCGGTGGTGGCGATGGCTATTCCTTCGTCGCGAATCCAATGGATGCGGGCTGCCACCATCCCCACCAACAGGGCCAGCGCATAGGTCCAGACGCTGACCCCGAGGAAGTTGCCGATGATGAACGACAATCCGACGCCGAGGGCAGAGGCAATGGACGTCTGCACCCCGTGAGTCAGGGATCGGTACACCGTCGCGTGGACCGTCAACAGAGCCGTCCAGGGCGCGAGGAACGGCATCTGTGTCTCCAGGATGGTGATGGAGAACCACCAGGCCACCGTCGCCGCGATCACGCACTTGACGGTTTGAGTGACGGCGGAGAGGAAGGCCGGCCGGCGGGCGGTCTCGAGCCATCGATCAGCCCAGCGGGGAGCCCGCTGCCCCCCGTGGGTGGCGCTAACTGAACTCATGTTGATCGTGCCCTGTTGCTGCTCACCCCGTCACCCTAGCGCCGGATCAAGGTGAGCGTAGAGTGCGGTGGTTCCTCATGGTGCGTCATTCGTAGAATGGCCCGCATGCCTACTCCCGCCGAGCCGATGGACGAGTTCGATGCCACCTCCTCGACCGCCGCTGACCCCGTGCTGCCTCTCGGCTATTCGCTGCGACCCCTGGACTGGGCCGACCTGCCGGCCGTACATGCCCTGGAGAACCGGCTGTTCCCGCTCGATGCCTGGCCGCTGTCCTTCTTCGAGGAGGAACTCGCCCAGGCCGTCCCGGAGTCAGACGGCGGCACGCGCGACTACCGCGTGACCACCGGCCCAAAAGGTGAGGCGGACGCGGGGGAGGGCGCCGATGCCGTGGTCGGGTATTGCGGGTTGATGTGCGTGCCGCCGCTGGCCGATGTGCAGACCATCGCCGTGGCTCCTGAGGCCGAGGGGCGGGGTCTGGGTACGGCGATGCTGCTGTGGATGGTGGCCGAGGCCGCGCGGCGCCGGGCGACTGACCTGCTGCTCGAGGTGCGGGCGGACAACCCACGGGCCCAGCAGCTGTACGCGCGCCACGGTTTTGAGCATATCCACACCCGCGCCGGCTACTATCCGGGGGACGCCCAACAGGGTACCGGCCGGGTGGACGCCTTGATTATGCGGCGGCACTTGCTGGTCTGAAGCACCGCATCGCGAGCATGATCACCGCGGTCGGTGTCCAACCGCGAGGCCCGGCCTGTCTCTGACTCATCCGCGGTCAGGAACACCAAAGGAGCCTATGGGCAGGTCCCGGGCTGGAACGGCTTTCCGCCAGGGTTGTACCGGGCGAAGACGAAGTCCTGAGAATGGCCATTGCCGACGAGCCGGTAGGCTCCGGTGCCGCTCAGGCGGTACCGGGTCCCGCTGATGCGGGTGAGTTCGGCGTTCTGCGCCGTGATCGTCCGGGGGAGGGTCGACGCACAGACATAGTCCGCGAGATCGACCTCGGCGGCCCACGGCAATTGAAACCTCGAGCCGGACGTGACACGCACCCGCAGGGCCACACCGTAGGAGTTGCTGCTGGGATCCACGCTGATCTTCGGCGCGGCGAACGTGGCTGGGTCCACCGCGGGCATGGCTGGATTGGCGCAGTAGCCCACCGTGGTGGAGGCGCCGGGAGCCAGCGTCCGGTGGTGGCCCACGCCGCCGAGGGTCCAGCGCCCGGTGGCGGGATCGTAACCGGTGGTCGCCCCTTCCCAGAGGCTTCGGAGAGTACCGACGCCGCCCTCCTTGACCTTCCTCGGATCCAGTCCCCAGTAGGGTCCCTTGCTGGTATCAAAGGTGATCGACCAGGTGACGGCTGTCGCCGACTTGTTGGTGACGCGGAATTCATGGCAGAAGCCCAGGCCTGTGGGTCCGTCGTAACGGAACGATCCTGACGTCGCGGAAGCCGGCGCCGAGGAATAGGCCAGACGGGGATCCAGATTGAGGGGCACCGCCCCGTCAACGCCGGCGTTGCCACCCACGACACCGCCGTTCGTTCCCCACGAGCCGGTGGAGACCTGGGCGGTGACCGTGCCGCTCTGAGACCACAGGGCCGCCGCACCGGAGAGGCTGAGCCCGCCGAGGAACACGGTGAGGAATACCGCGACGGCGGTTCTCCAGGTCCGGCGGGACGGTCCGCCACGGCGTTCGGCACTCATCAATGCACTTTCTCTGACCGGTCAGGACTCGCTGCATACTCTGCGGCCGGGGTGGTGACTGACGCATCCAATGCATCGGAGGCCTCCGTGGCGAGCTGGCCATTCCGCGCTTCGCGACAGTGATGGATGGCCCCGCGGCTCGTGGTGAAGGTGCCGAAGGCGATCAGGGTGAAAGCAAGAGCCGTGATCATCGCGCCGCGGTCGGTCCGTCCGAGTGCACTGGCGAGGAAGCCAACGTAGGGGACGGCATACATCAGCGTTCCCCGCACCTGGATGTCCTGGACGGGCTTCGGATCCACTTCGTCGTTGTTGTCGCCCTGAGTGATGAGCAGGCGTTCGCCGTTCTGACCCGCTGTCAGCGCGGTGATCCGGTGGGTGATGACCTCCGGCCGGCCGGACTCCATCTGGAAGGTGATGATGTCATCCACCTGCAACGCGTCGGCAGGTGTGGGTTTGACCACCAGGAAGGTACCGGCCGGATAAGACGGAGCCATTGAGTTGGTCAACACGGAGTAGGTCTGTGATCCGGAGGCCGACGGAATGATGATCAGGACGATCGCGGCCAGAGCCGAGATGCATAGGAAACCGAAGGACAACGCCTGGCCGATCCACTCCAGCCAGGTGGGGACCCGATGGCGGGTCCGGTGGGGCCGAAGGCTCATGACTGGGTCCTCACTGGGTCTGTGTCGCGGTGATCGGCACGGTCACGGTAGCCGTGGCATGGGACAGGGTTTCGGGGGCGTTCTCCGGGAGAGTCATCCGGAGGCAGATCTGCGCGGTGGTGCCCTGGGTGATGGTGGTGGTGGCCGGCGCCGAGGCGTAGGCGGCGTCGGCACACCTCTGGGACTCCGGCATGAGAGACGACCAGACTGTCACGGAGGCAGGCAGGGCTGCGTTCGGGGACGTCACGTGCGGTTGGCCTGCAGCCACGCTGACCGAGAAGGGTGCGCTCGCATTCGTGGCGTTCTTCACGGTGACCACCGAGTAGGCCGGGGCCGTCGGCGTCAGTGCGGTGCCCGGGTCCTCCAGCGCCACGGTGGCGGCCACGCCGTTGACGATCATCGGGGTGCCGTTGATTTCGACTCTGAAGTCAGCCGACTGTACGGTGCCCGAGTTCGCCGGCGCAGCGGTGTTCCAGAGAGCCCAGGTGCCCCCGACCCCGCAGAGACCCGCCACCAGCGCCAGGGCGATGACTGCGGCGCTCTGCAGCAACGTCTTGATGCGCATGTCAACTCCTCGGGAAGCGAAGGGCGGTGGTGGCGGGTCGTGCGGGTACGGGGAGGACCACAGTGGGTGGTCAGGAGCGGGTCGCCCGATTCAGACTATGATCACCGGACGGGCTGGGGTGCCTGCTGGTCCAAGACGTAGCGGACCTGGGAGAGATCCAGGGTCTTGCTCATGTCCTCGATGCCGTTGGCGTTGAAGGCCAGGGTGGCGGAGGCCGTGTAGCTTCCGTCCTCAACCGGGGCGGAAGCGGTGTTCGAGTCGATCAGTACGTTCGTCCCACCCCGGGGAGTTACCGCGAAGGACTCCAGCTTCAGGTTGTTGGTGAAGCCGCTGGTCACATCGTCGGTGTCCACGGACAGCGCGGCCGTGAGATGGTCACCCTCGAGCCCGACCGCCACGTCCTGCGTGTACGTCAGTTTCTCTCCGGGAACCATGCGGTAGGCGGAGATGTCCGGGATCGCGCTCTGGGACAGATTCGTGGTCCAGACACCCTTGCTGGGAGTCAGGCTCATGGCGCCGGTCGAAATCGATCCGGCGTTGGCGGTCTGCGATGTGTTCCACACGGCGAGGGTGCCGCCACCACCGAGGAGGAGGGCCACGCCCAGGCCGGTGACGATAGCGCCCTTGGTCATCTTCTTCATATCAAAACCCCTTGTTGAGAACGATCTTCACCGGAACTGGCGGGGATGCCAGCACCGGCGTCGATACTGAGACGGCTAGGAAGGTCCGGTGTCCGGTCGACGGGGATGTCGATACCGATCACGGCTTCCTGACGACCTTCATTTCAGGCCCTCGTCCTCAAGGTGGCCCTCCGGATTGACGTCGGATCGCCACAAGGATTCCCGCAGACTCCCCGTGCCGATCTTGAGGTTTCCTTTGGGCGGCCTGACCGGCCTGGTTCTTGAGCAAAGCTTTGGGGAAAGCCCGGCGCGGTCCTGCGGGAGCGGGAGCATCATGGGGCCATGACCACTGCCCCAGTACTCGATACTGATGCGCTGGGCCGGTTGGGGGAACAACTGGGCGACACAGACATGTTGTGCGAATTCATCCGTCGCTATGAGGCCCTGCTGGACCAGCGCGTCGAACGACTCCAGCGCGCCCTTTCCGCCCAGGACCACGAAGACTGGATGGACGCCGTCCTCAGCCTCAGGACCTCCTCGGCCATGGCCGGTGCCCACGCGCTGTCCACGTTGGCGGCCCGTCTCCAGGACGACTTCGCGCACTGCCCGCTGTCGCCCGTCCACTGGCCCGGCAGGGACTGTCTAGCCGAGATCATGGGAGCCCTGCGCCAGTTGGCCGCCGAGACCGCCCGGCAGTTGCGGCTGTTCCTGCAGCAGGTGGGTGTGGCGACCGGGCAAAAAACCTGAGTTCGCCGCTCACGTCGGCGGGCTGGCCGCCGGCGTTCAGTTCCCTAGTGGACGTCGTGTGGGCTGCCGGCCATGCGGTAGCCCACGCCGCGTACGGTCTGCACCCACCGCGGCGTCCTTGGATCGTCCTGTAGCTTGCGTCGCAGGTTGCCCAGGTGCACCTCAATAGTGCGCTCGTCCGCTTGAGAGACGAACGTCCCGTTGTCCGGCTCGTCCCCCCGGACGATCCGGGACAGCTCCGACTTCGACCGCACGACGCGGCCGCTGCGCATCAGCGTTTCCAGCAGCAGGAACTCGGTCGGTGTCAATGACATCTCGCGGCCCATCACCACCACCTGGTGCACCGTCGGGTACAGCTCCAGCCCGTCCAGGGACAGGTGTCGATCGACCTGAATCAGCTTCACGGTGGATGCTTCGGATGCCTTCTCCCCACTTTGAGTTTGCGGACCGGACGCACCCACCGGCGGGGCCGTCGTCGGAAAGTGCACAGGGCCGGAGGGGGAGGAGACGGCACCGGAGTCCGTGGGCACGAGGGACGACGACGGCCCACAGGACTGTTCGATGCCTCCCGGCGGCGCTGGGACAGCCGGGGCAGCGGTGCGGCCGCCGCGTGGACGGCGCAGCATGGCCTCGATCCGTGCCCGCAGCACGCGCGGGCGGAACGGCTTCGTGAGATAGTCGTCCGCACCGGCGTCCAAGCCCAGGAGGGTGTCGATCTCCTCGCCACGGGCGGTCAGCATCACCACGTAGGCATCGGTGAACTGGCGTACCTGGCGGGTGACTTCGTAACCGTCGATGTCCGGCAGACCCAGGTCCACGGTGATCAGCACGGGATCGTTCCTGCGGACGAGACTGACCCCGTCCATCCCGTTGGCCGCCTCGTGCACTTCGAAACCGGACTGGCCGAGGAGGGAGACCATGAGCCCCCGGATGTCATCGTCATCCTCAATGACGACCGCGACACGGCGATCCTCCACGCGAAACACCCCCAAGATAGTCTGAGGTCCAAGGCTATCGTGGAGTGGGGGTGTCTCATGCCCCGCAACGAACGGAGCCAGACCGTGTCATTCGCCACCCCGACGACACTGCTTCCGCCCCAGGAGGCTCGGGGGCGTCGCCACTTCGGCCAGTTCTCGCTGAGGCGTCGCGTCCTCCTGTCCCAGCTGCCGCTGACGATCTCGGCCGCCCTCGTGGTCATCGCCGTTATGGTCATCGACCCCGGAGTCGCCCTGGAGTCTCCGTACATCGCGATCGGCTTCGGCGGCATCCTGTTCCTGACACTGCTCGCCGGGGTGGTTCCGTGGCACCGGCTTCCTCCCGTGCTCTACTGGATCATCCCGCTACTGGACTTCGTGGCGATCGCGCCGCTGTGGACCGCCTCCCGCTACGTGCTCGACGGCATGTCCTTGCTCACGGCCTTCCCCGTGTTCTGGCTCGCGTGGTCCGGCTTCTACCCCGTGCTGGCGCTATCACTGGGCTTCATCGGGACCGCCGCCGCCACGTGGTGGCCGTATCTGCCCGGTACGGCGCCGTATACCGATGAGCTGATCGAATCGAACCTGACTCGGCCGGTCATGGTGCCGTTCATGATGCTGTCCTTGGGAGCGGCGGCCAGCATCCTGACCCGCAGCATGGAAAAGCAACGTCTTGAATTGCGGGCCTCCCTGGAGAAATCTAAGTCACAGAATCGGCTGTTGCAGGCGGTGGTAGAGACCTCCGACGTCGGGATCCTGGTGGTGGACGGGCAGGGCCACGACGTCCTCATGAACCAGGCCCAACGGCGCACGCATTTCATCGGCCTGCCACCCGGCCGGAATGACGGTGCCGAGCATGAACTGTTGTTGTTCGAGGCAGACGGGCTCACGCCCATCCTGCCGAACGAACGGCCTGTGGCCCAGGCGTTGCAGGGCCGGGAATATCGCGGCCGGATCATCGCGATCGGCACAGATGGCAGCCAACAGCACCTCTCCGTCTCGGCCTCCGCGATGTACGACGATGACGGCGAATTCGATGGCACCGTGGTGGTCTTCCAGAACGTCACCGACTTGATGGATGCCATCCAGACCCGTGAACGGTTCGTGGCCGAGGTCTCCCACGAATTCCGCACTCCTCTGACCTCGATCATCGGCTACCTCGACCTCGCTATGGAAGAGGATCTAGATCCGACGCTGCGGCAATTCCTCACGACTTCCCAGCGCAATGCCGAACGGTTGTTGACCCTCGTGACGAGCCTGCTAGACGCGGCTGCGGACAGCTCCAAGGTCACCGTCCAGACGGTGGACCTCTCCCGACTGACCCGGTATAGCGTCGAGTCCGCCGAGGTTCGGGCTCGGAACAGCGGGCTGACACTGGCCTCGGACCTTCCCGATCAACTCTTGGCGAAGGCCGATCCGGTCAAGATGGGCCAGGTGCTGGACAATCTGCTGTCCAATGCCATCAAGTACACCCCCGCTGGTGGCTCGATCACCATCTCGCTGCGCTGTCTGCCCGGCATGGATGAGAAGGGGGACTGGGCGGAACTGGCGGTCGAGGACACCGGATTCGGGATGACCGACCAGGAGCGCGCCAAGCTTTTCACGAACTTCTACCGGACCGAGCACGTGCGCAAGGCTGCCATCCCGGGCACCGGTCTGGGCCTGGCCATCACCCAGAGCTACGTGCGGGCCCACGGCGGGGAGATCCTGGTGAACTCGGAGAAGGGCGTCGGATCCACTTTCACGGTCCGCATCCCGATCGCCGGCCCGGCGTCCTGACCTCTGCATCCGAGTGGCAGGAAGCGGCCCCGAACACGCTTGCCCATGGCCATTCCCGCGACTCAGGTGGAAGGGGAGCCGGTCAGATCAGGAGGCGCCAGCTGCCAGGTTCGACACGAGAACCGGCACGAAGACGTGCGGCACCGGCCTCATCCCAGGACTCGCCGGCGGTGATCCGGTCCGCGCGTAGCGACCAGTCGGTGCAGACCTGTGGGATGTAGGCGTCCTCCTGGCCCATGAACACGCGGCGGCGGAACATCGCTCGCTCGATCGACGGCGCGGCCACAGGGTAGGCGCCACCGACCTCGATCGCCAGCATCTGTTCCAGGGCCTCCTCGCGGCCGCCCTGAGCCGCATGCCACAGGAGCGCGGACTCCGGGGAGAGAGGCTGCGCGACGGCGGCCAGGCCCACATCCAGTGCCGGGTCGCCCTCCGGGGGCAGCGGCAGGAGGTCGGTCGCGTTGTGCCAGGTCCCGAAGGCCGATCCGTCGGGCAGGACCACCGCGCCGGCCCCGTTGACGGTGGTGTTGCGCCACGGGTCCTCCGGATCGAGGGTCTCGATCAGGTCGGCGAGGACGCCCGAGGCCCACAGGGCGAACCACTCGGGAAAGTCAGCGGACGTCGAGCGCAGCTCGTCATCGGCTGCCTCACGGTAGGCATGCACCACGAGTGGATCGCATCGGGTGATGGTCCACCGGGAGACGGCGTCACGAATCGGCAAGACCTCCACCCACTTTCTTCTGTTGCAGGTGCCTTCTACAGCAGGGGATTGCTGGAGTTGTCAAGTTTACTCTGCGATGCACCCCAGCGGTGGACATCGCCGGCTCCCGCGTAACCGTCAGGTACTGCCGCCCCGACCGTCTGGTGCGAGCAGGTGGTGGGGTGCGGAGGGGCATGAAGGGCCTATGCGTCAAACGACCCCCGGGGCGTCGTCTTGTGCATAGGGCTGACATGGCTGAGACACAGGCACGGGGAACAGGAGATCCAGAGGCGGGTGAGGGTGCTCCGCGTCGTCATCCGACGCTCGGGTCTCTGTGTGCCCGCCTCGAATCGATCCTCTGGGGAAGGGCGGCCGAGAAGCTACTGGCGTCCGCACCCGCCATAGCGACACGGCATCGCATGCTGGTCCTGCTGCCGGCTTGGGATTGGCGCATGCCAGCCATGGAGATCGGCCGCAAGGGGAGGGACCACGAGTCGGGTCAGGCACTGCTCATGCCCGTCCGGCTCGATTGGGGTGGCAATGACGCCCTGGTCCGGGTGGAGGGGCCAGATGAAGCCGAATATCCGTACCAGTGGACGGCTCACTCGATGGGTTGGTCTGATACGGGTGAGGTGGAACACCTGCATGAACGTCCGTCAAACATTCCTCCGCAGGCAGAAAATTCCTCGCGTGTCATGGGCTTGAACGCTATAGTTTCTGTCGGTAGTTATTCCGCCCCCGGGATCCACCGCTACACCGTCGACGGTCTCCATGACATCGTGCGCGCCGGCCGTCAATCCCAGTGGCAATTGCTGTTCAGTCTGGAACCGTTCGTCACTGCCACCGTTCACAAGGCCCACTCAGCAGTGAGCCACGAGATCGGCGAGCTCACCGGACGCGTTCAGTCTGTGCTGCACGAGACCGGGATCGAACAGGTGGTGAACGTCATGATGCTAGGGGATACGGCGATGGAATCAGCCGAAGGCGCCAGCGTGTCGCGCTTACTGGAGCAGTGTCTGCGTCCTGACCGCTTCGCGAAGGTGGATCCGCTGATGTACCTCAGCCGCAATCTGCGCCGCGACGCCGAGGACCACATCCGCCGCACCATCGGTGACCCCCGGGTCGGCCCCAAGGTCCGCCGCGTGGCAGCCCAGATGACCGGAGCAACCGTGGACGAGATCGTGGCGGCCTACCGCCTTGAGCACCCCCAGGACAAGCTGTCGACCGCGCGAGCCCAGGCTGCGCTGAATGTCGGATCCGACCCGATGGCACGGTCAGTGCTGATCGACCCGGAGACGAACAGGGGTGCCCGTTGACCACTGCCTGCACCTCTCACGGCACCGGTTCCTTCGTTGGAGCGACCCCCTTGAAGACCGATGTGATCATGCCGACGGACACCATTGTCACGCTGCCCGTCACCGCCGTGGCCCTGGAGGCAGACACGTCTGCGGCGGGCCTCGAGGCAACCCTGGAGGTCTCGGCCCTGGATCAGCTTCGGGTCATCGCCTGTGCCGTCTCCGCCCGTGAGCGCAGCAACCTCCGGGACGACTTCATCGCCTCTCGCCGCAAGCTATTTCGCCTGCTGGCCCACCGCCTGTGCCGCACCCTCGGCATGCCCTACGCCACCCATCGCGAGGATGTGGAACAACTCGTGGCACTGGAGGCCGTGACCTTCGTGGATGAACTCATCGCCGCCCCCATGCGGATCGGGGAGATCTCTAACTGGGAGGGGCTGCTCCACGTGAGGGCCCGCGCCGCGGTGCGCTCCTGGGCGGACCGCAACCTCTCCCCGGCGTCCGGAATGATCTCCCTGAGCCGCCGCGTGCGCCAACTCAATCAGTTGCGGGACGAGATGCGCGCCACCTCAGGCATGGAACCGACTGACCGTGAGGTCGAATCCGAGCACAATCGCCGTATGACCGCCACGCGCAAGGACGCCGCGAAGCAGGGAATGCTCGTCACTGCGGGCGAGTTCCACCTCGCGCGGCCCGCCGCGGACATCCACGATCTTGAGCTGACCGCCCTGACCTCCGAGGGCGGATTGCTGCACCCCACAGAGGGGCCGCAGCTCGTGGCCGCCGTGATCGCGAAGGCGAGGATGATCGGAGGGGTAACGGCCGACGTCGCTGCCTGCTGGCTGTCAGGAGTCTATGGCTCGGAGGGCGACCAGCGAGTGCTGACCACGCGCGAGGTGGCTGGACAACTGGACCTGCCGCAGGACTCGGCCGCCGCGCAGATCCGGAAAGTCCGCACCTTGGCCAAGCGTGTCCTGGCCGAGCAACTCGGCATCCACCACGCCTGACCGTCTTTTTTGCGCTGCTGATGTGACAAAGGTCACACAGTGAGATGATGCAAGAGACAAAAGTGCCGCACACACCTTGGTTGTGCGAGCAGAAAACCTTCAGACCGATACCGCGTGCCGGAACCTCATCGACCGATGGGCCGCCGGCCACCTGGGCGAACGCCAGGCCCGTCAAGAGATTGCCGGAGTCCTCACCGGATCCGGCATCTCCCACGAGGTCTCTCGGGAGTACCAGACCTGGCACTACGGGTTGGCCTCCGGGCCCCAGTTGAGTCAGGACGTGGCTGCGGAGTTCGACGAGTTCCTATTCCGACGCATCACGGAGGAGGGCCCGGAGGCCTTCTTCGACCTCGAGCGTGCCCGCAGCGCTTCGGTGACGGGATGGGCGCGCCAGACCCTCCGCGCCACCCGCAAGTCGGTGCTGCGCAACATCCACAACCGCACGGCGGCCCGCCAGGAGCTCGTGGCCCCGACCGGTGCCGAGGAGGGTCGGCACACCGCGGCCGCGCACGCCTTCACCCAGGCCCCGGCACCGGGTACCGGTGTGGAGGACACAGAGGTCGCTCAACGCATGATGCTGGAAGAGGCCACGGAGTGGTTGCGCTCCAAGGCCTCGCACCACCGCGGCATCGCGCGCACCGCGGCCGGCTCGGCGGCCCTGAGGTTCGCTTTCAACCTGCCGGAACCGGTCCGTCCCGAGGTGCGTGTCCGACGTCGCGCCCTGCCGATGCTCGAAGCCGACCCCAAGGCCGCGCACCGCTCCGCGCAGGCCATGCTCGCGTGTCTGAACCGCATCCACGGCTGGCAGGGCATGGTCGACGCCGCCGATCGGGACCTCCTGGCCCTGTGGGACGACTACTCCAAGGCCCAGCTGTTCGAGCTGGTCTCCCGGGACCCGGCGATCGCGCACACGCTGGCCGTGGAGGCATTGGCGGACCGTGCCCGTCCGGACCGCCCCTCGGTGCGGGCCTTCCGCGCCGCCGTCAAGGAGTTCGCGCCGGTGGTGAAGAACGGTCGCAAGCCTGCCGGTTGGCGCACCTGCGTCAATGCCGTGGTGGACGCGTTCCTCGCCGAGGAGTTCGAGGCCTTCTCCGCCTTCGACACGGCCGGCGCTGCCACCCACGAGGACAAGCTCGCCGAGCGTGAACAGACTCTGGTCGGCGCGTGGGACGCGTACCAGGCGATGGTCCGCTTCCCGGAGGCGCCGCTCGGCACCACCCACCAGGAGGTGCGGGACCGCCTGGACGGCCTCATCCGTGGCATCCTCGGTGCGGGCGTGGAGATCGGCGGCTCGCCCGCCGCATCCAGTTCCGGAATCTCGGGCACGACGCCGGCCGATTCCCTGGCGGGAGCGCGTCACCTCCGCGCCGTGTGAGCGCGGCGGACCTCACCCGTTCGCTACGTGGGCAGGTCAGCGGAGGTAATCGAGCAGCGAGGTCTGCAGCGCCTGGGCCGTGACGGCCAGTGCGGCATGGTAATTGAGCTGCTGCATCTGCAGTTCCACGGCCGACTCGGCCAGGTCCGCCTCCTCCGTGGAGGTGCGGGTGGCCTCCAGCTCGGTGAGCTGGGTGCGGACGGCCTCCAGGGTGCGCCCCACCGTGGCGTGGCGGGCACCGGACGTGGTGAGGGCGTCGGACATCAGCTGGCGTGACGACTCCAGGGTGCCGATGGACCCGGAGAGATCGCCGCCGGAGCGCAGAGTGGCGGAGAGCTGAGTCAGCGCGTCGAACACGGAATTCCCGACCGGACCGAAGGCGGATTCGCCGGGGACGTCCACCTGGATGGTGGTGTTGTTTGAGATGCGGCGCTCCACGGTGGCGCCGTCCGTGCCGTTCCACGTCAGAGGGTTGTCCGTGTAGGCCGCGCTCTCTGCGGAGGTGCCGGCGAAGACGTTGCGGCCGAGGATCTGGGTGTTGGCCAGGGATAGCAGCTCGGAGCGCAGCTGGTCCACCTCAGCGGCGCTGGCGTCCCGGCCGGCCTGGTTCACCGTTCCGTTGGCCGCGGCCAGGGTCAGGTCCTGAATGCGGGTCATGATGTCCAGCCCGGATTGCAGGGCCGAATCCGCCGTCCGCATCCACGTGTCCGCATTCTGCAGGTTGCGCTCGTACTGCGTGGTGCGGGCGATCTCGGCGCGGGCCGTCATGGCGGTGCGGGTGCCGGCAGGATCGTCCGAGGGGCGCGAGATGGCCTGGCGGGAGGCGGCCTTGGTCTGCAGTTCGGCCAGGGACTTGGCTGAGTCCTGCAGGTTGGCGCGCATCGTGGCGGCCGTCATGGATGAGGTCACGCGGTTCATCATGGTCATCTCACCTTCCTTCCGGGGCGGTCACCCTCAGTCATCAGTACAACCATCTTGATCTTTCACCTTGTTCTCACGGGGTTGTCAGGTGGTTCCTCCCCGGTCCGAACCGGTGGTTCCGCCGGGAGGCGGCCGGGCTCAGCGGCCCACCAGCCCCACGCGGTTGATCAGGGTGTCCAGCATCTCGTCCACCGCGGTCAGCACACGGGCCGAGGCCTGATAGGCGTGTTGGAAGGTCACCAGGTTCACGGCCTCCTCGTCCCGGTCCACCGAGGCCAGTGACTGCTGCGACGCCCGTGCCGAGGACTCGGTGCCCACGGACAGGCTCAGTCCGTTCAGCGCGCTGCGTGAGGAGGCGCCGACGCCGGAGACGAAGCCGGTCCAGCCGCTCGAGACAGCGGTGCCGAGGCCGCTGATGGTATCGGCCACAGAACCGTCCAGGGCGCCCTGATCGACTCCGGCGTGCGCGATCTGCGCCGAATCTGTGATGTCCACCGTCAGCGAATTGGCGGTGCCGGTGAAGGAGAAGAACGCCCCGCCCGGTGTGCCGGAACCGGTGAAACCGGACTGGTGCACGGTGTTGGTGCCCTCGGCGATCGACCGGGCCAGATCGTCGTACCCCTGCATCGCGACTGCGAGGGGACCGTCGGCGGACAGGACGGACAAGCGGCCGGCGAGGGAGCCGCCGTCGACCCCGGCCGAAGCCGGCGTGCCGGTGCCCAGCCGGTGGGTCCAGGCGACCGTGGTGGGCTCGCCGGGGGCGGAGCCGGCCACCACTGTCAGGGTTTGGTGGCTTTCGCCGGAAACGAGTGCATTGCCGCCCACCAGGAATTCGCCGGTGCCGTCCGCGGCGGGACGGAGCTGGCCGCCGGTGAGGGCGGAGAGCTGCTCGGCGATCCGGTCGCGGGAGTCCAGCAGTTCGTTGGTGGATCCGCCGGCGGCCCCCGTGCTGCGGATGGCGCCGTTGACCACGGCGAGCTGGCCGGCCAGGGCGTTGACCTGGTCCACCTCAGCGCGCAGCTCGTTGCCGTGCGCGGTGTACTGGTCCTTGAGCTTCTGCACGTCGGCGCCGAGGCGCCCGGCCAGGGACGCCGCGGCCTCGAGCAGGGCGGTTCCGGCACCGACGTCACCGGGGTCATTGGCCACATCCTGCCATGCGGAGTGATAGGCGTTGACGGCGGAGGAGACGGAGTGGTCCCCGGGCTCGCGCAGGACATCCTCGATCCCGGAGTAGGCCTCGGCGCGGATCTGCTGGAAGCTGGTCTGCGCCACGGCTCCGCGGACCTGGCGGTTGATCAGCTCGGAGGCGGAGCGGCCGATCCCGGCCACCTCCACGCCCTGGCCGGCGCCGGTGACGTTCGGGAACAGACCGTTGGAGTGCACGCCCGGCAGGGCCTGCAGCTGCGCCGACTGGCGGGTGTAGCCGACCGTGCCGGCGTTGGCCGTGTTCTGCGCGGTGACGGCGATCTGCGCGCGAGCGGCCTCGAGGCCCCGCGCAGCGGTGTTCAGCGAGTGGAAGGTGCTCAGTCCCATGGTGTTCCTCTGCCTGCCGTTCAGCCCTGGCGGTCGATGATGGCCGCGCCCGATGTGGGGGCGGCGGAGCCCGCGGCCGTGTAGGTGACGGCGGGGCCGGCCTGCTGTCCGGCCTCCTGCAGGGAGATGTTGGCGGCCTTGAGGAACCGTGCGTTCTCCTCGGAGACGGTGCGGATCTCCTCGGCCAGGGACACGATGGCCGCGTGGTGGTCCTGGAGGATGCCGGCCCACGGCCCCTCGGCGGGGGCGGCGGCCACCAGCTCACGCAGGGTGGGGGAGCCGTCCGTGGTCATGCCCCACAGCTGCGCGAGCGAGGCGGAGAGCACGTCCACGGTCAGCTGCGTGGTGGAGAGCTGGTTCTTCAGCGCCTCGATCTCAGAGGTGCAGCGGCCCAGCCAGCGGGATTCGCCGTTGGTGACAAGCAGGCGTTGCGTGGTGAATTTGTACAGCAGGTTCTCCAGAATGCCGCGCTCGCGCCACAGCTCGTTGGACAGCTCGTCTGCTTCCATGCTCATACCTTTCACGCCGCCGGCGGACGCCGGTGGGACTACTGGAGTCCCTTCGCTGACCTTGTTATCGGTACACATGGACCAACTATTCACCCCCGGCCGAAGATTTCTGCGCATGTCTCTTCCGTGGGTGCCTTCGGGCACCTGCGGGGCGCGTCAGCGAGGTCCCTCTATACACAGCATGACAGCAGCGATGAAGGGTAGCCGGGCATGAGAGCAGCACGGAACGACCTGGTGGAGCAGAACATCCCACTGGTCGGCTACGCGGTGTCTGAGATGCATCACAAGTACCCCATGGTGGAGAGGGATGAGATGGTGTCCGTGGGCCTCGAGGGTCTCATCCTCGCCGCGGACACCTGGGATCCCGACGCCGGCACCCAGTTCTCCACGTGGGCCCACCTGAAGATCCGGTGGGCCATCCAGGAGTTCCTGCAGCAGCTCGACTGGATGGGACGCCGCGGCCGGGATAAGGCCAAGCGGCTGGACAAGGCCCGCGCGCAGCTGACCCATTCGCTGGGGCGCGTTCCAGAGGAGGCAGAACTGGCGGTGGCCCTGGGGGTTCCGGTGAAGGACCTACGGACCATGGTGGCCGAGGGGTCCAAATCCCAGACGCCTTTGGACGACTCCTTGAGTGACTTCCTCGCCTCCCCGGAGGACAGCCCCGAGAAGCAGGTGCTGGACGCGGAGAAGAGCCTTCTGCTGCATCGGGCAGTGGAGGCCCTGCCCGACCGGACGCGCCAGGTGGTTCAGATGCACTACTTCCAGGGCTTGGCCCAGGGGGAGGTGGCCGCAGAGCTGGGTGTGTCGGACGCCACCGTGTCCAAAGAGAAGAAGAAGGGGCTGGCGTTGTTGCAGGATGTGCTCGGCGCTGCTCTGTCCGTCACCCCGGCGGCCCCCGTTGCCGCGACGGTGCCGGCGGCGGGACGAGAGCAATTCCTGGCCGCCGCGGGAACGTCGATGCGAGGTGGGATCGTGCCGCAAGTCCGCCGCTTCGCCTAGCCACCAACGGCGATTCTGCCCAGTCACAGTGATCGTCCGTGTGGCTCGGCTGGAAGCCTGTAACAGGACGATCGCAGGATCAGAAAAAGTTCCAACCGGAATGAAAAAAATTCCACGCCGTGCCGATAAGGCTGGTGTCGGGTCCGCAGGAATGGGTCCGCGGACCAGAACCCCGAACATTGCACCAAGGAGAATGACATGACCGTCATCAACACCAACGTCGCCGCCAACAACACCTACCGGATGATGAGCATCGCCTCGGAAGAGAAGGCCTCCTCTATGGAGAAGCTGTCCTCCGGTCTGCGCATCAACCGCGCCGCTGACGACGCCGCCGGCCTGTCCATCGCCGAGGGCCTCCGCTCCCAGGCCAACGGCCTTGAGGTTGCCGCCCGCAATATCGGCGATGCGATCTCCCTGGCCCAGACCGCCGAAGGTGGCCTGTCCGCCGCTCACGACATCCTGCAGCGAGTGCGCGATCTCGCCGTCCAGGCCGGTAACGATACCCTCAACGGGGCGGCCCGCACCGCCATCACCACCGAGGTCACCCAGTTGACCGAGGAACTGACGCGCATGGCGGCCTCGATCAACTTCAATGACGCCACACTGCTCGACGGCACCGCATCCTTCTCCTTCCAGGTGGGTGCCAACGGTGGTACGGATGCTGCCACCAGCAATGACACCATTGCCTTGACGGTGGCCACTAACCTCGGCGAACTTGCCACGACCATCGATGAGCTTGATTTCTTGTCCGCTGACGGTGCCGCCGCTGCCATCACCGCCCTTGATACCGCCATCACCGGCGTCTCTTCGGACCGTTCCAACATCGGTGCCGTGCAGAACCGCCTCGAGCACACCCTGAAGCACGTCAACGTGACCGCCGAGAACCTGACCAACGCCGAGTCCAACATCCGCGACGTGGACATGGCCAAGGAGATCGTGAAGCAGTCCGCCGCCAACATCAAGGAGCAGGCCTCCCAGGCCATGCTGGCGCAGGCTAACCAGGCCTCGCAGAACGTCCTGCAGCTGCTCCGCTGATCCTGGTAGCCACGGCACGCTGGCGCAGCACCTGAGACCGAGGGGCGGTCACCACCGGAGAGCATCCGGTGGCGGCCGCCCTTCGGGACGGAGCCGAAGCGCCACACGGACTGGTCCCATCTCAGGGGGACCACCGCGCAGACTTCGACGAGGAACGGACAGGGACCATGGCAGGCATCAGCTTCGACGGACTGGCCTCCGGACTGAACACCACCGAGCTCATCGGCGCCCTGATCTCCGTGGAGCGGGTCCCGGTGACCCTCATGGAGAACAAGCTCGCCGAGAATGAGGCCCGGATCTCCGGCCTGCGGGCCCTCAACGCCCAAATCGCCTCCCTGGCAGAACTGGCGCAGGAGTACTCGAACGCCGCTGCGTTCCGCCCCGCGACCGGCACCTCGACCAGCCAGAACGTCACGGTCACCGTGAACGACGGCGCCACCCCGGCTTCCCTGAACCTCCGGGTGGATGCCGCGGCCTCCCAGCAATCGGGCGTTTCCGCGCCACTCTCAGGCTGGAACGGCGAGACCCTGACCATCACCCGCGCCGACGGCACCACCGCAGACGTCACGGGGGACAGCCTCACCTCTCTGGTCGACGCCGTCAACGGCGATCCGGAACTCGGCGTGGACGCCACTCTGGTCAAGGCCGGCGCCGACGCCGAGGGCAACACCCTCTACCGCCTGCAGCTGACCAGCCGGGACACCGGCGCCGAGGCCGCCTTCACAGCCACCGCCAGCGGCACCGACCTGTTCGGCACCGGGGGAGCGATCACCTCCACCGCTGCCGACGCCCAGATCACCCTCTTCCCCGGCACCGGCGCGGAACAGGTCGTCACCTCGGCCACCAACGACTTCACGGCCCTGGCCACCGGGGTCTCTGTGACCGTCTCCGCGAAGGCGGTCGGAGAGACCGTCACGGCCACCGCCGCCAACGATCCGACGGCCGCCACCGAACGGGCTGAGAAACTGCTGAACCAGATCAACGGCCTGCTGAACGCCATCGGCTCCGTGACCACCGTGACGCCGGGATCCGGCAGCTCAGGGTCCACCACCAGCGCGGGCATGTTCGTGGGCGACTCCACGGTCCGGTCCATCAATGACAAGATCTTCGGCGCGGCAGTCCGCACCGAGGACGGCACCTCCCAGGCCTGGTTCGGTGTTCAGCCCGACCGCTTCGGACGGCTGGAGATCGACACCGCGAAACTGAAGCAGGCCCTCACCGAGGACCCGGCCGCCGTCGGGTCCGCCCTGGCCTCGCTGGCCGGACGCGTCCAGGAAGCCGCCAGCTCGATTTCGGACAAGTACGACGGCATCCTCACGAAGTCCATCGAATCCCGGGTCACCGAGAATCAGCGCACCCAGACCAGCATCGACTCGGCGCTGCGCCGGTTGGAGATACGAGAGACCACTCTGCGCGCCCAATTCACGGCCATGGAAGTCGCCCTGGCCAAGGCCGACTCGCTCCAGAGCTACCTGTCCGGCCAGATCAATACGTACAACGCCGCGGCCAACCAGAAGTAGCCCCTCGCCAGCAGCCCCGGCACTAGACCCGTCCTCATCCAGTCCCACCCAGAATCCGCAGGAGCACGCATGTTGGGCACCACTCAGCGCAACCCCATCGAGGAGATGCGGCGCCGCGAGCTGATGACCGCCACCCCGGCCCAGCTCACCGTCAAACTCTTCCAGCGCCTCATCCTGGACCTGCACCGCGCCGCCGCGGACCTGCAGCAGGGTCAGGCCGGCACTGCCAGCCGCCACCTGGTCCACGCCCAGTCGATCCTGTCCGAGCTGGATGGCACCCTCGATGTCAACGCGTGGTCCGGTGCCGCCGACCTCAAATCGGTCTACGCGTTCTGTCTCCAGACCATCGCCGCAGCCAACCAGAACTCGGATGCCCAGGCAGTGCTGCGCGCCATCGAGCTGCTGACCCCTGTCTCCGAGGCGTTCGAACAGGCAGCCAAGACGGCATGAGCCTCACGGCCCCCTTTCGCCGCAATTCGATTGCCGTGACCTCCGCGAATGCCACCCGCGAGTCCGTCCTCGCGGATCTCGCCTGGGAGACCCTGGCCAACGACCTCGAGGAATGGCTCGACGCCGGCCACCCGACCTCGTTGTCCGAAGCACTGGACGCGCGGCCCGCCGGCAACCCGCCGGCCCACCTGGAACGCCGGATAGCGAACTTGACCACCCGGCTCTCCGTGGCCCTGCGGGAGATGCGCACCGAGCAGGACGGCATCGCCCAGTCCCTCAAGGCGACGGCCCAGGCCAAGCGCGCCACCCAGCCGGGCCGCGGCTCCACCGCCTCCTACCTGGACACCGGCGCCTGACCGCGCGCCGGAACCCGCCGGCGTCGTGTTCCGGCACCGGTCCTGATCCCGGACGAGCCGTCTGCAACGCAAAACGTGCACCCATCCCGCACCTCCCCGCATAGGGACTTCCGAGCGTCCGGAAACGAAACCGGCCGCCCGCGTCCGCCGTTCTGCGCATGTCCTCTAGTGCATGCAGGAACAACGAGTGCACTCACGGGCCCGCACCCCCACACGGGCCCAGGGGAAGGGGAAACGGATGTCTGTCACGGTCAACGCGCTGGAGTCGGCGCTCGATGGGCTGGCGGCGCGCCAGCGTGCCATCGCGAACAACCTGGCCAACGTCAACACGCCGCAGTTCCAGGCAACCAGGGTCCAGTTCGAACAGCAGCTCGCCCACTCGATCGCTGCCGGAGACGGCCGGGTCTCCGCTACGGAGCAACCCTCCCTCGAGCCCACCCGCCTGAACGGCAACAACGTCAACGCGGACACCGAGGTGCTCTCCAACGAGGCCACAGTGCTGAGTTACCAATTTGCCTCCCAGGCCATCAAGTCCAAGCTCTCCGGGGTCTCCACCGCTGCGAGGACCTCCTGATGCCCAGTTTCGAAGCGATCGGCATCGCCGGAACCTCCATGTCCGCCAACCGCCGCTGGATCGACGCCACGGCGGACAACATGGCCAACATCAACACCGTCACCAACGCGGACGGAGACGCCTTCCAGGCCCGCTACCTCGAGGTCGCCCCGGCCGCCGCCGGCCAGGGCGTCCAGGTCACGAACGTGCAGTACGGGGACGCCGAGGGCCTCCTCTCCTACGAGCCCGACCACCCCGAGGCCAACGAGGACGGCTACATCCGCCGCCCGGACATCGACATGGGTGTGGAGATGGGCAACCTCATCATGGCCCAGCGCTCCTACTCCCTGGCCTCCCAGGTCGTGGACAAAGCCAAGACGGTCTACCAGGCCGGCATCGAGATCGGACGAAACTGATGCCCTTGGATTCCATCGGCTCCATCGGAGCTATCGCGACTATGCCAGTCCTGCCTGCGGTCAACCCGACCAGCCCGACGTCGGCCGCACTGCCCGGTGTGCTGCCCGCGGGCCTCGAATCCGCCACCGGCGTGGGCGGCCCACTCGGCACCACCGCGATCTCGGCCCCCTCCGAGGCGCAGGCCGGATCCTTCGGGTCCCAGCTCGCCGGCCAGGTCGACTCCCTGCAGACCCTGCAGGGCGAGCGGGACACCCTGTCCCTGCAGGCGGTCACCGGCGACTTGGAGGACATCCATAAGGCCACGATCGCCGCGGCGGAGGCCTCGGCCACCATGGACCTGATGGTGGCGATGCGCAACAGCGGACTGCAGGCCTTCAACGAGCTCATGAGAATCCAGGCCTGAACTCATGAGCTCCAATACCGCCTCCGCCCTGCCCTCGGCGCGCACGTCCGGCCCCGCCGGCTGGTTGCACGGGATCGGGGACAAACTCTCCGAGATGCCGCTGGGCCAGCGCATCATCGCCTCCCTGCTGGCCGTCGCCCTGGTGGCCGGAGGCATCTTCGCCGCCCTCCAGCTCGCCAAGCCCACCTTGGCCCCGCTGTTCACCGGCCTGTCCTCCACGGATGCGGCCGCTGTGGTGGAGCAGCTGAACTCTGCCGGTGTGGAGTACGAGCTCCAGGATGGCGGGACCACCATCCTGGTGCCGGACGAGGCCGTCTACGACCAGCGTCTGTCCGCGGCCGCAGCCGGGCTGCCGTCGGGTGGTGGCACCGGCTACAGCCTGCTCGACGAGGTCGGCATCACGTCCTCCGAGTTCCAGCAGGACACCACCTACAAGCGCGCCCTGGAAGGCGAGCTCGCCGCGACCATCAGCCAGATGGACGGGGTGGAGCAGGCCTCGGTCAAGCTCGCGATGCCGGCGGAGACCGTCTTCGCCTCGGAGCAGGGCACGCCCACCGCCTCCGTGTTCGTCTCCAGCCCCCGCGGCGACTTGAACAACCAGCAGGTGCAGGCCATCGTCCACCTGGCCTCGGCCTCCGTGGAAGGCATGGAGCCCACCGACGTGGCCGTCGTGGACTCCACCGGCAAGGTCCTCTCCGCCGTCGGCGAGGGGCTGGTGGACCTGACCGGTGGGGACGGGGAGCGCTCCGCCGCCGTCACCGCCAACGTGCAGAAGGTGCTGGACAACCTGGTGGGGGCGGGCAACTCGACCGTCGCCGCCACCGTGGCGACCACCCGGTCCACCTCTGAGATGGTGTCCGAGCAGTTCTCCACCCCCGAGGGCGGCGTCCAGGCACTCACCGAGCAGACCTCCAGCGAGGACTACACCGGGGGTGGCGCCCCGGCCGGCACCGGCGTGCTCGGCCCGGACAACGTGGCCAACACGGGTGCGAACACCGCTGGCTCCGGGGAGTTCACCTCTGAATCCGACGCCCGGACCAATGCCGTGGACAAGACCACCACATCCACCACGACGCCGGCCGGTGACGTCGAGCGCCAGACAGTCGCCGTGGCGGTGGATGCGGCCGCCGCCGGCGGCCTGACCAACGAACAGATCATCGGACTGGTGTCCACCGCCGCCGGGATCGACGAGGTCCGCGGGGACACGGTCACCGTGGAGATCATCCCGTTCTCCACCGCCGGTGCCGCCGAGGCCCAGCAGGCGATCGAGGCAGCGGAGGCAGCCGAGGCGGCCGCCGCCCAGGACGCGCTGATCCGGGACGTGATCATCTACGGCCTCGTCGCCGCGATGTTGCTGGTCGGCTTCGTAGTGTGGATGATCCTGCGCCGCCGCCGGACCGTGGAGACCCTCGAGGACCTCGGTGAGACCGCTCCGGCACCAGCCGTGCTGGACCGTTCCACCGGTCCGGACACCGGGCAGATGCCCGTGATCATGCCGGAGCCCGCCACGCAGGCGCTGTCCGCGGTGCCGCCCCCGGTGGCGCCCGCCCTACTGCCTGAGGGCCCCAGTGCGTCACAGAAGGTGCACCACGCCGCCCAGACGGACCCGGCGAAGACCGCCGAGATGATGCGGGCCATGATGGAAGCGAAGGAGCTGGCATGAAGGACGTCAAGCTGACCGGCGTGCAGAAGGTCGCCGTGCTCCTGATGGACCTGGACCCCGTGGTCGCCTCCGAGGTGATGTCCCACTTCAACGAGGACGAGGCCCAGGAGGTCTCCGCGGAGATCATGCGGATGAAGAGCGCCGATCCGGACACTGTGGACTTCGTCATGGCGGAGCTGGCCACCATGGTCGACTCCGGCCGGACGCCGGCCCGGGGCGGGGCCCACCTGGCCCGCCGGCTCATCTCCGGCGCCTTCGGCGAGGACAAGGCCGGGGACGTCATGGAACGCGCCGCCGGCGTGCTGGCCGGCAAGGCCTTCGAGTTCCTGGACACCATGGACGCCACCCAGATCCTCGCGCTCATCCACGAGGAGACCCCGCAGATCCAGGCCGTGGTGCTCTCCAACCTGGACCCGCGCACGGCCTCGGCCGTGCTCTCCGGACTGGACGAGCCGGTCCGCAACGGGGTGGCCTTCCGGATCGCCACCATGGGGACCCCCAGCACCGAGGCCGTGCGTGTCACGGCCGAGATCCTCAAGTCCCGTGTCTCCTCGGTGGCGACCGCCCGTGAACAGGCCTCCATCGGCGGCGTGCAGTCACTCGTGGAGATCGTCAACCGGGCGGACAGTGCCACCGAACGGGGCGTCCTGGAGTACATGGCCGCCACCGACCCGGAGCTCGGCGCCGAGGTGCGGAACCTTATGTTCACCTTCGCCGACCTCCTTCGGCTGGACGACCACTCCCTGCAGATGGTGTTGCGTTCCATCCGCATGGACGTGCTGGCCCGGGCCCTTCGTGGCGCGAACCCCGCCCTGGAGCAGAAGATCCGGCGGAACATGTCCTCGCGCAACGTGGTGGCCCTCAACGAGGAGTCCTCCTCCGTCTCCAAGCTGCGCACGTCGGAGGTCGAGGAGGCCCGCGGCGAGGTGGTCCGCGAGGTCCGGGCCCTGGAAGCCGCCGGGGAGCTGAACCTCTCGAAGCAGGAGGAGGACGAGTATGTCTGAGTCATTGGCTGCCCCTCGCCCGGGCTTCGAACACCACACCGGGCTCCGGTCCCTGCGCATCTCCGAGTACCACGCGGTCCCCGTGTCCGTGGTCTCCTCACCCGTGGTGGACGCGGCCGTGATCGAGGGCCGTTCCCGCGGCTACGTGGACGGCCTCCAAGCCGCCCAGGGCCACGCCGACGCCCTCGAGACCACCCGCCAGGCCGAGCACGAACGGCTGGTGCGGACCACCACCGAACGGACCGAGCAGGCCCTGGCCTCCCTGGGCCACGCTGCGGCCCAGCTCACCGCGTCCATGGTCCATGCCCTGGACGCGGCCGAGGACACCGTCTTCGACATCGCCTGCCAGGTCGCCGAGATCATCCTCGACGCCGAACTCTCCGAGGCCTCCGTGGCCGCCCGCTCCGCCATCCACCGCGCCCTGACCGCCAGGACGCCCTCCCCGGTGCACACCATCCGCCTGCACCCCGACGCGGTGCGCGCGGCGACCACCGCCGCCCCGGTGCCGGCCGGCGTCGAGCTGGTGGCCGATCCGGCCCTGCAGCCCGGCGGGGCCGTGGCCGTGTACCGGGACGGCTGGCTCGAGGCCGGGGTGGAGGACGCCCTGGCGCGGGTCCGCAGCTACGCGTCCGGGGTGCGTCATGACGGTGGGGCAGACCGATGACCGTCACCCTCTCCACCGCGGAACTGTCCGCGCACCTGGACCGCCACGTCGCCTCGATCCGCCGCCTGGCCGCCCCGGTGGCCTGCGGGACCGTCGTCTCCTCGCAGGGACTGCGCGCCACCATCGGCGGGCTCGCGGTCGCCGTCGGGGACGTGGTGACCGTGGGCGAGGGCCCGGACGGCCTCGGCGGTGTGGACGCCGAGGTGGTGGCCGTGAACCGCACCGAGGCCACCGTGATGCCGCTCGCCGACGGCTGGGCCCCCTTCGCCGGTGCCCCTGTGGCACGCTCGCACCGTGGGGGCCAGATCCCCGTGGGCGACGGACTCATCGGCCGCGTCATCGACGGCCTCGGCCGGCCGATCGACGGCAAGGGACCGCTCACCGGGGTCCGGTCCGTCCCCGTGCAGAACTCCGCCCCGAGGGCCCTGGACCGCGCCCGCGTGGACGCACAGATCGGCACCGGGGTGCGCGCCGTGGACACCTTCACCGCCCTGGGACGCGGCCAGCGGATCGGCCTGTTCGCCGGCTCCGGCGTGGGCAAATCATCCCTGCTGTCCATGTTCGCCCGCGGCACGGACGCCGAGGTCTCCGTGATCGCCCTCGTGGGCGAACGCGGTCGCGAGGTGCGCGGTTTCCTCGAGGACGACCTGGGCCCGGAGGGTCTGGCCCGGTCGGTGGTGGTGGTGGCCACCGGAGACGAACCGGCCATGATGCGCCGCAAGGCCGCCTTCACCGCCACCCGGATCGCCGAGCAGTTCCGGGACGAGGGCCGCCACGCCGTGCTGATGATGGACTCGCTGACGCGCGTGGCCATGGCCCAGCGCGAGATCGGGCTGTCCGCGGGCGAGCCGCCGGCCACGCGGGGTTACCCGCCGTCCACGTTCTCCCTGCTGGCCCAGCTGCTGGAGCGCGCCGGCACGGACCGGGCCGGCTCCGTCACCGGCATCTACACCGTGCTGGTGGACGGTGACGACCACAACGACCCGGTGGCGGACTCCGCCCGTTCCATCCTGGACGGGCACCTCGTGCTGGACCGTGCCCTGGCGGTGGCCGGGCACTTCCCGTCCATCGACGTGCTGGCCTCCATCTCCCGCGTGGCCTCGGCCGTGACCGGGGCCACGGACAAGGTGAACATCACCTCGGTGCGCCGGGCCATGGCCGAACAGCGGGACGTGCAGGACCTGGTCGACGTGGGCGCCTACGTCCCCGGCACCCGGCCCCTGGCCGACGCCGCGCTGGCCGCCCAAGACGAGATCAACGGATTCCTGCGCCAGGACATGGACGACTCCACCGCACTGACCGAGGCCTGGGCCCGGCTGGGACGGCTCGTCGCGGTGCTGGACGTCGATCCCGCCGGGAGGGTCGCCTGATGGCCGCCTTCAAGCTCTCCTCCCTGCTCAAGGTCCGCCGCATCCAGGAGGACCAGGCCGCGGCCGGGCTCCACCAGGCCCGGATCACGGCCCGCGGCGTGCAACGCCGTGCCGCCGACGAGCGTGAACTGCTCGAGGACCTCGGCGGGCAGAGCGTGCTGGCCGCCGCCGGCATCGCCCGGGCGAGCGCCGCCCGCCAGCTCTCCGAGATCAGAGCCACCCAGCAGGTGGCCGACGGTGAGGTGGACGCCGCGGAGAAGGCCCTCATGCTCGCCCGGCAGGCCCGCCGCAGCGCCGAACTGCTCAAAGAACGCCACGACGCCACGATGCGGGCGCTCGACTCCCGCGCCGAACAACAGCTGCTCGACGAACTCGTCTCGGCCCAGCACCACCGAGATCGCGAGAACCGTGAGGACCGCCATGAGACTGTCCGAGACGTGAAGGAGGGGGAGTCCTGATGCCGATGGCCGTGATTGAAGCGCGCATGGCGCAGATCGAGTCGAACCTCCAGGCGCTGTCCCCGCACCGGTCCTTCGCCGGCAGCGTGGGCCGGCCCGGCGGAGCCAGCACAACCGGCGTGAGCGGTGCGGGCGGGATCATCGGATCCACCACGGGGGGCCTCCCTGGCGCCGACACCGCAGCAGCTGCGGACGGCTTCTCCGCGGCGCTCGAGGAGGCCCTCGGCGCCGCTACGGGTCCTGACTCCGCGCCGGGATCCGACGCCGTCTCGTCCGCCGGCGTCACCCGTGCGGGCGGCGCCTCCAGGGGCACCGCTGCCGGGACCGCGTTCGGCACCACCATTGTCGAGACTGCCGAGAAGTACCTCGGTACCCCCTACGTGTGGGGCGGCAACTCCCCGTCGCAGGGCTTCGACTGCTCCGGCCTGGTCAAGTACGTCATGAATGAACTCGGCGTGGACATGCCCCGCGTCGCACGGGACCAGGCCAAGGTCGGCACCGAGGTTGCCTCGCTCGCCGAGGCCCAGCCCGGCGACCTGCTCGGCATGCGCAATGGCAGCCACATCGCCATCTACCTGGGCGACAACAAGATCCTGCACGCGCCGCAGCCCGGCGAGAACGTATCCATCCGTTCGCTGTTCTCGTGGGACGACATCGACACCATCCGGCGCGTGGTTCCTGCTGGCGGATCCGGTTCCGCCTCCCAGTCCGGTTCCACGCGCGCCGCCTTCGAACAGCTGGCAGGTGCCTCGGAATGATCGGCTCACCGTTGATCTCACTCATCCCCGGCCCGACGCCGGATCCGGCCCGCTCGCTGTCCGGTGCCGGCCCCGGCTCCGCAGCCTCTCGTGCCGGCGGTGCCGGTTCCGCGAGCTTGGCCGGTGCGGATGCGTCCGGGCCCCGCTTCGCGGATCACCTGCGCGACGCCTCCGGCAGCAGGGCTGACCCGACCTCCGACGGGGCCGGTGAGGGCACCGACGCCACCTCCTTCCTGCCGCCGGACTACACCCCGGAGCGCACAGGCCGCGAGTACTCCCGGCCCGTCTCCCTGGACGGAGTGCGTTCCGCGGAGGACGCCGGCCCGGGAGATGCCGGTCAGGCCGACCAGGCCGGCGCGCCTGCCGGGGCTAGCGTCGAGACCAGCGCCGAGACCCGTGCTGCGACCGCAGCAGAAACGATCCACGCCGTCGTGCCGGAATCCTCTGATGCCGATGTCGATGCCGATGCCGCTGCCGGTGTGGCGGGGTCCGCTGCCGGCGGACCGGGCAGCGCTGGTGCCACCGTCGCTGGCGCCCCGGGTGCGGCTGACATGGGCACGTCCGGGATCTCCGGCATCTCGGGCGGTACTGCGGCGGGGGCAGGGACCGTCCCCGGTGCCACCTCCACGTCCGCGGGGTCAGGGGCGGCTACGGGGTCGGACGCCGTCATCGTCACCGGCACTCAGAACCCCTCCAGCACGGTATTCAATCCGCTGCAGAACCCGGCCCACGGGTCCCCACAGTCGGCGGTGCAGACCCCGGGGTCCCCCGTCTCATCTTCGTCCTTCTCGTCCTTCTCGTCCTCCTCGTCGTCCTGGGTGGCCGGTACGCCGTCCACGGGAGAGCCTGCCGTGGCCGGCGCCACCGCCGGAACTGCCACCGCCGGAACCTCCACTGCCGGCGCCTCCACGGCCACCGGAACCGCCGCCAACGCCACCCCTGGCACCGCCCACGCCACTGTGCAGGCCGCGGCCGCCACCCTTCCGGCCGCCGCGGGCACCCAGGCCCCCGCCGTCGTTCCCGCTCCGTCCTCCGCGGGGGCCACGCCGGCCCCGGCCGTGCGCGCGTGGACCGTCCAGCAGCTCTCCACCCCCGTGGTGCAGGCCGCCGGACGGGCGGTCAGCCTGTCGAACGGCACCCACCTGGCCACGGTCCGCATCAGTCCCGAGGCCCTCGGTCCGGTGACCATCGAGGCCACCAGCCGGGACGGCGTCGTGCGCCTGGAGATGACGGCCGCCACCGAGGCCGGGCGGGAGAACCTGCGCGCCGTCCTGGGCGAATTGCGCCGGGAACTGGCCGGAGCCCAGGCGGGAGCGAGCTTGGACCTGTCCGCTGGTTCCTCCGGACACCGCGATGCGAACGCCGCCGGACCGGGCCCCGGGCCATCATCCGGGGGCCGCGGCGGCGACGGGAAGGACCAGGAGGACGACGGCGTCGGGAACACCCCGGGCGGGGCTACCGTCCTCGGTTCCGACCCCGCAGAACCCCTCACCGCCGGCGCCGCACTGGACGCCGGACCGCAGGACGGGACGGGCGGGCTCGATGTCTACGCCTGAACCGGATCCCGACGCATAGGGACACCGGACCACCCCCGGGCCACGGCTCAGGAACTCTCAGCGCACCCGAACCGAACACCGCATCGACGACCGAATCGACCACCGAACCGCAGGAGCCACGGATGCCAGACCCGATCACCCCGGCAGCCACCGGCGCATCCACCGTCACCCTGGATGCCGCCCGCCAGGCGCGTGCGACCGCCACCGGGCCGGCTCAGGAGATGAACGAAGAGGTGTTCCTCAAGCTGCTGGTGACGCAGCTGCAGAACCAGGACCCGTCCTCGCCCATGGACACCAACCAGATGGTGTCCCAGGCCGCACAGCTGTCCATGACCGAGACCCTCAACGGCATCTCCAAGACCCTGCAGACCCAGAGCGCCGCCAGCTCCATGTCCACGGCGGCCGTCCTGATCGGTCAGGACGTCGAGTGGAGGGACGCCAGCACCGGGGAAGTCTCCACTGGCACCGTGACCGGCGCCCTGTTCCAGAACGGGGAGACCCGGTTGGAGATCGAGGGATCCGAGACGACCGTGACGCTGTCGCAGATCAGCGCGCTCGGGGCCAAGCCCACAACCGACGACTAGACACCCCGCCCCAACAGGCATCAGACCCAACCACACCAGGCATCAGACCCCACCACACCAGGCAACACACCAGGAAGGCACCACCATGCTCCGTTCACTGAACACCGGCGTCTCCGGCATGAGTGCGCACCAGCAGATGCTGGATGTCACCGCCAACAACATCGCCAACGTCAACACCACCGGCTACAAGGCCGCCACCGTCACCTTCCAGGACACCCTGTCCCAGATGGCTCAGAACGCCGGCGCCCCGGGCACCGGACTCGGTGGCACCAACCCCGCCCAGGTAGGACTCGGTGTGCGCACGGCCGCCATCACCACCGACCACGGTGTCGGCTCCATGATGTCCACCGGCAAGGCCACGGACCTGATGATCGGCGGCGAGGGCTACTTCGTGGTTTCCAAGGGCGGTGAGCAGCTCTACACCCGCGCCGGCTCCTTCAATCTGGACGCTGCGGGCAACCTGGTGACCCCGGACGGCGCGCAGCTCAACGGCTGGGTCGCCGGCCCCGACGGCACCGTTCAGCCCGGTGGCGCCGCCGTGCCGCTGAGCATCGATGCCCTGGCCACGTCGCCGGCCCGTGCCACCACGTCCGCGGAGATGGGTGGCAACCTGCCCAACGAGGCCGCGGCCGGTGACACCCGCGTGCGTGAGGTGACCGTGCGCGACGGCGCCGGCAACCCGCGTTCGCTGACCCTGACCTTCACCCGCACCGCCGGTGGCTGGGGTGTCTCCGGCCAGGACGCCAACGGAGCCACCGGCACCGGCACCGTGGCCTTCAACGCCCAGGGCCAGCAGACCGGCACCAGCTCCCTGAACGTCGGCGGGATCACCGTGGACCTGTCCGCGCTGACCGGGTACGCCGGCATGGACACCTCGGCCTTCACTGGCCAGGATGGCGCTTCCGCCGGCACCATCGTGGGCTTCTCCATCGCCCAGGACGGCACCATCAACGGCACCTTCTCCAATGGTGACCTGCGCGCCGTGGGCCAGGTCGCCATCGCTTCCTTCGCCAACCCCGCCGGTCTGGAGAAGGCCGGGTCCTCCGCCTTCCGCGCCACCGCCAACTCCGGCGAACCCGCCCTCGGAGTCCCCGGCGACGACGGCTTCGGCGCCCTGGCCGCCGGCACCCTGGAGGGCTCCAACACGGACCTCGCCAAGGAGTTCACGAACCTGATCATGGCCCAGCGCGGCTTCCAGGCCTCCGCCCGCATCGTGACCACCTCGGACGAGGTCCTGTCCGAGCTGACCAACCTGAAGCGCTAGCGGCCACGCCGCCGGCAGCCACCGAAAGGACCAGCCATGATCCTCTTGACCACCCTGCGCGGCGAACGCTTCGGGCTCAATCCCGACCTCGTGGAGGAGATCCGCGCCAACGGCGCGAACTGCGTGGTCACCATGATCACCGGCCGGTCCCACACCGCCCGGGAGGACATCGACACCGTCCAGGAGATCCTCCACGACCACCGGGTGGACCTGCTGCGGCAGGCCTCCCACCCGCCCGCAGAATCCGGCGAGCAGCCAGGCCGACCCGAGCACCCCTGGCATCATCCGGACCACCCCGATTACCTCACGCCCGTCCCCGACAAGGAGCACTGAGCCGTGGACCCCTTGATGATCATCGGCATCATCGCCGCCTTCGCCTCCCTCTTCGTCATGGTGATCATGGAGGGCGGTTCCATCTCCTCCCTGTTCATCGTGGCGCCCATGATCATCGTGTTCGGCGGCACCATCGCCGTCTCGCTGATGGGAACCACACTGGGAGACCTGAAAAACGTCGGCAAGGTCTTCGGCTGGGCCTTCAAGGGGCGGGTCCGCCCGCCGCGGGAGGTGATCGAGGAGATCTCATCCCTCTCCGCCAAGGCCCGCGGCGGCTCCCTGCTGGAGCTCGAGGCCGAGGCGGAGAAGACAGGGGACCCGCTCATCCGCTCGGCCATCACCGGGCTGGCGGACGGACTGGACTCCGATGCCCTCGGTGACCTGCTCGAGGCTCAGAAGAACACCCGGCGCGACGAGGTCATGTCCGTGTCCAACTGGTTCTCCCAGATGGGCGGCTATGCCCCGACCATCGGCATCGTGGGAACCGTGGCCTCGCTGATCCACGTCATGGAGAACCTGGCGGAGCCGGAGAACATCGGTCACATGATCGCCGCGGCCTTCGTGGCCACCCTGTGGGGCCTGCTCACCGCCAACTTCTTCTGGCACCCGATCGCCACCCGCATCCGGCGGCTGTGCGAGCTCGAGCAGTCCAACCTGGAACTCGTGGTGGAGGGCGCGCTGGCCATCCAGTCCGGTCTGAACTCCACCGCCCTCAGCGACCGTCTGCACGCTTTGGTTCCGGACTATCGGCTCGCTCAGGGCGGCAAGGGCAAGGCCAAGGACGCCGCGGATCACGACGGCGGCGGCGCCGGTCCCAGCTCCACGCGCCTTGGCACCGGCTCGACCACCGGCAAGGGAAAGTCTGGCAAGTCCGGGAAGTCGAAGGCCGCGTAGATGTCCCGCCGACGCAAAGGGAAGGGGGCGCCACACGCCCCCGAGATGGACGAACGCTGGGCCGTGTCCTACCTGGACATGATGACCGTGCTGTTCCTGACCTTCGTGGTGCTGTTCTCCATGTCCTCGATCGACGCGGGCAAGTACGAACAGCTCAAGAACTCCCTCGCCCAGGGCTTCGGTCAGGAGGAGACCGAGCTGAACGACCTCAACTCCGGGATCGATGCGATGGAGCCCGGCCCCGAGGCCGTGGACGCCGTGGAGTCCTCCGGCGAGATGGCCAAACCACAGCCCCCGCAGACGGCTGCTGAGAAGCTTGAGGACATCCAGGCCGGCGTGCAGGCCAACCTAACCCGCGCCGGCCAGGATTCGGCCGTGGAGTTCACCCATGCGAACGGCGCCCTGGTGATCCGCATCCTCTCCGGAGAGACCATGTTCACCCCGGATGACGCCAGCCTGTCCGATTCCGCCACCGATCTGCTGGCCGGGATCACCCCGGTGATCGAGGCTGAGGGAGGGAGCGTGGTCGTGGAGGGTCATGCCGACTACCGCCAGCCGTTGAACTATGAGACCAACTGGGAGCTCTCAGCCGACCGCGCGGTGCAGGTCGTGCGGCACATGGTGGACGCCCAGGGGTTCTCGGGGGAGAAGGCCTCGGCCACCGGTTTCGGCTCCACCCGACCGATCGAGGGGCAGAGGGACATGCTGGACCGGAATCGTCGCGTGGACATCGTGGTGGAAACCCAAGATGACGCCGGTGCAGACGCGGGAGCCGGGACCTCCGGTGCCTCCGGTGCGGCGACGCCGGGAGATCCGGACAGCGACGAAACGTGACGGCCGGCCTCCAGACCTCGGCATAGGGAACTGCGAGAACACGCCGCAACCCGCCGAAGAGGAGGCACCGATGGGCCTAGAGGACCTCAGCGCGGACGACATCATCGACCCGCTGACCGGCCAGTCCGTCGCCGCCGGGGAGATGGCGGCGTCCGCGCACTACCTTCCCTACGATTTCCAGCGTCCCACCACGCTGGCGCGCGAGCATTCGCGCATCCTGGACGTGGCCTGTGACACCTTCGCGCGCCAGTGGTCCTCGCAGATGACCACTCGACTGCGCACCAAGACCGCGGTGACCCCCGTGCTCACGGTGCTGGCCACCTATGACACCTACACCGCCTCCCTGCCCGCGACGACCTGCATGATGCTGCTGCACTTCGCCGGCACGGAGACCCGGGGCATCGTCCAGATGCCGATCGAGACGGCCGCCGACTGGGTGTCCCGCATGCTCGGCTCCGACGGCGAGTCCCTGCCCGCCCACCGCGATCTCACCGGCACCGAGATCGGCGTCCTCCGCCGCACCATGTCTGGGGTCATGGAGGATCTGGCGTACTCCTTCACCGGCGTGCTGGACGCGGCGCCCGTGCTGGAACTGGGCGTGCACTACAACCCCGGTTTCGCCCAGGCGGCAGCACCCACCGATCTGATGATCGTGGCCGCCTTCGTGGTGACGACCGGGTCCGGGGCCCCGGAGAGCTTCACCCTGACCCTGCCCGCGGACGTCATCCTGCCCCGGCTGGGCTCCTCCAATCCCGTGGACACGGACCAAGACGCGCCGCGCCTGGCCATGGAACAGCTCACCGCCACCCCCGTGGAGATGCGCCTGGAGACCAACGCCCTCACGATCAACTCCATGGATCTGCTGAAACTGGCCGTGGGGGACATCCTGCCCCTGACCCACACCTCGAACCGTCCCTTCAACCTCACCGTGGACGGCCAGCACCTGGCCACCGCCGTGGACGTGGTGGACGGATCCCGCAAGTACATGAAGATCGTTGAAACGGAGTTGGACCAGTGACCGAAGCGAACGCCGCGCTGCCCCGCATGGACACCGTCACCAAGATCGTGTCCGCCACCGCCGCCGCCCTGCCGCTGGCCGGACAGATCGAGACCCGCAACGCCACCGCGGCGGAACAGCTGCCCGCCACCGGCCAGCCGCTGGTCTTCCGCTCCGTCGGCTGGCCCGGCTCCATGGTCATCGGCCTGACCGCCGCCGCCCAGCTGCCCGACCTCGTGGCCGACGACCCCGGCTCAGCCCTCAAGCCCGCCGTGGACTCCGGCCTGTCCACCGCCGGCGCCGTGGGCCCTTCCTCCGTGGAGCCCGCCATGGCCGGCAGCAATCCCTTCGCCGCCTCGCTGGGCGAGTCCGCTCCGCAGCTGTTCGTGGTGACCGTGGACGGCGTCGACGCCCTGGTGCTGGCCGTCCGCGAGGGCGCCACCTACGAGCGTCCCTCACGGAACACCACGGTGGACGAGGACTTCCTGCGCAACGTCCACCGCATCCGCGGCGTGGACATGGAGCTGTCCGTGGTCATCGGCCGCACCACCCTGACGGTGGCCGAGCTGCTGCGCATCAAGCCCGGTCAGGTCCTCGAACTGGACCGTGCGGCCGGCGCCCCGGCGGATGTGCTGGTCAACGGCCGTCTGCTGGCCTCCGGGGAGGTCGTGGTCCAGGACCTGGACTTCGCCGTGAAGATCACCTCCATCCGGGACGAGAACGCCGAGGTCCTGGGCTGACATGGGTTTCGGCCAGATCCTGCAGGTGGTCCTGTCCCTGGGCATCGTCGCCCTGGCGCTCTACCTCTCCGCCCGGGTGGCAGACCGTGACCCGGAGCTGGCGGGCCTGGTCGGCCATGCCGCCGGTCGAGGCGTGATGGTGCGGTGGGCG
>NZ_BAAALH010000002.1:1647973-1715932 GCF_039528175.1 Citricoccus alkalitolerans
ATCTCGCGCCAGTCGGTGTCCCGGACGCAGAATCTGGTCGTCGTGGAAACCAACGGGCACCGCCACCTCGTGGCCCTCACCGACGGCGGCGCGCACACCGTCGAGACGTGGGACGCTCCCGGGCCGGAGGCCCCGTCCGTGGCGAGCGGCGTCATCGCGCGCCGCGACGCTTTCGCACGCCGCGATCCAGCGGCGCACCGCGACGCGGCCGGCGCCGGTGGGTTCGCCGCCACGCTCTCCGCGCTGACCGCCGGCACCCAGTGGTCCGGACTGGGCCGCAAGTCCTCGTCCTCCGAGGGCACCCGGCCGTGAACCACTCCGTCTCCAGGGCGCCCCGAGCGCTCCCGGTGCTGACCGGTGTGCTGCTGGCCGTCATCGGGCTCTGGCTCCTGACGGTGCTCTCCGCGGCGCCCGCCGCCGCCGACACGCTGGACCCGGCGCCGGACGGGGCCGACGGCACGGACGGTGCCGCCGGCCAGGGCTTGAACATCGAGATCAACGGACCCGACGGCGAACCCTCCTCCTCGGTGCTGACCCTGTTAGGCATCGGCGTGCTCATGGTGGCCCCGTCCCTGGTGCTGATGTGCACCTCGTTCACCAAGGTCTTCGTGGTGCTGGCCATGACCCGCAACGCGCTCGGGCTGAACACCACCCCGCCCACCCAGGTGCTCGCCGGGATCGCCCTGATCCTGACCATCTTCATCATGCAGCCGGTGATCTCCGAGGTCATCGACGTGGCCATCACCCCCTACGCGGACGGCCAGATCGTGTTCACCGAGGCCGTCGATCGGGCTCAGGTGCCGCTGCGCGAGTGGATGCTGCCGCTCACCCGCGAGGAGGACATCGCCCTGATGACCCGCTCGGCCGACCTGGAGAACCCCGCCACCCCCGCCGACACGCCGCTCGCCACCCTGGTGCCCGCGTTCGTCGTCTCCGAGCTGCGCGCCGCGTTCATCATCGGCTTCGTGATCTTCGTGCCGTTCCTCATCATCGACCTCGTGGTGTCCTCGGCACTGATGTCCATGGGCATGATGATGCTCCCGCCGGTCATGGTGTCCCTGCCGTTCAAGATCCTGCTGTTCGTCCTCGTGGACGGTTGGGGACTGATCATCAGTTCCCTCGTGGGCACGTACAACGGGGCGGGAGGCTGAGATGGACCAGAACGCCGTCGTCGACCTCGGGGTGCAGGCCTTGCTGATGGCCGCCAAGCTGGCGGCCCCCCTGCTGATCACCGCGCTCGCGGTGGGCCTGCTCATCGGCCTGCTGCAGTCCGCCACCCAGGTGCAGGAGATCACCCTGTCCTTTGTGCCCAAGGCCATCGCCGTTGCTGTGGTCCTGGCGCTGTCCGGATACTGGATGATCCAGGAGATGGTCACGTTCACACAGTGGGCCTTCGATCAGATACCGAATCTGATCAACGGTTAGCGCCGGCCCCTCATGGATGTCACCCTCGACCCGGCGTGGCTGCAGGCGTATCTGTTGGTGCTGCTGCGGACCACGCTGTTCATCGCCATCGCCCCGCCCTTCTCCAACTCCTCCTTCCCCTGGCGCATCAAAGGCCTCGTGGCCCTGGGAGTCGCCCTGCCCTTCGCCGGCCGGGTGGACGTTCCCGACGGCGGCCTGGACACCGGGGCGCTGTTGGCCGCCGGTACCGCGGAGGCGGCCACGGGGGCGGTGCTCGGCGTGCTCGTGATGGTGGCGTTCGCCGCGGTGGCCTCTGCCGGCTCCCTCATCGACCTGGCCTCCGGGTTTCAGATGGCCACCGTCTACGACCCGGGGTCAATGGTCAACGGCGCCCAGTTCACCCGGCTGTTCCAGAATGGGATGATCGCCATGATGCTGGCCTCGGGCGCCCACATTCCGCTGTTCCTCGGTCTCGGCACCTCCTTCGACGCGATCGCCCTGGGGGAGCTGCCGGACATGTCTTCGGCGTCCGCCGCTGTCGCCGCCGCCTTCACCGGGATGTTCGCCGCCGCCGCCCAGATCGCAGCGCCGCTGATCGCGGTACTGTTCCTGGCCGACGTCGGGCTCGGGTTGCTGACCCGGGTGGCGCCCACGCTGAACGCCTTCTCCCTGGGGTTCCCGCTGAAGATCCTGGTGACGCTGGCCTTCGGCGGCATGGTGTTCGCGGCGCTGCCGATGGCGCTGGACCAGTTGACCGACTCCGCCGTGGAGCTGATCCAGCAGGTGCTGCGGTGAGGGTCTCGTGAGTTCCGACACCGGTGAGCGCACTGAAGAGGCGTCCGAGCGGCAGATGCGTGAGGTGCGCAAGAAGGGCAAGCTCGGGCGTTCCACGGACGTCTCCGCGTGGGTGGTGGTGGCCGCCGTGGCGGTGATGGTCCCCATGACGATCATCGCCGCACAGGGCGCCGCCACGGATTCGTTGTTCCAGATCATGCGGGCCGCCGAATCGGGCGACCCGCAAGTGGCACTCCAAGTGCTGGCGCAGGCCGGCGGGGCGCTCGGGGCCTCGGTCCTGCCCCTCATGGCCGTGGCGATGCTGGCCGCGGTGGCTACACCGTTCCTGCAGGGGCCGGTGACGTTCCGGTCCCTGGCCCCGAAGTTCGACCACTTCAACCCGGTGTCCGCCGCCAAGAAGATTCTCGGTCCACAGGCGTGGTGGAACGCGGCGAAGGCCCTGGCGAAGTCGGCGGCCGTGGGCCTGCTCATGTACTGGGTGATCCAGGCCGTGGCCACTGGACTGATGGGGGCCGGGCTGCTGCCGTTGGAGGCCGTGACATCGGTGGTGTCCACTGCCGCGCTGCAATTGCTGTGGTTCTCCGTGCTGGCCGGCCTGGTCATGGCCGCTGCTGACGTGTTCGTTGTCGCCAAGCGGAACCGCAAGCAGACGAAGGTCACGAAGGACGAGGCCAAGCGTGAGCACAAGAGTTCCGAGGGTGACCCGCTGGTGAGGTCGCAGCGGCGCTCGCGGCAGCTGTCCATGTCCCGTAACCGCATGATCTCGGATGTCTCCAGTGCCGATGCCGTGGTGGTCAACCCCGTGCACGTGGCCGTGGCACTGCGGTACAAGGACGGCGATGCGGCTCCCGTGGTGGTGGCCGCCGGAAAGGGCGAGATGGCCGCGCGCATCCGTAAACGGGCGGCAGACGCCGAGGTCCCCTTGGTCAAGAACATCGAGCTGGCCTGGATGATGCACGATCATTGCCGGGTCGGCGCGCCCGTGCCCTCCGAGCTGTACGGAGCAGTAGCCGTGGTCATCGCCTTCACCCTGAAGCTGGATGCCAAGCTGATGCGCCGGCGACGTGGCCGCATCCACGATCTGGGGCACCTCCATCTCCCGGAGTTCAACTGAGTAGCACGAATTGGCCCTGCCGCCGCGCTCTGGCGCCAATTCGTGCGACCTGGTTGGAGCGATCCTGCTGGAAGGACGCTGGTGGTGGAGGTTAGGTCCCGGCGGTGAAGGGCATCCACGAGGTCTGCCGCTGCTGGCGCTCGAGGGCTGTGGTCAGCCGGAAGCGGAAGGCGTGCCACCCCTGACGGGTGAAGACCTCGGAGTCGACGCGGATGGGTTCCCAGCCACGCGCCCGGATCTGCTCATCCCGATTCAGGTCCGATCTGTACTGCTTCTCGAGCGTGAAGTGGTGCTTGCCCTCGTACTGAAGACTGATCCGCCACGTCAGCAGGGCCAAATCGATATCGCACTCCCAGCCGTCGGCGAAACGGATCCGGGGGTTGACTGTCGGCTCATCGCAGCCGTCCGCAACCATCTTCAACCGGAGCCGTGACTCCGGCTCGGAGTCGACTCGTGCACGGAGCAGGTCCACAGCCAGGCGCAGCTTCTTGATGCCCGGTGAACCCTTGCGTCGGCTCAAGACATCGAGGATGGAGTCCTTGGTGGCGAGGGGATGGGTACCGATGAACTTCCCGGGCCGGGGGAATCCGTCCTTGCGCTGCAGGAGGGCGTCGCCGGCCGCGACCAGTTCGTTGACGGTCAGCCGCTGGGAGGCCAGATCGACCCAGGTCCATTCCGGCGAGGTGATGCTATAGCCGTCGACAACCCTCACGTCTCGGACACCGGGGCGGATGAAATGGCCCACGGCTCCCTGGTACCGAGGGATCCCGGCCCGGCACCGGACGCGGGACAGGTGGATCTGCGTGGCCTGCATCCTCGACGGCAACCACATCCCCCAGGTCTCGGCGGCGGTCTGGTGACTGATCACGAGGGACCGGTCCTGCCGGGAGAGTGTCCGCGCCAGTTCTGAATTGCTGACGGGGGACGCGGCCCGTTCCAGGGGCGGGGGAGGGATGCGCAGCCGGTGAAACGGAATCTCCAATCCGGAGCGGTAGAGACGGTGGCGCGATAGCCCGAGCCTGCGGCCTTCGTCCAGGGTGAAGATCTCGGGGTCATATTGCGCATCGGAGGGACTCATGTCCCCATTGACTGACACCGTGATCGACCGCAGGGGTCGGCACCGGCCCCACCGTGGACAATTCCGCGACCGCGGTCGCTTGTGCAGTGAGGGGCGGGGCGTGCCGTGAGGGGCCGGGCGCGGCGTTTTCCAGACCCCGACCCGGGACTTGAGTCCGTCAGCGCCACAACTGAGTAGCACGAATTGGCCCTGCCTCCGCGCTCCGGGGCCAATTCGTGCGACTCAGATGCACGGGGTGGTCTGGGTGGTCAGGGACGGTGGCCGTCGATGAGCCGTTCGGCGGCGGCGTACTGGTCCGGGGTGCACTCGCCGCCGTAGCCGACGCTGTAGTCCCTGCCGTCCACGCTGCCGGAGCGCACGGCCCCCATCAGGTCGGCCAGGCAATCCGCCATGTGCTCGGTGCCGGAGGACGTGCCGTCCGGATACAGCCGGGCCATGTCCGACTCGAGGGCCGCGGCATCGTAGTCGTAGGCACGGTACTGAAGGATGTGCGCGCACTCGTGCAGGGCCACCGCCCGGGTGCCGGCATGGTCCGTGGGCCACTGCAGCCCGATCGTGATGTACACGCTCGGGTCCCCACTGCGGCCAAACAGCGGATGCCGGTCCTCGGTGTAGCCCGCCTGGCCGCCGGAACCCTCGTAGACGCTGGTCGGCACGTCGGTGCACCACGGGGCCATCAGCTGCCGGACCCGGACGGTGACCGTAGAGTCCTCCACCACGTTCGAGACCGCGCTCCGGCCCGTCTCGACCGCGTGATCCGCGGCCACCGGCGGTGAGGCGAACCCGGGGAACAGCACCACACCCAGCGCCATCAGGGACGGCACCAGCCACCGAACCGTCGTCGCCATGGATGTCCTCCTTGCCTACTGCCTGCTGGCGGGGGCCGTCGTGTCCGCGGAGCCGCTGGCTTCTGCTCGGGTTATCGGCACGTCGGCACCGTGATTTTCCGTCTCGAGCACTGCGGGCCCGGTGATCCGCCCCGCTGACGGCCGGGGCGCGACGCCGGCACGTCACCGACCGCGTGAAACCGGACGCCCGTGGTCCGGCACCGGGCATAGGGGCTCGCGAGGGAATCTCTGGACCCGCACCACTGCAGGCATGCACGCGTGCGCGCACGCCCGCACCACCGCATCTACGCATGCAGACACCCCCGCACCGAAGGAAGGCAGCCTCCGTGACACTGGCGAAGCTCAAGCCGCTGGCCATGCCCATCGGCTTCGTGTTGATCGTGCTGCTGCTGATCGTCCCGGTTCCGGCACCCATGCTGGACGTCCTGATCGTCGTCTCCATCTCACTGTCGCTGGTGATCCTGCTGAACACGATGTTCGTCAGGAAGCCCCTGGACTTCTCGATCTTCCCCTCACTGCTGCTGGCCGCCACCATGCTGCGGCTGGGCATCAACGTGGCCTCCACCCGGCTGGTGCTGGGGGAGGCCCACGCCGGGCAGGTGATCGATGCCTTCGGACAGGTGGCCGTGGGCGGCAACATGGTCATCGGATTCGTGGTGTTCCTGATCCTCGTGATCATCCAGTTCGTGGTGATCACCAAGGGCGCCGAACGCGTCTCCGAGGTCGGAGCCCGCTTCACCCTGGACGCCATGCCCGGCAAACAGATGGCCATCGACGCGGACCTCGCAGCCGGCCTCATCACCGAGGACCAGGCCCGCACGCGCCGGGGCGAAATCACCGCCGAGGCAGACTTCTATGGCGCCATGGACGGTGCCTCGAAGTTCGTCAAGGGCGATGCCATCGCGGGCATCATCATCCTGGTCATCAACCTCGTCGGCGGCGTGGTGGTCGGCATGATGATGCACGGCATGGGTGCCGTGGAGGCGCTGGAGACCTACGCGCTGCTGTCCATCGGCGACGGCCTGATCACCATCATCCCGTCCGTGCTGATGGCCACCGCCACCGGCATGATCGTCACCCGTTCCACGGCTGACGAGGACCTGGGCACCGCCACCACCAAACAGCTCTCCCAGTTCTCCACGCCGCTCGTGGTGGCCGGCGTGGCCGCGATCGCCATGGGCCTGATTCCCGGGATGCCACTGTTCACGTTCCTGCTTCTCGGGGTAGCGCTCGTCCTGACGGGCCGTGCTGCCGGCAAGGCGCGTGCCAAGGAGGCGGAGGAAGCCGAGGGCACCAAGGCCGCCGAGGACGCCGCCCGTCAACCGGTCAAAGACCCGGGACAGGACCTGATCCAACGCATGCGGACCTCCCCGGTGGAGGTGCACCTCGCCACGGACATCGTGGACCTGGCCAACGGATCGCCGGATGACCTGGTGGCCCGCATCCGCGGCGTGCGCGAACAGATGGCCCTGTCCCTGGGGGTCGTCATCCCGCAGGTCCGCACCCGGGACAACGTGGAGCTGCCCGCGGGCGCCTACCGCATCCTCATCGCCGGCACCACCGCCGCCGAGGGGCAGGCCCCCGCCCGCCGGCTGCTCGCCCTCGGCGGCGACCTGGTCGCCCTGCCCGGCGCGCCGACCCGCGAGGCGGTCTTCGGCCTGGACGGCAAGTGGATCCCCGAGGAGATGCGCACCATCGCCGAGATGGCCGGTTCCGCCGTGTTCGACCGCACCACCGTGGTCACCACACAACTGGCCTCGGTGCTGGAGCGCCACGCCGCCCGGCTGCTGTCCCGCGCGGACGTCCAGACCATGCTGGATGCCGTCGCCGCGGACTCGCCGGAGACCGTGGAGGACGTGGTGCCCGGGCTGGTGCCCGCCTCGACCGTCCACCAGGTGCTGCAGGGCCTGCTCGCCGAAGGCGTGCCCATCAATGACCTGCCCCGCATCCTCGAGACGATCGCCCAGCGTGCCGGCACCTCCAAACTGATCGAGCATCTGGTCGAGGGCTGCCGCCTTGCCCTCGCCCCGGTCATCGCCGAACGCGCCAGCGTGGACGGCGTGCTGACGGCGATCACCCTCGACCCGGTGTTCGAGCAAGGGCTGCTCGAGGGCCTGCGCACCGGCCCGGACGGCTCGTCCATCACCGGTTCCCTCGAGGTCTTCAACCGGCTCGCGGACGGTGTGCGCACCGCCGTGGCCGCCCGTGTGGCCGAGGGTGAGCAGCCCGTGCTCGTGTGCGGAGAGTCCCTCCGCGCCGACCTGGCCCGCAAGCTCGACTCCTGGTCCGTGGAGGTGGCCGTGCTGTCCTACACCGAGGCCTCCTCCCAGCCCAGCCTCCAGGTGAGGACGGCCGCGACAGTGGGTGGCGAGCGTGCGCTGGCGTAAGTCCGTCTTCGCCGACACCCTCGAGGAGCTCGAGCACGAGGCCGAACTGCACTTCAGGCCCGGCACCACCTACTCCATCTTCAGCATCCGCGAGGAGGGCGGCGCCGAGGACCGTGTCAGCTACCGCGCGGACGCCCACCCGCCGCAGGAACCCGGCCAGCACCGGACACGGTCCCGTGGGTCGTCCTCCCCGAAGGACGGGCGCACGCGGGTCGGCCGCAACGTCGGGCACGACGGCGGCCCGGAGGCCCCGCAGGATGCCGGCCAGATGCCGGGAGGCAGCGCCGCCCGGCCGAGTATCGGCGGCGACGGTGCGGCCCCCGGTTCGATCTCCGGGCGCCTCGCCGCACTGGGGGCCGGTCCCCGGGGCGTCTCGGCGGGCGACCGGGTGAGTGATGCTCGGAGTGCTCCTCCGAGAGGTCCCGACGCCGGCCAGCCCGGTCTCGAGCGCACGCGCAGCGGCTCCGTGGGTGCAGTCAATCCGGACACCGTCCAGGAGATCCCCGGCTGGGGCCCCGGACGGATCCCGACGACGGCCCTGCAGGGCGGTCCCGGACTGAACACGGCCTACGGCCTGCTCATGGACGGCGTCGCTGCCGGAGCCAACCCGAGCACCGAACCCGACACCGGAGCGAGCACCGGAGCGAGCACTGATCCGAGTACTGATCCGAGCACCCCCACGAGCATCGGGGCGGGCGCCGGATCCGGACACCGTCCTGCCGCCGTCGTCCCGGTGTTCTCCACCGAAGACCCGCACTTGCACGAGATGCTGGACCACGCGGCCGCGCCGCCGGACCTCCCGGACACCCTGCACGGCCTCCCGCACGCCGATCCGCCCGGCAGCTCCTCCACGCCGCGCCGCTTCCGGCTCGTGTTCGCGGGCCTGCTCGACGACGCCGTGGAGGCGGCCGAGCGGACCGGCCACCACACGTGGTCGGCGGCCGGCGTCCTCAATGGAGGACGGGCCGGGGCACCCGTGGTCTGCTACGGGCTCGGCGACGGCTCCGACGCGGCGCATCTGGCCGAGGGACTGCTCCGGTACGCGCCGATGCACCTGGTGCTGGCGATCGACTCCTCGCGCAAGCATGCCGATACCCAGGTCTGGGTGCGGCAGGTGGCGAAGGTGACCGAGCCGGCGTCGGTGGTGGCGGTGCCGCGCACCGTGACGGGCACCCCGGGAACCGTGCGGGACCTGGGGTACCGTCTGTACACCCCGTCTGAGTTCGCCGAGTTCGCCGAGCACCCGCACCGGTGACGGGGCACAACCGACGCCCGGGCCCGGTTTTCTGCGCATGTCAGAGGGTATGAACCGCACTCGGACCGAGTATCCCCAGGAGCCCACGGTGCACGACCTTCCCGCCCGCGATGACCTCCCGGACGGCACCACGGAGACGTGGCAGGACATTGCCGGTCAGTACCGTGCGGACCACCGCGGCCCGCATTCCGTGGTGGACGCCGTGGACGAGATCCTGCTGGAGCTGGCCGAGGCCCTCTCCGACCGGTCCGCCCGAGAGTCCAGTGCCGGCGAACTCGCCCTGTCCCGCCGGACCCAACGCTACCGGCGCCGCGTCCACGAGCTGTATTCGCTTGCCGAGACCGTGGCCCAGGCGCAGATGGCGGCCTCCGTTCTCGAACTCGGGGCGCCGGCGTGGCTGTATGAACGGGAGGATGGGCGAGCCTGGCACCGCGAGATCGTCGCGCTGAACGACTATGCCTCCTGGGCCGTGAACCGCTCTGGCCGCGCCGTCCGGGACGGTCGCGCGGACGGTTTCGATGGTGTGGCAGATGGGTCGACCGCCGAGGACGGGGACACAGCCGGCCCCGGGTGACTCATCGACCACGTTACATATCAGCAAGTACCAGCAGTTCTGGAAACCGTCAAGGGGTAGGCCTGCCCATCGCCGGGTGAGGTCATGCTGCCTAGCGTGGACAGCATGTGGAATTCTGCCGAGAGCCCCTTGGGGGGCGTGACCGTCCTGGATGGCACCCCGGCCGAGTCGACCACCCTCACCGGCTCTGTCTCCGGTCTGGTGCAGGTCCCCGCCGGCGTGACCGTGGACGTGACCGGCGTGCTCGAGAACGCGGTCGTCGCCGGCGCCGGCGCCGTGCGCGTCAGCGGCCTGATCGCCGAGGTGCTCCACGCCGGTGACACCCAGATCCTCGCCAGCGTCGGCTCCGTGCTGGCCCCGGCCGAGGCGGACGGCGACTGGCGCGTGCTCACACCCGGCGGCACCTGGTCCGCGTCCCCCGAGATGGTCTTCCCGACGCCGGCCGCGGACTCCTCCGGTCGCCTCACCGACGATCTGGCCTGGTACCCGGTCCCGCGCCACTGAGATGCGGCGTGCATGGGGAGAGGTCCCCATCGACCCCGTACCGGGGGCTCGATAGCCTGAATCTCAACCAGTGGAGAGCGGGGCATCGGACACCGGACCCTGCACCCAGACCCAAGGATGGATCGGCATGGTCTCGTACAACATCGTCACCGATGAGTGCCAACGTGTGCTCAACCTCGTCTCAGAGGAACTCTTCGCCCTGCGCACCGACTACAAGTACGTCGATGACGACATCAAAGAACTCCGGGAGTACGTTTGCGGCAGGACAGAACGCGTAGACCAGACGGCCAGCCAGGCCGGCCTCGATGAGGCGTTGACAGCGTTCTATGACGAGGTGGACCCGTTTTTCGAAAGCCTCGCCGGTGAACTCGGTCAGGTGTATCTGGCGATGCAGGATGTCTTGAACTACTTCGTCTCCGGAGACGCCGAGATGGATCACAACGCCGGCATGGGCCACCATGAGTTCCCCTACGAGTTGACGACGACGGGGGCGGGGGATCCGCCGCCCGCCTATGACACCAGGCAGATGTGGGAGGACAACCCCCACGCGATCCCGCTGAGCACCACTCCGAACAACCACTTCAGCACGTCCCTCGTCAACCACGCCTCCTGAAGGGACGTTCCCTATGGCCACCGTGAACTCTGTCAGCAACGTCGATTTCCGCGGCGATGGCACGTCAACGCAGATGTACTCCGGCAGTGCCCCGGCCATGCCGGTCTTGCCGAATACCGCCACCGCGATGGAGATAGCCTCCCGCATCAACGAGAACATGCGCAAGACGTTCGACCGCTTGATGTCCGCGGTGGACACGTGGTCTCAGTTGCGGCACTGCTATGAGGGACCGGAGCAGGAGACCGTGTACGCCGCCTTCAATGACCGATTGGAGCGCATCTCCGCCCTCAAGCTGGCCGGCGAGGCCCTCTTCGACGCCTACGCCATGTACGACGCCTCCCTGTCGTCGGACATCGTCGGCCGGCGCAACTCCTACACCGAGTGGGCCCCGGGCCACGTCAGCGAGTGTGCTGCGTACGAGCCATACATCGGCCAATGGTGCCGGAACCAGTACGGCACCGCGCATGGCCTCTGGCTCGCGATGGGGACCGAGGACGACGAGAAGATGGCCGTTCTCGAAGAGATGAACCGGCTGAAGGAAGCCAGGACCGCCCGGAAGTTCGAGGTCGAGCAGATCGTCTTCGACTTCAACGGCTACCGGGACGACCTCGCGCGGAGCCTCGAAGACGTGGACATGGAGGACCTGTCCGAGATCCGGTTCGAGACCCGCAACGAGGCCACCACCACGGTGGAGTCACAGGAGGACGTCAAGTCCCTGATGCGGGAGTCGGCGGCGTTCGAGAGCCTGGGCCTGGAGGACGCGGAGATCGAACAGATCGCTGCTGAGGTCTGGGCGGACCGCGGGTCCTTCCAGATCGGTCAGTTCACCGATGACCAGGGACGCCACTGGGTGATGACCGCCGAGGGCACCATGGTCCGGGCCGGTTCGGCCATGGACCCGCGGCTCAATGCCACCGTCATGAGGACCATCGCCGAAGACCCGATCCTCGGACGGAAGGAGATTGAGTATCCGGGGATGGACGGCCGGGACTCCATGACCGTGGAGGCGCTCGTCTTCGGCCTGAATAAGGGCAACGAGGCCTTCACCGAGTGGGGAGTCGCGCAGTTCACCGGCGAGAACGCCAACATCCTGGGGATGAAGGTGAACTCCGGGATCATCGGTGCCGGCCTCTCCGTCCTCTCGATCGGTGCCACGGCGGGGGACTACAAGAACTCCCAGGCGATGCTGTATCCGTTGATGTCCTCGACCGACCTCGATGAGCGTCATGGACGCGCCGTGGTGGTCGAGGGGGCCAGGACCGCGGGAACCGTGGTCCTGGGATCCGGAATGATGTTCGTGGCGGCGGCCGCAGGAGCCCCGACCGGGGGCGTCGGGGGTTTCATCGTCGCCGCAGTGGTCGACGACGTCACGGGGCGGGTCGTCGGCTGGATCGTGGACACGGTGAATGAGGGCCAGATCAGCGCCACCCAGGACGACATCAATGCGATGTCCGACGACGAGCTGGAACGGGCCGACCAGTGACGGCCCTCGGTGCGCGTCGGCCGCCGGGGACGGCGATCGAGGGCTCAGTGGACGGCCATCCCGTGTCCGTCCTCCCCGTCCCGGCTACGGCAGCAGGTCATCTGGACTGGGTCGCCCTGGCCGCATCACTGCCGTCGCCGCCCGCGGACGGCCCGCGGTTGCCGGTGCCGGACGGCTGGGTGCAGATCCCCCTGGCCGGTGCCGAGCAGACGCTCTTCCTGGCCGAAGGGGCCCGGTACGAGGGGATCATGCCCCAGGTGTCGCTCCGCCACGTTCGGTCCACGGCCCTGGGGGACCTCTTGACCGGCGATGTGGCCGCGAGGTGGCTGCCGCTCGGTATCGAACCGTGGACGGCGGGGGCGTGGCGGGGCGTACACGTCTCGTGGAGCCTGTCCAGATACGCCTCCACCGTCATCCGGCGTCAATGGATGCTGGACGACCGTCAGGGGGGCCTGTGGGAGGTCGTCGCCGAGACCAACGCGTACCTGTCCCACCACCTCTCCGCGGTGCTGGACGGCATGGTCGCCGGGATCCTCCCGGCCCCGGCGGCTGAGAGTGGCCTCACGGCCGACCTCGCATGGTCCGTTGCCGCCGCGGAGGAGGCCCGTGGGCGCCTGCCGGCACCTGCCGCCGATGGCCTGGTGCAGGCCTCCGCGCACCGTGGCGAGGACCGGGACCGTATCGTCTCCGGCTTCGGTGCCGACGAGCCGGCCTGGATCATCGAGGCGGGCCGAGACCATGCCGCCACCGTCCGCCCCAGGCTCATCGGCCGGGTGTGGACCCACGGTGCCGAGGCCCTGGTCGAGTCTTCCGCCGCCGGCCCGGAGACTGCCGGCCCGGAAACCGTCGGCCTGGGCCGTTACACGCGGGACGACGCCGCGGACATGATGCTGCGCCTGGTCGGGCACCGCCCCGAAGGTCCGGCGGACGTCCCGGCCCGTCTCCTACCGGCCGAGGAGTTCTCCGCCCGGCTGCACGATCCGACGATTCCGCTGCCCACGGAGGTGCCCTCGAACGCCGAGATCAGCCAAGCCATGGACCCGCAGGACATCTACCGGTGGTGGACCGCGGACTGGTCCTGGTGGTCGGTGCGCCGGAATCAGGACGGCCTGCGCGTGCTGACCGTCGAGGGATTCGGCCACTACCTCTGGGACGGTGCCGGCGGCGTCCCGGGAGCCGACGGCAGCATGGTGCGAGTGCGCCCCGTCGACGGTCTGACCCTGTTCGGGGCGCTGACCGCGCTCGTGGGCCCGGCGGGGGCGAGTTCAGACGCGTCGTAGACTGGAAGGCATGCCTGCCTCCCCCCTCGTCCTCGGCATCGAGACCTCCTGTGACGAGACCGGATTCGGCATCGTGCGCGGGACCGAGTTGCTGGCCAACGCGGTGGCCTCCTCGATGGAGGAGCACGTCCGCTTCGGTGGGGTCATCCCCGAGATCGCGGCCCGGGCCCACCTCGAGGAGTTCATCCCCACCTTGCAGCAGGCCCTGGACACCGCGGGCGTCACCCTGGAGGACATCGACGCTATCGCCGTGACCTCCGGCCCGGGACTCGCCGGGGCCCTCATGGTCGGGGTGGCCGGGGCGAAGGCCCTCGCGCTCGCCGCGGACAAGCCGCTCTTTGGCATCAACCACCTGGTGGCCCACGTCGGGGTCGGCCTGCTGGACGGGGTGGCCGAGGGCGGAACCAAGCCGGCCGCCGTCGTGCTCGGGGACGGGAGCTCGGGCGGGCAAGAGTCCGCGGGCCACCGCAACGCGCCGCTGCCCGAGAACCTCGGGGCCTTGCTGGTCTCCGGCGGGCACACCGAGATCCTGCAGGTCAACCGCCTCACCACGGACGTCACGCTGCTCGGCTCCACGATCGACGACGCCGCCGGCGAGGCTTACGACAAGGTGGCCCGGCTCCTGGGCGCCGGCTACCCGGGCGGGCCCGTGATCGACCGGCTGGCGCACCAGGGCGATCCGATGTCCTTCCGCTTCCCGCGGGGACTGAGCGCGCCGAAGTTCGTCGGCAGCGCGGAAGAGCCCGGGAAGCACCGGCACAACTGGTCCTTCTCCGGCCTGAAGACCGCCGTGGCCCGGTGCGTCGAGCAGTTCGAGGCCGCCGGGGTGCCGGAGGACCAGATTCCGACGGCGGACATCGCCGCGTCCTTCCAGGAGGCGGTCGCGGACGTGATCACCGCCAAAGCCGTCCGCGCCTGTACGGAGCACGGCATCACCCACCTGTTGCTCGGCGGGGGAGTGGCCGCCAACTCCCGGCTGCGCTCCCTGCTGGCCGAGCGGTGCGAGGCCGCCGGGATCGGGCTGACGGTGCCGCCCGTGCGGCTGTGCACGGACAACGGGGCCATGGTTGCCGCGCTCGGCGCCCAACTGGTGGCGGACGGGGTGGCCCCTTCCGGCCTGGACTTCGCCGCAGACCCCGGCCAGCCGGTGGAGAGCATCTCGCTGCCGGCCTGACCCGTCGGCCGTGCTGGTGCTCGGAGCTTCTCCGCCCCGCCTCAGCCCCCGATCGACACCCGGGTCCGGGCCACCGCGTCCTGGACGACCGCGCGGAGGGGAGCGCCGGCGTCGTGCCCGGGTGCTGACGCCACGGCCGCGGCCACCCGCCGCTGGTGCGCCGCCGAGCCGCCGCCGGTGAGGATGTCCTCCACCCCGGCCAGCTCGGCCGAGCAGCCGAGGCGCTCGGCCACCGGTGCCAACCGGGTCAGCTCGGCGCGCAGGTGCTCGGAGACGAGCGTCTCCTCGCCGGCCGAGTCGAGGATGATGATGGCGTCCTGGCCGTAGCGGGCGGCCCTCCACTTGTTCTCCTGCACGTGCCACGGCGGCATGGTCGGGATGGTGCCGCCGGCCTCCAGGGTGTCGGAGAAATCCTGCACCAGGCACTGGGTCAGGGCCGCGATCGAACCCATCTCCTCGAGGGTGGCCACGCCGTCACACACCCGCATCTCCACGGTTCCCAGCCGCGGCACGGCGCGTACGTCCCAGCGGCACTCGGTGACGTCATCGATCACGCCGGTCTTGGTCAGATCCGCCACGCACTGCTCGAAGCCGGACCACTCCCGGAACTGGAACGGCAGCCCGGCGGTGGGCAGCTGTTGGAACATCAGGGTCCGCTGGGACTGATACCCGGTGTCCACGCCCGCCCAGAAGGGGCTCGAGGCGGACAGCGCCAAGAAGTGCGGCACGTAGTTCACGAGCCCGTCCACCACGGGCATGGCCTTGCGCACGTCGTCCAGGCCCACATGTACGTGCACCCCGTAGATCAGCATCTGCCGGCCCCACCACTGGGTCCGGTCGATCATCTTGCCGTAGCGGTCCGCCGGGGTGACCTGCTCCAGGGTCGGCTCCGCGAACGGGTGCGACCCCTGGCAGTACAGCTCCACGCCCATGGGATCGGTGACGTGACGAACGGCCCGGGCGGAGTCACGCAGCTGACCGATCCCCTCCGCCACCGAGTGGCACACATCCGTGACGAGCTCCACCGTGTTCAGCAGCAGCTCGGGTTTGACGTGCGGGTGCTCCTGCCCGAGGTGCAGCTCCGCCTGGTCCGCGACGCCGGCCAGCACCTGGTCCGCGACCGGCTTCAGCGTGCCGTCGGTCGCGTCCACCAGTGCCAGCTCCCACTCGAGGCCCAGGGTGGACTGTTCGGACCGCGCGAAGGGAAGGTTCATGGGCTCATCCTAGAACTCCCGACCCGATGCTCCGTGCGATGGCACCTTTGGGGCTGATGGGAGTCCATCGGCCCCACAGAAGCCACCACACGGGAGAGGGGGAGTCATGGGAGGTGAAGTGAGGGGTGGGTGGCGTGGCGGAGGCGGCGACTGCGGTCCCTACGATGGTCAGGTGAAGACCTCCTCCCGCCTGCGCCCGTCCGCCACTGCCCCCACGGCTGTCCTGACCGCTGTTCTGGCAGCCGCCCTGGCACTCACCTCCTGCACCACACCCTCCGGGCCGGACGGCAGCGGAGAGGCCCCGACGCCGGCCCCCGGCTCCGGCACAGACGGTACCGGGGGTGCCGGTGGAACAGGCGAACCCGAACTGAACGACCTGGAGCTGGCCTTGAACGGCCCCTCGCCGGAGCTGGAGGAGGCCGCGGCTGACGCCGTCGCCGGAATGGACACCGCCGAGAAGGCCGGGCAGGTCCTGGTCGGCCAGCTCGGGGCGGCGGGGACCGATCCGGCCTCGATCGAGGAACTGAACCTGGGCGGGGTCATCGTCATGGGGGACGCCGTCCCGGTGGCTGCGGACGGAACCCATGACGTGGAGGCCCTGGCGGCCCGCCTGGAGGAGACGCAGGCGGCCCTGTCCGCGGGGCGGGACTGGTCCGGGATGGTCTCCGTTGACCAGGAGGGCGGACTCGTGGCGCGGATCAAGGAGCCGCTTGTGGAGTGGCCCACGCCGATGAGCTACGGCGCCGCGGCCACCGGGATGGCGGGTGCCGATGGCGTGGGCGCGGACGGTGGCGCCGCAGGTCAACTCGCCACCGACGGTCACGCCCTGATGGGCGCCCAGCTGGCGGAGCTGGGTTTCACCCTGGACTTCGCGCCCAGTGTGGACGTGACGATCGGCGCGGACGATCCGGCCATCGGCGCCCGCTCGTTCTCCTCCGATCCGGAGACCGTGTCCGTCCTTGGTGCCGCGGCCACTGCGGGGTTGCTGCACGCCGGTGTGCTGCCCGCCCCGAAGCACTTCCCAGGCCACGGGTCCGTCACGGATGACTCCCACGTGACCGCCCCCGTGCAGGACGCCTCAGTGGCGGACCTGGAGGACCGTGACTGGCGGCCGTTCCATGAGCTGCTGGTCAGCGGGGGACAGTACACCCCGATGGTGATGATGGGGCACGTCGTCGTGCCCGAGCTGGAGCCGGATGTGCCGTCCTCGGTGTCCGCTACCGCCTATGAGGCGCTGCGTGGACTCGCGGTACCCGGTCCTGCCTCGGACGGTGCAGCGAACGGCGCGGCGGGTGGTGCGGCGGACGGCACCCGATCGGTGGACGACGGCCCGTATGACGGCGTGGTGGTGACTGACGCGCTGAACATGGGCGCCCTCGTGGAGCGCTACGGCGCGAACGAGGGCCCGGTCCGGGCGCTGGCGGCGGGTGCCGACCTGTTGCTGATGCCCTCCGATCTGCCGGGCGCCCGGGACGCCCTGGTTGAGGCGGTGGACGCGGGCGGGGTCCCGGCCGAGCGCCTGGACGAGGCCGCCGAGCGGGTGGTGACCATGCTGATGTGGCGGGACCACCTGGCCCAAGAGCTCGAGGAGGCGACGGACGAGGAGAGGGAGCAGGCCGGCGTCGGAACAGAAGACGGAACAGAAGACGGGACGGAAGACGGGGCCGGAGACCGGACAGAGGCCGAGTCGGAGCAGGTCTCCCGAGACCTGTCCGCGGCGGCCATCACCGTGGTGGACGGCGTCTGCGGCGCACCACTGGTGGATGACTCCCTGCAGATCACCGGCGGCAACGAGACCGACCGTGCCCGGCTGGCCGAGGCCGCTGGGGCCGCCGGGCTCACGGTGGGCGCCGGCCCCGTGGTGGCCCTCATCGGCAGCGCCCGCGGGTCCGGGCAGGGGGACGTGGTCGTCGCCCTGGACGCGCCGTTCGGTTTGGCCCGGTCCTCGGTGTCCGACGCCGGCGCGAAGGTCGCGCTGTATGGCCGCACTCCCGGGGCCTTCGAGGCCCTGGTGGCCGTCCTGACCGGCGAGGCGGAGGCGCCCGGGGCGTTGCCCGTTGACGTGGGCAACTGGTCCGCCGGGACCGGCTGCTGAGTGAGATCTGCGTCACTTTCCGACATGTAGCCGCAATAACCGACGAAGTGCGTGACCTAATCGACTAAGGTAAGGCTTACCAAATGCAGGAGGTCGGAGCGAGGATGTCCCGCCACACCTGCGCTCGCAGCACTGCACTTCCCAAGGAGTCCCACTCTCATGCAGAACACGAATCGACGCCTCGGCCTAGCAGCCCTGGTGACCACTGCCGCTCTTGCCCTGACCGCCTGCGGAGGCGGTTCTGAGGCCGAGACCACCGGCGGCTCGGCCACCGCCTCCTCGAGCGCGTCCAGCTCGGCCGGCGCCAGCGCTGAAGCGCAGTCCTTCCCGCTGGAGATCGAGGACATGGCCGGCAACCAGGTGACCATCGAGTCCGCCGATTCGATCATCGCCACGGACAACCGCATCTTCCGCACCCTCGAGGACTGGGGCGTGGAACTGTCCGCCGCCCCGCTCACGCTGATGAACGAGGGCACCGTGGACTACCCGTCCGACGACTCGATCATCGACCTCGGCAGCCACCGTGAGCCCAACCTGGAGGGCTTCGTGGAGGCCGCGCCGGATCTGGTGCTGAACGGCCAGCGCTTCTCCGACCAGGCCGAGGCGATCAAGCCGCTGATCGGCGAGGCTGCTTTCCTCGACACCAACGTGGTGGAGGGCGAGCCGCTGGAGAGTGAACTGCGCCGGCAGACCACCCTGCTGGGTGACATCTTCGCCCAGCAGGCCGAGGCCGAGGCCCTGGTCGCCGACTTCGACGCGGCCATCGACGAGGCCAAGGGTGCCTACGATGCCGAGCAGACCGTCGTCGGACTCATCGCCACCGGCGGCGACCTCTCCTACGCCGCCCCGTCCACCGGCCGCGCCATCGGTCCGGTGTTCGACATGCTCGAGCTGACCCCGGCGCTGGAGCGCGAGGGCTCCACCAACCACCAGGGCGACGACATCTCCGTGGAGGCCATCGCCGAGGCCAACCCGGACTGGCTCCTGGTCATGGACCGCGACGCTGCCACCTCCGACGCCGAGGCCGACGGTTACCAGCCGGCCGCCGAACTGATCGAGGGCTCCGAGGCACTGCAGAACGTCACCGCCGTCCAGGAGGGCAACATCGTCTACCTGCCGGAGGACTTCTACGTGCACGAGGACATCCAGAACTACACCAGCTTCCTCACCGAGCTCGCCGAGGCCTTCGGCGCCTGACCCTTCCGTGTGGCTCGAAACGGCCACGTCAGCGAGAGAGTCAACACCATTCGGCCCGGATGCGACGGGTGGGTTCAACCGCCCGCCCAGCGCATCCGGGCTGAGCCGTGAAACGCCGAGGGGTCATCCGATCGCCGCGGCAGGACGAGGGAACGCCGCCCCAGGCCGACCCCGACAGGGACACCAGTGACAGCACCGTACGAACACCGGAACCCGGAGGCCCAGACGGCCCCCCTGGGCGCCGACTACCAAACCGTCCACCCGGGGGGCCATGACGGCCTGCCCCCGGAGGCCAGCGGAATCGGCCGGCGCCCGTGGCGCACCGCGGGCCCGCTGCTCATCGGGGTCGCCCTCACCCTCGGACTGATCGTGGTCTCCCTGTTCGTCGGCGTCTATGACATCGCCACCGCCGAGGGGGGCTGGGAGATGTTCTTCATCACCCGAGTTCCGCGGACCATCGCCCTGGTGCTCGCCGGCGCGGCCATGGCCATGTCCGGACTCGTCATGCAGCTGATGACGCAGAACCGTTTCGTGGAGCCGACCACCACGGGCACCACCGAATGGGCCGGCCTCGGACTGCTTGTGACCATGCTGGTGGTCCCCAGCGCCACGATCTTCGACCGCATGCTCGGCTCGATCCTCTTCGCCTTCGTCGGCACGATGGTCTTCTTCCTCTTCCTGCAGCGGGTGACGCTGAAGTCCTCGCTGATCGTGCCCATCATCGGCATCATGCTCGGCGCCGTGGTCGGAGCCGTCTCCACGTACCTCGCCCTGCAGACGGACATGCTCCAGCAGCTGGGCATCTGGTTCGCCGGCTCCTTCACCGGGGTGGTGCGCGGCCGGTATGAGCTGCTCTTCATCGTGCTGGCCGTCGGCATTCTCATCTTCCTCCTGGCCGACCGGTTCACCGTTGCGGGCCTCGGTAAGGACATCGCCACCAACGTCGGCCTGAACTACAACATGGTGTTGCTGACCGGTGTCTCCATGATCGCGATCGTCACCGGCGTGGTCACCGTGGTGATCGGCGCCCTCCCGTTCCTCGGGCTGATCGTGCCCAACGTGGTCTCCATGTTCCGCGGGGACAACCTGCGCACCAACCTGCCCTGGGTCTGCCTCGTGGGCATCTGGGTGGTCACGGTGTGCGACATCATCGGCCGCGTGGTCATCATGCCCTTTGAGGTCCCCGTCTCCCTGATCCTCGGGGTGGTGGGCGCTGTCGTCTTCATCGGTCTGCTCGTCAGGAGGCGCAAGCATGTCTGAGACCATGACCAAACAGACCGAGGCGACGGCCGGCGTCGGGCCCCAGAAAGCAGCGCAGCGAAGCCGGCCGGGGCGCCAGTCCGGGCCGTTCGGGGAGCCCAGGCACCGCCGGCGCTACCTCTGGCTGGTGGGTGGGCTACTGGTGCTCGCGGCGCTGGCGACCTACGGCAACCTGGCGTGGGACAACCCCATGCCGCTCGGATCCGACGGGTTCTGGATCATCGCGAAGCTGCGCGTGGAGTCGATCGTGGTGATGCTGGTGGTCGCCGTGTGCCAGGCCGTGGCGACGGTGAGCTTTCAGACCGCCACGAACAACCGCATCATCACTCCCTCGATCATGGGGTTCGAGTCCCTGTACACGCTGGTGCAGACCGCCGCCGTGTTCTTCTTCGGCGTGGCCGGCGTGACCATGGTGGTCGGACTGCCGCAGTTCTTCCTGCAGGCCGGGCTCATGGTGGTCTTCGCCGTGCTGCTGTACTCGTGGCTGCTTTCCGGGCGCTTCGGCAACATGCACATCATGTTGCTTGTGGGCGTGGTGCTCGGCGGTGGGCTGGGCGCCCTGTCCACCTTCATGCAGCGCGTCCTGGACCCCAACGAATTCGACGTGCTGACCGCCCGGCTCTTTGGCAACATCTCCAATGCCCAGACCGAGTACCTGCCGTACGCCATCCCGATCGTGGTGGTGTGCGCCTCCGTGCTGTTCATCCGGGCGCGGCGGCTGAACGTGATGTCGCTGGGTCAGGACGCCACCAACAACCTGGGGCTGAACCACAAGCGCGAGACCATGATCGTGCTGACCCTGGTGGCCGTCCTCATGGCCATGACCACCTCCCTCGTGGGACCGATGACATTCCTCGGCTTCCTCGTGGCGACGCTGGCCTACCAGTTCACGGACACCTACGATCACCGGCTCATCCTGCCCGTGGCCGTGCTGATCGGCTACACGATCCTGTCCGTGGCCTACTTTGTCCTCCGGAACATCTTCTACGCGGAAGGCGCCGTGACCATCATCATCGAACTGGTCGGCGGCCTCGTGTTCCTCATTGTCATCATGCGAAAGGGCCGACTGTGATCACACTCGACGGCGTTCAGAAGAGCTACGGGGACGAAACCCAGATCGGGCCCGTCACCGTGGAGTTGCCCCAGGGTGGCATCACCGCCCTGGTCGGCCCCAACGGTGCCGGCAAGTCCACGATCCTCACCATGATCGGGCGGCTGCTCAAGGTGGATGCCGGGCAGATCCAGGTGGCCGGGCAGGACATTGTCAACGGCCCGTCCAAGGTCGTGGCCAAGATCCTGTCCATCCTGCGCCAGGAGAACCACTTCGTGACCCGGCTGACCGTGCGGCAGCTGGTGGGCTTCGGGCGGTTCCCCTATTCCAAGGGCCGGCTGACGGTGGAGGACGAGAAATACATCTCGGAGGCCATCGACTTCCTCAACCTGGACAAGCTGGAGAACCGTTACCTGGACCAGCTCTCCGGCGGCCAGCGCCAGCGCGCCTACGTGGCCATGGTGCTGGCCCAGAACACCGACTATGTGCTGCTGGACGAGCCGTTGAACAACCTGGACATGCAGCACTCCGTCCAGATGATGAAGCAACTGCGCCGGGCTGCTGACGAACTCGGGCGCACCGTGGTGATCGTGCTGCATGACATCAACTTCGCCTCCCGCTATGCCGACTGGATCCTCGCCATGAACGACGGCAAGGTCACCGAGTTCGGCACGCCCGAGCAGATCGTCACCGACGAGGTGCTGACGCGGGTGTTCTCCACTCCAGTGAAGGTGATCCAGGGCCCCGAGAGCCGCCTGGCCGTCTACTACTGAGCCCTCCTGATGTTGAGTCTGGAGGGATTCACCTGAATGTGGCCGTTTTCCGTGAATCCCTCCAGAGTCAACGCGGGGTGGCGGCGGGCCCGCTGTCGCCGGATCACTCCACAGGTCCTTGATCGGACGGTTCTGTCCACACACGGCGGCGGGATAGCGGCTCGGGCACCGCAGCCTGTTCGACCCTTGGGGCATGCCCGAACCTCAGAACCCACTCCACACGGCGTTGACCGGACCGTATTTCTCGTCCCGGGTCCTCCAGGAGCAGTCGCTACCCTGGCGTGCCCTCCACGCTCCTGGGATTCTCCCCGTCAGCCAGTCGATCTGGCGCCACGTCGGCTCCCCGGCCGATTCGCCGCATTACCTGAAACTGCTCCAGGGTATCCACCCGGAGGGGGTGTTCTCCCACGAGACGGCGGCCGCACTCTGGGGGATGTGGATGCCCTGGGGCAACACGGGATTCTCGCCGGTCCATCTGTCGAAGCGGCGTACGGACGGCGGGCCGCCCTGGCGTCAGGGGATCAAGGGGCACCAGCTTCCACCCCATGTGAAGATCCTTGACCGTGTGGGGGTGCAGGTAACCTCGCCGGCGTGGACGTGGGTCGACCTTGCCGGCACCAGGATGTCGTTCGAGGATCTCGTGGCAGCCGGGGACAGCCTGTTGCAGCGGGGCAACGGCCCCGCCGGTCAACGGGAGCCCGGTCTTCATCCGCTGAGCAGCGTGGAGGAAATCAAGGCGACCATCGCGGTCCGGCCCAAGGTCAAGGGGATCGTGCGGTGCCGTGAGGCCGTAGATCTCCTGCGCGCCCATCATGATTCACGGCCGGAGAGCCTCGTCAGGACGCGGCTGCTGGAGGCGGGCCTGCCGGAACCGTCCATCAACCCTGTCCTGCGGATGTCCACGGGGACGACGATCCGGCCGGACCTCGCTTGGATCGATCTCAAGGTCTGCATCCAGTACGAGGGCGACCACCACCGCGCTGACAAGGACCAATGGCACCGGGACATCGGAAGGGACCGGACCATGCATCAGGATGGGTGGGTCGTGCTGAGGCTGACCAGCCGTGACCTGGAGTCCCACCAGTGGCAGACCTTCCTCGGCGAGGTCCGTCGGGCGCTCGGCATCGTCTGAGACTCGGTCTGCGGGGGCGGGGGCCCGGCCTGAGGCCCGTGATCGTCCGCTTGAGTCTGGAAGGAATCACCTCCAGGGCGCGATTTCGGTGAATTCGTCCAGACTCAACGGTTGGAGGGCAGCGGGGGGTGGGGGATCGATGGTGGGGTTCAACGGGGCAGGGGCTCGACCACCACGGCCACTCGCTCCTCACCGATGCGCGCCAGCACCAGGGTGGCGTGGCGGCCCGCGGCCATACCGCCCTTGCTTTTGCCGCCCTTGCCTTGGCCGGACATGAGCAGGCGGCGGAGCTCCTCGGGCGTGACATCCACGCCGCGCTTCTTGATGTCCAGCCGCCCCACCCCGGTCTCCTTAACCCAGCGCCGCAGACCCTTGACCTTGTAGGGCATGACCTCCAGGACCCGGTAGCCCGTCGCGAAGGGAGTGTCCACGGCATCATCCGCGCAGAAGTACGCGATGCGCTCGTCCAGCAACCGCCCGCCCACGGCAGTGAACTCCCGGCCGATCAGGTCCGCGACGAGTCCGGCGCGGATCACGGCCGGATCGGGCTCGTAGAGGTAGTCCGTCAGTCCCTCGAGCCCTGCCACGGGAACTGCGGGGGAGTCGCCGAAGTCCTCGTTGGAGGACAGTTCAGCCGGACCGCGGCCACCCTCAGCGCCCGACGCCGGCCACGCGCCGCCCACTGCCGACGCACCACCACCGCTGGCCGCCCTAGAGCCGCCCACCGCCGCCGCACCACCACCGCTGGCCGCCCTAGAGCCGCTCACCGCCGCCGCACCACCACCACTGGCCGCCCTAGAGCCGCCACCCAGGACGAGCGCCGATCGGCGGACCCCCGGGCGGGCCAGCACGTTGAACCACAGCACTGCCTCGGTCAGAGACCCGTCCACGGACACCCACTGTGCCTCGCAGCCGCCCGGTATGGAGTCGTGCGGCAGGGCCGGCCCGAGCTTCACGCCCACGGGCGCCCCGGTATCAGCCAGCCGCTCCACGAAGGACAGGGGAGGGGAGAAGGCCTCGGGGTCGAAGACCCGGGAGGAGCCGGATGAGGACACCACGCGCCGGGCCGGGTCGAGCCAGAACCCCGCGGGCCGAGCGCTGGTGCCGCTGGTGTCGGTGGCGTCCCCACCGGACGTGTCCAACGCGCCCAGCCACTCCTCGGCATCGGCGCAGACCACGGACGCGTTCGGGAACGGCATGAGGTTGATCGTGGCGGCGGCGGCCACGGTCTCGTCCCGCTCCACGGCGGTGACCTCGAGGTCGAGTGCAGCCAGGGCCATGGAATCGGCGCCGAGCCCGCAGCCCAGGTCCGCCACGGACGCCACCCCGGCAGCAGCGAAACGCCCGGCGTGGACTGCGGCCACGTTCATCCGCGTGGCCTGCTCCAGACCGGCCCGCGTGAAGACCATGTGCCCGGCGAACGGTCCGAACTTCGCGGCGGCCTTCGAACGGAACTTCAGCTGGGTCAGCACGGCGGACACCAGTTCCGGTGTATGCCCCTCGCTCCGTAGGCGAGTCGACAGTGCCAGGGCCTCGGATTCCCGGTACCCCTCCAGTGAGTTCAACAACGACCACCCCTCCGGCGTCAGCACGGGCATGAGCACCGTGTCCTCCTGCGTGGAGTCCCTAGCGGAGGCGCGAACCTGACCGCCTGGAGCGGAGTGGGTGGAGTGAGGGTCATGCGAGGAGGAAGCCACGGATCCACGGTACCGGCAGGCCTTGCCCGGCAGTCCACATGTCCACCCGCTGCCGCGGGCCCACCGGTAGGCTGGGACCATGCCTAGCCGTCCCACCTCGCGCCCTCCGTTGCCCCACTCTGCGCGCCCGAACCAGGACCGGCCGGATCTGGACCATGGCGGAGAAGGTGAGCCGCGCCTCGACTTCTTCGGCCGCTTCGATGATGAGCACCCGGATACGAGGGACGAGCAGGACGGGTATGACGACGGCCCCCACCACGTCGATGACCTCGCCCCGGATGCGGGACGGGCCGACGTCGGGCGGGATTCCCGTGCGTCACGGCAGGCGGCGACCGCACCCCTGTGGTGCAAGATCCTGCTGTACGCGTCCATGGCCGTCGGTGTGGTGGCTGCACTGCTGCTGATCGTCACCGTGATCGCCCAGGTCTTCGTGGCCGGCACCTTCACGCTCGGCGGTGGGGACATGCTCTCTGATTCCGAGGCGGCGGACGCCATCCGTCGGGACGTGGTGTGGGTACCTCTCGCCGGGCCGCTGATCGCGCTCGGCGCCGCGTTCGCGGGACTGTGCGTGGCCGCCGTCGGGATCTTCCGGGCCCGACGGAACGCCTAGCTACGCGAGCGGCGGCCGCACGGCCGCGAGTACGGACAGGACGGTGGCGGGGACGAGTCATCGGCAACCTGCTGTCGGATGACTGACCGCTGCAGCTCCCGATGACGCTCTTTGGCACTCACCTTGACCGAGTGCTAAACCCGGCCTAGAGTCATTTCTGGCACTCCGGGGCACCGGGTGCTAAGCCTGAAGGACCTGCCATCCGGCACCCGCGACGACGGTTGGCCAGCCTCCGGCGCACAACACCATCCATAGACGCTGGCTGCCCGCACGCTCGGGTGGCCCACCCAAAAGAAGGAGAGTACAGACGTGTCTGTCTCTATCAAGCCCCTTGAGGATCGTATTGTTGTCCGTCCGCTGGAAGCCGAGCAGACCACCGCTTCCGGCCTGGTGATCCCGGACACCGCCAAGGAGAAGCCGCAGGAGGGCCAGGTCGTGGCCGTCGGCGCCGGCCGCATCGATGACAAGGGCAACCGCATCCCGGTCGACGTGGCCGAGGGCGACGTGGTCCTGTACTCCAAGTACGGCGGCACCGAGGTCAAGGTCGGCGGCGAGGAGTACCTGGTGCTCTCCGCCCGCGACGTGCTGGCCATCGTCACCAAGTGACCCTGCGCCGGACCCGAGCGTCCGGCTGATGCGCCCAGGCCCGGCCAGGCACCTGAGCCGGCCGGGCCTGCGTGCGTCCCGCGCCGCCGTCGTCAGTGGTGGTTCTGAACTGAACCAGCGCACGACGCCGGCCGCGCACCTTGAGCTTTTCCCCGCAATTTTCATTGGAATTCGCAGATTTCCTTTACGAAAGGAGCTTCGTTCATGGCGAAGCAGCTTGCCTTCAACGATGAGGCCCGCCGCGCACTGCAGGCCGGCATCGACAAGTTGGCCGACACTGTCAAGGTCACCCTCGGCCCCAAGGGTCGCAATGTGGTTTTGGACAAGTCCTGGGGTGCCCCGACGATCACCAACGATGGCGTGACCATCGCCCGTGACATCGAGCTGGACGACCCGTACGAGAACATGGGCGCCCAGCTGGCCAAGGAAGTGGCCACCAAGACCAACGACGTGGCCGGCGACGGCACCACCACCGCCACCGTGCTGGCCCAGGCCCTCGTGAACGAGGGCATGCGCCAGGTGGCCGCCGGTGCCGCGCCGAACGAGATCAAGCGCGGCATCGAGACCGCCGTGCAGGCCATCGACAAGCGTCTGGGCGAGAACGCCGTGGATGTCTCCGGCAACCAGGTGGCCGCAGTCGCCGCCATCTCCGCCCAGTCGGACGAGATCGGCGAGCTGCTGGCCCGTGCCTTCGACACGGTCGGCACGGACGGCGTCATCACCATCGAGGAGTCCTCGACCACCTCCACCGAGCTGGTCATCACCGAGGGCATGCAGTTCGACAAGGGCTACCTGTCCCCGTACATGGTGACCGACGCCGAGCGCCAGGAAGCCGTCCTGGAGAACCCCTACATCCTGCTGAACTCCGGCAAGATCTCCAACGTGCAGGAGTTCCTGCCGCTGCTGGAGAAGGTCCTCCAGGCCAACAAGCCGCTGTTCATCATCGCCGAGGACGTCGAGGGCGAGGCCCTGTCCACGCTGGTGGTCAACAAGATCCGCGGCACCCTGAACGTCGTGGCCGTCAAGGCCCCGGGCTTCGGTGACCGCCGCAAGGCCATGATGCAGGACATCGCCACCCTCACCGGTGCGCAGGTCGTCTCCCCGGACCTCGGCATGAAGCTGGACCAGGTCGGCCTCGAGGTGCTCGGTTCCGCCCGCCGCGTGACCGTCACCAAGGACAACACCACCATCGTCGAGGGCGCAGGCTCCGCCGACGAGGTGGCCGGCCGCGTCTCGCAGATCCGCTCCGAGATCGAGAACACCGATTCGGACTGGGACCGCGAGAAGCTGCAGGAGCGCCTGGCCAAGCTGGCCGGCGGTGTGGGCGTCATCAAGGTCGGCGCCGCCACCGAGGTCGAGCTGAAGGAGGCCAAGCACCGCATCGAGGACGCCGTGTCCTCCACGCGTGCGGCTCTCGAAGAGGGCATCGTGGCCGGCGGCGGTACCGCGCTGATCAACGCCCTGACCGCCCTGGATGAGGACGAGGCCATCAAGGCACTGTCCGGCGACGCCGTCTCCGGCGTCGGCATCGTCCGGAAGGCCCTGGTCGAGCCGCTGCGCTGGATCGCGCAGAACGCCGGTGAGGACGGTTACGTCGTCACCTCGCGCGTTGCGGACCTGGAGCCGAACTTCGGCTTCAACGCCAAGACCGGCGAATACGGTGACCTGTTGGCCGCCGGTGTCATCGACCCGGTCAAGGTCACCCGCTCCGCCCTGCTCAACGCCGCGTCCATCGCTGCGCTGGTGCTGACCACCGAGACCCTGGTGGCGGACAAGGTGGCTGACGAGGACGAGAAGTAACCTCGAGTCCCCCTGAGGTCCAACACGAAGGGGCCCCGGCATGCATAATGCATGCCGGGGCCCCTTCGTGTTGTCAACGCTGGCCGCCGGAGCGGGCGTCAGGAGGCGTCAGCGAACGTCTTGATCCCGCGTGGCCCGTGGCCCCTGGCCCGTCGGAGAGCACCGTCGGCCGGGGACGTGCTGGGCGGCATGCTCAGGCGCGGGACGGCTCGCTCTGGCGCTCCGCACCGGTGCCGGCGCCGCCGTCGTCATTGGTCTCGAGCGGGGCCTCGTCGTCGGCCAACAGGTTGCTGCCCGAGCGGGAGGCGTTGTACTTGTCCTCATCCAGGATGCCCTCCTGCTTGGACACCAATGTGGGCACCAGGGCCTGCCCCACCACGTTGACGCCCGTGCGGCCCATGTCCACGATCGGGTCCACGGCGAGCAGGAGCCCGACGCCGGCCAGTGGCAGTCCCAGCGTGGAGAGGGTGAGGGTGAGCATCACGACGCCGCCGGTGGTGCCCGCGGTGGCCGCGGAGCCCAGGACGGACACGAGGATGATCAGCAGGTAGTCGCTCCAGGCCAGGTCGATGCCGAAGAACTGGGCCACGAACAGAGCGGCGATGGCCGGGTAGATGGCGGCGCAGCCGTCCATCTTGGTGGTGGCGCCGAGAGGGACGGCGAAGGCGGCGTAGCCGCGGGGGACGCCGAAGTTCCGCTCGGCCACGCGCTGGGTGACCGGCAGGGTGCCGATGGAGGAGCGGGACACGAAGCCCATCTGGAAGGCCGGCCACATGCCGGTGAAGTACTGGCGGATGGACAGGCCGTGGAACTTGGCGAGCAGCGGGTAGACCACGAGCAGCACGACCGCCAGGCCCACGTAGATGGCGGCCACGAACTTGGCCAGCGTGCCCATGGTGTCCCAGCCGTAGGAGGCCACGGCATTGCCGATCAGGCCGACGGTGCCGATCGGGGCGATGCGGATGATCCACCACAGCACCTTCTGGATGACCTCCAGCATCGAGGCGGAGAAGTCCAGGAACGGCTTGGCCTTCGCGCCAAGCTTGAGGGCGGCCACGCCCACGGCGATCGAGATGACCAGCACCTGAAGCACGTTGAAGCTGACCGAGGTGGACATCGAGCCGTCCTCGGCGGCGGTGGTGCTGGCGGAGAGTCCCAGGAAGTTGGACGGAATCAGTCCCTGCAGGAAGGCCCACCAGCTGCCGGTCTTGCCCTCATAGTCCGGCGGAGCGGTCTGCCCGGTGCCGACGCCCGGCTGCATGACGGCCCCGAGGACGATGCCGATGACCACGGCGATCAGCGAGGTGATGGCGAACCAGAGCAGCGTCTTGGCAGCCAGCCGGGCAGCGTTGGTCACCTGGGCCAGATTGGCGATGGAGGCGACCACGGCGAAGAACACCAGCGGGACGACGGCGGCGCGCAGCAGGGAGATGTAACTGGAGCCGAGCACCTCCAGGGTGGTGCCGAGGCCGTTCGGGGTGTCCTCCGTGTGCCCGGCGGAACGCGCGGTGAGGCCGAGGACCAGGCCGAGGACCAGGGCGGCGAGGATCTGCACGCCGAAGTTGGTCATCCAGCCGGGCAGGCGCCGGGTGCGGGACGGCTTGACGGGATGGCTTGCGTTGGAAGGTGCTGGAGTACTCACCGGCACAGCGTAGTCCTGCTATATCACGGTCCTAGAGTTAGATGTCTTTCTGTGACATCACTGTGACAACGCCAACGTGATGCGCGGCCGATGCCCCAGCCCATAGGGAGGCCCGAGGGTGAAATAGAGGGTGAATTTGGTCATTGGCCTGCAGAATCTTGAGCGTCTCCGGTGGTTGGTCAGGTTTGATGGAGCCAACTCATCACCGTCTCATTCGACGAACGTGAGAGGACGCTGCAGCGCTTCATCCCCGAGCGGCTGCCGCTGTGTCGTGTGGTCATCCCCGTCCGCCGGTGCGTCGCGTCCTCGCACGTTCGTCCGTCGTGCCCGGGTCACTCGCATGCCCCGGACTCTAAGGGGTTAATGTGCTCAACAATCGCAGGTGGCTGTCGGCCGCCCTGGCCGCCGTCCTGGTGCTGGCCGGGCTCGTCGCCATGCCGTTCTCCCACCCGCAGCCGGTCCAGGCCGCCGCGGCGAGCGGCCATGGCCAGCACGCCGGGTCGATCTTCTGGCTGGACTGGTCCTCGGCGACCCGGACTGCAGGATCCGGCACCAACAACGGCCGCCCCTTCCACCGTGTACAGAACGGTACCCGGCTGGTCGCCACGCCCGCCCAGGGAGTCACCGTGACGGCCGAGTTCTCACAGGTGCTCGCCACGCAGCGAGGTGGCACCGCGGCCCGGGAAGTCCACGTCACGCAGCAGGACCCCAACTATTCCGAACTCAAACTGAACGGCTACGACACCGGCCAGCAGTACAGCGTGATCACGCCGAACACCAACCAATCCAACGTCAACTTCCGCTTGACCTTCACTGCCACACTGGCCGACGGTTCCACGATCCCATTGAACGTCATCGCTGCCGACGGCGAGAGCGCCGGCCCTCCCCAGAACGAGTCGATCGCCTTCACGACGAACGGCGAACCGTGGCGGAACATCGACAACACGACGCGCGCTGGCGCCAACATATGGTGGTCCAATAAGACCCAGCCTGGTCAATATGGTGGATTCAACACCACCACCATGGGGCCGTGGGTGACCGAGCGATCAACGGGACAAGGCATGGCCCCGATCGGTGTCTCTCGGGGAGCCAGCACCGTCGACGTGGCCATCAGCGCTACCGGCATGCAGAACGTCATGGTCGGCTTCATGCTGGCGACCGACTTCGGTGATGCGCCCGCCTCCTATGGCCAGGCCTCCCACTTCATCGATTGGACCGCCAAGAACGTCGATCCGCGGGGGCTGCCGGGCACCACGGACGCCCCGGGCATCACCTATGACTGGTCGAGCAATCCCTACCTGGGTACCGTGCCCGCAGATCCGGACAGCGGCCAGCTCGGGGGCTGGACGGGGGATGACACGACCGGCACCGCCGATGAGGGCTGGAAGCAACTCACCGGGCAGGATGATCCGCCCGTGATGTATCCGGGGGAGCGTCGGGACTACTCCGTCACCGTGGCGGTCGGCAACGGCAACAACCGCACCGTGGCCGGATGGATCGACTGGAACAACGACGGCGTCTTCCAGGCGGGCGAGCGGGCCACCGCCGTGGCCACCGAGGGCAGCGCCATCCTCACCTGGGCCGACGTCCAGGTGCCGTCCGACGCCAGGGCCCTGGGATCCCGTTTCCGGGTCGCCAGCGACGCCCAACAGATCCAGAATCCGACCGGCCCGGCTCCCAATGGTGAGGTCGAAGACCACCTTCTTTCGGTCACCCAGCCGGCACTGGCCAGCGTGGTCAAGTCCTCGAACCCGGATCGCGGCACCGACGTCCGTCCGGGACAGAAAGTCGACTACACGCTGACCTTCAGCGGCTCCCCGGACGCTCCCACCGACGTCAGGCACACCGACCACCTCGCCGTGGTGCTGGACGACGCCGACCTGGACTCCGACTCCATCAAGACCACCGGAGGTCTCACCGCCACGTTCGACCAGCCCCAGCAGACCTTGGCCGTCTCCGGGCGCCTCCTGGCCGGTGCCGAACCTGCCACCGTCACCTACTCCGTGACGGTCAAGGACTTCGCCGCCACCACGGACCAGCTCCTGCGCAACGTGGTGGTCCCCAGCGGCACCGTTCCGCCGGAGACCTGCGCATCCGCTGCCACGAACTGCACCGAACACCCGGTGGTCGACTACTCGCCGAACCTGGTGCTGGGCAAGGCATCCGACCCCGTGAGCGGTTCGACCGTGGCACCCGGTGACCCGATCACCTATACGGTCACCACCACGAACCAGGCGGGTGCCGGTGCCGACGCCGCGTCGGTCGGGCCGGCGGCCGGCGTCGTGCTGACCGACGACCTGACCGACGTGCTGGACGACGCGTCCTTCATCCCGGGCTCCGCGCGGCTGGAGATCTCCGGCGGTCCCGAGCCGATCACCGCTCCCGTGGCGGACCCGGTCGAGGGACTCCTGACCACGGAACCCTTCGACCTGCCCGCGAATGGTACGGCGGCATTGACGTACCGGGTCACCGTGCACGACGACGCCTGGTCGGCCACCATCGGCAACGTCGTCTCCGGCGCCTGGGACGACCCGGGCACCCCGGAGCCGTCCGATCCGATCGACTGCGCCAGCTGCTCCACTGAACACGGCACCGATGCCAAGGTCCTGATCGAGAAGATCGGTGAGTCCTCGGACGGCTGGGTGCGGATGGACGGTTCGGACTGGTCAGTTCGCCATGACGACGGCGGCGCTCCCGGTGAGGTCCTCGAGGATCCGCTGGTGGACCCGGTCGCCGGAACCGGCGGCGGCACCACGGACGGCCTGTTCACACTGGAGGGCATCTCGGCGGGAACCTACTGGCTCACGGAGACCCGCGCCCCCGAGGGTTTCAGCCTGCTGGCCGAACCGGTGCAGTTCACCGTGGACGCTGACGGTGCCGTCACCCTCGGCTCGGGTGAGGGCGACGGCGTGGTGACGTCCGCCGATGAGGACGCCGATGGCATCCACACCGTCACCGTTCGAGACGTCCCGGCGCTTCGGCTGCCGGAGACCGGCGGCACGGGATCCGCCGGATACCTGGCCGTCGGCGCGGGTCTGTTGGCCCTCGGTGCCGCACTCGCCCTGCAGTGGCGACGGCGAGAACCCGCCGTGTCCCAGGCGCGTTGACCGCTCCCCGGCGCTGAGCGTCGGCCGGCACCGGCCACCCCCGCACTTTCCCGCGAATACCCCCCCGCAGTATCCACTCATCATCCCCTTCGTCTGTACCGATCCCATGAGGAGAAGCACCATGAAAGCACTGTCCTGCCGTCGCGCCCTGCTGAAGGCCACCACCATCGTCGCCGGCGCCACTCTGGCCCTGGGCGGCCTGGCCCTCCCGGCCCACGCCGCACCCGTGGTGAACGGCGGCGCCGAAGGCTCGCTGACCATCCACAAGTACGACAAGCTGGACACCGCCAGCGGTGTGGCCCACAACGGCACCCAGGTGACCGTCCCCGAGGGCTACACCGCCTTGGAGGATGTCCGGTTCGCCGCCCAGAAGGTCGAGGACATCGACCTGGGCACCAACGCGGGGTGGAGGGAGGCCAGTGAGCTGGCCGTGGCCTTCGACGCCGCCAACGTCCGATACGCCGATGGCGCCGCTGCCGCCGTCGCGGACGCCGGCCACTCCCTGGCAGCGGCCGTCACGCAGACCACCAATGCCGAGGGTGAGGCATTCTTCACCAGCCTGGAGGTGGGCCAGTACCTCATCACGGAGACCGGCTACCCCGCCGGCGTCACCCCCTCCGCGCCGTTCCTGGTCACCGTGCCGCTGACCGATCCGAACAACAACAGCCAGTGGATCTATGACGTCCACGTGTACCCGAAGAACGCCGTCACCACCGCGGATAAGGCGGTCTCCGACGCCGACGACATCAAGCTCGGGGACCAGATCGACTACACGATCACCGGCCAGATCCCGAACGAGGAGATCATCGACGGCTACAAGGTCGTCGACACCCTGGACGCAAAGCTGGGCTACGCGGGCACCCGCGTGAGCCTGTCCAACGGCACGGCCGTGACCGAGGGGACGCACTTCACGGTCACCCACAACGAGTCCAGCAATGCCGTGACGGTCGAGTTCACCGAGGCTGGCCGCGTGGTCCTCGCCGCCCACCACACGGCGGAGGTGCTGGTCCAGATCTCCGCCGTTGTCAACGGGGTCGGCGAGATCTCCAACCAGGCCCACGTCTACCCGAACCGGCCGAGCTTCGATGTCGAGCCCGGCCAGCCCGGCGGGCCGACCACGACCCCGGAGATCGAGACCAAGTGGGGCGGGATCACCTTCCAGAAGACCGATGAGGAGAACCGCGCCCTGTCTGGTGCCCGCTTCTCCGTGTTCGCCTCCGAGACGGATGCCCGCTCCGGCGCGAATCCGATCTCCCTGGGTGGGAAGACCGTGTTCGGCGTCAACGATGAGGGCCAGCTGACCCTCTCCGGCCTGCGCTACTCGGACTTCGCTAACGGCGAGGCCGTGGCGGAGGGTGAGGAGGGCTACCAGTCGTACTGGCTCGTCGAGACCGAGGCCCCTGCCGGCTACGAATTGCTGGCGGCCCCGGTCGAGTTCACGATCACGGCCGGCACCACCACACCGGGCGTGGACCGGGACATCGTCAACGTGCCGAGCAACGCCGGCTTCGAGCTGCCGCTCACCGGCGGCACCGGGACCACGCTGCTCTACGCCGCCGGTGTCCTGCTGGTCGGCGGGGCCGTGCTGATGGCCATCCGTTCACGCCGCAACGCCTGATCGGCGGTCCGGCCGACACCTGGCGGGCCCTGAGGCGGCACCCTTCCCCCGGAAACCACGCACCACACCACAGAACCGCAGGAACCTATGAGCTCCCGGCACCGCCAGATCGACCTTGAGGCACCCGGCACCACGGTTGGTGCCGACGCCACCGCCGACGACCACGGCGTCCATGACGGCCCCACGCGTCGCCGCTGGCACAGGTGGCGCGCCGCCTGGCCGGTGCAGCGGGTGGTGATCGTCGTCGTCGCCGTCCTGGGCATCGGTGTGCTGCTCTACCCGGCGGCCGCCACCTGGTTCTCAGACCACAAGCACGCCACGGACGTCAACGGCTACGTCTCCCAGGTCGAGTCGATGGACTCCGCCGACGCGGACGCACAGCTGGCCGAGGCCCGCCGGTACAACGAGTCCCTGCCCGGCGGGCCACTGCGGGACCCGTGGGCGTTGGATCCGAACGGGCAGCAGACCGCCGTCGGTGACGGGACGAAGACGTACTTCAATACTCTGGACGGGCTGGCCGGTGGCATGATGGCCCGCATCCGGATTCCGAGGATCGACGCGGACCTGCCGGTCTTCCACGGCACGGACGAGGACACGCTGAAACAGGGCGTGGGCCACCTCTACGGCTCCGGTTTGCCGGTCGGGGGAGTGGGCAACCACTCCGTGCTGACGGCGCACTCCGGTCTGGTCGGCTCCACACTGTTCACCGAGCTGCACCTGCTGGAGGCCGGGGACGTCTTCTCCGTCACGGTGCTGGATGAGGTCCTGTACTACGAGGTCGATCAGATCCTCTCGATGGAACCCGATGACACCGACGCGCTGCGCCAGGACCCCGGGGGTGACTACCTCACCCTGATCACCTGCACCCCGATCGGCATCAACACCCACCGGCTCCTGGTGCGCGGCGAGCGGGTGGACGGTCCGGCGGCCGAGGAGGCGGGCGTGGTGACCCTGCCCTCACAGACCCAGGAACCAGGCTTTCCTTGGTGGGCCGTGGGCCTGACCGTCGGCGGTGCGATCGCGGTCATCGCCACCCGTCCTCGGCGCGGCAAGGGTACCCTCGAGGCATGACCAGCACCCTTGATCGGCCGGCCGGGCCTCGAGCTCCGCGGCGGCGAAAGCCGCGGCGCGGAGTGCTCTCCGTGCTGGGCAAGCTGTTCATCACCCTCGGCATCCTGGTGGGCCTGTACGGCGTCTACGAGCTGTTCATCACGGACGTCATCGCCGAATCTGATCGAACCGAGGTCGCCACGCAGTGGCGGGCCGGGCAGGCCCCGGTGGATGACGGCGTGGGCGCGGAGTACCGGGACAACTTCCCGGTGGTCGAGGGCGAGGGCATCCTGGGCATGCTGCACGTGCCCAGCTGGGGGGAGGACTTCGAGGTCCCGATCGGTTCCGGCGACGGCGCAGACGTGCTGGACTCCGGCCAGGTGGGCCACTATGACGCCACCCAGTCGATCGGTGCCGTGGGCAACGCCGGACTGGCCGGGCACCGGACCACCCATGGCAAGCCCCTGCGGGAGGTCCACCACCTGGAGCAGGGCCACGAGATCGTGGTCGAGTCCGCGGACCACTGGCTGGTCTACAAGGTCGTGGCCCAGGACATCGTCAAACCGCACCAGTCCGAGGTACTGGATCCCATCCCGCCGTTCGAGGGCGCCACCCAGGGCCGCTACCTCACCCTGACCACGTGCGATCCCATCTTCGGCATCACCGACCGCTACATCGTCTGGGCTGAGGCCGACTACTGGACCCCGAAGAGCGAAGGCCTGCCGCCGGCGCTGGCGTCCTGAACGGCAGCGGCCCCGGTTGAGCGGAGGTCTCGGGCGGGATCTGCGGAGGGTCTGTGGCGTGGCTCACCGGTGGAATACGCGGGGCGGTCCCGGGCGTTGCACGAGCCACTACATCGAACAACGTCGAACAGACTGTTCCCTGCTGGCGGGCCTAGACTGGGCCCAACCCCGCTGACTGAAAGGCCCCTCGCCCGTGAGTGCACAGATTCCCGGTCCCTCGGTAGACCCGGTGGCCACCGCCGCTGATCCCTTCGGTTTCGTCGGCCTGACCTATGACGATGTCCTCCTGCTTCCGAACATGACCGATGTCATTCCGGCCGAGGCGGACACCTCCACCCGCCTGACCAAGCGGATCACCCTGACGACCCCCATCGTCTCGGCGGCCATGGACACCGTCACGGAGGCGCCGTTGGCCATCTCCCTGGCCCGGCAGGGCGGGATGGGCATCATCCACCGCAACCTGTCCATCGAGGAGCAGGCTGCCCACGTGGACCGGGTCAAGCGCTCCGAGTCCGGCATGATCTCCGACCCGCTCACCGTGGGTCCGGAGGCCAGCCTGGCCGAGCTGGACGACCTCTGTGCCCGCTACCGCGTCTCCGGCCTGCCGGTGGTGGACGCGGACAACACGCTGCTGGGCATCATCACCAACCGGGACACCCGTTTCATTCCTGACGCGGAGTTCGAGCACCGCACCGTGGCCTCGGCCATGACCAAGATGCCGCTCATCACCGCACGCGTCGGCATCTCCCGTGAGGACACTGTCCGCCTGCTCTCCGAGCACCGGATCGAGAAGCTCCCGCTGGTGGACGGCAACAACAAGCTCCAGGGCCTGATCACGGTAAAGGACTTCGACAAGGCCGAGCAGTACCCGGAGGCCACCAAGGACGAGGAAGGGCGGCTGCGCGTCGGCGGCGCCGTCGGCTTCTTCGGTGACGGCTACGAGCGGGCCATGGCGCTCGTGGAGGCCGGTGCGGACGTGCTCGTGGTGGACACCGCCAACGGCCACACGCAGGGTGTGCTGGACATGATCGCCCGACTGAAGAAGGACCCTGCCTCCGCGCACGTGGACGTCATCGGCGGTCAGGCCGCCACCTACGCCGGCGCCAAGGCGATCGTCGATGCCGGCGCGGACGCCGTCAAGGTGGGCGTGGGCCCGGGCTCGATCTGCACCACCCGTGTGGTGGCCGGTGTCGGGGTCCCGCAGATCACCGCCATCTACGAGGCGGCCAAGGCCACCATTCCCGCCGGCGTCCCCCTGATCGCCGACGGTGGCCTGCAGCATTCCGGTGACATCGGCAAGGCGCTGGTCGCCGGGGCCGACTCCGTGATGCTCGGTTCGCTGCTGGCCGGCACCGCCGAATCCCCGGGCGACCTGGTGTTCTACAACGGCAAGCAGTTCAAGGCCTACCGCGGCATGGGCTCCCTGGGCGCCATGCAGACCCGTAACGGCCAGCGCTCCTTCTCCAAGGACCGCTACTTCCAGGCCGATGTGCCGAGCGAGGACAAGCTGATCCCCGAGGGCATTGAGGGCCAGGTGCCCTACCGCGGCCCGTTGTCCGCCGTGGTGCACCAGCTCGCCGGCGGGTTGCGCCAGACCATGTTCTACACGGGCGCTTCCACCATCGCTGACCTCAAGCAGAATGGCCGCTTCGTGCGCATCACCCCGGCCGGACTGAAGGAATCACACCCGCACGACATCATGATGACCGTCGAGGCGCCCAACTACCGGACCCGCTGACGGTCCTTCAAGCGACGCTGGAGCCCACCCCTCGGCCCCAGACGTGACGCTTCGCGGAGGACAGGCTCCGAGTCTCCCTGTCGCCGAGGAGGATGAATCGATCCTCCTATGGTCTGGATGCGTACGGAGATGACGGCCGCTACGTCCTGAACTAACCCGTCCGGCGCCTGCACTAGGCTGGAAAGCGTGAGCAACGAGATCGAAATTGGCCGCGGCAAGCGGGGACGTCGGGCCTACGCCCTGGATGACATCGCGGTGGTGCCCGTGCGCAGGACCCGAGACCCCGAGGACGTGTCCATCAACTGGCAGATCGATGCCTTCAAGTTCGACATGCCGGTGATCGGTGCCCCCATGGACTCGGTCATGAGCCCGGACACCGCCATTGCCCTGGGTCAGCTCGGCGGCATGGGCGTGCTCAACCTGGAGGGCCTGTGGACCCGCTACGAGGATCCGTCCTCCGTGCTCGAGGAGATCGCCTCCTTCGAGCCCAGCAACTATTCGCCGGCGAACACGCGGCGCCTGCAGGAGATCTACTCGCAGCCGATCCAGGCCGAGCTGATCACCGAACGCCTGGCTCAGATCCGTGAAGCCGGCGTGGTGGTGGCCGGGTCCCTGACCCCGCAGCACACGCAGGAGTACTACGAGACCGTGCTGGCCGCCGGCGTGGACATGTTCGTCATCCGCGGCACCACGGTGTCCGCCGAGCACGTGTCCCAGAACCGCGAGCCGTTGGATCTGAAGAAGTTCATCTACGAGCTGGACGTCCCCGTGATCGTCGGCGGAGCGGCCGGCTACACCCCGGCCCTGCACCTGATGCGCACCGGTGCGGCCGGCGTGCTCGTCGGCTTCGGCGGCGGTGCGTCCTCCACCACCCGCCGCGCCCTGGGCATCCGCGTGCCGATGGCCACTGCCATCTCGGACATCGCCGAGGCCCGCCGGGACTACATGGACGAGTCCGGCGGACGCTACGTCCATGTGATCGCCGACGGCGGCGTGGGCAACTCCGGGGACATCGTCAAGGCCCTGGCCATGGGCGCCGACGCCGTGATGCTCGGTGCCGCGCTGGCCCGTGCCCAGGAGGCCCCCGGCCGCGGTTGGCACTGGGGCGGGGAAGCCGCCCACGAGGACATGCCACGAGGGGACCGCACCCACGTCGGCACCGTCGGCAGCCTCAACGACGTGATGTGGGGCCCCAGCCACCACACCAATGGCACCTCCAACCTGATGGGCGCCCTCAAGCGGGCCATGGCCACCTCTGGCTACTCGGACATCAAGGAGTTCCAGAAGGTCGAGGTCCTCGTGGCCCCGACCGGGGACCGCTGAGCCGGACCTGACGGAACCGGCGACGGCCTGAGCGAGATGATCACCACCGGCGCACTGGGACCCGCACACCGAGCCGACACGCTCGCCACCCTGCGGGCCACCACGCCAGAGCGTCCACTGGATGTGCTGGTCGTCGGTGGAGGAGTCGTCGGCGCCGGGACGGCCCTGGACGCCACCACGCGGGGGTTGTCCACGGCACTGGTCGAGGCCACCGACTTCGCCTGGGGTACCTCCTCCAGGTCTTCCAAGCTCGTCCATGGTGGACTGCGATACCTGGAGATGCTGGACTTCCCCCTCGTCCACGAGGCGCTGCGGGAACGGGGCCGGCTCGTGGAGGACATCGCGCCGCACCTGGTGCGGCCCGTGCCGTTCCTGTACCCCCTGTCCAAGCCGTGGGAACGGCCCTATGTGGGGGCCGGCGTCGCGCTCTATGACGGCATGGCCGCCGGGCGCACGGGACACCTTCCCGTCCACAAGCACCTCGGCCGGTCCGCCGTCTCCCGCCTGGCCCCAGGGTTGAAGCCCGAGTCGTACATCGGCGCGATCCGTTACTACGATGCCCAGGTGGACGACGCCCGCCTGGTGATCGAGCTGGTCCGCACGGCTGCCGTCCACGGGGCCCACTGCGCCTCTCGCCTCGAGGTCACCGCGTATCTCAGGTCCGAGACGGGTGGCATCGTCGGCGCGGAGGTCCTCGACCGGGAGACCGGCGAACGGATCGCCGTCCGTGCCCGGCGCGTCATCAACGCCACCGGAGTCTGGACCGGATCCATCCCGCTTCGCCACCCGGATGGCCGCGAGGAGCCGGTGGTACAGGGCATGCCGCGGGTCACTGCCGCCAAAGGCATCCACCTCGTGGTCCCCCGTGACCGGTTCACCTCGACCTCGGGGCTGATCCTGCGCACAGAGAAGTCGGTGCTGTTCGTCATCCCCTGGGACCGGCACTGGATCATCGGCACCACGGACACCCCCTGGCGCGAGAATGTTGATCAACCTGCCGCCTCCAGTGAGGATATCGACTACGTGCTCGAGCGCGCCAACGCGGTGCTCTCGAAACCGCTGGGCCGGTCGGACGTGGTCGGGGTGTTCGCCGGGCTGCGGCCCCTGGTCACTCCGCCGGGTGAGGATGAGCCGCTGGGGGACACCGCTGCGGCCGCGGGTACGGCCAAGGTCTCCCGCGAGCACGTGGTGGCGACCCCGCTGCCGGGGCTGACCGTGGTCACCGGCGGCAAGCTGACCACCTACCGGACCATGGCCGCTGACGCCGTGGACGCCGCCGTCCGAGCTGCCGGTGCCCAGGACACCGGACCGCTGACCGGCCAGGACGTGACCGGGTCGGGGGATGGCGTTCCCGCTTCCTGCACGGCCGACCTGCCGTTGCTCGGCGCACAGGGCTGGACCCCCGCCTGGAACCGGCGCCAGCTGCTCTCCATGGACTCGGGGCTGTCAGCCGCCGTCGTCGAATCCCTGCTGCACCGGTACGGTTCCGGCGCTCCGGAGGTCATCCGGCTGGCCGCGGCCACCCCGGAACTGACCGAGGATCTGCCCGGATTGCCGGGACACCTCGCCGCCGAGGCCGTGCACGCCGTCACGCATGAGGGTGCGCGCTCGGTCCAGGATGTCCTGGCCCGGCGGATCCGTGCGGTGTTCGAGGCGGACGACGCCGGCGCTGCCGCCGCCGTAACGGTCGCCCGACTGATGGCACCCTTGCTCGGCTGGGACGCCGAGCGTGCCTCCGCCGAGGCTGGGCGATACCGGAAGTGGACGCTGGCCCAGCGGGCCACGCAGGAGGCCGGCACGGATGCCGAAGCACATGCCCTGCTGGTCGAGGCGGCCCATGGATCAGTCCGCGATGTGGCCCGCGGTGGTCTACCCGAAGACGTGAGTTCTACGTCCGGTAGAGAAACCGCGTAGTCTGGTGGGGTGCTGAAAACCGCCCTGAAACCCCAGTGGATCGCCGGACTCGTCCTGGCGCTCGTGGTCTCCGCGGTGTTCGTGCTCCTCGGGAAGTGGCAGATGGACAACTCCGCCTCCGCGCCGCCGCCGCTGACGCAGACCGAGACCCCCGTCGAGCTGACGGAGCACTTCGTCCCGGAGAAGGCGATGTACGGCACTGAGGCGGACCAGGTGATCACGATGACCGGCTCCTTCGTCCCGCACACGGACGTGTTCATCCACCCGCGACTGCACGGCGGCCCAGAAGGAGCCGAGGGCTACTGGCTGGTCAGCGCCTTCCAGGTGGACGGCGCCCCGAACGGGGAGGTCATGCCCGTCGTCCGCGGCTGGACCGCGTCCACCACCCAGACCGACCCGGCGCCACGGGGAGACCTGCACATCACCGGGCGGCTGCTGCCCGCCGAGGGGCCGAGCCCGGAGGGCATTCAGCACACCGAGGACGGAACGGTGCTTGCCAACCTGGCCTCGTCCGAACTGATCAACCTGTGGGACGTGCGCTCCTATGCCGGTTATGTGGCTGCCTTCGATGTGGTGACCATGGGCGGCCCGGGGTCTGCCGCGAACGGCCAGGAGGTCGGTGCGAAGGCCGCTGGCGGCGAGTTGGAGCCCGTGCTCGTGGGCCCCCAGCCGCAGGAGACCACCTACAACTGGATGAACATCTTCTACGCCATCGAGTGGGTCGTGTTCGCCGGATTCGCCATCTTCCTCTGGTGGCGGTTCCTGCGGGACGACTACCTGCGCAGTCAGGACGAGGACGAACTCGACCGCCAGTGGGCCGAGGAGTGGAAGGCCGCCGAACTCGAGCGTCGCCGCACCGAGGCCCTCGAGGCCAAGCGGAAGGCCATCGAAGAGTACGAACGTTTCTACGGGGCCTCCACTGGCCCGACGTCAGTCCACCAACCCCAGGAGAATCAGTGACCACCCCGGACCAGCAGCCCCCGGTCGACCCGAACACCCTTCCTGACCCCGAGGACATCACCGAGGCGGATCTGCCCGCACCTCCGCCGCGGCCGGAGAAGAGTGCTCCGCGGCGGTTCGCGGGCACGGATCAGCAGATCAAGTCGGCCCTGATGATGTACAAGATCTGTGCGTGGATCACCGGCATCATGCTGCTGCTGCTCGTCGGCGAGATGATCTTCAAGTACGGTTACGGTACCGAGCTCTATGCTGGCGGCATCCTGGCCGACGGCTCAAGGAACGGCTTGTCCCTTCAGCCGGAGGACTCGGTGACGGGCGGGCTCAACCTCTCCATCGCCGTACTCATCGCCCACGGATGGCTCTACGTGGTCTACCTCGTTGCCGCATTCCGCCTGTGGTCACTGATGCGCTGGAACGGCTTGCGCCTGCTGGCCATCGCCGGCGGTGGTGTGGTGCCCTTCCTGTCCTTCATCGTGGAGCAGCGGGTCCACCGCGAGACCCTGCAGGAACTCGCCGACCATCCCGAGGCCCTTCGCCGGTACTGATGTTCAGGAGGGCGTCTCCTGGTTGTGCCTGCTCACACGAGTGCGTCCGGCCGGAGTTCCTGCAGAGTTCGGTGCACGAGCGGACGCCTGTCATCCTGGCGCCAGATCGCATGAAGCTCGACCGGTTGTGGCTCTGGCGTCATAAGTGGCGCGAACCGGACGGCGCCGAAACCCAGCTGGGACGCTGAAGCAGGGACGATGGCGATGCCCCGACCAGCGGCGACCAGACCGACCATGGTCACAATCTGACTCACCGTGTGCGTGTACTTCCACCGGGACACGGGCAGCAGGCGCACGACCATGTCATAGAAGTACGTCGCGTCCAACGGGGAGTGCATGATGAGGTCTTCATTCGTGAGGTCATCGGCCGAGAGTGGACGAGTCCGCCGTGTCAACGGATGTTCCGCAGGAATGGCCGCAACCAGGGCCTCACTTGTCAGAAGCCGGGACCTGTAGATCTCCGGGTCCACGACTGGACGAGCTATGGCGATGTCAATCTCTCTGTTGTCCAGCGCCGTGAGCTGATCCCGGGTGACCATCTCCCGTAGCTCCACTGAGACGTCCGGCATGACGTCGGAGAGCCGGTTGAGCACAGCACCCATCAACCCGAAGGCACTCGCCGCCGTGAAGCCGATCCGAAGGACTCCGACGGATCCGGCAGCCACGAGCCGCGCGACTTCGGGGGCGGCAGTGGCCACCCCCAAAAGGCGACGAGATTCGACGAGGAACGCCTTGCCCGCCTCTGTCAGATCAACGCGACGATTGTTCCGCTCGAACAGTCGCACTCCGATAGTGGCTTCCAGCCGTTGTATCTGCCGGCTCAGGGGCGGCTGCGTCATGCGCAGACGGTCGGCCGCTCGGCCGAAGTGCAGTTCTTCGGCGACGGCGATGAAAGCGCGAACTTGATCCAATGAGTAACTGATAGGCGAACGGTATCACCAGTGGAATGAATCCCCCGTCATCGATGCACTGATGGACCGTTGTTGCCGGGGCCGGCTGAAACAGGTTTCTCAGCCTTTGGGCGGAGGCCGACGATCAGTTCGATCTCGACCAACGCATCAGCGGGTAGGCGCGGGACACCCAAAGCAGTACGAGCGTGGCGACCGGCCGGACCCAGAGCAGCCTCGAGGAAACGCGAGGCGCCTTCCATGACGTGGGGATGCTCGGTGAATTCTGGGGTGCAGGCCACATATCCGTTGAGTTTCAGGACCTGAGCTACTTGGTCCAGGCCGACCACGTTGTCAAGGTGTGCCAAGGCATTGGCCGCACAGAGTTCAGCTGCAGCGAAGGCATCCGTGCTGGTGTTTCCGTCACCGGCACGCCCCGTGAAGGCCAGGCGGCCATCCTCCTTGGGGATTTGGCCGGACACAAAGGCCACATCCCCCCAGACCATCACAGGGGTATAGGTGAAATTCGGTGCCGCTGGTGACGGCAGACGGATGCCAGCACGGGACATCCTCAGCCTGACATCGTTGCTGTCATGCTCGCGTGTTGACATCTGAGGCACAGTCATGGGTCTTCCTTCAGGAAATTTCTACGGATGGCGCCAGTTTTGCGTGTCGAACAGAACCTGTCCACGTCCACTTCGGACCCTCTCAATACTCCAAACGCATCAATCATCGTCCGTTGAGTAAGGGATTTGTGATGCTAGCAAGGCATTACTGAATACCAAAGCGGTGTTAGACAGGTATGGAATGACCTTCAATACTGGGTGGTGCGCTCTTGAGTGATCCATATCACCGTCAGGCAGGCGGGAGCGTGTTCGACAAGAGCAAGCCTTCGAATCGGAATGCAACGGAGAAGCCATGAGCCAGGCAACGCCAGTGAAGAACGAAGTCCCGTTGGGCATCGCTGAGACCCATGCCCCGTCACAGGGGGGCCAGACGGCCCGGCGGGGGCCACGCATGCCTCAGGGAGCGTCCAATGCAGTGAAGGCTGTGGTGGGCATCGTGGGTGTGCTCGCGCTATGGGAGCTCGTAGTCCGCCTCCTTCAGTTGCCGGACTACCTTATGGTCGGACCGATCTCCGCAGTGGAAGCGTTCTTCTCCAGGCCCTCGTACTTCGTCGAGAATGCCTTCATCACCGTGCAGGAAGCGCTGGCCGGATTCGGTCTCGGGACCCTGCTAGGGGTGGTGTGCGGGGCCGCGCTCTACTACATCCCGGCGATGCGCCACTTCCTCTACCCCACGCTCATCGCCATAGACACGATTCCCAAGGTGGCGCTAGCCCCACTCTTCATAGTCTGGTTTGGTTTCGGATTCGAGTCGAAGGCCTTCGTCGCCATGGCAATCGCCTTCTTCCCGCTCGTGATCAATACCTTTGACGGCCTGTCGTCGGTGCCCAATGAGCTGAAGGAACTGGCCCGGATTAACAAGGCCAGCCGCTGGATGCAAATGACCAAAATCGAGTTCATCTATGCGCTGCCTTCCATCTTCACGGGTGCGAAGATCTCCATCTCGCTCGCTGTGGGCGGAGCGGTCGTCGGTGAGTTCATCGCCGGGTCCTCCGGCCTCGGGTATGTGATCCTCCTGGCCAACAGTCAGGTTGACCTGCCTTCCATGTTCGCTGCCTTCATGGTGCTTGCGACCATCTCGCTCACGCTCTTCTTTGTCATCAATATGGTGGCTACCAAATTGCTTCCGTGGCGCAATAATGTCAAATAGAGAATCCGACTAATCAGAAATGCAGGGATCAAGATGAAAAAAACTCTGGGCACGCGTGCAGTCTTCGCCGCAGCCTCCCTAGCCTCAGTCAGTCTCGTCCTTAGTGGTTGTTCAGGAGCATCTGAAGGCTCAGAGGGAGAATTGGAGGACGTTACCTTCATGGTGGATGTGGCCTTCCTCCCCAAGCACGCGCCGTTCTTCTCAGCCGCGGCTCAAGGGTTCTTCGAAGCAGAAGGCATCTCGTTGGAGATCATGCCGGGATCGGGATCGAACAACACGGTGACGTCTGTTGATACGGGTCGTGTGGACTTCGGCTGGGCGGACTACGGGGTCACGATCCTCAACAAGGGTGAGGGCGCTTCCGTCAAGCAAGTCAACCTCGTCCAGGGAATGTCCGCCTATGCCACCTTGGCCCTGCCGGACAGTGGCATCAGTGACTGGTCGGACCTTAAGGGAAAGACGGTGGCGACGGAGGGGGCAGGCGCGATGACAGCCATGTGGCCGCTTGCGGTGGAAGGGGCGGGGCTTTCGGAGTCGGACGTGGAAGTCGTCCATGCGTCCGGCGAGTCGAAGATCCCGGGGCTCCTCGCGAACCAATGGGATGCGAATATCTCACTCTTCGTCTCTGACGAGCCTGTTCTTATCGGTGAAGGGATCGAGCCGGTGGTACTCAAGTGGGCGGACGTTGGGGTCAGCTACTACGGCAACGGGATCGTGGCCTCGGAGGGCACTATAGAGGCTGATTCTGATTTGGTGTCCCGTTTTAATCACGCGATGCAGCAGGGCTACCTATGGGCCTGCCAGAACCCTGAACTGGCGGCAGCGGACTTTATGGCCGAAGTCCCGGGATTCACGGCGGAGACGGTGGAAGCCGCCATCGATGGGCAGTGCAGTCTGAGCTGGTCACCGGAGAACGAGGAGCTCGGTTTCGGAGCGATGAGTGACGAAGGCGTGCAGGATTTCATCGACGTCGCGGGTGACTATCTCGGCCTGGAGGATCCGGAGGGGTTGGACCCGAGCTCTGTGTACACGAATGAATTCCTGATGGACATCGAACGAGGCGACGAGATTTCGTTGCCGCAGGCCAACTAGACAGAGCAGAACGGAGTGAACCATGGATGATCAACCAGTCATCAGCGTGCAAGACGTCGGCATGACATACAGGTCGCGAGACGGGATGGAGAACACTGTCCTGCAGGGCTGTAGCTTCGATGTCGCGCCCGGCGAGTTCGTGTCGATTGTCGGCCAATCGGGCAGCGGCAAGACGACCCTGCTGAAGATCATCTCCGGCTTGGTGCAGAACACCGCCGGGGAGGTTTCAGTAAGGGGACTCGACGTGAGTGAAGCCCTTCGTGACATTGCGATGGTGTTCCAGAGTCCCGTCCTCCTGCCCTGGAGAAACAACCTCAACAATGTCATGCTCCCGATGGAGTTCCGGAAGAAGGTGACCAAGGACAGCCGGCAGCACGCTTTGGAACTCCTGGAGATGGTGGGGCTGGGAGACAAGGCCAACAAATTCTCCTATGAGTTGAGCGGTGGCATGCAGCAGCGGGTCGCCATCTGCCGGGCACTGGTCTCCCATCCAGAGATCCTGCTCATGGATGAACCGTTCGGGGCGTTGGACGCCATGACCCGAGATTCGATGAACATCGAGCTGCAACGCATCTGGCAGGAGACCAAGCGAAGCGTGCTCTTCGTGACCCACAGCATTCCCGAGGCGGTGTGGCTCGGTGACCGCGTCGTCGTTGTCGGCGACAAGCCTGGCCGCATCATCGCCGATATCCGAGTGCGCCTCCCGCGGCCCCGGACCAAGGCGGACCGTTTTACGGAGGACTTCGCCCAGTACGTGGCGGAAGTGGAGTCCCTCATCGGCGTCTCCGGAGCCATCAGCTAGTCCTCGGGTCGAACCCGAACACCATCCCAAGGAGGAAATCCCATGTTGCGTATCGTATGCGACGCTGAGGCCGTCGCCGCTAGATTCGGTTTCGAGCCCCTGAGTAGTCTGCTGTTCACGGCGATCCGGTTGGACTCGCATCGCTTCGTCACCCCGCTGATCGCCGAGGGTGACGGCGCAGACCTTTTGTTGGTCAGGCAACAAGAACAAGGGAATGTCCTGTCCGCCGGTGTGGACCCCGAACGGATCCGGTTCTACGACCCATGGGTCACCATCGATCAGCGCATCATAGAGGACACCGAAGCCGCGTCTTCCCTGCCCTCTCTCGTCAAAGAGCTGTCCCAAGGCAAGGCTGTCGAGTTGGATCCACGCGCCCCCTACATCCACTATGTCGGCATCGCCGGCGAAGTGGACGTCAAGGTCACCGGAGCAGCGAAAGCGCGGCCCGTGGTTGCCTATGCGGTCGATCAACAAAGCGTCCTCCAGCGATTCGCCTCCTGGAGGCAGGAGGCAGTCGAGGTCGCGAGACGGGTCGTTGACGCGGTGCCGAGCCTCGCTGGGCTGGAAGGCGAGCTGACATCCGACCGGGACTCCCGGTTCGACGCCATCGGGTCACTGGCGATGGAACTGGATGTTGATGCGATCGTCGTGTCATCACCGCCGAATTTCTCCGAGCTCACGGGAACTCGGGCCAGGGTGGGAGCCATCGCGCTGTGGAATGCCTCGGACCGTCAAGCAGTGATCATTGCCGATGAGAACGTCACAGATATACCCGGTGAACCCGTCGGGCGTTTCCAGTCGGCGGCAGACGCCGTCGTCAGTATCGCTGGGACCGGCCGGCTTGCTTTTGAAGAGCAGTGGGAGAGTACCGAGTTCGCACTTGATCTGATGGAGCGAGGAAGCACTCTGGTGTCAGCCTCGAAGTCACTTGGATCCTGGCGGGACCTGCGTGATCACGAGGACTTGGCCTTCCAGGTGATTGCCGCACGCGCCAGCGTGAATGCCATCGAGGATACAGTCGCCTGGGTTCACCAACAGCTCGACGATGGCTGTTCTATCACAGAGCTGGATGCCTACTCCATGTACCTGCAGTATGTACAGGAGTTCCGGGTGCAGAACTCCGTCCCCTTCGCCATCGAACCGTACTTCACGAATCTCCATTCGTCTTCGCGCATGCTATTTCCGGGCCCCCCTGTTGATTTCCCGATCAACGGGGACACGAAATGCGTTCAGCTAGATGCCGGCGTCAAGGTGACTGTGGATGGTGTGGTTATGGGAACGTCGGACATGGCGCGTTCCATTCTGCGTAGCGACAACGGTCGGGAGGCCTATGATCTGCTGACCCAGGCCGTCCGGGACGGCATCATCGCTCACCTCCGCCCAGGCGTCGTGTGTGAGGAGGTCCATGCGCATACTCTGAGGTACCTTGAGGGGCTGCGTCCGCGCATGATCGAGATCGGCCTTCTTGGAGCGGACGTCGACTTTGACGCCGAGTACTCCAAGCGCAACGTCGGTCACTTGATGGGCAAGCAAGAGTCGTTCGCCAATGAGCTACGGCCTGGCTACACACATGAACTGACGGTGGGAAGTTATGGTGCGGCGGAGATTCCCTGGCGCTACGGGGACCATGCGATCGGAACCGAGGATCTCTGGTACATCGGCCAGAGCAGGACGTTCAATTTAACACTGCGGTAGAAGACCATTCTCACAAGGTGAGTCCATGCGGACCCGCCACTCCTGCCGGAGTGGCGGGTCCGCATCGTCGTGTGCGAGAAGCTCTCCTGCCTCGTGACGTGCCGGTGGTGATGCACCTGCAGATGGATGCCTAGAAGGTATTGGAGGATGCAAAATATGCCTTGGACAGGAATGAATAACTCTTCCTACGGTGGTGGTGAACGGCACCGATGCCGTCCAGCTTCAACGTGGACACACCGCGTTGCCGATGAGGAGGATGGTCTTCGTGGCCCAGTACACCCCGCAGGAACTTGCCGCACGTCTGAAGGAGGGACTGTTGTCCTTTCCCGCCACCGCATTCAATGCGGATCAGGCGGTGGACGAAGACGGCGTGCGTGAGCATGTGGCCTGGCAATCGGGCTACGATGTCGCCGGCCTGTTCGCTGCCGGCGGCACCGGTGAGGGATTCTCCCTCACGCTGGAGGAGCACGCACAGGTGGTGCGGGCATCCGTCGAGTCCTCCCGTGCCGAAGTACCGGTACTCGGTTCCGCCGGAGGCTCCACCCGCCAGGCGATCGCTCAGGCCCAGGCCTCTGAGGTTGCCGGTGCCGAGGGAATCCTGCTGTTGCCGCCCTACCTGACCGAGTGCGACCAGCAGGGTCTGTTGGAGCACGCCTCAGCCATCATCGGATCCACTCGGACGGCCGTCATCGTCTACAACCGAGCGAATGCCGTCTACTCGGCCGAGACCGTGGCCGAGTTGGCCCGCCGCCATGAGAACTTCATCGGATTCAAGGACGCTATCGGGGACATCGAGCACCTCGCCAAGGTCTATGCGGGCAATGGCGACCGCATGTTCTACCTGGGTGGGCTGCCCACGGCCGAGACCTATGCGTTGCCGCTGCTCCAACTGGGCATGAGCACCTACTCCTCGGCCATGTTCAACTTCGTTCCTGAGTTCGCCCTCGACTTCTATCGCGATGTCCGCAATCAGGACCGGGACTCTGTGACGGAGAAACTCAATCGTTTCGTCCTGCCCTACCTGGATATCCGGGACCGGGGGAAGGGCTTCGGCGTCTCCATCGTCAAGGCCGGGATCCGGGCCGTTGGCCGCAGCGTCGGCTCTGTTCGTCCGCCGCTACACGACCTCTCAGAGCAAGACCATGCCGACCTCATCGCCTTGATCAAAGAAGCGGGTATCTCCCCTCTCTCGCCCGCCATGATGGCCTGACTCGATCAATTAGGGAATCTCATGACCTCCACAACTGTCACGTCCACCACCAGCACCACTCTGACTGGCCATTCGATCATCGCCGGCTCCTCCCTGCCCGGCACGGGAGGCACCACGCACGGCTACAACCCGGCCACCAACGAGCCACTCGAGCCGGCCTACACGCTCATCGACAACGATCAGCTGATGCGGGCCACATCTGCCGCGGAGGAGGCCTTCGAGTCCTTCAGCACCCTGGACCCGGAGACGCACGCCGCCTTCCTGGACCGGGTGGCGGACAACATCGAGGCGTCCCGGGAAGACGTGGTGGCCCGCGCCATGGCCGAGACGGGACTGCCCGAGGCCCGCCTGATCGGAGAGACCGGCCGGACCACCGGCCAGTTGCGCCTGTTCGCCCGGGTGGTCCGCCAGGGTGATCACCACGGCGTCCGCGTGGACCCGGCCCAGCCGGACCGCGCCCCGGCCCCTCGGGCCGACATCCGTCAGCGCAAGGTTCCCCTGGGGCCGGTGGCCGTGTTCGGCGCCAGCAACTTCCCGCTGGCCTTCTCCACCGCTGGTGGGGACACGGCGTCGGCACTGGCCGCTGGCTGCCCTGTGGTCTTCAAGGCCCACAACGCGCACCCCGGTACGGGCGAGATCGTCGGCCGGGCCATCGCGGATGCTGTCGTGGAGTTGGGCCTGCACCCGGGTGTCTTCTCGCTCATCTACGGCCCCGGAGCCTCCGTGGGTCAGGCGCTCGTAGCCGACCCGCGGATCAAGGCCGTCGGCTTCACCGGCTCCCGCGGCGCCGGCACCGCCCTGATGGCCACTGCCGCTGCTCGCCCCGAACCCATCCCGGTCTATGCCGAGATGAGCTCCATCAACCCGGTCTACTTCTTCGAGGGCGCCCTGACCGGTGATGACGAGGCCGTCGAGGCGCTCGCCGCCTCCTTCGTCGGGTCCCTCACCGGCTCCTCCGGCCAGTTGTGCACGGCCCCGGGCCTGGTGTTCGTCCCGGCCGGAGCCGCGGGGGACCGCTTCTCCGCCGCGGTGTCACGCGTCCTGGCCGAGAAGGCCGGGCAGACCATGCTCACCGCCGGGATCGCGCAGTCCTGGACGGCCGGCGTCGAGCTCCTGTCCTCCCAGCAGGGCGTCAGCGCTGTGGGCCAGGGTCAGGCCGGCACCACCGAGAACTCCCCGGCGCCAGTGGTCTACGGCACCGATGTGGACACCTTCCAGACCAATGAGATCCTCCACGAGGAGATCTTCGGCGCAGCCTCGCTGTTCATCCGCTACGGCTCCCTGGACGAGCTCATCTCCGCGACCCGCCGGATGGAGGGCCAGCTGACCGCCACCCTGCAGTTGACGGAGGCAGATCACGCCGCCGCGGCTCCGCTCATCCCGGAGCTGGAGCGCAAGGTGGGGCGCATCCTCGCCAACGCCTGGCCCACGGGAGTGGAAGTGGGCCACGCCATGGTGCACGGCGGGCCGTTCCCGGCCACCTCGGATTCCCGCACGACGTCGGTCGGAACCTTGGCCATCGAGCGGTTCCTGCGACCCGTGGCCTACCAGGACCTCCCCGAGGGCCTGCTGCCGGCACCCGTGCAGGACGCCAACCCCTGGCAGCTGACCCGTCGCGTGGACGGGGAGTTCACGGTGACTGAACAGACAGGACCGGGGCAGTGATGACCACGCGGTCCACGGCCGCCGGGATCGCGACGGCAGCACCCATGGCGGCGCGCGATTTCTTCCTGATCCCGGGGTGGGAGTTCGACGCGAAGCGACCCTGCATGGTCCGCTGACGCGGTCCGGCAAACGCGCAACCAGCACCCGTGGACGGAGTATTCCTCGGATTCAGCATCGTCCTGGTCATCATCGGGATCGGGTTGCTGGCCGCCGTGCTGCTTCCACGCGGCACCACGGTCAGCATCCAACAGGGTCTGACGCCGGCGATCTACTACGTCACCAATCCTCTGCTCATGGTGGTGCTGGTCGCGGAGATCGACCTGGGAGCCCTGGTCCAGGTCTATGCACCTGCGGCGCTCGTCACCGCTGTGGTGGCCGGCGCCTGTTACGCGCTGGTCAGCTGGTTGGTGTTGAAGCGGCCGGCCGGACAGACGGCGGTGGGTGCCATGGCCTCGTCCTACGTCAATGCGGGGAACATCGGGCTGCCCATCGCCCTCTATGCCGTGGGCAGCTCGGTTCCGGCCGTCTCCGTGCTGGTGACGCAACTGCTGCTGATCGCCCCCTTCTACCTCACCGTGTTCGGCTGGTGCTCGCGCCAGCGGGGATCCGCCCAACCGAGGCTGGCACGCACGGTGCTGGCCTCGGTGGCGAACCCGGTCACCGTGGGCACTGCCGTCGGCGCCGTTCTGGCCCTGGTGGACTGGGTGCCCCCGGAGTTCCTCTGGACACCCATGGACATGCTGGGGCGGGCCTCCATCCCGTTGCTGCTGTTCGTGTTCGGACTCTCCCTGGCCTCCCAGAGTCCGTTCCGGGACCGCAGCCAGGTGCCGGACATCGTGTGGGGATCCTTCGTCAAGCTCGCCCTGATGCCCGTGGTGGCCTGGGCGGTGGGGCATGCCGTGTTCGGGCTGCAGGGCGTGGAACTCTTCGGCGTCGTGGCCATGGCGGCTCTGCCGACGGCCCAGAACGTCTACTTGTTCTCGAGTCAGTTCAAGCTGCCCAACCTGTTGGTGCGGGACATCGTGTTCGCCGGTGCGGTGTTGTCCCTGCCGGTCATCCTGGTGGTCGCCCTGCTGCTGGAGCCGTGACCGGGGCCGTCTGACATGATGGCGCCCGGAACCCTGCCTAGGGCCGGGCGGGCAGCGCCTACGGCCGGGCGGGCTGCCCGCGGACGAGCGCCGCCACCCCGATGCCGCACAGCACCACCACGCCGGCCAGCGCGGCCGAGAGTCCCGTGAAGCCGAGCCCGCCCATGATCGGGCCCGCCGCCAGTGAACTGACCGCCGCCGCCAGGGACATCACCGCGTCTGAGAAGCCCTGGGCGGGTACCCGGTCGGCGGGGCGCAGGGCGGCCACGAGCAGCGTGGACCCGGCCACCGTGGCGGCCGACCAGCCCAGTCCGAGCAGGACGAGCCCGATCACCACGGCGAGGCGTTGATGAGGGAAGAGCCCCGTCAAGGCCGCCGCGGCCACCAGGACCGTCAGGCCGCCACCGGCCACGCGTGCCGAACCGAGGCGGTCCGCGAGCATGCCCATCACGGGGGAGAGGGCATACATTCCGGCCACATGCAGGGACAGGGTGAAGCCGATCAGCACCACCGTGTCCGGATGCTGTCCCAGTTCGCTGCTGGTGAGCCCTGCCTCGTGTTGCAGGTGCAGCGGCGTCATGGACATCAGGCCGACCATCACGGCATGGGCGCCGACCACCGTGAGCACGGCGGCCAGCGCGGTGGGCTGTGCCCGGATGATCCGCCACCCGGCGGCCCATCCGCCGGAGCGTGGGGAGATCCGGGAGTGCCCGGAGTACTGAGAGGCGGGGCCGACGTCGGCCGACGCCGGGCTCTCCGCAGCACCTTCCAGCCGCCGGCGCAACAGGAGGGGATCCGGACGCAGGGCGGTCAGGATGATGGCGGCGCCCACGGCCATGCCGGCGCCGGAGATCAGGAAGGGACCTGCATGGACGGGCAGATTCAGCCAGCCGGACACCACGGCGCCCGGCCCCACCATGTTGGGACCCATCACGGCGCCCACGGTGACGGCCCAGACCACCACTGACAGGTCCCGTCCACGGTGCTGCGGCTCGGACAGGTCCGTGACGGCGAACCGGGCCTGCAGGTTCACGGCGGCGCCGAAGCCCACCAGGAACGACCCGAGCAACAGCACGGGGAAGAACCGGGCGACGACGGCGGCCACCATGAGCACCTGACCCAGCAGCCCTGCGGCGAGGCCGATCCCCAGGGCGACCCGCCGTCCGCGTCGCACCGCCAGGGTGGACAGCGGAATGGACACCGCCGCTGAGCCGAGCGTCATGGCGGTGTTCACGAGGCCGGCGTTGGATTCGGTACCCGAGAGCTCCACGGCCAGGATCGAGCCCAGGGACAGCGTGGCGCCGTTGCCCAACCCCGAGAAGACCTGGGCGGTTCCCAGGACGCGGACGGCGCGGCGCTGGGCCGCCCGGGCGTGCGGGAGGAGGGCGATGACGTCGGCGGGGGAGTCTGGGGCCACGAGGACATTCTGCCCTGCTCCTGCACTATCCTTGACGGGTGACTTCCTCCCAGGCTGACGACCAGACCACAGCACCGGACCACCGGCCGGACACCCCGGACAACCCCCAGATCGCCGCAGACTTCCCGACCGTGCTGGTCGTGGACAACGGCGCCCAGTACGCCCAGCTGATCGCCCGGCGCGTGCGTGAGGCCAACGTGTACTCTGAGGTCGTCCCGCACACGCTCTCGGCCGAGGACATCCTGGCCCGCAATCCCGCGGCACTGATCCTCTCGGGCGGCCCCTCCTCGGTCTACGCCGAGGGCGCGCCCGGGCTCGACCCGGAACTCCTCGAGGCCGGGGTCCCCGTGCTGGGCCTCTGCTACGGCTTCCAGTCGATCGCCCAGGCGCTCGGTGGCACCGTGTCCAAGACGGACACCCGGGAGTATGGCTCCACCCGGCTGGAGGCCATCGGCTCCACCTCGGTGCTCTTCGCCGGCCAGGACGTGGACCAGGTCGTCTGGATGAGTCACGCCGATTCCGTGACCGAGGCCCCGGCCGGCTTCTCCGTCACCGCCCGCACCCCCGGAGCCCCGGTGGCAGCGTTCGAGAGCCCGGAGAAGAAGATCTACGGCGTGCAGTGGCACCCGGAGGTCGGCCACTCCGAGCGCGGTCAGGAGGTGCTGCGCAACTTCCTGCATCACGGTGCCGGCCTGAAGGACACCTGGACCACCTCCTCCGTGATCGAGGAACAGGTCGAGTTGATTCGCGAGCAGATCGGCGAGCACCGGGCCATTTGCGGCCTGTCCGGCGGTGTGGACTCCGCCGTCGCGGCCGCCTTGGTCCAGCAGGCCGTGGGGGACCAGCTGACCTGCGTCTACGTCAACCACGGCCTGATGCGCCAGAACGAGTCCGAGGAGATCGAGAAGGCGTTCGGTGCGGCCACCGGCGGTGCCAAGCTCATCATGGTGGACGCCGAGGACGTGTTCCTGGAGGCGCTGGAGGGCGTGACGGACCCGGAGGCCAAGCGCAAGATCATCGGCGAGAAGTTCATCCGCACCTTCGAAAAGGCTCAGGCGGACATCATCGCCGAGTCCCGCCATGACCCGGATGCCAAGGATGTGAAGTTCCTGGTTCAGGGCACCCTCTATCCGGACGTCGTGGAGTCCGGCGGGGGCGAGGGCACCGCGAACATCAAGAGCCACCACAACGTGGGCGGGCTGCCGGAGGACATCGAGTTCGAGCTTGTCGAGCCGCTGCGCGCCCTGTTCAAGGACGAGGTCCGCGCCGTGGGCTCCGAGCTCGGCCTGCCGGATGAGATCGTGTGGCGTCAGCCCTTCCCTGGCCCCGGGCTGGGCATCCGCATCATCGGCGAGGTGACGCGGGAACGCCTGGACCTGCTCCGCCAGGCCGATGCGATCGTGCGCGCGGAACTGACAGCCGCCGGCCTGGACCGCCACATCTGGCAGTGCCCCGTGGTGCTGCTGGCCGATGTCCGGTCCGTGGGAGTCCAGGGTGACGGCCGCACTTACGGCCACCCCGTGGTGCTGCGGCCGGTCACGTCCGAGGACGCGATGACCGCTGACTGGGCCCAGCTGCCGTACGACCTGCTCTCACGGATCTCCAACCGCATCACCAACGAGGTGGGCGGCGTCAACCGGGTGGTCCTGGACGTGACCAGCAAGCCCCCGGGAACCATCGAGTGGGAGTAAGCCCCCCGTCAGGAGGCGGACGCCGGGGAACCGGCCCGTTTCCCTCGGGGGAATCCGCGGTGCGCCTGTGTACCGTGGAACCAAGCATTGGTGCCTCGCGGCCCCACCGCACCGGCCGTCGTCGTGGGCAGGGCGGGGAAGCGGCCGGCGGCAGGAAGGACAACTGTGACTGAGCAGGACCCCCAGCAGAGCCCCGCGGCGTCTCGCCTCCACGGGGGCAGGGACACGGGCCTGCCCGACGACGGCCCCGCCGAGTCCGATTCCCGCCTGACCTTCCCGGCGTGGCTGGCCTCGCTGGGCTCGGGCACCGAGAACGACACGATGCTGCGCTTCGCCCCGTCCGGCGCGAACAGCATCGACATCTCGCACTCCCACCCGTCCGGGCTGAGCCAGTTCATGTCCGGTCGCCGCACTCGACTGTCCACCCTGCTGCGGGACGGCGACGCGTTCATGCACGCCCGCGGGGCGGCCCGCCAACTGCGGGGGAAGATCCAGGAGCTGGCCGAGGACCGCGGCGTTGACGTCGGGTACCTGGCCGCCGGCCTGGCGACGTGGCGCGTCATCGAGGACGGCCGGTCCACGCAGATGTCCGCTCCCGTGATGCTGGCCCGGCTGAGTCTGACACTGCGGGGTGAGCAGGACGACTACGAGCTGCAGATCTCGGACCGTGCCCGGCTCAACCCCGCCCTGGCCCGCTACTTCCGAGACCACCACGGGATCGTGCTGGACGCGGATGACTACCTGCGCGCGGCCTACGCCACCGCCAAGCTCGAGCCCATGCCCGCCATGGAGCTGCTGCGCTCGCAGGGACGTGAGGTCCGGGGGCTGGTGGTGGAGCACCGCCTGCTCGTGTCCACTTTCGCCGATCTGGCGGACACCGCCTCCGTGGACGTGGTGGACTCCACCCACCCCGTGGTCTCCGCACTGTATGACGCCGGGTCGGGCATGGTCCCGCGCCGCACGGAACTGCCGGAGACGGGGCTGCCGCCGGTCGACGAGCGGGACCCGTCCACCGAGAGCCTGATCCTGGATGCGGACCCGTCTCAGCAGCGGGCTCTCGACCACATCGCCGCCGGCCACGACCTGGTGGTCGTCACCCCTCCCGGCACGGGCCAGACGCAGACCGCGGCCAACGCCGTGGCCCAGCTCGCCGGGGACGGCAAGCGCGTGCTCGTGGTGGCCGAGCGCACCGCCACCCTGGACGACTTCCGCCGCCGCCTGGGCTCCGTAGACCTGGACTCCCTGGTGCTGGACATCCCCGCTGCGGCCACTCCCGAGCTGATGCGCCGCCAGCTCATCCAGGCCCTGCTGCGCGTGGAGCGGGCCCAGGAACCGGGAACCAGCCGGCTCAACGCCACCCTCGTGGAGCGCCGCCACCAACTGCGGGACCACCTGCGCAGTCTGCACAACGTGCGGGAGCGCTGGGGTTGCTCGCCCTTCCAGGCCATGCAGTCGCTGGCCTCGCTCACCGCGATGGATCCAGCCCCCTCCACCACCGTCCGCCTCAAGCGCTCCGTGTTGGACGCCACCGTCAATCGTGACGAGACCGCAGCGACCTTCATCCGCGCTGGGGAACTCGGTGCCTTCTCCCGCTCCTCCACCGAGAGCCCCTGGTACGGGGCCCGGTTGCGCAACGTGCAGGAGACCGAGGACGCCTACGGGCTGGCCGAGGATCTGGCCACCGCCCTGCCCGTGCTGCGCGAGCAGCTGGACCAGGCCACCGACCAGGCCCAGCTGTCCACCGGGGGCACCTTCGCGGACTGGGTCGGCCAGATCCACCTGCTCTCCGCCGTCCGAGGTTCCCTGGACCAGTTCACCCCGGACATCTTCGACCGTCCGGTCACGGACCTGATCTCCGCCACGGCCTCCGGGCAGTGGCGCAAGCAGCATGGCGTCGAGATGTCCTCCATGACTCGCTCCCGACTCCGCCGCGTGGCCAAGGAGTACATCCGTCCGGGAGTGCACGTCTCCGACCTGCACGAGGCCCTCGTGGACGTGCAGGACCAGCGCGCCGAGTGGACCCGCTGGGCCACCACCAAGCGCCACCCCTCCGTCCCGGCGGGCCTGGAGGCGCTCTCGGCCAAGGGCGCCGAGGTGGCCGGCCAGATGGCTCGGCTGCAGCGGGTGCTCGCCGAACCGCGGCGGGAATCGGGCCGGTTGGAGAACCTGCCCGTGGACGAGCTCAGCCAGATCCTGGACCGGCTCGTGGCGGACCAGGACACGCTCAAGACCCTGCCCGAACGCACGCTCGTCGGTGACCAGCTGCGGGAGCAGGGCCTGCAGGAGCTGATGGCGGATCTGCAGCAGCGCGAAGTGCCGACGGACCAGCTGCGGGCCGAGCTCGAACTGGCCTGGTGGCAGTCCGCGCTCGAGGCGATGATCTCCGGCGACGACTACCTGGCCATGATGGACGCCGAGTCGCTGCGGAAGATCGAGGCGGAGTACCGCCTCGCGGACACGGCCCACCTGGAAGGCGGCAGTCAGCGCCTGAACTGGAAGATGGCCCGGCAGTGGACCAGGACCGCCGGCATGCACCGGGCCTCGGCCCGCGTGCTGCGCTCCCTGCTCAAGGACGGCAATCCGGACCCGGAGTCTCTGTCCGGCCTCGAGCCGGAGCTGATCCAATCCCTGGTGCCGGCCTGGACGACCTCCCCGCTGGCCCTGGCCGAGTTCCCGGCGGACATGAGCTTCGACGCCGTCCTGCTGCTGGATGCTGAATCCCTCGCCCTCAGCACGGCGCTGGGCGCGATCAGCCGCGGCAAGCAGGTGGTGGCCTTCGGCGACGGCACCTCCGGTTCGCCGAAGACCTTCAACGTCTCCGTGGACCCTACGGCTTCCGTGCTGCTGCCGCGCGAGGTGGATTCGGCCTTCACCGCCCTGATGCGGGTGCTGCCGAGCGTCAGGTTGACCACCATGCACCGCGGCCTGGAGCGCAAGCTCACCCGGTTGCTGGGCGAACAGCTCTACGACTCGATGCTGGACATGCTGCCCGGCGCCTCCGAGCTGACCGGCGCGGACCATCCGGTGCGCGTGGAATTCCTGCCCGGCGGGACCGGCATGCCCGGCGCCGGCGACGAGGGCGTGGAATCCACCGTGGCCGAGGTCAACCGGACCATGGACCTGGTGTTCGAGCACATCCGCCACCGCCCGGGTGCCTCGTTGGCCGTCATCACCGCGAGCCCGCTGCATGCCCGCCGCGTGGCCGAGGCGATCCGGTTGAACCTGCCCAACAACCCGTGGGCCGCCGCCTTCTTCAACCGGGACCGGGAGCCGTTCGTGGTGGCCCCCATGGCTCGGGCCCAGGGCGTGGTCCGGGACCACATCATCTTCAGCCTCGGCTACGGCCGGACCCCGCACGGACGCGTGGTGCACCACTTCGGGCCGTTTTCCGAGGCCGGTGGCCGGGAACTCTATGCCACCGCCCTGACCCGCGCACGCCAGCACCTGCACGTACTGACCTGCGTGCACCCGGACGATCTGGATCCGCAGCGGCTGGGCAACGGCGCCTCGGACTTCTACGGACTGCTCGAGACCTACCTCAAGGACACCGGACACACCACCCCTCCGCGGCCGCGGGACCCGCTGGTGGCGGACCTCTCCGACCGCCTGGCTCATCGCCATGCCACCGTGCTGCCGAACTTCGCCGGGGGCATCGACCTCGCCGTCTGGAACCCCCTGGGCCTGCCCGCCTGGGAGGCTCAGGCCTCTCCGGAACAGGCCGTTCCCGTCGCCATGTTCTCCGACGGCTCTGAGGCGTACCGCCGGATGACCGTCCGCGAGCGGTCCCGTCAGATGCCACAGCAACTCGAGCGCAGCGGCTGGCGCTACCACGCCCTGTGGACCATCGACGTCTTCTCCGACCCGGCCGGATGCGCCCGGACCATCGCCGACTACCTGGGCCTGCCCTCGGCCGAGGATGGCCCCCTGGAATCTGCCGGCCCCGGCCCCTCGGAACCACTGGCCATCCCCGAGGCGGCGATGCCGGCTCCTTCGTCAGGGGGGTCACCGGAGTCCACGGAGGGGGCCGGATCGTCCGCCGCGGTGTTCGACGGTGCACTGTTCGACGGCGCGGCCGCCGAGCGACAGCGGGAGGGCGCGAGTACAGACGCGCAGTCCAACGCAGAGACGGGTTCGCGTTCCGATACGGAGGTGTCCTCCGGCACGGGCGCAGGGATGGGCACGGCCTCCGGCACCGACGGGGAGCATCGCGAGCCCATGTCGGAAGACGATGGCGTTGCCACCGGGCAGGAAGCCGCGGATCGCTCCGCCTCCGGGCAACAGGGCGATGGCATCCGCTGATCCTGAGTGCCCAGCGGCTCGCCGCCGTGGTCCCCGACGGGCCGACGCCCCCGGCACCGGTCCGGCGTCCGCCGACGGTCCCGAGCCGACCCTCGGCGAACCGGCGGTTGGTGAGTCCTCAGCACCCTCGATGCCATCGGGCTCCGGCCAGCGCGACGCCCGGTCCTCAGACCAGCGCAACCTATCCGAACGTGAGCGCTGGCTGCTCGAACAGCGTCCGCCGCACTGGGACTGAGGCACTGGGACTGACGCGGGCTACGGCTCCGGTGTCACCAGGAGCGTGAGGTCCTGATTCACCGCTGCCGCCGCCAGTTCCGCTGCTCGTTCCTCGGCCACGGCCAGGACCAGCACCGTGGCCCGTTCCGTGGAGCGGTCCTGCAGCACCTCAAGGTTGGCCTTCAGCACACTCCCGTCCGTTCCCACGATGTCGATGCGGTCTCCGGCTGCCACCAGGTCCACGGCGTCGGGGCTTGCGAATCTCACGGCCACGGCCCGGTGTCCGTCTGGCACCTCGGGCATGCGGTGGGACCCTCCGGCCCCGCCAGAGAAGACGGTGCCCCCATCGGGAGAGGCTCGGCGGTGCCCTTCCTGGACCGCCGCCACGGCGACGTCACCGGCCCCTCCTGCCTCCGTCCCGGCCTGCTGGGATTCTGACCCGACCGCACCGCCTGTACCGCCTGAACCGCCCGGACCGTCCGGATCGTCCGGGGCACCCTGGCCACCCGAGCCGGCCGGGCCGCCGAAGGCATTGACCGAGAGCAGGATGACTGCCAGGACGAGCGGGAGGGAGGCCAGGACCAGCTTCAGCCGGGTGCGCAGCAGGGAGGAGGCGGCTGCTGCTGCGACATCGGCGTCGGGATTTTCGTCGGCTGACCAGTCGATCCACTCATCGGTCGGTCTATGGGTCGACCCGCCGCCCGGTCTTCCCGCTGATCCGCGCACCGCATGGGTGACGCCGGCAGGAAGACGGGACCGGCGGGAGTCGTGCTCCAGGAGATGTGGAGGTGGGGGAGTGGCCATCCGGCGGCGCACGGCGCGGCGATACCGGCGCAGCTCACGGCGGGGAGAGGGCCGTCTCCGGGACGCGGGACGTCGTGACGGAGAGGCCGGGGAGCGCCGGAGCCGGGCGGTGGGTGATGACATGCCACGATCACAACAGGAGCGTGGCGGGTCCGGCCACCGTGATCACGTCGGCGGAGGAGGCACCGCCGTCATCGGTCGGCTGTGGAGGAGCGCGGAACTAGGCAGCGGTGCCGGAGGCGGAGCCGCCCGAGGAGCCGGATGACGCGCCGCTGGACCCGGATGAAGAGGCTGCGGCGGCGCCGGACGTGGACGGCGACGGTGATGAGCCGGAGTCAGACGAGGTGGAGGCCGCGCTGTCCGAGGAGCCGCCGGAGGAACTGTCCGCGGCCAGCGTGGAGGAGCCCTGGGAGCCGGAGCCCTCGGAGCGGGAGTCGTTGCGGTAGAAGCCGGAACCCTTGAACACCACGCCCACGGAGTTGAACTTCTTCCGGAGGGTGCCCTCGCACTCGGGGCAGGTGGTCAGCGAGTCATCCGTGAACGACTGGACGATGTCGAACTCTTGACCGCAGTCCTTGCAGGCGTAGGCATAGGTGGGCACCGAACGGTCCTCTCAATTTGGCACTCTCACGTTTCGACTGCCAAGTCTACACCTGACCGAACCATGTGAAGCCGTCGGCGGTGACGGCTCCGTCAACCGCCTCGTCGAACTCCGAGATCGGCACCTCGCCCCGCGTCATCAGCTCATGCCGGAACACCACGGCCACCGTGACGGGGACGGCCGACGGTGCCGGGCCGTCGTCGGGCGCGGTGGCATCCGCGCTGGAGTCTCCGGACGTGCTGGACGCGGCACGCTGACGGTAGAGGGCGGCCAGGAAGCGGTCATAGTAGCCACCGCCCTGGCCCAGGCGGAAACCGCGGGTGTCCACCGCCTGGGCGGGGACCAGCACGAGGTCCACCGTCTCCATGGTCTCCACGCTGAGGCGTTCTCCCACCGGCTCGTCGATCGGAGCGACTGAGCTGCGGGCGACCTCCACACCGGGATGCCAGGCGGTCCAGGACAGCTGCCGCTCGGGTTCCGTGATGGGGACCAGGACCTCGACGCCGGCCCCGTGCAGTGCCTCGAGCAGCGGTCCGGTGTCCGGCTCGGCACCATAGGACAGTACCGCGGCGACGCGACGGTGCTGCGCCCGCGGGAGGTACCAGTCGAGGATGGTGGAGGTCAGATCGGCTGACTGGGCGGCACGATCTGACGGGTCCAGTTCACGCCGACGGGCCCGCCACAGAGTGCGGAAATCCTGCTTGCGGTGTTTCAACACCTCCTCCGGGCTCTCGCCACGGTTCCCGGTCAGGGACGCGGAGTACTGGGTCTCTCCTCCCTCTGGTGGCGGGGATGAGGCTGGCTGGCTGAAGGACTCGTTGAACGACACGCTCCCATTCTGCCTCCCTCCCGCAACCATCCGACTCTGCGGGCGAAGATGAGTCCTTTTCTCTGCCCCCACAGTGAGGAGGGGGACGGGCATCGCCTCGCGGACCTAGGATCAGGCACATGCCGCCTACCGCCACCCTCCGGACCCATCGTTGGCCCGTGTCCCTGGAGCACGGGGACCTCGTGCTCCGTCCGTTCCGGCGCTGGGACCAGGAGGAATGGACCTCACTGCGGGCCCGCAACCGGGACTGGCTCCGCCGCTGGGACGCCACCAATCCCGAGCCGTCCACCGCCCTGAAGAGCTACGCGGAGATGGTGAAGGTCCTGAATCGGTCCGGCAAGGAGGGGACGGCTCTGCCGTGGCTGATCTGCGTGCGGACATCCGCCGCTGGAACGCCGGTGATCGCCGGGCAGTTGAGCGTGTCCTCGATCGTGCGCGGTTCGGCACTCTCGGCCTCGCTGGGCTACTGGATCGACCAGGAGAGGGCCGGGCAGGGACTCGTGCCGACCGCGGTGGCGCTGGCCACCGACTACTGCTTCAGCACGCTGGGGCTGCACCGGATGGAGATCAACATCCGGCCGGAGAACGTCCCCAGCCGGCGCGTGGTGGAGAAACTCGGCTTCCGGCACGAGGGGATGCGCCGGGATTTCCTGCACATCGATGGGGCCTGGAGGGACCATGACGCCTATGCCCTGACCGCTCCGGAAGTCCCAGACGGACTCCTCGCCCGGTGGGAGGCGCGCTGACGAGCCCGAATTTGCGGCGACACGGCAGACACACCGGGGTGAATCACACCGGTGTAGTTCGCGGCCGGTACCGTTTGAGGGGTGGATGCAGGCACAGGTAGTCTTGAGGAGTCGCTCAGCCTTGCACTGGGCTACCTTCCGGACATTCACCTGCACGGATCACTGGTGCTGTGTGCACTGGTGGTGGCGTGGTTGATAGCCATCTACCGGAGGGCGAACAAGGAGCCCCAGCCCAGGAGCCACCGGAGGAAGACCATGAAGCGCACCGCCCAGTCCATGCCTCGGAACAACGCCCGTCCCGTGGACGCCGCGAAGGAGTCTGCCTCCGGCTTCCGGGTCAAGTGGGACCGCACCATCATCGCCGCCGTTGCCGTGCTGGCGGCCCTCACCTTCCTCGGGACCGGCATCGCCGCCGCGTTCGGGGCGGGTACCCTCCTGGTCTCCGGCATCGCCGCAGCCGTCGCCGTGGCCGGCGTGGCCACCCTGCGAACCCTGGCCCTCCGGGACCGCAAGAAGCGCAAGGACCGTCGGATCGAGAGCGCCTTCGACGAGGCCATGAACCCCGGCCTGCCGACCTCCGAGCGCACCGTGCCGACCACCGGGCCGACCCGCGTGTTCGATGCGGCCGCCGGTTCCACTTCTGGACGCGGTGCTGCGACGGCGCCCGCTGAGAAGGCGGTCTCCGCGCCGAGCACGGAACAGACCGCCCCCGAGCAGGTGACCCGTGATGCTGGGGCGGACGAGAGCGCCTCGGCCCTGCCATCCGTCCCGCGCCCCACCTACCTGGACGCGGCTGAGGCCCACCGGGTGGCGCCGGCTCCGATCGCCAAGCCCGAGGCCCCGCAGGCCAGCCCCGGCGTCAAGCTGAAGGCCGGCGTCTCCGCGGAGTACCGCGCCAAGGTCGAGGCCACGGCCAACCGCACCCTGGACCTGGACAAGGTTCTGGAACGCCGCCGGGCCGTCTGAGACCCGGGCTGGCACCGATGCGCAAGGGCGCGCACCGGGACGAAGCGGAGCATCGGCAGGTACAGTACCTGTCCTCAGCAGCCGTCCGAGGCCGCCTCGGAGAGGTCCTCGACGGGCAGGGCTATCATCTCGATCACGCCGAACTCGTCGATCTCCAGCACCGTCCCGGGGCCGGGGCCACCGGCGTCTTCCGGATCCATGTCACTGGGGATGAGTCGGAAGAACTCTTCGTCGCACTGACCGCGGAAGCCGTGCCGGACGACGCGGTCCTGGCGGCAGGCGAGGACGGCGACGCCACCTGGTCGGCCTGGTTCCATCCGCATGACCCGTTGCTCACCGGCCTGGCGCTGGCCTCCGACCCGGCGTCGGTGGCAGCCCTCTGGGGCCGCGGCGGGACCTTGGTGGACCTGCAGACCATCAGCTACCGCCCGCTGCGTCGAGCCGTCCTGCGCGCGGTGGTGACGGACATCCCCGGGACCCCGGGAGCCCCTGACGCCTCCGGCACCTCAGCTGCTTCCGGCGCTTCCGGACGGCGCACCGTCTTCCTCAAGGTCATGCGCGCCGGCCTCGCCACCCGGCTCCACCATCGCCACATGGTGCTGGCGGCCGCCGGCGTGCCGGTACCCGTGGTGCTTGGCCCGCCGGTCGCCGATGTGCTGGCCTTCGAACAGGGCGACGGCCAGGTCCTGGCCAACGCGATCATGGCGAACGGGGCACGGCAGGTTGAACCGGCCGACGTCGTAGGGATCCTGGACCGGATGCCAGCCGATCTGCTGGAACTGCCGCGGCGCGATGCCTGGTCTGACCGCACGTCGGACTACGGGCACGCCGCCGCAACCGCCCTGCCGGACCAGGCCCGGCGGATCCGGTCCCTCGTGGACCACCTGCAGCGGCAACTGACCGTCACGGACCGTGGGCCGGTGGTGCCCACCCACGGCGACTTCTACGAGGCCAACCTGCTCGTGAAGAACAACCGCATCAGCTGCGTGCTGGACATCGACGGCGCGGGACCGGGCCACCGGGTGGACGACTTGGCCTGTTTCCTCGGACACCTGGCCGTGCTGCCGGCCGTCGACCGTCGATACGTCCACGTGGACGACGCCCTGCGGCGCTTCCACGGGTACTTCAAGACCGGTGTCGATCCAGCGGCGCTTACATGCCGCTCCGCCGCGGTGGCGCTGTCCCTGGTGGCCGGTGCCCGGGACTCGGAACGGAGCGACTGGCAGCGATCGGCCCGGCAGCGGCTGGACATCGCCGAATCTCTCTTAGACCTCTAGACCTCTAGACCTCTAGACCTCTAGACCTCTAGACCTCTGGACCTCTAGACCTTCAGGCCCCGGGACCCGCCTCAGTCGTCAGCGGGGTGGTAGTCCTTCTCATCGACGAGGCGGTAGCCGACGCCGCGGACGGTGGTGAACCGCGTGACGCCGAGCTTGTTGCGCAGGTAGCGCACGTAGACGTCGACCACGTTGGAGCCCGGGTCGAAGTCGTATCCCCACACCCGGGACAGCAGCTGCTCGCGGCTCAGGGCCTGGCCGGGATGGCGCAGGAAGGTCTCGGCCAGAGAGAACTCGCGGGCGGACAGGTCCACCTCAACGCCGCCGATGGCCGCCACGTGCCGGATCGGGTCCAGCTCGAGGTCGGCATGGCGCAGCACGGGGTCTGCCGGGGCCGAGGACGAGTTGCCCTCGGAGCGCAGCCTCAACCGCACCCGTGCCACCAGCTCGGCGAAGCGGAACGGCTTGGGCATGTAGTCATCGGCCCCGGAGGTCAACCCCGTGACGGTGTCCTCACCGGAGGCCCGCGCCGTCAGGATGATCACCGGTAGCCCCGGGTCCTGGGCCCGAATCTTCTCCAGTACCGTGAAGCCGTCCATGTCCGGCAGTCCGAGGTCGAGGATGACGAGCTCGAAGCCGCCGGTCAAGGCCAGGACGAGGCCCTCGCGCCCGGTGGCAGCCACCGTGGTAGCAAGCCCCTCCGCCTTGAGGCCCTTGGCCACGAACGAACTGATCCGCTGCTCGTCTTCGATCATCAGGATTTGGCTCACGCCGTACCGTCCTTGGGATGGGAAGTCCTGCTCACTGGAGAACCTACCTGGCGGGCGAGGCCGCCGTCTTGTCCCTGGGGTTCGGTGACGTCCGGAGGGCCGTCCACAGGGCCGTCCAGCGGTAGGTCGATGTAGAAGGTGGAACCGATGCCCGGCGCGGACTGGACGTCCACACTGCCGCCGTGGGCCTGGACAATCGCCGTGACGATGTTCAGCCCCAGTCCGGAGCCCTCGGCGCGGGTGCTGTTGGAGCCCCGTCCGAAACGTTCGAAGATGCCCTCCCGGTCCTCGGGCCGGATGCCGATTCCCTGGTCCCGCACCCATAGGCGCAGGGTGCCGGACAGCGCCTGTGAGCCGAGGGAGACCTTGGAGCCCTCCTTCGAGTACTTCACGGCGTTGGACGCCAGCTGCAGCCAGGCCTGGGTGATGCGGTGGGCGTCCAGGGGCACGGTCACGTCGGCAGCATGGTCCAGGGTCCAGATTCGGGGTCCCAGCGGCGAGGCCTTGCCCAGCACATCGCGGGTGAGGGTCCCGACGTCGGTCGGTTGGGTATCGACGAAGTCCGGCCGTCCGGACTTCGCCAGGGTGACAAGGTCATCCACGAGCAGCCGCATGCGGTCCAGTTCGTCGAGGGCGATCTCCCGGACCTCGAGGACGTCGGCCGCGTCCTCGGCATCCTGCAACTCCAGGTGCCCCTGGACGATGGTGATCGGGGTGCGCAGCTCGTGACCGACGTCGTCCAACAATTGCCGCTGAGAGGCGAAGGCGCCCTGCAGGCGGTCCAGCATCTCGTTGAAGGTCTCGGCCAGCTCGGCCACGTCGTCCTGGCCGGAGACGGGGACACGGCGCCGCAGGTCCGTGCCGGAGATCTCCGCTGCCGTGGATTGCAGGGTGCGCAGGGGGTGGAGCAGTCGGCCCACCAAGAGCCACCCCGCCACGCCGACCACGATCATGACGCCGAAGCCGACGAGGCCGTAGGTCAGGAAGGTGCTGTCCAGGTCGCCCAGCTCGGCCGAGAAGTCGTAGGCGAGGAGCATCAGTGACGGTGCCGTGTCGTTGTCGAAGTGGATGGGCACGGCAACGGCCCGGTAGGTGGTCTGGGCGGTGGTGATCGTCTGGATCGCCACCCCACTCGCGCCGGACTGGTCCGCCGCCCATTGCACGAGTTCGGGATCCGACTCGAGACGGAGCTCCACTGCCGAGGATGCCGTCCAGCTGATCTCCCCGTTCTGAAATCCCAGCATGCCCTCGTGCTCGGCCGGCAGCGTCCGCTGCATGGCCGTGAACACGAGCTGGTCGGAGGCGGAGAACGGATCTCCGGAGGCCGGATCGATGCCCTCCTGCGCGAGGATGCGGAACTCCTGGACTGACCGCGTCAGGGAGTCGTCGACCTGCTGGGCCATGCCGTTGCGCTGCAGGGCGTAGGCCGTCGCCCCGGAGAGCAGCAGGGCCACGGCGGTGAGGAAGACCAACAGGGAGACCACTCGGGTTCGCACGGGCAGGGCACTCCAGTTGGTGACCAGGGCCCGAAGGGTGCGCAAACG
>NZ_BAAALH010000002.1:1715953-1717761 GCF_039528175.1 Citricoccus alkalitolerans
GTGAACCCGGGGGAGCAGTCATCTCCACGCCCCGGGACGGTGGAGGCGATCAGTCATCGTCATCATCGTCATCTTCCCAGTCGTCATCGTCGTCGTCATCATCATCCCAGTCGTCATCATCATCCCAGTCGTCGTCATCGTCGTCATACGTGGGTTGCTGGGGCGCGGGGTTGGGCACCGGCTGGGGAGCCGGGACGGCGGTACGTGAGCCCGAGCCGGACCCACTCGAACCAGAACCACCAGATCCGGAACCACGGGACCCGGCACCAGAGGACCCGGAATCGGATCCTTCCTGGGCCGGGGCGGTGGTCGTCGGACCGGGCTTGGAGGAGATCTTGACCCGAGAGGACGGGGGCTCCGCGGACGTTCCGGACCCGGGCGCGGACGAAGACGGAGACGGTGAAGGCGCCGCGGTGCCGGGCGGAGTGGAGGCGACGCCGGCCGAGGACGGCGCGTTGCGCTCGCTCGCGGACGGGGCGTCACTCACGGCAATCATCGCGCCGAGGTCGACCGGCCTCGGCTGAGCGGAGACCACGGCGATGCCCAGGGCTGCCATGACTGCGACCACCATCATGATCACGGTGGCCTTGAGTCCCTTCCCGGCGTTCTTCATGCCCTCAATGATCGCGCGTGATCATGAGTCCACGATGAGAAACCGTCCCGTCCGCATGAGAAACCGGTGAAAGAGATCGGGATACCAGGCCAGGCCGGCCCAGTCCACCGGCGACGGTCAGTCGGTGCCCGGGTCGCTGTCCGCCGCGCCGGCCTGGTCAGCCTCGTCGTCGGAAATCTCCGTACTGGCGGCGGCATCGGCCTCGAGGCGTGCCTTCGTGGCGCCCTCCTCGTCCCCGGATAGGTCCAGCGACTGGGCCAGCCCGAGCCAGGCGGCCATCCTCAGGTACCGGGGGGTGTCCTCCTGCTCGGTGATCATCCGGAAGAGGGAGGCCGCCTCCTCGGCACGCTCCTGCTCCAACAGGACGTAGGCGGCGAACAGCTCCGCGTTGGAGGAGGCCATGGCGTCCTCCGAGGCGGCGAACAGATCGGCTGCCGTGAGGGCGGAGGAGACGGCGGCCGCGCCCTTGCGCAGCGCCCACAGGCCGCGGGCACGGGTGTCCGTGAAGTCGGCCTCGTACCAGGATGCGGAGGAGTCCTGGGCCAGGGCGATGGCCTCGTCCAGCAAGGCCACCCCGCGTTCCTCGCCCAACTCGCACAGGACGTGCCCGAGCGCATGCAGGGCTTGGGGGAGGACCGCAGGATCGTTGTCCTCGGACTTCTCGTCCTGGCGGGCCAGCTCCACGGCACGGGAGAACTGCTCGGCGGCCTCCTCCGGCTTCTCCTGCCGGTTGAGCAGGGCACCTGAGGCAAGATACATGCGGGCCGCCTCATCGGTGGCTCCGGCCTGCTCGAACAGGGTGGAGGCCCGGTCCCAATGCTCCAGGGCCTCTTCGGGCCGGTTCTGATGACGGGCCGCATGGCCCAGGTCAACCAATGCGCGGGCGAGTCCGGGAAGCCGCCGGGCGGCCTCCTCGCGGCGTACCAGACCGGCCAGCACGCGTTCGGCGAGGGCGTGTTCCTCGGCCTCCAGCAACTGATGCCCCAAGGCGAGCGTCAGGTCCGAGGCCTCCGGGACCTCCCCCTGCTCGGCCTGGGCCACGGCCACCTTCCAGGCGAGGATGGAGGCCTGCTGGTCGCCGGCGTCGTCCGCCAGGCCGGCCAGCAGGGCCGCCGCGGAGGCGGCACCCTTGCGCACTCCTGCGGCGGCGTGCAGCTCCACCGAGCGCAGGGCATCGAGGATGGCGGTGCCGGGG
>NZ_BAAALH010000002.1:1717776-1722462 GCF_039528175.1 Citricoccus alkalitolerans
CGCCCTTCAGCATCCACATGGCGGCCCGCACTGCGCGATTGGCCTGCCCGGCGAGGACCTCGTCGGCGACCTCGGCTGACCGCTCCGGCTGGTGGCCCATCAGGTGGACATGGGCCAGGAACATCCGCGTGGACGCCAACGACTCCGGGGGCACCGGCACGCCGGCCGCCACCCGGGCGTCGAGGATCTCGAGGCACTCCTCCAGCAGGTCGACGGCGGGATCGAATCGGCCGTCCTCGACGTGCCGGACCGCCAGGGCCACCAGCACGTCCGGCAGCACGGTATCCACGGAGTGGGCGGACCGGGTCCGCTCATCCTCGAGGACGCCTTCCAGCACGGTGGCCTCGAATGATTCGGGCTCACGGATCAACATGGTGCCGAGCTCGGATTCCAACCGCGCCTGGTGCGGATAGCCGGCATCGGCCAGGATCTGGGCGCGGTCTGCGATGTGACGGGTCGCAGCGGTGTGGTCCCCGGTCAGCGCGGCCACGGACGCCAAGGCGCGGTACAGGCTGGCGCGGTTGACCGGGTCGTGCCCGCCGGGGGCCGTCAGGCCGGTCTCGGCCGCACGGGCCGCACGGGCCAGGTCCTCGGCGTAGGCGGCCTCGTAGGAGACATCCAGCCAGCCGCGGGCCGTGTCCGGCTCACCCTGGGGTCCCCCCGTCAGCGAACGGCGGGCCAGGATCGCGTTCAGGCGGGCCGTGAGGTCCTCCGGCAGCTCCGGCGTCGGCTCAGCGCCGTCGTGCTCGGTCATCCCAGCCCTTCGTGATCCCATGTCGTTCCTGTGTGCTCTGCAACCCATCCAGTATTCCAGATGCGCTCATCCCCAACATCTAGACTGATGAGCATGGATTTCGACAGCCGGGTCGGCGCCTACGGCGTCGTCATCCGTGACCGTGCACTGCTGCTGAGCTTATGGGAGGGGCCCACCGAGAACATCTGGACGTTGCCCGGCGGCCAGGTCGAGTTGGGAGAGCAGCCGAATGAGGCCTGTGTGCGGGAGATCCTGGAGGAGACCGGCTACCAGGCGGAGCTGGGTGACCTGCTCGGCGTCACCAGCCGCACCATCGAGGGCGGCCACCGCATCTCCCGCCCGGGACGCCCCCTGTTGACCGTCCAGGTCCTGTATCGGGCCACCATCCTCTCGGGTGAATTGCGTCCGGAGGTGGACGGATCGTCCATCGACGCCGCCTGGATCCCCCTTGAGGAACTGCACCGCCACCGCACCTCGCCGACCGTGCACCGTGCCCTCGAGCTCGCCGGGGTCAGCCGATGAGGGCGGAGAAGGCCGACTCCCCGGCGCGTCTGGCCCGTTCGTCTCGTCGCCTGCCCCTCCGCTCGGTCACCCAGCGCGCCGGCGGCCTGATCGCGGCCACCGCGCTGACGGCTGGCGTCCTGTCCGGTTGCACGCCCAACCCCGGCCATGACGACCCGACGGCCGAGGGCACCCCCGCGGCCACGGCTTCGCCGACGCAGACACCGGTCTCCGTCATCACCGGGACCCGTCCGGAGGAACAGCTGCTCGCCGTGGTGCTGGCGCGCCACCTCGAGAACAAGGGTATCCCCGCCACCGTGGGGGAGCCGTCCGCCGAACCCTGGGGCGCGGCCGGGGAACAGCAGGTCGCCGTGGTGGACACCCTCGCCATGGCCACCCACCTCGTCCCTGAGCTGCTCGCCGGGGACATCCCGACGCCGTCCCCCTCGCCTTCGGCATCCGGCTCCCCGTCCGCGGGCGGCCCCAGCGCCGGGGCGAGCGCGACTGCGTCACCCAGCGCGTCGCCGTCGGACCCGGCCCCAGCCTCGCCGACCGGTCACCCGACCGCCACGGGCTCGCCCACGCCCCTGCCCGAGGGGCGCCCCGCGGCAGATGCCCAGGGCACCACCGCCATGGTCTCCGACTACTTTCCGGAGGGCACCGAGGTGATCGGAGCGTCCTCGGGCACCATGCGGCTGCAGGCGGTCACCACCACGGCACTGTCCGGACTGTACGAGATGGAGGACCTGGCCGACCTGAATGGCCTCTGCGACCGGATGCTGTTCGCCCCGGCGTCCGCCGCGGCCGTGCACGGCGAACGGCTGGACGTGCTGGCCGGCTGCGAACCGGCCGAGTGGATCGAGGAGGGGGACGCCGGACCCGCTGCGGACCTGGTGACCGGTCGGGCCGACGTCGCGCTGCTGTACGGGACTGACCCGGCGATCGCCGATCACGCCCTTGAACCCCTCGGGGATGCAGGCCGGGTTCTTCCGGAAGGGCGCGTTCTCATGGTCGCCGAGCCTGACGTCCTGCCCGAGGGGGTATCGGACGCGGTGAACGAGGTTGCCGGGGAACTCGACGGCGAGATGCTGGTCGAACTCCAGCGGCTCGCCACCGGACCAGACCACCTCACGGGCGAGGAGGCCGCCCAGTACTGGCTCGTGTCCGCCGGACTCGAGGAGACCCCCGAGAACTGGTTCTGACCGGACCTCCGCCGTCACTCCCGGGATCCGCCGGCCCGCGGTTCTAGGATGGAGCCCATGGCAAAGACACGGACCGGTCAGATCAAACAGTCGTCGAAGCTCCTCAACGTGCGCTATGACGTGCGCGGACCGATCCTGGAGGAGGCTCAGCGCATGGAGGCGGCCGGCCACCGCATCATGAAGCTGAACATCGGCAATCCCGCCCCGTTCGGCTTCGAGGCCCCGGACGCCATCCTCAAGGACATGGTCTCCCACCTGCCCCACGCGCAGGGCTACTCCGACTCCCGGGGCATCTACTCGGCCCGGACCGCGGTCAGCCAGTACTACCAGTCCCGCGGGATCATGGGCATCGATGTGGAGGACGTCTTCATCGGCAACGGCGTCTCCGAGTTGATCTCGATGGTGCTGCAGGCGCTGGTGGACGACGGTGACGAGGTGCTCATCCCCGCCCCGGACTACCCGTTGTGGACAGGTGCCACCACTCTCTCGGGTGGCAGCGCGGTGCACTACCGCTGCGTGGAGGAAGAGGGCTGGTCCCCGGACCTCGAGGACATCGAGTCCAAGGTGACGGACCGGACGAAGGCCATCGTCATCATCAACCCGAACAACCCCACCGGGGCGGTCTACTCCCGCCAAGTGCTCAATGGGATCGTGGACATCGCCCGCCGGCACAACCTGGTGCTGATGAGTGACGAGATCTACGAGAAGATCCTGTACGACGGCGCCCGTCACATCAACGTTGCCGGACTGTCCGATGACGTCGTGACGTTGACCTTCTCTGGATTGTCCAAGGCCTACCGGGTGGCGGGATTCCGCTCCGGCTGGGTGGCCATCTCCGGGCCGAAGCACCGGGCCGCCGACTTCCTCGAGGGCCTGACCCTGCTCGCCAACATGCGTATGTGCGCCAATGTCCCGGCCCAGCACGCCATCCAGACCGCCCTGGGCGGCTACCAGTCCGTCAATGACCTCATCCTGCCGGGCGGACGGCTGCTGGAACAGCGCAACCTGGCGCAGAAGCTGCTCTCCGAGATCCCCGGAGTGAGCGTGCAGCCGGCTCAGGGCGCCCTGTACCTGTTCCCGCGGCTGGACCCGGAGGTCTACCGGATCGAGGACGACGAGAAGTTCGTCATCGAGCTGTTGCGGGCCCAGAAGATCCTGGTCTCCCACGGCCGTGCCTTCAACTGGCCGGACACCGACCACTTCCGCCTCGTCACGCTGCCGAACGTGCGGGACCTGGAGGAGGGCATCAGCCGCATCGCCGATTTCCTGGAGGACTATCGTGAGCGCTAAACGGCACGTGATGGAGTTCCACGCGGACCCGTGGCATGCACTGCGGGCCCGCTGCACACCCGGGACACCCAGGGAGCCCCGGGGGCCGCTGGATGTGGATCCGGACACCAAGCCGGGCTACCTCGGCGGCAAGGCCGAGGGCGAGGCCACCCTCGAGGCCCGCGCCGAACGGCTGGCGAAACTCCAAGAGCTGCTCTACGCCAACGGCGTGGCCGGCACGCTGGACGAGCACGGGCGGGGCCGCTCCCTGCTGCTGGTGGTCCAGGCGATGGACACCGCCGGCAAGGGCGGGATCATGCGGCACGTGATCGGTGCCATGGATCCCCAGGGCGTGGAGGACGCGGCCTTCAAGGCGCCCACCGAGGAGGAGCAGGAGCATCACTTCCTCTGGCGCATCCGCCCGCACGTCCCGCAGGACGGCTATGTGGGCGTCTGGGACCGGTCCCACTACGAGGATGTGCTGATCCACCGGGTCCGCGGGCTGGCTTCGATGGACGAGATCGAGCAGCGCTACGCGGACATCCGCACGTTCGAACAGGAACTGGTGGCGGGTGGCACCCGCATCATCAAGGTGATGCTGCACCTGTCCAAGGACGAGCAGAAGGAGCGCCTGGCCGAACGGCTGGAGCGCCCGGACAAGTACTGGAAGTACAGTCCCACGGACGTGGATGAACGCGCCTATTGGGACGAGTACATGGACGCCTACCGGGCTGCCATCGCCGAGACGGACACGGATGACGCCCCCTGGTACATCGTCCCGGCCAACCGCAAGTGGTACTCCCGGATTGCCGTCCAGGAGTTGATGATCAAGGTGCTGGAGGACATGGATCTCGACTGGCCGCCAGCTGATTTCGACGTGGTGGCTGAGCAGAAGCGTCTCGCAGCCAGCTGATATCCCGTTGCCAGCCAGCTGCAGTGGTGGCATGCAGACGGGCCGGG
>NZ_BAAALH010000002.1:1722517-1765174 GCF_039528175.1 Citricoccus alkalitolerans
GCGCTGGGTCTCAGCCGGTGAAGAGCGCCGAGGCCTTGATGGCCGTCTGGACCAGACCGTACGCCAGTGCGGCGACGACGATCAGGGCGAGGACGACGGCCACTGCGCGGTAGACGCCGCCGGTGTCCATGGCCGCGTTGCTTCCGCCCGCCGCCGCCTCGGCGTGGGCGCGGCTGTCAGGGGTGCTCTCGTTGCGGGTGCTCACTTGGCGTGCTCCTTCTCGCGGATCTCGTCCTCGGAAACGTGGTGCTTCTCGGCCACAGGCCGGACCAGCAGGTTGGCGATGAAACCGATGGCCAGCAGGCCGACCATGATGTACAGCGAGGCCGTGTACAGGTCAGCCCCGGTCTTGCCGGCCGCGGCCTGGGACTCGATCAGGCTGTTGACGATCAGCGGTCCGGCGATGCCGGCCGCGGACCAAGCCGTCAGCAGGCGGCCATGGATGGCCCCGACCTGGAAGACGCCGAACATGTCTTTCAGGTATGCCGGGACCGTGGAGAATCCACCGCCGTAGAAGGAGATGATGACCATGGTGGCCACGATGAAGACGACCAGGTTGGCCCCGCCCATCAGGGCGATGACGAGGTACATGGCCAATCCGACGCCGAGGTACATCATGTAGTTGTTCTTGCGGCCCCAATAGTCTGAGGTGGTGGACCACACAATGCGGCCGGCCATGTTGGCGATGGACAACAGGCCCACGAAGCCGGCGGCGGCGGCCGGCGTGATCCAGTCGAAGTACCCCTGGATCATGGGGGCGGCGTTCTCCAGGATGCCGATGCCGGCGGTCACGTTGCAGAACAGCACGATCCACAGCAGCCAGAACTGCGGGGTCTTGATGGCAGACTGAGCGGACACGTTGGCCCGGGTCTGCATCGGCTTGGAGGCAGCCTGGGCCGGATCCCAGCCCGCCGGCTTCCACTCCGGGTGAGGGACCCGGATCACGATCGCGCCCAGGGCGATGACCACGGCATAGACGATGGCCAGGGTCAGGAAGGTCTGCAGCAGACCGCCCTGGAGCTGTTCCGGTTCGGAGCCGCCGCCATAGAACGCCATGAGGCTGTTGGACATGGGGCTGGCGATCAGCGCGCCGCCGCCGAAGCCCATGATCGCCAGGCCGGTGGCTAGGCCGGGACGATCCGGGAACCACTTCATCAGCGTGGACACGGGGGAGATGTACCCGATGCCGAGGCCGATGCCGCCGATCACGCCGTAGCCGAGGTAGACCAGCCAGAGCTGACCCGTGGCGATGCCCACGGTGGCGACGAAGAAGCCGACCACCCAGAAACTGCCGGCCACGACCATCGACTTGCGCGGCCCGGACCGTTCGACCCACGTGCCGCCGAAGGCGGCGGCCAGGCCGAGCATGGCGATGGCCACGGAGAAGATCCACCCGACCGCCACATCACCGGCCTCGAAATGTCCCATCATCGGGATCTTGAAGACACTGAAGGCATAGACCTGGCCGATGCACAGATGAATCGCCAGTGCGGCGGCCGGGATCAGCCAGCGATTGAATTCTCGAGGGGCGACGATGGCCTCTCGATTGAGGATGTTGGGCATGACGGTGCGGTCCCTCTCCTGGTCGCCATCGACCAGGGGTGATTGGTCAACTGGGCAGTATGGTGCATGAGTGATGCTGGTGATGTTTTTCCCATCCAGCCTTGCCGAGATTATCTCTGGGATATCAGCTGGTCAATCACGGCCCCATCGACGATTCGCCTCGCTTTCGGCGAACACAACGCCACAGACCTTGCACTGGCCCCGGGGGAACGTGCTTAGGGTGGGGCATGACTACTCAGCAGCTCCAGGGAAAGTCCATTGCCTTCCTCGCCACCCGTGGGGTAGAGCAGGTCGAGCTCACCTCACCGTGGGACGCCGTCATCGCCGCAGGGGGACAGCCCCGGCTCGTCTCGGTCGAGTCCGGCACCATCACCGCCATGAACGGTGACTGGGAGCACGGGGACACCTTCACCGTCGATCACACGGCCGGTTCCGTCTCTGCCTCAGATTTCGACGGCCTGGTCATGCCCGGCGGCACCTTGAACGCGGACGCACTTCGCGTGGACGCCAGTGTCCAGGGCTTCGTCCGCGGCTTCTTCGACCAGCACAAGCCGGTTGCGGCCATCTGCCACGCACCGTGGACCCTCATCAATGCCGGCGTGGTCCAGGGGCGCAAGCTCACGAGCTACCACTCACTGTCCGAGGATCTGAAGAACGCCGGCGCCACCTGGGTGGACGAGCAGGTGGTGGTGGATCAGGGCCTGACCACCAGCCGCAATCCCGGTGATCTGGACGCCTTCAACGCCAAGATGGTGGAGGAGTTCGCCGAGGGAAAGCACTCCGGCCAGACTGCCTGATACCGCCTGAACCGGTCAGATCGCCAGGCGTGGCCGGGCTGTCAGGGACGGCCCGGCCACGTCGCGCTGTCCGAGCCGACCGTAGTCCGAGAGGATCAGACGGTTCGGTCGGCCGTCTTGGCCCGGACTTCGTCGAGTTTCGCCCGGGCACCGTTCAACCACTCCTCACAGCGGTCGGCGAGGGCTTCGCCGCGCTCCCAGAGGGCCAGGGATTCCTCCAGGCCGGCGCCGCCGGTCTCCAGCCGGGCCACCGTCTCGACGAGTTCGGACCGGGCCTGCTCGTAGCTGAGGGTGGCGATGTCCGAGGTATCGGCCGCGGAGAAGCCCTCCACAGCAGCACCATCCACAGCAGTATTCTCCGGGCCCGGCATGGTGGGGTCGGTGTTCTCGGTCGGGTCGCTCATGCGTTCTCCTCGGTGATCTTCGTCGGGGTGTGTTCGGAAGGTGCAGCACTGTTGGCATGCTCGGCGCTGTCAGTGGACTCGCCTGGGTCGACAGAACCGACGGGAGCGGTGGTGTCAGTGACGGCTGCGCCGATCCGGCCGGCGGCCACCAGGATGTCCAGCCGGTCCCCGGCGGCGACCCGGCCAGCGTGGCGGACCACCTCGCCCTCATGCTGGACGACCGCATAGCCGCGGTCCAGGGTCTTCTGCGGGGACAGGGACAGCACCCTCGCGCGCAGGTGCCCTACGGCGTCGTGCTCCCGGTCCAACCGGCCGGAGAGCGACGTGCGGGACCGCCCCCGCCACCGCTCCAAGTCCTGTGCGCGCTCGTCCACCAGACGTTCCGGCTGGGCCATCACGGGCCGGGTGCGCAGGGCCTGGAGGGACTGGGCCTCCTGCAGTACCAGCCTTTCCACACCGGAGGCCAGACGCAACCGGGCCGCGGAGATCGCCTCCCGCTCGAGCGTGGAGTCCGGGACCACCCGCTTGGCGGCGTCAGTGGGGGTGGAGGCCCGCACATCGGCCACGTCGTCCAGCACGGGGCGATCGGCCTCATGCCCGATGGCGGAGACCACCGGGGTGCTCGTGGCGGCCACGGCGCGGACGAGAGCCTCGTCTGAGAACGGCAGCACGACCTCCTCGAGCGCCCCGCCGCCGCGCGCAATGATGATCACGTCCACCTGCGGGTGGGCGTCCAGTTCGGCGACGGCGGCCATCACCTCCCGCGGCGCGTTCGGTCCCTGCACGGCCACCTCTCGGACCTCGAAGCGGGCCTCGGGCCAGCGCAGGTGGGCGTTGCGCATGACGTCCTTCAGGGCGTCCGAGTTCCTGCCCGTGACCAGTCCGATGAGCTGCGGCAGCACGGGCAGCGGACGTTTGCGGGCCGCCGAGGTCAAACCCTCAACCTCCAGAGTGCGGCGGAGCTTCTCCACGCGGGCCAGCAGGTCCCCGATGCCGACCGGCCGCATGGCGGAGGCGATCATGTTCAGCCGGCCGGTCTTCGTGTAGAAGCTGGGCTTGACGCACGCCACCACGCGAGAACCCTGCTCGACCGCGCCCTCCAGAGTGGAGGCCACGTTCCGCCAGGCGGTCACGGGCAGCGAGTAGTCCTCGTCCAGATCACGCAGGGTCATCCAGGCATTGCCGCGGATCACCTTGAACTCGATCAGCTGCCCCTCGATCCACGCCTCCGGAGCGCGCTCGAAGTACTTCTTGAGATTCTCCGAGAGGACCCGCAGCGGCCACGGGGCGTCTGGAGCGGTCCCGGAGGCGGTGGCCGGGAGGGGTGCCGATGACGGCTGGTCGTCCATGCGTAGTGTGTCTCCTCGATGGCAAGGTCGTCAGGCCATTCTCTCTCTAGGCTAGGACGGGATACGCCCCACCTGTGCCAGCGAAGGCCTGATCCACCCGCACGAACGGAGCCATGATGCGCACGGTACTGTCCATTCTCCTGGCCGCGCTCGCCGGCCTGCTCGCCGTCCTGTCCTTGGTGGGCGCCCGGGCTGAGGCCCTCGTCTATACCCCGCAACCCCTGCAGCAGATCGCCGCCCCGATGTCCGAGGACCCACAGTTGCAGGAGGCTCTGCCCGGGGAGATCACCTCGCTCGTCCAGGACCAGTTGCCGGAACAGACGCCCGGATTCGCCCAGACCGCCGTCTCCGGGCTCGTGGAGGGGGTTGCCAGCGGACTGGTTGAGGACGACCGCTTCCCCACGGCCTGGTCCGCGGTCCTGGAGGAGACCCGACTGGACTGGGTCCACCGCATCGACCGACTTGCCGACGGGGATACAACGACGTCCGGGACCGTGCACCTGCAGGCCGCACCGCTCCTGGAGCTTGGTCTCGACCGATTGGCTGAGGCCCTCGCCGGGATGCCCGGCGGCGAGGCGGTGGCGGAGATGCTGCGTGAGGGCCTGGCTGACGGTCAGGAAGCCGGGAATGAGGAGGCGAGGGAATCTCCGCTGTCCGTGGATCTCGCCGTACCGGATCCCGACACGGTGCCCACGGACCAGGTCGTGCTGATCGTGGAGAACGTGTACCGCTGGCCCTGGTTGGCCGGTACAGCCGCCGTGGTGGCCCTGCTGGCGCTGTGGGCGGCACCGCGCCGCCGGAAGGGCACCCCCCTGTTCGTCACCGGCCTCACGGCCCTGGCTGCCGGAGGAGTCAGCCGGTGGGCTCTGGGACAGATGGAGCCGGCTGCCGACCTGGAGGGCATCGCCCGGGTTGCCGCGGATTCGCTGCTGGAGGGGATTCGCGACTACGCGATGCCGGACACCATGATCCTGATCGTCGGAGGCGGGGTGGTCGCCGCGCTCGGCCTGGTGGTGTCGCTCTCCTCCGGGCTCCGCTCCCGGGGCCACACCGGGCATTGAGGCCTGCCTCACTCCGGGTGGCCCGTGCCGGGTCCGCCGGTAGACTGGAACATATGTCCGCCGTTCTCTCAGCAGCCGCTCCCTCAGCAGCCGCTGCCACCACAGCCCCCACCGCCGCCGCCGGTTCGCCCGTCGCCATCGGGATGCCCCAGGTGCCCCGTGCCCGCCGCACCCGCGAGGATGTGGAGGCCGCCGCCGTCGTGAGCGGGGACAAGAAGGTCATACTGGCCGCACCGCGCGGCTACTGCGCGGGCGTGGACCGCGCCGTCATCGCCGTGGAGAAGGCGCTCGAGCACCATGGGGCGCCCGTCTACGTGCGCAAGGAGATCGTCCACAACCGGCACGTAGTGGACACCCTGGAAGAACAGGGCGTGGTCTTCGTGGAGGAGCTGGACGAGGTCCCGGAGGGCGCATTGACCGTGTTCTCCGCTCATGGAGTGTCTCCGGCCGTCGTCAACGAAGCCGCCGAGCGCAACCTCCAGACCATCGACGCCACCTGCCCGCTGGTCACCAAGGTGCACCGCGAGGCGGTCCGGTTCGCCAAGCAGAACCGCAGCATCCTGCTCATCGGCCATGAAGGCCACGAGGAGGTCGAGGGCACCTACGGTGAGGCCCCCGAGCACACCACCATCATCAACAACCCGGAGGAAGCCCGGACCGTCGAGGTGGAGGACCCGGACAACCTGATCTGGCTGTCCCAGACGACCCTGAGCGTGGATGAGACCCTGGAGATCGTCTCCATCCTGCGCGAACGGTTCCCGAACCTGCAGGACCCGCCCTCGGATGACATCTGCTACGCCACCTCCAACCGCCAGGCGGCCATCAAGAAGATCTCCCCGTCGTGTGATCTCGTGATCGTGGTCGGCTCCGCGAACTCGTCGAACTCTGTGCGGCTCAAGGAGGTCGCCGTTGAGTACGGGGCACAGCGGGCCGAACGCGTGGACTTCGCCAACCAGGTGGACGAGTCCTGGTTCGAGGGCGTGGCCACCGTCGGCCTGTCTTCCGGCGCCTCCGTTCCTGAGGTCCTGGTGCAGGACGTGCTCACGCTGCTCGCCGAGTATGGCTATGGAGTCGTGGAGGAGGTCGTCACGGCCGAGGAGGACATCATCTTCTCGCTGCCCAAGGAGCTGCGTGCCGAGATGAAGAAGGTCGGGGACAACGACCACTTCCTCGGCGGCCGCCGTACCAACACCGGCAACTGATGGCATCCGGTACACCAGCGGCAGTGCAGGAGCCTGTCCACCTGGTCCTGATGGGGATCTCGGGCTCGGGCAAGACCACGCTGGCCGAGCGCCTGGCCGAGGAACTGAACCGGTCCTACGCAGAGGCCGATGAGTTCCACCCTCGGGCCAACATCGACAAGATGGCCTCCGGGACCCCGCTGACCGACGAGGATCGCGGGCCCTGGCTGGAATCCATCCGTGACTGGATGGACGCCGCAACCAACGCCGGAGGAACGATCGTCACCTGCTCGGCGCTGAGGCGCACCTACCGCGACCTGTTGCGCCAGGCCTCCGGCCGGGTGATCTTCCTGCACGTCACCTGTGATCCGGCGGTCATCACGGACCGCATGGAACACCGCCTGGGCCACTTCATGCCGGCCGCACTGGTACCCAGCCAGCTCGCGACACTCGAGGGACTCGGGGCGGACGAGGACGGAGCGGAGCTGGTCAACTCCGGTAGTGTGGACGAGCTTGTCGACCAGGCGCTGACCATCGTCGCCGACCTCTGAGGCCGTCGGCCATTGGCCATCGGGTGCCGGGGCGGCAAGCGCTACCCCAACTTGCGTTGATGCCCCCGTCCTGACCGGGTCGCCGGGCTGCGCTCCGACCCGAAGGCCCACCCATGACCATCGAAGAATGGACCCCGACACTGGGGGCCGGACCGCTGCTCGGCATCGCCGCCGCGGCGATCGCGCTGTTGCTGTTCCTCATCATGTATCTGCGGATGCACGCGTTCCCGGCGCTCGTCCTCGTCAGCGTCCTGACCGCCTTCGCCGCGGGCATCCCGGCGAACTTGGTGGTCTCCACAGCGACGGAGGGTTTCGGCAGCACCCTGGCCACCGTGGCCCTGCTGGTGGGCCTGGGGGCCATGCTCGGCAGGCTCGTGGAGCTGTCCGGAGGTGCCAAGGTCCTGGCGGACACCCTCATCGGGTGGTTCGGTGAGAAGCGCGCCCCCTTCGCCCTCGGCGTCGCCTCCCTGCTGTTCGGCTTCCCCATCTTCTTCGACGCCGGCCTCGTCGTCATGCTGCCCGTCGTCTTCGCCGTGGCGCGCCGGCTCGGCGGCTCGGTGTTGTCCTACGGACTGCCCGTGGCCGGAGCCTTCTCGGTCATGCACATCTACCTGCCTCCGCACCCGGGGCCGGTGTCCGCCGCCACGTTCTTCGAGGCCAACGTCGGCCTGGTGATGCTCCTGGGTCTGCTCGTGGCCTTGCCCACCTGGTACGTGACCAGCTACCTCTTCGGCCGCTGGGCCGGCCGGCGCTGGAAGCTGCCGGTGCCCTCCCTGCTCGGACGGGCAGATGAGGAACAGGAGAAGAACCCGCCGCGGTTCGTGACCGTGGTCCTGGTTCTGCTGCTGCCGATGCTCCTGATCTTCCTCAACACGGGGCTGGACACCCTCAACCGTGGCGGCATGCTGCCCGAGGGGACGGGAGACTCCACCTGGTTCCAGGTCCTGCGCGTCCTGGGGGAGACCCCTGTGGCACTGCTCATCACGCTGATCGTGGCCACGATCGTCCTGGGACGGGCCCGCGGCACCGACAAGTCCGTCCTCGAGAAGACCCTCGAGGGTGCCCTCGGTCCGGTGTGCTCCGTCATCCTCGTCACCGGTGCAGGCGGCATGTTCGGCTCGGTGCTGCGGACCTCGGGCATCGGTGGTGCCCTGGAGGACTCCCTGTCCGATCTGGGCGTGCCGCTGATCCTCGCCGGATTCCTCATCGCGGCCGTGCTGCGCATCGCGCAGGGCTCGGCCACCGTGGCCCTGACCACCGCCGCCGGCCTGGTGAGTGCCGGAGTGGCCGCCGCGGACTACAACGCCGTCCAGCTGGCCGCCATGGTGCTCGCCGTGGGCGCCGGCTCCGTGGTGGCCTCCCACGTCAACGACTCCGGCTTCTGGCTGGTCGGCCGGTTCTTCGGGATGGACGTCAAGACCACCCTGAAGACCTGGACTGTACTGGAGACCCTGATCGGCGTCATGGGCTTCGTGATCGCCTGGGCGACCTTCGCCCTCGCCGGCGCCATCGGCTGACCCGGACACTGCCCGCACGTGGAGAAGCCCCCGCATCCGGTTGCTCGGATGCGGGGGCTTCTCCGCGTCACAGGCGGCTGGGGCTCAGCCGGATGTCAGTCCGGGATCAGCTGCGGGGCGAGCCCTGCGCGCTGGAGGAGCGGCGGCTGCGGCCACCGCGGGAGCGGCCGGCGCCACCACGGCCTTCGCGGCCGCCTTCATGGTCCCGGTTTTCCCGGAAGTCAGTGTTGCGTCCACCGGACTCCGAGGAGTACACCCGGCCGCCCGGCGTCGGCGTCCCGGCCGAGGAACCCGTGCGGCGGTTGCCCGGCCGGCCGGTTCCGCGTCCGCCCTGGCCGCCACCGTTGCCGGCGCGTTCCTGGGAGGGTCGCTCGTTGCGGGACCGTTCCGAACGCTCACCACCGGACGCGGAGGCGCCACGGGGCCGGCCGCCGTCGGGCTGGCCCTCGCGCTGACCGCCCTGACTGCCTTGGCCGCCGGAGCGGCCACCGTTGCGGCCACCCCGGGAGCCGTTGCGACCGCCGGAGCGGCCACCCCCACCGGAGGCTCCGCCGCCCTGGCGACCGCCGGGGCGACCACCGTTGCCTCCGCCGTTCTGGCTGGCCTGCTGGGTGCTGGGCGTGGAGACGGCGAGGAGCTTCTCGAGTTCAGCGGCCTCCAGGAAAGAGCGTTCACCGGGGGCCAGGGTCTCCAGCAGGGAGTCGTCGGCGCCGTCGGCATGGACGGTCGGGGTAATCTTGGCGGCGCGCATCAGCGTGCGGACCTCATTGCGCTGCTCGCGCCCGGCCAGGGTCACCACGGTGCCGGCCTGGCCCGCACGGGCCGTGCGGCCGGAGCGGTGCAGGTATGCCTTGTGCTCGGTGGGCGGATCGGAGTGGATCACCAGGGAGACGTCGTCCACGTGGATGCCACGGGCGGCGATGTCCGTGGCGACTAGGGTGCCGGCAGTGCCATCGTGGAAGGCGTCCAGGTTCCGGGTGCGGGCGTTCTGGGACAGGTTGCCGTGCAGCTCCAGGGCGGAGACGCCGCGCTGGCGCAACTGCTTGGCGGCCTTCTTGGCGCCATACTTGGTGCGGGTGAACACGATGGTCCGGCCCGGTGCAGCGCACAGGTCGGCCAGGGCGGCCAGCTTGTCGTCCCCGTCCACGGACACCACGTGGTGATCCATCTTCGCCACCGGGGAGACGGCCGAATCGGCCTCATGCACCACCGGGTTCTTGAGGTACTTCTTGACGAGCACGCCGACGCCCTCGTCCAGAGTGGCGGAGAAGAGCATCTTCTGAGCCTTGGTGGGCACCTTGTCCAGGATGCGGCGGACCATCGGCAGGAAGCCCATGTCCGCCATGTGGTCGGCCTCGTCGATGATGAGGATCTCCACGCCGGACAGGTCGACGTGCCCCTGACCCATGAGATCCAGCAGGCGTCCGGGGCAGGCGACGAGGACATCCACGCCGCGCGCCACCGCCTTGACCTGTGGGTTCTGGCCGACGCCGCCGAAGATCGTCAGGGAGGACAGGCCGCTGGCCGCGGAGAGCGGCTTGAAGGATTCCTCGAGCTGGAGGGCCAACTCGCGGGTCGGAGCCAAGATGAGCGACCGAGGCCGGCGGGCCGTGGCCGAGCGCCCGCCGCTCAGGCGGGAGGCCAGTGGCAGCAGGAAGGCGTAGGACTTGCCGGAACCGGTCCGGCCGCGGCCGAGCACGTCACGCCCGGTGAGAGAGTCCGGAAGGGTGGCCTTCTGGATCGGGGTGGGGGAGATGATGCCCTGCGGGGCCAGCGCGGCGGCCAGGCCGGCGGGCACCCCGAGCTCGGCGAATTCCGAGTCGGATGAAGTGGGCATGGTGGAGGAACCGCCGGAAACGGCGGCAGGCTGAAGAGAAGTCACGAAAAAGGAATCCGTCCGGGTGGAAGAAAGACCCGGCCCTGGCACTGGCGGCTGCGGCATCACAAGAGCCACTCAACGCGGTGCTGGCCGGCACCGGCGAGGAAGGATCCTGACCGGCTGGCTAGCGCACAGTCTACGGCATGGCGGATGAGATCCCGGCATCCGGTCCGAGGTGGTAACGCCAGCGAGCCCCTCGACCCTGGTGTTCGGGTCGAGGGGCTCGCTGGTGCAGCGTCAGAGGCTGCGGGCGATGTGTGGGGAGGGGACGCCGGGTCAAACGGCGACGCGGGCGTTGGCCTCCACATGGGCGACGAGGGCGTCCACGAAGCCCTGCAGAACCGGCAGGAGCGTGGCGTCCTGGACCTCGCCGGACTCGGCGAGGGCACCCTCGCGGGACTGGATGAAGGTCTCCGGCTGGCCCATGGTCCTCATATCCAGGTGGGACAGGATGTTGCGCAGGTGCTGCTGGGCCATGGCGGTCCCGGTGCCGCCCGGAGAGGTGCCGATGACAGCGGCGGGGACGCCGCCCCACACGGCCTGGCCCCAGGGGCGGGCGCCCCACTCGATGGCGTTCTTCAGGGCAGCGGAGATGGAGCGGGAGTACTCCGGGGTGAGGAAGAGGATGCCATCGGCCGAGGAGACGGACTCCTTGAAGTCCAGGGCGGCGGCCGGGTAGTCGGCGTCGAAATCCGAGCTGTACAGGGGCAGCTCGCTGATGGAGACCTCGAAGAACTCCACGCCTTCGGGGGCCAGTGCCGAGAGGGCCTTGGCCAGACGGCGGTTGATGGAGTTCTGGGCGAGGGAGCCGACGATGTAGCCGATGCGCATGGGTGTCCTTTCAGACAGGATCAGGGCGTAGACGTTAAGACGTTGAAATTTCAACTAGCCACCCGTCTTCAACCCGGAGGCCCTCTCACCTATTCCTCCAGACACCGTCGTTCCGGTGTGACCTCCGTCATGCCTGACGTCGGAGATCACCCGGCAGATCTGCTGGCAGGCCCGGATCCTCCAGCAGTTCTGCCGCGGACAGGACGCGCGGAGTGGATTCCAGGGGAGCGGCGGAGGATATCCCCTCCACGCTGGAAGGGTTCAACTCGCCGATGCGCCGGGCGGAGGGCAGCACTCGGGTCTCGAGCGTGCCGACCATGGAGTTGTACTTCTCCACCGCCGACTTCAGTGAACTCCCCAGTTTGGTGACATGCCCACCGAGGGTCCCGAGGCGCTGGTAGAGCTGCCGGGAGACCGCGAAGAGTTCCCGCGCGTTCTTGGTCAAGGTCTCCTGACGCCAGGAGTAGGCGACCGATTTCAGGGCGGTCAACAGGGACACCGGTGCCACCAGCGCCACATTCTTCGAGAAGGCGTGGTCCAGCAGGCCGGGGTCGGCCTCGAGCGCGGCGGCCAGGAAAGACTCGGCGGGAAGGAAGCAGACCACCAGCTCGGGCGAATCCTGCAATCCCTGCCAGTAGCCCTTGGCGGAGAGGGCGTCCACGTGAGCGCGCACGGCCTTGGCGTGGGCCTGTTGCAGCTCATAGCGCCGGCCGGCTCCCTCGGTCGTCGAATCGCCGGCCAGTTCCTCGGCCTCGAGGATGGCCGCCAATGGCGCCTTGGCATCCACGGCGAGCGACTTTCCGCCGGGGAGCCGCACGACGAGGTCCGGTCGAAGGATCTGGTCCTCGTCCCCGCGCAGCATCCCCTGTTCGGAGAAGTCGGTGTGGGGCAGCATCCCGGCTGCCTCCACCACTCGGCGCAGCTGTACCTCGCCCCAGTGCCCCCGCGCAGAGGTCGACTTCAGGGTGGCGACCAGGGTCTTGGTATTGACCAGCAGGGCCGAGTCCGTGGCGGCCGCGGTCTTGAGCTGCTCGGAGAGCTGCCCGTACTGCTCCACACGATCCCGCTCCAGCATTCCGACCTGCCTCTGCAGGGTCTCCAACCGCTGTCCCACGGGGGCGAGGGCGGTCAGCACCTTGGACTCGGCGGCGGAACGGTCCCGGTCCGCCGTCCGCTCGGCGGCCAGGACCCGGCTCTCGGCCTCTGCCGCGGCCAGTGCGGCCTGGACCTCGGACAGTTCGCTCCGGGCCGCCTGGGCCTCATCTCTGGCTCCCCGTTCGGACTCCGCCCACGTCCCCTGCCAGCGCGTCCACACCAGCCATCCACCCAACACCGCGCCCACGACCAAACCGGCCACCACGCACACCACGGCCACCAACACCACTGCTGAAGTCTCCATGCCCCCCAGATTGCCAAAGGCTACGGACACGATAGGTGTGCACCGCCGTGGAGAGGGGCCGGATGCTGGCCGATATGTACGGCGCGGACGACACCGTGGAGTCCATGGAAGCAGTTTTCGCTGCGACATGGTCAGCGTGGACTGGGCCCGCGTCGCGGTCAGTAGGAATCCCGGCGAACGTTGACGTTTCCACACCTCGGGACCTGGCTACGTAGCTCCGCAAAGCCAGTCTCGTAGCTCGCCGCATCGACAAACAGCTCCCAGCCCTGCCCCGCGCTGCCACCGTCCCCTGTGTTGTTCGCTGGCACGGGCTCTATGGCAGCAAGGACGTTCTCCTTACCAGCTCAGGTTCCGGAAGTCCGGATCAAGGTCAGTGGTGTTCCTCGCCTGCTTGAACCTCTACGCACGGAGGTCCGCAATCGGCCGACTATGGTTAGCAGCCGGTGTCGGAGGTGTGGTGCATCCTGGGCCAGACAAGATCGAAGAGCTGGCCGCAACCAACGAAGGGCGCAAGAGCCCAGCCTGATCCCGAAGGGGTTCAACATCTGCGCACGGCCGAGCCGGTGTTTTTGGGGTGCCAAGCCTGTGGATAACCCCGGTGCATTCCGGTACCAACCCGGAGCGACCCGCCGACCGTGAATCGATCCCAAGGTCACGGTCGGCCGCCACGGTGTCACAGCACGTGGTTGTTCAAAGCGTCCTGAAGGCTGCGGTTCTTCAGCTCTCGGTAGTGGACGCATTCACCGGAGGCGATCCTGCCGCTGTTCCCGAGGTAGTCCAGGACATTGGCGCGCAGGAGCGATCGCTGGGCGCTCGACTCGAACGCGAGCATGTTGATCGTGACATCGAGGCCGTGGAAGTTGGTCATTCTGGCGGTGGCCTCCTCGGCGATTCTGGAGAGATGCTCCAGGACGGATTCGAGGTGCCTGGCCGGAACGCCGATGAGCTGCACCAGGATCAGGACGATCCCGTTCTGGGAAATCAGATGCTCAATGTTGGTCAGGCTTCTCTTGAGCTTCAGTCGGGAGAGGGCATTCCCCACCCATCCGCGGCGCCATTTGTAGGCGACCCCCAGCAGGGTGCGCCGGTGAGTGCGGTGATGGTGGGGGTGGTGGGCCCGGATCACTCGGACGCCGTAGTTGTGGAGGTCATCCGCCAAGTGGTCCAGCAGTCCCAATCCGGTGCCGTAGATGGCGACTGTCCCGGTCATGGTTTTCTGTCTTTCGTGAGTGGTGATGGTGGGTGGTTACCCGGTTACGTTGGGGTCGGGCTCTGGGCTTCGGCCTTTGGGTATTCCGCGCCGAGAGGTTGACCGTTGTCGTTGATCTGCTCCTGCCTCATGGGCGGCTCGGGCCTAGGAGTTAGGCGAGCCGGCGGCCCACCATGCTGGCGGCATCTGCAAGTACAGCCCGGAACACGGCGTCGTCGCGCTGCTCGAGCCAGTTCAGTGCCGCCCCAGAAAGTAGCGTCAGCGCTTGTTCGGCCACCAAGGCGACGTCGGCCTCCCATCGCAAGCCTGCTTGCTCGGCCAGGTCGCCGAGCAGCCTCACCATGGTTCGGCGGTACTCCTGTTGGGACTGCGCGACCAGGTCGCGTAGCTGTTCGTCGCGGGCTGCCATGAGTGAGAGCTCAAAGTACGCGATCTCTATGTCCGGATCAGCCATGACGGAATCTGCGTAGGCGGCGAAGAGCTCGGCCACAGTGGCGACCACGTCCTCTGGCCCCTGCATTGGCCGGTCGTGCTGTGACGGCGCGAGGTCTGACAGGTGCGTCAGGTCCAACTGCATCACCGAACGGATTAACTCCTCTTTTGAGGAGAACGCGTAGTGCACGGATCCATGTGGCACGCCGGCCTCCTTGGCCAGAGCCCGCGTGGTGAGCGCCCGTGCTCCATCGCGTGCCATGATTTTCACCGCGATCTCGGTGAGTTCCCGACGGCGCTGCTCGATCGGCACATGTACCCGGCGCGACTCAGCCACGGGTCACTTCCGCACTGGCGGTGTCCGCGCTCTCGGCGGGAGTCCCGTCTGCATCTCGTTCGGTTTGGGCCGTCCGTGACTCCGAGCGCAGTCCACGCCAGGCCAGCATCACGGTGATGGCCGCCGTGCCGATGCCGATCGCGGCCACCAGGTCGATGCCCGCCATAAAGGCGGAATCCGCGATATCCAGGAGGCGAGCACCCCCGTCGGGCAGGGTCTCCGCAATCTCGTGTGCGCCTGCCAGTGTCTGGGACGCGGCAGCCGCGGAGTCGGCGTCCATGCCGGGCAGAGAGGCAGTGTCGATCACCTGGCTTGAGTACATGGCCATTCCTGCGGTGCCGAGCACGGCGGTGCCCATGGCCCCGCCGAACTCATACCCGGTCTCGGAGATGGCTGCGGCGGCACCGGCACGATCGCTCGGAGCGGCGGTGAGGATCACGTCGTTCGTGAGAGTTTCGGCGAGACCGATACCGATGCCAAACGCGGCTGAGAGAAGCGCAAACAGGACGATGGTCTCGGCCGATTCCAGCCGGGTGCCGATGACGAACGCGACGATCACGAGGGCCAGGCCCGTCATGATCGCGGTGCGCACCGACGCCATTCGCGCCACGACAGGGGCCAGCATGGTGCCGACCACCGTGGCCGCCGCGAACGGGAGCATCCAGAGTCCGGCCTCGGCCGAGCCCATGCCGCGCACGAGCATCAGGTACTGCGGGAGGAAGAACAGCAGTCCCATGAACGCGAACATGGAGATCGCGTTGATCGTGAGGGCCGAGGCAAACGCGGAGTTCTTGAAGAGGGAGACATCGATCATGGGGTTCTCGCGGCGGCGCTGGCGGTTGATGAACCACGTCATCGCCGCGATGCCGAGAACGAGAGCGGCAAGTACCGTCCAGTCGAATCCCTTGACACCCGTCTTGAGGGCGTAGACCAGCGAGATCATGCCCACGATGGAGAGGATTGCGGAAGCCGGATCGAACGGGCCCGGATTCGGGTCCTTCGCCTCAGGCATCAAGAACGGAGCGGCGAGTAGGAACAGCACGATGACCGGCACGTTCAAGAGAAATACCGAGCCCCACCAGAAGTTCTCCAGCAGCAGTCCTCCGACGACCGGGCCCACGGCGGCCCCTCCGGAAAGCGCGGCGGCCCACACAGCGATCGCCGTGCGCCGCTCCGTGCGGTCCGGGAAGATCGCGCGAATCAAGCCGAGAGTCGAAGGCATGAGCGTGGCGCCACCGATGCCGAGCAGAGCACGACCGAGGATCAGCATCTCCGGACTAGTGGCGAAGGCAGCCACGAGGGACGCCGCACCGAACAGGGGTGCACCGATCATGAGCATCCGTTTGCGGCCGATTCGATCTCCGAGTGAACCCGCGAAGACCAGCAGACCGGCGAGCAGGAACGAGTAGAGATCAATAACCCAGAGCAGCTGGTTCGACGTCGGCGCGAGATCGGCTGACAGGGCCGGCACGGCGATGCTGAGTACGGACATATCGATCGCGATCAATAGCACGGGAAGGACAAGCACGGACAGGGTAATCCAACGGCGCGCGGGGGACACGGGGCACCTCTTAAAGAGTGGTCGGGCTGCGGGCGGTGTGCACGGAGCGTCGCCGGAGAGTACTGCACCCGGCGAAAGCCATCCTGGCACTAAGTTGGCCACCTGGCCAAGTCATTTTGGCCGGATGGCCAAGAGTATGGGGAAGATCACAGAAATGGATGCAACCCTCGTCAGTGTCTGTGGAAGTGGTTGTGTCCAAAACCGACCGTTTGCCGACGTTCTGTTTTGACACAGGGCCATGAACCCCTGAGGTGGTCACAAGCCGTGTACGAAATCTGCACGCGTGCCTCGAGGGCCCGAGACGGGTTCTGCCCCCCAAGGGGGTCGCAAGCGTCCGCAACAACGCCCACCGGAGCTCATCGAGTCGAGGGCCTAGGAGGCTTCGTCAGGCCATCGATTCACGATCACGATGGCCTTAGTGTAATGCTAGTCACAGACGGTCTGACCAGGCCACGAAAGGACGGCATACGATGTCCGACACCACGGGACAGCCTCGCACGGAGACCTCCGACCGAACCACGAGGTACCCGGCAGAATCGGTGGGCCAGGAGCAACCCACCGACCATCGGTCCCCCGGGGAGAAGGCGCCGGCGGAGAAGCGGAACCTGCACCTGAGGAGATGGATCGGCTTCGCCGCGGGACTGGTCCTGGCCGCCGTCGTGTTCCTGGCGATGCCCGCGGACGTGGAGCACAACGCACGCCTGACGGCCGCCGTCGCGGTGCTGATGGCGGTCTGGTGGATGACGGAGGCCATCCCGATCCCGGCGACCGCCCTGCTGCCGCTCATCCTCTTTCCGGTGTTCGGCGTGGACATCGGCGTGGACGATGTGGGTGCGTCCTATGGGAACAACATCATCTTCCTGTTCATGGGCGGATTCATGATCGCACTGGCGATGCAGCGGTGGGACCTGCACCGTCGGATCGCCCTGGTGACGGTTCGGGCCATGGGCACGCGCCCGGGTGGTGTGGTGGCCGGCTTCATGATCGCCACCGGCTTCCTCTCCATGTGGGTGTCCAACACGGCCACCGCCGTGATGATGATCCCCATCGGTGTCTCCGTGCTGACGCTGGTCGTCGCCGCGGACCGGTCCAACCCTGTGGAGGAGTCCTCCGACCCGACATCCAGGGAAGTCAAGGACGCCGTGATCAAGTCCAACTTCGGCACGGCCCTGATGCTCGGCATCGCCTACGCCGCCTCCGTGGGGTCACTCGGCACGCTGATCGGCACGCCGCCGAATGCCCTGCTGGCCGGCTACATGGCCGAGTCCCACGGAGTGACCATCGGCTTCGGGCAGTGGATGCTCGTCGGCGTGCCCCTGTCCATCGTGATGATGGTCATCGTCTGGTTCCTGCTGACCCGCGTGCTGTTCAAGGCGGAGATCAAGGAGATCCCGGGAGGCCGCGAACTCATCACCAAGGAGCTCTCCAAGCTGGGACGCATGTCCTCCGGTGAGATCCGGGTCCTGGCGATCTTCGTGCTGGCCGCCGTGTCCTGGATCACCATCCCGCTGCTCTTCGAGGACCTCATCAGCGATGCGGGCATCGCCATGGTGGCCGGCCTGCTGCTGTTCCTGCTGCCGGCTGGCGCCGCGCGGGGCGTCCGGCTCCTGGACTGGGAATCCGCGGTCAAGCTGCCGTGGGGCGTCCTGCTGCTGTTCGGCGGTGGGCTGGCGCTGTCCGCCCAGTTCAGCGGTTCAGGGCTCGCGGACTGGATCGGCGAGCAGGTCGCCGGACTCTCCGGCATTCCCCTCTGGATGCTCGTGGCCATCATGGCGACGGCGATCCTCTTCCTGACGGAGCTGACCTCGAACACCGCCACGGCGGCGACGTTCCTGCCCGTGGCGGGTGGGGTGGCCATGGGTGTCGGGGTCGACCCGATGCTGCTGTGCATTCCGGTGGCGTTGGCCGCCACCTGCGCCTTCATGCTCCCCGTGGCCACACCGCCGAACGCCATCGCCTTCGGCTCCGGTTACGTGACCATCGGCCAGATGGTCAGGGGCGGACTGTTCCTGAACGTCATCGGCATCGTGCTGATCACGCTGGTCACCATGAGCCTCGGAGTGTGGGCCTTCGGCCTGATGTTCTGAGGCCGGTGATCTGTACCTGAACGATCCGCCTGCTCTAGAGCCAGCCGTTGTCCCGTGCCACGAGACCGGCCTCGGTCCGGTTGGTGGTGTGGGTCTTGCCGATGGCCGAGGACAGGTGGTTGCGCACGGTGCCGGGGGAGAGGAACAGGGCGGCGGCGATCTGCCGCACACTGGAACCGTTCTGTGCGGCACGCAGCACGTCCTGCTCACGTTCGGTCAGCGGATTCGATCCGGACACGAGGGTCTCCTCCGCCAGGGACGGGTCCACGACCCGGCGTCCCGCATGCACGGAGCGCACCGCCTGAGCCAGTTGCTCGGACGGGGTGTCCTTCACCACGAAGCCGCTGGCCCCGGCCTCGAGAGCTCGCCGCAGATATCCGGGCCGGCCGAACGTGGTGACGATCAGCGAACGGCATCCCGTCCCACCGGCCGCGATGGCCCGGGCGGCCTCGATCCCGTCCAGTCCGGGCATGTCGATGTCCAGCAGGGCCACGTCCACACTCAGCTCGTCCACGGTGGCCGCCACGGTGGTCCCATCGCCCACCTGCGCCACCACCTCGAGGTCGGGCTCCATGGCCAGCAGCGCGGCCAGGGCCCCGCGGACCAAGGCCTGGTCATCGGCCAGCAACAGGCGGATGGGTGGAATCGTCACAGGTGGACCTCCAGCGTTGTACCCGGTCGGTCCGACCCCGGATGGACCTGACTCAGTGAGAGGCTACCGCCGGCCTCCGTGACCCGATGGCGCATGCCGCTGAGCCCGTTGCCGGGCGAGGCCGACGCGCCGATTCCGGTGCCGTCGTCGGCCACGGTGAGCCGGTCCGCGGTGATGGTGACCGAACAGTGCGTGGCCCCGGAGTGGCGGATGACATTGGTGACGGCCTCGCGGAGGCACCACGCGAAGAGTTCGCGGCGCTCGGACCGGTATCCGGCGACGGAGGCAACCTCCGGCAGGCGGAACGTGATGCCGGCGGCCTGAAGGGCGGTGCGGGCGGAGGCGAGCTGGGCGCCCAGGTCGGGGGCGTGCAGCCCGCCTACGGTGGTGCGGACCTCGGCCAGGGACTGCCGGGACAACTCCAGCACCTCATCGAGCTCGGACTTGGCCTGCTCCGGGTTGGTGTCCACCAGCCGGCGGGCCAGCTCCGTCTTCAGGGTGATGACGGTGAGGGAATGGCCCAGGACATCGTGCACGTCCCGGCCGACCCGTTCGCGCTGACGGGAGAGGGCCAGTTCCTCACCGAGGATGCGGGAACGCTCCTCGCGTTCCATGGCCAGGCGCAACGCGAGCATGATGACCAGGGCCATGACGGTGGGTACGATCAGCCAGAAGCGGCTGCCGCCGGCGTCCACGCTCAGGGCCACCACGACCCAGGCCGTTGAAAGGGCCACGGAGACCGGGAGGCCGATCCTGAGCCGGTGCGGAAAGATCCAGATCGCCAACGTGAACGGCAGGAAGTTGAAGGAGTTGAGACCACTTGCCGGGATGGTGGCGAGGACGCAGAGGAGCAGGACGGCGGTGACCGCAGCGGTGTTCACCCAATGCGGCAGAGTGCGCCAGGGCCAGGGCCAGATGAAATGCCCCATGTAGGCCACGACGAAGGCCGCCAGGCCGGCGCAGCCGAGCACCTTCGTCCCGAGCGGAGCGTCCCCGGTGACCATGGCCACCAGCGGCACCACCAGGAAGACCAGCCAGACTCCGGCCGTGATGAGGACGGGCCCCCGTTCGTTGGCCTTCAGGGGGACCTCGGGCCATTCGCCGACCCCGTAGGGACCCGCCGGCTGGACGGTGATCCGACCGGCGGGCCCCTCGGACCCTTCAGGCGCCTCCGACCCCTCGGGCCCTTCCGGCCTGGTCCTGGCCCCGCGGGGCATCAGCTCAGCCTCGCCGGGTGGAACGGCGGGAGGCGATCAGGCAGATCGCGGCGAACAGGATGGTCCATGCCACTACGTTTAGCACGATGGCCCACAACGGGTCGCTGATCGGGGCACCGCCGTCTTCCATGCTGACGACCGTGCCCTCCAGCTGTGGCCACCGCGCCAGAGCGGCGATGCCGTACACGGGTGTGAATCGGGCGATCTCCAGCAGGGTGCCGGACAGCGGCATGAACAGGTTGCCGAAGAACGCGAGGACCACGAGGATGCCGGATGCCGCCGAGACGGCCGCCTCCGAGCGGAACAGCAGGGCCGCCGCGAGCCCGTAGAGCGCGAAGGGAACGGCCCCGAGCAGCGCCAAGGCGCCGGAAGCCGGCCACATCCACGCCTCGTCGAAGGCCGCACCCGTCAGGGAGCCGACGGTGAAGACCACCACGATCGGCAGCAGGGCGATGCCGAGGGCCACGAGGACCTTGCCGAGCATGTAGCCCGTGCTCGTCAGACCGGTCAGGCCCAACTGCCGGCCCCACCCCTGTTGGCGTTCCAGAGCGGCCGACCCGGCGATCACACTCGTCGCCATCGTGGCGCCGTACACGGTCATGGCGGTCATGTTGTAGGTGGCGATGGTGCCGTTGCCGACCTGGCTCTCCCCGAAGGCGGACAGGGCGCCGAACATCAGATAGAGCACGGTGGGCAGGACCACGATGAAGAAGGTGGACTCCACCATCCGGGCGTTGCGGAGGAATTCCCAGCCGGCGAAGGCGGTGATGATCCGCAGTCGGGACCTCCTCCGGCCGTGCTGGCTCTGCTGAATCTGGGGGGAAACGGTGGTGCTCATGTCAGGGTTCCTTCCGTGGCGACGTCGGACGTGAGATCGAGGAAGACCTCGTCCAGTGAGGCCGCCGCAATGGTGAGATCGTGGGCCAGTCCCGCGGAGAGCAGGAAGCCGGCGAGCCGGTCCGTGTCCTGTGCGGTGAACCGCACCCGACCGTTCTGGTGCGCGACGGCGTCGGGAAGTCCCAGCTTGACCGCGGCCTCCTCGGGCGTCCCGGGGCCGTCCCACACACACAAGACCGTGCGGTGACCAGTGTCGAGGACCTCCTCCACGGGGCCGTCCACCACCTTGCGGCCGGCGCGCATCAACACGATCCGGTCGGCGAAGTCCGAGGCCTCCTGAAGGAAGTGGGTGGCGAAGACGACCGTCCGGCCGCGTTCAGCCTCGGCCTGCATGGTCTCCCAGAACTCCTTGCGGGCCCGGACGTCCATGCCGGCGGTGGGCTCGTCCAGGAGCAGCAGGTCGGGGTCGGTCAGCAGGGCGAGGGCGAAGCGCAGCCGCTGCTGCTCGCCGCCGGAGCACTTGCGGACCTTGCGGCCCGCGATCTGTGCCGCGCCGGCCCGCTCGAGGGCTGTCTCGGCCGGGATGTGGCGGGGCTGGCAGGCGGCGACCATGGACACGGTCTCCTTGACCGTCAGGTCGCTTAGCAGGCCACCGGTCTGGAGCACTGCGCCGACCCGGCCCTCGAGCACGGCCTGCTTCGGAGGCATTCCGAGGACGGTGAGGGAGCCGGAGGTCGGGGCGGCGAAGCCGAGGACCAGGTCGAGGAAGGTGGTCTTGCCGGCGCCGTTGGGACCGAGCAGTGCCACGATCTCGCCTCGCTCGATCTGCAGGTCGACGCCGTTGACGGCCCGCACGGTGCCGGCCCCGCTGCCGAACTGACGGTGGACTCCGGTGGCGTGGAGGGCGGTGCCGGTGCCGGCAGAGTTGGCGCCGGCAGCGGGGGATCGCTGGCCGGAAGGGGGGACGGTGCCCGGGACGGTGCTGGGGGCTGTGGTGTTCATGCGTCCAGTCTGTGGAACCGGGCCTCACAGCGGATCTGCCGGGCGTCACCGATGCTCCATGACATCCGTCATGGGTGAGGGCCGGGAGTGCAGGGGAGTGCGGCAGGGATGAGCGGCAACGGTGAGTGCAGGACTCGGGACCTCTCGCGGCGCACTGAGGTGACATGTCACCATCGGGGCATGGAACTGCGCATCGAACCCGGGGACATCACGGAACAGTCCGTGGACGCGATCGTCAATGCCGCGAACTCCACCCTGCTCGGCGGCGGGGGCGTGGACGGGGCCATCCACCGCCGTGGCGGTCCGGAGATCCTCGCCGAGTGCAGGCGGCTGCGCGAGACGGAGCTGCCGGACGGTCTGCCGGCCGGCCAAGCCATCGCGACCACGGCGGGGCGGCTGAGTGCCCGCTGGGTCATCCACACGGTGGGGCCGGTGTACGCGAAGACGATCGACCACTCTGAGACGCTGGCCTCCTGCTACCGGGAGTCCCTGCGTGTAGCCGCCCGGCTCGGGGCCCGCAGCGTGGCCTTCCCCGCGATCTCCGCCGGCGTCTACGGCTGGCCGATGGATGACGCCGCCCGCATCGCCGTGCAGACCTGCCGCGAGATGACCGCGAAGGTCGGCCCCGACGCCGGCCCGGTCACCTCGGTCGTCTTCATCCCGTTCTCTGACACGGCAGCACGGGCCTTCCACAAAGCACTGGAGGGCTAGAGACGGACTATAGGATTCCGGGATGGACCCCTTGAGCCTGTCTGCCCGCGATCTGTCCGCCGCACTGCGTCATCGTCAGGTCTCCGCCCGGGAGGTGTTGGACGCCCACTTCGCTCGGATCGACGAGGTCAATCCAAGCGTCAACGTGGTGGTGACGCAGGTCCGAGAGGATGCCTATGAACAGGCCCGTGCCGCCGATGCCCTAGCCGCCGCCACGGCCCCGGAGGACCTGCCGCCATTGCACGGGCTTCCGATGACGCACAAGGACACCCACGCCACGGCAGGCATTCGCACCACCTCCGGTTCTCCGATCTTCGCCGACCTCGTGCCCCAGGAGAGCGACCTGGTGGTCGAACGGTTCCAGCACGCCGGAGTGATCTCCACCGGCAAGAACAACGTCCCGGAGTTCGCCGCCGGCTCCCACACCTACAACACGGTGTTCGGGACCACACTCAATCCCTACGACCCGGGCCGCAGCGCCGGCGGGTCATCGGGAGGGGCCGCCGTCACCCTGGCCACGCGCATCCAGCCCCTGGCCGATGGCTCGGACATGGGCGGTTCGCTGCGCAACCCGGCCGCCTTCAACAACGTCGTGGGCTTCCGCGCCTCGCATGGTGTGGTGCCCAGCGTCCCCGCGCGGGACCCCCGCGCCTGGCTCGGCCAGAAGGGCGCCATGGCACGCTCGGTGGAGGACGTGATCCTCGCCCTCTCCGTCATCGCCGGACCGGATGCCAGGGTCCCGGCGCCGTGCCCGACGCCGGCCGGAGACTTCGCCGCACTCCTCACCGAATCCGTGGGTCAGGTCGGAGCAGGGCGGGCGGGTGCCGGCCCGCTCGGAGACGGGAGGACCGGAGGCGGGCTGATTGAAGGTGGCCGCACGCGGAATGAGGCCACACCGGACCGGCCGCTGGCCGGGGTCCGGGTGGCGGTGACCACCGACTTCGGGCTGGGCGTGCCCGTGGAAGGCGAGGTGGCCGCCGTCGTGCGGGATCAGGCAGAGGTGTTCGCCGAGCTGGGCGCGACCGTGGAGGAAGCGTGCCCGCGGCTGCGCGAGGCGGACCGGGTCTTCGACGCGACGCGGGCCTTCGACATGGCGCTCGCGCTGCGGGATGTGGTGGCTGAATTCCCGGGTCAGGTGAAAGAAGAGATCATCTGGAACGTGGAGCGCGGGTTGGCGCTGACCTCGGCGGACCTCATGGACGTGGCCATCGCGCGGGGCCGGCTGGACCGTGACATCGCGCGCTTCTTCGGAACCGCCGGAAGCGCCGGAGGCCCTGCCGTTGAGGCTGGCAAGGGCGGTGCGGCGGGTTCAACCGGGTATGGCTTGTTCGACGTGCTGCTCGCGCCCACCTCGCAACTGGTGCCGTTCCCGGCCGCATGGGCGTGGCCGAGCGAGGTGGCCGGGGTGGCGATGGAGTCCTACGTGGACTGGATGCGCTCGGCGACCCTGATCTCGGCGACCGGCTGTCCGGCCATCTCGGTACCCGGCGGATTCACGGCGGCGGGGTTGCCGGTGGGCTTGCAGCTGGTGGGTGCGCCCGGCCGTGACGTGGACCTGCTGCGCGTGGCCCGGGCCTACGACGAGGCCACGCGCTACGCGGACCGGGCTCCAGCGATCTGAGCATCCTCCGTCACCGGAGCCCGGACGCGGGTCATGGGTTGGTGTGCCGATGGGGTGTCTTCTCGGCACACCAACTCACGACTAGCGCTCTGGTGACGATCAGGCGCGGAGGAGGTTCTCGCCGTTGGAGAACAGCTGCGGGGCACCGACGGCCTCGGCCCCACCGGTGGCATCGGCGGGGGAGTACAGCTGGATGACGGTGGCGGAGACGCCCTCGGCGTTGTCGAAGGCCTCGAGCACGAAGGCGTCGTGCGGCTGGCCCTCGACCTCGAGGCGGGCGTCGAACACGGAGACGGCCATCTCCGGACGGGGCTCCAACTGGGCGATCTGTGACCGCATCTGGTCTTCGTCGGCACCGGGGAGCTTCCACATGCCCTTCTGCTCCTCGTCGATGTAGCCCAGCAGGAATGGCGCCACGGCATCAGATCCCTCGGAGGCGAACTCGAGCGCCTGCTCGATGGCCAGGAAGACGAGAGGGGAGATGCGCTCGGAGGGCGGCTGGGGCTGCCCCTCGGGCAGCGGGGTTCCGGCGGCGACCAGGTTCGGGTCCGTCGTCGAGTCGGCGGTGTTTCCGCTGTCCCCGTTCTCTCCGTTCACCACGGGGCCGGGGACGGCCGCGGGGTCGGTGGTTGGGTTGGTGGTCTGTTCTGGTTGGTCAGTCACGCACTCGACGCTATCGGTCACCGGTACCATGGACAACCGTGGCTCTCTCTATCGGAATCGTCGGCCTGCCCAACGTTGGCAAGTCCACCCTCTTCAACGCACTCACCCGCCAGACCGTTCTCGCGGCGAACTATCCGTTCGCCACGATCGAACCCAACGTCGGGGTGGTGAATCTCCCGGACCAACGGCTTGACACCCTGGCGGGCATCTTCGGCTCGCAGAAGATCCTGCCGGCCACCGTCTCCTTCGTTGACATCGCCGGCATCGTCAAGGGCGCCTCCGAGGGGGAGGGGCTGGGCAACCAGTTCCTGGCCAACATCCGGGAGTCGGACGCGATCGCCCAGGTGGTCCGCGCCTTCGACGATCCGGACGTCATCCACGTGGATGGGAAGATCAACCCCGCCTCGGACATGGAGACCATCAACACCGAGCTGATCCTCGCGGACCTGCAGACCCTCGAGAAGGCGATCCCGCGCGTCGAGAAGGAAGTCAAGGGCAAGAAGCGTGAGGCGGCTGAGCTCGAGGCCCTGCAGGCCGCCCAGACCGTGCTCGAGCGCGGGGACACCATCTATTCGGCGATCGACTCCGAGAAGCTGGACATGGACCGCCTCCGCGAGGTCAGCCTGCTGACGGCCAAGCCGTTCATCTACGTCTTCAACGCCGACGACGGCGTGCTGGGTGACGCTGCCAGGCAGCAGGAGCTGCGCGACCTGGTGGCGCCGGCCGATGCCGTGTTCCTGGACGCCAAGCTCGAGTCCGACCTCGTGGAGCTGGACGAGGAGGAGGCCCGCGAGATGCTGGAGATGAACGGGCAGGAGGAGTCCGGCCTGGACCAGCTGGCTCGCACCGGCTTCCACACCCTCGGCCTGCAGACCTACCTCACAGCTGGCCCCAAGGAGGCCCGCGCCTGGACCATCCGCAAGGGCGATACCGCCCCGAAGGCCGCCGGCGTGATCCACACCGACTTCGAACGCGGCTTCATCAAGGCCGAGATCGTCTCCTTCGACGACCTGGTGGCCGCGGGTTCCATGTCCGATGCCAAGGCCGCCGGCAAGGTGCGCATGGAGGGCAAGGAGTACGTGATGCAGGACGGGGACGTGGTTGAATTTCGTTTCAACGTGTGAGCACTGGTGACGTGCTGGAGGCCCGCCGATCTTGTCCTTCGACAGGGCCCCGTCGCTTTGTGCTCCCGTTGTGCGGACTGTGCGATCAGTTGACGGCGAGCGCCCCGGCAGTGATATCCGCACGCGCGATTCCTTAGGGGCGCGAGAGAGCTTCAACCGCCGTCAGGACCGACACTCGCGTCAGTGCCTGATCTTCTGCATCGAAGTGGCGGTGCATCACACACCCTTCCACTACTGACGCGATTGCTCGCGCCGAATCGGGGCTGAAGTGATTCTCGAGCGTCACGTACACCTGGCGTTGCCAGTCCCGCAGCACCTGCGCGACCCTCTCGTTCTGAGTCGCATAGGCGTACATCTGCATCATGAGCACGAAGCGTTTGCGGCCGGACACGACTGGATCCATCACGAAGTCGGCGACGGCGTGGCAGGCGGCCTCGCGGTCAGTCGCTGCGGCTACACCGCTGCGGTGAACGCTCTCGATCGAATCGGCGAGTCGTGCGAACGCCTGCTCGAGGATGTCGGTGATCCCGCCGAAGTGATAGGTCAGCGACCCCAGTGGAACCCCCGCCTGTGTCGCGATCGCGCGATGCGATGCGCCCTGCACTCCTCGCTCCGCGATGACGTCGAGTGCGGCGTCGAGAATGCGCGCGCCACGCTCCGGATCATTCGCGGCGTTCGCCGGTCGTGCCATCTGGTCTCCTTGCGTCCCGGTCACTCGCCGACCGTCACCGTTGTGTCGTGGACCAGTTTACTTAATGTACGAAAGTACATATAGTGAGGTGGTCGCTCCGCCACGCGAGCGGCGCACCCACGACCCCGAAAAGGACCCCCACGTGTTGCTTGAACACCTCAACGGCCTCATCACGGGAGCTGCCGGCGGCATCGGGCGCGCCGCAGCACTCGCGTGCAGTCGCGAAGGCGCGACAGTCGTCATCGCCGATCTCCCCACCCAACGCGAACGCCTCGAGGAGACCGCGGAGGCGATCCGCGCCATCGGCGGTTCCGCGCACATCGAGTACATCGACGTCACGTCGCTCGACGACCAGCGTCGCGCCGCCTCCGCCGTCGTCACCGAGTTCGGCTCTCTCGATTTCACCTTCAACAACGCGGGTGTCGAGCAGGAGACCCCGTTCCTCGACATCACGGAGGCGGCGTTCGACTGGGTCATGAACATCAACACCAAGGGTGTCTTCCTCGGCATGAAGGCGCAGCTCGAGATCATGATCCCGCAGGGATCGGGCGCGATCGTCAACATGGCCAGCGCCGCCGGCATCCGCGGACTCGCCGGATACGCGGGGTATGCGTCGTCGAAGCATGCCGTCGTCGGGCTCACGAAGTCGGTCGCGGTCGAGTATGGCGACACCGGCGTGCGCATCAACGCCGTCGCCCCCGCTGCCATCGACTCGCCCATGCTCCAGGAACTCTCAGAAGAGGCCCGTGACGACCTCGTCGTGCTCCAGGCCATCAAGCGTCTGGGCGATCCCGACGAGGCTGCGCAGGCCGCAGTGTGGCTCGCCTCCCCGCGTGCGTCGTTCGTCACCGGTACCGTGCTGTCCGTCGACGCCGGGTCCTCGGCCTTCTGAGGCGGGCAAGGCCCATCCATATGCGCCTTGCTTCCCGATAACACCGCTCAAGCATCATCAGAAAAGAGACGAGAGATACATGAATTCGATTCCCGAAATCCAGATCGCCGAGGGCGTCAGCATTCCCCAGCTGGGCTTTGGCGTATACCAGATTCCGCCGGCCGACACCCAGGCCGCCGTCGAGGCGGCCCTCGAGGTCGGTTACCGCCACATCGACACGGCGCAGATGTACGGCAACGAGCAGGGCGTCGGCGACGCTGTCGCCGCCTCCGATCTCGCCCGTGGCGACATGTTCGTCACGAGCAAGCTCAACAATGGCTTCCACCGCCGCGGCGACGCACTGCGCGAGGCCGAGTCCTCGGTGAAACGCCTCGGTGGCGAGCCGATGGACCTCTTCCTCATTCACTGGCCTCTCCCCACGACCGACGTCGACTACGTCGAGACGTGGAAGGCCATGGTCGAGATTCGCGAGCAGGGCCTCGCTCGCGCCATCGGTGTCTCGAACTTCCAGGTTCCGCACCTCGAGCGCATTATCGACGCGACGGGCGAGAAGCCGGCCGTCAACCAGATCGAGGTGCACCCCTACCTGACCAATGAGGCCGTGCGCGCCTTCGGATCCGCCAACGGCATCACCACCGAGGCTTGGTCGCCCATTGCTCAGGGCGCCGTTCTGAACGACCCTGTCATCACGGCGATCGCCGAGCGCGTCGGCAAGTCGACCGCCCAGGTCACGTTGCGCTGGCACATCCAGCTCGGCAACGTTGTCTTCCCGAAGTCGGTCACGCGTGCCCGGGTCGAAGAGAACTTCCAGCTGTTCGACTTCGAGCTTACGGATGAAGACGTCGCTGCCCTGTCGTCGCTGAACAAGGGGCTGCGCACGGGCCCCGACCCCGACACGTTCGACTACATCCCCGCGTAAAGCACGCCGAACACGTGTGGTTGTGGAACAACGACCGCATCCTTGACGCCGGACGAATGGCACATGTTGTTGATATCGGATCAGACCGGTCAACACTCGCTGGGCGGTGAAATCGATAGGAACGAGGCCACTCGCTCTGCTTGTGATCCGAACGCGGTTCGTTCGGATCACAAGCAGAGGTTAGTTCGCGCCGGAACCGGGTCGCGTTCCGGTACAACGTCTCTTGCTCGCGTAAACCGACGCCGCGAATCTGCTCAGACGAAACGACATGCTTTGCGGAGCCCGATAGCAATCCCTGCGTCGATGATGAGCAGTGCACACATCGCGACAGCTTTGTGCCGACCATTGTTTCTCTTGTACTCGCGCGCGAACGCGAGGTGGAGCAGGGCTCGTATCGCCACGGCACGCCACTGCCAACGTGAAGATCGGCCGACGATGATCGTGATGCCGAGGGCAAGATCTGCGGTTCCGAGCACACGACGACGTTTGACGTCGGTGTCCGCCAACCCGAGCCATCGCCCGGCCCTGAGCGGTGTGATGGTCAGGAACCCACCGAGGGATGCGGAGACGGCCCCGACACCATCGGCGGCGATGGTGAGGATGGCGTTCTTGGACACTGGCATGGGGACACGCTATGACACCTGGCGTGACGGGGCGAGGTCGAAGTTCATTCCGTCAGACCGGGCACAGCTCCCTCGCGCCCTGGAGATGGCTCCGTCAACGGGCCGGTGCTCGGCTCCCGAACAGATGCCGATGCTAATCGCGTCGTCGACGAGATCGAGAAGCGCATCGTCGATGACATCGACGTGAACGCGCTCGCCGCGACGTTGGGGACAACGGGCTATCACGCTTGTCGCATGTTCTGATCGCTCGCGGGCCTGACGGTGTCCGAGCACGTACGTCGTCGGCGCATGACTGTCGCCGTTGCGGATGTGGTCGGTGACGAGGATTTCCTTACGATTGCTGTTCGGTACGGATACGGATCCACGGAAGCGTTCGGTCGAGCGTTCCGTGCCGTGCACGGTGTGAGTCATGGCGATGTCCGCCGGGACGGCGGCCCCCTTCTGAACTATCCACAGCTCAGGTTCCACCTGACCGGAGAAGGGAGCGCTCCCATGGACGCCCGAATCATCGAACGTCCGGCCTTCCGCTTGATCGGACACGCAGTCCGCGTGCCGCTGATCCACGAAGGTGTCAACCCCCACATTCAGCACTTCGTCGCGTCCCTGCCCGTCGCGGAGCACGAACGTCTGAAACAGCTCAGCGTGACGGACCCCGCATGCCTGTTGCAAGTGAGCGCGCAGGGCGATCCCGATTACGCGGAGGGTAGTGAGCTGACCTATATGCACGGTGTCGCGGTCGACGTCGGCGCCGACGTCCCTCCGGACCTCCAGGAGATCAAGGTTGCAGGGGGAACATGGGTGGTCTTACGTACTATCGGCGAGTACCCTTCGTCCCTTCAGTCCGCTAACGCGGCATCGGCGGCCGAGTGGTTCCCGTCGAACCCTTGGCGATTGCGGCCGGGGCCATCCTTCGTCGCGGTGCTCGGGCGAGCCGCGGACTTCAGCACGGCGACGTGTGACCTCTGGTTCCCTATCGAGCGTGCCTGAGCGCAGAATCGGGTTCGGTCTTCAGGTCATCCCGGCCATCTCCCAAGCGTGGTGCACGCACCGTCTCCGCACCGGTCCGCCTGAACGGCGGCGTCGAATACCTGGCGTGGAGTGGCTTCAACCCCTCTCCGGCCGCCACGGCCTTTTGCGACTGCGCAAGGCGGGGGAGGGCGGGGTCAGCCCCCGGTCCGTCCCTCGGAGGCGGCTCTCGCCGGGTCGATCAAGCGGCGCATCCCGGCATAGAAGACTGCTGGATCCGGAAGGACGTCGCCAGCCAACAGGATCAGGCCGGCACCCTGGTCGAGCGCGGCCAGGAGCTTCCCGACGTCGGAAGCGGGGAGCGTCTCGTCGTCCGGACGGGCCATCTGGGCGATCTCGCTGTAGTGGCTGAGGACAGTGGAGAGGCGATGGTGCAGCTGAGGGGCGAGTTTCGTGTCACGAGCTGCACTGGCGATGAATTCCAGTGTGGCCAGGGCGAAACCCTGGGTCGCTTCAAGCGGGTATCCCTCTCGCGCCGCCAGGTCCCGCCCGGTTGACGCTGGATTGGCCGGTTGCTCGAAAGGATCACGCACATCAGCTTTCGCGAGTTCCAGATTCTGGTCCATGACGGCCAGGAACAGGGAGGGTTTGCCGCTGAAGTTCGAGTACACCGCGCCCTTGGAGAAGCCGGCTTCGCGTGCGATCCGGTCAAGGCTCGCCCCGTGATAACCATCCTCAGAGAAGACGCCGCGGGCCGCGACGATCAACGCCTCCCGCGTCTGTTGCTGACGGTCCTGACGTGAAAGGGGGTCGCGGAGTTGTGCCATCTGCTCAGGATAGATCGGTTCGGGAGCTTGACGTACTCACGGTATCCCCATACTGTCGGTATTCACATACCAACGGTATTCGAGGAGTCGGCATGACCCGAGATGTCTTACGCATCACCGATCTCACCCGCCGCTTTGGTCACACCGTGGCGAATGACCAGATCTCCGTCCGGGTGCGGTCTGGGGAGGTCGTCGGCCTGCTGGGCCACAACGGCGCCGGCAAATCCACGCTGGTCTCCCAGGTCGTCGGGCTGCTGAAGCCTGACGCCGGTGAGATCCAGGTGGGTGGCATCGATGCTGTGCAGAACCCGGGAGTGGCGCGCCGGTACGTCGCCCTGCAGCCCCAGGCGCAGACCCCGCTGGACGGCCTGACTCCGCGATCGGCGATCGAGATCGCTGGCCGCATCCGGGGGCTCTCGTCACGCGATGCCCGTGCGGCCGCCACGGACCTGGGCGAGGAGCTCGACATCGGCCAGTGGATGGACCAACGGGCGCTGCCGGAAGGGGGAGGCCTGTCCGGAGGCATTCGGCGGCTGACGGGTTTCGCCATGGCGGTGGCAGCGCCAATTCCCCTACTCATCCTGGATGAACCGACGAACGATATCGATGCCATGAGGCGTCGCCTGCTGTGGGACGCTGTGCGCCGCCGTGGCGACCTCGGTAGCGGCGTCCTGCTGGTCACGCACAACGTCGCAGAGGCTGAACGGGTCGTGGACGAGCTGGTCGTCCTGGAGCGTGGTCGACTCGTCGCCCAAGGATCGCCGGCAACCCTGCGCGGAACGCAGGACAGTGACCTGCGGGTGGAACTGCAATTGATTCCTGACGGCAGGGACCCGTCCGAGGAAGGGTTGGGTCTTCCGGTGCGTCGGCGGGTGCGGACCGGGAGGCGAACGCTGCTCACGGTCGAGGCGGACAAGGCGGCCTCCGCCGTCGCCTGGGCGGCCTCGCAGCACGCCGGTGGCCGGATCGCAGGATTCTCGCTGTCGCCTGCGACACTCGAAGATGCCTATCTGGCTCTCACGGCTCCAGCCGGCCCCGATGCCCGATTGACCGGACAGGAGGCGGACCATGTCTGAACCAGTAGCCACGCCGGCATCGCCGAACCTCCAGGACGGGCCAGTCGCCCCAGCTCAGGTGAGCCTGTGGGTCGCCTTCCTGGCGATGATGCGGTGGTCGTTGGCATCCATCGGCTCGATGCTGCCGCTCATCGTGGTCATTCAAGCCATGCTGGCCGCCGGAATCGTGATCGGGTTCGGCTTCCTGATTCCCGAGATCACCGCGGAGAGCGCACTCTTCCTTTCCTCCGGAGCGCCGACCATCCTCCTGCTGACCATCGGCTTGGTCATCGTTCCGCAGGGTGTGGCCCGAGCCAGGGCGTCTGGAGCGTTGGACTACCAACGGGCCCTGCCGGTCTCCCGACCATTGGTGCTGACGGTCGATTTGGTGGTGTGGACACTCATCGCGCTGCCCGGGGTGGTCATCGGGCTCTTCGTGGCATGGTTGCGCTATGACTTGACCTACTCGTTCGACTGGCCGCTGCTCCTTCTCGCCTCGGTGCTGGTGACGACCATGGCGACGGCCGTCGGATACGCGATCGCGGTGACCTTGCCGCCGATGCTGGCCCAGTTGGCCTCGCAGGTCCTGGTCTTCTTCGTCTTGCTGTTCTCGCCGATCACGTTTCCCGCGAGCCAGCTACCTGACTGGTTTCAGGCCCTGCATGCCGTCCTGCCCATTCAACCGGCTGCGGATCTGATGCGTGCCGGTATCGCCTCGGACACCTACGCCGCGGACGGGCGTGACCTGCTGGTCCTGGCTCTCTGGACCGTGATCGGTCTGCTGGTCACCACTCGAGCTCTGGTGCGTCGCAAGTGATCCCCCGCGGGTGGACGGCCAGAGCACGTGCCCATCACGCTGCGGATTCTGGTGGAGACTTGATGGGGCGGTGGAATGGATGCTGCCCGCCTCGGACAGGAGTAAAAAATGACCGCAACACTCGTGGCCACGGGATTGGCCGGCGGCTACGGCCACCGCACGCTCTTCGACGAGCTGGACCTGACCGTCGCCCCCGGTGACGTGGTCGGGGTGGTGGGCGCGAACGGGGCCGGAAAGTCGACGTTGCTGAAGATGCTCGCCGGCGTGCACCAGCCGCAGGCGGGAACCGTGGCCCTGGCCCCGGCCGACGCCTTCGTCGGGTGGCTCCCCCAAGAGCATGAGCGGTTGGTCGGCGAGACCGTTGCCGACTACATCGCCCGTCGCACCGGATGCGCCGAGGCGACCCGCCAGATGGACGCGGCGGCCGAGGCCCTCGCAGATCCCGCAGCCGCCGAGGTGGCCGCGGAGGCGTACTCATCGGCGCTGGACCGCTGGCTGGCCAGCGGCGCGGCCGACCTGGACGAGCGGATTCCCCTGGTGCTGGCGGACCTCGGACTCGACCTCGGCGACACCTCGGCCGGGCAGGCACCGATGACCTCTTTGTCTGGAGGCCAGGCCGCCCGCGTCGGCCTGGCGGCCCTGTTGCTGTCCCGTTTCGACCTCGTGCTGCTGGACGAGCCGACCAACGACCTCGACCTGGACGGTCTGGAGCGACTCGAGGACTTTGTGCGCGGTCTCCGCGGCGGTGTGGTGCTGGTCAGCCATGATCGCGAGTTCCTGGCGCGCAGCGTGACGAAGGTGCTCGAGCTCGATCTGGTGCAGAACTCGAACCGCGTGTACGGCGGCGGCTACGACTCGTACCTGGAGGAACGCGCGACGATCCGCCGGCACCTGCGGGAGCAGTATGAGGAATTCGCCGGGCAGAAGGCTGACCTGGTCTCGCGTGCCCGGACCCAGCGGGAGTGGTCCAGCCAGGGTGTGCGCAATGCCCTGCGGAAGGCGCCGGACAATGACAAGATCCGGCGCAGGGCCTCCACGGAGTCCAGTGAGAAGCAGGCCCAGAAGGTGCGGCAGATGGAGAGCCGGATCGCGCGGCTCGAGGAGGTGGCAGAACCGCGCAAGGAGTGGCGTCTCGAGTTCACCATCGGTGCGGCACCTCGTTCCAGTTCCGTGGTCGCGACGCTCAGTGCAGCGGTGTTCCGGCAGGGGAGCTTCACGCTCGGGCCGGTCTCGCTCCAGGTGAATGCGGGGGAGCGCGTCGGCATCACCGGGCCGAATGGCGCCGGTAAATCGACGCTGCTACGCGGACTGCTCGGCCATCAGCTCCCCGAGGAGGGTTCCGCGAGCCTGGGGGCGAGCGTGCGGATCGGGGAGGTCGACCAGGCACGTTCCCTGCTGGCGGGGCCCCAGCCGCTCGCCGCCACCTTCGAGGAGCTCGTCCCCGACCAGACTGCCGCGGAGGTGCGAACGCTCCTGGCAAAGTTCGGGTTGCGGGCCGAGCATGTGAACCGCCCGGTGGACGATCTCTCACCGGGGGAGCGTACGCGCGCGGGGCTGGCCCTCCTCCAGGCACGGGGAGTCAACCTGCTGGTCCTTGACGAACCGACGAACCACCTGGACTTGGAGGCCATCGAGCAGCTCGAACAGGCCCTCGAGTCCTACGAGGGTGCGCTGCTGCTGGTCACGCACGACCGGAGGATGCTCTCCACGGTCAGGACCGACCGACGGTGGAACGTGGACTCGGGCCGGGTCACCGAACTCTGACCCCGTGCCGGGACCCGAGCACGATCCTCAGGGACGTGTGGTCAACCCGCGTCCACGATCTCACCATTGCGGGGGAGGCTGCCATGGAAAGAGATCGGCACGGCCCTGGCCTGGCTGATGTCCCGCCCGTCCACGGCGTGGACGTGCACGTGTGGCTCCGTGCTGTTCCCGGAGTTCCCACACCGACCCACAACCTCTCCTCGTTTGACCGACTGTCCCGGCCTGACCACAGGACTGCCCAGCTGGAGATGGCAGAGCACGACGACGGCCACACGGCCGTCGGCACTCCGGGTCTCGATGAGCACATGGTTGCCGCTCAACCCCAGCCACCCGCCACTCAAGCGCCGCCGCTGGGTCACGGCGTATCCGATCGACGGGAGGCCACGGTGTGATCGGTGGTCCGGCTCCTCGCCGTGCACGCCGACCACGATGCCGTCGACCGGGGCCATCAGCGGCCGGCCGAACCCCGGGAACAACGCCGCCGGTTCCGGCCGCAGGAAGGAGGTGAGCGTGTACGGGGCTGACCGGCCGGCGTCGTCCACCGGGACGAAATCGATCGCGTGGGACAGGCCGAATTGCGCGGTGCCGTGGCTTGGCACCCGATTCGCCGGGCTGTTCTGGACCAGCCACCGGCCGGTGAAGGGGTACTCGAGATCGAATGGCGTGGTCATCGGGCTGCTCCTGTTCAGGGGTGGACGCCTCAACCAGCGTGAGTGGTCAATCGCGGTCAGGACGTCTGCGGTGGCGCTTCGTCTCCCCGCGCTGACGTTTGGCCTCGATCCGGCGCCGCTGTGAGCCTTGGGTGGGCCGGGTCGGTCTTCGTGCGATCGCCGGCACCAGCGCCTCGCGCAGCAGTGCCGAGAGGCGCTGCCGTGCTGCCGCGCGGTTGCGCCGCTGCGACCGGTGTTCCGCCGCGTTAATGGTGAGGACGGTGCCCGTGAGCCTACCGGCGAGCCGGTCAAGGGCACGTTCGCGCTGGGCCTCGTTCAGGGCCGTCGTCGTGGCCAGGTCCAAGCTGAGCTGCACCCGGGAGTCGGTGGTGTTGACGCCTTGACCACCGGGGCCGGAGGCATGGGAGAACTGCTCGAGCAGCTCCCCCGCGGGAACTCGGAGACCGCGGGGCACGCCCGGTCCGGGAGGTATATGCAGGTCGTCCACACCACGAGTGTGCCGGATCGAGGCCGTGGGCGCTGCCACGTCGGGGGTGGCGGTCAGTCGGCCTCGTCTTCCTCGCGCAGCCGCGGTTCCACACGCAGCTCGGGATGGAAACCGGTCTTGTCCTCGTAGAAGGCGCGGATGCGTTCCATGTCAGTGCCGACGTCTCCGGTCAGTTCGAAGCTCGGGCCCAGGCCGGTGGTCATGGTAGAACGGTCGACGAAGCCGAGGGTAACCGGCATTCCCGTCTCGAGGGCGATGCGATGGAAACCGGACTTCCAGTACGCGTGTGCACTGCGGGTGCCGTCCGGAGTCACCACCAGGCCGAAGACCTCCCCGGAGCGGACCCGTTCGACCACTTCGGAGACGACGCGGCCGGGATCGGCGCGGTCCACAGGAATGCCGCCGAGGCGGCGCATGATCGGTCCGCGCCAGCCGTGGAACAGGCTCTTCTTCCCGAGCCAGCGCACCTCGATGCCCAGTTGCCAGGCGATGGCGAGCATGAACGCGAAGTCCCAATTGGAGGTATGCGGGGCGCCGATGAGGACGGTGGGCCGGTCCGGCGCGGGCTCGGAGACCAGCTTCCACCGGCTGAACGTCCAGAACGCGCGGGCGGTGAGGCGTTGGAGCATTCCACCACGGTAGGGCACTATCCCGGTGCCGCGGACACGAAGACGCCCGGGCTGGCGCTGCCGCTGCCGCTGCCGTCAGTGTTCTGGCCGCTGACCGGCCAGAGGTGGATCTCGGCCCGGGCCGGCGGCAGGATGGGTCCATGAGTGATCCGAAGCAGAAACTGACCCCGTCCGAGATCGCCGACGCCGGCCTCACCGGCTGGCACCTGGTGGAGGAGACCCTGACGGCACAGTTCGCCACCAAGAGATTCACCACCGGTCTGGAATTCGTGAACCGCATCGGGGCCTCCGCGGAGGAGGCCGACCACCATCCGGACCTGACCCTCACCTATCCCGAGGTGGCCGTGACGCTGTCCAGTCACGACGTCGGCGGCATCACCAGCCGGGACATCGACCTCGCGCGCGTCATCAGCGAGCACGCGGAGGAGCTGGGCGTCAGCCCTCGTGACGGAAACCGATCTTGAGGGTGACCTGCCAGTCGGCGACCTTGCCGTCCGAGAGGTGACCGCGCACCGACTGGACCTCGAACCAGTCGAGGTTTCGCAGGGTCTTACCGGCCTCCGTGACGGCATTCGTGACGGCGGCGTCGATGCCGTCAGGGGAGGTGCCGACGAGCTCGGTCACGTTGTAGACGTTATTGGTCATGGTGTTCTCCGTTCATCGCTCCCGAGCCGGGGCGGCCTGTGATGCGCGACACGCTACGGGAGGCTCATCCCGGCCGGTAAGGGCTGACGGTTCGCTGACCACGGTGGTTGCTGGACGCCTGCTGGAGAGCGCTGGAAGGTGCTGGTGGAGCGTCAGTTCGTGAGCCGGTGGGAGAGTCCGCGGATGGCCGCCACGGACTCGGCCACCGCCCGAGCGGCCCCCTTGGCTTCAGCCTCCGTGGTCTCGGGCCCAAAGGTGAACCGTACGGCGGTCCGGGCCAGATCGTCCGGTAGGCCCAGGGCCGTCAGGACGTGGGAGGGGTCGTCCGAACCGGCCGCACAGGCCGATCCTGAGGAGCAGAGGATGCCCCGGCGTTCCAGCTCCAGCAGGACGGCTTCGCCGCCGGTCCCCTCGAAGACGAAGGACGCCGACGCCGGCAGGCGCCGTTCCGCGGGACCGGTCAGCTGGGCGCCTGGCACCTGGGCCAGCACGGTAGAGGTGAACCGGGTGCGGAGCCCGGTCAGCCGTGTGGCGACGGCCTCGCGCTCGGCCTCGGCGGCGGTGAGGGCGGCGGCCAGGGCCACGGCTCCGGGCACGTTCTGGGTGCCACTGCGGCGGCCCCGTTCCTGCCCACCACCGTGCAACACGGGCTCCAGGGCGAAGCGCCCGCGGACCCAGAGCAGGCCGATGCCCTTGGGAGCGCCGAGCTTGTGCCCGGACAGGCTCAGGGCATCGACGCCCAGCGCAGCCACGTTCAGGGGCAACCACCCGGCGGCTTGGACGGCGTCGGTGTGGAAGGGCACCCCGGCTGCCCGAGTCACCTGCGCCAGGTCGGCCAGTGGCTGGACGGTGCCGATCTCGTTGTTGGCGTACTGCACGGACACCAGGGTGGTGTCGGACCGGATCAGTCCGGCCAGCTCGTCGGCGGACACCGATCCGTCCCGCTCGGGTGTGAGGTAGTCGACCTCGAAGCCGTGCAGGCGGACGAGGTGGTCGGCGGAGGCCAGGACCGCCTCGTGTTCAAGCGGGCTGGTGATGAGATGCCGACCGCCGGGGCGGCCGAGGGCGATCCCCTTGACTGCCAGGTTGTCCGCCTCCGTCCCGCTGCCGGTGAAGACCAGATCACCGGCCCGGACTCCCAGGGACTGGGCGATGGAGGACCGGGCTGCCTCCAGCCCTGCAGCTGCCGCCTCACCCACCGTGTGATGGCTGGAGGGGTTGCCGAACTGCCCCGTCAGATACGGCCACATGGCCTCCATCGCCTCTCGGCGCACCGGCGTGGTGGCGGCATGGTCCGCGTAGATCATGGCGCGATGGCCGGCTCGCGCGAGGCCTCCCCCGGGGCGACGTCCAGTCCCAGATCCAGGGACCGGACCGAGTGTGTCAGTGCGCCGACGGAGATGACGTCTACGCCGGTGGCCGCGATCCCGGCCACGGAATCCAGGTCCACCCCGCCGCTGGCCTCCACGAGGGCAGCGCCACCGATCATGGCCACACCCTGGCGCAACCCGTCGAGGGTGAAGTTGTCCAGCATCACGGTGTCCACCCCGGCCGCCACGACGGCCGGGATCTGGTCCAAGCGATCCACTTCGACCTCCACATGCGTGGTGTGCGGGAGACGGGCACGCATCTGCACCAGTGCCTCGGTGACGGACAGTCCGGCACCGGCCACCGCCGCGAGGTGATTGTCTTTGACCATGACCGCGTCCGAGAGCGTCGTGCGGTGGTTGTGCCCGCCGCCGTCGCGCACGGCTTGACGTTCCAGCAGGCGTAACCCGGGGGTGGTCTTGCGGGTGTCCACGATCCGCGCCCGGGTGCCGGCCACGGCGGCGACGAAGCGGGCGGTCTGCGTGGCGATGCCGGACATGCGCTGGACGAAATTCAGTCCGATCCGTTCCGCCCGGAGGATGCCGCGGGCCGGACCGGCGAGTTCGGCCAGTACGTCGCCGGACTGGAAGCGCTCGCGGTCCGCGGCCAGCAGTCGGACACGGATCCGCGGATCGACGAGCCGGAAGGCTGCCGCGAACACCTCGGAGCCGCTGAACACGCCAGGTTCACGGGCCACCAGCCTGGCTTCGAGGGTGGCATCCGCCGGGAGGAGAGCCTCAGACGTCAGGTCACCCCAGGGAGCGTCCTCATCGAGAGCCGCGGTGACGAGGGCGTCGATGTGCCGGAGACCCGTCATCGTCCCGCCCCAGCCGGAACCACGGACAGCATCCGTTCCAGGGCCAGGCGTGCCGGCTCGGCCACGTCCTCGGACACGGTGATCTGGTTGACGACCTCGCCGTCCAGGAGTGATTCCAGCGCCCAGGCCAGATAGCCGGGGTGGATGCGGTACATGGTGGAGCACGGGCAGATCACCGGGTCCAGGCAGAAGATCGTGTGCTGCGGGTACTGCGCCGCCAGCCGCTGGACCAGGTTGATCTCTGTGCCGATGGCGAAGGTGGACCCGGCGGTAGCCGCCTCGATGGCCTTGACGATGAAGTCCGTGGACCCCGAGGAATCAGCGGCGTCCACCACAGGCATGGGGCATTCCGGGTGCACCATCACGTGCACGTCGGGGAAGTCGGCCCGGGCCTTCTCGATCTGGGCGACCGTGAAGCGCTTGTGGACCGAGCAGAAGCCGTGCCACAGCAGCACAGTGGCCTGCATCAACTCGTCCTCGGTGCTGCCGCCCAGCGGTTTGCGCGGATTCCACAGGGGCATCTGCTCCAAGGGGATACCCATCGCCTTCGCGGTGTTGCGGCCGAGGTGCTGGTCTGGGAAGAACAGCACGCGCTGGCCGCGCTCGAAGGCCCACTCCAGCACCTGTGCCGCGTTCGAGGACGTGCAGACGATCCCGCCATGACGGCCCACGAAGCCCTTGAGTGCCGCGGAGGAGTTCATGTAGGTCACCGGGATGACCGGCGCCCTGCCATCAGCGTCCGGTGCGGTCCCGTAGATCTCCTCGAGCTGCTCCCAGCAGTCCGTGACGGAATCGAGGTCGGCCATGTCTGCCATGGAACAGCCAGCGGCGAGGTTGGGCAGGATCACGGACTGTTCGGGCGTGGAGAGCAGGTCGGCGGTCTCGGCCATGAAGTGCACGCCGCAGAAGACGATCGCCTCGGCCTGGGGGCGAGTGCGCGCGGCCTTGGCCAACTGGAAGGAGTCACCCACGAAATCGGCATGGGCCACCACTTCATCACGCTGGTAGAAGTGGCCCAGTACCACCACGCGGTCACCGAGTTCTGCCTTGGCCGTGCGGATGCGCCCGTGGAGTTCCTCCTCGGTGGCGTCCCGGTAGGAGGCCGGCAGCAGACCCTGACGGGGTGCCGCCCCTGGCAGCGGATCGTCTTGCGAGGCCCCGGGGCCATAGCCGGGCTCGGGCAGCGATCCGGCCGGGCCGGCGTCGAGGGTCCAGGGTGCGGAGTCCAAGGTGGGTGCGCAGGAGGACCCGCTGGCGGAGCCGGCGGCGATGAGCTTCAGGGTCCGGTCCACGGAGGCGTTGATCGGAGATCCGACTGAGGAGGGCGCCTCGGCGGGGGAGTGCTGGCGGACGGTGGTGGGATGGGCCGTCATGGTCGGACCCTTTCTTCGGTGGGGTTCTCGGGCTGGATGTCACGGTGCCGGGTGGCGTGCGTCTGGTAGCGGTAGAGCTTGGGCGGCCGGTGCGGGGTGCCGGCCATCAGTTCACCGGTGGCCACGATGTCGGAGGAGGCGGCCATGGAGCGGCGGAAGTTCGCGGCGTCGAGCTCTTGTCCGAGCACCGCCTCGTGGACGGACCGGAGCTGGGCGAGGGTAAACGTTTCACCGAGGAAGGAGTGGGCGATGTGCGCGTACTCGACCTTGGTGCGCAGGCGCTCCAGGGCGTAGTCGACGATCCTGTTGTGGTCGAAGGCGAGACGGGGCAGCCGGTCGGCGCGGAACCACCGGACGTTCTCCCCGGGGGCGGACCGTTCCACCTCGTCTGTGCGGACCAGGGCGGAATAGACCACGGACACCACGCGGCCGGTGGGGGAGCGGTCCACCCCGCCGAAGGTGTAGAGCTGCTCCAGGTAGCTGGGATGCAGCCCGGTCGTCTCGCCCAGGGTTCGGGCGGCGGCCGTCTCCAGTTCCTCGTCTGCCGGAAGCCACCCCCCGGGCAGAGCCCAGCGGTCCAGGTGCGGTTCACGCGTGCGCAGCACGAACGGAGTCCACAGCGATGGTGTGGAACCAGCGGCGTCGCCTTCCGGTCGCAGCGCGAAGATGACGGTGGACACGGCGATCGCCGGCGAAGAGCCCGGCCGCCCCGCCCCCTGGGGCCCTGGCGAGCTCGACGGATCCGGCTCCTGCTCCATCGCTGTACCCCTTCTGGTCAACTGGACTTTAAGATCCTTTGCATCTTAGGGTCGAAACGACTGGAAGGGAAGTGGGGTGGTTCCTGACATGGGGGCTGATATCGACTAGGGTGGGGCGCATGTCACGGAAGACTTCAATGGGATGGCCGGTACTCCGGCAATTCCTGGGCGGTGACCCTCTGGGCCGCAGTTCTTCCGTGGTGTCGAGGAAGACCACGGATATCGCCCCGCGTACCACGACGGCGGACCGTGCCGTCCAGAGTGTGTGCCCCTACTGCGCCGTCGGCTGCGGTCAGAAGGTCTTCGTCACCGACGAGAAGGTCGTCCAGATCGAGGGTGATCCGGAGTCACCGATCTCCCGCGGGCGGCTGTGCCCCAAGGGCTCGGCCAGTGAGCAGCTCGTCAACTCGGACACCCGACAGACGACGGTCCTGTACCGCGCCCCACGTGCCACGGACTGGCAGGAGATGGATCTGGAGACGGCCACGGAGATGGTGGTCGACCGGTTCCTGGAGTCACGCCGCAACAAGTGGCAGGACGTGGACGAACACGGCCGCCATCTCGGGCGCACCATGGGTATCGCCTCCCTCGGCGGGGCCACTCTGGACAACGAAGAGAACTACCTGATCAAGAAGCTCTTCACCGCGGCCGGAGCGATCCAGATCGAGAACCAGGCCCGTATTTGACACTCCGCCACGGTTCCCGGTCTGGGGACCTCCTTCGGGCGCGGCGGCGCCACCCAAACGCTGCAGGACATGGCCAACGCTGACTGCATCATCATCCAGGGCTCCAACATGGCCGAGGCCCATCCGGTGGGCTTCCAGTGGGTGACCGAGGCGAAGGCCCGCGGCGCCAAGGTCATCCATGTCGACCCCCGTTTCTCCCGGACCTCGGCCGTGGCGGACAAGCACGTCCCGATCCGAGCCGGCTCGGACATCGTCCTGCTGGGCGCGCTGATCAACTACGTGATCGAGCACGAGAAATGGTTCAACGAGTACGTGGTCGCGTACACGAACGCCGCCTCCGTCATCAATGAGGACTTCCGGGACACCGAGGATCTGGACGGCCTGTTCTCCGGGTTCGACCCGGAGACCGGTGGCTATGACATGTCCAGCTGGTCCTATGAGCCGGACCGCGCCGCGCACGCGGCACCAGCCGCAGTGAACGACGGCGACGGCCCGGCCGAGGAGGACGGTGCCGAGGAGACCACGGAGGCCGCCGGACAGCAATACGGCATGGGCGGCCCCGAGCTCGACGTGAGCAAGCCGCGGCGTGACGAGACGCTGCAGCACCCGCGTTCGGTGTTTCAGATCCTCAAGCGGCACTATTCCCGGTACACCCCGGAGATGGTACGGGACGTCTGCGGCAT
>NZ_BAAALH010000002.1:1765234-1837198 GCF_039528175.1 Citricoccus alkalitolerans
CACGTGCTTCGCCTACGCCGTCGGCTGGACCCAGCACACCGTCGGTGCCCAGTACATCCGCACCGCCACCATCCTGCAGTTGCTGCTGGGCAACATGGGCCGTCCGGGTGGCGGGATCATGGCCCTGCGCGGCCACGCCTCGATCCAGGGCTCCACGGACATCCCCACCCTCTTCAACCTGCTCCCCGGCTACCTCCCAATGCCGACCGTGGAGAAGGAGGACCTGTCCACCTACCTGGACGGGATCGCCTCGAAGAAGCAGAAGGGCTATTGGGCCAATGCGGACGCCTACACCATCAGCCTGCTCAAGGCGTGGTGGGGAGATGCCGCCACGGAGGAGAACGACTGGGGCTATGGCTACCTGCCGCGACTGACCGGGCCACACGGGACCTACCAGACGGTCGAGGGCATGATGGCCGGAGAGGTCGAGGGCTACTTCATCCTCGGCCAGAACCCGGCGGTGGGGTCGGCCAACGGACGCATGCAACGGTTGGGCATGGCGAACCTGAAATGGCTTGTGGTCCGCGACTTCCAGCTGATCGAGTCCGCCACCTGGTGGAAGGACGGGCCGGAGATCGAGACCGGCGAGCTGCGCACCGAGGACATCGAGACCGAGGTGTTCTTCTTCCCCGCAGCGAACCATGTGGAGAAGGCGGGCACCTTCACCCAGACCCAACGGTTGGTGCAATGGCGTCATCAGGCGGTACAGCCGCCAGGGGACGCTCAGAGCGAGCTGCAGTTCTTCTACGAGGTCGGCCAGCGCATCCGGGCCCGCCTGGCGGACTCCACCGACCCTCGCGACCGCGCCCTGCTCGACCTGACGTGGGACTACCCAGTGGACGAGCACGGCGAGCCGGAGGGCGACGCCGTGTTGCAGGAGATCAACGGGCGGCACCTGACCGGACCCGACGCCGGGAAGCACCTGTCCACGTTCAATGAGATGAAGGCGGACGGCTCCACCGAGGGCGGCTGCTGGGTCTACACGGGCGTCTACGCGGACGGCATCAACCACGCCGCGGACCGGGAGACCGGTGTGCCGGACGGTCCCGCCGGCAAGGAGTGGGGCTGGGCCTGGCCGGCCAACCGCCGCATCCTCTACAACCGGGCCTCCGCGGACCCCGAGGGCAAGCCCTGGAGCGAGCGCAAGAAACTCGTCTGGTGGGACGAGGATCAGGGCCGCTGGGTCGGCAACGACGTGCCCGACTTCCCGATCACCCTGGCCCCCGGGACCATCCCGGACCCAGAGGCCGGCGGCCCTGCGGCCCTGGCCGGGGACGACGCATTCATCATGCAGGCCGACGGCAAGGGTTGGCTGTTCGCTCCGAAGGGCATGGTGGACGGGCCGCTGCCCACGCACTACGAGGCCCAGGAGTCCCCGGTCCCGAACGTGATGTACGCGCAGCAGCACAACCCCACCCGGGTGACCGTTCCGCGTCCAGACAACTACAGCAAGCCCAGTGCCGGGATGCCCGGCGCGGAGGTGTATCCGTTCCTGTTCACCACCTACCGACTGACCGAGCACCACACGGCTGGCGGCATGAGCCGCTGGCTGCCCTACTTGTCCGAGCTGCAGCCCGAGATGTTCTGCGAGGTGTCGCCGGAGCTGGCGGCCGAGCGCGGGTTGGAGCCCTATGGCTGGGCGACCATCGTCTCGCCGCGAACGGCCATCGAGGCGAAGGTGCTCGTCACCGAACGCATGCGGCCGTTGAGGATCGGCGGCGCGGAGGGGCAGACCGTCCATCAGATCGGCCTGCCCTACCACTGGGGCGTGGGCGGTGACGCCGTGGTCAGCGGAGACTCCGCCAACGACCTGATCGGTGTGACCCTGGATCCGAACGTACTCATCCAGGGGTCCAAGGTGGCTGCCTGTGACATCATCCCGGGCCGCCGTCCCCGGGGCACCGACCTGCTCGACTTCGTCGCGGGCTATCAGCGGCGGGCAGGCCTGACGGTCGACAGCGGCAACGAGGGCGTTACGGGAACCGGTGAGGACGCCGGGCCGGCGGCGGACCCGATGGCACCGTCGGAGATGACGAGCGCACGGCCGCACCCGCCCACGGACGGGCCGGTCCTGCCGCACGACCCACCGGGTCCGCTCGGCCGGAACCCAGACCAGCAGCACAGCCACCGACCCCCGGCCACCGAATCACGCACAGGAAGGGAGGACTAGATGGTGCAGATGACACAGGGCCCGGATGCGACTGTAGAGGGCAACCCCACGGCGGACGCTCACTACGAGCACCCGCACCCGCGCAAAGGCTTCTTCACAGACACCTCCATCTGCATCGGCTGCAAGGCCTGCGAGGTGGCCTGCAAGGAGTGGAACCGCAACCCGGTCGACTCGGATTACACGCTTTCCAACTCCTCCTTCGACAATTCCGAGGGCCTCGGGGCGGACACCTGGCGCCATGTGGCGTTCGTCGAGCAGGACCGGCAGCGCGTGGAAGAGGCCCGCGAGTCCGGACGCGCGCTGGTCAGCCTGGGCATGCCCACCCTCCGGCGAGCGCCCGGAAGCGGAGCCGGGGGAGCGGACGACGCCGGCGCCATCCGTCCCAGCACCCGCACCGGTACCCGCTCGGGTCCGTTGGACGGCCCGATCGACGCCAGCCTGGTCGGCGGTCTGCAGGCCGGACCCGATATGGGCGGTCTGGACGTGCTGTCCTCCCTCGGCTCGGCGGTTGATTCCTCGGCCGTGGACATCACCCCGCCGGACACACCCGAGTTCCGTTGGCTGATGTCCTCGGATGTCTGCAAGCACTGCACCAACGCCGGTTGCCTGGACGTGTGCCCCACTGGTGCGCTGTTCCGCACCGAGCATGGCACCGTGGTGGTCCAGGACGATGTCTGCAACGGCTGCGGGACCTGCGTGGCCGGTTGCCCGTTCGGCGTGATCGAGCGTCGCAAGGACGGCATCGCGCAGCCCAAGACGGACCGGTCGCCGGCGCCGGGTGTGCACGCCCAAGCGTCATCGACGGTGAGCGAGAAGGCGGAGAAGGCGGAGAAAAAGGCCGCGAAGAAGTCGTCTCAGCACCAGAAGGCCGCCCAGCCGAAGAAGAACAAGAACTCCGGCGTCGCCCAGAAGTGCACGCTCTGCTACGACCGGATGACGGATGGGCAGACCCCCGCCTGCGCCCAGGCCTGCCCCACCACCTCCATCCGGTATGGGGAGCGCGAGGACATGGTCGCCTCCGCGCAGGAGCGCGTGGCCCAGCTCCACGCGCAGGGCCGCACCGAGGCCCGCCTCTACGGCGCGAACCCGAAGGACGGGGTCGGCGGCACCGGTTCCGTGTTCCTCCTGCTGGACGAGCCCGAGGTCTACGGCCTGCCACCGGACCCGAGGGTCCCCACCCGGGATCTGCCCCGGATGTACGCCCGAGCCGGGATCGCCATGGCCGGCATGGTCGCCGCCGCAGGACTGGCGTTCCTCGGTGGGGGTCGCCGGTGACGACCTCCGAGTTCGACAGTTACCGTCCGCCAGAGGAACCCCGCCGGCGCCGGCGCCGGGACCGCCCGGAGCAGGACAACCGACGGCACCGCAGTGGCCTGGCTCCGTCCACCTCGGACGGCGGCCGCGAGATGGCGATGGTGCCTGAACCACAGTTCAGCAACACCGCATCCAACTCCTACTACGGCCGTCCCATCGTCAAGGCCCCGCCGTGGGACGAGCGAGTCGCCGCCTATCTCGTGTGCGGCGGCATCGCCGGGGGGTCCTCCCTGCTGGCCTTCGGTGCCCAGTTGACCGGTCGGGACGTACTGCGCCGCAACACGCGCATCACCGCCCTGGCCGCGGCCGGCGTCGGCGCCGTGGCCCTGGTGGCGGACCTCGGCCGTCCCGAGCGGTTCTACAACATGATGCGCACCGTGAAGCTGTCCTCGCCGATGAGCTTGGGTTCCTGGGTGCTGGCCGGCTTCAGCACCGGTGCCGGCGTGGCCGCGGCGGCGGACGTGGACCGCATGCTGGGGGAGAAGCTGCCCCTGGGGCCGCTGCGCGGGATGCTGCGGGCCGTCGAGGGGCCGGCCGGCGGACTGGCCGCGCTGCTCGGGGCCCCGCTGGCCGGGTACACCGCCGTACTGCTCTCGGACACCGCCATGCCCACCTGGAACGATGCGAAGGAGGACCTGCCGTTCGTGTTCGTCAGTTCCGCCTCCATCGCTGCCTCCGGAATGGCCATGATCACGACGCCGGTGCGCCAGACGGCGCCCGCCCGGGCACTCGCGATGCTCGGCGTGGTGGCGGATGTCGTGGCCACCCGCTACATGGAGGCCCGGATGGACCCGGTCGCGGTGGAGCCGCTGGAGACCGGCCGTCCCGGGATGCTGATGAAGTGGAGCGAGCGGCTGGCGATCGCCGGCGGCGTCGGCACCCTGCTGGGCGGCCGCAACCGCGTGGTGGCTGCCGTCTCCGGCGCCGCCCTCGTCACGGCCTCCGCGTTCACCCGCTTTGGGGTGTTCTACGCCGGCAAGGACTCCGCCCGGGACCCGAGGTACACGGTCGAGCCGCAGAAGCGGCGCCTGGCCGCCCGCCGTCGGGCCGGCATCACGGACGATTCGATCACGACAGTCGGTTAGCGGCCGTCCCTTCGAATCACCGGTGGCGAGGCGTACGGTGTTGCACATCACGCCATCTGTCCTCGTCACCCAAGGAATCCCATGGTCACCAAAGACCCCACCAGCCGGCTCAATGCCCGCGTCATCGGCATTTGCATCGCCGCTGCGCTGGGCGGTTTCCTGTTCGGCTTCGACACCTCGGTCATCAACGGCGCGGTGGATGCCCTGTCCGAACACTTCTCGCTCGGGGCGGGGCTGACCGGGTTCGCCGTGTCCTCGGCGTTGCTCGGCTGTGCCGTCGGTGCCTGGTTCGCCGGCCCCGTGGCCAACCGGCTCGGACGTGTGCCGGTGATGCTGCTGGCCTCGGTCCTGTTCCTGGTGTCCGCGATCGGTTCCGGCCTGGCCTTCGGCGTCTGGGACCTGATCGTCTGGCGTGTGATCGGAGGTCTGGGCGTGGGGGCGGCCTCGGTGATCGCCCCGGCCTACATCGCCGAGGTCAGCCCCGCCGGGGTTCGCGGACGTCTCGGCTCCCTCCAGCAGCTGGCCATCGTCACCGGCATCTTCGTGGCGCTGCTCTCGGACGCGATGTTCGCCAACCTGGCCGGGGGCGCGGCCGAACCGTTCTGGTGGGGGCTGGAGGCCTGGCGGTGGATGTTCATGGCAGAGGCCGTCCCCGCGGCCCTGTATGGGATCTTCGCCTTCCGGCTGCCCGAGTCGCCGCGGTTCCTGGTGGGCCGGGGGAAACTGGACCAGGCCGCTCAGGTGCTCTACGACTTCACCGGGGTGGAACAGGTCAACCTGAAGATCCAGGAGATCAAGAACACCTTGGACTCCGAGAAGCGGGAGTCCCTGCGTGACCTGGCCGGCTCGTTGATGGGGCTGAAGCCGATCGTGTGGGTCGGCATCGCCCTCTCGGTGTTCCAGCAGTTCGTCGGCATCAACGTGATCTTCTACTACTCCACCACGCTCTGGCGTTCCGTCGGGTTCGAGGAATCCGATGCCCTGACCGTCTCGGTGATCACCTCGGTGACGAACATCGTGGTGACGATCATCGCCATCCTGCTGGTGGACCGGGTCGGCCGGCGTCCCATGCTGCTCGTGGGCTCCCTCGGCATGACGTTCTCCCTCGCCCTGATGGCCGTGTCGTTCTCCTTCGCGGTCACCACGACGGCCCCGGACGGCACCACCAGCGCCGAGCTGGGCGGTCCCTGGGCGACTGTGGCGCTGGTGGCGGCCAACGCGTTCGTGGTGTTCTTCGGCGCCACCTGGGGACCGCTCGTCTGGGTCCTGCTGGGGGAGATGTTCCCCAACCGGATCCGCGCCGGTGCCCTGGCCGTGGCGGCCGCAGCCCAGTGGGCGGCCAATTTCACGGTGTCCACCACGTTCCCGATGCTGGCCGACGTCGGGCTGAGCCTGGCCTACGGCCTCTACGCGGCCATGGCCGCGCTGTCCTTCGTCTTCGTGTGGAGGTTCGTGGCGGAGACCAAGGGCCGAGAACTGGAAGAGATGACGGACTCGGTCAACGCACGGCGATCCCGGACGCGCTCACCGTCTCGCCGATGACCGGATAACCCGGCACCTCACCGACCACGAGCAGGCCGCCCGAGGTCTGCGCGTCGGCCAGGAGCAGCAGGTCGTCCTCGGTGACGCCGGCCCCCGGAGTGAGGTGCGGCCGCACCCAGTCCAGGTTGCGTCGCGTGCCGCCGGAGACGTATCCGTCCCGCAGTGCCTCGGCGGCCCCGTCGATCAGGGGTACGGCGGCACGGTGGATCACGGCGCCCACGCCGGAGGCCCGGGCCATCTTGTGCAGGTGTCCGAGCAGTCCGAAGCCGGTGACGTCCGTGGCGGCGGTGCGGCCCGCGGCCAGGGCGGCCGCGGCGGCCTCCCGGTTCAGGGAGGTCATCGACTCGATGGCGGCCGGGGAGGGCTCGCCGGTCTGCTTCACCCGGTTGTTCAGCAGCCCGACGCCGATCGGCTTGGTGAGGGTGATCGGCAGCCCGGGCTGTGCGGCGTCGTTGCGCAGCAGCCGGTCCGGGTGGGCGGTGCCGGTCACGGCCATGCCGTAGATCGGTTCGGGGTTGTCGATGGTGTGGCCGCCGATCACGGGAGTGTCGGCGAGCCGGGCCACGTCCAGGCCACCCCGGAGCACCTCGGTCAGGACCTCCATCGGCAGCACGCCCCGGGGCCAGCCCACGAGGTTGATCGCGACCACGGGGGTGCCGCCCATCGCGTAGATGTCGGACAGGGCATTCGCGGCGGCGATCCGTCCCCAGTCGTAGGCGTCGTCCACCATGGGGGTGAAGAAGTCCGCGGTGGACAGGACGGCGAGCCCGTCCCGGATGAGCACCGCCGCGGCATCGTCACCGTCGTCCAGTCCCACGATGACGCCGGGATTCGTCTGCCCGCCGAGCCCACGGACGGCCTCCTCCAACTCACCCGGCGGGATCTTGCACGCGCAGCCACCGCCGTGGCCGTACTGGGTGAGCCGGATCTGAGTGATGTCGTCTCGGGTGGTCTCGTTGGGCTCCATGGCCACACCCTAGCCCGCTGCCCGTCGGGCTGCCCGGCCCGCTGCGGATCTGCTGGTAGTTTCAGGGGCGGAAGCGTCTGTGTCCTGGTGGTCACCCCGGTCTTCAAAACCGGTGAGACCGAGCATCTCGGTCTGGCGGGTTCGATTCCCGTCCGCTTCCGCCAACGTCACCGCCCGCAGATGCCGCGGGCCGGCCGATCACCACCACCGCAGAGCGGTACCGGAAGGAGAACCCGTGACCGCTGCACCACTGGACCGCGCGGAGGATCCCCGGCGCCGGATCCCGCGCACGGACACCCTGCTCGCCCTGCCCGAGATCGTCGAGGCGCGGCCCCGTCTCAGCGAGGCCGTGCTCCGCTCCCTGATCACGCACGCCCAGTCGCGCGCACGGAGCGGGGAGATCACCCCGGAGGACGTGGTGCCAGCCGTCCGCGCCGCCGTCGCCGCCCGGAACGCCACCACCCTCCGGCCGGTCCTCAATGCGACCGGCGTGGTGGTCCACACGAACCTGGGCCGGGCCCCGCTGCCGCAGGCCGCCGTGGAGGCGCTCGTCGCCTCCAGCGGTTACGTGGACGTGGAGCTGGATCTGGCCAGCGGCCAGCGCTCGAAACGGGGCACCGGCACCCGGGGGGCCCTGCTGGCCGCCCTCCCCGCCGCGGTGCTTGAGGCCGTGCCAGACGGGGTGGACGCCCTCGTCGTCAACAACGGCGCCGCGGCCCTCGTCCTGGCCACCACGGCCCTCGCCGGGACCGGGGAGCTCATCGTCAGCCGGGGAGAGCTCGTGGAGATCGGTGCCGGCTTCCGGCTGCCGGACCTCATCGCCTCCACCGGATCCAGGCTGCGTGAGGTCGGCACCACCAACCGCACGCACCGGGCCGACTACGCCGACGCCATCGGTCCGCAGACCACCGGCCTGCTCAAGATCCACCCCAGCAACTTCCGCGTCGACGGCTTCACCTCCTCCGTCTCGATCGCGGAGCTTCGCACGCTGGCTGACGAGGCGGAGATCGACCGTGGTGATGGCAGGCCGTTGCCGCTCATCGTGGACATCGGCAGCGGTCTCCTCACACATGACCCCCTGCTGCCGGACGAGCCGGACCTGGCCGAGGCCCTGACCGCGGGGGCCGACGTCGTGATCGCCAGCGGGGACAAGCTGCTCGGCGGGCCGCAGGCCGGGATCCTCCTGGGCCGCAGCCGCACCATCCAGCGATTGGCCACGCACCCGCTCGCCCGCGCCGTGCGGGCAGACAAGTTGACCCTGGCCGCTTTGGAGGCCACCCTCACCGCCGGTCCCAGCCCGGTGGCCCAGTCCCTGCACGCGGACCCCGCGCGTCTGCGCGAGCGCGCGGACCGGCTCGCTGCCGCCGTCGACGCACCGGTGGTGGCGCACGAGGGCCGGGTCGGGGGAGGGGGCGCCCCGGGCGTCCCCCTGGCTGGATGGGCGGTCCGTCTCCCCGAGGAGCTGGCGCCGCTGCTGCGCACCGGGGAGCCCGCTGTGCTGCCCCGTGTCCACGACGGTGCCTGCCTGGTGGACCTGCGCTGCATCCCCGAGCCCGACGACGGCCGGCTGGCCGACGCGGTCCGCGCGGCCCAGACGCGGCTCGCCTGCACCAGGGGTCCCGGCAACACCGGTGACCTTCCCGACCTGCCGCCCGGGCCCGGGCGCTGACATGTACGTCGTCGCCACCGCCGGGCACGTGGACCACGGCAAGTCCACCCTGGTCCGCGCCCTGACCGGCATGGAACCGGACCGCTGGGCCGAGGAGAGGCGGCGGGGGTTGACCATCGACCTCGGTTTCGCGTGGACGCCGCTGCCCTCGGGGGAGGACGTGGCCTTCGTGGACGTCCCAGGGCACGAGCGGTTTCTCGGCAACATGCTCGCCGGCCTCGGCCCGGCCCCGGCCGTCTGCTTCATCGTCGCGGCGGACGAGGGCTGGCAGGCACAGTCCGCTGACCACCGGGACGCCATCGCCGCCCTCGGGATCAAGTACGGGCTCATCGTGATCACCAAGGCGGACCGCGCCCCGGAGCGGGTGGACGCCGTGCTGGCGCAGACCCGGGCCGAGCTCGCCGGAACCGCGCTGGCCGGGGTGCCAGCCGTCGTCGTGTCCGCCGTGACCGGGGCAGGACTGGAGGACCTGCGGCACCAACTGGGCCGCATGCTGGCGGACGTTCCCGCCCCCGCGGTGGCCGGACGTGTCCGGTTCTGGGTGGACCGCTCCTTCACCGTCAAGGGGTCCGGCGCGGTGGTGACGGGCACCCTGACGGCCGGGACCCTGGCCGAGAACAACCGGCTCGAGGTGCTCGGCGCCGATTCCCCGCGTGCCGTCTCGGTGCGTGCCCTGCACAGCCGCAATCGCCCGCACCCGTCGATCGGACCGACCCAACGCGTGGCCGTGAACCTGCGGGGCGTCACCGCGGACGACGTTCACCGGGGCGACGCCCTGGTGACGCCCGGGGTCTGGCCGGTGGCCGGCGTCGTGGACGTCCGGCGCACCACTGGCACCGATCTCGACCAGGCGCCCGGGCAACTGCTGGTGCACGTCGGTACGGCGACGGTGCCCGCGCGCGTGCGGCCCTTCAACGCCGGGCACGCCCGGCTCATGCTCGAGCGGGAATTGCCGCTGGTGCCGGGAGACCGGCTGGTGCTGCGTGACCCCGGCAGCCGTGCTGTCTTCGGTGGTGCCCTGGTGCTGGATGTGGACCCGCCGGAGTTCACCCGACGAGGGGCCGGGACCCGGCATGCGGCCTACTTGGAGACGGTGCCCGACGGCGGCGACGCCCGACTCGAGGTCGTGCGGCGGGGCGCGGTGAGGGTGGGGTTCCTCCAACGGCTCGGACTGGTGGGTCTGGAGGCGGGGGCGGCTGGTGAGGAAGCACCTGGTGAAGACAACGGGATTCCTGAGGACGTCCGGGTGTTCGGCGACTGGTGGGTCCATGCCCCCGTACTGGACCGGTGGGCCGCACGACTGCGGGAGGCCGTGGAGACGCTGGCCATCAGCGATCCGCTAGCCGCCGGGGTCAGCAGGGGTGCGGCGGCCTCTTTGCTCGAGGTGGACGGGGACGACACCCTCGTCAACGCCATCGTCGTGGAGGCGGGTATGGAACAGGGAGGTGGCTACATCCGCCTATCCGGCCAAGGCACAGGGCTGGGCCCGGCGGAACAGGCCATCGTGACCTTGGAACACCGCCTGGCGGCACACCCCTTCGACGCCCCCGAGGGTGACGACCTCACTGCCCTGAGACTTGGCCCCAAAGAGTTGGCGGCCGCCGAACGAGCCGGCCGGATTATACGGCTGGACGGGTCAGTGGTGCTGCTGCCCACGGCCCCGGCCCGGGCCATGCGCGAACTGGCCGGGCTCGAGCAGCCCTTCACCACCAGCCAGGCCCGGAAGGCGCTGGGGACCTCCCGCCGGGTGGCGATCCCCGTGCTCGAGCACCTCGACTCCCGCGGCTGGACCCGTCGCGTGGACGGCTCATACCGCGAAGTGGTGCGGTAAGTCAAGTCCTGGCTGCCTGCTAGCGTGCACTGGAGTCATCTGGTCGGCAACGGTTAAGGGTATTGATGGAAGCGACAACGGTTGGGCTGGCGGTCCTGCTCCTGGGACTGCTCGCCTTGGTGGGGATGCTGGTGCGTGCCACCTGGAAAGTGAGCCAGAAGCTGTTCCTGCCGGTGTCCATCATCGCCGGGTTCATAGGCCTGCTGCTCGGCCCCCAGATCCTGGGGCGCCTCGCCGGGTGGGCCGGCCTGCCGGCGTGGGAAGACGGGGGGCTGTTCGGGGCTGAGGTGCTGGAGGTCTGGGGTGAGCTGCCCGGCCTCCTCATCAGCGTCGTCTTCGCCACGCTGTTCCTGGGCACACGCATTCCGTCGCCCCGGCGCGCGGTCCGACTGCTCGGCCCCCAGCTCTCGCTAGGGGTCACCTTCGCCAGTGGCCAGTACGTCATCGGTATCCTGCTGGTGGTGCTCCTGCTGGGGCCCGTCTTCGGAGTGAGCCCGATGTTCGGGGCCCTGATCGAGATCGGCTTCGAGGGCGGTCATGGGACGGCTGCCGGGATGGCCCCGGTCATGGCCGAGCTCGGCTTCGAGGAGGGCGGCGACCTGGCCCTGGCGATGGCGACCGTGGGCATCGTGTCGGGTGTCATCATCGGTGTGATCGCCGTCAACTGGGCAGCCCGCAGCGGTCGGTCCGCCGTCTTGAGCTCCGCCGCGGAGATGTCTGGCTCGGAGCGCCGCGGTATCCATCCGAAGGGCGAACGTCCCTCTGGGGCCACGCTGACGACCCGTGGATCGGCCATCGAGTCGATGACCTTCCACATCGGCATCGTGGCCGGGGCCATCCTCATCGGACAGGCGCTCCTCTCCGGACTGCAGGCCCTCGAAGGCGCGCTGTGGGCGGACACCGTGGAGATTTTCGCCTACGTGCCGCTGTTCCCGCTGGCGATGCTCGGCGGCGTCATCATCCAGGTCTTCGTGGATCGTTTCGACAAGGCCGAGATGATCGATCGCGGCACGATGGAGCGCATCCAGGGGATGTCGCTCGACGTGCTCATCATCGCGGCGCTGGCCACGTTGTCCCTGGACGCCATCGCGAGCAATCTCGAGCCCTTCGTGATCCTCGCGGTCGCGGGTGTCGCCTGGAGCGCCCTGGTCTTCTTCGTGTTCGCGCCGCGGTACCTGCGCAGCTTCTGGTTCGAGCGCGGCATCAGCGATTTCGGCCAGTCCATGGGGGTCACGGCAACGGGCCTGATGCTGTTGCGCATGGCCGACCCGGAGGCCAAGAGCCCCGCCTACGAGGCGTTCGGATACAAGCAGCTGGTCTTCGAGCCGTTCTTCGGCGGGGGCATCATCACCGCCGCTTCCATTCCGCTGCTCGTTCAGTTCGGCCCCTATCCGATGCTGGTCGCCATGGCGGTCCTCCTGCTCATCGCGATTCTGTCCGGATTCTTCTACTTCGGACGACGGCCCTCCTTCGACGTGGGAAAGGCCGATGCCTCCACGGGGTAGATCGCCGGGGCCTGGCCGACGGTGTCCGCCGGCGACTCGGGTGGGTTCAACTCGCCCTGGCCTCCGTGAGGAAGGGAACCAGCTGAACGGAGGCCTCCCGGTAGACTCTTCGGGGCGCGAAACCGTTGGCGCCAACGCGCACCCGTGCATCCCACCGCGCCGTCGTATCGGCACCTGAACCCGAGGTCAACACCGTCGTGCTCCTGAACCCCGTCGTCGTCTCCGTCCTCGTGCTCGCGGCACTGAGCCTGGCCCGGGTGAACGTCATCGTCGCCTTGCTGATCGCCGCCCTGGTGGCCGGACTGATGTCCGGACAATCTGTCGAGGACACCATGAGCCTCCTGGTGGGCGGGCTCGGCGGGCAGGGGGAGACAGCGCTGAGCTATATCCTGTTGGGCATCCTCTCGGTCATGGTCGCCCGTTCGGGCATCACCGAGAAGCTCATCCGCTGGGTCCTGCCGAAGATGCGCGGCAAACGTGCCATGACCGTCTTCGGGATCGCTGGATTGGCCTGCTTCTCCCAGAACCTGGTCCCGGTCCACATCGCCTTCATCCCGATCCTGATCCCACCTCTGCTGACGGTGTTCAACCGGATGAAGCTGGACCGCAGGGCCGTGGCCACCGCCCTGACCTTCGGGCTGAAGGCCCCCTACATGCTGATCCCGCTCGGCTTCGGGCTGATCTTCCAAAACGTCATCCTGGACGAGATGGCCGCCTACGGCATGGACGTGGACCTCGCCGAGATCTCTCTGGCCATGGCCATCCCCGTGGCCAGCATGCTGATCGGCCTGGTGATCGCGGTTCTGGTGACCTACCGCCGACCCCGCGAGTACCGGGACGCGACCGCCGGTCTGGCGGCGACCTTCCTCGGTTCCACGTCCGTCGGGGAGTCGGCTGGGGGATCCGCCGGGGGAGCAGGTGGTGCGGCCGGTCTTGAGACCCGTGCTGAGAACACCGGCTGGACCCGTCAGCACATCGTGGTGCTGATCGCCCTTGCGGTCACCCTCGTGCTCCAGGTCGTGTTCGGCTCACTCGTCATCGCCGCACTCGGCGGTGTGCTGGTCATCTTCGTGTTCCGGGGCGAATACTGGCGGACCTCCGATGAGCTCGCCCACGGAGGCGTGACCATGATGGGCACCATCGCCTTCATCATGCTCGTGGCGTCCGGCTACTCCTCCGTGCTCACCGAGACCGGAGCCGTGGACGACCTGGTCACCTCCGCGACCGGCTGGATCGGGGACAGCCAGCTGCTGGCCGCCGTCGTGATGATGGTCGTCGGCCTGCTCGTGACCATCGGCATCGGCTCGTCCTTCGGCACCATCCCGATCCTGGCGGCGATCTTCGTGCCGCTGTGCGCCGCCGTCGGCTTCAGCCCCCTGGCCACCGCGGCGCTGGTGGGCGCGGCCGGGGCCATCGGTGACGCCGGCTCACCCGCCTCGGATTCCACGCTCGGCCCCACGTCCGGCCTGAACGTGGACGGTCAGCACCACCACATCTGGGACACCTGCGTCCCTACCTTCCTCCACTTCAACATCCCGCTGTTCTTCGGCGGCATCATCGCCGCGATGGTGCTGTAGCGCCCCTGGTGCCATCATGGGTTCATGAAGACCCGGCTACCCGGCGACGGGGATCAAGGCCCCCGCGCCGGCGTCGTGGACGGCCACACCGGTCGCGGCCGTATCGAGGTCATCACCGGTCCGATGTTCGCCGGCAAGACCGAGGAGCTCATGCGGCGGGTCCGACGGGCCACGATCGCCGGGTTGCGGGTGCTGGTCATCAACCACGCCCTGGACGACCGTCGCGGAGCGAATACGGTGTCTTCTCACGCAGGAGGCAGGATCTCCGCCCGATCGGTGTCCGACTCGGCGGATCTGCGGACCTGGGTGGACAGGGCTGATCTCGCTGACGGCGGCTCACTCGACCTCGTGGCCATCGATGAAGCCCAATTCTTCGGATCGGACCTGGTGACAGTGGCGATCGACCTGGCAGACCGCGGCGTCACCGTCGTGGTGTCCGGGCTGTGCCTGACCTTCGATGATCAGGCGTTCGAACCCCTGCCTGCACTCATGGCCGCAGCCGAGTCGGTCACCAAGCTGCTGGCCGTCTGTGCCGTGTGCGGAGCCGATGCGGCCTTCCACCGACGTGTTGACGGTCATGGCGTGGTGCGGTCTCCCGACGCTGACGGTCGGGCACCCGGCACTGACATGGCGGCGCTGGGCACCGGGGCTGCGGTGCCCGTCACTGCGGAGGCGGCGCGCGCCGGCATCGGGAAACCGCTGGTGGCCGCGGCAGAACACGTGGGCGGCGCGGGACAGTACCAGGCACGGTGCCGCCTGCACCGCTGACCGGGCATCGGGCACGGGTCAGACACACGGCGCGGTCGGACACACGTTCCGCCAGCCGAACGCCAAGGTTTCGTTCAGAAAACCCTGACAGCGTGGCTCGAATGAGTTTTGTCCGCAGAGCCACGTCCACCACGGTCGGCAAGATCCTCTCGTTCCTCGGGGTGAGTGCCCTCGCCGGACTCCTCGTGGCGGGGTTGTTCCTGCCCCTGGCCGTCACCGGCGGGGCCACCGCGTCTACGGGTTCGGACATGATCGAGCAATTCCCCGCCGAGTTGCGTGAGGAGCCCGTCAGTGTGCCCTCCCGCATCCTCGCGGAGGACGGCACGGAGCTGGCCACGTTCTATGCGGAGAACCGCCAGCCGGTCGAGCTGGACCAGATCAGCCAGGACATGCAGGACGCGATCATCGCGATCGAGGACGAGCGGTTCTTCGAGCACGGCGGGGTGGACCCGCAGGGCATCGGCCGCGCGCTGGTCACCAATGCCTCTTCGGGGTCCCAGCAGGGAGCCTCCACCATCACGCAGCAGTACGTGAACAACATGCTCATCAATGCGGACATGCTCCGGGGCGAGGAACGGCTGACCATCTCCGGCACGAAGACCTATGCGGACAAGCTCAAGGAGATGAAGCTGGCGGTCTCGGTGGAGCAGGAGATGTCCAAGGAGGACATCCTCGAGGGGTATCTCAACATCGTGCTGTTCGGCGGCCGTACGTACGGCGTGGAGGCGGCCGCGCAGTACTACTGGGGCATTCCCGCCGCGGAGTTGGACATCGCCCAGGCGGCCACCCTCGCCGGAGTGGTGAAGTCCCCGAACGGCTACAACCCGGAGACCAACCCCGAGGCCTCGATGGAGCGGCGCAACATCGTGCTGAACTCGATGCTGTCCCAGGGGAAGATCACCGAGCAGGAGCACGAGGAGGCCAGCAACGCGGAGCTCGGACTGGACGTCCACCGGGAGGCCACGGGCTGCATCTCCGCGTCCCAGGCCCCCTACTTCTGCGACTATGTGCACCGCGAGATCCTCGCGAGCGAGGCCTTCGGGCCGGACGTCGAGTCCCGTGAGCAACTGCTGAACCGCGGCGGCCTGGAGATCACCACCACGCTGGATTCCGGTCTGCAGGACCAGGCCCAACAGTCCGTGGAGAAGACCGCCCCCGCCGGGGATGCCTCAGGCGCGGGTGCCTCCCTCGTGACGGTGGAGCCGGGGACCGGCAACATCAAGGCGATGGCACAGAACACCCACTACTCGCCGGAGGAGAGCGAGGACGCCGGCAACACCGTGCTGAACTTCAACGTGGACGCGGCCCGGGGTGGCGGCAACGGCTTCCAAGGTGGCTCCTCGCTCAAACCCTATGTGGCAGCGTCCTGGCTCGAGAGCGGCCGGTCCATGTATGACATGGTTGACGCCTCCCAGGACCACTGGCCGCAGGGATCCGAGTTCAAGGCGTCCTGTCAGGAGGGGGGCTCGATCTCCATTCCCGACGAGGGTGGCTGGAAGGTCAACAACGTCATAGACAACATGAAGCGGGAGATGACCGCCGACTTCGGCCTCTACTGGTCCACCAACACCGTCATGGTCAATATGGCCGAGGAACTGGACCTGTGTGACATCACGGACCTGACCACGCGCCTCGGCGTGCACCGCGCGGACGACGGCCAGCCCCTGAATCCCGCCAACCCCTCGTTCATCCTCGGCGCCGAGGAGTTCGCGCCCATGACCCAGGCCGCCGCCTACGCGGCCTTCGCGAATGACGGCCAGTACTGTGCCCCGCGCTCCCTGGTCTCCGTCAAGGGCACCAACGGCAAGGAGTACGACGTCGGGGCACCGGAATGTGAGCAGGCGATCGACCCCGAGGTGGTCGCCCAGCTGAACGAGACGCTCACCAACATCGCCCAGCGCACCGCGGATGAGACCGGCCAGACCGAGACGGTCGAGCAGTCGCCGATGGGTGGCAAGACCGGTACCAACAACGCGCAGTCCTCCACCTGGTACATCGGATTCACCTCCGGGCTGTCCACGGCCAGCTGGGTGGGGCGGTATCAGGACCTGAAGTCCCTGGCCGGCGTTCCCGTCAACGGGCAGCGCCACGAGGACTTCTGGGGCAGCACGCTGGCGGCACCCCAGTGGTTCGACTACATGGGCCAGACGGCGGAGCAGTTCCCGGCCGAGGAGTTCCGGGCGGCCCAGGACTCGCCGATCCAGGACCCCGGATCCCGTGACCGTTACCAGATGGGCGGAAACGGCACCGAACCGGGCAACGAGCCCGAGCGGCCCGGCGATGCCGCTGATGGGACTCCGGACAACCCGGATGCGGACTCACCCTCGGGGCCGGCGCCCAGCGGGACGGCCTCCGAGCCGACGCCCTCCGGATCCGGATCCCCGAGCCCGACGCCGTCGGGTTCCGGTACGCCCGCGGCGCCGTAGAGCGGACGCCACGGGCCGGCCCGGACAGGGACGGGGGTGGAGCGTGGCTCGGATCGCCCCAGCGGACCAGGTCTCGAAACCTAAGCTACTGATGAGTAGTATCTTGGTGTCATACCCAGCCACCACCGCTCCGGGAGGATCACCGTGCGCCGCCGCATATTCGAGACCGAACATGAAGACTTCCGTGATGCCGTAGCCGAGTTCGTCAGCCGCCAGGTCAACCCGAACATCGAGGCGTGGGCCGAGGCCAAGGGCCTGCCGCGGGAGTTCTGGCTGCAGGCCGGCCAGCAGGGCTTGCTCGGGCTGGAGGTCCCGGAGGAGTTCGGTGGTGGCTATCCGCAGGACTACCGCTTCAACGCCGTGGTCTTCGAGGAACTGGCCAAGGCCAGCTTCGCCATCTCCTCCTGCGTGGGGATCGACGCGGACATCGTGCCGCCCTACATCGTTGAGCTGGGGACCGCCGAGCAGCACGCTCGTTGGCTCCCAGGCGTGGCGGAGGGCTCCATCGTCACCGCCATCGCGATGACCGAACCGTCCGGCGGCTCCGACCTGGCCAACCTCAGGACCACCGCGGTGCGCGACGGCGACGAGTGGGTCGTCAATGGTTCTAAGACCTTCATCACCAACGGCTACTCCGCCGACCTGGTGGTGGTCGCAGCCCGCACCAGCCCAGAGAAGAAGGCCAAGGGCATCACCCTGTTCGGTGTGGAGGCCGGGATGGCGGGCTTCGAGCGGGGGCGCAAGCTGGACAAGGTCGGCCAGCCTGAATCCGACACCGCCGAGCTGTTCTTCACGGATGTCCGCGTCCCGGCCGCCAACATCATCGGCCAGGTGGACACCGGCTTCATCCAGATGATGAAGAACCTCCCGCAGGAGCGCCTGGGCGCCGCTGTCTACGGGCTCGCCCATGCCCGTCAGATCCTGGACGAGACGATCGGCTACGCGAAGGAGCGTAAGGCCTTCGGGCAGTCGATCGGTGCCTTCCAGCACAACAAGTTCCTGCTGGCCGAGCTCGTGACCAAGGTCGAGGTCACCCAGGCCTTCCTCGATGACGCCATCATGGCCCACACCGCCGGCGAGCTGTCCGCCGTGGACGCGGCCAAGGCCAAGTACTGGGCCTCGGACGTGCAGAACGAGGTCATCGACCACTGCGTCCAGCTGTACGGCGGCTACGGCTACATGAACGAGTACCGGGTGGCCCGTGCCTGGAAGGATGCCCGCGTCAACAAGATCTGGGCCGGCTCCAACGAGATCATGAAGGAGCTCATCGGGCGTGATCTCGGGCTCTGAGCTGAGTGAGGCGCCCTGGGGCTCGGGTACGGGGCTCTCTCACATGCCTGGGCTCGCCGGCCGTGGGCACATCGGGCGCACTGGGCGCGTCAGTGGGCCGTGGCGTAGGACTCGGCAGCGGAGATCGAGAGCGGGAACCCCACCGGGGCCGCCCCGAACAGCAGCCGTCCGGCGGCTTGGGCAGCTTCCGTGACGATCTGATGCACGGCCGGCGCCTCCTCGGCGGGGCCGTGCAGGACCACCTCGTCGTGGACGAAGAACACCAGGCGAGTCTGCAGGGGGCGGAGGCTTCCGTTGGCCGTGGCGGTGCCCGCGCGCAACCGCCGGCGGATCTCACCCATCCAGCACAGAGCCCATTCTGCAGCGGTGCCCTGGATGACGAAGTTGCGGGTGAACCGGCCAGCCGACCGGCGCGCCGTCCGGGCCCGCGACTCCGCCTCGGCCGTGGCCATGTTTCCAGTGACCTCCAGCCACTCCGGCGCGGCCGGCGGGGAGGTGCGCCCCAGCCAGGTGGAGACCTGTCCGCCCTCCTCACCGCGCCGTGCCGCGCGCTCCAGCAAGCCGATGGCTTCAGGGAACAACCGACGCAGGTGGGGCATCAACGCCGCAGAATCGCCCGTCGTCGCGCCATACATGGCACCCAGTAGCGCCACCTTCGCCCGAGAGCGCTCACCGAGTTCGGAGCCGGCGCGCCGGCCCTGCTCGGCGACGGCCAGGTAGAGGTCGTGACCAGAGCCGGCCTCGGCCAGAGCGCGGTCCCCGGACATCGCTGCGAGGATGCGCGGCTCCACCTGGGAGGCGTCGGCCACGGTGAGAAGATGCCCTGGATCGGCTCGGACGGCGTCCCGGACCACCGCCGGGATCTGCATGGCGCCCCCGCCGTGGGCGGCCCACCGGCCCGTCACCACTCCGCCGACGGAGTAGGCCGGATGGAATCGGCCGTCCCGCACCCACTCGTCCAGCCAATGCCACCCGTTGGCCGTCCACAGCCGGTACAGACGCTTGTACTCCAGCACACCGGAGATCAACCCGGAACGGCGCTGCGAGTCGGCACCGCCCTCAGCGGCCCAGGCCTTCAGGTCCCAGGCCCGGGTGGAGGCCACGCGGATGCCGGCGAGGTTGAGTCCGCGCAACAGGTCCTGGGGTGAATCCGGATTGAGGCCGGGCACTCCGAGGGTGACGGCGATGTCCTCCGCGAGGTTCTGCAACAGTAGGGGGCGCTGTCCCTCCGCCGGGCGGGGGCCCAGCTCTTCGGCGAGCATCCGCTCGTGCAGGTCGCGGCGCCAGGGCAGTCCCTCGTGCAGGATCTCCGCTGCGATGAGGGCGCCCTGGGACTCGGCGGCCAACAGCAGCATGAGCCGGTGGCGGTGCCGAGATTCCGCCACCGCATCCAGCTGGGCCACCAGCTCGCGAGCCAGCTCGGGTGCAGCGGGGGTGTCCTGTCCTCGGAGGCTGGCTGAAGGCAGATCGAAGAAGGTTCCCTGATCCGCGCGTGCGGCTGGTGGTGGCTCTGCTGCCCACGGCTCGGGGTCCAGTACCGGGACCGGGACGGTGGGCGAGTAGGGGGTGGCGGAGGACGTGGAGGTCGAAGTGGTCAGGATGCGCTGGCACAGGCCCAGGTCCCAGCACCGGCCGATCTCCACGCCGGCTTCGAGCAGCGGCCGGTAATCCCGCGCCACGGATGCGAACACCCAACGCACGGTCTCGGGGTCCAGTCCGAGCCGAGCGGGCAGCGCGCGCACCAGGTCGGGGAGCGCGGCGGCGGTGACGGGCGGGAGGAATTCGAGTCGGCCGTCGTCGACCACCACGGGTAGCCACCGCCAGGGGCGACCGGACGGGCCTGGCCGTTCGGACTGGCGGTCCTGCCCCGGCTGGCTGGATGGCCCGGAGTGTGGGCCGGGTGCCGGATCGGGGGCCGGGCCCAGGACGATGTGCATCCGCCCATTCAACACGACCCGAGTCCCTGGAAGCCCTTCGGTGCCGCAGGGCACGGGCGGGGGTCGGGGTGGGGTGCCAGCCTGGCAGCCAGGCAGTCCGCTCGCCGCCCGGTGACTCAGTCAGTCCCTCCAGTCTGGACCAGACCGGTCTGAGGGATGCGAGCGCGTGCGGAGGAATTCGCCCACGACGGCGGCACCCAGGTCTTCCGTCTCCGGTGCCACCACGCGGCCGTCCACCCGGCGGGCCATGGCGGCGAGGAAGTCCACCAGCCCCGGGTCGGATCCCAACCGGAAGAAGGTGGTCTCAGCACCGAGCCGGCCGACGCGGTCGAGTTCGGCGATGGTGGCGCGCAACGTTTCGCGGTCGGGCGGGTAGGAGAACCAGGCCTCGGGGCCGGAACCGCCGTGGTGCAGGAGATGCGCGGTCGGTTCGCCGTCGGTGACGACGAGGAGCACCGGCTGCAAGGTGGGGTGCTGGCGGAAGAATCGGGTGGCGAGCATCAGCCCGTGGTGCAGATTGGTGCCCTGTTCGCGCATGGGCGGCAGGGCGGTGAGCTCGTCGATGTCCACTCGCTGGGCGTAGCGGCCGAACTGCACGAGTTGCAGCTGGTCGCCGCGGAAGCGGGTCGCGACGAGGTGGTGCAGGGCCAGCGCGGTGCGCTTCATGGGCACCCAGCGCCCCTCGGCCGCCATCGAGAAGGAGGTGTCCACCAGGAGTGCCACGGCGGCCTGGGTGCGGGCCTCGGTCTCCTGGACCTCGACGTCGGCCACCTCGATCCGCAGACCGGTCCGGGGATTCCTGCCCTCGGCGACCATGCGGCTGATCGCGTTGGTGACGGTCTGGGTGACGTCCCAGGGCTCGACATCCCCGTACTGCCACGCCCTGCTCGATCCGGTGAGTTCGCCGGCAGCCCCGGCCAGTCGGGTATCGCGCTGGCCCTGCCGGCCCGAGAGGCGGCCCGCGGCGTCCTTGAGCAGGGTGGTGCCGAGTTTGCGAACCGCCTTCGGGGAGAGTCTCACGTCACCGTCGGTGCCGCGTTGCAGCAAGCCACTGTCCCTGAGGGCCTTCTCGAGTCGTTCGAGAGTCCTGGCATCGGCGGCGGCCTCGTCCCCGAGCTGGCGGGACAGGCGGTCCACATCCACGTCTGACAAGGTGGAACCAGGAGCGGACTGGGAAAGCTGGTCGCTGAGCTGATCGAGTTCGGCCAGGTCTTGGAAGACCCCGGTTCCGTCTCCGAGGCCGAGCCCCTGGTCGCCGTCGAACTGTTCGGCACCGGTCCAGTCCTCGCCGGGGCGCAGGCCTTGGAGATTGGCGTCGAGACGGTTCAGCTGGTCCAGGAGGTCCGCCGATCCGAAGGCCTGTGCAGACAGGGCCATCAGTTCTTCACGCTGCTCTGGGGACATGGAGCGGAGCATGCGTTGGGCCGCCGCGGAGCGCTCGGCGAGGGCGTCGATCAGCTCGTCAATGTCTTTCGGATCTTCTGGGAACTGGTCACCGTGCTGGGCCATGAAGTTTCGGAAGTCCTCGGGGGTGTCCTCGCCTCGGGCATGCTTGTCCAGCAGATCGTTGAGGTCCCGGAGCATGGCGGCGATGGCCGTCCGGTCCTGCTCGGTGGCATTCTCCAGCGCGTTCTTCATGCCGGCGAACCGCTGGTCGAGTAGCTCGCGGCCGAGCAGGTCCTTGATCTCCTCGAAGGCGCGGCGCGCGGTGTCCGACTGCCAGTCATAGTCAGCCAATTCCGTGACGGCGGCGGCAGTGGAGGCAGGGAGGTTCTGCAACTGCATCTCCCGGAACGCCCGGTCGGTGTCGTCCATCCGGATGTCGCGGGCCAGCTGTTTGCGCTCCTCGAGTACGGCTTCGTCCAGCAGTTTCTTCGCCTCCTGGAGGGTGCCGTCCAGGCGGTGCCGGTTGAGCAGGTCCCGACGCTTCTGCTGGACGCGGCCGGCGAGTTCGTCCAGACCGGCCATCGTCCGCCCGCCGCGGCGCAGGAACTCGCGCAGGGCCTGCGCGGGGGAGTATCCGGCCATGACGTCATCGGCCACGGCGTCGAGTGCCTCGGAGAGGTCGATCGGCGGTGCGAGTGGATCGGGGCCGCCGTCGTAGCGGCCGTAACGTGAGGACTGGTGGTGTCTCACGGTGACTCCTTCCCCTGATGCGGGGTCTCAGCCTTCCATCGTCACTCTACGTCTTCCCGACGCCGGCGCCACCAGGTTTTCCGGACTCGTTGCGGTGGTCTTGGGGTGGCCGACGGCTTGCCGCCCACTTGCCGGCGTCGCTGTGCGGCGGCCGCCTCCTGCACAGGCCTCCCCTGCTCGGAGTGTTGTCCGCAAGGGAAGGGTGAGGCCTCTGACCACATCCGGGCACTGTGATCGAATGGGTGTACTAGTCAATCCGATGGGCATCGATCGACGGTCTCTCACCTGTCGAGAAGCCTACGAATCGTCATCGGGCATGACATGGATGGTGGGCATGACATGGACGGCGGGCATGACATGGATGAGCAGGACCGGCTTGGGGACAAACGGGGGTGGCAAGGACGGTGTTGATCGATCAGGACGGCGCGTCCTCTCTGGACCTGACCGAACTCCTGGCAGCCGCCGGCGTGCTGGTGGAGGAGGTGGCGGTACGGGCCGCTGACCGTGGCCTGCTGGGGTACCTCGACCGCTTCGCTGCCGAGCCGGAGGTGGATCGGTCGGCGCAGTGGGGCCTCTATGCCCATGTTGCCGATCAGGAACCCGGCGAGGATGTCCACGGTGCCGATGAGACACCCGGCGAGACGGCGACCGATTCCGGTACTGACATCCATCAGGGCCAGGCAACGGTGGCGTCCTTGCCGATCGTTCTGGCTCAGGTGGAGGAACTGTCCCGGTGGCTCGATTCAGCTCGGACCGGATTGGCAGGGCATACGGATCGGGTCTTCGACCTCCACGCCACCCGGCGTGAAGTGTTGGGGATACCGGAGGGCAAGACTGCGTACCCCAATGGCGCGGACTATCTCCGGCAGACCTTGCGCATCCACCGGGTCGAGGCGAAGAAGAGAGTGACGCGGGCGCTGTGTGTGCTGGCCAGCCACGACCCGACCAGCTTGCAACCCGATGCCGTGGTCCCTCCGAAAATGCCGGAACTAGCTCGGGCTGTGGCTGAGGCCACCATGGATTCGGCCTCGGTGGACACCGTGGCGGCAACCCTGGCTGAGGCTGTCCGGGATGCTGGGCTGGCCGGTGCCGATCCAGACCTCGTCCACGACCTGGTCACGGAAGGGGAGCGGATCCTCGTCGGACATGCCTGCCAGTCAGATCCTGAAACCGTGAGAAAGGTCTGCTCGCACTGGCGCCAGCGCTTCGATGCGTTGGTCAACCCGGATGGTCTGGAACCGACGGAAGCCCAGGCCAACGCAGCTCAAGGGTTGTTCTACCAGGGCAGGGGCCAGGCCAACTTGCATCGGTGGCTGCTGATGGCTACGGATCTCCAGCATGAGGTCCTGCAGACCATCGCCGCCGATGCCACCAATCCTCGCAAAGACCCGCGCAAGGACGAGGGCACGGGTACAGAAACCGACTCCGGTGCGTTGACAGGGTACGAGGATGGCACGTCGGCTCACAGTGAGGCTGACCCGGGAAGTGCCACCGTTGCGGAGCCCTGGACCGACCAGGTCCTGGAGATGAAGGCACTGGACCCACGCAGTCTCGCGCAGAAACGGCTCGATGGACTGGTGAGCGCCCTGACCGGCGCCATGGCCCTCACGTCGACGCATACACAGTGGTCGAGGGACGGTGCAGAGGGCACTATGGGCACCGACTGGCCGGACGCAGGCGGTGGGTCACGGCCCCAGGTGCTGGTGACGATCGACTACCAGACCCTGGCCGGACAATTCCGAGAGCATCAAGCCGCCGTTCCGCCGGAAGCGACCAGCCACCTGCTCTCCCAGGCTGCCTATACCGGGCCGGTGAGCCCGGCCATGATCCGGCAGCTGGCCTGTGACAGTGACGTGATTCCGATCGTGCTCGGCGGCAAGGGAGAGGTGCTGGACGTGGGACGGTCCCAACGGCTCTTCACTTGCAAGCTCAGACGGGCGATCACGGCCCGAGACGGCGGCTGCGCGGCACCGGACTGTTCCATCTATGCCCCGTGGTGCGAAGCGCACCACATCCAGCACTGGGAACACGGCGGTCCCACCAGTGTGGACAACGGAGTCCTGCTCTGCTCGCATCACCACCATGCCGTGCATGCCGGAGCCTGGGAGATCGAGGTTGTCGATGGGATTCCGTGGTTCATCCCGGCTCCCTATCACGACCCCACCCAGACGCCGCGTCGCAATCACTATTGGCGGACGGGCTCCAGTAACTCCACCACCACCACCACGAATGGTCAGAGACTTCCGGACGAAGGTGAAGGTGAAGGTGAAGGCGAAGGCGAAGGCGTAGGCGCCGTAGGCGAAAACGACGGCGAAGCAGACCAGCAGGGTGCGGCGTGATTTGGTTCGATGCGGTGGGGTGGCCAGCGGCACCTCTAGCCGTAGACGGTCTGGCCGTCGTCGGACTCCTTGGAGAGCTCACGGGCGAGGTACAGGCCCTCGAGGGCCAGCTCGATGGCGCCAGCCCGATGCCCGAGGGCTCGCCCAGTCGCGTCCGGTCCCTGCTCTTCGTCGGGGTCTCCGGCCGTGAGGTCTCCTCCGGAGTCCGTCTGCGGGGTGGAATCTCGGGTGGCCGTGGCGCTCAGCCGTTGGGCGATCTCGTCGTACAAGGTCGGGTCCTCGAGTTCGGGCAGATCAGCCAGGAACTCGGCCGCTGTCACGCGTTCGCCGGTGGTGGTGCGGTGCCCATCGAAGGCGTCGACCAGCGGTGCGAAGTCGAGGCCGGCAAAATGTTCGCGTACGGTCTGGGCGGTCGCGGTCCGCAACAGGTGCTCGAGGATCTCGTCCTCCCGGCCCTCCTCACCCGCCTCGAATTCGATTTTGCCACCGAGCACCTCCGCAGCGGATTCAAGGTCCACGAGGCGTGCCACCGGTTCGTCGCCTCGGACGGTCGCCCGATGGCGGGCTGCAGCGGCGACGGTCTCGGCACCGGCAATGGCAAAGCGGGCCGAGACTCCCGAGGACTGATTGACAGCGCTCGAGGAACGCAGGGCCCGGGTGAATCTGGCCAAGATCTCCAGGACGACGTCCGGGACCTCCGCGGTCAGTCGTGCCTCCTGCCGGATCACCGCGATCTCGTGGGCCAGCTCAAGGGGGTAGTGGGTGCGGATCTCTGCTCCGAAGCGGTCCTTGAGCGGAGTGATGATGCGGCCACGGTTGGTGTAGTCCTCTGGGTTGGCGGAGGCGACCACCAGTACATCCAGGGGCAGACGCAGCACATAACCCCGGATCTGGATGTCCCGTTCCTCCATGACGTTCAAGAGGGCCACCTGAATCCGCTCGGCCAGGTCTGGCAACTCGTTGAGGGCGACGATCCCACGATTGGACCGGGGGACCAACCCATAGTGGATCGTCTCCGGGTCGCCCAGGCGGCGGCCTTCCGCCACTCGCATCGGGTCCACGTCGCCGATCAGATCAGCCACGGAGGTGTCCGGCGTAGAGAGTTTCTCCACATACCGCTCGGAACGGTGCCGCCACGCCACGGGCAAGCGGCCGCCGTCGCGCGCGGCCCGGGCCCGGCTCTCAGAGGTGATGGGCTCATAGGGGTGCTCGTTGAGTTCTGACCCGGAGATCACCGGCGACCATTCGTCGAGCAGTCCGCTCAGGGTCCGCAGCAGCCGGGTCTTGCCCTGGCCTCGTTCACCCAGCAGGACGACGTCGTGCCCAGCGATCAGGGCCCTCTCCAGCTGGGGAATGACTGTGCGGTCGAAGCCGTGCAGTCCAGGCCACGGGTTTCGACCGGCGGCCAGAGCTGCCAAGAGGTTGGCGCGGATCTCCTCCCGCAAGGACCGCAGTTCGTGGCCGGTGGCGCGTAGTTCGGCGAGGGTGCCGATGGATGGCGGGGCCGTATCAGGAGAGGACGCCGATGGCGAAAAGGTCGTGGGCGGCGAGGGAACAGGAACAGTGGCCATGATGCTCACGCTATCGGCGGCAGCCCAGCGCGTACAGAGACCCAGATCGTGACTGCTCCGGGGCCGCCCACCTAGGCTTGCCGTGATGCCACGAGACGATAAGCCGTCACCCCCACCAGAGGCTCCGACCACCCTGATCCTGCTGGTTCGGCACGGTCAGACGCCGACCACTGGGACGGTGCTGCCAGGCCGCGCGCCCGGCCTGCATCTCTCAGAGGCCGGAGCAAAGCAGGCGGACCGGGTCGCCGAGCGGCTCGCGGTGCTGCCGCTTGACGCCATCTACGCCTCACCCCTTGAACGAACCCTCGAAACGGCGCGCCCGGCGTCGGCTCGGACCGGGGTGCGCGTTCTGGAGGACGACGGGTTGTTGGAGGGGGACTTCGGCGACTGGACCGGAGCCCTGCTCGCGGATCTGTACCACCAGCCCGAATGGAAGACTGTGCAGCAACGTCCCTCGGCGTTCAGGTTCCCCCAGGGGGAGAGCTTCGTGGAGATCAGGGACCGGATGACGGCCACCCTGGAACGTCTGCGGCGCGCCCATGACGGTGGGACGGTCGTCTGTTTCTCCCACGCGGACCCCATCAGAGTGGCCGTTTCCGATGCCATGGGCACGCCGCTGGATCGGTTCCAGCGGTTGAGTATCGGCCCCTGCTCAGTCTCCGCGCTGTCTTACCAAGACGGACGAGATCCTGTGGTGCTCACCGTGAACTCAACGCAGGACACCCTGGCTCAGCTCAGGGCGTCGTAGGCGTCCCGGGAGGGAGGTGGAAGTCATGGATGAGATCGGCGGACGGGATGGAAAGCGTGACGCACGATGCACTGAACGAGACATCGATCTGCTCGAACGGGGCTCGCTCCGGCTCCTCGGCCGATTGGCCCACAGCAGCAACGAGACATTTCTCGTCGAGGTGATCACGGACGCCGACGAGTCTGGTTCGTCACCCGCAACGCGGTGTTGGGCGATCTACAAGCCGGAGTGGGGCGAGAGGCCCCTGAGGGACTTTCCGCCGGGGCTGTACCACCGTGAGCGTGCCGCCTTCCTGCTCAGCGAGTCGCTGGGATGGGGTGTGGTCCCGCCGACCGTCATCCGGGAGGAAGGTCCCTACGGCGTCGGTTCATTGCAGCTGTTCATCGACCATGACCCAGCCGAGCACTACTTCACATTGGCCGACGGCGATCCGGCCCATCTCGACGAGCTGCGGCGCCTGGCCGTCTTCGATCTCGTGGCCAACAACACTGACCGGAAGGCCGGACATGTCCTGCACGGCACTGACGGTCGTCTGTGGGGAATCGACCACGGGCTCTGCTTTGCCGCACCGTTCAAGTTGCGCACGGTGATCTGGGATTTCGCCGGTGAACGGATCGACGCCGGCCTCTTGGCCGACGTCGCCCCGCTCGCCACGGAGGTGCCTGCGGCACTGGCTGAACACCTCATGAGGTTCGAAGCAGCGGCACTCCAGCAACGGGTGGAGCACCTGCTTCAGGAGCAGGTGCTCCCGGTGGACCCCACCGGCATGAGGTTCCCGTGGCCGTTGGTCTGAACCGGGCCCCGTGGCGGGTGGAGCGGACTAGAGCTTCACCTCGACGTCGGCTCCCTCGCGGAGTTCCTCCATCTTCTGGGTCAGGGCCTCGTTCTCCTTCTGGGACTTGACCTGCTCTTGCAGCTGAGGCTTGAGCTCCTCGAAGGACGGGGTCTCAGGCTGGTTGCTTTCGCCGCCTTCGGCCGGGGCGCTCGCGCCTCCCTGGGCCTCGGATTGGGCTGCGATCGAGGAGTCGTAGAGCTCCTTGAGTTCTTCGTCAGTGGCTTCCGGGATGTCCATCTCCGCGATGGACTTGTCCAGCATCAGCTGCTTCTGGGCGTCAGCGCGGACCTGGTCCTCGGGATAGCCCTGCTCCTCGAAGGTGGCCATCAGCTCGTCCACAGAGGCCACACCGCTGGACTTCGCGGTCTCCTCCAGGAAGGCGTTGACGTCCTCCTCGTTGGCCGAGTGGCCCTGCTCCGCTGCGTCCTGAACCAACAACTCCGTGCCCACCAGGGACTCGGCCAGCTGCTTCTTCATCTCGTCCTGGTTCATCTCCTGGCCGGACATCTGCGACTGCATGGCCATCTGCTGGAACTGTGCCTGATAGGCCGCGGTGAATTCCTCCCCGGTGATCTCCTCGCCGTTGACCGTGGCCACGACGTCCGGGACATTCTCGACGTCCGGTTCCGGCATGGACGGCTGGGCGTCCTCGGGAGCCGCCTGGGCACCTTCTGAGGCAGGCTGGGAGGTCCCGGCGCTGGCGCCCTGGCTGCCGTCAGCCTCGGCGGAGCCCCCGGCGTCGCCGCCGCCACACGCGGCGAGACCGAACAGGGAACCGACCAGGGCGACGCTGGTCAGGAGCTTCTTGCTCGTGCTGAATCGTGCACTGGATCGCGTGGTGAGTGGCACAGCGAATACCGTCCTTTCGATGATGGCTTGGGCAACGTAGCAAGCGAGCCTGGGTAACGCGGTCAGGCAGTGACCAGTGAATGTTCAGGTGGGCTGGCCGCAGGACTGACTGCAGGATAGTGAGATGCTCGCCCCGCGCCGCGTTCAGCGATGCAGAAGTCCTTGACGGGGCCATCTGAACTCACTAATGTACAACCACATGGTTGTACATAGCGCAGCCGACGTCACGTCTGGCACGGAGGTTTCCTGGCGGCACCTGGATGAGGACGAGGTGGACCGAATCTTCCAAGCCCTCGCTGACTCCACCCGCAGGGACATCATGAGCCGGACCCTCACGGAGCCGCTGTCCGTCTCCGTGCTGGCCGACGAGTACGAGATGTCGTTCGCGGCCGTCCAGAAGCACGTTTCCGTCCTCGAATCGGCGGGTCTCGTGAAGAAGAACAAGAAGGGCCGCGAGCGGCTCGTCAGCGGGGATCCGGACACCGTCCGGAAGGTCCAACAGCTGCTGGACCGCTATGAACAGCTGTGGCGCCAACGGATCGGACGCCTCGACGCCCTGCTGTCGGACGAGCCAGGCCCTGAGCCCGAAAGCCCCATCGGAAAGGCATGACCATGCCCGTCACCAACGTTTCCAAAGACCCTCAGGCCATGACGATGACCATCGTGGCTGACTTTCCCGTCCCCGTGCGCCGGCTCTGGGACGCCTACGCCGATCCTCGTCAGCTCGAGAAGTTCTGGGGACCCGTGGACTGGCCGGCCACCTTCACCCGGCACGACATGTATCCGGGCGGCGAATCGCAGTACTACATGACCGGTCCGGACGGCGAGAGCTCAGCTGCCTGGTTCGAGTTCGTCGCCGTCACCGAGGGGCGATCCTTCGAGGTCCTGGACGGCTTCAGCAAGGAAGACGGAAGCAGGGACCTCGGATCACCCGTCATGCGCATGGTGTTCGCCTTCGAGGAGACCTCGGAGGGCTCTCGATTGGTGCACACCACCCACTTCAACTCCGCAGCCGACCTGGAGCAGATCCTCGAGATGGGCATGGAGGAGGGCACGCTCTCGGCCATGAGCCAGATCGATGCCGTGGTGGCGGATCTTCAGTCCTTCGCTGCCGGACAAGCCGTGAAGACGCAGCTCATCGGGGATCATCAGGCCCGGCTGAGCCGGGTCATCCGCGGCACCCTCGGCGAGGTGTGGAAGGCCCACCATGACCCCGAGTTGCTCCGCAGGTGGCAACTCGGGCCGGAGGGCTGGACCATGCCGGTGTGCGAGGTCGGCACAGCGGTGGGGGAGACCTATCGCTACGAATGGGAGCGCGAGGGCGGGGAGGACCGTTTCGGATTCACGGGCACGGTCCTCGAGATCGAGGCACCGCACCGGTCGGTCACCACCGAGGCCATGATCGGCCAGGAGGAGGCCGCCACGACCAATGAGCTGACGCTCACACCGGTCGACGGCGGCACCCTCCTGTCCCTCCTCGTCACCTATCCGGATGAGGCGCTACGGGACACCATCCTCGCCACCGGCATGGCCGATGGGATGGAGACCAGCTATGCGCGGCTGGAATCGGAGGTGCTGTCCGGCTGAGACGTGTTGTCCGGCTGAGAGTTGTCGTCCTGGCTGGGTTCTCCTGCCGTGCCGGCCGCCTGGCGGACGCGCCGCCCGGTGTGCGGCCCGACGCGTTGGTGGATCTCCCGTTGCCGTTCGCGGCTGAGGGAGGACCACCACGTGTTGGCCGAGACGGGCCCGGAATCGACGGCGTCGTCGTCGCTCTCCAAGCCGAAGCGGTCTGAGATGTCTGCCAGGAACGCCATCCGGCGAATGGCCTCGGTCCGCTGGACGTTGACGTGGAGCGCCTTGAAGACGGCGATGCACATCAGGACCATGAGGATCGTGAACGGCAGGCCGATGGTGATGGCCAGTGTCTGGATGGCGGAGAGTCCGCCGGCCAGCAGCAGGGCTGCGGCCATCACGGCAGTGGCCACGGCGAACATCACCCGGATGCGGTTCGGGGGCTCGGGGTTGCCGCCGGTGGCGATCATGGCCATCACGAGTGATCCGGAGTCGGAGGACGTGACGAAGAAGATCGCCGAGAGCAGGATCGCTCCGACCACCAGGACGGCGCCTCCCGGCAGCTGTTCCAGGACCTGGAAGAGTGCCGAATTCACATCCACGGAGCCATCGGAGCCGACCACCGAGGTGTACCACTCCGGCCTGGTGTTTTCGTAGAAGATGGCCGTGCCGCCCAGGACGCCGAACCAGACCACGGAGATCAGGGTGGGCACCAGGATGACACCCAGCAGATACTCACGAACCGTGCGGCCGCGGGAGATTCGCGCGATGAAGACACCGACGAACGGCGTCCAGGACATCCACCAGGCCCAGTAGAACGTGGACCAGCTGGCCTGCCAGGCATCGCCCTCGGCCCCGTAGAAGGCGGAGGAGTTGAGGGAGTTGCCGATGAAGTTCTGCAGGTAGTGGCCGAAGGTCTGGACCATCTCCTTGGCCAGGTATTGGGTCGGCCCGACGATGAGGAGGAACAGCATCAGGCCGGCGGCGATGACCATGTTGGTGTTGGACAGCCACTTCATCCCGCGGTTGACGCCGGACACCACGGACCAGATGACGAAGCCGGTGACGACGGCGATCATGGCGTACTCGACCCAGAGGTCACCTTCGCCGACAAGGCCCATGGACCGCAGGCCCGCCGCCATCTGGGTGACGCCCAGTCCGAGCGAGGTGGCAACGCCGAACACGGTGCCGATCAGGGCGAAGCTGTCGATGGCATGGCCCCACCCGCCCCGGGTCGCCTTCTCCCCGATGAGGGGCTCGACCGCCCAGCGCATGGACAGAGGCCGTCCGCGCCGGTGGATGGCGTGCGCGATGGCGAGCCCGACGACGGCGTAGATGGCCCAGGGCTGCAGGCCCCAATGCAGGTAGGTCAGCGCGAGGGCGTCCTCGGCCGCGGCGCCCGTGGAGGGGTCCGTGGCCTCCAAGCCCGGCCGGGGCGTGGCGAAGTGGATGAGGGGCTCGGTCATGCCGTAGAAGACCAGGCCGATGCCCATGCCGGCCGCGAAGAGCAGAGCCAGCCAGGACATGGTCGAGAACTCGGGTTCGTGCTCGGGCCGGCCGAGTTTGATGTTGCCCTTGCGGGAGAACCCGAGGTAGATGCAGAACACCACGAATCCGAAGGCCAGGATGAGGTACCACCAGCTGAAGGTGCTGATGACGGTCTGCTGGACGGCAGAGATCCCGGATTCCATGGCCTCGGGGAAGGCGATCGTCACACCGACGAACAGCACGATGATGATCAGCGTGGGCCACAGAACCCACGGGATGAGCCGGGTGCTGTACCGAATATCGGTGTCGGCGTTGCTGTCGCTCGGCCGTTTCTCGGTGGTGGTCTCGATGGTGCTCTCGCTCGTGACCGGCGGATTTCCGCCGGTGGATTCCAGGGATGACATGGTCTCCACCATAAACCGACCGGTAATGTGGAGCCTATTGAAGGGTCCACGGGGCTAGGCTCGGACCGTGTCTGACCATCCTGCAAGCACCCTGCACACCACCCGCATCGGCGAGGCCGAGGCTGCCGGAGACAGCATCGTCTTCCTGCACGGACTGTTCGGCCGCGGCAAGAACTTCTCCCGGATCGCCAAAGTCCTGGCACCGGAGTACCTCAGCCTGCTGGTGGACCTGCCCAACCACGGCGAGTCCGAGTGGACCGACGTGGTCGATTACCGGCAGATGGCCGATTCAGTGGCCGAAACGCTGAGGGCCGGCGTCGCCGCAGACGGGCCCGTGGCCGTCGTCGGGCATTCGTTGGGCGGCAAGGTGGCCATGGTGCTGGCACTGCGGCACCCGGACCTGGTCTCCCGGCTCATCGTGGTGGACATCGCACCCACGCAGGCCGGGGGTGCGGAGGGCGAGTTCTCACACCTGCTGGACAGCCTGGCCGCCGTGGACCTGAGCGCCATCGAACGCCGGTCCGACGCCGACGAGGCGCTGAAGGATCCCATCCCCTGGGACACCACCCGGCTGTTCCTGCTGCAGAACCTGCGCAGCGGGCCGGACGGCTACACGTGGGAGCCGAACCTGGAGCTGCTGCGGACCAGCCTGGACGCCATCGGCGGGTTCCCGGACACCGGCGGGGCCACCTTTGAGGGCCCCGTGCTGTGGGTGGCCGGTGGCCGCTCGGACTATGTCCGCGATGAGTACACCGCCACCATGCGGGCCCTGTTCCCCAAGACCCACAAGGTCACGATCCGCGAGGCGGGTCACTGGGTACATTCCCAGGCGCCGGAGAAGTTCGTCGAGGTCCTTCGCGGCTTCCTGGAACACAGTTGAGGATCACGTTGAGCACTCGGCGGCGGCCTCCGGATTGAGCTGGGCCTGTGCCGCCTGCCGGTGCTCGGGCACTCCGGACTGCAGGGCGAACAATCCATAGGCCACCGGGCCGGCGGCCATGATCTCCGCCCCGTGATCGCCTATCCGGGGCCAGATGCGCCCACCGCGGCGGACATACTCATCCAGCGTGGCGGCGAATACCTCCGGGGAGACCGCGGAGTGGTGGATCGCGAAGTCCTTGGCGGGATCGCCCACGGACGCCGTCGTCCAATCCAGCACCGCGGTGATCTCCTCGTCCACCACGAGGGTGTGGGCCGGGTACACCTCTCCGTGGGTCAGGACCGAGAACGCCGGCCAGAAACTGTCTTCTGCCAGCCACGCGGACCAACGGTCCTGGAGGGCGGGAGACACCTCGAACTCGGCACCCACCCGCGCGATGTCCTGCGCCCACCGGGTCCTCACCTCATCCGGGTCGTGGACCTCGACGCCGGCCGCGGCGGCTTCGGCGGGATCGATCGCATGCAGTTCGGCCAGGAACGCCCCGAGGGATCGCGCATACCGCTCGGAGTGATGTCGAGGTGCCAGACGGGGGCGCCGTCGGGGTCCAAGGTGAGTCCGGGTTCTCCGGGCAGGGCCGGATAGGCGATGAGGTCGGTGGCCTGGACGCCCCATTGGGGAACGGCCACGGACAGTCGCGGTCCGACCAGGTCCAGGACCCGGGATTCGACCTCGGCTCGTCTCAGGGCATCCGGGCGGCGCGGGATTCGGAGGACCCAGCGTTCCCCGGCGGAGCCGTTCGGACTGGTGGCGCTGCAGGACGCCGTGGTGGCCAGGGCCACGCGGAAGTCGAGGCCCATCTCATTGATGGACAGCGTGGACGGGTCGAGGTCGAGGCCATGGGTAGCCGCCAGGTCCACCAGTGGTGTGGTCAGGTCAGGACTGCGCATCCCTCCACCGTGGCATCCCCGGCCCGTACTGTCACGGCCCGAGGAGAGTGGGGGCGGAGGTGGAAAGGAAGCGAGGTGAGAGGGAGAGGAATACGAGACGTCTATGCCGGGTGCATGCCGGCGATCCGGTCGAGTTCCACGGACGTCGCCTGGTAGGCCAGTTCTGCTCGTTCCGCGGTGTGCTCAAGGGACATCAGCGCCTTGAGCCCGCGGACCTTGGGCCTGCCACCGGTGGGCAGCACGTAGACGGTGACACCCTCGGGGACGTGCTCCAGGGCGTGGGTGAAGCTGTGCCGGCGGGTGATGTCCACGTAGACGTTCAGCGTCTGCACCATGGTGGTGGGGACCGTCATCTGCTTGTCGAGCTGGCCGGCCTGGAGCACGTAGATCGTCGTGGCCCCGCGGCGGATGGCCTGGCCCAGGGGCACCGAGGCGACCAGGCCGCCGTCGAAGTAGTGCTCGTGATCGATCACAGCGGGCGGCAGCAGGCCCGGCACCGTGGCCGAGGCGACGACGGCCGGCACCAGCGGCCCCGTGTCGAAGGAGCGCTCCGCCGCTCGCTCGATCGAGGTGGCCACCGTGACGAAGGGCAGGTCGAGGTCCTCGATCTGGGTGTGGGGCGGGAAGTGCATGGAGATCAGGTCGACGAGGGGCTTGGCGGACAGCGTGTAGGTGCGGCCTCGGATCACCCGGCCGGCCTGGCGGCTCCACGACTGGCCGAAGACGGCCCGGGCCTCGTCTGTCTGCCACATCTGAAGCATCTCGTGGGCCACGTCCGGGTGCGGGTCGCGGGCCACAACGGCGCCGTTGATGGCCCCGACGGAGGTGCCGACGATCAGGTCCGGGGTGATGCCACGCTCGAACAGTGCTCTCAGCTGCCCCACATGCACGGCCCCACGGACGCCGCCGCCCGCGAAGACGAATGCGGTTCCCGAGGATGTCGCTCTCACACCTCGACTGTATTCCTGCCGTCTGGAGGGTCCAAGGGCTCGGTCCCATGCCCTGCTTCTCGTTGAACTGTCCGGACGGATGCGCAGGATCGGAGGTGCGGCCCTCTCCCCGAGGGAACATGCTGGTGTCACAGCCTGACCAACCAGTCACAACCTGAACCACCTCGAGTGGGGCGCGACACCGCCCCGAGAACGACACGGCCCTGAGAACTAGGAGCACCCCATGAGCACCTCCCTTGCGACGTATATCTCCCTGCCCGGGCAGACCGCCGAGGCGTTCGAGCACTGGCATGAGGTGTTCGGCGGCACGCTGGATCTGTTGCGCTATGGCGATATGCCCATGGAAGGCATGCCCTTCGAACCAGACCCGAAGGCGGTGGCCCATGTGACCCTGTCGCTGCCGGGCGGCGAGCTCGCGGGCGGTGATGTCATGGACAGCAAGGACTACCCGATCAAGGACACCGCGTACTCACTGCTCTACACCGTGGAGAGCCCGGAAGCCGCCCGGGACCTGATCGGGAAGTTGATCTCCGGCGGCGGTTCCGAGAACATGCCGTTCGAGAAGGCCCCCTGGGGCGACTGGTACGGCCAGGCCTTCGACCGCTTCGGCGTGATGTGGGCCTTCTCCGTCGAGTCCGGAGAGTCCGTGGAGACCGGCGAAGCGGCCCCCTAGGCCGGCGGCTCGGACTCCGGGTCTTGACCTGGACCCGGATCCGGGCCTTGCGCCGCGGGACGGCCGCCCGGACGGTGACCGGCCACAGCGGCCCGGAGGGACCCCTCCTCGTGGCCGGCGCCCTCCACAGCGTCCGACGCCTTGCCGATCGGCAGTAACCGGAGCAGGGGATGCAAGACGACCATGACGGCCAGGCCCCAGATCAACCCGATCATGGCGGAGCACAGCGTGTTCACCAGCCAGCCGAGGAACCCGCCTACGGCGGACAGCGCGGCAGCGGGCGCCTCGAGCGAATGGACCAGGTCGTAGGGGGCATGCAGCCCCAGCTCGGCCGACTGCTGAAGCAGGATATGCCCGCCGACCCACAACATCGCGATGGTCCCGATGAACGTGATGGCGGCCAGGACCTTCGGCATGGCCTTGACCAGCATCTCACCGAACCGCCGGGTTCCGTTGCCGTCCTTCTGTGCGAGGTGCAGGCCGACGTCATCCATCTTGACGATCAGCGCGACGGCGCCGTAGACGAGCACGGTGATCGCAATCGCCACCACGATCAGTATGAGGGCTCGGAACCAGATGCTCTCGTCGGCCACCTCGTTCATGGAGATGACCATGATCTCGCAGGACAGGATGAAATCCGTGGTGATGGCTCCCTTGATCACCTTGTCCTCGGCCTCGGGGCCCTTCTCCGTGGCCGGGGTCTGCTTCTCGGCATGGTGGCCGCGGAGCTTGTGCCAGACCTTCTCAGCCCCCTCGTAGCAGAGGTAGGTGCCGCCCAGGATGAGGATCCATGGGATGAGCCAGGGGATGAACGCGCTGATCAGCAGGAGCGCGGGCAGGATGATCAGGATCTTGTTCCGCAGGGAGCCCCAGAAGATCCGCTTGATCATCGGCAGCTCCCGTGACGGGTCGGCCCCGGTCATGTACTGCGGCGTGACGGCCGCGTCGTCGATCACCACGCCCACGGCCTTGGTGCCGGCCCTCGCGGCCCCGGCGGCGATGTCGTCCACCGAGGCCGCCGCGATGCGGGCCAGAGCGGCGACGTCGTCCAGGAGGGCGACCAGGCCGCCGCTCACCGGTTGCCCCGTGACTGGCTGCCCCGTGACTGGCTGCCCCGTGATTGACCCGGCCGTGCGGATCGCACTGCGGAGGGGTCCTGTCGCGTGGGGCCCGCCCGGGGTGCCGGCGCTACCGGGGCGGGCGGGGTCTCGCGGTCATCTCGCGTGATCGGCATGCTCAGAGCATACGACGACGGCGGCGCGTCGGCCCATGGCGGGGTCGGCGGCTCTCCGGTCGACCCGTCCGGTCACCCGTCCGGTCACACGTCCCGCCGGATGAGTTCGTCCAGGGCGACGGGGGAGAGCAGGTACGGGGCGACCTCCAGCACGGTGAACGCTCCGCTCTTCCCCTCGGCCCGGAGTCGGGCGGCGGCCCGGCCGTAGGCGACCTGGGAGGCGGCGGTGAGGCGACCGGGAACACCGGGGTGTCCGTGTCCAGCTCAGAACGTCGGGAGAAAATTCCCACCAGGTCCATGTCCGGCTGGGTGCGGATCAGCTTCTCCACGCTCTTGCCGAGGTTGCCGTATCCGACGATGGCGGCCCGGATACTCAGGGGGGAGCTCGACATGGGTGGGAGCCCCTTTCTGTTCAGGTGGGTGCAGGTGTGCAGGTACGCGGTCCTCCTCATCGAAGGTGTTGAATCGTCGGTGCTGTCCCGGTCGGCCAGGGAATAGCCGCGTCGGACGAGGGGTTCAACCTTGGTAGAATCATCACACGGCGTCACGGGACCACCGGTCCCCATCGATCCGCATCCGGTCAGCCTCGGTTTCCCCTGGGCCTGCCGGTCGATCGGTCCGGGACGCCGAGCATCCGCTTCCATGGACGCGAAACCGGTCGAGGACTTCCCATGGACACATCTTGGAGGTTTCTTCGTCATGCCCAGCACTGCGCCCCACCCTGCCAGTGAGCCCTCACCCGACTCCACTGTCGACTCAGCCAGCGACTCCATCGTCGACCCCACGTCAGACGCCGCCCAACGTGAGGTGCCCTTGGCCCCCGGTGGCCGCCGGGCCCTGATCGGTCGCCGTGTCTTCCCGACGCCGGCCGTTCGCCGTGTGGTCTACGCCGTCATCTTCGAGGCGCTCGCCATCGGCTTCACCACGGTCATCCTCTCGCTGCTGGGCAACCCGGCCGGCGCCAGCGCCGCCGTCGGGGTGTTGTCCTCGGTGGTGGCCCTGATCTGGAACATGGTGTTCAACACGCTGTTCGAGCGCTGGGAGCGGCATTCGGGTCACACCGGCCGGCCTCTGCGGATCCGCCTGCTGCACACGCTGCTGTTCGAGCTCGGCCTGGTGATTGTCCTGGTGCCTGCCGTCGCGGTGCTGCTGCAGGTCAGCCTGTGGGAGGCCTTCCTCTACGAGGCGGCCCTGATCGTCTTCTTCCTCATCTACAACGCGGTGTACGCCTGGCTCTTCGACCGCGTATTCGGGCTGCCTGACTCCGCGCAGTAGCGGTCAGCCCGCATCGATCGGACGGCAGCTTCACACCGCCGGCAAGCCGAGGAACTCCCGGATGGCCGGCAGTTCCCGGCGAGCCTGCGCCAGCCCGGCCTCGTGCGCGGCGGCGAGCTTGACCACGTCCTTCTCGCCATTGGACACCGGCATGGTCACCGGCACGAAGAGGTAGGCGCGGCCCTCCCGCTCGAGCTCGAACAAGCGCTCCCGCGTCGCGTTGTACCGCTGCCACCGGGTGAGCAGGGCCTCGGCGATCGCCGGGTGCTTGCGGAAGTAGCGAAGGTAGAACCGGGGAAACCGTTCGGGGGCCTTGACGTAGCCGCGTTCCCGGGTGAGCACCGCTAGGAACCGTTCGTGGCCGGCGTCGACGGCAGCGGACAGGGGGATCCCGCCGTCCGGACCCAGGGCCCCGTCCACGTAGGTCCGACCGTTCAGCCGCACCGGCGGCATGAGAACCGGCATCGTGGAGGAGGCGCGGACCCGCACCATCAGGTCGGGGAGCTCCTGGATGTCCTCGCGGCCCCACCAGATGGCCTGACCGGACTCGGCGTCGAACGCACCCAGACGCAGCGTCGCAGGGTTGGCCAGGAAGGTCTCCCACGGGTAGGGGAGGGCCTGATCCGGCAGGCCGGTCTCCTCATAGATGTACTTGGCGTTGAACAGGCCGTCACCGCGCAGGAATGTCTTCCAGTTGCCGAACTTCGGGTCGGCGGCGAAGTCCACGAACGAATGCCGCGCCCGCCACGGATCCCTCGCCAGGTAGTTGGCTGTATTGGACGAGCCGGCCGAGATACCGGCCACGAAGTCCAGGTGGATACCCGATTCAAGGAGGGCGACCGCCACGGCGGACGTATAGGATGCCCGCATTCCGCCGCCCTCGAAGAGCAGTGCGGTATCGGTGACATTGCTGCGCAGTTCCACCTCGCCAGCCTAAACCGCTAGGTTGGAGCGCATGGCAATCACCGCATTCAAGTCCAGCCCCGTCAACACCGTCGGGGAGCTGCCCGCCGAGGGCGCCCCCGCCCCCGCCTTCACCCTCACCGGGTCCGACCTGGCTCCGATCACCCTGGAGTCCCTGGCCGGACGCACGATCGTGCTGAACATCTTCCCCTCCATGGACACCGGCGTCTGCGCCCAGTCCGTCCGCACGTTCAACAAGGCGGCCGCTGACCTGGAGAACACCACCGTGGTGGCCGTCTCCGCGGACCTGCCCTTCGCCGCCGGCCGCTTCTGCACCGCCGAGGGAATCGAGCACGTCACCACCGGCTCGGTGTTCCGGTCCACCTTCGGCGAGGACTACGGGGTCACCCTGGCCGACGGTCCCATGGTCGGCCTGCTGGCGCGCGCTGTCATCGTGATCGACCCGCAGGGGACGGTGACCTACACCGAGGTGGTCCCGGAGATCACCACCGAACCGGACTACGACTCCGCCCTGGCCGCCGTCCGCGGCTGATCTCGTTCCGCCCGGTCCACCACGTCCCGTTCTCATCACCGGAGTACCGTGAACGACCCTGAGAACACGGGGGATCCCGACCGCCCGCCGGTCGGGATCCCCCGCTTTCCGGACCGGCCGCCCGCGGTCGGCCCGATCTATGGCGTGCCCGAGCAGCGGTATCAGCCCCCGCCCCAACAGCCGCACGAGCCCGCCCACCCACAGCCACGCCCTCGACGCCGGAGCCCCGCCTACCGTCTGATCGTCGCCTCGGGATTCCTGGCCGCAACCATCCTGGCCGGTGGCGTGGGCCTGTTGGTTTTCGAGGAGATCCGGGACATCGTGGCGGCGCAGGATCACGGACCGGCGCTACCGGCCACCGGAGGCGTCCCCCTCGGCGAGGCCCTGCAGCACAGCCACGAGGGGATCCAGGTGGACTGGGCGGCCGGCCCGAACCTAGGTGACGCCGGCCTGGACCAGGGCTCCCGGGTCACGGATGCCCCGGGGGTGCTCATGGTGGACACCCAGTTGATGAGCGGTATGGGCACCGGGACAGGCGTCGTCCTCACCGGCGACGGACTGGCCATCACCAACTACCACGTCGTCGAGGACGCCTCCGATGTCACGGTGACCGTCGCTGACTCCGGCGAGGTCTACACGGCCATAGTGCTGGGACGCGATTCCCTGCATGATGTCGCCGTGCTGCAGATCGAGAACGCACCCTCCCTGGCAACGGCCTCCATCAACACCGAACTACCGGACCGGGGCGAACCCACGGCCGCCGTCGGCAACGGTGGTGGCCAGGGCTACCTCACTGCCGTGACGGGTGATTTGACGGGACTGGACGAGTCGATCGTGGCCTCCTCCGGTGCCCCCGACGACATGTCCCGGCTGTCGGGTCTCATCGAGACCAGCGCGGACGTGATTCCGGGCTACTCGGGCGGCCCCTTGGTGGATGGGGACGGCCAGGTCATCGGCATCACCACGGCGGCATCCCAGGGCGAGACCGCCGAGGAAGTGGACGGGTATGCGATTCCCGTGACCGTGGCCCTGGAGGTGGTGGAGCAGGTCCTCTCCGGTGAGGAGACAGACTCCGTCAGCATCGGGATGGACGGTGCCCTGGGCATCGTGGTGGGCACCGAACAGGAGCAGGCGGTCGTCATCGAGGTGACGCCGGGCTCCTCGGCCGAACAGCTCGGCCTCCGGGAACGGGACATCGTCCGCACCGTGGACGGCCAGCCCGTGACCTCGGCCGCCGAACTCTCGCAGATCGTCAACGACCACAACGTGGGGGATGTCATCACTGTCGAATGGACCACGGAGGCAGGCGAAGACCGGTCAGGTGAGGCCACCCTGCAGGAGGCTGTCGTCTACTGACCGGTGACCCGTGGTCGATTAGTCCCGCTGCACCGTGATCTCGTCGTCCACATAGACGCGGGCGGACACGCGGAGCCCGGCCAGCGCCATGACGATTCCGGAGCAGGCGAGCAGGACGAGTACCAGAGTCCAGTTCCCCGTGGCCGCATGGATCAATCCAACGGCCATCGGTCCGATGGCGGCCACGATGTAACCATAGGGCTGAACAAAGCCGGACAGCCGTGCGGTGACATGCGGCTGCCGGCTGCGGGCGGGGATCAGGGCGATCGCCGTCGGGAAGGCGAAGCCGCCCAAGCCCAGCAGGATAGCCCACCACAGGCCGCCCTCGGCCGGAGCCAGCAGCATCCCGGTCCAGCCGGCCACGGTGGCGATGCCGAAGCCGATCATCCACGGCGCCAGGGTCCGGGACCGGTCGATCACGGTGGGCATCACGAGCCCGCCGGCCACGCCCAGTGCCGCGACCACGGACAGCAGGGCACCGGCCAGATTGGCGTCCAGTCCGGCATCCCGGTACATCTGCGGCAGCCAGCCGAACTGAACATAGGCATTCATGGACTGCATCCCGAACAGCACCATGAGAAACACGGCAGTGGGGGAGGACCGCAGCGGCCGGTCTGGTTCATCCTGAGGCGGGGTTCCCGGGAAGTCGTGCCCTGCGCGGCGGGCCACCAGCAGCCACAACACCAGGGGGACGACGGCGGCCAGCCCCCAGAATCCGAGCGACCACCTCCAGCCCTCTGCCGGGTCCCCTGCGGACAGGGTGGTCCCGGCCGCTTCGGCCAGGGGTGCGGCGAGGCCGGAACCGGCGGATCCGCCGACGGTGAGGAACATGCTGTACAGGGTCATCAAGGCCACCGTGCGGCCGCCGCCGTGCCGCTTGATCCACGCGGGGACCAGGACGTTGCCCACGGCCATGCCGGCCAGCGCCAGGGCGGTGAACGGGATAAAGACCCAGATGGACGGGGCGAAGGGGCGCAACAGCAGGCCCACGACCATCACGATCAGGCTGAGGGCGATGGTCAGGGACAGCCCGGCCCGGCGCCCCAGGCTCACCGCCACCAATCCCACAAGTCCGAACATCAACCCCGGCAGTGCTGTGATGATCCCGGCCACGGTGCCGTCGATTCGCAGGGATGCGGACGCCTCGGCCAGAACCGGTCCCAGGGCGGTGGCCCCGGGACGCAGGTTGACGGCGATGAACACCACGGCCAGCACAGCCAGAGTGACGCCGATCGTTCCCCGCGCAACCCGCCCATCCCGCCCATCCCGCCCCGCAGGGGGGACGGGGGGTACGCCGGGAGAGGGCGCGGCGGAGGTCTCGGGATTGGTGCAAGGGTCGGAGGTCATGGGTCAGTTCTACAGCGTCGCGAACAGCAACAGCGAAACCGCCATGACGGCCATGCCGGCCACGAGCCCGTACATGGCCAGGTGGTGCTTTCCGTATTCGCGTGCGGTGGGCAGCAGCTCATCGAGGGAGATGAACACCATGATGCCGGCCACCAGGGCGAAGGTGAGTCCCAGGGTGAAGTCGTTCATGAAGGGCATCAGCAGGGCGAATCCGATCAACGCCCCGGCCGGTTCAGCCAGTCCGGAGAGGAAGGACCACCGCACGGCCTTGCGGCGGGAACCGGTCGCCTCGCGGATCGGAACGGCAACGGCCACACCCTCTGGGATGTTGTGCAGGGCGATCGCCAGGGCCACGGGCAGGGCGACCTGCAAGTCGGTCAGCCCGGCGATGAATGTGGCGAAGCCCTCTGGGAAGTTGTGCACGCCGATGGCAAGGGCGGTCACGGTGCCCGTCTTCATCATCCGACGGCGCTTCACGGCCGCGGCCGGATCATGGACCAATCCGGGCTCGTGCGGGTTGATCTGCTCGGGTACCAGGCGGTCGATGACACCGATCAGCAGGATTCCGGCGAAGAACGCGGCTCCGGCCGCCCACGGTCCGGCAGCCGGTCCATTGGCCGCGGTCAGGGACTCCAGGGCTTTGGGCATGATCTCCATGAAGGAGACGTAGAGCATGACTCCGGCCGAGAACCCGAGCGAGACGGACAGGAAGGCGCCGGACGCGCGGCGCGGGACCACCGAGATCAACCCACCGATACCGGTGCAGAGGCCGGCGAGCAGTGTCAGCCCGAAGGCCAGCCAGAAGTTCTCCACCAGCCGAGTGTAGGTCGGTCATGGTCCGCGACCGGCACGGGACATGGCACGTGGGCTTCATTACGCTGGGTCTGTGGATCCCTCCGACCTCCTCCGGCTGGCGGGCTCCCGGGGAGCCTCCGTGCAGCTCGCGGTGATCCTTGGCGGGCGGACGGTGGTGGACGGGGCCGTCCGCTGCCGGACCGACGCCCTCGGCTGGCTGTTCTCCGCCTCCAAGCCCTTCACGTCGCTGCTGGTGCACCGGCTCGCCGGAGAGGGCGTGCTCGATCTCGATGCGCCCGTGGCCGCGTACTGGCCGGACTACGGTTCCGCCCGAGGGTGGCCACGGAGTGAGAGAACCTCGAAAGCCGGCACCACGCTTCGCGACGTCCTGACCCACCGCTCCGCCGTCCCCTCAGCGGGGCCCTATCCAGCGGCCGTGATCGCCATGCATCGCACTGAGGCGTCGCTGCAGCGGGTAGCGGGTGGCCGGCGCCGGGACCGGAGATACGGTGCCGGGCCCGCCTATCAGCCATTGGACTTCGGGTTCATCCTCGCGGAGGTGGCACGGCGGGCTGCCAGTCGGGCTGGCGGGCGCGCCGTCGGAGGGGACGGAGATGTGGGCTGGGCCGGGTTGCTCCGAACGCTGGTCCTGGAGCCGGCTGGACTCCGGGATGTCCATCCAGGCGTGCCGGATGCCGAGCTGCCCCGCTGCCTGCCCTTTGATGCCTCCTTCCGTGCCGCCCCGGGAGGGCCGCTGATTGCGGCCCTGCTGAACCGCAGGATCGTCCGGCAGGCTCAGATCCCGGCGGCCGGAATCTCGACCACCGCGCTGGAGCTAGCACGGTTCTATCACCATCTGCTCCAGGCCCCGGAGCGGGAGGCGCTGTGTACGCCGAGCTCGGACGGGGGCCCGGACGGCTGGACCGGGCTGCCCACCCGCTGGGGAACCGGGGTGCAGTTGGGCGGCACCGGAGCGGGATGTCCGCTGGGAGAGACCAGCACGGAACGGACCTTCGGCCACAACGGATCGGATGTCTGCCTGGGGTGGGCGGACCCGGACCTGGACCTGGCGGTCGGCCTGGTGTCCGACAGGGCTAGCGGCCATCCGGCAGATCGCAGGCTGCTCGTGGACGTCTCCGACGCAATTCGTTCGCTGGCGGCGAACAGCTCCACAGGCGCGTCCGAAATCTTGACTACTTAAAGGGGCTCACCTTGACTGCCTTCGAAGACGACTGATCGGTGTCACGCGGGGGCACCTGGCTTCGGTAGGGTGTGTCGCATGTCGATCGCCCTCACGCTTGCCCTACTGGCGGTCGGACTCATCCTCACCCCGCTGTTCTGCCGCTGGCTGGGACGTAATGCCGGCTGGCCGCTGGCCGCTGTCTACCTGGGCGCCGCGGTGCTCTACCTTCCCGCCCTCCAGGCCGCCGGCACTGCAACGGAGACCGATGCCGGGTCAGCAGCCAACACCTGGTCCATCCCCTGGATCCCGGCATGGGGGGTCGATCTGTCCTTCGCGGCCGACCCGATCTCGAGCGTCTTCACGCTGATCTCCCTGCTCATCGGCGCCGTCGTGCTGGTGTACTCGACCCGGTACCTCGACGCCGGGATGCCTCCCTCGGCCTACCTGAGCTTTTACCTCGGCATGGCCCTGTTCACGGTGTCCATGGTGGGCCTGGTCACCGCCGACGATCTGATGGTGCTGTTCCTGTGCTGGGAACTGACCTCGCTGGCCTCGTTCCTGCTCATCGCTCGCTCCGGACGACCAGCCTTCGCCCCGTCCATGCGCACCCTGCTGGTGACGTTCCTCGGCGGGTTGGCGCTGCTCGTGGCAGTCGTCCTGGTGGCCGTGCGTGCCGGGACCACGGACCTCACCGAGATCCTGGACCCTGAGGCCTCGGCCGGGCTGTGGACGTCCGACCCAGCGTTCACCACGACCATCGGGCTGCTCATCGCGCTCGCCGCCATGACCAAGTCAGCGCAGTTCCCCTTCCACTCCTGGCTGCCGGACGCCATGGCTGCCATCACCCCGGTGTCCGCCTACCTGCACGCTGCCGCGGTGGTCAAGGCCGGCATCTTCCTGCTCCTTCGGTTCTCACCGGTGTTTCATGACAACGCGCTCTGGTCCGTGCTGCTCGTCACCGCCGGCCTCGTCACCGCCCTCGTCGGGGGGTGGCGCGCCCTCCAGCAGCACGACCTCAAGAAGCTGATGGCCTATTCGACGGTCAGCCAGCTCGGGCTCATCGTCGCTGCCATCGGCACCGGCACAGAGGCCGGCATCGCCGCCGCCCTGATCCACACCATCGCCCACGCCCTGTTCAAGTCAGGCCTGTTCATGATGATCGGGGTGGTGGACCACGCCACCGGAACCCGCGACCTCCGTCAGATGCCCGTCCTGCGCGGAGTCCTGCCCGGCACCTTCGCGGTGACGGTCCTCGGCGCCGGGGCCATGGCCGGTTTCCCGCCGCTGTTCGGCTTCGTCTCCAAGGAGTCCATCTTCACCGCTCTCAACGCCTGGTCGGTGGACTGGATGGGCGCCGGCGAGTCCGTTGGAAGCCTGCCCTCCTGGGCGGGTCCCGTGGCCCTGGCCGGTGCGGCCCTCGGCTCCGTGCTGACGGTGGCCTACTGCGCCAAGATCGTGGTGGGCGGCTTCTGGGACCCGGCGCGGGCCCCTGAGGGTGCGTCCGGTTCGGCACCGAATGGTCAGCAACACGCCGGCCATGCACCGGGTGCCATCCTCGTCGTCGCCACCGCACTGCCGATCGTGACCTCCGTCGCCGCGTTGTTCGCCCTGCCCCTGTTGGACTCCGCCGTCGGAGCGGCGGCCACGGCGGCCCTGCCCGGAGCGGAGGTGCACCCGCACTTCGTCCTGTGGCACGGCGTCACCCCGGAACTGCTGACCACCGTGGCGGTCCTGGCCCTGGGATTGGGCACCCTGGCAGTCCGTCACCGTCTCTGGCCGGCTCTGGAACGGGCCGAACTGCCCTTCAGCGGGTCCGGGCTGATCGAGTCCGCAACCGCCGGGCTGACGGCGCTCGGTTCGGGAGTCAACCGCCTCACCGCCCGGGACGCCGCCGCCTCCCACGCGGCCATGATGGTGCTGTCTCTGGCCGCCATCGTGGTGCCCGGAGTGCTCCTGCTGAACGCCGGCGGAGAGCTGCCGCCGCTGCAGCCGAACCTCAACCAGGCGTCGGACATCGTGCTGCTGATCCTGCTGGCCGTCTCGGCCCTGGGCGTCGCCATGGCCCGCTCACGCCTCGGCGCCACCGTGGCACTGTCCGCTGTCGGAATCCTGGTCACCGTGCAGATCGTCTCCCTCGGCGCCCCGGACGTGGCCCTTACCCAGCTGCTGGTGGAGTCCCTGACCGTCATCGTCATCATGCTGGTCCTGCAGAAGCTGCCCCGGACCTTCCGGCGTGTCCGCACCCGGCGCGCGGTACCCGCCGCCCTCATCTCCGTGAGCGCCGGACTGGCGACCGGCCTGGCCGTCTGGGGGCTGACCGGCCGCCGGGGCAAGTCGGAGGTCGGCACCTACCTTCTCGAGAACGGCCAGGACATCACCGGCGGTGCCAACATCGTCAATGTGATCCTGGTGGAGTTCCGGGCCCTGGACACCCTCGGGGAACTGGCCGTGCTGGGCATGACGGGGGTGGCCATCGCCGCCATCCTCTCCACCATCCGCAACCGCCACCTGGACCCTCAACTGATGCCTGCAATGCCTGGCGAGGACGACGGTTCCGGCGCCCAGGAAGGCCCCGAGCTGGGCACCCCGACCGCTCGGCGCGCCATTCTGGACTCGTGGGCCAACACCAGCCAGTTGCAACTGATGCTCAAGGTGATCCTGCCGATCCTCGCCGTGGTCTCAGCGATCCTCTTCCTCCGCGGTCACAACGAGCCCGGCGGCGGGTTCATCGCTGCACTGGTCGGCTCGGCCGTGGTGGGTCTGCTGTACCTGTCGACCTCGAAGGATCGTCAGATCGGTCCTCCACGCGCCCCGTTGTACCTGATCGGTGGCGGCGTGGTGATCGCCGTGGCCATCGGCCTGGTGAACATGGCCTTCACAGGAACCTATATGGAACCCCAGCACGGTTATCTCCTGGGGGAGCACGTGACCACGTCCATGGTCTTCGACGCCGGCGTCTACCTCGCCGTGATCGGACTCGTCATGCTTGCCTTCAACGTCCTCGGTACGGCACCCGCCTCCGCAGAGCAGGAGGGCGGCGAAAGCACCAGGGAGCGCGTGGACGAGGCCTTCCTGGGCGAGATCGACACCCCGGCACCGGACACTCAGGAGGAAGCCGTACCCGTGACCAGCTCCATCCCCGTCCGGCCGCAGACGCAGCACATCTCCTCCGGCGTCCGGCCTGAAGAATGGGGGCGGTGACATGTTCGACTCGATCTTCGTCCTTGCCATCACCGTCGGGGTGCTGACCACCGCCGGAGTCTGGCTGCTGCTGCAGCGGGACATGGTGCGCGCCATCTTCGGGCTCACCCTGATCTCCCACTCCGCGAACCTGCTTCTGCTCGCCAGCGGGGTGCCCGGCTGGCGCCATGAGCCGCTCATGGACAGCACCTCCGTCGCCGAGTCCGCCGATCCTTTGCCACAGGCCTTCGTGCTGACGGCCATCGTCATCGCCATGGCCACCACCATCCTCATGCTCGCCCTGGCGGTCATCGGGCGGAACGATGATCAGGAGAGGGCACCCACCGTCAGCGACCACGACGAGCCAGGCCTCGAGCACGAGAGCCAGCAGGATATCCAGCCAGACAACCAATCCGAGGATCAGCGGGGGGTGAACCACGCATGAACGACCAGTTCCTCGGTTCCCTGCTGCCGCTCTTCGTGGCCGTCCCCCTGCTGTTCTCCGCGATCTCGGTGATCCTGCGCCGCCGGGCGCTGGACCGCATCCTCATCATCGCCGTCCCGGTGCTGGTGCTGGCCTCCGCCGTCGCGCTGATGGTCCATCACCAGGACGCCCCGGTCCTGGCCAGTGCGATCGGCAGCTTTGAGGGCGGGATCGCCATCCCGTTAGTCTCCGACACCCTGACTGCGGCGCTGCTGGCGACCACCGGCCTGGCGACCGCGGCCTCGTGCTGGTTCCTCACCGCTTCCGGCGAGGACCGGCTGCGGTTCGTCCCGGCTCTCGCCCTGCTGCTGATGTCCGGCGTCAACGGTGCCCTGCTGACAGGGGACCTGTTCAACCTCTTCGTGTTCGTCGAGGTCATGCTGCTGCCCTCCTATGCACTGATCGCCGTGACCGGCACATGGCGCCGATTGGGCATCAGCCGCATGTTCGTGATCGTCAACCTCGTCACCAGCGCGATCCTGGTGATGGGCGTGGGCCTCGTCTACGGCTCGGCAGGTACTGTCAACCTCGCCGCGCTGGCAGGACGCGCCGGCGAGGACCCCCAGGTGGCCCTGGCAGTCACCGTCGTGTTGCTGGCCCTGGCGATCAAGGCGGGCGTGGTCCCCGTCCACGGCTGGATGCCGCGTGCCTACCCGGGCACATCAGCCGGCATCATGGCACTGTTCTCCGCCCTCCACACCAAGGTCGCGCTGTACGCGATCTTCCGGATCTACTTCACCGCCTTCGCTCCCGGGAGCTCAGCCGGCACGGCCGAAGCCACGGTCGCGACGCCGGCCGCGCACGGCACCGCGACAACGGTCGCAGTGGTGATTGCCGTCGTCGTGCTCGCCACCATGGTGCTGGGTGCGTTCGGGTCGATCGGCGAGAACCGCTTCCGCGGGGTCATGGCCTTCCAGATGATCGCCGGAGTGGGTCACATCCTCATCGGCATGGCCATCGCCTCACCGGCTGCCGTGGCCGCCGGCCTGTTCTACCTGATCCACCACGTGGTGACCATGGCGTCCCTGCTGACCACTGCCGGCGCCGTCGAACAGACCTACGGCACTGGAATCCTCGGCAAACTCTCCGGGCTGCTACACCGGGACCGGCTGGCCGCCGTCGTGGTGGCCCTCGGTCTGCTGTCCCTGGCCGGCCTGCCACCGACCTCGGGTCTGTGGGCGAAGCTGGGGCTGGTCCGTGCGGTCGCCGGGCCCGGAGACGGCAATCCCTCGTGGTATGCCCCGGTTTTCCTGACAGCGATCGTGCTGGCCTCCGTGGCGACTCTCGTGGCCCTGCAGCGCTTGTGGGGCAGGTCCTTCGCCGGCGAGCCACTGAGCGTGTACCGGCCCGTCCTGACCGGTGGCAGCCGGGACCGAGGCCCAGAGGTGGCGGTGCCTGACTCCGTCCGGATCCCGGGACGCCTGTTGGCTCCCGGCGTGGCGATGATCGGAGTCTCCGTGCTGCTTTTCGTCTTCGCCGGTACGCTGATGCCATTCGTCGAGACCGCGGCGGCCGGTCTGTTCGAGACCGGGCCCTACGTGGAGGCCGTCCTGGGAGGTGACGTCGAATGAGAGACCATTGGCGCTTCAGCGTGTGGAACATGGTGCGCTATCTGCTCTGGCTGATCGGTCAGGTCATCTCGGGGTCGTTGCTGGTCGCCCGGCGGACCCTCACACCCGGCACGTTCGCCCAACCGTCGATCGTGAGTTTTCCACTGCGGGGTGCCACGGATCTCGAGGTGACGTGGATGGCCTCCTCCATCACCATCACCCCGGGAACCCTGGTGATCGGCACGGCACACGGCACAGACACCGAACCGGTCACGGTCTTCGTGCATTCCGTCTTCGTCGCGGACCGGGACTCTGTGCGCGAGGGACTGCGGGACATGGAGGATCGGTTGCTGAGGATGACACGCGGCAGCGGCTGGGATGATCGGCCCGAGGTACGAGCAGAAGCTCAGGAAGGGCGGCGTCCATGATCTTCGACTCCATCCCGGACCTCATACTGGCCCTGGCCATGGGAATTCTCGCCGCCGCGGTGATCCTTGGCCTCTACCGGGTCTACTCCGCCACCTCGGCTGCCGAACGGGCGGTGGTCGGCGACCTCGTGTTCTTTGCGTCCATCGGCATCCTGATGATCATCGGCGTGCAGACCGAATCGGCCATCGTCCAGGATGCCGCCATGCTGGCCGCCTTCCTGGGCATCCTTGCCACGGTGGCCCTGGCCCGCATCCTCACGAGGGGAGAACGCTGATGACCGCATTCGACGTCTATGAGTTGGTGTCGGCCGTGTTCATCCTCGGCGGGGCCCTGTTCGTGTTGCTCTCGGCCGCGGCCATGCTCAGGGCGAAGGACGCTCTGCAGATGATGAACGTGTTCTCTTCGGCCACCGGTATGGGACTGCCACTGGCAGTCATTGGCGTCTTCGTCCACCTGACTGGCCGGGACGGTTTCGAATGGTGGACGCTGTTGGTATCCCTCATGACGATCGCCGCACTGGTGATCGTCTCCTCCATGGCGTCGAACACCCTGGCCCGTGCGGCGTATCAGTCCGGGGCGCCCCTGGACCCAGCCACTCGTCCGCAGGACCTGGCCGGCGACGGCTGAGTCACTGGTTCATCGAAATCTCATCCACGGCTCATCGACGTCTCATTCCGGCCCTGCAGGATATTCACAGGATCGTCAAAGGACGGAAGCAGACTCCATGGCTCAGCAGACACCGCAGCACAGGACAGGTTCGCAGGCGGCGCGTATCAGCGGCAGCCGGAGGGCCGTCGTCGTCGGATCCGGGCCGAACGGGCTCACCGCTGCCGGCGTGCTGGCCCGAGCCGGCTGGGAGGTGGACGTCTATGAACGCCATTCCGCCTACGGCGGCGCCTCCGCATCCACAGACCTCCTGGGCCCGGGAACGATCGTGGATCTGGGGGCCGCCGGACACTCCTTCGGCGTGGCCAGTCCAGTCTTCCGCGACCTGGGCCTGACCGATCACGGCCTGGAATGGCTCCATCCCGAATACCCGATGGCGCACCCACTCGATGGGCGGCCCGCGGCCTTCCTGCAGGATTCGATGGAGGCCACGGCCCGTGGACTGGGCCGTGACGGAGGGGCCTGGCGGCGATTGCACGCACCACTGGTCGAGGACGTCGACGCCCACCTGGAGAACATCCTCGGCCCGTCGCTGATCCGCCTGCCCCCGCACCTGCTCAGCATGGCCCGGTTCGGGGCACGTGCCTTCTGGCCGTCCGGGGCCCTCGGCCGCACGATGTTCCGGGACGAACCGGCCCGGGCTCTGTTCGCGGGATCATCCATCCACGCCATCCTGCCGCCATCGCACCTGTTGACCTCGGCCTTCGGCCTGATCTTCGGGGCCCTTGGCATGACGCGCGGCTGGCCCGTCGCTCGGGGCGGCTCTCAGGGGATCGTGGACGCGCTGGTCTCCGTCCTGCACGCCAATGGGGGCCGCATCCACCTGAACCACGAGGTCACGGACCTCGGCGAGTTCGCTGGTGCCGACGCGATCCTGCTCGACTTGACGCCGCGTCAGTTGCTGCAGCTCAAGGGCACCGACCTCACCGATCGCTACGCCGGCCACCTCAAGCGGTGGAGATACGGCACCGGGGTGTCCAAGATCGACTACCTGCTCGATGGACCCGTCCCGTGGACGGACCCGCGGGTGGGTGGTGCAGGGACCGTCCACGTGGGCGGGACGCTCGCTGAGATGGAGTACGCCGAGCGCGAGGCCAAAGCCGGACGGCTCCCGCAGAGACCGTTCGTCATGGTCTGCCAGCAGCAGGGGGCAGATCCTTCGCGGGCCACCGGTGAGGCGGCTGGCAAGACCGTGCTGTGGACCTACGCGCACGTGCCCGGCGGCTACGACGCCCCGGTCAACGACCTGATCGAAGCGCAGATGGAGCGCTTCGCCCCCGGCTTCCGGGATCGCATCGTGCACCAGGTCGCCACCCCGCCGTCAGCACTCGAGTCCTGGAATCCCAACCTCATCGGAGGTGACGTGGCTGGCGGGTCCATGGGCGGGCTGCAGCAGGTCTTGCGCCCCGCTCCGGTCCTCAGCCCCCACCGGACCTCCACTCCCGGCCTGTACCTCGCCTCGTCTTCCACGCCCCCCGGTGGAGGAGTTCACGGCATGGCAGGACTTCACGCTGCTCGAGCCGCCATGGCGGACGCCGCCGCTCACCGCTGACGGGGTCCGGGCCGCCGTACCCCCAGCATCTCTGCTGTACCCACCCCTACCCACCCGTACCCACCCGTATCCACTTCCACGCCCGCACCGGAAGGATCGATCGTGACCATTGACCTCTCGCACCATCTCTCACGCCCCACCCCACACCGCCTTGCCTCGGCGGACCTGGCCCATGCCGTGAGCCGGTCCGGCGCCCTCACCTCGCACCACGCAGCAGCGCGGCCGGCGGTGGTGAGAGCCATCGTTCCGGCGCCGCGCGCAACGGAGCGCGACCTCTGGGCGCTGACGGTCGGCGTCACTTTCGCCGCCGTGCTGCTCTCTCCCGTCCGCCACTACTTCAACGGCAGGGACAAGAACGAGGAAGACTCATTCCCGCTGTCCACCTATCCGATGTTCTCGGAGGACCGCAAGGACCGGACCCGGGTCCCGCACGTGGCCGGATTCACCGCCGACGGCGGCCGGGTCGTCCCGCACTACAGTCATTTCGGTGCCGGTGGGCTGAACCAGGTCCGCAAGCAGGTCACCCGCATGGTCCGCCAGGGCCGCGCGGTGGAGGTCGCTCAGCGCTACGCCGATGCACTGGCCGTACAGCAACGTAGAACCGCGGGCCTGGGCATGAGCCCAGCCGCCCAGCGGCGGCGCAAGGAGGCCGGCATCGTGCGTGTGGAGGTCGTGCGGTCTCGTTACTTCTTCGACACCTACTTCGCCGGCAACACCACACCGCAGGTGGAGACCGTCCATGCACGGGCCGATGTGGGCGGGACTGCGACGGCCGTGTCCGATACTCGGCATGATGACGCGCAGGATGCGCAGGGGCCTCCTACCGGACCCATGGCCCGGTCCGAGCTGGGCAACGTCCCTCCGCGTCCGCTCGGCACCGGCAACACTGCGGACAACTATGTCACCGAGAACACCGCACCCCAGGCCGCACCCCAGGCCGCAACCGAGCAGGAGCCCACACCGTGAACGGCGCCGGCAGCACTTTTCCGTCCTTTGATTCGCCGACGTTCCAGAAGGCCGTCGACCTGTTGAGGCCTGCGGCCCAGCCGATCCGTCCCGCGGTGCTGAGAGTCGCCACCGGCATCTTCTCGGCCGCCCACAACATCAGGCGGCGAGCCATGTTCCGTAAACTCCACGCCCAGGACGCCTCCCAGTTCACTCCGGTGGGAGTGGTCAAGATCCTCAGGAAGCCCCTGCCGCCGAAGGTGGCCGATGGGATCTTCGATGCGGCCCAAGCCGTGAACATCGCCGCCACCCTCGGCGTCGGCCATCGGTTCACGGGGCCCCTGAATGCGGCCCTGCAGCTGTGGACCATCAGCTACCGCAACTCCTGGACCATGCTGCTGCACAGCGACAACATGCTGACGATGCACCAGATGGTCCTGGGTGCCACGCGATCCGCAGACGCCCTCAGTGTCGACTCGCTACTGCGGGAGGGGACTCTCTTCCCCCAGCGCTATGACCGTACCTATGGGGCGGTTCCGACCGCCATGAACGTGGCCACGGTGGTCGTGTACTTCATCTCCGGGATGGCGAAGATCCGCGGACCGCTCGGTCTGAAGTGGGCCGGGGGAGACGTGTTGCGCGGCCAGATCGCCGTGGACGGTATACGCAAGGACCTCTTCGGTTCCACGAAGCCGGAGGCCGGGGCCGCGCTGTATCGGCAGAAGGAGCTGTTCACCGTGATGGCGGCCGTCTCCCTGGCCGTGGAGCTCGGGGCGCCCCTGTCCCTGATCCACCGCCGACTGGGTCAGTGGTTCGCAGTAGGCGCGTGGGGGATGCACGTGGGAATCCGCATCATCATGGGGATCAAGTTCAAATACAACATCTCCGGGGTGTCCTACCTGCCCTACTTCCCGGTGGGTCCACAGCTCCCTCGCTGAGCGGTGGAGTCGAAGGTGGGCACTGCGGGCCTGCCGGATGGCGCGTAGCCGAGGACGATTCGGCGGGAACGTGCTGGTCGTGATGTGAAACACCCATTTCGGGGACCATGGCTACATAGATAGTCACCTCCTGTAACGCCCCGGAAACACGCGGGATTACGGGACGCCCGGCTAAGTTACGGGATGGTAACGATTGACTCTCCGGTGGACTATTCAATGTTGCTTTCGTATGTGGCGAGGCTATTCTCTTGCACACCTTGTGGTGTTGCTCACCCTGCGGTACCGAAGCCGAAAGCTGGTTTTAGTGCCGGAAACGGACCGGCCCTCCCACCCCAATATCGGGTCGGATCGGGAGCATCCCACGTCTCGCACCTGTTCGAATGGAGACGCTTTGATGAAACACACAAAGCTTTCTGCCGCTGTTGCCCTTCTGGCCAGCTCGGCGCTCGTCCTGTCCGCCTGCGCGCCGGGTGGCCCGGCAGAGAACGAAGAAAACGGCACTGCCGCCCCGGAGGGCGGCAATGGTGAGGTGATGACCGGCGAAGCCGGCAACAAGCTCACGGTCGAACCCACGGACACCGGCAAGGCCGACCTGGGAGAGATCGAGACCCAGGACGGCTCGATCTCCTATTCCGTGGGCGAGGACGAGTTCATCTCCTACAACTCGATGACCCCGGAGACATACTCCACCTACAACTCGGCCATTACCGAGCGCATGATCTCGACCTTCTCCTACTTCGGTACCGACGGGGAGATCTACCAGAACGAGGACTACGGCACCTACGAGAAGATCTCGGATGAGCCGCTCCAGGTCAAATACACGATCAACGAGGACGCAGTGTGGTCTGACGGCACCCCGGTGACCGCAGCCGACTACATCCTCAAGTGGGGCGTGGAGAACCCGAGGATCGCCACCGGTGAGGGCGAGGACGCCACACCGCTGTTCAATTCCATTGCTCACGAGTTCGGCCTGCGGGTCCCGGACGCGCCGGAAGGTGACGTGGACGGCAAGGAATTCACCATCACCTTCGATGAGCCCTATGCCGACTGGCCGATCCTCCTGGACGCCGCGCAGCCGGCCCACGTGGTCGCCGAGCAGTCCGGCATGGGCATGGAGGCCATGATCGAGGCCGTGAAGAACGAGGATGCCGAGGCTCTGGCCCCGGCAGCCGAGTTCTGGAACACCGGCTGGAACACGTCGCCGGGCGAGTTGCCCTCCGAGGAGATCGCTCCCTCCAACGGCCCCTACAAGTTCAAGAGCTGGGAGCCCGGTCAGTCCATCACGCTGGAGGCCAACGACCAGTGGTGGGGCACTCCGCCGGCCACTCAGGAGCTGGTCATCCGTTTCGCCGCGGCTGACACACACGTCCAGGCGCTGCAGAACGGCGACCTGAACGTCATCGAACCGCAGGCCACCGTGGACACCCTCGAGCAGCTGGAGGGCCTGGGCGACCAGATCGTCATCCAGCAGGACGCCTCTCTCACCTGGGAGCACCTGGACTTCAACTTCATGGAGGAGTCAATCTTCTCTGACAGCCCCGAGCTGCGCGAGGCCTTCGCCCTGTGCGTGCCGCGGCAGACCATCGTGGACAACCTGATCAAGCCGCTGGACCCTGAGGCCGTCGTCATGAACGCCCGCGAGGTCTTCCCGTTCCAGGAGAGCTACCAGGAGGTTGTGGACGCCTCCTATGACGGCCAGTTCGATGAGGTCGACATGGAGCGTGCCACTCAGCTGGTCGAGGAGTCGGGGGAGACCAGCCTGGACGTCCGCATCGGCTACAGCGCACCGAACCCCCGCCGTGCCGAGACGGTCGCCATGATCAAGTCCTCCTGTGATGAGGCGGGCTTCAACGTGGTCGACGCCGGTCATGCCGACTTCTTCGGCGTGGTCCAGCCGCAGGGCGACTGGGAGGTGGCCCTGTTCGCCTGGGCCGGTTCCGGCCAGATCGCCTCGGGCCGCAATATCTATCACACCGAGGGCATCGGCAACCAGAACTACAGCGAGTACTCCAATGAGACGGTCGACGCCGCCTGGGATACCCTCGCCTCGTCGGTGGATCCGGAGGTCCACGCCGAGCAGGTGAAGATCATCGAGCGCGGGCTGTGGGAGAGCCTGCACGGCATTCCGCTGTATGCACACCCGGGCATCGTGGCTCACTCCGCGGACATCGCCAACGTCCGCAACACGGCCACCCAGTCCGGTGCCGTGTGGAATGCAGAACAGTGGGCACGGGTCGAGTGAGTGCGTGAGCTGATCAGGTCTCCCTGATCTCCTTCAAACGCCTCCGCAGTTGGGGCCCGACCATCTCCGGCCGGGCCCCGACTGTTTCCCCTCCCTGCATGGAAGGCAACGCCCCGTTGTGCTGAAATTTATCCTCCGCCGTTTCGGCAGCTCATTCCTGGTACTCCTCGGTGCCTCCCTGTTGCTGTACGTCCTCACCATCAACTCCGGTGACCCGCTCAAGGACCTCCGGGAGTCCAATGCGGACAACCGTGAGTACCTGATCGAACAGCGCATCGACTTCATGGGGCTGGACCAGCCTTGGTACGCGCGGTACTGGGACTGGCTGAGCGGCGTCGGCAAATGCGTGATCGGCCAGTGCGATCTCGGCACCAACCGCTCCGGGCAGCAGGTCATCGACCTCCTGGGTCTGGCCGCGGCGTCGACCCTACGGCTCGTGGTGCTCGCAACCGTGATCGCCATGGTCTTCGGCGTCCTCATCGGCATCCTGACGGCCATCCGCCAGTACTCCGGGATCGACTATGTGGTGACCTTCCTGACCTTCATGTTCTTCTCGTTGCCGGTCTTCTGGGCCGCTGTGCTCCTGAAGGAGTATCTGGCCATCGGGTTCAACGACTGGCTCGCGAGTGCGGACCCAGGATTCTCCTGGCCCACGATCATTCTCGTTGGCCTGGTCCTCGGGCTCGCCCTCCAGGCAATCCTCGCCGGAAACGCGCGACGCCGGCTGCTGACCTTCCTCGGTGCGTTCGCCTTCACCTGTGCCGCTCTTCCCTATATGGATTGGCTGAACTTCGCCCGCTACCCGCAGCTCGGTCCGGTCGTGATCACGTTGGTCGGACTGGCCGCGGCTGTCGGGGCCACTGTCCTGGGGGCAGGCCTGAAGAACCGCCGAGTGCTGTACGCCGGTCTGGTCAGCGCTGTGCTCGGCCTGGTCGCCTACTACGCCACCTATGGCCTGCTATGGGATCCGAATTGGCTGATCATCCTGGTCCTCGCCGTGGTGGCCATCGGTGTCGCCATCGCGGTCGGCCGCCTGATGGGCGGCTACTCCAAGGGCGCGGCCACCATGGTCTCGGTGTTCACGACCGTGGTGATGGGTGGATTGATCATCGTCGAGCACCTCTTCCGCGCGTGGCCGTCCTACCTGGAGATCGTGGGGCGCCCGATCGCCACCATAGGCTCGGAGACCCCGAACTTCAGCGGCACGTTCTGGGAGGACTTTTTGGACAAGGGCACCCAGCTGTTGCTGCCGACCATCCTGCTCGCCCTGATTTCCCTGGCCAGCTACTCGCGCTACACACGGGCGTCCATGCTCGAGGTCAGCCAGCAGGACTACATCCGCACGGCACGGGCGAAGGGCCTGAACGAGCGGCAGGTCGTCCTCAAGCACGCCTTCCGCAACTCGCTCATCCCCATCACGACGATCATGGCCTTCGACTTCGCCGGCCTGATCGGCGGCGCGGTGATCACCGAACAGGTCTTCGGCTGGAAGGGCATGGGCGAGCTGTTCCGCACTGGCCTGACCCAGGTCGATCCAGCGCCCGTCATGGCCTTCTTCCTCGTCACGGGTACGGCTGCGGTCCTCTTCAACCTGTTGGCAGACATCCTGTACGCCGTCCTCGACCCCCGGATTCGAGTGTGAGTCGCATGAGCAACGAAGACGGGACCCCCCGCAACATGCCCGAGTACACGTCGTCGGAGGAGAAGGTCCGCAACGGAGCCGGACCCTCCCAGACCGCCGTGGACATGGCCAACCTGGCTGAAGTCGAGGATGCCAAGCTGCGCCAGCAGACCGGCAAGTCCTACAGCCAGGGACAACTGGTCCGTCGGCGATTCCGCAATCACAAGGCCGCCATGGTCTCCGCCGTCTTCCTAGCGCTGATCTTCATCCTGGCGTTCACCTCCATCGGTTATGCCGGTATCCCGGGCTGGTGGGACAAGGACTACGCGGCGGCCGGCGCCGTGGTCAACGGCGGCAACCCCACGCTGTCCCTGGTGCCTCAATGGCTGGGTGGCCAGGGCATGCAGTGGGGGGAGCACCCCTTCGGGCAGGACTCCACCGGCAAGGACTACTTCGCCCTCACCATGCGCGGTACCCAGCAGTCGCTGATCATCGCCCTCGTGGTGGGCATCGTCTCCACCGTGATCGGCTCGGTGGTCGGTTCCCTGGCCGGGTACTTCCGCGGCTGGATCGATGCCGTCCTGATGCGGGCGACCGATCTGGTCATCGTGATCCCGTTGCTGGTGCTGGCGGCGGTGCTCGGTCAGATGTCCTCCGGCCTCGGTGCCGGCATCCTGCCTCTGGCGTTGGTCCTGGGGCTGGTCACCTGGACATCTCTGGCCCGCCTGGTCCGCGGCGAGGTGCTGTCCCTGCGGGAGAAGGAGTTCGTGGCCGCGGCCGTGGCCATGGGAGCCAGACCCGGGCGCGTGATCCTTCGGCACCTGCTGCCGAACACGGTGGGCGTGATCGTGGTGAACGCCACGTTCGCCATCGCCGCGGCCATCCTGCTGGAGACCTCGCTGTCCTTCCTCGGCTTCGGCGTGCAGCCACCGGACTCGTCTCTCGGGCTGCTCATCAGCCAGTACCAGAACGCGTTCACCACCCGGCCGTGGCTGTTCTGGTGGCCGGGCATGTTCATCCTGGCGATCGCCCTGTCCGTGAACTTCATCGGTGACGGTCTCCGGGACGCCTTCGATCCCCGTCAGGGCTCCCGCGGCCGGAAGCGGGGCTTCCTGGGCTTCTCTGGCCGGTCCAAGGACCTGGCGGCCGCCACCGCCGGTGCCGACCGTCCGGACCTGGATGCCGGGCCTCGAGTGCCCGGAGGGGGCTCGCAGATCGGCGGAAACACCCCGACCCAAGGACCCTCCGACCCCCGCGGCTCGGGAACGATTGGAAACCCATGAGCATCTTCGGACGCAAGAAGAACCAGGCCGAGCAGAAGGCTAGGCAAGCCGACAAGGCCGACAAGGCCGACAAGGTCGACAACGCCGGCACAGCAGGCGCAGCAGGCGCAGCCAACCCAACCGGCGAGGGCGGCAGGAAGGGGGCGAACGGGGAGGTCGGGCCGGTGAGCCGAGGCGCGCGGGGTGCGCGGCCGGCGTCGGGTACGTCCCCGGCCACGGGCTCGCTGGGTCTGGTGCAACGACACCCCGACCGCGACGGCAGGCCGATCCTGTCCTTCCAGGACGTCTCCGTCATCTTCAACACCGAGTTCGGTGACGTCAACGCCGTCAAGGGTGTCAGCTTCGACATCAAGCCGGGTGAGGTCGTGGCGCTGGTCGGCGAGTCGGGCTCCGGCAAATCAGTGACCTCGTCGACGGCCATGGGGCTGCTTCCGGCCAACGCGAGCGTCACCGGAACCGTCATGCTGGGGGACCGCGAGGTTACCGCGCTCGACGCCAACGGTCTCCGCAAGATCCGCGGTCGGCACGCGGCCATGGTCTTCCAGGAGCCCATGACGGCGCTGAACCCGGTGCTCACGGTGGGGGACCAGCTAACCGAGTCCCTCAACGTGCACGGCATCGCCTACGGCACCGAAGCGGACCGGCGAGCGGTGGAGCTGCTGGAGATGGTCGGGATCCCGGACGCGCAGCACCGGCTCAAGCAGTACCCGCACCAGTTCTCCGGCGGCCAGCGCCAGCGCATCGTCATCGCGATGGCCATCAGCTGCTCACCGGAGGTCATCATCGCGGACGAGCCGACCACCGCCCTCGACGTGACCGTGCAGGCCGAGATCCTCGAACTGCTGCGCTCACTGAAGGACCAGCTGAACACCGGCATCCTGCTCATCACCCACAACATGGGAGTGGTGGCGGACATGGCCGACCGGGTCTGCGTGATGCTGCGCGGGGAGCTCGTGGAGTCTGGCGAGGTCCACCAGGTCATGCAGAACCCGCAGCACCCCTACACCGAGCGGCTGCTCGGTTCCGTGCCGCGACTGGGTGCCGAACTGGAGGTGGCTGAACCCTCGCCGGTGACCTCCACCCAGACCAGGGCGGTCTACGCCATCGAGGCGCAGGGCCTGTGCATCGAATACGACCACCGGGGCAAGAAGAACCGCGTGGTCCATGACATCGACTTCTCGGTGGCCCCGGGGGAGATCCTCGGTCTGGTGGGCGAGTCCGGATCCGGCAAGTCCACGATCGCCAAATCGGTCCTCGGTCTGCTGCCCGTGGCGTCCGGTTCGCTGAAGATCCACGGCAGCGACCTCACGCGGCTTGACGGGAAGGATGCGCGCGCCCTGCGGAAGCGGATCGGCGTGGTCTTCCAGGACCCGGCGGCCTCGCTGGACCCACGCTTCCCGATCGGGGACGTCATCACCGAGCCGATGGTCATCCACGGGGTCGGGAACAGGAAGTCCCAGCTGGACCGCGCCTACGAGCTGCTGGATGCTGTGAAACTGCCGCGCTCAGTGGTCAACCGATTCCCCCACGAGCTTTCCGGTGGTCAGCGCCAACGCATCTCCATCGCCCGGGCCCTGACCCTGGACCCGGAGGTGCTGATCGCGGACGAGCCGACGTCCGCTCTCGATGTCTCGGTGCAGGCCGCGGTCCTGGACATGTTCGCCGAGCTGCAGTCCCGCTATGAGTTCGCCTGCCTGTTCGTCTCGCACGACCTGGCCGTGGTGGACATGCTGGCCCACCGGGTCCTCGTCCTCAAGGACGGACGCCAGGTGGAGCAGGGGCCGACGCAGGAGGTCCTGCACCACCCGACCCAGGAATACACCAAGCGTCTGCTCTCGGCGGCTCCCGTGCCGGATCCCGATGAACAGCTGACCAAGCGGACCGAGCGCCGTCAGCTGCTCGAGTCCCTCGGGGAGCGCCCGTACTGATGCCTCGGCCACCAGGCCGCGGGCGGGCGCACGGTGACTGGTCTCTCCGATCGAGGCGACGTCAGGGTGGTGGCGGAACGGGATGACAGGCCGTTGTGCGTGGAAGCCTCGCCCAGGGCCGAGGGTGTGTGCGGCCAGAGCGGTCCCCGGCGTGTGCGAGGGGATTGGCTCGGTCCCGTATAATCAGACGGGGCCCTTGACAGCTACAACCTCTTGGTGCCCGCCAGCCCGCCGCCCTCGATGAACAGGCACCCCTATGACTGAAACCCTCACCCAGCGCACCGACCTCCGCAATGTCGCCATCGTGGCCCACGTGGACCACGGCAAGACCACCCTGGTGGATGCGATGCTGCGCCAGGCCGGCGCCTTCTCCAGCCACGGCGAGGTGGAGGACCGGGTGATGGATTCCGGCGAGCTTGAACGCGAGAAGGGCATCACGATCCTCGCCAAGAACACCACCGTGTTCTACTCCGGCCCCTCCGCCCAGGGCGAGACGGTCACGTTCAACGTCATCGATACCCCGGGCCACGCCGACTTCGGTGGTGAGGTCGAGCGCGGCCTGTCCATGGTGGATGGCGTCGTGCTGCTCGTGGACGCCTCTGAGGGCCCGCTGCCGCAGACCCGTTTCGTGCTCCGCAAGGCCCTCGCGGCCAAGCTTCCCGTGATTCTCGTGGTCAACAAGACCGACCGCCCCGATGCCCGCATCGACGGCGTGGTCTCCGATTCCATGGACCTGCTGCTGGGCCTGGCCTCGGACCTCTCCGACGAGGTCGAGGACCTTGACCTGGACTCCGTGCTGAACCTGCCGATCGTCTACGCCTCCGGCAAGGCCGGCAAGGCCTCCCTGAACCAGCCGGCTGACGGCGGACTGCCGGACAGCGAGGATCTGGAGCCGCTGTTCGCCACCATCATGGAACACATCCCGGCCCCGACCTACACCGAGGGCGAGGTCCTGCAGGCCCACGTCACCAACCTGGATGCCTCCCCGTTCCTGGGCCGTCTGGCCCTGCTGCGCATCTTCAACGGCACCCTGAAGAAGGGCCAGCAGGTCGCCTGGGCCCGTCAGGACGGCCAGCTGAAGAACGTGAAAATCACCGAGCTGCTCGGCACCAAGGGCCTGACCCGCGCGCCCATCGACTCCGCCGGCCCCGGTGAGATCGTGGCCGTCGCCGGCATCGAGGACATCATGATCGGCGAGACCCTCACGGACGCCGAGAACCCGAAGCCCCTGCCGCTGATCACCGTGGACGATCCGGCGATCTCCATGACCATCGGCATCAACACCTCTCCGATGGCCGGCCGCGTCAAGAACGCCAAGGTCACCGCGCGCCAGGTCAAGGACCGTCTGGACGCCGAGCTCATCGGCAACGTGTCCCTCAAGGTCCTGCCGACCGAGCGTCCCGACGCCTGGGAGGTCCAGGGCCGCGGCGAGCTGGCGTTGGCCATCCTGGTGGAGCAGATGCGCCGTGAGGGCTTCGAGCTGACCGTGGGCAAGCCGCAGGTGGTCACCAAGACCATCGACGGCAAGGTATACGAGCCGATGGAGCTGATGACCATCGACACTCCCGAGGAGTTCATGGGGCCGATCACCCAGCTGATGGCAGCCCGCAAGGGTCGCATGACGGAGATGAAGAACCAGGGCACCGGCTGGATCCGCATGGAGTTCAACGTGCCGGCCCGAGGCCTGATCGGCTTCCGCACGCAGTTCCTGACGGACACCCGCGGCGCCGGCATTGCCTCCTCCTACGCCAACGGCTTCGAGCCCTGGGCTGGTCCGATCGAGTACCGGGACAAGGGTTCGCTCATGGCGGACCGTTCCGGCACCGCCACGCCGTTCGCCATGATCAACCTGCAGGAGCGGGGCACGTTCTTCGTCCAGCCCGGTGCCGAGGTGTACGAGGGCATGATCGTCGGCGAGAACTCCCGCGCGGATGACATGGACGTGAACATCACCAAGGAGAAGAAGCTCACCAACATGCGTGCGGCCTCCTCCGACTCCTTCGAGGGCCTGACCCCGCCGAAGAGGCTCACCCTGGAGGAATCCCTCGAGTTCGCCCGCGAGGACGAGTGCGTGGAGATCACCCCCGAGGAGATCCGTATTCGCAAAGTCATCCTGGACGCCGGAGAGCGTAGCAAGGCCGCCCGCGCCCGTGCCCGCTCCTGACCTGCGGGACCAACAGCAGGGCCCGACGCCGGCCGGGCAGTCCCCGGCTGGCGTCGAGCCACGCTCTGGCCCGGAGCGACGGGGCAGCCGCCCCGCAGGCCGACGCGGCTGGGTGCCGCTGCTGGTCGCGGTCGTGATCGGGGCCGGCGTCGGGATCCTCGGAACCGTGCTGCACCTGCACTTCAGCTGGATCGGAGGCAGCACCACCGAGGAGGGCGCCTGGGTCCTGCCGTGGGGTGCCGTGCTGGCCCTGCTGCTCGTGGCCTCTTCCCAGCTCTGGTGGACCTTGAGGTCCTCCCTGGCCTGGACCGGGGGAGTCGTCGCCATCGCGGCGTTCACCACGGCCATGGTCATGGGGAACTGGCCGGGCCTGGACACCTTCGCCGTCGCTGCCAATGACTACACCTTCGCGGTGGTCCCCGGCCCGGCCATCGCCGGGTCCGTGTGGGTCTGGGGCATCCCGGTCGTGGCGATCATCACGATGCTGTCAGCCCAGCCTCTCCTGCGCCACCCGGTGGCACGGGACTAGACTGGACGCAGAATCCCAGGCCCGGTGTTGTCCGGGCCCCATTCCGACCCCCTGGAAGGTGGACGGTTCCACGTGACGTACGTCATTGCCCTGCCGTGTGTGGATGTCAAGGACAAGGCCTGCATCGAAGAGTGCCCGGTCGACTGCATCTACGAAGGTGAGCGGATGTTGTACATCCACCCCGACGAGTGCGTGGACTGCGGCGCCTGCGAACCCGTGTGCCCAGTCGAGGCCATCTATTACGAGGACGACACCCCGGACGAGTGGGCCGACTACTACAAGGCCAACGTCGAGTTCTTCGACGACCTCGGCTCGCCGGGAGGCGCCGCGAAGATGGGCCTGATCCCCAAGGACCATGAGCTGATCACCGCCCTGCCGCCGCAGCCGATGCCCGAAGGCCTCTGACGGCCTCGGCCTGACGAACCGGTCCTGAGCTGACTCCGTGCTGACGCTGCCCGAATACCCCTGGGAATCCCTGGCGCCCTACCGCGCCACCGCCGCGGCCCACCCTGGTGGGATCGCCGACCTGTCCATCGGCACGCCCGTGGACAGCACCCCCGGGCTCATCCAGGACGCCCTCTCGGCGGCCGCCAACGCGCACGGTTATCCGACCACGCAGGGTACGGCCGAGCTGCGCGAGGCCGTCGTCGCCTGGTTCGACCGGCGCCGTGGGGTCCCCGGGTTGGAACCGCAGGCCGTCATCCCCACGGTGGGCTCCAAGGAGTTCATCGCCTGGCTGCCGCTCCTGCTGGGCCTGGGTCCCGGCGACGTGGTGGTCCGGCCCTCCGTGGCCTACCCCACGTATGACATCGGAGCCCTGCTGGTGGGCGCCACCGCCGTGGCCGCGGACTCGCTCGATGAACTGGACGCTGCAACCCGCGCCAGGGTCAGGCTGGTCTGGACCAACTCCCCGGCCAACCCCACCGGGAAGGTGGCCTCGGTCGAGGAGCTGCGGGCCGTCGTCGCGCAGGCCCGCGAGGTGGGTGCCGTGGTGGCCGGCGATGAATGCTATGCCGAGCTCGGCTGGGGCAGCTGGAATGGCGATGACAGCGCGGGGCTTGAGGACAGTGCGGTCAGCGGGGAACAGCGGGACGGGGCCGCGGCCAGGGTGCCCTGCATCCTCTCGCCCGAGGTGTCCGACGGTGACCACACCAACCTGCTCAGCGTGTACTCGCTGTCCAAGCAGTCCAACCTGGCCGGCTACCGGGCGGCTTTCGCTGCCGGAGATGCCGCGCTGGTGTCCACCTTGGTCAACAGTCGCAAGCACGCCGGGATGATCGTGCCGATGCCGGTCCAGGCCGCCATGACGGCAGCTCTCGGGGACGATGCCCACGTGCAGGAGCAGAAAGAGCGGTACCGGGTTCGGCGACGCCTGCTCAAGGACGCGCTCGAGGCCGCCGGACTCGTGGTGGACCACTCCGAGGCGGGGCTGTACCTGTGGACCCGGGACGGCCGGCGCACCCGAGGGGAACTCCGCCCCGAGGGGCTGGGCGGCGCTTCCGTAGACGTCCCGGACGTGGGCCTCGACGCGGTCGGAGCCGTGTCTGCGGCGCCCACGGAGCAGGACAGTTGGGACCTGGTCGGCGAGCTCGCCGGACTGGGCATCCTGGTCGGCCCCGGCACCTTCTACGGCTCGGCCGGCAATGGCTACGTACGAGTGGCGCTGACGGCCACGGACGACGCGGTGGCGCGGGCGGCGGAACGGCTGCGCTCCTGGCGCTGACCCGTGGTCTCGGTGGTTCACCCCTCCGGGGCGCTGCCAGGGACGCCGCCAGGGGTCGTCATCGTCACGGATTCCTTGTCTGGGTCCCCGTCTTGATAGCGTTGACATGGATTGGGCCACCCCCACTACACATGGTCGCCGTCCCAGGAGGATGGTTTCCGGTGGTCCGCACACTGAACAACTCATGAGGGAGCACCCATGACCGAAAACACTTCAGCTCAGCTGTCCGTTGACGGCACGACCGTCGAGCTGGGCCGCGAGAAGGCCACCCTCGGCAATGACGGTCTGAACATCGGACCACTGCTGAAGGACACCGGTCAGGTCACCTACGACCCCGGCTTCATGAACACGGCCAATGCCAAGTCGGCCATCACCTACATCGACGGCGATGAGGGCGTGCTGCGCTACCGCGGCTACCCGATCGATCAGCTGGCCGAGCACTCCTCCTTCCTCGAGGTCGCCTACCTGTTGATCTACGGCGAGCTGCCGACCGGGGACCAGCTGGGTGAGTGGGACCAGAACATCCGCCGCCACACCATGCTGCACGAGGACCTCAAGGGCTTCTTCAACGGCTTCCCGCGGGACGCGCACCCCATGCCGGTGCTGTCCTCGGCCGTGTCCGCCCTGTCCACCTTCTACGCCGATTCCCTGGACCCGTTCGACGAGGAGCAGGTCCACATCTCCACCATCCGCCTGATGGCCAAGCTGCCGGTGATCGCGTCCTACGCGTTCAAGAAGTCGATCGGCCAGCCGATGCTCTATCCGGACAACTCTCTCAACCTGGTGGAGAACTTCCTGCGCCAGAGCTTCGGCGTCCCCGCCGAGCCGTACGAGTTGGACCCGGACATGGTCAAGGCCCTGGACCTGCTGCTCATCCTGCACGCGGACCACGAGCAGAACTGCTCGACCTCCACGGTGCGCCTGGTCGGCTCCTCGCACGCCAATATGTTCGCCTCCATCTCGGCCGGCATCAACGCGCTCTACGGCCCGCTGCACGGCGGCGCCAACGAGGCCGTGCTGAACATGCTGCGCTCCATCAAGTCCGACGGCGTCAAGCCCGAGGACTTCATGGAGAAGGTCAAGAACAAGGAGGCGGGAGTGAAGCTCATGGGCTTCGGCCACCGCGTCTACAAGAACTACGATCCGCGGGCGAAGATCGTCAAGCAGACCGCCCATGACATCCTCGGCAAGCTCGGCGGCAACGACGAGCTGCTGGACATCGCGATGCGCCTCGAGGAGAAGGCCCTCGCGGACGACTACTTCATCGAGCGCCGTCTCTACCCGAACGTCGACTTCTACACTGGGCTGATCTACAAGGCCATGGGCTTCCCGGAGAAGATGTTCACCCCGCTGTTCGCGCTCGGCCGTCTGCCCGGCTGGATCGCGCAGTGGCGCGAGCTCATCGAGGACCCCGCCACCAAGATCGGGCGCCCGCGCCAGGTCTACACCGGCCACGAGCTGCGGGAGTACCCCCAGCGCTGAGCCGGTGGCGTCGGCAGCCCCGCTTCGATCGGCCCTTGACGAGGCCCTGCCGCCACGACCGCCCCTGCACTACATGGATCCTGCCGGGCCACAGTGATAATCACGGTGGCCCGGCAGGATCCTTGTGATTAAGGTCCCGCGAAGGTCACCGTCACCGCGCCGTCGGTGCCCGTGGCCGGAGCCCAGCCGTGATCCACCCGGACCCAGCCCTGCCCACCGAACGAGGCAGAGGTGATGCCGAACTGGTCGGCGTTGGCCACGGCCCACTGCACCAGAGCCCAGCCCCGCGTCCCGGAGGCCGGGATGGTGGCCGAGCGGCCGTCGTCGGACATCTGGGGCTGCGCCGAGGACAACTGGTCCTGCAGGGCGGCGGACATGCCCGCAGCGTCACCTGGTTCGGTAGGCGACTTCAGCACACAGTTCAGGGCCGCAGGTGAGTGCCCGGTCAACGCCGAGGCATAGGCCCGGCCCTCGGGCTCATGGTCGGCGTAGGCATCGGGGAACGCCGAGCGCTGGACCCTCTGGGCGGCCACCGTGATGTCAAGGTTCTCGAAGTCCGGCACCAGCTCCTCCAGCTCCTGGTAGAACCGGTTCGCCGCGTAGACGGGATCCATGACCTGTTCCTCCGAGCCCCAGCCCTGGGACGGCCGTTGCTGGAACAGGCCCCGCGAGTCCGGTCCGGCGTCGTCCCCGTAGTCGATGTTGCGCAGCTTCGACTCCTGGAACCCCGTGGCGATGCCGATCGACGCGGCCCGGGCCGGCAGGCCGCGGTCAAGGGACACCGCGGAGATCAGGGCGGCGTTGGCCGCCTGGTCGGGCGCGAGCCTGAAGGAGTCGGTTCCGACGATCGCCGTGCAGTGCTCCCGGACCAGGATCTCCGAGGAGTCGATGAACCGGGAGGCCACCCACGCGCCGGCGGTCACCACGGCCAGGCAGATCACCAGGACCACCAGAGCACGCCAGCGCCGCCGGGAACGCTTGCTCATCGGCGCAGCACCCCTCTCCCGCAGTCCAGGGTGGTCAGCCCCGGTGACCGAGACACGGCAGTATTCGGCATGGTCGCGTCACTCGGAGTCAGTTGGCGTGCAGGGCGTCGTTCAGGGCAACGGTCTGGCCGGCACGGGGCAGGGCCTGGACCTGACCGGTGGAGGAATCGCGGCGGAACAGCAGGTGGGGGACGCCCGAGAGATCGAGGGCCTTGACGGTGGTCTCCTGGCCGGCCTCACCGCCGGCCTGACCGACGGCCTCCCCGGAGGACCCGTCATGGGAGTCCATGCGCACGGCAACCCGGGTGCCGGCGGTGATGTAGAGCCCGGCCTCGATCACGGAGTCGTCGCCCACGGAGATGCCCACTCCGGAGTTGGCACCCAGCAGCACCCGCTCGCCGATGGTGATCCGCTGGGATCCCCCTCCGGAGAGGGTGCCCATGATGGAGGCACCGCCGCCCACGTCGGAGCCGTCACCGACCACGACGCCGGCCGAGATCCGGCCCTCGACCATGGAGGCGCCGAACGTGCCGGCGTTGAAGTTCACGAAACCCTCGTGCATCACGGTGGTGCCCTCGGCCAGGTGGGCCCCGAGCCGGACACGGTCGGCATCACCGATGCGCACGCCGGTGGGCACCACGTAGTCGGTCATACGGGGGAACTTGTCCACGCCGTAGACCTGCACGGGACCGCGGGCGCGCAGACGGAGCCGCGTGGTCTCGAATCCGGCCGGCAGGCAGGGGCCGAAGTTCGTCCACACCACGTTGGCCAGCACCCCGAAGACGCCGTCCAGGTTGATGGTGTTCGGCCGCACCAGCCGGTGGGACAGCAGGTGCAGGCGCAGCCAGGCGTCCAGGGCGTCTGCGGGGGCTGCGTCGAGATCGATCTGCACGGTGTGGACCTGCTGGCTGGTACCCCGGTCGGCGTCCGTGACGGCCACGGCGGCCAGCTCGGCCTCCAGCCCTCCGGGGTCAGTGCCCAGCACCGGGGCGGGATACCAGACATCGAGCACGGTGCCGTCGTCCGCCACCGTGGCCAGCCCCACGCCGGAGGCTGTGCGCACGCCGTCTGCATGAACGGCGTCGATGTGGTCGGAACGGTCGGCGGACTGGCTGGAACCCGGCTGGGTGGGGGTGGAAGTCATGGGAAATATCCTACTGGCCCGACTTAGACTGACGGGCATGACAAGCCCCAGCCCCGCCGGGCCCGCCTCCGGCCATCCCGTCCCCGTCCTCCCGCCGCTCGACTCGGATGTGGCGACCCTGACGGCCGCACTGCTGGACATCCCGTCGGTCTCCGACCATGAGACCCTGCTGGCCGACGCCGTCGAGGCAGCCTTGCGATCCCTGCCGCGGCTGGAGATCCACCGCATCGGGGACAGCGTTGTGGCGCGCACCGACTGGGGACGTCCGGCGCGGGTCGTGCTCGCCGGGCACCTGGACACGGTGCCGCTGCCGACCACCCCCGGCGCGCGCGGGACGGTGCCCTCCAGCTGGGATGCGTCGGTCGGCGCCGGGACCTTGCCGTCCGGACTCGAGACGTCTGGAACCGGGCCGGCCAAGCCGGCGGACACGGACGTGCTCTACGGCCGTGGTGCCACGGACATGAAGTCCGGGGTGGCCGTCCAGCTGGCACTGGCCGGGTGGATTGGGCACGACGCCGGCCCCCTCCCCGCGCACGACGTCACCTGGGTGTTCTACGACCACGAGGAGGTCGGTTCCGAACACTCGGGATTGGCCCGGGTGGCCCGTGAGGCACCGGAGCTGGTTCAGGCTGACTTCGCCGTGCTGCTTGAGCCCACCGACGGCGTGGTGGAGGGGGGATGCAACGGGACCAATCGCTACGTCGTCACCGTGCCCGGGGTGGCGGCCCACTCCGGGCGGGCCTGGAAGGGGGAGAACGCCATCCACGCGGCCGGGCCCCTGCTGGCGGCGCTTGCGGCCTATCGGCCCGCCACCATCACGGTCGAGGGACTCGACTACCGGGAAGGCCTGAACGCGGTCCGGATCCACGGAGGGACTGCCGGCAACGTCATTCCGGACACCTGCGCCGTGGAGATCAATTACCGGTTCGCCCCGGACAAGGACCTCGAGCAGGCCCATGCACACGTCTACGCGGTGCTGGCCGAGGCCGGCATCGGACGTGAGCGGGTGGAGATCGTCGACGAGTCGCCCTCGGCCCGGCCGGGACTGGACCGTCCGGCCGCCGCCGCCTTCGTGGCGGCGGTGGGGGGAACGCCGATGCCGAAGTATGGCTGGACGGACGTCGCCCGGTTCTCCGAGCTCGGGGTGCCGGCCGTGAACTTCGGCCCCGGGAACGCCCTGCTGGCCCACACGGACGACGAGCATGTCACCGCTGGCGCCATCCGCGACTGCCTGGCCGCCCTGCGCCGGTGGCTGGTGCCGGATGCCGGCCCGGCATCCGCGTCGTCCTGACCTGCTGCGGAGCGGATACCGAACCGGCAGCTGGACCTATCGGCCAGACTTGCCTGCCGGCAAGACCTACTTGGCGACCTCGATGGTGGACACCATGGTGGTGGAGGTGGCCGGGGCCGTGTCCCCACCGGTACGGGAGGAGAGGGTGCCGGCCAGCTTCGTCGCCAGCCAGGTCAGGATGAAGTTGATGACGATGAAGATCAGCGCCGCCACCACCAGCGTCTGCAGGATGTTCGAGTATCCGGAGCCCAGCTGGCGGGAATACTGCAGCAGCTCGTAGAAGCCGATCAGGTAGCCCAGGGCGGAGTCCTTGAGGATGACCACGAACTGGCTGAGCAGGGACGGCAGCATGGCGGTCAGCGCCTGCGGCACCTCCACGAGCCGCAACGACTGGTTGTTCGTCATGCCGACAGCAGCCGCCGCCTCACGCTGGCCCTTGGGCAGGGACCTCACACCTGAGCGGACCAACTCGGCGATCACGGCCCCGTTGTACAGCGTCAGGCCCACGATCACACCGTAGTAGGCGGCGTCCGAGGAGGCGATGAAGCCGGTGGGCGCGACCACGCGGGAGAAGAAGAAGTACAGGAAGAACATCATCACCAGCACCGGAACGGCGCGGAAGAATTCGACGATGACCCCCGAGATCCCACGGATGATGGCAAACGGCGCCAACCGCAGGAAGCCGAAGACCAGCCCGAACACCAGCGCCGTGACCACGGCGATGCCGGAGGCCTGCAGGGTGAACTGCAGGCCCGGGAGGTAATAGTTGGTCCAGGCGTTGGCGTTCAGTGCATTGGTCCACTGGGCAGGGGCCAGCTGACCCTGCCGGTCCAGTTGCATCAACACGAGGACGACCACGACCAAGACGGCGGCGAGGGCGATCGCATTGGAGATCAGGATGTTGCGCCGGGCCCGAGGCCCCGGGGCGTCGAAGAGGACGGAGGCCTGTGCCTTCATCGGGCCACCGCCAATTTGTCGGAGAGCCAGGTTGTCAGGATGCCCATGGGAATCACGATGATGCAGAATCCGATCGCGATGGTGAGGAAGATGTAGATCATCAGGTCCGGGTTGAATTCGATCATGGTCCTCATCAGCCCGGATGCCTCGGCCACGGAGGCCGCCGCGGCCACCGTGGTGTTCTTGGTGAGGGCGATGAGCGTGTTGCCGAGCGGCGTGATCGCACCGCGCAGAGCCTGGGGGAGCACCACCAGGCGGGCGGCGGGCAGGAAGCTGAGCCCGATCGCCCGCGCGGCCTCGGCCTGGCCGAGGGGCACCGTGTTGACGCCCGAGCGGATCGCCTCGCACACGAACGCCGCGTGGTAGAGGGTCAAGGAGATCACGGCGTAGGTGAAGAAGTTCAGATCGAAATTCGAGGAGAACGTGATCTGCAGCTGACCCCATACGGCCAGCACACCGAGCACCATGATGATGGTCAACGGGGTGTTGCGGACCGTGTTCACGTAGGCCGTGCCGATGCTCCGGAGGGAGCCGACGGGAGAGATCCTGAAGACGGCCAGGATGGTGCCGAGCACGAAGGAGCCGATGGCCGCCAGGAACGTCAGTCGGACGTTCATCCAGAAGGCGCCGAGGACGTCGTAGTCGGCGAAGAGTTCGAGGAATCCGTTCATGAGCTTCCTGTGTCAGTGGCCGCCGGCTGGGGGTTACCGGGGCCGTGGCCGGAGGTGTGGCCGGAGGAGGACGGCGGTGG
>NZ_BAAALH010000002.1:1837215-1856463 GCF_039528175.1 Citricoccus alkalitolerans
CACGGTGCGATGGTGGTGATCAAAGGGTGGTGATCAGGCGTCGCAGGATTCCAGCTCCGCCTCGGGGCCATTGTTCAACTCCTCGTCCGGTGTGTACCCGGTGCCCTCGGTGTTGGCGGTCAGGGCCTCTTCCCAGGCGCCCTCGTCCTTCATCTTGGTGATGGCGTCGTTGATGGCCTGGCACTCCTCGGAACCCTGCGGGATGCCCACGCCGTAGCGCTCCACGGTGAAGGTGTTGCCCACGACCTTGAACTTGTCGGAGTTCTCCGGGGTCGCGGCGAGGCCGGCGAGGATGATGTCGTCGGTGGTGACGGCGTCCACCTGGCCGGACTCGAGGTAGGTCACGCACTCGGCGTAGCCGCCCTGCTCCACCAGTTCCACGCCCTCGGCGTACTCGTCCTGGATGGTCTGGGCAGAGGTGGAGCCGGTGACCGAGCACAGGTTCTTGCCCTCCAGGTCCTCTGGGCCGGTGATCTCGGTGTCGTCGGCGCGGACCAACAGGTCCTGGCCGGCCACGAAGTACGGTCCGGCGAAGCCCACGCGCTCGGCGCGCTCGTCGGTGATCGAGTAGGTCGCGAAGATCATGTCGACCTCACCGCCCTCCAAGGCGTTCTCCCGGTTGGCCGAGGGGGTCTGGACCCATTCGATCTGGTCCTCGGTGTAGCCCAGCTCGGTGGCCACGTACTTGGCCACGTCCACGTCGAATCCAGTCGGATCGCTGTTGCCCTCGCGGAAGCCGAGACCCGGCTGGTCGAACTTGATGCCGATGCGGACGGAGTCGCCGCCACCTGCGGTCTCACTGCCGCCGGCCTCGCCACCCTCCTCCGTGGAGGACGGCGAGCAGGCGGACAGGACGAGGGCGGCCGACGCGGCGATGGCGGCGGTGGAAAGGAGATTCTTGCGCATTGTTCCTCCAGAGGCGGTACTGATGATGGGTGCGGTGATGCGGGTGATGATGTGGTGACGGTGTTGGTCAGTGGGTGAGGATCTTCCCGAGGAAGTCCTTGGCCCGGGGATGCTGCGGATTCATGAAGAAGGATTCCGGATCGGTGTCCTCGAGGATGGCGCCCTCGTCCATGAAGATGACGCGGTCGCCAGCCTTGCGGGCGAAGCCCATCTCGTGGGTGACTACGACCATGGTCATGCCCTCGTGGGCCAGCTGGACCATGACGTCCAGTACCTCCTGGACCATCTCGGGATCCAGGGCGGACGTCGGCTCGTCGAAGAGCATCACCTTGGGTTTCATGGCCAGCGCCCGGGCGATGGCGACGCGCTGCTGCTGGCCGCCGGAGAGCTGGGCGGGCATCTTCTTGGCCTGCTGCGCGACCCCGACGCGTTCCAGCAGGGCCATGGCCTCGTCGTTGGCCTGGGACTTCTTGACACCCTTGACCTTGATCGGCCCCAGGGTCACGTTCTCCACAATCGACTTGTGGGCGAAGAGATTGAAGGACTGGAACACCATTCCGACGTCGGCACGTAGCTGGGCGAGGCCCCTGCCCTCCGCTGGGAGAGGCTTTCCATCGATGCGGATGGTGCCGCCCTCATCGATGGTCTCGAGGCGGTTGATGGTGCGGCAGAGCGTTGATTTGCCGGAACCGGAGGGGCCGATGACGATGGCCACCTGCCCCTCGGGGATGGTGAGGTTGATGTCCTTCAGAGCCTGGAACGAACCGAAGTGTTTATTGACGTTGTCAAGCTCAACGAGGGGTCGCCTCGCGGTGGAGTCGACGGCGGGGGGATCCGTCGGGGCCGGTGTGCTCTGCGTCATAGGGGAGAGACTATAGGACGAGCTCAGGCCAGATCATCAAGAGGTGGTCGTCAGGGCGCTTTTAATCCAATCGTTGCCTTTCTGAAACACTTCTTGCGCGATTCGGCCCGATGTCGTGGATCCCGGCGCGGCGATAGGCTGAACCCATGTCACATCATGGCGATGCGGGAGCCTCCGCCCCGCGCATCCGGCGCGGCCCCCAAACCCTGCGCGGTGCTGCCGCCGCCGGTCCGACCTTCGACCAATTGCTGCTCCGTTCCGACGACCCCCGATCATCGGAGCGGCAGTCCACCACCACGGACGCGTGGCGGGTGCTGCGCATCCAGGGCGAGTTCGTCGAGGGCTTCGGTGCCCTGGCGGACCTCGGGCCCGCGATCTCCGTGTTCGGGTCCGCGCGCACCGGTCCGGGCGCGGCCGAGTACGAGCAGGCCCGCGAGGTGGGGCGCCGACTGGCCGAGGCCGGTTTCGGCGTTGTCACCGGAGGAGGGCCCGGGGCCATGGAGGCGGCCAACCGAGGGGCCAAGGAGGCCGGTGGGCTGTCGGTCGGCCTGGGCATCGAGTTGCCCCATGAGCAGGGCATGAACGACTGGGTCGACCTCGGCGTCGACTTCCGGTACTTCTTCGTGCGCAAGGTGATGTTCCTGAAGTACTCCCAGGGATTCGTGGTGGTCCCCGGCGGGCTGGGCACCCTGGACGAGCTGTTCGAGGCCCTCACCCTGGTCCAGACCGGGAAGGTCACCGCCTTTCCGGTGGTGTTGCTGGGGAGAACCTTCTGGGGCCCGTTGGTGGGCTGGATCAGGGACAGCCTGGTCGAGCGCGGCATGGTGAATCCCGCCGACGTGAGCCTGCTCCAGCTGGCCGACTCCCCGGAGGAAGCCGTGGACCTGGTGCTCAACACCGTAGCGGGCGGGCGCTGGCCCGATCGGGAGGGCTGGGACCCGGACCACCAGCGGCTCACGGCGGACCACGGGTTTGCGGCGGGTGACCCCCAGTGAACGTGTTTCTGGTGCTGGTCCTCGTGGCCGCCGTCGTGATGGTGGGTCTCCTCGCCCTGGCCGTTGCGGGCAGGACCGGGTTCGCCGCGCCGCTGTCCGAGCCCGTGCGTGCCTTGCCGCCCGTCCTGCTGCCTCCGGTCCCGGAGGCGGGCGACGTGGACGCATTGCGTTTTTCGCCGGGGCTGCGCGGATACCGCATGGACCAGGTCGACGAGGTGCTCGAGACACTGTCCGGGGCCCTGGCCGAGCGGGATGCGGAGATCGCGCGCCTGCGTCAGCGGGCGGGGAGAATACCCGGCGAAAGTGCAGATGACGTCGTGTGATTAGCGGCACCGCGCCGAATCCGGAATAATAGGGGTGTCAAGCGCTCCGCGGGCCGCCAGGGGATGCCTTAGCCCTGACGGCCGCACGTATAGTCTTGCGGCCTCGCTGTGACGAGGGGGACCGCATCGAGAAGGGAACACAGATGGCAGCCATGAAGCCTCGTACCGGGGATGGTCCCATGGAAGTGACCAAGGAGGGCCGGAGCCTGATCATGCGCGTGCCGATCGACGGCGGCGGTCGCCTGGTGCTTGAACTCAACAAGGACGAGGCGAACGCGCTCAGGGAGTGCCTCGTCGGCGTCACCGACGCCTGACTTCCCTGACCGGCGTTGTACGTCCAGTACCAGGAAGCCCCCGGATCCACAGCTCGAAGGCGGTGGACCCGGGGGCTTCCCCCTGCCCGGACGGGAGCCGGGAATGGATGGGCCGAGACGTGAGGGACGCGTGCCGCGGGTCGGGGCGGCGGCCAGGGGATTCAGGAGGTGGCCGGGGCGTTCAGCGGCACACGGCGAACTGCACGTTCAGCGGCGCACGGCCAACAGAACGCCAGACCCGGTGGGGACCAGCGCGGAATGCCAGGTCTCCTCATCCCGCAGCAGCTTGCCGGCCTCCCGGGCGGCCACGGTAGATGCCTCGCGGACGGCGGGCTTGGGGACCCGATCCTCATCGAGGGCGTCGTTGACGACCAGCAGACCTCCGGGGCGCAGCAGCCGGGCGGCCTGCTCCACGTGGAAGACCAGCGAGGCCTTGTCCGCATCGAGGAATACCAGATCGTAGGCCTTGCTGTTGAGCCGTGGGACCACGGTGCGGGCCCGGCCCGTGATCATGCGGGTGCGGTTGGCGGGGAACCCGCCTTCGGCAAACCCCTCGCGGGCCGCGCGCAGGGCCTCGGCATCGGGATCGATGGTGGTCAGCATGGCGTCCCGGGTGAGACCGCGCATCAGGGCGATGCCGGATACACCGGCACCGGTGCCGATCTCCACCAGGGTCGAGGGAGAGCGGGTGGCGGCCAAGACGGTCAGCAGGGCGGCAGTGCCCTCGGTGACCGGCACGATCCCCAGGTCGGAGGACCGTTCCCGGGCCCGCAGGAGCACGTCGTCCTCGGCCGGACGGGACTCCGCGAATGCCCAGCTGGCATGCTTGTCCGTCTGGTGGGGGCTCAGGGCCTTCATGGGGCGTGCTCGATTCTCTCGTGCGGCGGGGAGTCGGGGGTGCCGACCGGCAGTCCAGTCTACGGCGATCCAAGCGACACGCTCCCATGCTCAGGCTCCTCACAGCAAAAGAGGCCAGACTGGATGGGTACGGAAAGGAGTCGACTGCAGTGATCATTCCCAACTGCACCACCCCCTTCGTGCCGCTCCCCGCACATACCTCCGGAGGGAAGGGCCCGCGCTGATGGCGGTCTTCCACCCCCGGGCGCGATTCGACTCCTATGTGGAGGATGCGCTCTCTCCGGCTGCCCGCGAGCGGATCGCCCTCCATCTCGAGCAGTGTGCCGCATGCCGTCATGAAGTGGAGCAGCGCGAACGCATCCTGCAAGCAGCCTCCTCCTTGTCGTCCCCGCCTGCTGCTTCCTCAACGAACCCGTCGTACCCGCCTTCTCCGTCGTATCCGTCCGATCTGCCCTCGCCGGCATCGCAATGGACGGTTCCACGTTCGTCCTTCACCTTGCCGTCGCCCGCCGGGGGGCCGGCCACCGGGTCCCGTCCTGCTGTACCGCCCGTGCTGGAAGAACGCCAGGGCGTGGCCGGGTGGAAGGTGGTCATGGGACTGGGGACCATCGGCCTGGCTGCCGTGGCAGTGCTGTCCACCGCCTGGATCGCGGGGGATCCGCAGGCCGTCGCCGGTCCGGAGACCGGGGAGAACCTCCTCCTCCCGTCCGCCTCCGTGAACTCCTCCACGGCGGCTCCCGACGCCGGCGCGTCACCTGCGCCGTCCGCGTCGCCGAACGCCGGGAGCACCGGTGCCGCCGGCTCCGAGAACGACGACCCCGGCGCTGGCACCACCGACGACTCCAGCGGTCCCGCGGTGCTGTCACCGGCCGGCATCGGCGGACCGGCGCTGGCCCCCTCGCTCCCGCCGCCGCCGGGATCCGTCGATCCGGCCGAGGGAAAGGCCTCCGCCGGAGCCTCACTGGACCGGGCCATGGCGCTGACTCCGGAAAAGGTCACCGACCTGCGGCGACTGGGGTGGAACGTGCCGTCTCTGAACGGACTGGGACTGCGCCACGAATCCACGGGTTGGATCGTCGAGGAGGACACCGCTGAGGTGGTCATGTCGCTCCAGAGTGAGGAGGCCTCACTGGTGCTGCACGAGTGCCGCTGGCTGGGCGAGGATGCCGGGATCCCGGGCTGTCCACTGGCGAACGCGGATCTCCGCGCCGCAGCCCTGGCCGCCACGGTGGCCGCGACCGGGGAGACGCACGAGCTGCCTGTCGGCGTGGAGATGTCTGTCCTCGATCTGGGAGACGGCACATGGACGGCCACGGCGCAGACCGCGAATGCCTCCTATACGGTGAATTCAGACCTGCCGGTGGACCGCGCAGAGCGCGTGATGACCCTCGTGGTCATCTCGGAGCAGTCCCGCGTCCAGTCGGGGACAGCGCCCGAACGGCCTTCGGACCGTCTGGCCCGGGGGTTCGAACGACTCCTGCCCTGGATGGACGAGCATGAGGAGGGCACCCGATGACCGCTGCCGAGCCAGGCACGGCCAGACGGCGGACGAGTAGAGGACGGACGGTCTGACCATCTCCGCTGCCGTCCTGGCGCTCGGGTAGGCTGAGGACTTGTGACCTTCGGTATCAACGGCGCTGAGCTGATCATCCTGGCCCTGCTGGCCGTGCTCATCCTCGGACCGGAGAAGCTCCCCGAGTATGCGCGGAAACTCACCGAATGGATCCGCAACCTGCGGCGCATGGCCGAGGGCGCCAAGACCCAGTTCAGGGAAGAGACAGGCACCGACTTCGACGAGATCGACTGGAAGAAGTACGACCCCCGCCAGTACGACCCTCGCCGCATCATCAAGGACGCCCTCGCAGACCCCGTGGACGGGGATGCCTCGGGCTCAGGCGCGGCCGGCGCCTCCGGGCCATCCGGTGGACCCAGCACGGGGGCACGGAGCGGGTTCCGGGGCGAAATCGACTCCGTGCGATCCCAGCGAGACGAGCTGCGCGAGGACCTCAAGGACATGGATCCCCGCGCCCTGTTCTTCGGCAAGAACTCCAGCCGTTCGACGCCCCACTCCACCGGACGTGCGGGTGCCGGTGACGACGAACGCGCCGATGCTCCGGCTACTCCGCGCGAACCGGCTCCCTTCGACCTCGACGCCACGTAAGCCCACGCCTCATAGCCGGGACGAAGTCGCCAGGTATCCAGGTCGTGTGGGAGACCCGATCAGTCCCGCGGTGTGACCGGCAGCTTCAGGCCCGAGAGGCCGCGCGGTCGCACGGCCAGGGAACCTGCGATGCGCCGCAGCTCCGTCCCCGCCGCGGACTCCGGATGTTCCAGGACCACCGGGGTGCCGCCATCGCCGTCCTCGCGCAACAGAGGGTCCAACGGGACCGAGCCCAGCAGTGGCACCGCATGACCGAGGGAGCCGGTGAGCCGCTGCGCGACGGTCTGGCCACCGCCGGAACCGAAGAGATCCAGTACGGTGCCGTCCGGCAGCGTCATGGCCGCCATGTTCTCGATGACACCGGCGACCTGCTGGCCCGTCTGTTCCGCGAGCTCACCCGCCCGGGCCGCGACCTGTGCCGCCGCCTGCTGGGGTGTGGTCACGATGAGCAGCTCGGAGGTCGGCAGCAGCTGGGCGGCAGAGATCGCGATGTCTCCGGTGCCCGGCGGCAGGTCGACCAAGAGGACGTCGAGGTCGCCCCAGTAGACGTCCGTGACGAACTGCTCGAGGGCCCGGTGCAACATGGGCCCGCGCCAGGCGACCGGCCGGTCGGCGTCGAGGAACATGCCGATTGAGATGACCTTCACGCCCTGGGCCACCGGCGGCAGGATCATCTCGTCCACCCGGGTCGGCTTGGCAGTGGTGCCGAGCAGGCCCGGGATGGAGAAGCCATGGATGTCAGCGTCCACCAGCCCGACGGACAGACCCCGGTCCGCCAGAGCGGTGGCGAGGTTGGCCGTGACGGTGGACTTGCCGACGCCGCCCTTGCCGGAGGCGACCGCGTAGACCCGGGCCAGCGAGCCCTTCTCGAACTGGTTCTTGGGGCGGCCAGAGGTCAGCAGTTCCTTGAGCCTGGCACGCTGCTCGGCGGTCATGACGGCCATGACGACCTCGACGCCCGTGCAGCCGTCCAGCCCCTCCAGGGCCTGCTCCACGTCCTGCGTGATGGTGTCCCGTAGGGGGCAGCCGGCGATGGTCAGGCGGATGCCGATGGTGAGATGGCCGGTGCCGGTGGTGCCGGTTCGTGACTCTCCTGGCCCAGCTGACTCGGTGATCGAGGCGACCATGCCCAGCTCGGTGACCGGACGCCGGATCTCCGGGTCCAGGACCGAGCCGAGCCGGACCCATGCGGACCGTTCCAGGTCCGTGGTCAATGCGGGGGTGTCGAAGGTACCAGATGCGTCGAAGGTACTGGTTGCTTCGAAGGCGCCTGGGGCGCCGGGGGTGTCGGTCATACGGAGGGGGTGTCCTTGGGGTCGTCCTGCGAGTCGGCGAGGCCAGCCGCGGCAGGCTGATCAGCCTCCTCGGCGGCCATGATGGCCAACGTGGTGGTCTGGGGGCCGTCCTCGTCGCCCTCGATGCGTTCGCGGGCTTCGCGGCTGGGCCGGTTCTTCTTCTTGTGCTTCCGGGGGCTGGACCCGGACGGCTTCGGTGCCGGGCCGGCGTCGGGATTCTGGTCCATCTCGGCGAGGATCTCGGCACGCATCTTCTCGCGCACCTCGTCCTTGAGCTCCTCGGTGATCTCGGCGACGGCATCACGCATCTCCGAGCGCACGAAGTCACGGGTGGCCACGTCCTGCAGCGCGATGCGCAGGCCGGCCAGCTCACGCGTCAGGTATTCGGTGTCCGCGAGGTTGCGTTCGGCGCGGTTGCGGTCCTCCCGCAGCGAAACCTTGTCCCGGTCGTCCTGGCGGTTCTGCGCCAGCAGCAGCAGGGGAGCGGCATAGGAGGCCTGCAGGGACAGCACCAGGGTCAGGGCGGTGAAGCCGATGGCGGCGGAGTCGAAGCGCCACATCTCCGGTGCGAAAGTGTTCCAACCGAGCCAGACGGCGCAGAAGATGGTCATCCACAGCAGGAACTGGGGTGTCCCCATGAACCGGGCGAATCCCTCCGTGGCCTCGCCGAACGCATCCGGGTTGGGGCTCAGCCGGGGCCAGCGGCGTCCTCGCGCGCCCAACGGCGTGTCGAGCCCGGTACGGCGCGGGCCGGTGGTCTCGGGGATCTTGTCCGCCATCAGGACACCTCCTCAGCATCGTCCATGCTGCGCCAGTCGTCGGGCAGCAGGTGGTCCAAAACGTCGTCCACGGTGACGGCACCGACCACCCGGTGGTGCTCGTTGACCACCGGGATGCAGGTCAGGTTGTAGGTGGCCAGTTCACGGGTCACGGCTGGCAGCGGCATGAGGTCGGAGACCGGCTCGAGGTCCTTGTCCAGGATGTTCCCCAGCGGCTCCGGCGGCGGATACCGCAACAGGCGCTGGAAATGCACCACGCCGAGGTAGCGGCCCGTGGGGGTCTCCAGGGGTGGGCGGGCCACGATCACCAGCGACGCCATGGCCGGGGTGAACTCCTGCTGGCGGATGTTCGCCAGGGCCTCGGCCACCGTGGCCTCCGGCGGCATGATGACGGGGACCGGCGTCATGACCGACCCGGCGGTGTTCTCCTCGTACTCCATCAGACGGCGGACATCGTCTGCGTCCTCGGGCTCCATGAGCTCCAGCAGCAGTTCCTGCTGGGAGTCCGAGAGCTCGTGGAGGAGGTCCGCGGCGTCGTCCGGGTCCATCTCCTCGAGCACGTCGGCGGCGCGCTCGATGTCCAGGTTGGAGATGATCTCCACCTGGTCGTCGTCCGGGAGCTCCTGGAGCACGTCCGCCAGCCGCCCGTCCTGCAACTCGGTGGCCACCTCGACGCGGCGTTTCGTGGTCATCTCGTGCAGGACATCGGCGAGGTCCGCGGCCTTGAGGTCTTCGTGGGCGGCCACGAAGCTGGACGCACCCTGGGGTTCCTCGCGGGCAGCCCAGCGGGCCTCTCCCCACCCCACCAGCAGGTGCTCACCCCGGACGCGGCCGAAGGCGCTCCGGCCGGCATGCCGCCGGACATAGAGGTCGCTGACCAGCCAGTCACCGTTGCGCTGCTGTTCCAGGCCCAGATCCTCGAGCACGGCTTGCCCGGTACCGTCGGCGAGGGTGACTCGGCGGTCGAAGAGGTCGGCCGCCACCATCAGCTCGGCACCGCGCCGCTCGAAGCGGCGCAGGTTGATCAGGCCGGTGGTGATGATCTGTCCGGCGCCCATAGAGGTCACCCGGGTCATCGGCACGAACACGCGCTTCTTGCCCGGAACCTCGATGACGATCCCGACGGCGACCGGCGGCTGGCCCGGTCCGCGTTCCGTGACGACGGCATCACGCATGCGGCCCAGACGGTCGCCCAGGGGGTCGAACACGTCCAGGCCCAGCAGGCGGGCGACGAAGATCTTCGGGACATTCACCCATCCAGCCTAGTCGGCCGGACGGGGCCATGGACCCTCCCGCCCGGCCACGGTTTCTCACGTCTCCTTACGCCGGTGGCGGAGAACCCGGATGCCATGATGACCCGCACCGGCACGAGCGGCACAATGGAGCCCATGTCCATGCTCTTCGGTCCCACGTCCTCCGACCCCTCGGTCAGCGGCCTGCCCCGCGGTGAGGTGTTGGCGTCCTTTCCCACCCACGCCGAGGCCCGCAAGGTCGTGGACCGACTGGCCGAGCAGGAGTTCGATGTCCGCACGGTATCGGTCGTCGGCACCGACCTGCGCACCGTCGAGCGGATCCGCAACCGCCTGACGTACCCGTCCGTGGCCCTGCGCTCGGCCATCCAGGGTGCGTTCTTCGGTGCGATGCTCGGCATTCTGATGACCCTGATCGACCCCTCCGGATCCGGGTTCCAGATCCTGTACACGGTGGGTCTCGGCGTGGCCATCTGGGTGCTCTTCGGCGTGATCGGACACGCGCTGCGCAAGGGCCGTGGCGTGAACTCGGTCCAACAGCTGGTTCCCTCCAACTTCGACGTGGTCTGCGATTTCGAGACGGCGCACCAGGCCAAGCAACTGCTGGACCGCCCAGCCCAGGCCCCGGCACCCTCAGCGCACACCCCCGCGCCGCCGGCCAACCAGTCCGCCTCCCCGCAGCCTCCGGCCGGCACATCTCCAGCCAGCCCATCGCCGGCACATCAGAATCCCGCCCCGGGACCCACGGGCCACCAGGGCCCGACGCCGGCCTCCCACTCCGCAGGCACCGCGCCGGTGCCGCCGGCACCCCAAACCGAAGCGCCCTCCCGCAACGGCATCTTCCCGGACCTGCCGGATGGCCGCCCCCAGTACGGGGTGCGGCTGCCGGAGGACGAGGCGAAGGTCGTCCAGGAACGCATCCTCAGCGAGAACGCCGCCAAGAACGCTCCGGGAGACCAGGCCGCGGCATCCTTCGAGACCCCGTCATACGGCCAGCAGGACCAGCAGGAGTCCGGCCGCAAGGGCCGTGCCGGTGGCTCCGGCCGCCGTTCCGATCCCAGCCGTCCCGTCGACGGAGAGGGCGCACTGACAGCGGCCGGTGACCGTCCGACATCGGGCGCCGGGTCCGCGGAACAGCCCCAGAACACCACCGGGGCACCGGGCGCCGGGTCCGCGGAACAGCCCCAGAACACCACCGGGGCACCGGGCGAGACCGGTCCGGGCGAACCCGGTACGAGCGAGGCGGGCGCCTTCGAACGGCCGGCCTATGGACGCCGGGCGGCCGGGGACCAGCCCGAGGCCGGTCGGCCGGAGACCACCCAAGACGAGGCCGAGCGGCGCGACTGACGGATCAGGGGCCCGTCGGCCGGCCGCCAGTCGACCACCGTCAGCCGAGGAGCCGGGCCATCCATGCCTCGACGTCATCGGGGGTCCGCGGCAGGGCGGCAGAGAGGTTCTCGGCGCCCTCGTCCGTGACGTAGACGTCGTCCTCGATGCGCACGCCGATGCCGCGGTACTCCTCCGGCACCGCCAGGTCCTCGTTCTTGAAGTACAGGCCGGGCTCGATGGTGAAGACCATGCCCGGAACGATCTCGGCGTCCAGGTAGAGCTCGCGCTTGGCCTGGGCACAGTCGTGCACGTCGAGTCCCAGGTGGTGGCTGGTGCCGTGCGGCATCCACCGGCGGTGCTGTTGGCCCTCGGGTGAGAGGGCCTCGTCCACGGAGACCGGCAGCAGTCCCCACTCGTGCAGTCGCTCGGCCAGCACCTGCATGGCGGTGGTGTGGATGTCCCGGAACCTCAGGCCAGGCTTCACCGCGGCGAAGGCGGCATCGGCGGAATCGAGTACGGCCTGGTAGATGGTGCGCTGGACCGGCGAGAACGTGCCGTCGACCGGCAGGGTGCGGGTGATGTCGGCCGTGTAGAGGGAATCAGCCTCCACGCCGGCGTCCACGAGGATCAGGTCCCCGGAGCGCACCTCGCCGTTGTTGCGGATCCAGTGCAGCACGGTGGCGTTGTTGCCGGACGCCGCGATGGTGTCATAGCCGAGGTCGTTGCCCTCGAGCCGAGCACGGGAGAAGAACGCGCCCTCCACGATCCTCTCGCCGCGTTCATGGCCGCGGGCGGCGGGCAGGACCCGGACGATGTCCTCGAAGCCGGCGATGGTGGCTGCCACGGAGCCGCGCAACTCCTCGATCTCCCAGCCGTCCTTGACCAGGCGCAGCTCGGAGAGGAACTCAGTGAGCTGGGCGTCCAGGCCGTCCGAGACCTCCAGGTCCACCCCGGTGTTGATACGGGAGGTATCCACCAGGGCCTCGACGTCCAGGTCCGAGCCGCGCAGCAGGCGGATGCGGACCCCGCCGATCTCCACGGCACCGGCATTCTTGGTGACGGCGACCTCCAGCCCGGACAGGTCGGCGGTGCGGATCCCGGTGCGGGCCTGCAAACCGCCGAGCGTGGGACGGGTGCCGATCCAGAACTCACCGGTGCGGGCGTTGGAGTAGAACTCCTCGGAGTCGCGGCCGGCCATGGGACGGAAATACAGGGTGGCCTCATGGTGTCCCCCGTGGTCACCGGCGCCGTGATCAACCGGCTCCAGAACGAGCGTGGCATCCGGCTCATGGTCAACGCCCAAGCCGGTCAGGTGGGCGAAGGCCGAGTGGGCGCGGAAACGGTAGTCGGTGTCATTGGAGCGGACCTTGAGCGCTCCCGCCGGGATGACGAGCCGCTCGCCCTCGAACTGCTCAGACAGGGCCTTGCGGCGCCGCGCGGCGAACGGGGCCGAGGCATCCGGCAGGTCCTGCCTGATCTCGGCAGGGGCCCAGTTCGAGCCCATGAACCGTTTGAACGCATCCGAGGTCGGCTTCTGGGACCGGTTGTTCACGCGGTCTTCTACGGGCTGGTCGGCTGCGGCTCCGGGCTGGTCGGCGGGCGCGGTCTGGTCGGTGGGCCGGGGTGTTTCATCGTTCATGGTTTCCATCATTCCACTCATCGCCGCATCCTCCCCCGCCAGCCCGGGGCCGTTGGCTAGTCTGGGGGTCATGCCGTTCGACCTGCACACACACTCCCACGTCTCGGATGGCACCGAACCGCCCGCCGATGTGGTGCGGGCTGCCGCCGGGGCCGGCCTCACCGGCCTGGCCCTGACCGACCATGACACCACCGCCGGCTGGGCCGAGGCCGCCCAGGCCGCCGTGGAGACGGGCCTGACGTTCATTCCCGGCATGGAGGTCTCCTGCGTCTCGGACACCGGGATCAGTGTGCATCTGCTCTCCTACCTGCACGATCCGCTGGCGCCCGGTCTCATGGAGGAGATCGGCCGGGCCCGGACGTCCCGGCTCATGCGGGCCCAGCGCATGGTCAAGCGGCTGGGGGAGGACTATCCCATCACGTGGGAGATGGTGCTGGCCCACGCCACCCCGGACGCTACGATCGGCCGACCGCATATCGCCGACGCCCTGGTCACCGCGGGCGTGATCCGGGACCGGTCTGCCGCCTTCACCTCCATCCTCACCCCGCGCTCGCCCTACTATGTGGGCCACTACGCCCCGGACCCGGTGGACGCCGTCCGTCTCGTGCTCGAGGCCGGAGGCGTGCCGGTCTTCGCCCACCCCATGGCTTCCATGCGCGGTCGCGTCATCGGCATGGAGCTGTTCCGGGAGATGATCGACGCCGGACTGGCCGGCATCGAGGTCTTCCACCGGGACAACCCGGACGATGCCCGGCGAACACTGAGGCTCCTCGCCCTGGAGCACGACCTCTTCATCACCGGCTCCTCCGATTACCACGGTGCCGGCAAGCCCAATCGGATCGGTGAGAACACGACTCCCGACGAGGTGGTCGCCCGACTGGTGGAGCAGGCCACGGGCACAGAGGCCATCCGGCCGTGACGTGGCCCGTGGGCCCTGTCTTCGACTCTGGCTATACCTGCGATCTAGCCGATCCGGGCCGCGAAGGCCGCCGTCTGCTCCGGGGCTAGCACCGCTGCCGGATGCGGACCGGCCGCCAGCAGCCGGGTGTGAAGTCCCGCCTGGTCCTGACCGTCGAGAGCGCTGCCGGCAGCGAGGACCGCGTTGCCGGCTTGCAGGCGGTCCAGCATCGTCGCATCGGCCAAGGTCCAGGTGCCGGTGAGGCCCGCTCCGGCGGCGGCGCCCTCCAGGGCCCTTGCCTGCCGCGCCAGGAACCTCAGGCCCGTGTCATCCCCGATGTTCACCAGCACCACTCCGGATTCAGCCAGATGGCCCAGCAGCTCGCCGTAGAACTCGCTGCCCGTGAGATGTACGGCGGCGTCCACGGAAGTGTGGATGTCCAGGACGACGGCATCGAACTCTTGGCCCTCCAGACGGGCGAGCTCGGCACGGGCGTCTCCGATGACCACGGTCAGGTCCGTCCCCTCCGGCAGGGGCAGGACGGAGCAGACCAGCGTCGGCACCTCGCGGTCGAGGTCCACCACCGTCTGGACGGAGCCGGGACGCGTCAGCTGGACGTACCGCGGGAGGGTGAGTGCGCCCGCGCCCAGGTGGAGGATGCGGAGGGGCCGGTGGACCGGCCAGCCCGCGTCGAGGACGTTGGCCACCCGGCGCAGGTACTCATAGCGGATCCGGGTGGGGTCATGCAGATCGACATGGGACTGGACGGCCCCGCCGATCTCGAGCACCCAGCCGTCGTCGTGCTCGTCCGGGAGAATCCGGGCCTGTTCACCGCTCACACTCAGTTGGAGGCTCCGGCGGGTGGGGTGGAATGCGTCTGGATCGGCCATCATGCCATTCTGACAGGCCCAGGCTCACGGGCTGTCCCGGGTGCTCAGCCGTGCTCAGAGGTGCTCGGCCAGCCGGTGGCGCATGACCTCGAGGGCCTCGGGGTTCTGGTCCACGAGCACGAATCGACGCTGGAGTGCGGCCGCGGCGGCGCCGAGCGTGCCGGAGCCGGCGAAGAAGTCGAGCACCCAGTCGTCCCGTCGGGTCGACGCCGCCACCATCCGCTTGAGCAGACCCAGCGGCTTCTGGGTCGGATAGCCGGTCTTCTCCTTGCCGGTGGGGGAGACGATGGTGTGCCACCAGACATCGGTGGGCAGCTTGCCACGGGCGACCTTCTCCGGGGTCACGAGCCCTGGTGCCATGTACGGCTCCCGATCGACCTCCTCAGAATCGAACCAGTAGCCGTCCGGGTCCTTGACGTAGACCAGGATCGTGTCGTGCTTGCTCGGCCACCTGCGCTTGGACCGCCCACCGAAGTCGTAGGCCCAGATGATCTCGTTGAGGAAGCACTCCCGGCCGAAGATCGCGTCCAGCATGACCTTGGCGTAGTGCACCTCCCGGTAGTCCAGGTGCAGGTAGAGGGTGCCGTCATCGGCCAGGAGCCGCCAGGCCTCGCGCAACCGGGGCTCGAGGAACTCCCAATAGTCGGCGAAGGCGTCATCGTAGGAGGCCAGGGCGCCCTTGATGGTCTTGTAACTCTGCCCGCCGAAGCCGACCCGGTCAGACTCCTCCGCGGCGGCACGGACCATGGACATCTGCTGGCGCCGTTGGGTCCGCCCCGTGTTGAACGGTGGATCCAGGTAGACCAGGGTGAAGGCCCCGTCCGGAAGTGAGGGCAGGAACTCGAGGTTCTCCGCCCCCACCACCAGATTGGGGCCGTCCGGCGAGAACTCATCCACAGCGGTCACGGTGCCGGGACCGGCCACGGCGCTGTGGTGACGGCGTAGGCAGACACGCGCACGGTGGAGTGCCGGTCACTCGCCGGAGGGTGCCTGACCGCCGGTGGCCTCGCCACCCGGGCCGCCCTGCACCACGTTGCCGTTCTTGCGGCGGGTGCGGGACCGGCTCCGCGTGCGGCTGCGCGTGGCGCCGCCCTCGGTGGCCGAACCGGACGCGTCTGCGGTACCACGACGCCGGCCCGCACCCGCGGAGTGCGTCTCACCCGGGTCCCCCTCGCGCGGGGCGCGCTCCCTGCGGTCCTCGCCCGAGCGCTCGCGGGCCTCGCCGGAGCGCCCACGGCCCCGGCCGCCCTCGCGACCACCATCACGGCCGCCGCGTCCCCCGCGCCCGGACCGGCCGCCGTCGCGCCCGCCCTCGCGATCAGCACGGCCCCGTCCGCTACGGCCGCCGCGGTCGCCGCCGCGGCTGTCCGACTTCGCGCCCGGACCGCCGAGGTCCTCGATCGTCTCCCCGTCCAGGCCCAGCTTGGTGCGCTGGTCCCGGGGCAGGCGACCCTTGGATCCCTTCGGGATGTTCAGGTCCTCGAAGAAGTGCTTCGAGGAGGAATAGGTCTCTGGCGGCTCCGGGACGTCCAGTCCGAGGGCCTTGTTGATCAGACCCCAGCGTGGCATGTCCTCCCAGTCGACCAGGGTCACGGCGGTGCCCTTGTTGCCGGCACGGCCAGTGCGGCCCACGCGGTGCAGGTAGGTCTTCTCGTCCTCAGGGCACTGGAAGTTGATCACGTGGGTGACATCGTCCACGTCAATGCCGCGGGCGGCCACGTCGGTGGCGACCAGCACGTCGACCTTGTCTCCGCGGAAGGCACGCAGGGCCTGTTCGCGGGCACCCTGGCCGAGGTCGCCATGGATGGCACCGGCGGCGAAGCCGCGCTTGGCCAGTTCGTCCGAGACGCGCGCGGCGGTGCGCTTGGTGCGGGTGAAGATGATGGTCTTGCCGCGGCCCTCGGCGCGCAGGACACGGGCGACGAGCTCGTCCTTGTCCATGTGGTGAGCGCGGTAGACCAGCTGGCGGATGTCCTTCTTGGTGATGCCCTCGTCGTCGGGGTCCGCGGCGCGGATGTGGGTCGGCTGCGTCATGTACCGGCGGGCCATGGCGACCACGGGACCGGGCATGGTGGCCGAGAAGAGCATGGTCTGGCGGACCTCCGGGACGGCGGAGAGCAACGTCTCCACATCCGGCAGGAAGCCCAGGTCCAGCATCTCGTCGGCCTCGTCCAGCACCACGATCTTCACGAGCTTGAGGTTCAGGTGACGCTGGCGCATCAGGTCGATGAGGCGGCCGGGGGTGCCGACGACGACCTCGACCCCGCGCTGCAGTTCCTCGATCTGGGGCTCGTAGGCACGTCCGCCATAGATGGTGGCGATGCGCACGGAACGCTTGGAGGCGGCGGTCGTGATGTCCTGGGCGACCTGGTTGGCGAGCTCACGAGTCGGTGCCACGATCAGCGCCTGCGGAGCGCCGGGCGAGTCGAGTTGGTCGAAACCGGGCTCGCCCGGCCCCACCACACGCTGCAGGGCCGGCAGGCCGAAGCCGAGGGTCTTGCCCGTGCCGGTCTTGGCCTGGCCGATGATGTCGTGCCCGCCCAGGGCGACCGGAAGGGTCATGGCCTGGATGGGGAAGGGGTGGGTGATGCCCTTGTCGGCGAGGGCCTCGACCATGTCCGAGCGGACCTTGAAGTCGGCGAAGGTCTTCTCCGCCACGGGTTCGTTGGCCTCGGCGATGTCGATGGAGTCCTCCACCTCGATCGTCTCGATCTCGGCGGTGGCCAGGTCCTCGGTGTCGATGTCGTTGTCCGCGGCGATCTTCTGTTCAGGAGTCATGGGGAAAAGTCGGTCCCGTCATTCAGGCAGGGCGGTTCGGCGCGATGGCACTGGTTCCAGTGCACTCCGGCGCCTGGCTCCGGCTAGCTCGGCTAGCTGCGGGGCGGCACGGATCGGCCGGACGCCGTGCGTCCATGGTGGAGCCGATCGCGGGAGGTGCAAGGCCGGCATCGAGGGGATGGGCCCTGGATTCGGGCTGGCCCTTCAGGGGCGCGTGCCGGATCCGGAGAGTCAAATCACGAAGGTGAACGCAGATGAACAATGCGATCGGTCATCCTTGATGAGGCCAGTCTACCGGGTCCGCGTGATCTTCCGAAGCGAGGACCCCGCTCAGGGCCTCCGCGGGCTGAGGCGGGGGAGACTGGCCGGCGACCCGGAACAGTACGGTGCGGGTGGCCATGTCCGCGGTGACGAGCACCGCCCGGATACGCTGCCCGGCCTCCGCATGGCCTTCGAAGCGCGCCAGGACCGGAGGCTGTTCCACCTGGATCTCGCCCCAGGGCAGACGCCCCTGGCTGCGGGCCTTCTCCGCCTGCTCAGAGCTCGGCGCGGAGATGACCACGGCGTCGAACTCCTGGCCCTCCATCCCGTGCAGGGACGCCGCCTCCACCAGGTCCACTGCGGCATTGGTGGCCTGAGACGTCACGAGGGATGAGTCCTTCATGGCCGCGGGCAGGCTCGGCAGCAGGCCGCGGATACCCAGGGGAACGTCCTCTCCGTTCTCCAGGGCCAGGCACGTGGCCAGGACGAACCGGTCCACCAACCGCCGCAGCGGAGCGGTGGCGTGGGCGTAGGGGGATGCGATCGCGGACTGGACGGTCACCTCGGGCGTGTCGCCGTCGAAGGCGGTGTAGCCGGCGCCTCGGAACAGGGACGTGGCCGCATGCATGATGGCCAGCTCCTGGGGTCGCGTGGTGTCCAGTTCCCGCAGGTATTCGCCGTACGGCTGGTCCTGTGGCCACGGATGTCCGAGGGCGCGCGTCCGGGCTCTGAACCTCGACTCCGCATCCGGGTCGGCCGGAGGCATGGTGCGCAGGATGCCCACGCCGCCTCCGAGCATGATGTGCGCTGCGGCGATGCCCGTCATCAGCGAGATTTGTGCGTTCCAGTCCTCCACATCCAGCGCAGGGGCGGTCAGGACCTGGTAGCCGTGATGCGTGGCCGTGATCTCCTGCTCGGGCAAGCGCAGGCTCGCTCCGCCGCGGGCGGTCTCCAGCCGGGCCCGCAGGAGTCCGACCTCCTTGAGGAGGGCCAGCGTGGAGTCAGGATCACCACCGGCGTCGATCCGTCGCTGTGCCTCCAGATAGGTGAGCTGTTCCCGGTTACGCACCCGGGCGCGTTCCACCGTGGTGGAGACCACGGCGCCGGCCCGGTCCAGGCGGAGCGTCCACAGGTACGCGCCGCGGTCCATGCCGGGTAGCAAGGAGCCGGTGTCCTCACTGATGACCTCAGGGTGCAGCGGGATCCGCCCGTCCGGGAGGTAGACCGTCTGTCCTCGGCGCAGGGTCTCGGCGTCCAGTGCGCCGCCTGGAGCGATGAAGGCCGGGACATCGGCGATGGCGTAGTGGACGGTGAATCCTTCATACCGGCCGCTGGAGCCGTCCGAACCAGCGGGTTCAGCGGGGCGAGGGCGAGTACCGTGTCCGCGCTGCAGGTGGACGGCCTGGTCCAGGTCCGTGGAGCCAGGCGGGTCGATCGTGAGCAACGGCAGCTCGGTCCGGTCGTTGGCCGGAAGGCGGTCCATGACGGTCGCCGCTGCCTGCTCCGCCTCTGCCAGCACCTCGGGCGGGAAAGCGGTGGGCAGCGAGAATTCCTCCCGCAGGGCGGCCAAGCGGCTGGCCAGCTCGGTCTGGGCGGCGGAACGGGCGAGATCCAGATGGTAGTGGGCCACGGGCTCACCCTATCCGGCGGTGGTGGAGTTGCCGAGCGTGCCCCACATGACAAGATGCCCCGCCGTGCGGGCGGACGTCA
>NZ_BAAALH010000002.1:1856493-1905856 GCF_039528175.1 Citricoccus alkalitolerans
ACATCCGCCCGCACGGCGGGGTGACCACGACCTGGAGCGTAGCGCGCAGGTCAGGAAGGGGTGAGCAAGAGGCTAAGAAGAGGCCACGTAGGCGTCAGGCACCCGGGGTCGGGACGAAGCCGACCGGACGCGGGGTCTCGGTGCCGATCTCTACGTAGCCGATGATGGCCGCCGGAACCAGAACCAGGCGGCCCTTGGTGTCCTTCAGGCGCAGAGTGCCGCCATCGGACAACGCATCAGACACCAGGCGGGCGACGTCCTCGTTGGTGGCGTCCGACTCGATGACGACTTCGCGGGCCACGTTCTGAACACCAATGCGGATTTCCATGCCTGTCTCCTTCTGGTCACGGGGGGCCGGGGCCCACGGGGTTCCGTGGTCCGGCGGATACTGGTCCGACAGCAGACTAGGGGATCTCCGGTCGCCGCGCGGTGGGGCCGAGCCGACTTCGGCCACGGGCGTAACGGTCCGTGACCTGTCCGCTCGTGACCCGTCCACCAGTGGGCTCTCAGCGTTCCTTGGGGAAACGGCTGATGCCGCGCCAGGCAAGGCGGAAGGCCAGGTCGGCCGCCGTTTCCAGGTCCGGCCGCGAATCGTTGCCGGACTGTCCGGCCCAGTGCCGGGCGGAGGATTTCACGAGTCCGGCCAGACCGTGGCCCAGGAGCAGCGCCTCCTCGCGGGAGAGGGTGGTGTCGGCGGCGATGACCTCGGCGATGTCTGCGGCGAACCGGTGGTCCAGGCCCTCCATCCGCAGGGCGACATCCGGATCGTTGTTCAGCCCGGAGTCGAACAGCAGGCGGTAGGCCCGATCCGGGCTGTCCACGAACTGGAAATAGGCGTGGATCGTGGCCTGCACGCGGGACTTGTTGTCCGTCGTCGATTCCAACGCCGCGGTGATGGCTGACCCCAGCAGGTCGACCTGGGTGTCCATGAGGTCGAGGAAGAGTTCGTGCTTGCCGGGGAAGTGCTGGTACAGCACCGGCTTGGAGACGGCTGCGGCCACGGCGATATCGTCCATCGAGGTCGCGTGGAACCCATGGTCGACGAAGACCTGCCGGGCGGCATCGAGCAACTGCTTGCGGCGCTCCTCGCGGGGCAACCTCGACTGGCGCACGGGGGAGGTGCTCACGGTGATGCCTTTCTGGAATGACTCGTCAGGTGCAGACGGTGCAGGCCAGTCTACCGGCCGGTAGCCCCATCAGGCGATGCGGGCTGCTTCGGAGGCTGGCTCCAATGGTCCGGAGGTCGGCTTCGCCGCTCCGGCAGTGACCTCCGGTATGACGTCGGCAGGGCAGGACTCGAGGCCGGCCCGGGGCACGGGTGCGGAGACCTCCAATCCGAACAGGACGTTCAGGGCGTTCTCGTACTCCTCGAGACGGCCCTCGGCTGCCATTTCCTTGGCCCGGACGGTGGGCTCGTGGAGCATCTGGCGAACCATGCGGCGCAGTGCGAACTCCACCTCCTCGGCGGCGGCGGTGCAGCCGTGCCTGCCGCGGACCCGCTCCATCTCGGACTCCAGCACCTGCTGGGTGTGCTTGCGCAGGGCGACGATGGCCTCGTTGGCACTGCGGGACTTGCGCTCCTGCACATATCCGGCCACCGCGCCGTCGACCAGACGGGAGGCCTCCACGAGCGATTCCTGCTGCCCCTCCGGGGCGGCCATCTTCACCGATTCCAGGGTGATCAGGTCCACGCCGGGCAGGTCGGCGATGGCCGGGTCGAAGTCGTGGCTGAGGGCCAGGTCCAGCACCGTCAACCGGGTCTCCACACCCTCGCGGAGTCGACGCAGGGTCTCCGCCTCCAGCCGCCGGTCACCACCGGAGCAGCCGATCAGGACGTCGGCCTCGGCGATCGCTCCGTGGATCTTCTCGCCGCCGAGGGCCATGGCCCAACCGCCGCGGTCGGCCACGAAGGCCTCCGCACGGCCGGAGGCGGAGTGCACGCCCACGTGGGCGGCGCCGCGATCGGCCAGCTGGGCCAGGGTGGTGCCGGCGTAGGATCCGGTGCCGATCACCAGGATGTTGGCCTGCTCCCAGAAGGCGCGGGTCTCGGCGTCGGAGACCCCCGCATGCAGGTCTGCCGTCAGGTCAAGTGCCACGGAGACGATGGAGCGGCCCGCCGATCCCAGCGCGGTCCGCGTGCCGACGTCCTTGGCGGTGCGGGTGGCCGATTCGAAGAGCTTGACCAGGGTGCCGGTAGCGGTCCCCGACTCCTGCGCGGTGCCCAGGGCGCGGCGCACCTGTCCGGCGATCTCGCGTTCACCCACCACGGCGGACTTCAGGCCCGAGCCCACCTCGAACAGGTGGCGTACGGCGGAGTCACCGGTGAGGACCTTGAAGGAGGACTCGACCGTGGACGGAGCCAGGCCGGACCCACGGGTCACGGCCTGCAGCAGCTCGGCGCGGGCCTGCTCGACCGACCGGTCGTCCGGGGCCTCGGCGTAAATCTCCACCCGGTTGCAGGTGGCCAGCACGACCGCACCGCTGACGGCGGATTCGGGGATGACAGAAGCGACCTCGCCGGTGCCGTTGCTCAGCTGCGCCACCGTGTCGAGGTCAAGGTCGGTGTGCGAGGCAACCAGGGAAAACAAAGCCACAATGCACCGATTCTAATCCCTCCGAACATGCGGGTCTAAGAAGGGCACCCTGTGTTGACCGCCACCGCGCCGTCGCTGTCCAGTCGCGCGCTGTTCATTCGCACCATCCGCGATTCACCACTGCAGAAGGAAAATGGGACAATGTAGGTCATGTCCGAACCCCTGACCGGCACTCCCTTGCCTGCCGACTTGCCTGCCGACCACCCGCTGGCCACCACCGACCCGGCCCGATCCACCGCCGGATCCCCTCTGGTCACCGCCTTCCGCGGTGGCACCCCGTCCCGCACCCCGGTGTGGTTCATGCGGCAGGCCGGCCGATCACTGCCGGAATACCGGGAGGTGCGCCAGGGCATCGGCATGCTCGAGTCCTGCCTGAAGCCGGAGCTGGCCTCCGAGATCACCCTGCAGCCCGTGCGCCGGCATGACGTCGATGCCGCCATCTTCTTCTCTGACATCGTCGTCCCGCTCCGCCTGGCCGGCGTCGATGTGGACATCGTCCCCGGGACCGGCCCCGTGCTCGGTCAGGCGGTGCGCACCGCCGCCGATGTGGCGGCCCTGCCCGAATTGACGGACGAGTCCCTCGAACCGATCCGGGAGGCCGTGCGCCTGACGGTGGCCGAGCTGGGCAGCACCCCGCTGATCGGCTTCGCCGGCGCACCGTTCACCGTGGCCGCCTACATGGTGGAGGGCGGCCCATCCCGCGACCACCTCGGTCCGCGCACCATGATGCACGCGGATCCCGAGACCTGGAACGCCCTGGCCACGTGGGCCGCCAACACTGCCGGCGCCTTCCTCCGTGCGCAGATCGAGGCCGGGGCCTCCGCCGGCCAGCTCTTCGACTCCTGGGCAGGATCCCTGTCCCTGGCCGACTACGAGCAGTACGTCCAGCCGCACTCGGCCCATGCCTTCTCCCACGTCCGCGACCTGGTGGACGGGAGCGGCCAGCCGGTGCCGCTCGTGCACTTCGGGACCGGCACCTCCGAGATCCTCCCGGCCATGCGCGACGCCGGAGCCTCCGTCATGGGCGTCGACTACCGGCTGCCGCTCGGCGAGGCACACCGCCGCCTGGGTGCCACGCCGGGCCCCGACGGGCGCGGCACCGTCCCGCTGCAGGGCAACATCGACCCGGCCCTGTTGTCCGCCCCCTGGGAGGTGCTCGAAGCCCACGTCCGCGAGGTCGTCGAGGCCGGTCGCGTGGCCCCCGGGCATGTGGTCAACCTCGGCCACGGTGTCCCGCCCACCACTGACCCGACGGTCCTGACCCGGATAGTCGACCTGATCCACTCGATCCAGCCGTGACCTCCGGGCCGGCAGTCACTCCCACGGCCTTCGTGGTCGGTGGGGGAGTGTCCGGGCTGCTCTCAGCCTGGGAACTGGTGCGCGCGGGGTACGAGGTCACCCTGGTGGAGGCCGGCGATTCCCTCGGCGGTTGCGTGGCCCCGCAGACGGTGGTGCTGCCCGAGGGCCGCGAGCTCACCCTCGACGCCGGTGCGGAGTCCTTCGCCGTCCGCACCCCGGCCGTACGCGACCTGGTGGAGGAGCTGGGACTGGGGGCGGCCGTCGTCGCGCCCCACCCGGGCGGTTCGTGGCTGTATCTGCCGCCGTCCGGACCGGGGCAAGATCACCGGGCCGTGCCCGCACCGCGCTTGGGGATCCTGGGGATCCCGGGTGACCTGGATGCCCCCGAGGTCGCCGAGGCGCTCGGCCCCGACGCCCTGGAGCGGGCCCGCCGGGACCTTCATGACTCGCCGGTCGGTTCAGCGGATGCGACGTCTGCCACCCACCCGATGCCCGCGCCGCCGTCACTGGACACCTGGCGCCAGGCCATCGAGGAGGGGGCCCCGGTCACCGTCGGCGCCGTCGTCCGGGACCGCATGGGGGAGGGAGTGTTGCAGACACTGGTGGCGCCCGTCGTCGCCGGCGTGCACTCCGCGGACCCGGACACTCTGGACCTGCGTACCGTCGCGCCGGGCCTGCTGGAGGCCCTGGTCACCGAGGGTTCACTGGCCCGCGCCGTGGCCGCCCGGCGCGCTGCCGCCCCGCCGGGAGCCGTGGTCGCCTCCCTGCGCGGGGGCATGCACACCCTGACCGCTGCGCTCGCCGAGGAGGTGCTCCGTGCGGGTGGCCGCGTGCTGACCGGGACCCGCGCGGTCACGCTGGCGCGCGCCACGGCCGGACACCGCTGGACCGTGGAGCTGACCTCCCGCGCGGGCGGCACTGAGGCCGTCACGGTGGATCGTGTGGTCGTGGCCACGGACGGCCCCCGGGCCTGGGACCTGCTCGCCCCCGTCTCCGGCGGGGCACTGTCCGCCGCGGACCGCCCGCAGGAGGGGGCCGGCGTCGCGCTCGTGACCTTGGTGGTGGACGCGCCCGGACTGGACGCGAACCCCCGGGGGACCGGTCTGCTGGTCTCACCGGCCGTCCCCTCGGAGGTGGTGGGTGCCAAGGCCCTGACTCACGTCAGCGCCAAGTGGGACTGGGCTCGGCAGGAGCTCGGCGGCCACCGCCACGTGTTGCGCCTGTCCTACGGCCGAGTGACCGACGCCCCCGATTCGGCCGCGCCGGGGTACCGCACGCCGGAGGAGGACCTGCGGGCCAGGGCCCTGGCGGATGCCACCGCCCTCACCGGGGTGGACGTGGCCGCGGGGCTGGTCGACTCCTTCGTGGTGCGGTGGAAGTCCGCCCTGCCCGCGGCCACCACGGACCACCGGACCCGGGTGGAGTCGGTGCGCACGTGGCTGGAGGACCAGCCCGGGCTGGACGCGGTCGGGGCGTGGCTGGCCGGGACCGGGCTGGCCGCCATTGTGGCCGATGCCCGCCGGCGGATCGTGCCGTGATGCCTCTGCATGCTCCTTCCACGGGGCCCGCGGGCCGACTGAACCCGCCTGAGGCATCCCGCCGCCGGGAGGGGTAGGCTGGGACCGCTCGTTCTACCGCTTGTAGAAGCCGGCGGTGGGTACGGAACCCAGACCTTAGGTGACACCACAGGAGTTGTGACGATGACCGAGAACCAGCCTCATGGCGACGCAGACGCCGGCACCCAGGGAGTAGACAGCCCGGGTGATGCCGCGAAGGTCGAATGGTTCACCACCTATACCGTCTTCGCGCGGAACGCGGCCGGCAACGGTGCCGGAGGCCATACCGAGACCGAGCGGAAGCGGGCTGTGGAGCAGTTCGACGCGGTCGTCGCCGGGCTTGCCGAGAAGGGCGTTACCGTCCGCGGCACCTATGACGTCTCCGGCATGCGCGCCGACGCCGACCTGATGGTCTGGATGTACGGCCACGTGGCCGAGGACCTGCAGGCCGCCATCCGCACCCTGCGCCGCACCGAGCTGCTGGCCGGCACCACCATCGTGCTGTCCGCCATGGGCTCGGACCGGATGGCCGAGTTCGCTAAGGACCACATTCCGGCCTTCGCCATGGGACGCAAGCCGCTGAAGTGGCTGTGCTTCTACCCCTTCGTCCGCTCCTACGACTGGTACCTGCTGGAGCCGGCCGAGCGTGGCCGGATGCTCAAGGACCACGGCATGCTGGGCCGCGAGTTCCCGATGGTCTGGGCCAACACCACCAGCGCCTTCGCCCTCAACGACTGGGAGTGGCTGCTGGGCCTCGAGGCCCCGGAGCTGAACAATCTCGTGGACATGATGCGCCACCTGCGCAACAACGAGACCCGCCTGCATGTGCGCGAAGAGGTGCCTTTCTACACGGGTCGCCACATCACCACCAGCGAGATCGCGGAGGTCCTGGCCTGATGACGGACACCGCCAAGCACGCGGCAGGGAACCAGCCCTTCGACCCCCTGGCCGGCGTGGATGAGCATGGCACCATGGCCGCGAAGGAGTACGACTCCATCCTGCTGGCCTCCTTTGGCGGGCCCGAGGGGCAGGATGATGTGATCCCGTTCCTGCGCAACGTCACCGTCGGCCGCGGCATCCCCGACGAACGTCTTGAGGAGGTGGCCACCCACTACCGGGCCAACGGCGGCATCAGCCCGATCAACGAGCAGAACCGGGCCCTGCTGAACGCCCTGCAGACGGAGCTGGCCGCCCGCGGGATCGATCTGCCGGTCTACTGGGGCAACCGCAACTGGGCGCCCTACATCCCCCAGACCCTCGAGCAGATCTACGCCGACGGGCACCGGAAGATGCTGACCGTGGCCACCTCGGCCTACTCCTGCTATTCCTCCTGCCGCCAGTACCGCGAGGACTTGGGGCTGGCCCTGCGGTCCACCGGCCTGGAGGGCAAGCTCGAGGCGGACAAGATCCGCCAGTACTTCAACCATCCCGGCTTCGTGGCCCCCTTCGCCGAGGGGCTGAGTGCCGGGCTGGCCGAGATCCGCGCCGAGCTGGCGGCCGCCGGCCGAGCAGACGGCCGGCTGCACATCTTCTTCGCCACGCACTCCATCCCGACTTCGGATGCCGAGGCCGCCGGGCCCCGCCCCGTGGCTGCGGAACTGCAGGAGAAGACCGGGCTGGCGCCGGGCGAGGGCAACGGTGCCGACGTCTACTCGGCCCAGCACCTGGACGTGGCCGAGGAGATCCTGCGGCGCGTCCCGGAGGCCGCCGACATCGAGTGGTCACTGGTCTACCAGTCCCGCTCCGGTGCCCCGCACGTGCCCTGGCTCGAGCCGGACATCAATGACGCGATCGAGGAACTGGCGGCCGCACCCGCCGGCGAGGATGAGAACGAACGCGAAGGCGAACGTGAGGGCGAACGCGAGAACCACGGCGAAGGGTCCGACGCCGGCCCGCTCGCCGGGGTGCTCGTGGTGCCGCTGGGCTTCGTGTCCGACCACATGGAAGTGGTGTGGGACCTGGACACCGAGGCCAAGGAGACCGCCGAGAACCTCGGCCTGGCCTTCCGCCGCACTCCGACACCCGGGACGCATCCGGCCTTCGTATCGGGCCTCGTCGACATCGTCGAGGAGCGCCTGGGCCGGCGAGAGGGCCGGGCCGCCGTGGGCTGCTTCGGCGCTTGGAATGACGTGTGTGCGCCCAACTGCTGCGTCAAGGTCATGCGGGACGGCACGGTCCGCCCCACGGTGGCGGCCTTCGATTCCGAGGTGGGTGTTCCGACCCGATGACCGGTACCTTCACGATCGGCACCCGCGGGTCCCGACTGGCCCGCACCCAGACGACCACGGTGGCGGAGGCTCTGGCCGGACTGTCCGGGCTCGACGCCGAACTGGAGATCATCCGGACCGAGGGGGATGTGACCACGGGCTCCCTGGCCTCGCTCGGGGGCACCGGGATCTTCGCCTCGGCCCTGCGGGCCGCGGTGCTGGATGCCAGGGTCGACCTCGCGGTGCACTCCCTCAAGGACCTGCCGTCCGTCCAGCCGAAGGGCCTGGTCATCGCGTCCATCCCGAAGCGGGTGGACGTCCGTGACGCCCTGTGTGCCCGGGACGGTCTGCGGCTGTCCGAGCTGCCGCAGGGCGCGAAGGTCGGCACAGGCTCGCCCCGGCGGGTCGCCCAGCTCAAGGCCGTGCGCCCGGACCTGGACGTCGTGGACATCCGCGGCAATGTGCAGACCCGACTCGCACGGGTTCCGGGGCTGGAGCAGCACGATGATCACGCCCCCGCTGCCGCCGGTTCACCGCGCGGCGACCTGGACGCCGTGATCCTGGCCTGCGCCGGACTCGACCGGATCGGCTTCGACTGGGCCATCACCGAACGCCTCGCGCCGACCGTCATGATGCCGGCCCCGGGGCAGGGCGCCCTGGCCGTGGAGTGCCGCCCGGAGACGGCGGTGACCGGCACCGGGTCCACCCATCCGGTGGCGCAGGCCCTGGCCGGGTACGACGACGCCGTCACCCGATTGCAGGTCACCGCCGAGCGGGCCCTGCTGGAGCGGCTCGAGGCCGGCTGTGCGGCACCGATCGGCGCCCTGGCCCGGGTGGAGAAGGACCCGGCCCGGCTGGTGATGGACGCCGTGGTGGCCGCGACCGACGGCAGCCGCCTGCTGCGTGAGCACGCCTCCGTGGACCTGCCTGCCGTCCGAGTCCGCCGGGAGGACGGCTCCGCCGACTCCGAGACGCTCGGCCTGGCGCGCCAGCTCGGCATCGACGTGGCGGAGGCCATGCTGGCCGGCGGCGCAGACCTGCTGCCCGCCCCGCAGTGACCTCCTGATGTCCGTGGCTGCCGGCCGTCCCGTGATCCTGACCCGCCAACCGGCCCAGGCCGGGGCGGTCGAAGCCGGTCTGGCCGAGGCCGGCTATCGGATCGCCTTCCTGCCTCTGACCGACTTCGCCTTGCCGGAGGACCTGGCGGGGCTCCGTGGCATCGTGCGGCAGGTGGCACCGGCGGGACAGGGGGTGGACCCGACCCCCGCGTGGCTGGTCCTCACCAGCCCGAACACCGTGCGCGCCCTGCTCCACGCCGGCTGGGACGGCCGGGTGACCGCCGGCCTCCGGGTGGCCGTCACCGGCCCCGGGACCGCCCGCGTGCTCGCCGCGGCCGGCTGCACCGAGATTCCCTGGATGCCGGAGGGCGACGCCTCCGCCGCCGGGATCCTCGCGCAGTTCCCGCCACCGGGTGACACGCCCAACCGAGTCGTGCTGTTGCCGCAGTCCGCCCTCGCCACGGACGAGGTGGCCGAGGGCCTGACCGAACGCTGCTGGGAGGTCCACCACGTGCAGGCCTACCGCACCGTTCCCTACCCGGCGACCCCGGGGCGGCGCCTGCTGGACGGGCTGCCGCAGGAGGTGGAGAGCGCGGAGACCGTGTCCGTGGACGAGCTGTCCGGAGCCGACGTGGTGCTGACGAGCCCGAGCGCGGTGCGTGAGCTCGTCCGTCGCCGCGGCACCGCCGTTCCGGCCGGAACCCGCTTCATCGCCCTCGGCCATCCCACGGCCCGGGCTGCCGCCGCGGCGTCCCTAGACCTGGCCGCCACCACACCGAGCCCGGACGCATTCGGGGTCCTGGCCGCTTTGGGCCTCGCTCATCGCGACTAGCGAACGGGCTCTTCCAGACCTGCTGCCGTCCGCTCCGCCGGCCGGGGTCTGTGCTTATTGGAACGCCTTCTTCGGGACGAACAACAGCAGGACCGCGGCCGCGAAGGCGGTGGCTGAGCAGACGATCCAGACGGTGAGGTAGCCGGAGAACGAACCGGCCGTGCCGACGTCGGCAGAAACCGCGATCTCCGGAAGGGCCTCCGGACCCGGAATCCCCGCCGCGGCGGTGGTGGCCAGCGCCAGCCCGAAGATGCAGGACGCCACCGCGCCGCCCACGGTCTTGACCGAGTTGGTCAGTCCCGTGGCCACGCCGGTCTGCTCCCGCGGGGCGGCCGCGGCGGCCGCCGCCGGCAGGGACGCCACCAGGGCGCCGGAACCGAGGCCCACCACCACCATGTTCGCCACCACCTGCCCGATCTGGTCATGGAACGGCAGGAACAGGCCGAAACCGACCGCCACGCACAGGGTCGCGAACAACAGGGCCAACCGCGGGCTCGTCCACCGCGAGGCCACCGGCAGCAGGCCGGCCCCGGCCACCATGGCGATGAGGTAGGTGCCGATGATGAGGGAGGTCTGAAAACCCGTAGTCCCCAGCCCGTAGCCGTAGATCTCGGGGTCGGTCCGGGCGAACGTGGACAGCGGGGCCTGGGCACCGAGGACCGAGACCCCGAACAGGCCCGCGGTGGCGAAGACCGGCCACAGCGCGGGGTCGGTGAACATGCGGATGTCGATCAGGGGATCGGGATGCTCCCGCTCGACCCGGACGAACCGCACCAGCGCGAGTGCACCGGCCACGAGCATCAGCACCGAGAGCCAGAACCCGGGCCGGTCCGGTGCGAGGCCGGCACCCCGCAGCACGAACAGCGACCCCATGATCAGCACCAGGGCCACCGTGATCCAGAACAACCCGGCCGTATCGAAATCCCGGCGGCGGAAGTTCGCCAGCGAGGCCCCCGGCGTCTCCTCGACCCCGGGGATGATGGCCACCAGGCACAGTCCGACCACGACGGCCGGGACCGCCAGCACGGCCTGGACGTCCATGGTGTCCACCAGGGCGCCGGCGGTCAGGGCCCCCGCGATGGCCCCGACCTCCAGGGCACCGACCAGCACGGCGGCGGCCCGCCGCGTCAACGCCGCCGGCCCCGGTCCTTCCGCTGCCGCAGCGGCGTCCTCTCGTGCCGCGGTCCGCACGTAGATCAGGGCGATCTCCAACGGCAACCACACCACATAGAACCCCTGGAAGGCCCACGCGACCAGGAACACCCAGAACACGGGTGCCACCACGAGAGCGATCGATGCGGCCAGGGTCACGGCGGTGGACCAGATCAGCACCTTCCGGTGGCCCACCTGGTCTCCGAGCTTGGAGAGCATCGGCACCACGAGGGCGGAGAGCATCAGCTGGGAGCCCTCCAGCCAGTTCACATCCGCGTCGTTCACCCCGAGGTGCCGGGCGATGTCCGTCAGCAGGGGCGCGTAGTAGCCCTGCAGCACCCCGGAGGTGAACTCGACGAAGGCGAGGAACCCCACGATGGAGGCCAGCCCGCCGAAGAGCAGCGCGCCACCCTGCCGGCGCCGCCGGAGGGCCGCCTTCACCCTTGGTCACCCGGTGCCGTCACGGCGGAGTCGGGGAAGCGGCCGCCTCGGCCGGTGATGAGATCGCGGTGGAAGCGCTCACCCCGCTCCAGCGAGGCCACGGACACCCACTCGTTCTCCCCATGGATGGAGGCCCTTTGAGCGTCATCCATCCACAGTGGGGCGAACCGGTAGACGTGGCGGCACCAGGCGTGGAAATGCCGGGAGTCGGTGGCGGCCATCAACAGGTAGGGCACGGTCGTCGCATCCGGCCACGAGGTCCCGACGGCGGCCTCCAAGGCCGCGAACCGGTCACCCTCCGCAGGGGATTCGCCGGAGGGGTCCTGGCCGTGGAGGAGCTCGACCTGCACTCCGGGGTCGGCGATGCGGTGGACAATGCCGTCCCGGACCCCGGCCACGGTCTCCCCGGGCACGATCCGGCAGTCCAGGACGGCACTGGCCGTGGAGGGCAGCACGTTGTTCGCTGTCCCGGCCTCCAACCTCGTCTGGGCCACGGTGGTGCGCACCATGGCGGCTGCCTCGCCGCCCATCGCGCCCAGGGCCCGGGCCGCCACGGTCCCGGAACGGAGAGCCCACGGCAGGGCGCGGCCCGCTGCCCCGGAGGCGAGAGGGGCGAGGGCACCGAGCATGGCCGACGTCGTGCCGTTCAGCCGCGCCGGGAAAGGCTGCCGCTCCAGCCGGCGCAGGGCCCGGGCCAGGCGTGGGATGGGAGATCCGGAGGGCGGGGAGGAGGCGTGGCCGCCGGCGCCGGAGACGGTGAGCCTCAACTGGGCCTGACCCTTCTCGGCGACGCCCACCATGGCGCACGTGCCCTGGACGAAGGACAGCGGGGCGGGGACCACCGCACCGCCCTCGTCGAGGACGAGCCACGGTTCGGCGTCCCGGCCCAGTTCCTTTCGCAAGCGCTCGCGAAGCAGGCCCGAGATGGCCGCCGCATTGCGTCCCCCGACCTCCTCGTCGCCGCCGAAGACCAGCCAGACATCGTGATCCGGAGTGAATCCTGAGGCCAGGAGGTTCTCCACCGCCTCCAGGACGGCCACGAGCGGGCCCTTGTCATCGAGGGCGCCGCGGCCTGTCACCGCCGGTTCGCCGGACGCGAGGTGCTCCGTCCCGGCGAACGGGTCCGTGTCCCAACCGGCAGCCGTCCACGCGGCCTGGTCTTCGAGCGCGGGGACGACGTCCCAATGGGCCATGAGGACCAGGGGGTCCGTGGCGCGCGCACCTCGCCAGCGGAACAACAGACCGGTGGAATCCACGATCTCGTTCTCCAGCCGCTGATGGACGAGCGGGTAGAGCCGGGCCAAGAGCTCCGGGAACGCCTCGAAATCCGCGTCGACGGCGGGCTGCTCCGGCTCGCCATGCAGGGCGGAGACGGTGCGGAGACGGATCAGCTCGGCCAGGCGGCGTTCAGCGCCGGGTCGTGGTGTGACGCAAGTTACAGTCATGACCCCGAGGGTAGACTAGATTACCGGCCGGTAATCGGCCCGGGGCGGTCACATCCGGTTCCTGCCCTGCTTGAGGCGGACCTGCATGCGGGAATCGACCGTGCGGTGTTCCAGGTAAGGCTGTTCGGAGACCAGGGTGCTCAGCTTTTGGTGTCCGAAGTCTCGGGGGTCGAAATCAACGTGGGTGCGGCTCAGGTGCTGGCCGACGCGGCTCAAGGAGGCCCAACCGTCGTCGCCGCTGGTGGCGTTAAGGGCCTTGGCCAAGGCACTCTCCAGGTTGATCCGCGCGCGGTCTTCGTCCAGTGCATCAGGTGCGTCGGGTGTGTCGACGACGACAGGAACGTCGGCCGTTCCATCGGCGGCATCGGTGTCGTTGTCGTTCGCGGCACCACCCCGGCGGCCCCGGCGAGTGGCCCGCCGGGACGGAGCGGTGTCCTCCTCCCGGGCGCCCCCGAGCAGCTCCAGGTAGATGAACTGGTCCACCGCGTTGCGCAGGGACTCCGGGGTCTTGCGCTCGCCGAGACCGATGACGCGCTTGCCGGACTCACGTAACCGGGTGGCGAGACGGGTGAAGTCCGAGTCCGAAGAGACGATCGCGAAGGCCTCCACGTTGCCCATCCAGAGCAGGTCCATGGCGTCGATGATCAGGGCCGAGTCCGTGGAGTTCTTCCCGACGGTGTAGGAGAACTGCTGGGTAGGCTGGATGGCCAGGCGGTTCAGCTCGTTCTTCCAGCCGCTGAGCTGGTTGGTGGTCCAGTCCCCGTAGGCCCGCTTGATGGTCGGGGTGCCGTAGGTGGCGAGTTCCTCCAGCACCGCGCCGGCGTGGGTGGGGGAGACGTTGTCACAGTCGATCAGCACGGCGATGCGGGTGGTGGCGCTGGAAATTTCGGTCATGGGGTCACCGTACCGGGATCCTCGGTGCCGGTCGGGCGAGCGCACCTGTCCTAGGAATCGTTCTGGCGGGTTGGACTCTGTCTCGGATGCCGTGCGCTCACCGGACACTGCACTGGACGGGTCAACCGGGACGCTCCGCAAGGCTCGTTGCTGTTACTCCAAGTGAGCGGAGGGTGTGTCCGGTAGGGGTTCCCCTCACGGGACGTGCGAAAGCATGCCGTTGAGGGAACGTTCTCCGCTACAGACCGGACCAACCAGCCCTGATCGGACTCCTGTCCAGTAGCCCGCCCCATGCTGGACGCCGACGCCCTTCTACTCGAGCCGTAGGCTCGGCCCGTGTGGTGGGAGCGTAGGAAAGATTGGACCAAGCGCGTGTCCAGCGTGCGTGCACTTGAGGCGGCTGCGGAACCAGAGCAGGGTTACGGCTCCAGTTGGGATGCCATCCTGGCTGGCCATCGAGAATTTGTAGGGCGAGTCCTCAGCGGCCCGAGGCAAGGTCATGAGGCGCTCATCGTTGTTTATGGGTCGACTCCTGGTCGCCGAGGACCTTGCCCCGACGACTTCGTCCTCTCCGTCGATTCCTGAATCGTCGACCCAACCACTGCCGGAAAAGTGGAGGGTTATCCTTCCTTCGGTCCCGACGAACTCGACGAGCTCTACGATCAGCTCACGGACGCCCCCATCCAGTGAGTGGTATCCGCCTGCCAAAGCCCTGTCCTGCGTCGGGTTGCTCTTCGGCGGATAGGGACTGAAAGAGGATCTCGCAAATCCGCCCCGCCGGCTCTGGATCTAGGACTTTGCTGCCCCACGGCTCGCTGCCCTGGCGCTCCGCGACGGCGCGCCCGATGTTTCAGTAAAGCTCGCCACTCGCGTGTTCACTGCGCGCTATGCCCGGTGCTGGGCCTCACCCACGAGGCCCTTCAGCTCCGCCAGGGTCGCGGCGTAGGCGCCCGGGAGGTCCGGCTCCGATGAGGTCCTCTCTCCACCATAGGGGCGGCCAACGGTTCAATCGTCCAAGAGTCGGCTGGACGATTGGGTCCGTCGGGGCGGCTGGAAAATGCCGTGGGCGCGACAACGACAGCGGTCGTGTGCGTCCTGACTCGTGCCACTTTTAGTGCCCTGCGTGGGCGTTGATCTTGTCGATGACTTCCTGGGTGTCGGCGTCGATGGCCGGGGCCGCGGTGAGTTCGTGGCCGTTGATGTCGATGGTGACCGTCCGCAGGGGCTTGAGGGTCTGGACGAGCTTCTTGATGCTGATTCCGGCGGCCTTTTGGAGGTGGCGGGCCACGGCCAGGGCTGCGAACACCACGGTCAGGTGGGCCTCGATGGAGTCCCGTTGGTGGTGGAACATGGGTCTCGCCCGGATGTCGGACTTGGCCATGCGGAAGGACTTCTCGACCTGCCACAGGGAGTGGTAAGCGGCCACCACGGCGGGCCCGTCCAGTACCTCGGGACTGATATTCGACACGTAGCCTTTCAGACCCAGCAGCTGGCGGGCGCGTTCGACCAGGGCCCAGTCCACGCCGGGTTTCTTGCCGGCGAGCTTGACGAACCGGTCCCGCTTGAGAGGCCGTGTGCCGTTGGCGACCTTCTCTGCTTTCTCGATCTGCTTGTTCAGCGTGTAGTTGTCGCGCTTCTCCCGCTTGAAGGAGTAGTGATAGACCACCCGCCGGTCCCTGGCCTTGGCGCCGGTGCCCATGCTCCGCACCGATTCCAGGGTCTGCCCGTCTTTGAAGTGGTTCCCGTGCCGTTCGAAGTGCGCCGCGAGGTCGTAGGGAGCCTTGGTGATCCTGGAGCCCACGATGAAGCTGAATCCGGCGTCCTCTAGGGCGTTGAGGTTCGCCGCGGAGAGCATCCCGGCGTCGGCCACCACGACCAGGTCCCGGGTTTGGTGGCGGTCTTGGAACGAGCGGAGTACCGGGATGAGGGTGAGCGTCTCAGCCTTGTTCCCCTCGAAGCAGTGGATCTCCAACGGGAAGCCTGAAGAGTCCACGAGCAGCCCGACCACGATCTGTGGGTCGACGCGTCGCTCCTTGCTCATGCCCACGTTGCGCAGCTCGTCCTCGTCGGTGGCCTCGAAATACAGGGTGGTCACGTCATAAAGAACGACCGAGAGCCCAGTGGTCCCTGCATTGGCCGCGGCGAATGCGTAGGCGGCCCGGCAGAAGCCGTCCCGCCAGTCCTGCTCAATGCAGGTGGCCAGGGTCCGCCAGATCGTGCGCAGCGACGGCGGCTGAGCCCCGATCTCCTCGAGCACGCGGACGGTGTCGGCCTTCGAGGTTGGCTCCACCAACCGGGCCAGCACCAGGGCCTTGAAGGTCTCGTTGCCGATATCCTCAAATCCGATCCGGCTGTAGGCCTGCTCCAGGACGTCCCAGAGCAACCGAGACGAACTGCCCGTGACGACCGGCCCGGCCAGCGCCGTCGACGGGGCTGGCTTGTCCGTGGGAACGGGGATCTGCAGGTCCAGCTGTTGCTGGTCGCCGGCGATACGGTCCTTGGCGACCTGGACCAGGGCGGCCACCTCAGCCTCGGTGTGGGCGGAGCCGAGGTGCTCGATAATCGTGCGGACGCCGCGGCGCTTCTCGGCGATCTGCACTGCCGTCGCCCCGGAGGCAGTCTTCACCTTCCGCACGAACAGGCCCATCCCAGCAGTCTAGAAGCACCCGATTAGTGTCCGATCCAGCCGACCAAACCCCCGGAAAATCAACGATCCAAGGCCATGAAGCTTCAAATCAGCCCAAAGTGGCACGAGTCAGGATTGGGTCCGTCGGGGCGGCTGGAAAATGCCGTGGGCGCGACAACGACAGCGGTCGTGTGCGTCGTTATCGGCGTTTGCCGGGGATTACGGAAATTTAACCATCCACATGCCTGATGTAACCCGGATCAATGATGTTCGGAGTCCGGGCTCCCTCAACATCGGTCTCGCAATGCTCCCCTAATGAAACCGATAGGTAAAGAGTCATAATAGCGCGTTATATGGGCAATATCCCGGACCTTTTAAGGCGAGATGCTATTTCTGCCGCAAACTTAGGTTCGATACCAGCTGAATACGCATAATGTCCCCACATTGAGCTAATTACTTCTGGTTCAGAGCTATAATTCCGGTCCTTCATATGTGCACTCAGTCCGAACTTCTCTATCCCGTGCAAATGCGCTCGGACCATTTGTTTGTACGACTTCCTTAGCCAGACCTTGTCCTGGCCAACACACAGGCCAAGCATGTTGAATGTCGCCGCATTGAGGACGATCCTCGTCTTACTCCTGTTTAATTTGAAGCCACAGCTTCTTAGCGCCTGCTCAAGTTCGCGATGTATCGCGGCGCCCTCAGCGCGCGTAATCCGTCGTGGCAGTGTCAGGCAGATATCGTCAGCATATCGGGTCACGACTCCGCCCCACCGGCGCCTGATGCGCATTAACTGAAGATCTAAGTCTGAGCAAAGAAGGTTGGCAAGCTTGCCACTTGTCGAAGCTCCTTGTGGCAGTGCGCCCACGTGCTTGGTTCTGTATGTCAAGCCGGGGTCGTCATGCTTGGGAACACTCGACTGCCCGACCGTAGTTAGCAAAGCCATCTCGTACGAGAGCAGTTCGGGATATCCCAAGCGGGAGAATAGATGGAAGACGCCGGTCGCCCTTATCGAGCCGAAGAAGTCAGAAACGTCTACCGACACTAGCGACTTCGCACCTACGTGGAGCTTGGCAGCCTCAAGCGTGCTTCTGCCTGCTTCGAAGGCATAGGAAATCGGGGAAGATGGCCCAGCTGGCAAACAGTTTCGAAAAATGGCTTGCTGAAGAGCCTTCAGAGTCGGTGAGGGTTCGTGCAGGACCCGAATTTTTTGGCGACCGTTTTTGCGGCCTCTTTTGACGATGCTCCTGGTTTTATAGTGCGATCCGGGTTCAAGCAGGATGTTTCGAGCATCCTTGTAGGACACTCTCGCCAGTACACATAGGTGCATCAACGTGTACACAGGTTCAACTCGCGACTGTCGACATGCGTCGTCTACGGAACGAATTTGCTCCAGGAGTGCTGAGGAGCCCCCAGCTGTAAATAGCCCGTCACGATATGCGTGGGGCGAAGTGCTATCTACCATTGATTTCCCTCATGCCGGCGCAATTTTGTTGAAATTGCGTCGGCCATCTATTCAGTAATGAGCTGTTTCAGAAAGCGTCTGAGACGACGGCATGAAGCACCTATGTGCGTGGTCGATCCAGATTAGGATGCAACCACCGAACGTCTTCCAGCTCAGAAACGGAACCACTGCTGCGGCCCGTCCGGCCACTTACATTAAGTGGCGATCTAGATCTCACCTCACCCCACGCAGAGATACAGGATAGTAGGGAAGCTGGTCTGAAGTCGAATATCGATTCATATGATGCCGCGCGGCAGCATAGTCCGCGTAGTTCTTCTGTCTTCCGAAGTCTCTGACGAGCCGTTCACCATCCGGCGTCGGGCAAAAGTCGTCCGTAATCCACCCGAGCCTCATCAGATGCGTCTCGGCCTTCTTGAAAACGTGGTAAGAAACGTGCAATGTCTGAAGCGCCTCCAACCTCCGTCGCCCGGCCACGCTAAGGAGCAATAAGCGCCACGCCACTTCTCCGGACCCGCTGTTCCTCCGAGCCGCTTGAATCAGTCGTTCTTTTCGCATGCTCTCTAAAAACATTGCACTTTCGCGAGCCCTTATTGCCCCTCTGAGATGGCCCCCAGCAACGTACTCAACGATGTCATGCGGTACTTGCTTGTATTGGAACAAAGGTTTGTAGGACTTCATCCCTGAGTTCGTGAAGAGAAAGTCAGGAAGCGTGTTTGGGCAGGACGACCCAAGTAATACGGTGTCTGAGGCTGCTTTCCCGAATCCTAGCCCTGCTGTCTTCTTCTTGTTGTGTGGGTCACCGTACAATCTAAATAATTTGAGTAGCTGTGAGCCTTCTGCAGAGTCTTTCAACTCATGAAAGGAACCAGTGAGGTTTAGAGATGTGATTTCAGGTGCGTTACGCGCGATCTCAGGTAATTGGTCGACCCGTTCTCTGATTGCCGCGAGGCCCGCGTTGGTCGACGTCCAAGATATTAGGTGGATCTTAACTGTGGATTTCTGGAACGGGCCAGCGCTACATGCGTAGCAAACCTCATCGAGAAAATCGATCACTTGCTTTCCAGAACCGATGTTATCCGTGATGAGTATCAAGTCTATGACCGGCCCTTGGTGCGGGAGTGAGCGAAGGGTCTCTGTTGTCAGTAGACGCTTGCTCTGGGACTTGGGAAATGTCCGTCTAGCACGCACATGGGTGTCGCGCACCACCAAGTCAAGATACTTTTCCGACCCAGAATCTTCATCCCGCACGTCTGAGGGAAAGTAATCCCCGTAGAGAGTTCGACGCTCCGGTTTTGCTGCTGTTGAGATAGTACTGTCCAGCCAAGTCCAATGCCGTTCAGCGTCCTGCCTGGAAAAAATTGAGTCGATAATTACTTGAGTCTCGGCGGCGGACACTTTTTCAACTAGGTCCCAGAGTATGCCGCTCAGGTCAGACTTAACATCGTCCGTGGTGACAAACCGAAGACTCGCGAGCGTCAAGGCCGCGAGTTCCCGCTCCGTTTCGCTTCTAAACTGGTCTAGCCATGCGACAACCGATGGGCACTGGATCATGGCCCCAGCTTAGGCAGGCGGATGTGTTATCCAGCGGTGATTCCGTGCGGCGCCGCTCGCGAGTGTTGTCATATCCATTGCATGGTGGTGTCGCTGCGCCGCTTCAAGTTCGTCCCATGAGCATATCCTCTACCGGTGCAGCCTGGAGGTGATGCCGGGGTCTGCCGAGGACATCGGTGGATGCGTCATATTCTCTGCCTTGAAAGGTCCATGTCGCTCTCTGAGTTCCGGACCAGACGACGACGATCCGGTCACAAAGGGGTGTGGCGGGCTCGAACCTAGGCTGGGATCATGGGATTCGACTGGAAGCAACGCCCCACGCGCACGGTGGCCTGGCTGATCGCCATCGCCATGACGTTCAACATCGTGGCCCAGATTCTCATGCTTTCCTCGACGGACCGAGGGCTCCATGGGGTGCACTGAACCCTCCTGGTGGTCAGCATCTTCTTGTGGGGCTATGCGGTGTACCACCTGGTCCGAAAGCGCCCGCCAGAGGAAACAGACCGTCGGTAGCGGAGGTGGGCTGAGGGGCGCGGTCTGGCCCGCTCAAGAACTTGTCCAACCGGCCTCTTACGTGGGCGAGGAATGTGGGCTACGGTGCGGGGAACGCCGCTACCGGACAGCGTCCCGACCATTGTTCAGATATCCCTGAGGAGGGATACCGGTGACTGCACCCCTCGATCTATCCGATCTTTCTTCACTCCCGCTCGATCTGGCCAGGCCGCGATTGGTACAACCGGGGCTGCTGCCCGTGGTGCCGGGACACGAACGGTATTGGGTCCGTCCCGGCGGCGTGACCGCCATGGAACTCGAGAGCGGGGACGAACTCACCGTGGTGGACCGCTTCGGGGCCCAGGCCGCCGAGCTGACCGTGCTGGGCAACGGCGGGGAGGACTTCTCCGCCCTCGGGCTGCGAGCTGATGCGCCGGCGACGGTGCTGGGCTCGCTCACCGAGGGAGCGGCCTTCGACAATGAGCAGGTCGCCCGCGTGGTCACTGCCCTGGCCCTGCGCGGGCTGCGGCCGGATGCCGCCCACGGGGTCCACCTGTTCGGTGGTTGGTCCCCCGCCGGGTCCCGCGAGAGGTTCACGGCGCAACGGGCGGTGACGGCCGTCGTCGGGAACCCCACCTGGGCCATGTCCTTCGAGGAGCAGAACCCGCCCTCAGACCTGATGATCGAGGTCCAGCGGGCGGACCCGCACCGGCCGCGGGAGATCGAGCTGCCCCCGCCGCTGGCCGATCCGGTCCTGGACGTGCGGATCGACCACAGCACGGCGATCGGTTACGAGGTCAAGAAGGGTGACTACATCCAGATCATCGATGTGGCCGGCCGCCAGTGCTCCGACTTTTTGGCCTTCGACGCGCGGGCCCTGCACGAGGGACGCGAGCTGGGGCTGGACGCCAGCACCACCCGGCACATCGTGGGCCAGGCCTACGCCCAGCCCGGGCTGCACGGCAAGTTCTACAACCAGGACATGGACCCGCTGGTCTCGATCATCCGGGACACGGTGGGACGTCATGACGCCTTCACGCCGGCCTGCAACGCCAAGTACTACGAGGACTTCGGCTATCCGGGGCACGTGAACTGCACGGAGAACTTCAACGGCCAGCTCAAGCGATACTCGGTGGCCGCCCGGAAGTCCTGGCCGGCGCTGAACCTCTTCTACAACACGATGTTCGACGAGCACAACATGCTGGTGTTCGACGAACCCTGGTCCCGCCCGGGGGATTACGTGATGATGCAGGCCCAGCAAGACCTGGTCTGCGCCTCCTCCGCCTGCCCCGACGACATCGACCCATCCAACGGCTGGGTCCCCACCGACATCCATCTGCGCGTCTACTCCTCGGAGCGAAAATTCTCCATGGCCATCACCCACCGCACGAATCCCGACTCTGTGCCCAAGCTCACGCGCGAGACCGCCTTCCACGAGCGAACGAGTGCGCTGACGAAACAGTTCACGGAGTACCGAAATTTCTGGCTGCCGACGCACTACGACGGCTACGGGCCCAAGGCCGAGTACTGGGCGTGCCGGGAGAAGGCCGCCGTGATGGACCTGTCTCCTCTGCGCAAGTTCGAGGTGATCGGCCCGGATGCCGAAGCGCTGTTGCAGTTCTGTATGACCCGGAACATCCGCAAGCTCTCCGAGGGGCAGGTGGTCTACACGGCGATCTGCAACGACACCGGCGGCATGATCGACGATGCCACCGTGTTCCGCTGCTCCGACACCAACTTCCGGGTGGTCCCCGGGGAGGACTACACCGGTGAGTGGATGCGTCAGGTGGCCACCGAGCGGGGCCTGGACCGGGTCTGGATCAAGGACTCGACGGACCAGCTGCACAACATCGCCGTGCAGGGCCCGGCCAGCCGGGACATCTTGAAGGGCTTGATCTGGACACCACCGCACCAACCGGACTTCGACTCGGTGACCTGGTTCCGCTTCACGATCGGCCGGATCGGGGACCACCAGGGCACCCCCGTGATCGTGTCCCGCACGGGCTACTCCGGTGAGCTCGGCTATGAGGTGTTCTGCCATCCCAGCCACGCCAACGCCGTATGGGACGCGGTCTGGGAGGCGGGCCAGCCCCACGGACTGACGCCGCTGGGACTCGATGCGCTGGACATGCTCCGGATCGAGTCTGGGCTGGTCTTCGCCGGGCACGACTTCGACGACCAGATCGACCCCTTCGAGGCCGGCATCGGATTCACCGTGCCACTGAAGACCAAGGAGGAGGACTTCTCCGGGCGGGATGCTCTGCTCAAGCGCAAGGAGAACCCACAGCGCGAGATGGTCGGCCTCGAACTGGCGGGCAACGAGCCCGCCGGGCACGGGGACACGGTGCACGTGGGCCGCTTCCAGGTCGGAGTGGTCACCTCCGCCACCCGGTCTCCGATCCTGCGCAAGAACATCGCGCTGTGCCGGATGATGGTGGAACACGCGGAGGTGGGCACCGAAGTGGAGGTCGGCAAGCTGGACGGCCAGCAGAAGCGGATCCCCGCCACCGTGGTGGCCACACCCTTCTACGATCCGAAGAAGGAGAAGCCCCGCTCCTGAGGCCCGGGCCCCTCGCCAGGGGGCCAGGGTCGGCGTAGCGTGGATGGAGACGACGAATCCCCGAAGGTGGACCTCGCATGGCACCCCAGCAACGCAGCACGTGGATCCCGGCCGTGGCGGTGCTGGTGATCGTGGGCGTGATCGCGCTCGGCGGGGGCCTGTCGGCCAATGCCCAGACGGACCTGCCGGACCGGACTCCCGAGGAGGTCCTGGAGCTGGCCGCGCGGCACCACGACACCTCCTTCTCCGGCACCGTCGAGGCCAGTTTCGCGCTGGGCCTGCCACAACTGCCGACGCAGCAGGGCCCGGAGCAGGGCGGGCCGGAAGGGTCGGCTGCCGTCGGAGCAGTGCCGGACGGCCTGGCCGAGGTGTTCTCGCTGTTCTCCGGAACCCACGAAGCGCGGGTCTTCGTGGACGGTTCCGACCGGGTCCGGGTGCAGGTCTTCGACGGCACGGACGAGCGCAATGTGGTGCGCAATGGACGGGAGATCTGGGCCTACGATTCGACGGAGAACAGGGCCACGCGGGTGAGCCTGCCGGAGGGAACCGACGGTGACGGTCCCGGACACGGCATGGCGCGTGGTGGGATAGGCGACATGGCCCCGGAGCGGCTGGCCGAGAAGGCACTGGCGGGTCTGGATCCCACCACGGAGGTCACCGTGGGGGAGGACACCCGGGTCGCAGGCCGGGACGCCTACACGCTGCGGCTCGACCCGCGCACTCCGGACACGCTCGTCGAGGACGTCACCCTGGCCGTCGACGCCGCCACCGGCGCACCGCTGAGCGTCCGTGTCCGGGCCGTGGGCCAGGAGGACCCGGCCATCAGCGTCGAGTACACGAGCTATTCGACCGAGACCCCGGACGCCGGTCTGTTCGAGTTCACCCCGCCCGCGGGCGCCGAGGTCGAACGGGTCCGGCCCGACGGCGGCATGAGACCTGATGTGCACCGGTCCGGTCCGCAGGACGCCGGCGGGCATCCGGCCGGCGCTGACGCCGTGCTCGGGTCCGGGTGGGACGCCGTCGCCGTCATCCCCGCCGAGAAGGTGCCCGAGGGCCTGACGGACTCTCCGCTCCTCGACCAGTACGCCATGGACTCCGCGGCGGGCCGGGTGCTGAGCACGCCGCTGGCCACGGTCCTGCTCGCCGACGACGGTCGGGTCCTCGCCGGTCCGGTCCCGCTCGAGCGTCTGCTCGAGGTCGCCAGTTTCGGATGAGCACTGGGCGAGCTCCACGTGAGTGGCCGGTGATCCCAAGGTGAGCGTGCCCTCCGCCGACTCTGGCGAGGCCGAGTCGGCCATCCGCACCCGGGGGCTGACCAAACGGTTCGGCGCCCGACTGGCCGTGGACGGGCTGGACCTCATGGTCCCGCGCGGCTCCGTGTTCGGCTTCCTGGGCCCCAACGGATCCGGCAAGACCACCACCATCAGGATGCTGCTCGGCCTGGCCGCGCCGAGTGGTGGGACGATGAGCGTGCTCGGTCGGTCCATGCCCACGGCCGCCACGGAGGTCCTCCCGCGCGTCGGGACGCTGGTGGAGGGCCCGGCGTTCTACCCCTACCTGACCGGGACGGCGAACCTGTTGCGCCTCGACGCCGCAAACCGAGCCACAGACCCCGCCACGCGCAAGCGGCGCATCGGCCGGGCCCTGGACCGGGTGGGCCTGGGGCAAGCGGCCGGGCTGGCGGTGCACGCCTACTCGTTGGGCATGAAGCAGCGCCTCGGACTGGCCAACGCGCTGACCTCCCAGCGCGAGCTGCTGATCCTGGATGAGCCGACCAACGGCCTGGACCCGCAGGGCACCCGTGAGGTCCGCCACCTCATCGGGTCCCTGGCGGAGGACGGGGCCACCGTCTTCGTCTCCAGCCACCTGCTCAGTGAGATCGAGCAGGTCTGCACCCATGCGGCCGTGGTGGGCCGTGGCCGCCTGCTGGCCCAGGGGACGCTGGCCTCCCTGTTCGACGACGGCCCCCGCCGGATCCTCGTCCGCACCCGGGACGTCCCGCTCGCCGGGGACGTCCTGCGCAGCCTGGGTCTGGCACCGGTCGAGGAGAGCGTGCCCGCACCTGGTGCCGGGACGCTGCGCGCCCCCCTGGGCGAGGACGCGCCGGAGCCCGAGCGGATCGTCGCCGCCCTGGTGACCGCCGGAGTCGGGGTGCGCGGCGTCGAGGTGGAGCACGCCAGCCTGGAGGACCGGTTCGTGGAGCTGACGGGGGAGGGGTTCGACGTTGAGCAGTGACTCCGAGAGCCACGTCCATCCCGCACGCACCGGGACGGCCCTGCTGGTCTCCGAACTGGGACTGCTCTTCCGGCGTCGGCGCACCTGGACGCTGCTCGCCGCACTGTCCGCGGTGCCCGTGCTCATGGGTGTGGCGGTGCGGGTGACGTCCGGGCCGCCGCAAGGCAGGGGTCCGGCCTTCCTGGACCAGGTGGCCGCCAGCGGCCTGTTCCTGGCAGTGGCCGCGGTCTTTGTCTGCACGCCCTTCTTCCTCCCGTTGACCGTCGCCGTCGTGGCGGGGGACTCGATCGCGGGGGAGGCCGCCCACGGCACCCTCCGGTACCTCCTGGTGGCCCCTGTCCGGCGGGCCGGGCTGTTGGCCGTGAAGTACGCGGTGACGCTTGTCTTCTGTCTGACCGCGGCGCTGGTGGTGGCCGCCGTCGGCGTGCTCACCGGGCTGGCGCTCTTCGGGACCGGACCGCTGGTGCTGCCCTCGGGGATGACCATCACCTCGGCGGAGACGATCGGCCGGATCGGGCTGATGGTGCTCTATGCGACCGTCTCCCTGAGCGGCCTTGGCGCGATCGCCCTCTTCGTCTCCACGCTGACGGACGTGCCCGTCGGAGCCATGGCCGCCGCCGTGGTGCTGACCATCGTGGCGCAGATCCTTGGTGCTCTGCCCCAGCTGGCTTGGTTGCACCCCTGGCTGTTCACCCATCACTGGATGGGCTTCGCGGACCTGCTGCGCGCGCCGCTGCTCTGGGACTCGTTCAGGGAGAACGCGCTGCTGCAGGCCAGCTACGTGGCCGTGTTCGGGGCGCTCGCCTACGGCCGTTTCACCACGAAGGACGTGTTGAGCTAGCTCAGTAGACTGGGACGGCACCGACCGACCCACGGACTGTCGCAGACTGCCGAGAAAACGCCGAGGTACCCATGTCCTTTCCCACCCATCGCCCGCGCCGCATGCGCCAGTCCGCCGCGATGCGCCGACTGGTGGCCGAGACCCGGCTCCACCCGGCCGATCTGATCCTGCCGGTGTTCGTGCGCGAGGGGATCTCGCAGCCCGTGGCCCTGCAGTCCATGCCCGGCGTCGTCCAGCACACCCGGGACACGCTCAAGGCCGCGGCCGCCGAGGCGGCAGGGCTCGGGGTGGGAGGCATCATGCTCTTCGGCATCCCCGAGACCCGCGATGCCACCGGCTCGGCCTCACTGGATCCGGACGGGGTGCTCAATGACGGCATCCGCGCGGTCAAGCAGGAGGTCGGCGACTCCATGGTTGTCATGTCCGACCTCTGTCTGGACGAGTTCACCGATCACGGACACTGCGGCGTCCTGACTGAGGGTGGAGCCGTGGACAATGACGCCACCCTGGAGATCTACGGCCGGATGGGCGTGGTCCAGGCTGAAGCCGGTGCCGATCTGGTGGGGCCCTCCGGGATGATGGACGGCCAGGTGGCCGTCATCCGTCAGGAGCTGGACGACGCCGGCCACCAGGACACCGGGATCCTCGCCTACGCCGCGAAATACTCCTCGGCGTTCTACGGCCCCTTCCGCGAGGCCGTCGACTCCCAGCTCACCGGTGACCGCAAGACCTACCAGATGGATCCCGCCAACCGCCGCGAGGCCCTGCTCGAGGTCTCACTGGACCTGGACGAAGGCGCGGACATGGTCATGGTCAAGCCCGCCATGAGCTACCTGGACATCTTGCGGGACGTGGCTGACGTTTCTGATGTCCCCGTCTCCGCCTACCAGATCTCCGGGGAGTACGCGATGATCGAGGCCGCCGCGGCCAACGGCTGGATCGACCGCGACGCCGCCGTGATGGAGTCCGTGCTGTCCATCCGCCGGGCCGGGGCGGACACCGTGCTGACGTACTGGGCCACCGACCTGGCCCGCTGGATCAAGGAAGGACGTCTCTGATGACCGATACCACCGCGAACGCCGCACCGACCACCAATGCCGCGCTCCACGACGCCGCCCGTGCCGTCATCCCCGGGGGAGTGAACTCCCCAGTCCGCGCCTTCGGCTCGGTCGGCGGTTCCCCGGTGTCTATGGTGAAGGCCGCCGGCCCCTACCTCACCGACGCCGAGGGTCGCGAGTACGTGGACCTGGTGTGCTCCTGGGGTCCCATGCTGCTGGGGCACAACCACCCCGCCGTCGTGGACGCAGTCCACCGGGCCGTGGATGCCGGGCTGTCCTTCGGCACCTCCACCCCGGACGAGCTGAGACTGGCCGAGCTGGTCGCCGAGAAGGTCCCCGTGGACCGCGTCCGCATGGTCTCCACCGGTACCGAGGCCACCATGACCGCCATCCGCCTGGCGCGCGGCGCCACCGGTCGCAATCTCGTGGTGAAGTTCGCCGGCTGCTACCACGGCCACTCCGACGGACTGCTCGCCGCCGCCGGTTCCGGGGTCGCCACCCAGTCCCTGCCCGGGTCTGCGGGCGTGACCGAGGCCCAGGCCGCGGAGACCCTGGTACTGCCCTACAACGACCGCTCCGCGCTGGAGGAGACCTTCGCCGTCCGCGGGCAGGAGATCGCCGCCGTCATCACCGAGGCCGCCCCCTGCAACATGGGCGTGGTGATCCCGGAGGACGGCTTCAACCAATTCCTCCGCGACCTCACCGAACGCCATGGGGCACTGCTGATCTGGGACGAGGTGCTCACGGGCTTCCGCGCCTCGGAGGCCGGCTACTGGGGCCTGTCCGGGAAGGTCGAGGGCTGGACCCCCGACCTGTGGACCTTCGGCAAGGTCATCGGCGGCGGCATGCCAACCGCGGCCGTGGCGGGCCGCGCCGAGGTCATGGACCTGCTGGCCCCCCTGGGACCCGTCTATCAGGCGGGCACCCTCTCCGGTAATCCCGTGGCCATGGCCGCCGGCCTGGCCACCTTGCAGAACGCCACGGAGGAGGTCTACGGCGCCCTGTCCCGGCGCTCGCAGCAACTTGAGGACCTCTTGGTCGAGGCGTTGACGGAGGCCGGCGTGGACCATTCGATCCAGCGGGCCGGCACCCTGTTCTCGGTGGCGTTCGGTACATCGGCCGCGGGTGTCCACAACTACGCCGACGCCCAAGCCCAAGACACCTTCCGGTACGCCCCGTTCTTCCACGCCATGCTGAAGCACGGGGTCTACCTGCCACCGAGCGTCTTCGAGGCGTGGTTCGTCTCGTCCGCGCATGACGACACCGCCATGGAGCGGATCGCCGACGCCCTGCCGCACGCCGCCCAAGCTGCTGCCACGGCGACTCTCTGACCTCTGAGGGCTCGCCCTCCTCCTGGGAGGAGGCCCACAGTGAGATTGACGTCCACGGCGAGGAAGGGCTCTACCGCAGTTGCACGGGCCAGTCGCCGTTGATCACGGCCGCCGGGTCCTTGCGGCGTAGGTACTCCTGGAAGCTGGCGGCCTGCTCGGCCTTCCAGCGCACCTGCAGCGAGTGGAGCTCATCCAAGCCGACCTGCAGGGCCGCGTACTTGACGGCCAGGCCGTCTGCCACGCCGACGGCCGCCAGTGAGTCCGCCGCGGAGGTGTGCGCGTCCAGAAGGGTCACGCCATAGTGCGCACAGACATCGGTCAGGGTGCGTTTGCCCTTGCGGTAGCGGTCCACCTGCTTGTCGATCACGAACGGGTCGATGATCCACTGATTCTGCAGCGGCTCCAGGCCACGGCGGGCGAGCTCACGGTCCATGACGGTGAAGTCGTAGCAGGCGTTGAACGCGATGACGGGGATCCCGGCATCGAAGAAGTCCCGCAGGGTGTCAGCGATCTCCACGACGGCCTGGTTTGCGGGTATGCCCTCGGCCTGGGCCCTCTCGGTGCTCACTCCATGGACGGCGGCGGCCTCCTCCGGGATCGGCACGCCGGGATCCACCAGCCACTCGTAGCTGGCGGCGAGGTTGCCGTGCGGGTCCACCACCACGAGGGAGGCGGTCACAATGAGGGCCTCGTTGGGGTCCCGGCCCGTGGTCTCCAGGTCGAATCCGACGCGGATCTGCTGGTGCCAGGGCAGCACCGTGACGGCCGCCTGGGCCGCCTGGACGGTGGGGTCCGAGACCGGCACGTCGGTGGGGGAGGATGCTGTTACGTCGCTCACGCCATCACGGTACCGCGTGGCACGGACGCTCTACACCCGCAACGCGGCCCGTTGTGGACAGCTCCGGCAGAATGGAGACCCGTGGCCACCCTTCCCGACCTTCCCCCTGGACCGTACGAACTCTCCGAAGCCCTGATCCTGGCTGCCCAGCTCGTCCCGCCTGGCCTTGCCGTGAGCTATGGGGGACTGGCCGGACTGCTGGGTGCCGGAGGGCCACGCCAGGCCGGCCGGGCGATGTCCCAGGCGCCCGAGGGCACCTGCTGGTGGCGGATCGTGCGCGCCGATGGTTCCCTGCCGGCGTCGTTGTCCGCGCGGGCCGCGCCGCACTACGCCGCGGAGGGCACCCCACTGAAGGGACAGGTTGCCGGCCTGCCGGCGGGAGCACCCACGGGGCCGCTCCACACTCCTGACTCTCCCGACGCCGGCCCGGTCGTACGCGTGGACCTCGCCCGGGCACGCTGGTCACCGGACGAATCCGCGAGGGCGGTGCTCATTGAATTGAAGGCGAGGCTGGGCTGATTCTGCCGGGTGACCAGGGAGCTGAACAGTGGGGTGTGGAGTCACTCGTGTGCCCGGGCAGTGTGGATGGCTAAGTTGTCCGGGGCGGCTGGTTGAATGAAGACATGTCCCCCGAAGCGCAGCAAGACGGCCTCCGCCTGACGGCACCGAAGCAGGTCCGGGCCGAGACCTTCACCCCTGACGCCGATCAACAGCAGGTGCTGGACCTGGCTCCGGGGCACGGCGCCGTCCTGGTGCTCGGTGGACCAGGCACCGGACGCAGTACCGTCGCGGTGGAGTACGCGGCGCGGCGCATCGAAACCGGGCTGGACCCCTCCCGACTGCTGGTGCTGGCCCCGACCCGTCAGGCGTCGGCCCGATTGAGGGATGCCCTCTCCATGCGGCTGGACCAAGCCGGCCGCGGCACCCGTGCCGCCACGCCCGTAAGGACCTGGGCGGCGTATGCCTTCGACCTCATCCGTCGCGCCCGCACGGCCGGGTTCCTGCCGGCAGTCGAACGGACCCCGCGGTTGCTGTCCGGCGCGGAGCAGGACACCGTGATCGCGGAACTGCTGGAGTCCTACGCCTCGGGGGAGCGCGGCGGCCCGGACTGGCCCGAGGACCTCTCCGAGGCGGTGGCCACCAGGGGATTCCGCAAGGAGGTCCGCGAGCTGATCGACCGCACCAGCGAGTACGGGATCGAACCCGGGCAGCTGGAGGACCTGGGCGGCCAGCACGGCCACCCCGAGTGGACAGCCGCCGCCGTGCTCCTGCAGGACTACCGGGACCGGCTGGACCTGGGAATGAGCGAGGCCTTCGACCCGGCCGGGCTGATCACCACGGCCTCCCGCCTACTCGAGGAATTCCCTGAACTGCTGGACGCCGAACGGGGGAGCCTTCCCGTGCTGGTGATCGACGACCTGCAGGAGGCGACCCCCGCCGTGCACCGCCTCATCCGGGTTCTCGCCATCGGACAGGACGTCATCGCGACGGCCAGCCCGGACACCGTGGTCCAGGGATTCCGCGGCGCCCGGCCGGACCTCGTCCGCGACTACCCGGAGTGCCTGGCCACCGCTCAGCGGCCCGGCCGCACCCTGACCCTCACCACGGGCCACCGGATGGGCGGGGGAGTCCTGGCGGCTTGGCAACGGGTAGCCCGCCGGATCCCGGCACTGCCCGGCGCCCTGGCGCTTCGGCAGGAGCTCCTGCCGTTCCCCTCGGAGCCCAGCGGGGAGGCAGAGATTGGCGGAAAGGCAGAGGCCACGGCACACGTGGTGGCCTCACCCCCGCACGAGCAACTCTTGGTGCTCCAACAGGTGCTGAACTTGCACCACCGGGGCGGGGTTCCTCTCGGGGACATGGCCGTCATCGCCCGCTCCGGGCCGCTCGTCGCCGAGCTTGGGCGCTACCTGGAGTCTGAGGGCATCCCCGTCAACCGCTCCGTGACGGACACCGTGCTCAAGACCGAGCCCGCCGTGACACCCCTGCTCTCTCTGCTCAGGACCGTCTCCATCCCGGCCGGGGAAGCGGAATCGGTTCTGGACCTGGACCGGGCGCTGTGGCTGGCCGGCGGTAGTTACGGCGGGGCGACGGCCCTGCACCTGCGCCAGTTGCGCCAGCGCCTCCTGCAGGACGAACGTGCGGCCGGCGGCACCCGGTCCAGCACCGAACTGCTGCTGCAGGCCTTCGAGGATCCGGAGGCATTGGCGGACCACCCCGTCCCGGGGGCCGGCGTGCTGCGCCTGGCCCGGATGGTCTCTGCCGGCCGGGCCGCCGCAGCGGACCCGGCAGCCACCGCCGAGACCGTGCTGTGGGCCCTGTGGGCGGCCTCGGACCGGCCCGCGCGTTGGGAACGGGAAGCCGTGACCGGAACCGGCCCTGCGGCGCGGCGCGCTGATCGGGACCTGGACGCCGTCGTCGGGCTCTTCCAAGCGGCCGAACGCTATGTGGACCAATTTCCGGGGGCGTCCCCCCTGGCCTTCGCCGAGTACATGGAGGCCCAGGACCTGCCGATGGACTCCCTGGCCTCGACCGCCGCCCAGGAGGGGTCCGTGTCCGTGGTGACTCCGGCCTCCGCGGCAGGGAGGGAGTGGGACGTGGTGATCATCGCGGGGCTGCAGGACGGCATCTGGCCCAACACGCGGCTGCGCGGCCAACTGCTCGGGGCCACCGATCTGGCGGATGTTGCCCAGGGCAAGACCACCCGCATGGATCACCGCTCCCGGCTGGCGGAGGTGCGCCAGGACGAACTGCGCAGCTTCGCCACCGCCGTCTCCCGAGCCCGGGAACGCGTCATCGGCATCGCCGTGTCCTCGGAGAACCATCAACCCTCCGACTTCCTCGATCTCGTCGAGCCCTGGAGGGACGTGGACAACGAGCGGCCCCTGACGGACGTGCCCAGACCCCTCACGGCCGGCGCCCTCGTGGCCGGGCTACGCCGCGAGCTGGAGCAGGCGGCCACGGTGCCAGCGAGGACGGAGCCGGCGGACGACGTCGGCCCGCCGGCCCGGGTGCGAGGGGCAGCCTCAGCTCTGTCTCGGCTGGCGGACGAGGGGATCCGTGGGGCGGATCCCGACCACTGGTGGGGGCTACTGCCCCTGTCCACCGATCAGCCCCTCGTGGACACCGCGCTGACAGCGGTGCCGGTGTCGCCCTCGCGAGTCGAATCGGCCCTGAAATCACCGTTGAACTGGTTCATCTACCAGGCCGGCGGCCAGGCGGGGACCACTCAGGCCCAGTCCATCGGCACCTTCATCCACGCCATCGCGGAGCACTACCCGGATGGCCCCGCCGAAGACCTACTGGCCGAGCTGGAACGCCGGCTGCCGGACCTCGGTTTGGAACCGGGATGGGAGGCCGAACGGGTGGCCGCCGAGGCGCGGCGCATGATCGGCCATTTCGTCGGGTATCTGCGCCAGATGGAGCAGGACGGCCGGACACGCGTCGCCGTGGAGCACCAGTTCCACCAGGAGCTGGAGCGCGACGGGTTGCGGGTCCAGATCAACGGCATCATCGACCGGCTGGAAAAGGACGCCGAGGGGCGACCCTATGTGGTGGACCTCAAGACCGGTAAACGCGCACCCTCGAACGACGAACTGCAGGAGTTGCCTCAGCTGGGCGTCTACCAGGCGGCCATCGCCACGGGGGCCCTACCGGCGGAGGACTTCGAGAGGCCCACCGAACCGGGTGGGGCGGCACTGGTCCAGCTGCGCACCACCAACAAGAGCGTCAAGATTCAGAGTCAGCCCGCGTTGGACCCGGGTCAGCAGTGGGCGATCGATCAGATCTTCACCGCAGCCCATGCCATGATCGGGCCCCGATACCTGGCGATCCACGGTGGTGCGGACAACCCCGGTTGTGCCCTGCCCGCCATCTGCCCGATCCACAGCAACGGAAGGCAAACCACCGAATGGCACCGATGAGTCTCGATGTGCGCGCGGCCCGCTACAGCCCGGAGGAACTGTCCCAGTTGTTGGGGCAGCACGAGCCCACCGCCGAGCAGGCCGCCGTGATCACCTCGCCCCTGGAGCCCCGGCTCGTGGTGGCGGGGGCCGGCTCCGGCAAGACCGCAACCATGTCTGACCGGGTGGTGTGGCTTGTGGCCAACGGTTTCTCCGCCCCGGACCAGTTGCTCGGGGTGACCTTCACCCGTAAGGCCGCCGGCGAGCTGGCCCAGCGCATCAACCGCAAGCTCGACCTGCTGGTCGAATCGGGCATGGACCTTTCCCCGGTGGCCTCCGTCGCCGAGACCGAGGACGGACTGACGACGGAGGGCCCCGCCCGGGCCAGCGTCTCCACCTATCATTCCTATGCGAACACGCTCGTGCGGGACCACGGCATGCGCATCGGCCTGGAACCGGATACCGGCATGATCGGCGAGGCCCAGTCATACCAGCTGGTGTCCCGCATCGTGCGGGCCTACGAGGGTGACCTGGGATTCGCTAACATCCCGGCCTCTACCCTGGTGAGAGGGACCATCAAGCTGGCCGCAGACTGTGCCGAGCACCTCGTGGAACCTGACGAGGTCGAGAGGTGTCTGGCCGAGAAGCAGATCTTCGGGGAGAACCTGCCCTTCAGCGAGAAGGCCGCCGAGGGCAGCAACGCCACGGTGGCCTCGGTGTTCACCATGCTCCGGCTGCGCCGGGTCATGTCCGAGCTCGTGGTCGCGTACCGCCAGGCCAAGCTCGACGCCGGCGTCATGGACTTCGGCGATTTGGTCCGATATGCAGCGCGGATCGCCCAAGAAGTGCCCGCCGTCGGGGAGATCGAACGCTCCCGCTACCGAGTGGTGCTCCTGGATGAGTTCCAGGACACCTCCCATGCCCAGCTGGAGCTGTTCCGCGGGTTGTTCGGGGTGGACGGCCACCCGGTCACCGCCGTCGGCGACCCCCATCAGTCCATCTACGGTTTCCGGGGGGCCTCCGCCGGCCAGCTGTTCTCCTTCCCGCACAGCTTCTCGGTGCCCGGCCCGGAGGGTGAGGCTGACCCTGCGCCCGTCAGCTACCTGACCACGGCGTGGCGCAACTCCCTCAGCGTGCTCGCGGCAGCCAACACGGTGGCGGACCCCCTCCGCCGCGATCCGGTGGGCGGGATCCAAGTGAAGCCGCTGGAGCCGTCGCCGGTGGCCGTCGAGGGCGAGGTCAGGGTCTCCTGGCTGCCGGACTCCGAGCAGGAGGCGGCGGCCGTCGTCGCCGCCTTGAAGGAGGCCGCACGTCAGGATCTGCCGGTGGCGAAGCGGCCCACGCGGGCGATCCTGTGCCGCACCCGCAGCCAGTTCGAACCGCTGATGGAAGCCATGGATGCCGCCGGTGTGCCTTATGAGGTCCTCGGACTGTCCGGGCTGCTGTCCGTGCCCGAGGTGGCGGATCTCATCGCCGTGCTGCAGGTCATCTCCGATCCGAGCCGGTCTGACCACCTGATGCGTCTGCTGGCCGGTGCCCGCTGGCGCATCGGTGCGGCCGACTTGGTGGTGTTGCACGAGCGGGCCGCGATGCTGGCCCGCAACCGGCGCCGCAGCCCGGGGGAGACGGACGGCGGTGAGGCAGTCGAACAGGACACCTCACCGGAGGAGGACGCCGAGTCCTCTTCACTGATCGAGGCCCTGGACTGGCTCCCGGACCCGGACTGGACGAGCCGGTCGGGACGGACCTTCAGCGTCCGGGGGCGGGAGCGGCTGGAGCGGCTGTCCCGGGAACTTCGCTACCTCGCCGGGCAGACCGGGCTGGAACTGACCGCCCTGATCCGGATGGTCGAGTCCACCCTTGGGCTCGACATCGAAGTCGCTGCCCGGCCGGGACAGTCCGGAGTCGCCGCCCGTCGGCACCTGGACGCGTTCCTGGACGCGGCGCGGGATTTCACCAACGGCGCCGCCGAAGGGTCCGGGTCAGACCTCACGGCGTTCCTGGCCTGGCTCGAGGCAGCCGAGGAACGTGAGAAGGGTCTGGGCATCGCTGGCGTGGAACCACGTCATGATGCCGTTCAGCTGCTCACGGCCCACGCCTCCAAGGGGCTGGAATGGGACATCGTGGCCGTGCCGGGACTGGTGGACGGGCAGTTCCCCGGCAAGACCTTCGACACCTGGACCTCCGAACGCTCCGGCCACCTGCCCTGGGATCTGCGGGGCGACCGGCACAGTCTCCCGCAGTGGAACACCGACTGGGAGAACCAGCGGGACTGGGCCGGTCACGCCGTAGGGTGGTTCCTCAAGGGCCAGAGGGAGAACTACCCGGCGTCTTACAAGGACAGCGCCGGCGTGCACCACCTCCAGGAGGAGCGGCGACTGGCCTACGTGGCCTTCACCCGGGCCAGGACGCTCCTGCTGCTCAGCGGCAGTCATTGGCGCGGTGTCACCAAGACCCCGTCCACGCCGTCTCCGTTCCTGCAGGAGATCATCGACTCCAGCCGAGTCCACATCACCGCCGGCCCCTGGGTGGACCCGCCTGAGGCCGGGGAGGAGAACCCCTTCGCCGAGCGCACGTTGGCCGCCTGGTGGCCCTTCGACCCGTTGGACGGTCCCGAGGTCCTCGTCATGGACCCCGCGGCCCCTGGAGACCTTGACCGGGCGACGGCCCTGCCGCCGAGGTCGCGTCCCCGCAGGGCGGCGTTGGAGACGGCGGCCAACTGGGTGCGCGGCGCCGACCCACTGCGTGTCGAGGCAGATCAGAGTGTGGAGGCAGATCAGACCGACGCTGGCCTGACGGAGGCCGATGAAATAGATGAGCCGGCCAGCGATCTGGCGCGTCAGGTGGAATGGATCCTGGAACGGTCCACCCCGGTGAACCACCGTGGGAACCTGGTCGAGCTGCCCAGCCACGTCAGCGCCTCGACGTTCGTGGAGATGGCCAACGATCCCGAGGCCCTGGCCCGACAGCTCCGGCGGCCGATGCCCCGTCCACCGGCCCATGCCGCTCGACGGGGAACGGCCTTCCATGCCTGGGTGGAGGACCATTTCGGCAGCACCGGCATGCTGGACTTCGACGACCCGGAGGACTCGGCGGACCATTGGGTGGAGGATGCCCTGGACCTGGAGCCGATGAAGCAGAGTTTCCTGGCCAGCCGCTGGGCGGACAGGGTGCCTGCCTACATCGAGCCGCCGGTGGAGACCACGGTCGGGGGAGTCACCCTGCGTGGCCGCATCGATGCCGTGTTCCGTGAGGGTGGTTCACCTCAAGAACCGAACGATCCGCAGGCGCGATGGGAACTCGTCGACTGGAAGACCGGCGGGGTGCCCTCCGGCCGGGACCTGGAGATCAAGTCCTTGCAGCTGGCCGTCTACCGGCTGGCCTGGTCACGATTGCACGGTATTCCGCTGGAGAACATCAGTGCCTGCTTCGTCTACGTGGCGCAAGGCACGGAGCGGGCCCTGCACAACCTGGCCGGCGAGGCTGAGCTTGAGGCGATCCTGGGGCGGGCAGTCATGCCCCAACGTGACTGATCCACGTTTCTGCCGGTCCGGTCTGCACCGGGTCAGGACGGGTTAGTGGTCCGGCGGATGTCGAGTTGCCGGACCTCGTCCAGGTCCAGGGCCGTCGTCGGGGTGCCGTCCTGGCGAGGGGCCGCGGCATGGCTCCCAGGAACGACATCTTCGGATTCGCCGTTCGCGGAATTGCCATGTTCTTCGGCGCGCTCCTGAACCTCGGTGCTGCTCATGTCCTCAGCGTCCTCAGGGCCCTCAGCGTCAGCTTCGTCCACGTCGTCAGCATCGTCCGGGGCTTCAGTCTCGCTCGGGTGGCGGGACTCGGCCTCGTCCGCCGCCAGCTCGTCCGGAACCAGCTCGTCCTCTGAACTATCCGCTGCCGCATCATGCGTCACCGGCTGATCTACGTCCGGCTCTTCATCGGTGTCGTCCCGCTCGGGGGAGCGTGCGTGATCCATGATGACGGCGTCGTCATCATCGGTGCTTTCTCCGGTGTCGTCATTGTCAGCAGGATCATCGGTGCTGGCGGTGGCCACGTCCTGAGGATGCGCGACGGGTTCCACAACGGGAGCAGCGCTGATGACCTGCCCGCCGTGTTCCTCCACATCCGCCTCCAGCTCCTGCAACATGGCCTCGGCCTCGGCAGCCATCTCCTCGTCATCGGCGGCAATGCCCCGGACGAGCCATTGGGCCAGGGCGAACTCGGCCGCCAGGACGGCCCGGCGCAACAGGTGCCCGTCCTGGACGGTTCCCTCGGATCGGTGCTGCCAGTAGGCCTTGACCACCTGGTCCGTGAACTCCTGGTTCCCGGAGGAGGCCAGCCAGGCGAAGTCCTCGGCCGGATCGCCGATGTGCAGATCGGTCCACCCGGTCACCGACACCAGTCGGCGCTGGTCAACCAGAAGGTTGTCCTCGTGCAGGTCCCCGTGGGCCACCACGGGGGAGAATTCCCAGAGTTCCATCTCCTCCAGCGCGTTCTCCCAGCGACGCAGCAGCACGGCGGGAATGCGGCCGGTGGTCGCGGCCTGGTCCAGCTCGTTGAGGCGGCGCTGGCGAAACTGGTCTGCGGTGTAGACGGGAAGGTCGGCGTTCTCGACGACAGCAGCCGGCAGGGCGTGCACAGCGGCGATCACCCGTCCGATGTCATCGGGAGTCTTGCCGCCGAGCTCGGTGAGTTCCTCGAGCTCCATCTCCTCGCCCGGCATGTCGTGGTAGACGAAGGTGCGCATACCGTCGAGGCGAACTGCCCCGGCCACAGACGGCACCCGGAACGGCAATCCGGCGCGGATGCCGGGCGTGAAGCCGGACAGCACCTGCAGCTCGGTCTCCAGCCGCATCGCCGCCTCCTCGTGGAGGGGGGACCGCACCCGCCACCGGCTTCCCTGGCGGTCGAAGACGACGGCGGCCGAGAAGTCCCGGGGATCGTCCGGGGAGCCGACCACGCCGGTCGGGGACAGGTCGGGGATGGCGGCGCTGGCCAAGGCAGCAAGTTCCATGGGCGTACGGTTCACATCCACCACCGTACTTTCCCGCCCCGGCAGCAGAGGGGCTCAGGTGCGGCGAGTCGCCGAATGACGGGGCGTGGCTGATGACGCTGTGGTGTGCCCCCGTAGTTTCAGCGGGGCTCGGCCCTGCTCCACAGCCACGACCGGATAGACGCAACGGCGTCCGCACCGGGCGGTACCGTGGAGGCATGCGTACCTCGGACGAAATCCTTCCCGCCCTCGGCCGGCTTCCCCTGACCCGGGAGAACGTGGACCGGGGTTGCGAGGAGCGGGCCCGCGAGGGATGGCTGGAACAGGTCTGGGAGCAGCCAGAAGCTCGTGTCCTGTGGCTGATCGGCGGACGTGCACCCGTCCTCGGCGGTCGATTGGTCCTGGTCCGACCGGAGGGTGGACTGCCGGAGGGGGCCGTGTACCTCGGTCGCTCGGCGGCCGACGTTGAGCATGAGGCTGACGGGAATGATCAGGAGACCCGGCCTCGGGCCGAACTGGTCCTGCTCATCGCCGACGAGCAGCCCACGCTCACGGGGGGAGAGGCCGGTGGCTGGCCGGTGGACCAGCCGGAACAGGTTGCCTGGGTCGGCCTGCGCGACGCGGCGGCGGCCCTGACAGATCGAGACGCCGGGGTCTTCGTGGAGGCCGTGGCGATCGCCAACTGGCATGCCGGGCACACGCATTGCCCGCGATGCGGCAATCCGACCGTGATCACCCAGTCGGGCTGGGTCCGGGTGTGCCCGCAAGACAGCTCGGAGCACTTCCCGCGCACGGACCCGGCCATCATCGTGACCGTCACCGACCGTGATGACCGTGTGCTGCTGGGCAACAACGCCGCCTGGGGGCCTGCGATGTACTCGACCTTGGCCGGCTTCGTGGAACCGGGGGAGTCGCTCGAGGCAGCGGTCGTCCGCGAGGTCCACGAGGAATCGAACCTGCGCATCCATTCGCCCGTGTACCTGGGATCACAGCCGTGGCCGTTCCCGCAGTCCCTCATGGTGGGCTACACAGCGGTGACGGACCATCCCGACGAGGCCGACGCGGACCGGGACGAGGTGGCCCACGTTCGGTGGTTCACGCGGGAGGAACTGGAGGAGACGGTGGCCAGCGGCGACATCACCATCCCCGGGGCCGCGTCCATCTCCCGCGCCCTGATCGAACACTGGTTCGGTGGACCCTTACCCGAGCCGCGCACACTGCAGAACTGAACGACACCCTCCGGAGGACCGTGACCGACCACCCCGATATCGCCACAGACATCCTGGCAGGCCTGGACGCCGAACAGCGCCAGGCCGCGACCACCCTCAACGGACCCCTGTGCATCCTGGCCGGGGCCGGCACGGGCAAGACGCGTGCCATCACCCACCGCATCGCCCACGGGGTGCAGACCGGCGTCTTTGACCCTCACCGCACCCTGGCGCTGACCTTCACGGCCCGTGCCGCCGCCGAGATGCGCACCCGGCTGCGGGACCTCGGCACCCATGGGGTCCAGGCGCGCACCTTCCATTCGGCCGCCCTGCGCCAGCTGCAGTACTTCTGGCCCCAGGCGGTCGGCGGTGCGGTCCCTGAGCTGGTGGACCACAAGGTCAACATGCTCGCCGAGGCCGCCCGGCGCTTGCGCACCACCACGGACCGCGCCGCGCTGCGGGATCTGGCTGGCGAGATTGAGTGGGCCAAGGTCTCCATGCGGACCCCGGACTCGTATGCCGCCGCAGCGGCCGGTCGGGAGATGCCGACCGGGTGGGACGCCAACGGCGTGGCCCGGCTGTTCCAGGGGTATGAGGACGTCAAGACGGACCGGAATCTGATCGATTTCGAGGACGTCCTGCTGATCATGGTGGGCATCCTGGAGACGGAGCCGAAGATCGCCGCCCAGGTGCGGGACCAGTACCGCGTGTTCATCGTGGACGAGTACCAGGACGTCTCACCCCTGCAGCACCGGTTGCTGGATCTCTGGCTGGGTGGACGGAACGAGCTGTGCGTGGTCGGGGATGCCTCGCAGACCATCTACTCCTTCACCGGGGCCACCTCTCGCTTCCTGCTCGACTTCCGCCAAGAACACCCCGACGCCACCATGGTCAAGCTCGTCCGGGACTACCGGTCCACCCCCGAGATCGTGGACCTCGCCAACCGGCTGTTATCCGAACGCACCCGGCAACGGGTCCCGGTGCCAGGACCGGACGGTGTCCGTGGGCCGATGCCGCGGTGGGCCGAACCCCTGGAGTTAGTGTCCCAGCGGGATCACGGCCCAGCGCCGGTGTTCGCCGAGTGCTCGGACGATGAGGCCGAGGCCGGTTGGATCGCCGCCCAGGTGAAACAACTGCTCGACGAGGGCATCCAGGCCGCAGAGATCGCGGTCCTGTTCCGCACGAACGGCCAGTCCCAGGCGTTCGAGTCGGCCTTTGCCGCCGCCGGGATCGGCTATCAGCTGCGGGGTGGCGAGCGGTTCTTCTCCCGACGCGAGATCCGGGACGGAATCCTGCAGTTGCGGGCCGCGGCACGGTCCGCTCAGGACGTCTCCGGTGACCAGGTCCCCGGCCGGGTCAGGGATGTCCTGGCGTCCCTGGGGTATACCGAGGCGGCTCCGCAGGCTTCGGGTGCCACGCGCGAGAAATGGGAATCGCTCAACGCACTGGTCGCCCTGTCCGAGGAACTGGCCACCACCCGTGGTGACCAGTTCACCCTCACCGACCTCGTGACCGAGCTGGACGAGCGGGCGGCCAGCCAACACGCGCCTACCGTCCAGGGCGTCACGCTGGCCTCACTCCACTCGGCCAAGGGCCTGGAATGGGATGCCGTCTTCCTCGTCGGACTCTCCGAGGGCCTCATGCCGATCAGCTTCGCGGACACCCAAGAGGATATCGACGAGGAGCGGCGTCTGCTCTACGTGGGCATCACCCGCGCCCGGCTGCGCCTGTTCCTCACCTGGACCCTCTCCCGCGGCACCAGCGGGCGCTCCACCCGCAAGCCCTCCCGCTTCCTGGACTCACTGGATCCGGAGGCGGACTCCCGGCACGGGGCCCAGGGCCAAGGGCGACGCCGGCCCGGCACCGCGGGAGCGTCCGGCTCCGGTGGGCGGGGCTCGGGCCGCAAGCGCACCCAGCCGGCTCAGTGCCGCTCCTGCGGCACGCTGCTGGAGACCGGGGCCGAGCGCAAGACGGGCCGGTGCCTGGACTGCCCGCCAACCTATGACGAGGGATTGTTCGAGAACCTCAAGGCGTGGCGGCTGTCCACATCCCAGGCAGCCTCCATGCCAGCTTTCGTGGTGTTCACGGATGCCACCCTGGTGGCGATCGCCGAGGCCGCGCCGAAGACCCCGGCCGAGCTGTTGCGCATCGCCGGCGTCGGCAAGTCCAAGCTGGAGAAGTACGGCGAGGATGTGCTCGAACTCGTCAACGGCACTCCGACGGCCTGACGGCCTGGCGGGCTGGGGACTTGATGGTGTGGAGGCCTGGCAGTGTCATCCGGAGGCGGTACATCCGCAGTTCGGGTGGGTGGCCACCGTGAGCGTGTCGACGCGGCTGCCGTCTCCGTGCACGTGCAGCACCGCACCTGCGGGGGCCGTTCCCGTCTCGGCCCATCTGATCACCTGGCGGGCCGCCAGGGCTCCGGCGGAGGTCGCCACGGCCACGTCCTCACGGCCGGCCCGATGTTCCAGGAGGGCCGCGGTCCGCCGGATCCGCTCAGGGTCCCCGTCCCGGGCCGCGAGGTCCCAGCACAGGGGGCACCGCCCCTGACCGGGCACGAACCAGGGGCCGATGAGTGCGTCGTCGTCCCGCATCACCACCGGCAACACCGGATGGTCGGCCGTGCGGGCAAGAGCAATGTAGTCATAGTCCGCCGCACCTCGGGTGACGCTGATGGTGACGCCTCCCCCGGGTCCCGGGCGTACTGGGGAGGTGAGTGGCAGGACCACGGTGCCGAGGCCGGCGTCGTCCACGCGCCGTCCCAGGGCGACGGGCCGGCTCCGGCCGAGGTCGGGGGCCAGGTAGGCGGTTCCCAGATCCGCGGCCGTCACCACCTGGGGATCCCACAAGGCCAGCCGTCCGATGCCGGCGGCGGCCAGAACCCGGGCGATGACGGACCCGGTCCGTCCCAGTCCCAGGACCTGAACCTGAAGGCCCCGGCGCCGGTCCAGGACCTCGGACATGTGCTCCAGCGCCTCGGTGCCATGGGAACCGTCAGTGCCATCGGTGCCGGTGGGTGCCGCTTCCAAGGCCAGCGCCAGTGTCAGATCATCGGCGAGCAGATCGCTGGCGTGTCCCGCGCCGGCGCGAGCGTGCGGATCATGCCATCGCAGAAACATCTCCAGGGACGTCTCCAGTTCCCGGGCATCGGCCGGATCCAGGCCGCAACAGCGGGCGGTGTCCGCCTCCTGTCCGTCAGGAATCCCGTCGACGAGCCGCTGCAGGTACTCGACCGCGGGCGCGGAGCAGCCGGATAGCTGGGTGGAGCGCGTTCCCGAGCCGATCTGGACGGTGTCCTCAGCGATCTGGAACAACGTGAGCCCGGGATTGAGACGCATGGAATCCTCTTTCGTCAGGGATAGGCGGCCACAAGTCGTCGGGCAGCCCTCACGGTGGAAACGGGATGCCCGGCGCTGGCCGGTTCCAGGTCCGGAACGGAGCCGCCGTCTCATCGTGACACCAGTGCCGGTCCAGCACGTGAGGTTATCCACAAGTGGGAGTCGATGGCCGTACCAGGGCGGGGGCGACGGCAGAATGGAACCATGACGCCCTCACGGCCCGAGGCTCGGCCTTCCACGCGCACCCCGGCACGCACCGCGTCCGGAACCGGTCGTCGTCGTGCGTCCGGGCCCGGCAGCCCGGGCCGGGAGGTCGAGGAGATGGAGGTGGATGGCACGTTCGTGAGGATCGTGCGGTCCTCGCGACGCACCCGCACCATCTCCGCTGCCTGGCGTGATGGCCGGGTCCAGGTCTCGGTGCCGATGGGCCTGAGCGCTGAGGAGGAACGGGACTGGGCGCGCCGAATGCTGAAGAAGGTGGCCTCCCGGCAACCGGCTGGGCCTGACTCGGACGGGGACCTGCTGGCCCGCGCACGGAAACTGGCCCGCACCTGGCTGGGCGGCGAGGTGAACCCGAGCGAGGTGGTGTGGTCCACCCGCCAGCAGCGCCGCTGGGGCTCGTGCACACCGACGACGGGCCGCATCCGCATCGCCGCCGAGGTGGCAGGGATGCCCGGGTGGGTGCTCGACGGGGTACTCGTGCATGAACTCGTGCACTTGAAACACGGCGACCATTCGGCGGCTTTCCACGCGATGGCGGAACGCTACCCGCGGCAGAAGGAGGCCATGGCCTTCCTCAATGGCGTCAGCCATGCGACAGGGAGGGGTCTGACAGGGCCGGACGGAGAGCCGGACAGCGGTGAACCGGACGCCGATGACACGGACGACTGACTGGTGCGTTGACCAGCCGGCTGCCTGCTTCGTCCCGGATTGTTCCTTGCTTCTTCCCCGATTGTTCCCTACGTCGTATCGTTCCGGGTGGGGCCGTCGCCGTCGTCGAACCCGCCCTCGAGGAGTTTGCGCAGCTCGTCGTCCAGGCCGGCCGATTCCTGTTCACGGGCCTCGCGCCGTGAGGCGTAGCCGTCCGGGTCGTCCAGGTCCTCGGCCGTGGGCTGCAGGTCGGGATGGCGCCAGATGGTGTCGCGGTATTCGCGACCGTTGGCCTCGCCGATTTTCTCCCAGAGGGTGGCTGCCTCACGCAGCCGGCGTGGACGCAGGTCCAGGCCGACCAGGGTGCCGAAGGCATGCTCCGCAGGGCCACCCGTGGCCCGGCGCCGGTTAATGGTCTCCCGCAGCGCGTTCGCCGAGTCCAGAGGCTTGGCGGCCTCGGTGACCACCACGTCCACCCAGCCCTCGATCAGCGCGAGGGTCAACTCGAGGCGCTCCAGTGCCGCCTTCTGCGTCCCGGTGGGCTCGGGGATGAACGACGCCCCGGCGAAGGCCTCCTGCATGGACTCCGGATCGGACGGGTCGATGGACCGGGCCGCCTCCTCGATCTTGGACATGTCGATGTGCACGCCCGAGGCATACTGCTCGATCGCCGCGTACAGGTCCCGTTCCAGCCAGGGGGAGTGCACGAACAGGCGCATGCGGGCCACTTCCCGCAGGGCCAGGTAGATGCGGATCTGATCGTCCGGAACCTCGAGCCCGTCTCCGAACTCCTCGATGTTCACGGGGACCATGGCCAACTGGTGCCCGGCCACAGGGAAGCCCGAGTCGGTTCCGGAGAGGACCTCCTGGGCGAGGGCGCCGACGGCCTGGCCCAACTGGAGGCCGAACATGGTGCCGCCCATGTTCTGAAGCATCGGCTGCATCCCGTCCAGCATCCCCTTCATCTCCTCGGGCACCTGGCCCGGCAGCTGGTCCCTCATGGCCCGGGACATGGCCTCGGACATGGAGATGGCAACGGGCTCGGTGAGTCGCTGCCAGGTGTCCATGGACGCCTCGACCCATTCGGCACGTGACCAGGCCTTGCCGAGCAAGCCGGTGGACTCGATCTCGGTGGCACCGTCCAACCAGAGTTCAGCCAGCCGCAGCGCCTCGTCGATCTCACGTCGGGCGAAGGTTCCGACGGTCGGGTCCTGCCCGGCGGCGGCCTGGCGTGCAGACTGCCGGGCCAGGGTCCAGTTGACCGGGCCGTCCTCAGGCGAGGATTGCATCATGGCCTGGAACTGCTGCATCATCTGGCTCATCATGGCTGGATCCAGCTGGGAGGGGTCGAACGGAAGGCCCCCGGGGCCATCGGTTCCACCGGCTCCGCCCATCTGTCCGAGGGCACGGCGCAGCTCCTCGGGACCGGGCCCACCCTCGCCGAACATGCGGCGGAGCATGTCGGACAGCGGGTCTTCGCCGTCGTGGGAACCGGGGCCGTTCGGGGGATTCGTCATGGTCACCAGCGTATCGGCGAGCCCTGACCGTGTCCGCAGTGAATCCGCCGGTTCACTCTGGGCGCACAGGGGCATTGCGTCCTGCGCCACACTCCGCGCGCAGACCCCCTAGAATGAAGGAAGACCAGAGCGGCTCGTGCAGCGGGCCGTACGCCTCTGCCCGCGGTTCGGTGGATTCCCACTCCCGGGCAGTTTTCGTGAAGACAGGTGCCCTGACGTGTCAGAGACCGGACACCCGCCGTCGTCGCCGTCGGCCGTGCCCGGTTCCGTGACCCCGTACGCGGATCTGGCGCCGGCTGACGCGCCCCACCTGAGAGACGCCACTGACCTCAAGTCCTGGACGCGTCGCATCCACGCCGGCCGGCGCCGTCGCCGCATCACCGCCGCGGCCGGTGCCGTGGCCGGTCTCCTGACCCTGACCGCCGTTGCGCTGCCCAGTCCGTTCATCATCGAGTCGCCCGGACCGACCTTCAACACCATCGGTGAGTTCGAGGGTGAGCCGGTGATCACCGTCAACGGTGCCGAGACGTACCCGACGGACGGCAACCTGGATCTGACCACGGTGTACGTGTCCGGAGCTCCGACAGGCTGGACGACCTTCCTGGACGTGATGCGCAGCTGGGTCAATCCGACGGCCTCCGTCATCCCCCAGGAACTCGTCTACCCCTCCGGGACCACCTCAGAGGAGGTCAACGCCGAGAATTCCGAGGCCATGGCCACCTCCCAGAGCTGGGCCGTGGCCGCGGCGCTCGAGAATCTGGGCATCGACTACCGCCAGACCCTGTTCGTCGCCGGCTTCACCGAGGACTCCCAGGCTTCCGATCTGCTGCAGCCGGAGGACCAGCTGATCACCGCGGACGGAATCGAGGTCACCGGAATCGAGGGGCTGAAGAACCGGCTCAACGACTCCGGCGGTGAACCGGTTGACCTCGGCATCGTCCGGGACGGCCAGGAGCGCACCGTCGAGGTTCCCGTCTACGAGGGAGTCCAGGGGGAGTGGCTGATGGGCGTCTTTCTGGACTCGGATTTCGAGTTCCCGCTGGACGTGGCGATCACGCTGGAGAACGTCGGCGGTCCGAGCGCTGGGCTGATGTTCGCACTCGGGATCGTCGATGAGTTGACCCCCGGAGCCATGGCCGGCGGACAGCACTTCGCCGGGACCGGGACGATCGATCCCGATGGGACGGTCGGGGAGATCGGCGGCATCGTGCAGAAGGTCGCCGGCGCCCAGGCTGGCGGGGCGGGCCATTTCCTGGCTCCGGAGGGCAACTGTGCCGAGCTGGCGGGCAACGTCCCCGAGGGGATCGAGGTTTACTCGGTGGCGACCCTCGAACAGGCCCGGACCGTGGTCGAGACCGTGGGGAGTGGTGAAACGCCGCAGTTACCGACCTGCGGCTGACCGAGGCGGCGAAGAACGACGTACGGCGTGCCATGGCGCGGTACAACGCAGGACACAACAGACGTAAGACAAAGCAGAACCAGGGACTTCGGCGGCCACACAGGGCCGCCAACGCAGTGCAGGACACGACCGGCGCCAGGGCGCAGATGGGTAAGGACACGTGAGTTTCGGACAAGGGTTTGGCGGTCTCTTCGGAGGACCGGACGATGGACGCGGCAACGACCGCGGAACAGGGGGCTCCGGCGGCCTGTTCGGTGGCCCGGGAGGCGGCGGACCGGGGGGTCCCGGTCGTCCCGGTGGCCCGGGGCAACCGGCCGACCGCGGCGGTGACTCCACGGGGGGACGCCCAGCCGGCTCCCGCCGCCCCTCAGCGCTGGTGCTCACCATCGTGGTGCTGGCCGTGCTGGTGGTCGCCTTCATGTTCTTCTCGGGCGTCTATGCCGATGTCCTCTGGTACAACCAGGTGGACTTCTCCGAGGTGTTCTGGACCGAGATCTGGACCCGGGCCGCCTTGTTCGCGATCGGCGGTGTCTTCATGGGAGCCGCCGTGTGGCTGTCCATGTGGCTGGCGTGGAGGGCACGGCCCCTGAACGTGCAGGGCCAGACCCGCGACTCCCTGGCGCAGTATCAGAAGCAGCTTGAGCCCATGCGTCGCCTGGTGTTCATCGGTATCCCCGTGGTGATCGGCTTCTTCGCCGGTTCCGCCGCCATGAACGGGTGGCAGGATGTGCTGCTGTTCTTCAACCAGGAGCCCTATGGCCAAGTGGACCCGGAGTTCGGCCTGGACTACATGTTCTTCATGGCGACCCTGCCCTTCCTTGGCCTGATCGTCGGCTTCCTGGTCTCGGTCGTATTGATCGCCGGCATCGCCGGACTGCTCGTCCACTATCTCTACGGCAGCATCCGGGTTAAGGAGCAGGGCGGCATCGTCATCGAATCGCCGTCCCGGATCCACCTGGGCATCTTCGTGGCCCTGTTCCTCGTGCTCCAGGCCGGCAACTACTGGCTGGACCGATACCGCACCCTGCAGTCGCAGAACGGCAACTGGGCCGGTGCCATGTACACCGACGTCAACGCCGTGATCCCGACCTCGACGATCCTCGCCGTGGCGGCTGCCCTGGTGGCCATCCTGTTCATCGTCACGGCGATCACCGGCAAGTGGAGGATCTCCCTGGTCGGCGCAGCAGGCCTGGTCATCGCTGCGATCGTGGCCGGCGCCGCCTACCCGTTCCTCATCCAGGAGTACCAGGTCAAGCCCTCCGAGGTGACGCTGGAACAGGACTACATCAACCGCAACATCGAGCACACACGCGAGGCCTACGGACTGGCTGACGTCGAGTCCACGCAGTACGCCGGCAGCACGGACGCCGAAGCCGGTTCCCTGTCCGGAGAGGCAGAGAACACGGAGAACATCCGCCTCATGGACCCGAACCTGCTGTCCAGGACATTCGGCCAGCTCCAGCAGTTCCGGCCCTACTATGGCTTCCCGGAGACCCTGCATGTGGACCGCTACGAGGTGGATGGCCAGAAGCAGGACACCATCATCTCCGTGCGTGACGTGAACGTGGACCCGACCTCTTCCTGGGTCAACCAGCACATCACCTACACGCACGGCTACGGCGTGGTGGCTGCGGACGCCTCCGAGGTCGCCGCCGGCGGGCGCCCGTCCTTCCTGCTCTCCGGCATCCCCTCCTCGGGTGCCCTGGGCAGTGACGAGACCTACGAGCCGCGCATCTACTTCGGCATGAACTCGCCGAGCTACTCGATCGTGGGCGCCCCGGAAGGGGCCCCCGAGCGTGAACGCGACCGCCCGCAGGACGCCTCCAGTGACCAGGACACCACCTACACCTTCTCGGGTGAGGGCGGTCCGTCCGTGGGCGGCTTCTTCAACCAGTTGGTCTACGCCATCAAGTTCGGGTCCACGGAGATCCTGTTGTCGTCGGACGTGAATGACGAGTCCCAGATCCTCTATGACCGGAACCCGTTGGAGCGTGTCCAGAAGGTCGCGCCCTACCTGACCGTGGATTCCAACGCCTACCCGGCCATCGTGGAAGGCCGCGTGCAATGGATCGTGGAGGGATACACCACCTCGGCCGACTTCCCGTACTCGACCGCCCAGCAGTTGGACTCGGCCACCCGCGACGCCCTGAACACGGACGCCGCGTCCAACCTGACCGGTCAGGTCAACTACATCCGCAACTCGGTCAAGGCCACCGTGGACGCCTATGACGGTACGGTGACCCTCTACGCCTGGGACGAGGAGGATCCGCTGCTGAAGGCCTGGCAGAAGGTCTACCCGAACTCGTTGAAGCCGTACTCCGAGATGAGTGCCGAGGTCATGGAGCACGTCCGCTACCCGGAGGACATGTTCAAGGTGCAGCGCGAGCTGCTCGGCCGGTACCACGTGACCAACCCGGTCGACTTCTACGAGAACAACGACGCCTGGTCCGTCCCGGTCGACCCGACCCAGGACGATCCGACCGTCAAGCAGCCGCCGTACTACATGTCCCTGCGTATGCCGGGCAAGGACGAGCCGGCCTTCTCGCTGACCAACACGTACATCCCCCAGCTCACCCAGGGGGCGCAGCAGCGCAACGTGCTCTACGGGTTCCTGTCCGCCAACGGCGACGCGGGAACCGGCGAGGACGGTGTGAAGTCGGAGGACTACGGCCACCTTCAACTGCTCGAACTGCCACGCCAGACGGCGATCCCCGGCCCCGGCCAGGCGCAGGCGAACTTCGACTCCAACGCCCAGGTCTCGCAGGAGCTGAACCTGTTGCGTCAGGGTGCGTCGGAGGTCATCAACGGCAACCTGATCACCTTGCCCGTCGCTGAGGGCATCCTGTATGTCCAACCGGTCTACATCCAGTCCACCGGCCCCACGTCCTACCCGACGCTGCGGAAGGTGCTGGTCTCCTTCGGTGACGAGGTCGGATTCGCCAACACCCTCGACGAGGCCCTGGATCAGGTGTTCGGCGGCGATTCGGGAGCCTCCACCGCCGACGGTGAGGATCCGACGTCCGGTGTGGACGGGGAACCCGGCTCACAGCCGGAGGTTCCCCAGACCGAGAGCGAGCAGGAGAAGCTCGCGCAGGCCCTGGAGGACGCCAACACTGCCATCGCGGCCTCCGAGGCAGCTCTGGCCGAGGGAGACTGGACCGCCTACGGCGAAGCCCAGGCGCAGTTGAACGACGCCCTGTCCCGTGCCACCGCGGCCGACGACGCGATCCGTGGCGAAACCACGCCCGAGGAAGGTGCGGAGGCACCGGCTGACGGCGAACAGGCTGAGCAGACTGAACCGCCTGCCGAGGAGGGCACCGAGGGCTGATTCCCTCGCACCCGTCTCATCTCAGACAGCAGGGGCCGCTGCCCGGAGTGATCCGAGCGGCGGCCCCTGCTGTGTCTGACCGGCCGCCGATCAGCCCCCTGACGGGCATCCCCGGCCTCTGAGCACGTGCCGGTGGCCGAGCATTGGCGCCTAGATGAACGACGATGGACCGGTGGTGGACATCACGGTGGCCTCGATTTGGCTTTCCGGCCGGGAGCCCCGTATAGTCATAGGAGTCGCCGCGGGGTGGAGCAGTTCGGTAGCTCGCCGGGCTCATAACCCGGAGGTCGCAAGTTCAAATCTTGCCCCCGCAACGAGAAGAGAAAACCCCCGAACCCT
>NZ_BAAALH010000002.1:1905885-1935334 GCF_039528175.1 Citricoccus alkalitolerans
GGAGGACGACGCCGGCCCGTCCCCTTCCCCGCGCTGGCCCTGACGGGTGCGGGGAAGGGGACGGGCCGGCGTCGTGATCCGGTCAGGTGTCCAGAGCCGGAATCAGTTGGACTGGGTGGTGGCACCCTCCGAGTAGTCCAACTCGTTCTCGCCAGTGGCTGCGGCATTGCCGGCAGTCAGGGACTGGGTCCCCCCGGCCTTCAGCGCGGCCAGGCGGGCCTCGACCTCGGTCTGCTCGCCCAGGTCCTCGAGGGACTCGAACTGGGCGTCCAGGGACGAGGCGGCCAGCTCGTTCTGGCCCCGCACGCGGGCCTCCTCACGGCGGACCTTCTCCTCGAAGCGGTTGACCTCGGAGGAGGGATCCATGATGTCGATGGACTTCACGGCGTCGTGCACCGCAGACTGGGCCTGGGCAGACTTGGCCCGGGCGGTGAGTTCGTCACGCTTGGACACCAGCTGACGGCGCTTGTCATTCATCTTGTCCAAGCCGTCCTTGAGCTTGTCCACGATCTCGGTCTGCGAGGCGATGGTCGGCTCCGCGGCCTTGGCCGACTTCTCGGCATCCATCTGGCGCTCGATGGCGACCTTGGCCAGGTTGTCGAACTTGTCCGCGGACGCCGTGTCACCGGCGGTCCGGAACTGGTCAGCCTTGGAGGAGGCGGCCAGGGCCTTCTGGCCCCAGCTCTTGGAGGCGTCCAGGTCCTCGTTGTAGTCGTCCTGGATCATGCGCAGGTTGCCGATGGTCTGGGCCACGGCGGCTTCAGCCTCGGAGATGCTGTTGGTGTAGTCGCGTACCATCTGGTCCAGCATCTTCTGCGGGTCTTCGGCCTTGTCCAGCATCGAGTTGATGTTGGCCTTGGCCAGGGTTGAAATTCGGCCGAATATGGACTGCTTTACCACGTTGTCGCCTTCCGCTCATTCCGTGAGGACCGGCGGTTTCTCCACCGGTTCCGTCTCCCGTGTCCCGCTGACGGGCGTTGGGCCCGGCACCTCGCGGCACCGGAAAATCTGTGGACCGTGTCGTTCGCTGGTCCGTTCCTAGAAGCTACCGCCGCCGATGTCCCCGAGGCCACCGCCACCGAAGTCCCCGCCACCCAGGCCGCCGCCACCGCCGAAGCCACCGAAACCGCCGCCGCCCCAGTCACCGTGGTCATTGTCTCCGCCGAGGATGCCGCCCATGAGGATGCCGCCGAGGATAGCCCCGCCGAGCCCGGCGCCGAAGCCGCCACCCCCGCCACCGCCGTAACCACGGCCCCCGGGGCCAGCACCGGCGCCGGCGTAGCCGCCCCACTGATTGAGGTCCTGCTGGGCCAGTTGGCTGGCGCGGTCCGCCAGGGAACTGGACTGGTTCGCCAGATTCAAGGCGGTCACCGGGTCCTGTCCGGAGAGCCGGACGGCTTCCTGAAGGGTCCGTTCCGCCTCGGCCAACTTGGTCCGGGCCTGACTGCCCACGGCACCCCGACGGGCCGCGATGAAGTCCTGGGTGCCGTCGATCTGGGCCTGTGCCTGGCGGATGGTGGACTGGAGCGCGGAGGCGGCCCGGCGCTCCTGCTCCTGGCGGTCCCGGATTCCGGACAGTGGTGCGTCGAGCTGGCGGTGGGCCTGCTCCAACGACTGCAGCAGTCGGAAGGGGGCCGGCCGGCCTGCAGCGATCTCAGATCTCACGCGGGACAGGGTCTGCTGCAAACCGGCCGCCGGTCCCGCCAGCTCGGTGTGTCGGCCAGCGTCCACGAGGGCCTGCGCCTGGGCGAGGTCCTGGGTAGACTGGTTGATCCCGATCTGCAGGTTCTCCATGGCGCTCTCCAGGTGCCCCCGAGCCTTGGCCACGGCCTCCACCAGGGTGGAGATCTGGGAGACGGCCTCCTCACCGGCCCGGATCGCCAGCACGGCGGTGGAGGGGTCGGAAGCGAGCGACTCCTCCGCCTTGGCCGCGGCTGCCCGGACGAATTCGAGCCGTTCCCGCGCCTGCGTGGCGTTGTCGTTGACCTCGGCCAGCGCCACGTCCGCGTAGCGGGTATGCAGGTCCACGAGGCCCTGCTCGGCCTGCGCCACCGAGTCCGCCACCTGATCGGCGCGGGTGTTCAGGGACTCCAGGGCCGCACCGGCGTTCTTCTCCAGGTCGCGGAGCGCGTCGAATTCCTTGGTGTGTGCGGACAGTGACTCGTTGACTGCCTGGCACCGGGCGATGATGTCCTTGAGCCAGGCGCGCTGTTGTTCCTCGGTGTCCGGGATGTGGTCGTCCAGCTGGTTCTGCAGCTTGTAGGACTCCCGCATGTGGTCCTTGGCGATCTCGATGTCCTGGGTGAAGGTCTCCACGGACTCCTCGCCATAGGAGGCCAAGGCGAAGCCGACCTCCTGCTCGGAGGAGCGGATCGCATCATCGGCGCCGATGAGCATGGAGCCCGCCTTGGTGCGCAGATCCTTCACGGACATCTCGTCGAGGGGATCCTTCGGCCCCTGTGCTCCGCGGGCGGAGTGGCTCTGCTGATCCGCCGTGGACTTGTTGCGTCGCATCAGGGCGTATCCACCGCCGGCGAGGGCGGCCACCGCCACGCCACCGGCGATCCAGCCGCCGGCACCGCCGCCGGAGTCGGGTCCGTTCACCCGACCGTCGGCGGCATCCTCGATTCCCGACACTGCGGACAGCGCCACGGTCTGCCAGTCGTCCTCGCCGACCGCAGGCAGTTCGGGGACGATGTATTCATCGATGATGTCCGTGGACAAGGGACCGATGCTGTTGGCCTGGGTTGCGGCGTACGCATAGCTTCGTGATTCGACAGCTACGGCGAGGATGGAGTCGGTAGAGCCCAGGTCCTTGGCCTCGGCGACGTCGGTGAGCCATGTGTTTCGGTCCATCGTCTGCCCGGACTCATCCGTGAACTCATCCACGTACACCACGAAGAGGTTCTGGCCCTCCGCGGACCGCAGGTCATTGATGGCTTGGGTGATCTCGTTCTCCTCGGCTGAGGTGAGGACCTCGGCCTCGTCCACCACATAGGTGCCCGGCGGAATGTCCACCGGCGCCTCGGCCCTGGCGGCCTCGGCGAGGGCCAGTCCGCCGGCCATGGTCAGTCCTGAGGCCAACAGGGCACTCGAGGCCAGGGCGGCGGGGGAGAGGCGGCGCAGTTGCACCGCAGGGGCCTGGGACTTCATGGATCACCCTTCAGGGGTACACGTGGGATGGTGGCTGCTAGCAGAAGTCTATGGGGCGATTCCGGACGTTCGCCATGAAGACGTGTGCGCCGTCGGCGAACCGTCGAGCATGCGCTCAGGGTTCGTCCAGCGAACACGATCCCAGTAGACAGGATGGAGCGGCAGGATAGACGGTGCGGTGCGGCCCGAGTGACCTGACCGACCACGACGACGGACAACCCACCGCGGGTGCTCCGGCAGGAAAGGACGACGACCATGAACGAAGCGGACCACAACGGCACCGAGGGTACCGGCGGGCAGTACGGGGAGACGCCTTCCGTCCCCCCGCGTCCTGAGACCCCGCCGACGTCCGTCCGGTCGTCCGAGCCGCTCTCTGCCAGCAGGGAGCCCTACCCCCGCTGGAACGAGACCCAGTCTCTGCCCCGCACAGATGCCTCAGAACCGGCCATGGATGCGCCGGAACCGGGCGCACCCATGGCGGGCTCATCCCACCAGGCACACCATCACGACGCCGGCCCGGCGAGGAAGCGCCGCACCGTCGGCGTCGGCGCGCTGGTCGCCGGCATGTTGCTGGCCGGCTTGGCCGGCGGCGGCGTGGCCGTCGGCGTCAACGCGGCCACGGACGACGACACCGGCTCGGCCGGCACTGGCTCCGTCCAGGAACAGGGCCACGGCCTGGACATCAACCGCTCGGAGGATGCCACCGCCGTCACGGCTGCGGCTGCCAAGGCGGCCCCCTCAGTGGTGACCCTGTCTGTCTCGGCTGGTCAGGCGTCCGGGTCGGGTTCGGGGGTCGTCCTCGACAACGAGGGGCACATCCTCACCAACACGCACGTGGTGACGCTGGGTGGACAGGCCGGAGATGCCGACATCACCGTCCAGACTGCCGACGGGGCCGTGCACACCGCCAGCGTCGTCGGAACCGACCCGGAGTCCGACCTCGCCGTCGTCAAGGTCGAGGCCGAGGGGCTCACGCCCATCGAGACAGGGCAGTCCTCCGAGTTGAACGTGGGCGACTCCGCCATAGCCATCGGTGCCCCCCTGGGGCTCTCCGGCACCGTCACGGACGGGATCGTCTCCAAGCTGAACCGCACGATCTCCGTGTCCTCCTCGGCCGTGCCCGAGGACAGCGGGGAGGGCGGCAGCCAGGACGCACCCGAGTTCGAGATCCCCGGTTTTCCCGCCCCCGAGCAGCAGCAACAGCAGGCGCAGGGATCGATCTACATCAATGTCATCCAAACCGACGCCGCCATCAACCCCGGCAACTCCGGCGGCGCCCTCGTGGACGCCCAGGGCCGGCTGATCGGCGTCAACGTGGCGATCGCCTCCGCGGCCGGGTCCTCTACCTCTGACTCTTCCGGCAACATCGGAGTGGGCTTCTCCATCCCCGTCGACTACGCACAGCGCGTGGCCCAGGACATCATCGAGAACGGAGAGGCCACCCACGGCTTCCTCGGCGTGTCCGTGACGCCCCAGCCCGCCACTCCGGCCGGTTCCGAGCCGAGTGCCGAGGCCAGCGGTGCCGGCATCAGCGAGCAGAACGCCCTGGCCTCCGGCGGCTTCAGCGCCGGAGCCCGTGTGGTCGAGGTGGTTCCGGACACGCCGGCCGCCGAGGCCGGGATCGAGGAGGGTGACGTCATCACCGGAGTCGGCGACCGGTCCATCGCGGACAGCGAGTCGCTGACCGCCGTGGTGCGTGAGTATCCCGAGGGCGGCACGGCCACGGTGCACTTCACTCGGGACGGCGAGGAACAGTCCGCCGAGGTCACGTTCGTCTCGGATGGGACCCAGGACTAGCGGCAGAGGGCACCATGGAGGACATGACGCCGCTGACGATGCCTCTCAAGACACCTGCCGAACTGGCCGCCGACCATGGATGGACGAAGGTCCTGGCCTTCGGCGCCCACCCCGATGACCTGGACTTCGGAGCCGCCGCGACGGTCGCGGGACTGACGCGGGCCGGTGTCGAGGTGACTTATGTGGTCATGACGGACGGCGACGCGGGAGGCTTCGAGGCCGAGAACCAGCACACCATGACGGAACGCCGGCACCGGGAACAGCGGGAGGCCGCTGCCCACCTGGGCGTACAGGACGTCGAGTACCTGGGAGAGCGGGACGGCTACCTGGAGGCCTCGCACGCCGTGATGGCCAAGGTGGTGGAGGCTATGCGCCGTCACCGGCCGGACGCTGTGTTCACCATGTCCCCCGAACGGGACTGGGACCGCCTGCAGCGGTCCCATCCGGACCATCTCGCCGCCGGTGAGGCGGTCGTCCGTGCGAGCTACCCCGCAGTGGAGAACCCCTTCGCCTATCCGGAGCTGGCCGCGCGGGGGTTGGAGGCGTTCCACCTGAAGTGGCTCGTGGTGTACTGCCACCCGGCGGCCCGGTCCAATCTCGCCGTGGACGTGACCGGGTTCGAACAGGACAAGCTGGCAGCCCTGCGCTTCCATGCCTCGCAGCACCCGGACGTGGCGGCGATGGAGGCCTTCGTCCTGGACGGTATGGAGCGACTGCACCGGGACTGGCTCGCCGCATCGGGCTCACCTGCCGCTGCCGGCACGGCGGACTCGAGCGTCCCTGCCGAGGCGGTGTCCGTGCCGGACCACTCCACCTCGAGCACCACCGCCGTCACGGCCGACGGTCGCCGACGATTCGTGGAGACCTTTCAGCTGGTCAGCGTCAACGACCCCACCACGATCAGCGGGTTCTAGACGAGGGTCAGCCCTCGGCGCCTTCCTCGGACGGGGTCGGCGTGCTGTTCGGATGACCGCCGTAGATCGGCCCCTGTGTCACCTGGTGGACGAGGTCGACGTTGCCCAGCGAGGCCGACGTCGGAGTCTCCGAGCCGCCCTCCGGCTCAAGGGTGACCACCAGTTCGCGGAACCCCTCGACGCCGCGGAAGGTGACCGGGTCCTCAAGGTCCTCGAGCGTGTGGGTGCCCAGGCTGTGAGGTGCCGAGCCGTCGGTGGGGAAGAGCCACAGCTGGAACACCTTGCCCTCGCCCGGGGACGGCATGCCGGCGAAGGTCACGTACGCGAGGTCGTGCTCCTTGGAGATGTGCCCCTGCATGGAACCGCCGTCCGTGAGCGAGACCTGCCGAGTGGTGAAGGAGTCCTCGGCGCGATCCACCGCCGAGACGATGTCCGGGCCCACGATCAGCCGCACGATGGTCCAGGCGCCCAGGACCAGGATCAGCAGCCCGGCGACCACGAGCATCCACTTCTTCACGGGACGCTTGCGCGTTTCACCATGGTCGGGGGACTCGGAGGGGCCCAGCCCGTCCACGAGGCCCATGCCGACGTCCTGCGCCGGCAGCCGGTGCAGCAGCTCGTCGAGCAGTTCCGAGGGGGGTTCGTGCGCCAGCCCGCGGAACGCCCACGTGATGGTGCGGCGGGCTCCCTCGATCCGGGCTCGCCACATGGTCGTGAATTCGGGGCCCTGGCGGGACAGGAAGCGGTCCAGCTCCTCGCGTTCGGGATCGGCCACGGCGTCGAGGGCCACCAGATCAGCCCACTCCTTGGCCAGGCCGTTCTCCAGGTCCTGGCTCAGGTTCAGGGTGAAGTTGCGCGTGGTGCCGGTGCGGGCCGCGATCTCCGGGGTGACCGCACGGTGCAGCACCGGATCGTCCTCACTCGAGCGTCCGAGGAACTTCTCCTGGTAGCGCGTGGAGACGCGCTGGACAGCGTCCCGCAGCCGGGACTTCACGGTGGGCACGGCGATGCCGAGCTCCTCCGCCACCTGACGGTAGGTCCGGCCCCCGGCCCAGGCCAGGTCCAGCGCCTCGAATTGGGCCGGGGTCAGCACGGACAGCACCGAGGTGGGCTGGCGGTGGCCGCCCTCGGCGGCACCGGCGCCGTCCGGCAGCAGTCCCATGCCGTATTCGGGCAGTGAATCCTCACGCAACAACCGCGTCATGGTGTCGTGCGCCAGGACCTCGAGCCAGCACAGGACCGAGCGGTGGCGGGCGCGGACGGAATCATCGTCGAACCGCTCATGCGGGGCCGCGTCCCAGACCCGGACATAGGTCAGCACGGTGGCCTCGTCGGCGTCGGCTTCGGAGGTGAAGATGGAGGACGCCAGTCCGTAGACCCAGGGGGCGGTGGCATCATAGAACGCGGAGAAGGAGGCCTGGTCGCCCTCGCCGGCCAGTCGCAGCAGGTCATCGAGGCCGGGGAGGCCGAGATCCGTCGCTGCGGCAGAGGTGGCCGAGGAGGCAGGCCCGTCTTCCGGGGCGGTCGGACGATCGGGGAGACCGGGAGCGTTCTTCTTCATGGTGCTTCAAGCATAGGAATGCCGAGCCGGCCCGCCTTGATGCCACGCGGACCGTGACCGGTCCGCAATGCGGGGATCAATGACTGCCGGCACGGAAACTGTATGGGGTGGCTCACGGCTCAGGCGGAGCCCGCGAAGCCGTGCTGGCGCCAGGCCTCGTAGAGGGCAATCGAGGCGGAGTTGGCCAGGTTCAAGGACCGTCGGGAGGGCTGCATCGGCAGCCGTACGCGGGAGGTGATCCGAGGATCGCTCAGAACCTCGGCCGGCAGGCCCGTGGATTCGCGGCCGAACATCAGAACGTCACCGGGACCGTAGTCGATGTCCGTGAACAGGCGCTCGCCACCGGACGTGAAGGCGAAGATCCGGGCCGGCAACAGGGCCGCCAGCGCCGTATCCAGGTCTGGGTGCACGGTCATCACGGCGAGGTCGTGGTAGTCCAGGCCCGCGCGGCGGAGCTTGGCGTCGGAGAAGTCGAAGCCGACCGGTTCCACCAGGTGCAGCTCTGCCCCGCTGATGGCCGCCAGCCGGATCACATTGCCGGTGTTGCCCGGAATCTCCGGGGAGTGCAGGAGGATCCTGAACCCCGGGGTGCCGGGGGCCGGTGCCCTCGGGGCCTCCAGGTGCGGGTTGGTCGGAACGGCGTCGGGCGTCGCGGCCCGGCGGAGTACGGGTTCGGGGGAGTCGGAAGGCACCCGGCCATAGTAGTGCGGCCGCGGGGCGCCCAGCCCCGGTGGGGCAGATCCCGCGCCGGGAACAGCCGGCGGCTCAGTACATCGCGCCAAGCAGCCGGGCCAGGAGCCGGCGGTCCACGGTGCCGGACAGCGGGCCGGTGCCGAGGAACATCTTCACGTCGCGGCCGAACTGCAGCGCGTTGGCCGGCGGGTCCGTGAGGAATCCCGCGTCCGAGTCCAGCACCGAGCGGGTGCGCTCCAGCTGGATGACGGGGGCGTGCGGGTTCTCGTCCGGACCGAGGACGAGGATGAACCCGCCGATGCTGCAGTCTGGGAAGGCCCGCTGGAGGGCGACCATCGCCGGGGCCAGGGACGGAGGCGAGAGGCGCCGGTCGCCGCGCCACATCTCCGCTCCGTCCCACCGGTAGACCCCTTCGGGGACCTGCATCGAGCTGATCACCGCCAGCCGGTCCCCGCACAGCACCACGTGGTCGATGGCCCCGGAGTTGAGCCGTCCGAAGGTCAGGTGCAGGCCGGTGACGAGGCGGCTGGCCGGCAGCGATCCGAGAACATGGTTCTGCAGCGTGCGGATGGTGCGTGCCTCGCGCACGAGCCGGTGGCCGGCCGGCAGGATGCCACGTTTGCGGGGTGCCCCGTGGATCTGCTGGGAACTGCGGGACAGATCCAGCACCATCTCGTCATCCAGCGGCGGCACATAGGTGATGGTCCCGGCACCGTTGCGGTCTCCTCCTCCACCCCGGCTCGTGGGCCGGCCGCGCCCGGACCGGGTGGAGAAGGCGGGGCCCGACGCCGGCCCGGCCGTCCGCGCACCCGCGCCGGACTGCGGTGGAACAGTGGACCCGGTCCGGCCACGCGGATTCCCCGGCCGCGACGACTCACCTCCGGCGCTGAAACCGCGATCGTACTCGCGGCGGGCCTCGGGGGTGCCGACCAATTGCCAGGCGTAGCTGACCAGCCGGAACGCGGCAGCGTCCCCGCCGTAGTCCGGATGCGTGCGGCGTGCCGCGCGCCGCCAGGCGGCCTTCAGGGTGGCGGTGTCCGCGTCGAAGGCGACGCTGAGGACCTCGTAGGCCGATCGGCCACCGAAATCTGCGGGAGTCATGGTGCCGTCACCCGGTATCGCAGGAACAACGCCCCGTCCTCCTCGAGCAGGCCCACCAGATCCATTCCGGTGGGGCGGGCCAGGTCAGCGCCCCCGATGATCCGGCCACCCGCACCGCCGGCGAGCAGCGGGGAGAGGGACAGGCACAGTTCGTCGGCCAACCCGGCGGCGGTGAAGGCTCCGAGCAGCGTGGGCCCGCCCTCCGAGTGCACGAGCCGATGGCCGCATGCGGCAAGCGCGGCGCGGATCCGGGCCGGTTCGGCCTGGTCAGTCCCGCAGTCCACGATGTCCGCGACCTCGCCGAGCGCGGCCCGTCGGCCGGCGTCGGCCCGGGTGGTGGTGAGGATGAGGGGTCGGACCGGTGCCGCGGTGAAGACGGTGCTCTCCGGGTCCAGGTCGAGGGATCCGGACACCAGGGCGACCGCGGGGTGGGAGGGCAGCCCCCGGGACTCGCGCCAGGCCCGATCCGCCGCGGAGACCAGGTCGCCGCCGTAGCCCTCGGCGCGCACGGTCCCGGCACCCACGAGGATGACGTCCGCGGGTCTGCGGAGCAGGGCGAAGAGCCGCTGATCGGCCGGCGTTCCGAGACCGTCGGAGCGACCGTGGACGGTGGCCGCGCCGTCGGCGGAGGACACGAAGTTGAACCGCACCCACAGTCCGTCGCGCGAGAGGACTCCGCGGCGCTGGTCCTGGCCGGGCGGGGCGTAGAAGGACACCAGGTCGTCGTCAGTCAGATCCGCGGTGAGGGTCGGACTGGCCAGTCCCGAGGGGTAGGGGTGGACGAATGCTCTCATGGGTTGACTCCTTCGGTCACGGGGGACGCCGGTTCCTGACCGTCCCAGTGGGCGGCATCTCCGGGTCCCGCCGAGCGGTCGGCATCCCGGTTGAGGCCATGCATGTTGTGCTCCAGTCGGTGAGGCTCGCGCCAGCCCATAATGGCCTCGGTCATCCGGATCGCCGAGACCGACGGCCCTACCTGGTGCAGGCGCAGCACACGGGCGCCGTTCAGGACGCACACCTGTGCCGCCGCCAGTGACCCGGCCAGCCGGGCCGATTTGTGCTGGGCCAGGGTCTCGCCGATGAAGTCCTTGTTGGACACGGCCGCCAGGGCGGGGAATCCGAGGGTCGTGAAGGCATCGAAGCGCCGGGTGATCTCCAGGGAGTGCCGCGTGTTCTTGTTCAGGTCGTGTCCCGGGTCCACGATGATCTTCTCCTCCGGGACCCCGAGGGAGACGGCCAGGTCGATCCGCCGCAGCAGGTACTCGCGGATCACGGTCACCACATCGTCGTAGTGTGGCGCCGGCACCGGGGTGCGCGGGGTGGCGAGGGAGTGGGTGATCACCAGGTGGGCGCCGCCGGCGGCCACCACCCGGCCGAAATCGTGGTGGAACATCCCGGTGGTGTCATTGACGACGTCGGCGCCGGCGGCGATGGCACGCTCGGCCACCAGCGGCTGGAAGGTGTCCGCGGAGAGGATCGCGGTGGCGGCGGGTCCGCGGCCGGCCCGCAGGGCGGCGATCACCGGCACCACGCGCTCGGCTTCCTCGTCCGGGGGCAGCTCCGGTCCGGGGGAGAACGGGACCCCGCCGACGTCGATCCAGTCCGCGCCGTCCTCGGCCGCCTTCCGGGCGGCACTCACCGCGGCGTCCAGGGAGAAGGTCGCGCCGTCGTAGAAGGAGTCTGGGGTGCGGTTGACCACGGCCATGAGCAGGATGCGCGAGCGAAAGTCCACGGTACGGTGCGCGAAGCGCTGGACCGGGTGGCTGAACTCCGGCTCGACCATGGGCATCGGCGGCGTGCTCCTCAGTGCCTGGGGGGGTGTTTCCGTGGGCTTGGGTGGGCTTCGGCGTGCCTCTGCAGATGTCGATTCATTGCGGGCCAGCGCGGCCCGCCCTGGCTCGGTGCAGAGAATCGTCCGTGCCATTCTGGCAGGATACCGGTGACGCGCTGGGAAACCGGCCTTCACACCGGGCCCAGTGGCCGGGGCCGGGGTGGCACGATGAAGACCATGCGCCGTAGACCCCGCCCCCGGCCCGATGCGCCGGAACCTGCCGTCCTCGATCCCTCCGAGGGTGCCTGGGTGGCCGCCATGCTGGAGGCCGGGACCGCGGGTCTCGGCGTCGAGTCCTGGAACGGGCACGTCGCCACGATCGTCCCGGTGGGGAATCCTGCGCCGTACGAGGCCTTCGCGCGGATCTTCCACCCCGTGCCGTGGCACCACCGGGACTGGGACCAGGACGCGGCCGCGCGGCTGCGCGGGTCCGGCCTGGTGCCGGAGGAGCACGCTGACTTCCGTGATGCGCCCCCGTCCGTAGACCGCACGCTCCACGCCTACGGCACCACGTCCTGGGGTCACGTCGCCGCGGACCGCGGCACCGTGTTCCACGCCGGCGCGCAGTGGGCGGACCTGGCGCGGGCGGACGACGCCGACTCCGCGCCCTCCACTCGGGAGACGGGTCTGGAGTACGGCCCGCCGGAACAGGGCCACCTGCCCTCACCGGCCATGGCGACACTGGCCGAGGTGCTCCTCGAACACACGGAGACTCCGCAGTACCTGGTACTGGGTCTGTGGCCCGGCCGCGGCTGGATGGATGGCGGCAGTTCCCGGTTCGGCCCGGGCGTGCTGGAGGCCACCGGCGGGAAGACGTCCTCCGTCCAGATGCCGCCGGCCTTCGGGCCGAGGACCACCCGCGTCATTCGCCGTGGATCCGGGCTGCTGGACGTCGGCGGCGGATTCCGCGAGTATCTGCTGGTGGCCGACGACGGCACCCGACTGCGCCACCCCGTCTGGGAGCGGTCCGCCCACCCGCTGGTGGCGGAGGGAGAGGCCACGGAGGAGCAGTCACCGAACCTCGCCTGGCCGCGGGACCGGGCCTGGGCGCTCGCCAGTGAGATCGATGTCGACACCACTCTGGTGGCCGGCTCCACCGGGTTGATCCGGGCCATCTGCACCCATCCCGGACTCGAGGCCGCCGTGGTGCGTCCGGAGACGGACCTGACCGCGTTCGCGGACACGGTCAATCACCGGGACCCCAGCGCATGAGCCGCCACCACCTCCTGTTGTGCATCAATCCCGCCTCCGTGACCGGCAACGATCTGGCTCGGGCGCTGGGGCTGGCCGACTCCGGAGTGGCGGGCGCCGTCGACCGGATCCTCTCTGGCCTGGACCGACCGCCACGACGCATCGACCTGGATCGGGTGGATCTGACCCCGCTGCCGCCGGGTCCTGACCGGACCCACGTTCCTGCTGGCCGTGATGAACGGCCGATTCATCGGCGGCGGCATGGAGGTGACCCCCGGGGCGCGGATCGATGACGGTGTGTTGGAGGTCTTCCACGTCGCGCCCCTGAGCGCGGTGCGTTTCCTGCGGATCTTCTCGAAGGTCTTCGCTGGACGCCACACGGACCTGCCGGAGGTGGACATCCGCACGGTGAGCTCGGTGCGGATCGAGAGCGTCACCGCGGTGGGGCATCCAGTTCCGCCCGGCCCCCCGTCCTGGCGGAGCACTGGTCCGGTCCTGCACGGGGACGGTGAGCCGTTGGGGATGTTGCCGGCCACGGTCACGGTGGAGCATGGCCAGTTGGCCCTGCTGGATGATGGTCGCCGCCCCTGACTCCTACACTGGAGTGCATGACCACTTCCGCCTCCCGGACCCGCGTCTACCTTGACCACGCCGCCACCACGGCACTGCGCCCGGTGGCGCTGGAGGCGTTCACGGCCAGCGCCCGAACGCTCGGGAACCAGTCCTCACTGCACCAGTCCGGCCGCGGCGCCAAGCTCCGGGTGGAGACGGCGCGGGATGCCCTCGCGGCCACTCTGGGCGCTCACCCCAGCGAGGTCGTCTTCACCTCCGGAGGCACCGAGTCGGACAACCTGGCACTTAAGGGGCTGTACTGGGCGCGCCGGGACCGCGCCCGCGCGTCCGGAGCACCGGAATGTCATCGCATCGTCCTCACGGGACTGGAGCACCATGCCGTCCTGGACGCGGCCACGTGGCTGGAGACCCATGAGGGGGCCCGGCTGGACTTCGTCCCGGTCCACGCGGACGGGCGGGTGGACCTGGACGCCTGGCGGGCCGCACTGGCCAGGAAACCCGAGACCATCGCCGTGGCCACGCTGATGTGGGCCAACAATGAGATCGGCACCATCCAGCCGATCGCCGCGGCGGCCGCCCTGGCGACGGACCACGGGGTGCCCTTCCACACCGACGCCGTCCAGGCCTTCGGCGCCGTGCCCCTCGACTTCCAGGCCTCCGGCGCCACCACGATGGCGGTGACCGGTCACAAGATCGGCGCGCCGGTCGGCGTCGGGGCCCTGCTGGTGCGGCGGGATGCCGCGCTCACCCCGGTGCTCCACGGCGGAGGCCAGGAGCGTGACATCCGCTCCGGGACCATCCCGGCCGCCCTCATCGAGGCCTTCGCCGCCGCCGCCACCGAGGCCCAGGCCCAACTGCCTGCCGAGCGGGAGCGCGTCGGCGGCCTGCGTGACCAGCTGATCGACGGGATCCGGGAGCTGGTGCCCGAGGCGCGGCTGACGGGCGCGGAGGATCTCGATCCCCTCACCGGGGCGAGGTTGCCAGCAGGAACCCGCCGACTGCCGGGCAACGTCCACTTCGTCTTCCCGGGGTGCGAGGGTGACTCCATCCTCTTCGGTCTGGACATGGTCGGGGTGGAGGCCTCCACCGGTTCGGCCTGTTCAGCCGGTGTGCCCCGTCCCTCGCACGTGCTGATCTCGCTGGGCATCGAGGAGGAGCTGGCCCGGTGCGTGCAGCGATTCAGCCTCGGGCATACATCCGGGCCTGCCGACGTTGAGCAGGTGTTGTCCGTGTTGCCGGACGTCCACGCCTCAGCCCTGCGTGCCGGGCTGTCCGGGCACGACTCCAGGATCAAGACCGCGAACAGTCAGCGCTGACCGGAAACGCAGTAGAAACCGCAGTACACCGAAGGGAAACCACGAACCATGAAGGTCCTCGCCGCCATGAGTGGGGGAGTCGACTCCGCTGTTGCCGCCGCCCGTGCCGTGGACGCCGGCCACGAGGTGGTCGGGGTGCACCTGGCACTGTCCCGCATGCCCGGAACCCTGCGCACTGGCTCCCGGGGCTGCTGCACCATCGAGGACTCCAGTGATGCTTGGCGCGCCTGCGAGAAGCTCGGCATCCCGTTCTACACGTGGGACTTCTCCGAGCGGTTCAAGGAGGACGTGGTGGATGACTTCGTGGCTGAGTACGCCGCGGGCCGCACCCCGAACCCGTGCATGCGTTGCAATGAGCGGATCAAGTTCGCCGCCCTGTTGGAGAAGGCGCTGGCCCTGGGCTTCGACGCCGTGTGCACGGGTCACTACGCGACCGTCCTCCGCAACGAGGCCGGCAGCCTCGAACTGCACCGCGCCGCCGACTGGGCCAAGGACCAGTCCTACGTCCTCGGGGTGCTGACCGCCGAGCAGCTCGAGCACTCCATGTTCCCGCTCGCCGAGACCCCGTCCAAGGACCTGGTCCGGGCGGAGGCGGCCGAGCGAGGATTGTCCGTGGCCGCGAAGCCGGACTCCCATGACATCTGCTTCATCCCGGACGGGGACACCCGCGGGTGGTTGAACGAGCGCATCGAGATGACCGAGGGTGACATCCTGGACACGGAGGGCAACCGCCTCGGCTCCCATCCCGGTGCGCAGGCCTTCACCGTGGGCCAGCGCAAGGGTCTGAGCCTCGGCCGTCCCGCTCCGGACGGCCGGCCCCGCTTCGTCCTCGAGGTCCGTCCCAAGGACAACACCGTCGTCGTCGGCTCCAAAGAGATGCTCGCCGTGGACCGGGTCACGGGCATCCGCCCCTCCTGGGCGGGGGCGCCGCTGGCCGAGGAGGCCACCGGTGAGTGGTTCGACTGTCACCTGCAGGTCCGGGCGCACGGGGATCCGGTGCCCGCCCGCGCACGGGTGGAGCATCCGGGGCATGCGGACGCCGCACCGCAGAACCACGACGCCGGCACCTGGGTCATCGAGCTCTTCAAACCCCTCGCAGGGGTTGCGCCCGGCCAGACGGCCGTGCTGTACCAGGGCACGCGCGTGCTGGGCCAGTCCACGATCGACACCGCCTTCAACGCCGCCCGGGTGGCCTGAGGGAATCTACTCACCGGTACCGCGCATGCGACTTGCCGGTAACTCGGGTTCGGAAATCGCGGGATCGCGGCGTACAGTCTGACGTGATCCAGGTCATAGTGATCGAGGTCGCCGAGCCGACGTCGGCCCTGGACGTCTCTGTGCAGGCCAAGGTGCTCGACCTGTTCCGCGAGGTCCAGCAGTGCTTCGGCTTCGCGTGCCTGTTCATCAGGCACGACTTCGCAGTGGTGGACCACCTCGCCGGCTGGTGGCCTCCCTGCCCGTGCCGGACCCGGAGGAACAGTCACGTCGCCGGAATGAGCGCCGCACGACCGTAGGCTAGGGGGATGACTGATGACCCGGCCGCCGAGACCGGCCAGAACCCGGCCTCCGGATATGACCCGCACGCCTCATCGCTCCAGGGCGAGGCGGATCCGGCGGTGCTGGAGGAGCTGTATTCGATCCGCGGCAGCATCGACAACTTCGATGCCACCCTGGTGTACCTGCTGGCTGAACGATTCAAGTGCACCCAGCGGGTCGGCCGGCTCAAGGCCGAGCACTCGTTGCCACCGTCGGACCCGGGCCGTGAGGCGGCGCAGATCGAACGCCTGCGCACCCTGGCCGAGGACGCCGAGCTGGATCCCGCCTTCGCCGAGAAGTTCCTGAACTTCATCGTCTCCGAGGTCATCCAGCACCACCGCGCCATCGCTGCCGACCGCGCCTGATGCCTGCCGTCCGCGCCACGCTGCTCGGGGCCTGGCCCGGGACGGACCCGGTGTCCGCGTCCCGTGACCTCCTCAACGCGCTGGGGGCTCCGCACGTGCCGGTGCTGCCTGAGCTGCCCGCCCGGGGTCCCGGTTCCGATGCCATCGGTCGCACCGCCGGGCTTCTGGAGGAGCTCACCGTGGACCTGCAGCCCCACGGCTGGCGGCTCGTCCCCGAGCCCGGGATGGACCACCGCCGGGCGGTCTCGGCCCTGACCACGGATCGCCACGCCCTGACAGACGTCGCCGGGGAGTCAGGTATCGGTATCGAGGACCTGCTCGTCCGCGTCACCGGTCCGCAGACGCTGTCCGCCGAGCTGTGGCTGCCCGGGGGTGAACGCTCCCTCTCGGATCATGGAGCCCGCCGGGACGTGACCCAGTCGTTGGCCACCGGCCTCGCCGCACACGTCCGGGCGATCCGGTCCCAGACAGGCGCCGGCCGGCTGACCGTGGTGCTGGATGAGCCCCGCGCGGCAGCCGTCCTTTCCGGTGCGCTGCCTACGGCCAGCGGCTATCGCACCGTCCGCTCCCTTCCCCGCTCCGAGGTCCGGGAGGCCTGGACCCTGGTCGCACAGGCGGTGCTCGATGCCGGCGCCACCGGGATCGTCCTGGCCCCCGGCCGCGCGGGCGCCGGGGAGGAGTGGGCCTGGACGGACCTGGCGCTGCTGGCTTCGGAAGCGCTGCCGCATTCCGGGCAGGAGAACCGTTCGGGGACCGGCCGGGATGAGGAGCAGAGGTCGGTCGCCCTGGCTCTTCCCCTGGTTCCCCTCGAGGGAGCGGGCGCGGACAGTTCGCGCTGGGACATTGTCGCGGGTTGGACCGAGGCGGGTCGGGACATCGTGTTCCGCCTCCCGTCCGCGCCAGCGGCTCAGGCATCACCGCTGGTGAAGGGCGTGAAGCCAGCCGATCCTGCAGCCGGCGACGGACACCCGTACCGGGGCACCGGCGTCACGATCGCCCAGACCTGGGAGCGGATCGGACTGGACCCAGACCTGCTCGGGCGGCTGGTCCTGGCCGCACCGGACCAGTCCGCGGCCTCCCACCTCGTGGCCAACCAGGCACTGGCCTCCGCCGTGGCCACGGCGGAGGAACTCGACCGGATCCGCCAGGACGGCGGCCTGGGCTAGGTCAGAGGCGGCCGGCGGCCTTGAGCCGCAGGTAGGTGTCCGCCAGGACCGGCGGCAGGCGGTGGGGTTCCTCGTCGACCACCTCGACGCCGTGCATCTCAAGCTCGCGCGCGGCGGCCCGCCGTTCCAGCCCAGATCGTTCGGCCGCGGCCGCGCGGAAGGTGGTCTCGGCGTCGTTCCGGGTACGCGCCATCTCCGCCAGCTGGGGATCGGCCACCGAGGCGACCACCACCTGGTGCCGCGAGGTGAGGGCCGGCAGGACGGGAAGCAGCCCCTCCTGCAGGGAAGCGGAGTCCAGGTCGGTCAGCAGCACCACGAGGGAGCGCTGACGCGAGACCTTGGCGACCTCCACCGGAATGTGGGACCAGTCCGCGGCCAGGAGGGTCGGTTGGACGGGCGCCAGCGCCGTGACCATCCGGTGCAGCAGGTTGCCCTTCTCCGTGGAGGAGACCCGGGAGCGGACGCGCCGGTCGAAGGCAAGCATCTCCACGCGGTCGCCGCCGGCGGAGGCCAGGGCAGCCAGCAGCAGGGAGGCCTCGATCCCGGTGTCCAGCTTCGGCTCGTCGTCGACCCGGGCTGCGGCCGTGCGGGACGTGTCCAGCACGATCACCACGCGGCGGTCCCGTTCGGGGCGCCAGGTCCTCACCACCACGTCCTGGCGCCGGGCGGTGGCGCGCCAGTCGATGGAGCGGACGTCGTCCCCGCGCACGTAGTCGCGCAGGGAGTCGAACTCGGTGCCGCCGCCTCGGGTCTGCACGGCGGAACGCCCGTCCATCTCGCGCAGTCTGGCCAGCCGGGAGGGCAGGTGCCGGCGCGAGCGGAACGGCGGCAGGATGCTGATCTGTCCGGGGACCGGATGCGTGACCTGCCGGGCCGCCAGGCCCAAGGGTCCCCAGGAGCGCACGGTGACCGTGCCGGTGCGCAGCGTGCCCCGGCGGCGCGGCACCAGCGTGGTGACCGTCCGGCGTCGTTCACCGGCCGGCACATCCAGCGCCACCGCCGCATCCGGGCGATCGGAGGGGGAGACCTGACCCGCCGAGGGCTGCCAGGCGTCCCGGAGCGACCCACGCAGCCGGCGTCTGCCCCGGTTGGACACCAGCACCGCGTTGGCCACCGGCTCATCGAGACGGCTGGAGACGGGCAACTCACGCTCGAGCACCAGCGGCCGGGGGGAAGCCGCCAAGGCGAGGTCGACGCCGGACGCCAGGACCAGCGCGAGCAGGCACCAGCCGATCGTGTCCAGCTCGGGGCGCAGGACCACCGGCAGCAGGCACACCAGCGCCACTACGAGGAAACGGCCGGAGAAGACCATCAGGACCCCACCCTCAGCCCGTCGCCAGCCTCGGCAGCGAGTCCAGTCTCACTGGCATCACCAGCATGTCCGGCGTCACCGCGGAATCGTTCCGTCATGGCGCTCAGCGCGGGACCGGAACGGTGGCGAGCAGGCCGGAGAGCACCTGGTCCGTGCTGACACCGTCCAGCTCTGCCTCCGGGCGCAGAGACACCCGGTGCCGCAGGCAGGGCAGGGCCATCGCCTGGATATCGTCCGGGGTGGTGTAATTCCGGCCGTTGAGCCAGGCCCACGCCTTGGCGGTCTGCAGCAGGGCGGTGGACCCGCGCGGAGAGACGCCCAGCTGGAACGAGGGCGAGACCCGGGTCGCGCGAGCCAGGTCCGTGATGTAGCCGAGCACCTCGGACCCGGACTGAACATTCCCGACGGCGGCCCGTGCCGCCTGGATCGTGGCGGCATCGGCCACGGCACTGACCCCGGCAGAGGCCAGATCCGAGGCGGAGAACCCCTCTGCGTGGCGGCGCAGGATCTCCACCTCGTCCGCCCTTTCGGGCAGCTCGAGGGTGACCTTGAGCAGGAAGCGGTCCAGCTGGGCCTCGGGCAGGGGATAGGTGCCCTCGTACTCGACCGGGTTCTGGGTGGCGGCCACCATGAAGGGGTCCGGAAGCGGCCGGGACACCCCGTCCACGGAGACCTGGCCCTCGGCCATGGCCTCCAGCAGGGCGGCCTGCGTCTTGGGCGGTGTCCGGTTGATCTCGTCGGCCAGCAAGAGGTTCGTGAACACCGGCCCCTTGCGGAACTCGAACTCCCCGGTCTTGGAGTCGTACACCAGCGAACCGGTGACGTCGCCGGGCATCAGGTCAGGGGTGAACTGGACGCGATGGGTGCCGAGGTCCAGGGCAGCGGACAGCGTCCGCACCAGCAGCGTCTTGGCGACGCCGGGCACGCCCTCCAGGAGCACATGGCCCTTGCACAGCAAACCGATCAACAGCCCGGTGACTGCCGGCTGCTGCCCGACGACGGCGCGCGCCACCTCCTCTCGGACGCGGCCGAAGGCGTGGCGCAGCTCGTCATCGGTCCGGTGGGCTGGCACCGTGTTTGCCGGGTTTGCCGGGTTTGCCGGGTTCGCCGAAGGTGCCGGGGTTGCCGAGACTGCCCCAGGTGCTGGGGAACGCTCGGGGTACGGGGTGGTCATGGTGTCCTTCCGTCGGGGGCTGATGCCGGCTCTGCTTCGGTGTGGTCAGTGGTGAGGGCCGCATGCACGGCGTCCTCGAGGTCCAGGAGCGCTCGCCCGGCCGCGACGAGCTCCCGGGGGGTGGTCACGGGGCTGACGTCAAGGACAGCGGACACCTGATGTGCATCCCGGCCGGTCGTGCGGGCCGCCGCGGCCGCCACGGCTTCGACGGAGGTGCCATGGCCGAGGCGGAGCACCCGGGACAGCCGGACGAGTGTGGCCGAGCGCAGCGCGCGCGCTGCGGAGCCGTGCTGGCCGGAGCGTTCGTACAGCCGGGCCCGGCCCACTGCGGTCTCCGAGGCCGGAACGATCACGGGCAGCGGTTCCACGGCCAGGGGTCCGTGCCGGCGCCCGCGCCACAACATGAGCACCGCCAGGCAGAGGATGAGCCAGATTCCCGCCGGGCGGACCCAGTCAGGCAACAGCTGGTCCATGGTCGGCGGGCCTGGCTCGATCGCCACATCGGCCAGTCCCGGCAGATACCAGACCACGTCCGAGGACTGGCCCAGGGACCACAGGGCGAGCACGGGATGGCCTTCGGCGTCGGCTGACTCGTTGGCGAACACGCCGATCTGACCGATCACCACAGTGCCGTCGGCCGTCTCCAGGACTGCGTGGGCCAGGTCGGTGGTGGAACCGGAGTCCGTTCCGGGGACGGGGAAGCAGGCTTGCGCCCCGGCGCTACGGTAGGCGCGGCCCGATGCCTCGATCGACTGGGCCTCCCGGCCCATCGGCAGGCCGCACCCCTGGCCGGAGGTCAAGGGGTCCCCGTCGGGAACCTGCCCCGCCTGGGAGACCGCGGGGGCGAGCGAGCCGAGAGCCTGGAAGCCCGGCTCGACGAGCACCCGCCGCTCCGGGGTGACCTCCTCGGCGAGCCGGTCCAGACCGGTCTCGGGAAGGTGGTCGGCGGCGTCGTGGAACAGCACCGGGGCTTGGGGATAATCGTCCGCCAGAGTCAGGGCCTCCTCGAGGGACTCTGCGGGGTGCACCGTGATGCCCTGGGCCTGAAGGACGCGAACCACGGCCTGGCCGCCGTTCGGCGCGGGCGAGGACGGTGAGAGCTGGCGCGTGTCCGGGTTCTGGCGAAACATCGAGGGCAGGGCAACGAGCAGCAGCAGGGCGCCCAGGACGAACCAGATCCATGCGTTCCTCAGCCATCGGGACAAGGCCTGGCCGGTGCCCGGAATGGCGGGGCCCGCAACAGTGGAGTCCTGCGAGGTGGGGGCTTGAGAGGGGGAGGCGGTCCGATCAGAGCGCTGATCGGCGGCTGCCGGCGTGGCGCTCGACGTCATCGTGGAGCCACCACCCTCCCTGCCGTTCCGGCAGGATGCAGAGACCCAGGCCGCATGGTGTCCAGCGGCAGAGCGGCCAACCGGGCGTCAAGGTCACGGACGTCCGTGGCCCGGGCGGCCGTCGTCGGGCGATCGCCGTAGACCACGGCATTGAAGGCGTCCGCGGCGACTTCCAGAGCCAGGCGTTCCGTGGGGAAGGCCGCCCCGAGGCCATGGGCGGCCTCGGTGGCCGTGCGTCCGGGGCGCGGGTCCAAAACGGTGCGTTCCTCGGCGTGCCGCACCAGGGCGCGGAACCAGGCGACAAGCGCCGCCCCATGGTCGCCCGCCGCGAAGGCCGCCTCGGCCACCAGGCGGTGCTGCTCGGGCGTGACCGTCCGATCCGAGAGCACGGCGGCGGTGCGCCGGGCCCGGGCGGCGGCGTTGGCGCGCGGGCGCAGCAGCACGAGGACGACGACGGCTACGGCCACCAGGATGAGCGGCAGGACCCAGCCGGGCAGGGAGGGAGCGGCACCACCGAGGGTGCCGAGCCACTCCAGGGCGGCGGCGAGGACCCCGCCCAGCCATTCCAGGAGGGGATTCGGCTCGGCCTGAGCGTACTCCGGCCGCGCCAGCTCCTCCTGGACCAGGCGTCGAGCCTCGTCCCGGTCCGGCTCCCAGCCGTCTAGAGGGATCGGTGCGGTCATCGCTGTCATGTCAGGCCAGCGCAGCGCGGATCAGTGTCCGCCCGGGCCGGAAGTGCCGGCGGGAGTGGACGGACCCGAGGGATGGCGCCCCGGGACCAACTGGTCGGTTCCAGCCGCGGCCTGGACATCCCGCACAGTGCTGAAGCGCTCATCGTCGCCCGCCCCGGCAGCCTCGGCAGCCGCGGCCAGGTCCAGATCGAAACTCTCGTGCCGGATCCGGTAGTCGATGTACAGCAGGGCAACCAGGCAGGAGCTGTAGACGAGGGCGAGTGCGTTGACCAGCGATGAGACAGCCACGCTGAGGAGGGTCCACCAGCGCGTGGAGTCCATGATCTCCTCCATCGAAGTCGTCGGGTCCAAGGGGGCGAACACGCCGCCGATCATGGACAACGGCGTGGTGATGATGGATGCGATGATCCCGACGATGACGGCCACGAGCAGGATGATGCCCAGGGTCCGCCACCAGTGGCCGCGGGTCAGAGACCAGGAACGGCCCATGGCCTTGAAGGGGCCCTTGAGCTCCACGGCAGAGGCCGCTGCGGCGAGGACGAGCTTGATGTAGAGCCACACGGAGACAACGACTGACGCGACGGTCAGGACGAACAGCAGGATCCCCATCAGCGCGGTCAGGCCTCCGTCCTCGCTGACCGCCGCGATGACGAGACCCACGATGACACCGATGAACAGAACGAAGATGATGGTTCCCGCGACCAGGTAGATCAGCGCGAGACCCATGAGCGACCAGATCTGACGGCCGGTGAGCCTCCAGGCCTGGCCCAACGAGGTCTTGAGTCCTGCGGCCGAGCGGAGGACCACCACGGCCAGGACACCATTGGCGATGATGCCGGCAAGCGCCGCGAGCAGGGCGCCCAGGAAGAGCAGGGCGATCGAACCGAACAACTGGCCGAAGACCGGGTTGGTCAGGGGGTCGCCCAGGAAAGGGTCCTGGCCCCCCTCTTCCATGAGGATGATGCTGTAGGTGGCGTCGAAGAGCACGTTCGTGGCGACGACGGACACGACGATCTCGATCAGGGCCACGATCAGCGCGGTGCCCAGGACCGCCGACGCGTTGCGCCGAATCGCGGCGAAGGAGCCGCTGAGCAGGTCACCGAGCGTGAGGGGCGTCAGCGGAATGATGCCCGGCCGCCGTGACGGCGTCCCATATCCGGGCTGTTGTCCGTAGGGGTTCTGCTCGCTCGCGGGCCGGCCGTAGGCCCCGTAGGGGGACTGGCCGTGGGCCGGCTGTCCATAGGGGGACTGGCTGACCGCCGGACCGTAGGGCGACTGTCCCCAGGGCTCGTGCGCTGGTGGGGCGGGCTGCTGGGGCTGCTGGCCGGGCTCCTGAGGTTGCTGGGCTGGTTGCTGGTCCGGGCTCCCGCCCGGGACCTCGTTCTCGTTCATTGAAGGGTCCCCCTGATGGTCTTGCGGTCGCGGGCCGTCGGCGGGTGGATCCACCGAAGTCAGTGCGGCGCGCCCACCTTCAGGGCTGACTATATCGGCCGCATCCCTCCTTGTCGGATAAGGTGGAACGGATGGCCGTTCGGTCCGGCCCGCAGGGGGCCACTGGGCGGCGGCGTCGGTGGGCGGGACCCATCCGGCGGGAATTTCAGTCAGGGGAGGACGAATCCGGTGAAGGCCAGAATTCTCGTAGTCGATGATGACGAGGCACTGTCGGAGATGATCGGCATCGTGCTGCGCAACGACGGCTTCGAACCGACGTTCTGTGCGGACGGATCCCAGGCTCTGGAGATGTTCCGTTCCACCCGGCCCGACCTGGTGCTGCTGGACCTGATGCTGCCCGGCATGGACGGAATCGAGGTCTGCCAGGTCATCCGGGCCGAGTCGGACACCCCGATCGTGATGCTGACCGCCAAATCGGACACCTCGGACGTGGTGCGCGGCCTGGAGGCCGGCGCCGACGACTACGTACCCAAGCCCTTCAAACCCGCCGAACTGGTGGCCCGCGTCCGCGCCCGGCTGCGTGAGGGTGAGACCCGCGCCCCGGAGACCCTGAAGATCGCCGACCTCACGATTGACGTGGCCGGCCACCAGGTCACGCGTGGCGACGGCGCCATTCAGCTCACGCCCCTGGAGTTCGATCTCCTCGTGGCCCTGGCCCGCAAGCCGTGGCAGGTCTTCACCCGGGAGATGCTGCTCGAGGAGGTCTGGGGCTATCGCCACCAGGCGGACACCCGGCTGGTGAACGTGCATGTCCAGCGCCTGCGCTCCAAGGTCGAGAAGGACCCGGAGAACCCGGAAGTCGTCCTGACCGTCCGCGGCGTCGGATACAGGGCCGGTCAGAGCTGAGTTGACCACGGGCACCGTCACCGCTCCCGAGCCGGCGGACACCGTCGGCTCAGACTCGAGTGCGGGGACCGGGATCCGTGCAGTGATCGGCAGGTGGCCGAGCGCCCTGCGACGCCGATGGACCGCGTCGCTGCAGTTGCGTACCGTGGCGATCACCGCCGTGCTGACCCTCGTGGCTGCCGGGGTGCTGGCACTCTTCCTGAGTCAACAGATCACCTCCGGCCTGTTCCAGTCCCGGTTCGATCAGGTCGAGGCCGAATCGAACCGCGGCCTGAACCAGGCCCGGTCCATCTTCGACAACGCCGTCACCAACGACTCCGAGTCGACCGACCTGCTGGTCACCAACACGCTGAACCAGCTGGCCGGGGACACGGGTGCCACGGTGGTGCGGGACATGCTCCTGGTCCCGCTGGAGGAGGCCCAGAACCTCTTCGTGGGGTCCAAGTCCAGTTCCGGACTGTCCACGGAGGTCATCCCAGATGAGCTGTCCCAGGCGGTCCAAGAGGACAACGGCACCTATTGGCAGTCCATCAGCCTTCCCGCCGAGGACGGCGGGACGAGCCCCGGGCTGGCCTTCGGCACTCAGGTCACCCTGCCGCCGGGCAACATCTACGCGCTCTACATGGTGTACGACCTCACGAGTGTGCAAGACACCCTGGACTACCTCATGCGGGTCCTTGTGGTCGCCGGGGCCATGCTGGTGATGATGAACTCCCTCATCGCCGTCTACGTCACCCGGTCCGTGGTCCGCCCAGTAGGCCAAGCGGCCTCCGCCGCGGAGTCTCTGTCCTCCGGGGACCTGACCGTGCGCATGCCCGTCCACGGCGAGGACGAGATGGCCCGACTCGGCTCGTCCTTCAACCGGATGGCGGACAACATCCAGGATCAGATCACCCAGTTGGCGGAACTCTCACAGATGCAGCAGCGGTTCGTCTCGGACGTCTCCCACGAGCTGCGGACGCCCCTGACCACGGTGCGCATGGCGGCGGAGGTGCTCTATGACTCCCGAGAGGAGTTCGACGCCATCAACCGCCGCTCCACCGAGCTGCTCTACCACCAGGTCGAACGATTCCAAGCCCTGCTCGCCGATCTGCTGGAGATTACCCGTTTCGACGCCGGAGCGGCCACGATGGCACCGGAGGAGACGGACATCCTGCACGTGGCGACCGACGTCGTCCTCACGGCACAGCCGCTGGCCCACAAGGCCAACACGGCCGTCTTCGTCGTCCCGATGGACATGGAGGTGACGGCTGACGTCGATCCCCGCCGCATCGAGCGCATCATCCGCAACCTCGTCAACAACGCGATCGAGCATGGCGAGGGCCGTCCCGTCGACGTGATCGTCGGGGCCGGGGAGGACACGGTGGCGGTGGTGGTCCGTGACCACGGGATCGGGATGTCCGAGGAGCAGGCCTCTCGCGTCTTCGACCGGTTCTGGCGAGCGGATCCTGCACGGGCACGCACCACGGGTGGCTCCGGGCTGGGCCTGTCCATCGCCACGGAGGACACCCGGCTGCACAATGGGCGCCTGGATGCCTGGGGTGCGCCGGGGGACGGTTCGGCCTTCCGACTGACCATCCCGCGTCGCAGCGGCGGCACGGTCGGAGACAGCGCGCCGCTGGACCTGCCGCCCGTCTACTCCGAGTCCCAGCGCCGTCTGCCGTTGGAATTGGAGAACCCGGAACCCGCGCAGCTCAATGGCGAGGCGATGCCGGACCGGGTCCATGAACAGTCGTTGTACCAGCCGCGCCCGGAGACCACGCAGCGGGAGGATGAATCCTGATGACGGATCCCCAGCACACCGTGGACCACGGTCGTCCAGCCCGCCCCCGAAGCCTCATGGCCGCGCTCTGTGCCGCGCTCATCGCCGGCCTACTCCTGCTGACCGGCTGTGCCCACCTGCCGCAGAGCGGCCCGGTCGGCACCTCGGACCCCCTGCCGGGCGCTGAGAACCAGGTGAACTACTCCTTCACCCCGGCGGGCCCGGCGGAGGATGCCAGCCCAGAGGACGTCATCCGCGGCTTCCTCACCGCCGGGACCGGCACCCAGGACGACTACGCCACGGCCCGCGAGTTCCTGACGGAGGAGGCCGCCGAGGCGTGGAATCCCGAGGCCAGGACCCTCGTCTACAACGAGACACCCACTGTGGTCCCGTCGGCCCAGGACAACCAGTATGAGGTCCAGATCGAGGTGGACTCGGTGGTGGATGAGCGCGGCATCATGAACCGGATGCCGGCCAACACCTCCGAGGCCGTGGGCTTCGCCCTGACCCAGGAGGACGGACAATGGAGGATCGCGGAGGCGCCGGGCGGCACGATGCTGGAGTCCGCCCAGTTCCGCGCCCTCTTCGCCTCACATGAGTTGTACTTCTACGACCAGTCCTACTCCTATGCCGTTCCGGACCTGCGGTGGTTCCTCAACCGGTCGGGTTCGGCTGCGGACATCGTCGGCGCCCTGTTGGACGGGCCCGCTCCGTACCTGGACGGCGCCGTGCGGACGGCCTTCCAGGCTGGTTCGGAGCTGTCTCGTCCCTCCGTTCCGGTCGACTCCGGCTCGGCCAAGGTTGATCTCACGCAGCAGACGGTCGAGAGCGCCGACCCGTTGATGCGGCAGCGGATGCAGCAACAGCTTGAGCTGACGCTGGACGGGCTGAACAACGTCTCCAGTGTGGAGATGTCCGTGGATCTGAACTCGCTCGACCTGGGATCGGTGGCGGACAACTTCGAACCGGCCCGGATCAACCCCGGGGTGGGCTCCACACAGGTCGCCGTCGCCAACGGGGAGCTCGTCTATTTCGAGGGTGATGCAACGGTCCCGGTGGGTGGCCTGCAGCTGGATATCGACGGCGGGCCGGTGGACCCGGCCATGAGCCTGGACGGCACCCGATTCGCGTTCCTGAACGCCGACGGGACGCAGATGGTCTCCGCCGGTACGGATGGCTCCCAGGCACTCGAGCTGGAAGGAGAGAACCTGACGCGGCCGAGCTTCGACTCATCCGGCTGGACCTGGACCGTGGACCACGCCAACGGCACCCGGATCATGGCCCTGCAGACCTCCGGTCAGGACGGGGCGTCCCTGGAGATCAGCGCAGAATGGCTCGGCGACCGCACCGTCCAGGCTCTGCGCATCTCCCGCGATGGCACGCGGGCGGCCATCGTGGCCGGGGAGGGGGAGTCGTCCCACCTGTACCTCTCCGGCGTCATCCGCGATTCGGAGGGCGTCCCCCGTGGACTTGGCTCGCCGGTCCGGTTGGAGCCCACGGTGCCCGTCAACGACGTCAACTGGGTCTCCGACCAGAAGCTGCTGGTGGCCGCCACCAGCAGCACGTCCTCGGTGCAGGCGCAGCTCATCGGACTCGACGGTTCGCTCGACACGCTGCGGCCGCTGTTGGGCATGACCGGTTTCTCCACCGGTCCCGGTGACAATCCGATCTATGCGGAGACCGCCGAAGCGGTGCACACCCTGGCCGGATCCACGTGGCGGTCCCAGGCCGGTGCCGTGGCCCATGACATGGCCTTCCCCGGCTGACTCGGGACTACCCGGGCGTGTCATCCACAGCGGGCCCCGACTGGCGTCCCCGGCAACGGACGCGAGGAGCAGAGTGGGCTCATGAGGCTCCCTTCTGGATGTGCCGTTGGACTGGACCGGCTGGTCCTCACTCCGGCGGCGCGTGCACTGGGCCGGTCGGGACGCGAGCTGGCGGGGCTGCTGATGCCCAGCCTCTGCGTCCTCTGCGGACGGCAGGACGGCACGGTATGTCCGGAGTGCGCCCCGGGACTGATCGCCGAACTGCTCCACCCCTTCCGGGCGGAACAGGATGCGGCCGCCCTGCCGCTCTACCCCGTCCGGACCCGGCCTCGGTCCTCACTTCAGTCCCTGTCGGCAAGGCTTCCCGGCGGCGTGGTCCTGCCGGCGGTCTCTTCCGGTGACGGAGACCCACCGATGTCCCAGGGCGGATCCGAACCGACCCTGCACCCGGTGCCCGTGGTGGCGGCCGCACGCTACGGGGCGGAGGCCTCGCGGGCGCTCCTGGCCTTCAAAGACCACGGACGAACGGCCGTTGCCGGGTACCTGCGTCCGGCCGTCCACCGGGCACTGTCCGCCGCTCCGCGGTTGCTGGAGGCGCAGGGCCCGTTCACCCTGGTGCCGGTCCCGACCAGCGCGGCCGGATTCCGTGCCCGGGGCTATGACCCGGTGGAGGAACTGCTGACCGGCGCACTGCCACCTGGCTGGCAGGTGGCCCCCGGATGGCTGACTCACCGGAGGAGGCCCTTCGTGGCCGCCTCACGTCCCCGCAGCAGTCACGCGGGCAATGGGTCACGGCAGCGGCGTCGTCGTGGACAGGACCGGTTCCGCACCACGCGGCGTTATGCCGCGAGTGCCCACCTCGAACCAGGACGCAACGTGGTGGTGTTCGACGACGTCATGACCACGGGATCCACTCTCGCAGCCACGTGGCATGCCCTCGAGCAGGCTGGAATCCGGCCGGTGGGCGCGGTGGTGGTGGCAGCGGTGACCGCCCCGGGAACGGCGCCCGACGAAGGTCTTAACTCGGCGTGAAGAAAGTACTAGGGTGAGGGCAACGGACCCCACGGGGATCGTCTTCGGCGGCTGGAAGGAGGAGTTCTTCCCGCCGCCGAGGTGCATTAAGGGGCTGGCACCAGGCCGGCCGCACGGTGCACGCACATGTTCGAATAGCCGTCAGGCTCCTAGGAGGACATCATGACCATGGACGTCAGCTACGTTGCCCGCAACGTCTCCCTTCCGGACCGGTTCCGGGACTACGCCCAGGAGAAGTTCAGCAAGATCGAGCAGCTATCCACACGCGCTCAGGGGCTGGAGATCAAGGTCACCAAGCAGACCAACCACCGTCATTCGGATGAGAAGCTCACCGTGGAGTTGACTGTCCACGGCAAAGGCAAGGTCATCCGCGCGGAGGCCCAGGCTGACGACAAGTTCGCCGCCTTCGATCTTGCCTTCGGCAAGCTCCTGGAGCGGTTGCGGCGTCTCCGTGACCGGCAGAAGGACCGTCACCAGAAGCGGGTTTCGGTGGCGGATGCAACGGCGGCGTTGCCCTTGGTCCAACCGGGGCAGTCTCTGGTGTCGCAGGTCATGGCAGACCAGGCCGCAGAAAATCACACCGCACAGGAGGAAAACGGCCAGGTCCCCGTGCGGATCCGCAAGAAGGTCTTCCCCGCCAAGCCCGTCAGTGTTGACGATGCAGTCGATGCCATGGAACTGGTGGGACACGATTTCTACCTCTTCATCGACGAGTCCACCGGCCGGCCCTCCGCTGTCTACCGCCGCAAGGGGTGGAGTTATGGCGTCATCACCCTCGATGCCGACCATCCTGACGCTGAGGTCCAGGAAGAGGACGTCCACTATCGAGCCGCAACGGTCTGAGTCCCTGGCATCACGCCGTGGCCGCCGCCCGCCCGGCCCTTC
>NZ_BAAALH010000002.1:1935357-1944555 GCF_039528175.1 Citricoccus alkalitolerans
CTCGGCTACTCCGAGGCCCGCCGCACGGCGTTGGCCGCCCAGCTGATCCACCAACGACGCCGGCCGGGCCCGCCGGGTGCCCGAAAGATCAGATCGGTCGTGGACCGGCTCGGCGTGCTCCAGGTGGACTCCGTCAACATCCTGGCGCGGGCCCACTACGTGCCCCTTTTCAGCCGGCTGGGCCCCTACGATCCGGCTCTGCTGGACCGGTTGTCCCATCAGGTGTCCCACCAGAGGCACCCCACGTGGACCGAGTACTGGGCCCACGAGGCCTCGCTGGTCCCGGTGCGGTTGCGGCCCGCGCTCGTGGCAGTCCAACGTCGCACCTGGATGACCGCCACAGACGTGGACGCGCAGGTCAGGGATGAGCTGTCGCAGCAGATCCTCGCGTTGCTCTCCGCGTCCTGTCCGCTGACGGCGAGACAGGTCGAGAGCCGACTGGGGCACCACGGAGGCCATCAGGGACATTGGGGCTGGAACTGGTCCGTGGTCAAGCGGATTCTCGAGGATCTCTTCGCGTCCGGGCGGATCGCGAGTGCTGGACGCAATCCCCAGTTCGAACGCCTCTTCGTGCCGGCCTCGGCCATCGATCCGGCGGCCGAGGTGCCGGACCGGCACGCGGCGGTCCTGGAGCTGGTGGACACCGCCGCCCGGGCCTTGGGGGTGGCCACCGAGGCCAGTCTCGCCGACTACTACCGGATCACCGTCGCAGCCGCCCGCGCCGCAGCGGTGCAACTGTACAACGAGGGCGTCCTGGAACCCGTCCGGCTGCCCGGTCTCCGCGGGACAACCGTGGCGGCATGGCGCCATGCCGAGGCGGTGACGCCCCGGACCGCGACGGGCCGGGCCCTGGTCAGCCCCTTCGATCCACTGGTGTTCCACCGGCCGCGGGTTGAGGCACTGTTCGGCGTGCGGTACCGCCTGGGGATCTACACTCCCGCTCCGAAACGGACCCGTGGTTATTACTCCCTGTTGTTCCTGCTCGGAGAGCGGCTGGTCGCCCAGGTTGACCTCAAGGCGGACCGTGCCGGCAAAGTGCTGTTGGTACGCGGTGCCTGGTCTGAGGATCCGGCCACGGTTCCCGGCGGCCCTGGACAGGCGAGCGGGGCTGGTGGCCTGGCGGCCGACGTCGGGCACGTGGTGGTGGAGCTGGCCGCCGAGCTGGGCGAGCTGGCTGGATGGCTGGGTCTGGAGGACGTGGTGGTGGTGGAGAATGCCGACGGGGACCTGCCAGTGGAACTGCTGCGGGCGTGGAGGAAGCTCCCAGAGATTTGACCGTAGACTATGCGGGTATCTCCGTGGCCGCTGGCCGAACCGGGGTACCCGAGCGCAATGCATACCGACGCACCCGGTGCACCGGGGAACAGGGAGTCTAGGCACGTGGCATCATTCATCGAACGAATCCTGAAGACCGGGGACAAGAAGGTCCTCAAGCGCCTGAGGGGATTCGCCGACGCCATCAATGTCCTCGAGGACGAGTTCCGCGAGATGTCCGACGCCGAGCTGCGCGGCGAGACCGATGCGTTCCGTGAGCGGATCGCCGGCGGGGAATCCCTCGACTCACTGCTGCCAGAGGCCTTCGCGGCCGTCCGCGAGGCGGCCGGACGCACCCTCGGCCAGCGTCACTACGACGTCCAGCTGATGGGCGGGGCCGCCCTGCACCTCGGGAACATCGCCGAGATGAAGACCGGTGAGGGCAAGACCCTCGTGGCCACCGCCCCGGCCTACCTCAACGCCCTCTCGGGCCAGGGCGTCCACGTCATCACGGTCAACGACTACCTCGCCAGTTACCAGTCCGAGCTCATGGGCCGCGTCTTCCGGTTCCTCGGCCTGGAGACCGGCGTGATCGTCGCCAACCAGGATCCCGCCACCCGACGTGCCCAGTACGCCGCGGACATCACCTACGGCACGAACAACGAGTTCGGCTTCGACTACCTGCGGGACAACATGGCCTGGTCCAAGGACGAACTCGTCCAGCGCGGCCATCACTTCGCCATCGTCGACGAGGTCGACTCCATCCTCATCGACGAGGCCCGCACTCCGCTGATCATCTCCGGCCCGGCCCAGGGCGACGCCTCGCGCTGGTACACCGAGTTCTCCAAGCTGGTGCGCAAGCTGACCTTGGACGAGGACTACGAGGTCGACGAGAAGAAGAAGACCGTCGGCGTGCTCGAGCCGGGCATCGAGAAGACGGAGGACTGGCTGGGCATCTCCAACCTCTACGAGTCCGCCAACACCCCGCTGATCCAGTACCTGAACAACGCCATCAAGGCCAAGGAGCTGTTCAAGAAGGACAAGGACTACGTCGTGCTGGGCGGCGAGGTCAACATCGTGGACGAGCACACAGGCCGTGTCCTGGCGGGGCGCCGCTACAACGAGGGCATGCATCAGGCCATCGAGGCCAAGGAGGGCGTGCAGATCAAGGCGGAGAACCAGACGCTGGCCACCGTCACCCTGCAGAACTACTTCCGCCTCTACGAGAAGCTGTCCGGCATGACCGGTACGGCAGAGACCGAGGCCGGCGAGTTCATGTCCACCTACAAGCTCGGCGTGGTGGTCATCCCCTCGAACAGGTCCATCCAGCGCGTGGACCAGACCGACCTCATCTACAAGAACGAGGTCGCGAAGTTCGACGCCGTGGTCAAGGACATCGCCGAGCGGCACGAGAAGGGCCAGCCCGTGCTGGTGGGCACCACCTCGGTGGAGAAGTCTGAATACCTCTCCAAGCTGCTGGCCAAGAACGGTGTCCGGCACGAGGTGCTCAACGCGAAGAACCACGCTCGTGAGGCGTCGATTGTCGCTCAGGCCGGCCGCAAGGGGGCCGTCACTGTGGCCACCAACATGGCTGGCCGCGGTACCGACATCATGTTGGGCGGCAACGCCGAGCACAACGCGGTCGATGAGATGCAGAAGCGTGGCCTGGATCCCGTCGAGGATGCCGAACGCTATGAGGAACTGTGGGACGAGGTCCTGGCCGCCGCCCAAGAGGGCGTCAAGAAGGAACACGAGGAGGTCCTCGCCCTCGGTGGGCTCTATGTGCTCGGCACGGAGCGCCACGAGTCCCGACGGATCGACAATCAGCTGCGCGGCCGTTCCGGCCGTCAGGGTGATCCGGGCGAATCCCGTTTCTACCTCTCGTTGACCGACGACCTGATGCGCCTGTTCAACCCCGGTGCCGCGTCCCGCATCATGAATTCCGCCTCCGTTCCGGATGACATGGCGCTGGAATCGAAGATGGTGTCCGGGGCCATCCAGAACGCCCAGCAACAGGTCGAATCGCGTAACACCGAGCAGCGTAAGAACGTGCTGAAGTACGACGACGTCATGAATCGCCAGCGTGAGGCCATCTACACCGACCGCCGGCACATCCTGGAGGGTGAGGACCTTCGGTCCAAGATCCAGAACTTCCTCGAAGATGCCGTCTCCACTGTGGTGGATGAGGCCACAGGTGCGGGGCACGCCGGCGACTGGGACCTGGACCAGCTCTGGACGGATTTGAAGCAGATGTACCCCGTGGGCGTCACTGTGGATGAGGTGGTGGAGGAGTCCGGTGGCCTGACGAAGCTCAAGGCCGAGGACCTGAAGCGCGAGCTGGTCTCTGACGCCCGGCTGGCCTATGAGGACCGCGAGAAAGCCATCGGGCCGGACACCCTGCGCGAACTGGAGCGCCGCGTGGTGCTCTCGGTGATCGGCCGGAAGTGGCAGGAACATCTCTACGAGATGGACTACCTCAAGGAGGGCATCGGACTGCGCTCCATGGCCCAGCGTGATCCCCTGGTCGAGTACCAGCGCGAGGGCTTCATCCTGTTCGAGGCCATGATGGAGGCCATCCGAGAAGAATCGATCGGCTACCTGTTCAACCTCGAGGTGCAGACCGCTCCGGCCGCGACCTCGTTGCCGGGTGTGCAGGACGCCCGATCCACGACGATGACGCCAGTCCTGAACGTCAAGGGCCTCGACGCGCCTCGCCAGCCGTCGACCCTCCGGTTCTCCGCGCCGTCGGACTCCGGCGAGGTCACCACGCAGGTGCGCCGCACGGACGGGGCGACCAGCGACCAGACCTCTCCAGGGTCTGCCGATGAGGCGGGCAGGAACGGCTCTGGCAACGGGGCCGGCGGGGCGAAGGGCGCTCCGCGCGGTGCCAAGAAGTCCAAGAAGAGCCGCCGCTAGCCGAGTTCCAGCGCCGTGACCTTCCACCCGGTGCGGTGCTTCTCGATGCGCAAGGCCATGGCCCGGGCACGGTCAGGCAATTGGACCGTGGCGCTGGCCTCGTAGGTCTCCTGGCCCAGGCGGCAGGCCCTGGCCCCGAGAGCCTTGGGCGCCGCGGCGAGGCCATCGGTCCGGGCCGCCCGGATGCGTTGGGCCAGGTCGGCCCGGCGGATCATCTTCTGGTACGTGGCCAGGTCGAGCCACGCGGACAGCTGGCGTGCTGGCCGAAGCCCGAGTTCGGCCTCCACGCAGGCCAGCGCCACGATCCGCGCCAGGGAACGGACATGGCGTTCCTCCTCGCGCCGGAGCTCCGCCTGGGCACGCTCCGTCGTCGTGGTGCCGTCGAGTGGCCGCTGCCGGGGCGCCCATGCCGGGTGCTGCTGACTCCGCGCTTCCCGCGAGGCCGGCTCCACGTTGGAACCGGCCACGGAATCCAGGGGCGGCAGGGTGGCGGGAACGGCGGTGACGGTCAGGGCCGGCGTCCGCTCCGTGGCCGGCTCTGCTGCCGTGGTCAAGGTCGTCATGGTTCCTCCTGTTGTCGGTTGTACTGGCGTCGAGCGTGATCGGGTTCGGCGGGGTTCCGCGGGTTTCGGTCCGGCGTGTGGTGCGGGGGGCGGCCTAGCTCAGGGGCGGCGCCCTGAGGACGGTGCCGGGGATGAGCATGTCCGCGTCGCCGCCGATGACGGTGCGGTTGTGGTCATGCCACTGTCGCCATCGGCCGTCCACTTCCAGGTCGGTGGCAGTGGGGCCCAGTTCATGGGCTGCGATGTCCCACAGACAATCACCTCGTCGCACCGTGACGGTCTTGGCCTCATCTGTGGCTGTCTGGCCCGAGCGGGGTGCACCGGGTGCGGGCGTCGCCGGGGCCGAGGGCTTCCACGTGGGTGTCGGCAGGTATTGCTCGTCCGGCAGTGCGGCCGAGTCGGCCGAGACCCAACCGGGGTGCGGGAGGTTGGTGGACGTGTACATCGAGGACGTCCGTGCTGTTGAATCCTGGGTCGCCGGGAGTGGGTCGACAGCGGAACCCGGCGTGGCCCATGCCCCTGGCGCCAGCAGTAGGTTGACGCCCAGGAGTGACGTCGCCACCCGGCGGAGGAAGGCGGGGGAGAGTGCGCTGCCGCAGCGGATGAGGCGGAGCGATCTGGTCCGGTGACCCAAAGCCACCAAGGCGGTGCCCAGCAAGGCTAGGAACCACCATGCGGCGATGACGGCGCCCGCTCCGGCACACAGGGAGGCGACCAGCCGCTCGACAAGAGGTAGGCCCGCGCTGGGCGCGGCCCCTCCCAGCCCCGGGGAACCGAACCACCACAGCAACGGTCCAGTCACGGTGCACAGCAGCGTCAGGACCAGGTCCTCGCGCCGGAGTGCCCGGTGGCGGTTCTCAGACGATGCATTCACGTTGTGCCCCTTCGGCCACGCGGGCACCGGAGGCCCGTCGTTTTCCTCGATGGACTAAGGCAACAATAGATGGCAGAAGATGTCAATGGGGTCACGATGGAGATGTGGGGAATCATTTGATGACGTTTGATGTCATTGGGCAGGTGGTCAGCATCGGATTCTGGGCCGGTGCTGCGACGACCCTTCACGCCTTAGGGGCTGGTGAGGCAGGCTCGCCCGTCTAGGCTGAAGAGATGAGATGGGACGGGCTGTTTGCCGATCTGGAGGCCCAGCTGGCCCAGGGGCACTGGCAGGACACAGAGGCCGAGGCGGCCGAGATGACGCGCGGTGAGCGATCTGCGATCACCCTGATCGATCGATTGCGTGGTGCGGTGGGGACGCCGTTGGCGCTCGTGCTGGCGGACGGTCAACGGCTGGAGCTGACCCTCTCCACAGTGGGGTCCACCTGGATCGGCGGGATGGACCGCAGCGGGAGCCTGGTGGTGAACCTCGCCGCCGTGGCGGCCATTGACAGCCCCCTGGCCGTGGTGGCCCAGGAGCCGTCCCTCGGGCGGCGGCGGCTGGGCATCGGTTCCCTGTACCGGTCGTTGTCCCGTGCCCGCGTGGCTCTCGTGGTCACCGGCCAGGACGGGCAGTTGCTCGGGGAGGGGACCATCGACCGCGTGGGGCTGGACCACCTGGACCTGGCGGTGCACCCGCGGGATGAACAGCGGCGCGGGCGCAATGTCCGCGGGCTCAGGGTGATCCCCTTCGACGCCGTCCACCTGGTGCGTTCGGCTCAGGCGTCCTCGGTCTGAGGTGCACCGGCCTTCCGGGCCTCGGCCTTGGCGGCCTGCTGCACGTAGAGGTCCTCGATGTACTCGTCGAGCTTGACCTGCTCCACCCGCCACTGGCCACGGCCGCCGATCTGGATGGCCGGCAGCTCCCCGCTGCGCACCAGCGCACGAGCCTGCGCCATGGAGACCTGCAGCTCCTCGGCGACATCGGTCAGGGTCAGGAAGCGCGGCATTGGTCCTCCGGGTCGAAAGCGGGCATCAGTCACCTTCATTCTTCCACGCTCATCTTTCGTTCAGGGGTTGTCCACACCCTGACATGGCCGGCGCCGGCCTTGGATAGGGTGGTCTGGGATGCCGGCGGCGAATGGGGCTGCCGGACCGGAGAGGGAGGACGCCCGTGGAGGGGACGAACACGGCGGAGGCTCCACGGCTCACGCGGCCGGGGTGGAAGGATCCCCGGTTACTGGCCGGGCTCCTGCTGGTGCTGTTGTCGGTGGCAGGCGTCGTGGCCCTGGTGCAGTCACTGGATCGCTCGGAGGGCTATTGGGCCGCCGGGCAGGACCTGGTTCCGGGCAAGGTGGTCGAGACTGACCAGTTGACGGTGGTTCAGGCCCGGTTGGGCGACGCGGCGGACGACTACCTCCGTGCAGACGAACCGTTCCCCGAGGAACACGCGGTGGTGGGCACGGTACGCCAGGGCGAACTGCTCCCGGCCGGTGCCGTGGCCTTGGTGGACCCGCAGTCCCGGCAGGCGGTGTCCCTGACGGTGGCCGACCCGCTCCCTGAGGGCACGGCCTCCGGGGCTCGGGTGGATGTGTGGATCGCCGCCAAGGACGGCAACCAGGGCTTCAGCGAACCGGAACTGGTCGCCCGCTCGGCCGAACTGGCCGAGATCACGGAGGCCACGGGATCCTTCGGTTCCACGGGCGGGATGAACGTGCAGATCCTCGTGGGTCCGGAGCAACTGCCGCAGGTCCTGGACGCCAAGGGCAATGGCGCGCGCATCAGCGTGGTTCCGTCGCTTGCCGGACCGTAGGAGTGCACGTGCGTAAGGTCTCGGTGGCCACCACCATCATGTCCGGCTTCGACCACGTCTCCGGACTCGAGCGTCTGCGCGGGCCCGTCACGGTGATACGCCGTTGCGAGAGCCTCGCTGAACTGATCTCGATGGCTCGCGCTGGTCTGGCAGACGTCGTGCTCGTGGCCGGTGACACCGAACAACTCACCTTGACGTTCATGGAGTCCCTGAGTGCCGGAGGTGCGAGTACTCGAACTGCCGCGGTGGTGGCACTCAGCGAGGTGGCTGCTGAACGCGACCGCCTCACCGGACTCGGTATCCCGGTGGCATCCCCGGATCTGGGCCCAGCGGAACTGGCCACGCTGCTGGCCGACGCGGCTTCCCAAGATCAGCAACGCCAGCGTGTCACGTCCGAACCCGAAGCTCGCGGCCGTGGGCGCCGTGCCGCCCAGAACGGCGCTGACGACTTCACCGGGCCCGAGTACACGACGACGCCGGCCGGCCCGGCCGATGACCGGGTTCTCGCCCCCGGCTCGAGAGTCGACCAAGACCAGACTCTGTCATCCTCCGTCACGGGTGCTGACGCCGTCCGAGTCGGCGCAGAACTGGACAGAGCAGAGTGGGACGGAGCAGACCGGGGTGACGCCGGCCCGGCTGGCGTGGTCGTGCCTGGCGTCCCGGGTCCGGGCCCCGGCGACGAGTCGGATACGGACGTCCTGTCCGATCGGGACGGCGATCGGGAGCCCCCGGGCCCCGGGGGAGTTGCAACGGAACCCGCGGCACCACCCCGGATGACCGCCGTCTGGGGCCCTGCTGGAAGCCCGGGACGCACCACGGTGGCGGTCAACCTGGCGGTGGAGCTGGCCCTCTCCGGGCGCAGGACTCTGCTGATCGACCTGGACACCTATGCGGCCTCCGCGGGCATCCATCTGGGCCTGCTGGACGAATCGGCGGGCATCGCCCAAGCCTGCCGGACGGCTGACCAGGGAAGGATCACTCCTGAAGGTGTCGGGCGAGCAGCGCTCAGGGCACGTGTGGCGGGGGCCTCCCTGCAGGTGCTCACGGGCCTGACTCGTGCGGACCGGTGGCCGGAACTGCGCCGCGCCGCCCTGGACGATGTGCTGGAGGCAGCCACCGCCGGCTGGGACGAGGTCGTTCTCGACTGTGGTTTCTGCCTGGAGGAGGACGAGGAACTGAGCTTCGACATCCCCGCCCCACAGCGCAACGCGGCCACGTTGGCCGGGTTGGCCGCCGCGGACCGAGTCCTGGCCGTCGGCACCGGCGACCCGGTGGGGCTGCCCCGCCTCATTCACGGCCTGGACGAGTTGAGCCTGCACGTGGACATCGTGGAGCGAAGCCGGGTCGAGGTGGTCGTCAACCAGGTCCGGCCGGATGCCTCGGGGGTCGCCCCGCGATCACAGATCACCGGCGTCCTCGACCGGTTCGGCGGTTCCTGGACCGTCGCAGGGTTCCTGCCCTGGGACCGCCGGACCTTGGACCGTGCGCTGCTCGGCGGGCAGGTGCTGGCCGAGGCCGCGCCGAAGTCGGCCTTGCGCCGCGCCGTGGCCCGGCTGGCCGGTACGGCCGCCGGAAGCCTACAGACGGGACCCTCCACGGCCGCCGTCGGACAGGGTCTGCGGACGTTGCTGCGGCGCAGCTGAACCCCGGGCCGCTCTGCAGCGGGCACCCGTCGTTCACGCTTTGACCTGCGTGCCGTTAGGCTCGCCCTAGTGGACCAAGGACGTTCCACTCATCCGGTTGCACCCGGCCCAGGTCCGGTGCCTCCGGTGCAACTGC
>NZ_BAAALH010000002.1:1944602-1990542 GCF_039528175.1 Citricoccus alkalitolerans
CCTTTGTGGACCGATCAGCAGGCCCCCGGCACCCCGGATGCCCCCATCGGTCTCGAGCACCTGGCCCGCGCGTACTTCGAGCATGTCTCGGAGGCGGATTTGGCCGAGCTGGACCCACCAACGCGTGAGAGACTCGTCGCCACGCACGTGGAAATGGCCGCCAGCCGTGGCACCAGCGAAGCGGTCGTGAGGGTAACCCCCAGCCGGCCGCACGGCTTCGTCCAGATCGTGCATGCGGACATGCCCTACCTCGTGGACTCCGTCACGAGTGAGCTGACCCGCCAGGGACACGCCATCCGCATGGTCGCCCATCCGACCGTGATCACCCATCGGGCCAGGGACACCGGGCATCTGACCGCTGTTCACCGAGTTCCCACTCAGCAGGGCACCGCCAGCGGTGACACCACGGCAGCGCTCGCTGACCTCGGCCCCCTGGTCGCCGGTGATGGCGCACGCACCGGGGTCGAGTCCTGGATCGGCGTGCAGACCGTGGGTCCGTTGGACGATGAGGAGGCCGCCCGGCTCGAGAAGGGTCTCGGCCACGCCCTGGCGGACGTGCGCGCCGCCATCGCCGACGCTGACCGCATGCGCGCGGCAGCCTTCACCGCCGCTCGCACCCTGACGCACGATGCCCCGGCGAACGTGCAGAGCGTGCGCGAGAGCAGTGAGTTGCTGAACTGGATGGAGGACGGCCACTTCACGTTCACCGGCTACCGCGAGTACGTGCTGCACAGTGGGGACAACGGCCAGGTGCTGGTCCCGGTGGAGGACACCGGCCTGGGCATCCTGCGCCGGCGGCCCACCACGCCGCCGGCACCCCTGTCCATCGCCGGTCGAAATCAGATCGAGCGACCCATCCCGCTGATCATCACCAAGGCGAACTCGCGTTCCCGGGTGCAGCGTTCCGCCTATATGGACTACGTGGCGGTGAAGACCTACGACCGTGACGGCAAGGTCACCGGTGAACGCCGGTTCGTGGGACTGTGGGATCCCAAGGCGTACTCGGTGTCACTCGAGGACATCCCGCTGGTGCGGGAGAAGGCCGCCGAGGTGCTGCACCGGTCCGGTTTCCCGCGGGACTCCCACTCCGGTGCCGAACTCCAGCAGATCCTCGAAACCTACCCGCGTGACGAACTGTTCCAGGTGGGCGTGGATGAGTTGTGGGAGACCTGCCGGCAGATCCTGCAGCTGCAGGAACGCCGCCGTACCAGGCTGTTCTTGCGGCCGGATACCTACGGTCGCTTCATGAATGCCCTCGTCTTCCTGCCGCGTGACCGCTACAACACGGATGTGCGCGGCCGTATCCAGAATGTGCTCCTCGAAGCTCTGGGCGGGGAATCCCTGGACTTCCAGGTCAGACTCACCGAATCGGTACTGGCACGTCTGTACTTCCGCATCCGGCTGCCCCGCGAGCGCGAACGCGCCGCACCGGTGGACGCCAAGGACCTCGAGGACCGGCTCGTCCGGGCCGTCCGATCCTGGAAGGAGGGGGTGGACGAACAGGCGGTCGAGGCGTTCGGCGCCGATTCAGGCGTGGACGCCGCCCGGTTGTGGGACGAGGCCTTTCCGCCCGCCTACCGGGTGGCCTACGAGATCGACAACGCACTCGAGGACATCGGCCGGTTCAACGGGCTTCCGGGAGAGGGCGCGCCCGTGGTGCATGTCGTCCCCGAGCACCAGGACGAGCGATCACGGATCGCCGAGGAACGGGTCACGGACCTCACGATCGGGCGAATGAAGGTCTATTCGGACCGGCCCCGCACACTCACCGAGATCTTGCCCGTGCTGCAGAACCTCGGCCTGTCCGTGTTGGATGAGCGGCCCTTCGAGGTGGAACCGGCGGACGGACGGAAGTTCTACCTCTACGACTTCGGGTTGGGCTACCCGGTGGGCACTGAATCCGAGGCCACAGCCGGGCTGCTGGAGGACGCGGTCGTCGCCGCCACCACGGGCGTCTCGGAGTCCGACGCCCTGGATCGCCTCGTCCTCGCCCATGGCCTGGATTTCAGAACGGTGAGCGTGCTGCGCGCCTACGCGAAGTACCTGCGGCTGCTCGGGATGCAAAACTCCTTCGACTTCATGGCGGACGCTCTCTTGTCCCACGAAGCCGTGACGCGGGCCCTGGTCGACTACTTCTTCACCCGTTTCGATCCCACGACCCCCTCGGCCGCAGGTGACGACGGCCCGGATGCCGGAGAGACCCGTCGTCAGAGCTTGGAACAGGTCCGTGAACAGGCCGACGAGGCGCTGGAGGCCGTGGCCACCCTGGACGCCGAACGCGTGCTGCGGGGCTTCCTGACTGTCATGCAGGCCACCCAGCGCACCAACTTCTTCCAAGGGCATCGGCGCCTGAGCTTCAAGATCGCGACCTCGGAGATCGATTTCGCCCCGCAGCCCCGGCCCTCGCGGGAGATCTGGGTGTACGACCCGGAGGTCGAGGGCGTGCACCTGCGCTTCGGTCCCATCGCACGCGGCGGCTTGCGCTGGTCGGACCGCCGGGAGGATTTCCGCACTGAGGTCCTCGGACTCGTCAAGGCCCAGCAGGTCAAGAACGCCGTCATCGTCCCCACCGGGGCCAAGGGCGGTTTCTTCGCCAAGCGGCTGCCGGACCCGACGGTGGACCGCGGTGCCTGGATGGAGGCGGGCCGGGAGGCATACCGGACCTTCATCCGCGGCCTGCTGGACATCACCGACCAGCAGTCGCGCAGCACCGACGGAACTGAGATGGTCTTCTCCACCCGAGAGCGGATCGTGCGCTATGACGAGGACGACGCCTACCTCGTGGTGGCGGCGGACAAGGGCACGGCGTCCTTCTCCGACACCGCCAACGCCATCTCCGCCGAGTATGGCCACTGGCTGGGTGACGCGTTCGCCTCCGGCGGTTCGGTGGGCTATGACCACAAGGCGATGGGCATCACCGCCCGGGGCGCCTGGGAATCGGTCAAGAGTCACTTCGCGTCACTCGGCCGGGACACCCAGACCGAGGACTTCACCGTGGTGGGGATCGGGGACATGTCGGGTGACGTGTTCGGGAACGGCATGCTGCTGTCCGAACACATCCGGCTGGTGGCCGCGTTTAACCATCTGCACATCTTCCTGGATCCGACTCCGGACCCAGCCGTGTCCTTCGCCGAGCGCCAGCGGCTGTTCGACCTGCCCCGGTCCTCATGGTCCGACTATGACGCGTCGTTGCTCAGCGAGGGCGGCGGCGTGTATGACCGCAACGCCAAGTCGGTCCCGGTGAGCGCGCAGGTCCGGGAGCTGCTCGACCTGCCGTCGAGCACGACCGAGTTGAGGCCCAACGAACTGCTTCAGACGATTCTGAAGGCTCCCGTGGACCTGCTGTACAACGGTGGCATCGGTACCTACGTGAAGGGAGAGACAGAGGTCCACGCCGAGGTCGGAGACCGGGCCAACAATGCCATTCGCATCAACGGCAGTGAGTTGCGTGCGGCCGTCGTGGGGGAGGGCGGCAACCTCGGCTTCACCCAGCGCGGGAGGATCGAGGCCAGCCTGTCCGGGGTGTTGATCAACACGGACGCGATCGACAATTCGGCCGGGGTGGACTGTTCTGACCACGAGGTCAACATCAAGATCATGGTGGATCAGCTGGTCTCGACCGGCGCGTTGGACGCCGAGGACCGGTCCGGCCTGCTGGAGTCCATGACGGATGAGGTCGCAGAGCTGGTCCTGACAACGAACGTGGACCAGAACACCCTGTTGCGCAATGACTCGCAGAAGGTGTCGGAATGGTTGCCGAGCTTCGAGCGGCACATCCGGTGGCTGGTCGAGCATGCGGACCTGGACCGTGAGCTCGAAGACCTGCCCAGTGATCACGAACTGGGTCAACGCCTCGAGCAGGGCCAGTCCCTGGTCACGCCTGAATTGGCGGTGCTGGTGGCCTACGCGAAGACGAACCTGTCCGACCAGTTGCTGGACTCGGCCCTGCCGGACGATCCCTGGTATGACCGAACCCTGGATGCATACTTTCCGTCCGCACTGCGGGACCGGTATGCCGAGCAGATCCAGCAGCACCCGCTGCGCCGGGAGATCATCGCCACCGTTGTGGCCAATGACGTGGTCAACACCGGCGGCACCACCTTCGTGTTCCGGGCCATGGAGGAGACGGGGGCGGATGCCGCAACCGTGGTCGCCGCCTACTCGGCGATGAAGGAGATCTACGGTTACGGCGACTACTTCGAGTCGATCCGGGCGCTGCCTGCCAGCGTGGACAGCGAGGTCAGGGCCCGTGTCTACCTCGATGCCCGCAGACTCCTGGACCGGGCGGTGCGATGGCTCGTCAACCACCGGGCGGAGGGCGAGGGCATCGGCGCGGTCGTCGAGTACTACGCCGCCCCACTCCAGACTCTCGTCGCGGACCTGCCCCAACTGATGCAGGGCCAGGACGCCGAACGCTTCGCGGAATGGCGGGATGCCTCCCTGGAGGCAGGCCTGCCCGCAGACCTGGCCATCCGGCGGTCCGTCCTGTTCGAGTCCTTCGGTCTGCTGGACGTGGTCCGCCTGGCCCGGCAGACCGGAAGGGAACCGCGGCACGTGGCGGACGTCTACTTCCGTCTCTACGACCGGTTCGACGCTGAGGGGATGCTCAACCTGATCACGGACCTGCCCCGCAGTGGACGCTGGAAGGCGCTGGCCCGTGCCGCCCTGAGGGATGACCTATACGCCCTGATCGTCAACGTCACCACCGATGTCCTGACCGGCGGGACCGGGACGGACGCGGACGACGGGGCCCGCCTGGTCGAGGCCTGGGAGAAGGAGAACGCCACCCGGCTGGAGCGGGCCGAACGCTTCCTCGAGGAGATCCGTGCGTCGGGCTCGGACGATCTGGCCTCGCTCTCCGTGGCGTTGCGCCAACTGAGATCGGTGGCGGCCCAGTAGAACTGATCCATGGCCTTGTTCACCGACCCCCTCCACGACGACCCCACTCTGGCGGAGGGCGATGTCGACTGGCTGCACATGGTGGTCGGTGAGTGGCAACTCATCGCTGATCTGGACTTCGCGGACCTGGTGCTGTGGTATCCGGTTGCGGGCTCGGAGGTCACCGGCCGCGGTTTCGTGGCCCTGGCCCAGGCCCGGCCCTTCACCTCACAGACCTCCCTGCACCGGGACATCGTGGGCAGCCGGGTCCGGAGCGACCTGAAGTCCCTGGTGGACCAGGCCTGGACCACCGGGGAGCCGACGGCGACGGCACCTTCGGTGCACGGTCCGGACAGCTCCATGCGGGTGGCGGTGTGGCCCGTGGTCCGCCTCCACCGGAGCATCGGGGTGGTCACGGTCCACCAGAACCTCACGGGCCAGCGCACGCCGTCCCGGCTCGAGCTGGTCTACCGGGAGAGCGCCACGCACCTGCTGACCATGCTGTCCCGCGGTCAATGGCCGGAGACGGACGACCCCGTCAGCGGCTCTCACCGGGGTTCACCCCGGGTCGGTGACGGTGTCCTGCGCCTGACGGCCGAGGGGTTGGTGGATTTCGCCACCCCGAACGCCGTCTCGGCCTTCCGCCGGTTGGGGGAGACCGAGCCTCTGGAGGGGCGGTCCCTGGCGAGGATGGTCACTGACCTGCAAGATGAGCGCCGACCTGTGGACGAGTCCCTGCCGCTGGTCCTGACGGGCAAGGCCGCGGCCCGCGCCGAGTTGGAGGTCCGCTCGGTCAATCTCACCCTGCACACGGTGCCGCTGCGTGACGACGCGGGCCGTTTCGGGGCGTTGGTGCTCCTGCGGGACGTCACGGAGCTGCGTCGGCGGGAGCAGCAGCTCATCGGCAAGGACGCCACCATCCGTGAGATCCACCACCGCGTGAAGAACAATCTCCAGACCGTGGGGTCCCTGCTGCGCATGCAGTCGCGGCGGATGCACTCAGAGGAGGCGAAGAAGGGCCTGGAGCAGGCGATGCGCCGGGTGGACACGATCGCCCTGGTCCACGAGACGCTGTCCCGGGGCCTGGAGCAGCAGGTGGACATGGACTCCCTGCTGGGGCGCCAGTTCCGGCTCGCTGTGGAGGTTGCCGGTGACGGCCGGGAGGTCAGCACGGAGTTCCGCGGCGGTTTCGGCCAATTGCCCTCCGAGCTGGCGACCCCCTTGGCCTTGGTGATCAACGAACTCGCCATGAACGCGGTGGAACACGGGATCGGGCCGGAGGGCGGCCAGGTGGGGCTCTCGGCGCGGCGGACGCAGACGCCCTCCGGCGAACGACTGGAGGTCCGCCTCTGGGACAGTGGAACGGAGGCGGGCGCGGGGGACCATGGTCGGGTGCCCGACGGCGGCCGCGAGCCTCGGCGGATCGCTGACGGTCCCGAGATGGGCGTCGAGGGCGATTCCCGGCAAGGCCGGGGAATGAAGAATGAGGGTGAGAAGGTCCAGGGCGAGGCGGCCGGCGTCGCCCCGGCGCCGGGGCCGAGCTCCGGACTTGGCCTGCACATCGTCCGCACTCTGGTGGCGGGGGACCTGCGGGGCACCATCGACTGGATGGCGCTGGATTCCGGTGGCACCGAGGTGGTCATCCAGGCACCGGTCCCGGAGCGCTGATCACCGATGGAGTGCCGAAGGCTATGACAGGACACGCCACAGGCCCTGACCTCACGAGGTCAGGGCCTGTGGCCTGGTGCGGTATCCGAGGGGTTCCCGGTCTGGCTACCGGTCTAGGAAGCGCGGCGGGCGCGGGCGGCCCGGCGCTTGAGGGCGCGGCGCTCATCCTCGCTCATGCCGCCCCAGACGCCGGAGTCCTGTCCCGACTCGATGGCCCACTGCAGGCACGTATCGACCACTTCACAGGTGCGGCAGACAGCCTTGGCCTCTTCGATCTGGAGCAGGGCCGGACCCGTGTTCCCCACTGGGAAGAAAAGTTCCGGGTCCTTGTCCAGGCACGCTGCCCGGCTACGCCAATCCATGCTGATCGTTCACTCCTTCGCTGCCGGGCACACGGGTGGCCCCGGCAATACTGTCTCGGGTCATCGGACGGTAGTCCTCAAGCGGGGGCTGATCTGTGGCATCCTGCCGATGGCAACAAAAAAGGGCCGTTGCGACGACCCCCGCTGAACTTCGTGAAATATCTTTTCATGTGGAATACGAGTAAACAAGAGGCCGAGCAGGTTAACTTGCGGTTATCATGCGATGTTGATCACAGCGCTGAAGGGGTGCCGTAGACTATTCCGGCCCGCCGTCACCACTGTCAAGGGTGGGGTCATCAGCCTGCAGCGCAACAGAAAGCCGAATGCCGTGCCCACGTCAGAACACCAGGCCACCCCCCGGTCATCGCCCCCTCGGGAACGCGGGCGCCGGCCGCCGACTGTGGTGACATTGACCGTGCTGTTGCTGCTCCAGGCCATCGCGGTCCTCGGTGTGGCCGTGGTGTTCGCCCTCGAGATCGGCAGCGGCGTGTTGAACCTGGGCGCGCAGATCTTCCTGGTGGTCCTGGTCGCGGCCGCGGGAGCATGGATCGGTGCTGCCGGCCTGGGCCTGTGGGCCGGCAGGGCTTGGGTCCGGGCCGCGGTGGTGGTGATCGAACTGTTCGCTGTGATCCTGTCCGTCAGCTTCTTCTCCGCCGGAAATGTGACGACCGGGCTGCTCTTCCTGCTGCCGGCCGCTGGGATCCTGTTCTTGATGTTCAGCCGGCAGGTTGCCGAGCACCTGGCGGGCCTCCACCGCTGACGGCGCGTACCCGGACGGTGACTCGCCGCGGCCAGTGTCGAGGCCAGTCGAGGCATGCAGACGCCGCAGGGGCCCGGTGCCGTCCGTGGACGGTGCCGGGCCCCTGCGTTGTCCGCTCACGGTGAGGCCATTGGTGTGGCCAGGCGGTGGGGGTCAGGTCATGCGGTCTGTCGGTCTGTGGTCAGTTCACGGCACCGGTGTACTTCTCGCCCGGACCCTTGCCCGGGGCGTCCGGGAAGGGCGAGGCCTCGCGGAACGCCAGCTGCAGCGAACGCAGCCCGTCGCGCAAGGGTCCAGCGTGCTGGCTGCCGATCTCCGGGGCAGCGGAGGTGACGAGGCCGGCCAGCGCGGTGATCAGCTTGCGCGCCTCATCCAGGTCGATCAGCTCCTCGGCGTTCGGCGTGTCGGCCAGGCCGACCTTCACCGCTGACGCGGTCATGAGGTGCACGGCGGCGGTGTTGATGAGTTCCACGGCCGGGACCTCATGGATCTCCCGCACCCGATCGTTGACTGGATCGTCTGAGGGGGAGGGATTCTGCTGTTCGTCATTCATGCTGGTAAGCTTGTCACAGACCAGCTGGTCCCGTGCCTCAATCCACTGCAGTACGTGTGTGAGATGGGTGACGAGATCAGCCATCGAAGTGGAGGCCATCTCCCACCCGCGTCAGCAGGACGTCCGCCTCGGCGGACCGAGTTGCCGGGTCACCGGTCGGACGGCCCCCGGAAGGGGGTTCGTTGACCGATGGGTTGTCGGATACGTTCGTCAGCCAGGCCTCCGTCTGCGTTGAGCACGGAGGCCTTAGTCGTCTCCGGATCTGCGCAGGGAGCCGCACCGGGAAGGTGGCCCCGCATCCACAGCGTCCAGAAACAGGAGTTGCAAGATTAGCGAGCCAAGAATCAACGAACGGATCCGCGTGCCCGAGGTGCGCCTGGTCGGCCCCCAGGGCGAGCAGGTGGGAATTGTGCGCATCGAGGATGCGTTGCGTCTAGCCGCCGAGTCCGATCTGGACCTCGTTGAAGTGGCCCCCACGGCCAAGCCGCCGGTCTGCAAGCTCATGGACTTCGGCAAGTGGAAGTACGAGGCCGCTGTCAAGGCCCGTGAGGCCCGGAAGAACCAGACCAACACGATCCTCAAGGAAGTCCGCTTCCGCCTGAAGATCGACAAGCATGACTATGAGACCAAGACCGGTCATGCCCGAAAGTTCCTCACCGCTGGGGACAAGGTCAAGGCCATGATCCAGTTCCGTGGACGTGAGCAGCAGCGCCCCGAGCTGGGCATCCGCCTGCTCCAGAAGTTCGCTGAGGACGTGGCCGATGTCGGCATGGTCGAGTCGAGCCCTCGCCAGGACGGCCGCAACATGGTCATGGTGATCGGTCCGCTGAAGAACAAGTCCGAGGCCCGTGCCGAGGCCCGCAAGCACCAGGAGCCGAAGCAGGATCGCGTTGGTTCCCGCCGTGACGTGGCGGCTCGTGAGGCGAAGCAGAAGGTCGCCGAGGACACCTCCTCGGCGCCGCTTTCCAGCACGATGTCGGATGCCATGCCGGAAGAGCTGAAGAAGCTGGCTCAGGCCGGTACCGAGGCTCCGGCCACGGAAGCTCCGGAGGCTCCGGTGGAGAAGCCGGCCGAGAAGCCTGCCAGCCAGCAGGCCCCGGCCCAGGCTGCTCCGGCAGACAAGCCGGTTCCGGCCAAGGCAGCTCCGGCCGCCAAGCCGGCGGCCGCGAGGCCAGCCGCCGCCAAGCCCGCTGCGGCCAAACCTGCCGTGGCACCCAAGCCGGCGGCGGCCAAGCCCGCCGCGAAGCCGGCACCGGCTCCCAAGCCGGCCATGCCGAAGCCGTCTGCGGCACCCAAGCCCGGTGCAGTGCCGAGGCCCGGTCCCAAGCCGGGCGGAAGCAAGTAGACCAGCACCACCCTTTCGTCACCGGCTTCTGGCCGGTACGGACCAGATCGGCCCGCCTCAGGGAGGGTCCACGTAGCACTGTCCGCCCGACGGGCGGACAGCCAACATGAAGGAGAACGGCAGCCATGCCGAAGATGAAGACCCACAGCGGAGCCAAGAAGCGCTTCCGCGTGACCGGTTCCGGCAAGCTGATGCGTCAGCAGGCCAACCGCCGCCACTACTTGGAGCACAAGCCCTCCACGCTGACCCGCCGTCTGGCCTCCGACCAGTTGGTCTCCAAGGCCAACGTCAAGACCATCAAGCGGATGCTGGGCATCTGACATTTCCCCGTGGCCTTCTCGGCCGCACACAGCTAGCCGCCGCGACTGACGAAGTACGCGGTGGGCATCGATTCTAAGGAGTACGCACGTGGCACGTGTGAAGCGGGCAGTCAACGCCCACAAGAAGCGCCGGGTGGTCTTGGACCGCGCGGCCGGTTACCGCGGACAGCGTTCCCGCCTTTACCGCAAGGCCAAGGAACAGCTGCTGCACTCGTATGTCTACAATTACCAGCACCGCAAGAAGCGCAAGGGCGACTTCCGCCGCCTGTGGATCACCCGTATCAACGCGGCATCCCGCGCCAACGGCATGACCTACAACCGCTTCATGCAGGGCCTCAAGCTGGCCGGCATCGAGGTGGACCGCCGCATGCTCGCCGAGCTGGCCGTGTCCGACTCTGCCGCGTTCGCCGCCCTGGTGACGGCCTCCCGCGCAGCCCTGCCGGCTGACGTCAACGCCCCGGCAGTCGCGAAGTAAGTACGCGCACCCGATGACGGTGGCCGCCCCAGGTCCGCCACCGAACTCGGAACACCATGAACGAGCGCCCCGATCAGGACGTGATGACCAACCCCCGGGCAGACCGGGTCAGGAAGGTCGCACGCCTGGCGGGGCGCTCGTCGCGTTCCCGGGAGGGCTTGTTCCTCGCCGAGGGACCGCAGTCCTCCCGGGAGGCGCTGCGGGCGCACCTGGGGATGCTGGGGCCTCATCCCGAGCATGATGCCGGCACTGCCCAGTCCGCAGACCGTCAGTCACCCCGTCCGGAGGGTTACACCCAGTGGATTCCGGGGAGGGTCGTGGAGTCCGTCTACCTCTCCGCCCGGGTGGCAGACCGTGACCCGGAGCTGGCGGGCCTGGTCGGCCATGCCGCCGGTCGAGGCGTGATGGTGCGGTGGGCGAGCGACGAGGTCTTGGATGCCATGGCCGATGCCGTCACCGGGCAGGGCATCATCACCGTGTGTCACATCCCGGACACCGACGCCGCTTCCGTCCTCGCCGCCCTGCCGGAGCCGGGTCTGGCCGCTGTCCTGTGCCGAGTCCAGGACCCCGGCAACGCGGGGACCGTCCTGCGGGCGGCGGATGCCTCGGGCGCCGGTGTCGTGGTGCTGACGGCCGGTTCCGTGGATGTGTTCAATCCCAAGGTGGTGCGCTCCACGGCCGGTTCACTGTTCCACGTACCCGTCGTGACCTCGGTGGAGGCCGTTACCGCCGTGGGAACACTCCGGGACCGTGGTCTGGTGGTGCTGGCAGCGGACGGCTACGGGTCCGTGGTGCTGGACCGGCCGCCGTCGGGCCTGCTGACCGGGCCGACGGCCTGGTTGTTCGGCAATGAGGCCCAGGGTTTGTCCGCCGATGAACTGGCGTTGGCTGACGAGAGGGTGGCGGTCCCGCTGTACGGTCGGGCCGAATCACTCAACGTGGCCACGGCGGCGACCGTCTGCCTCTACGCCTCGGCCATGGCGCAGCACGCGCCGGACGGCGCCTCGGCCTGAGGTGATCTGAACCTCCGCCGCAGGCACGGCCACGACACGACGAAGGGCGCCCCCTCAGGAGGGGGCGCCCTTCGTCTTGACGGGGTGGGGGTGGAGGACGGTCAGGCCTCCTTGTTGCTGGTCCGCCGGGTGATGGCCTGCCAGGCGAACGCAACGATCACGCCGCCGATGATGGCGAAGATCCACGTTCCGAAGCTCCAGAACTCGTCCATGGCACCCACGCCGACCAGGCTGGCGATCCAGCCGCCCAGCACGGCGCCGATGAGGCCGGTGATCAGGGCAGTGATCCATCCGCCGCCCTGCTTGCCGGGAAGAATGAGCCGGGCGATGACGCCGGCGATGAGTCCGAGGATGATCCAGCTGATGAAGCCCATGTTGTCTACCCCTTCGTGCTCGTGAATCAGAACGGATACGGAAAGTGTCCGTCCGTGGCGGGCCTGGTCCACGGTTGATGGACGTTCAGGAACTGCGCCTGGGCACAACATAGCAAGCCGGGCCGGAATTTTCAGGTGTTGCGGGACCGTAGTAGCACGAGGGACAGTAGGAGTCCGACGCAGGCGAGGGCCGCTCCGGCGCCCGCCGGCACCTGCAGGCCGAGACCGGCCTGGATCACGGATGCTCCCACCCAGGCGCCCATGGCGTTGGCCAGGTTGAGGGCCGAGTGGTTCAGTGCCCCGGACAGTTGAGGTGCCTGCGGGGCGGCGTCGACGAGCAGGACCTGCAGGGATGGGACCAGCGCTGAGGCGGCCATCGCGGCGGCAAGCAGCGGCACCAGCGAGAGGAGCCACCACTGGGCGGTCAGGCTGAAGCAGGCCAGGGCCACGGCGACGATGGCGAGCATCCACTGCAGGGTCCGCCGTGCTGAGCGGTCGGACAGGGCGCCACCGATTAGGGTGCCTACCACCATGCCGACCCCGTAGAGGGCCATGATGACCGGCACCAGCTGCGGGGCCATTCCACCGACGTCCGTGAAGACGGGGGCGATATAGGTGTAGAGGGCGAACATTCCCGCGAAGCCGATGATGCCGACCACGATCGCCCGCCAGAGCGCCGGCGATCTCAGGGCCGTCAGCTCACCGCGCACGGAGGCTCCGGGGGGAGCCGGGACGCGGGGGACCAGCCAGGCCACGGTGGCCATGGTGGCAGCGCCGAAGAGGCCTGTGACGATGAACATCCACCGCCATCCGGAATTCTGGCCCAACCAGGTGGCCAACGGAACCCCGATGAGGTTCGCGACGGACAGTCCCGCCATGACCCAGGCGATGGCCTGGCCGCGGCGGGCCGGTCCGGCCAGGTGGGCGGCGGCCAGGGCGGCGGCCGAGAAGTACGCGCCGTGTGGCAGACCGGAGATGAACCGGGCCATGAGCATGGTGGTGAAGTCCGGGGCGAACAGGCTGGCGGCGTGGCCGATGACGAACAGTGCCATCAGCCACAGGGCGGAGGTGCGCCGATCGATCCGGGCCATGCCGGCGGCCAGCAGGGGCGCCCCGATGACCACGCCGAGGGCGTAGGCCGAGATGAGGATGCCGCCTGCCGGCAGATCGACTCCCAGGTCTGCCACCGCTTCGGGGAGCAGGCCCATGATGGCGAACTCGGTGGTGCCTATCGCGAAGCCGCCGAGGGCCAGTGCGAGGATGCCCGGCAGGATGGCGCGACGTCCAGGTGGGTCGGAACGCGAAGCGGACGATGACGTAGTTGACGAGGAGGGCGTGGATGGTGAGGCGGAGGAGGGGTCGTCGGAAGCGGTGTTCGGCACTGATACAGACTACGGTCCCCACGCTCCCATGGCGCGCTTCGCGGGCGGTCCTCTCCGGTGGCGATCGCCCGCGCAACGCAGGGGGAGGGTGGGTAGGCTCGGGGGATGAGTGACATCACCTCGGAGCCCCCGGCCGTGCCCCTCCACGTGAAGGATCCGAACGCGGTGTCCCGTCCGGTCTCCCGCCCCGTCTCCCGAACGCCTCGGCCGGTTGTTGGGGCCGCCGTGCTGGACGAGGTGGCGGCCCCGTCGGCGCTGCTGGCCGCCCGGCGAAGCGCACCGGAGGCCCTGGCAGGCCTGTGGGAGTTCCCAGGCGGCAAGGTGGAGCCGGGGGAGGACTCCCGCGCCGCGCTGGTCCGGGAGGTGCGCGAGGAGCTCGGGGTTCACATCCGGCTGGACCGCGAGGTGGCCGCCGACCATCCGGAGGGCTGGCTGCTGGGCAACGGCGCCAGGATGCGCGTCTTCACTGCCGTGATCATCGATGGCGATCCCCGACCACTGGAGGATCACGATCTGCTCGAGTGGCGTGCCCTCGATGGGGCCACGCTGCAGGAGCTGGACTGGATTCCGGCGGACCGACCCATCGTGGATGCACTGGTGGAGCTCGTGCGCCCCGAGGGTTGATGCCCTAGAACAGCGCCGGCTGTGGTGCGGGAACCGGCTGGGCAGGGCCCGTGGTCCCGGCTGGAGCCTGGTGGGCACCCTCGCCGGGGCGATGGGCCGCGGGGCTCGGTCCGCCATCGTCCGGACGGGTGATGCGGTGGGCCCCCTCATGATGCAGGCCATGGCGCCGGGCTGCGGCGGAGGCTCGGCGTCCGAGTGCCTTGCGGTAGGAAGCGGGGGCATAGGAACTGCGGCCGTAGAGCTGGCGGTATCCGTCCAGCAGGTCCGGGTGGTCCTCCTCGATCCACTGCAGGTACCACTGCCGCGCTCCGGGCCGCAGATGTAGGGCCCCAGCCAGCACGGACTGGGCGCCGGCACCGGCCAGTGCGGTCATGAGGTCCTCCAGCTGGCGATCGGAATCCGTGAGCCAGGGCAGCAGGGGCATGGCCATGACCGTGACCTGGGCGCCGGCCGAGGACAGCTTCTCGATGAGCTTGAGCCGTGCCGCCGGTGTGGGCGTGCCCGGCTCGACCCGATGGGCGAGGTTCGCGTCCAGCATGGCCAGGGAGACGGAGACCTGAACCGGCACCTGGCGCGAGGCCGAGGCCAACAGGTCCAGGTCTCGCCCCAGGAGGGTGCCCTTGGTCAGGATGGAGAAGGGGGTGCCCGCGTCTGTCAGGGCCGTGATGATGCCGGGCATGAGCCGGTACCGGCCCTCGGCCCGTTGGTAGGGGTCCGTGTTGGTGCCCAGGGCCACCAGCTCGCGGTTCCAGCCGGGGCGTGCCAACTCCCGCCGGAGGATCTCGGGGGTGTTCACCTTGACGACGATCTGCTGGTCGAAATCGGTGCCCGCGTTGAAGTCCAGGTATTCGTGGGTGCTGCGTGCGTAGCAGTACCGGCATGCATGGGTGCAGCCCCGGTAGGGATTGACGGTCCAGCGGAAGGGCATGGGGGAGGAGTCCGGGACCTTGTTCAGGGCCGACTTGGCCACGACCTCGTGGAAGGTGGTATCCGCGAACTCCGGCGTGGTGATGGAACGCTGCAGGCCGGAGAGCGGGAGCAGGGCGGCCGGTGCGGCCGGAGTGCCGCCGTCGCCCTGCTCGATCCCGTCCCCGGCCTGCAGAGTCTGCGCTTCCCATCGCATGCTTCGATTAGAACACATGTACTAACGGTGGTGCAAGAGGCGTTACGCTGAAGTCATGACCGGTCCCGGCCCCGCCACCGCAGCCCACCACGTCCCTGGCCTCGCACCCCTGCTGCTCACCGGCTTTGAGCCCTTCGCGGGGGATGGGCACAACCCCTCCTGGCCTGCGGCGCAGGAGGCCGCCCGTCGACTCCGGGTCCGCGGCGTCGACGCGGTCGCCGTGAGGCTGCCCTGTTCTTTCGCCGGATCCACCGAGGCCCTGGAGCGGGCACTGTCCGAGCACCGCCCCGGGATCGTCATCGCCTGCGGTCTGGCCGGCGGCAGGACGGGGCTGGCCGTGGAGAGGGTGGCCGTCAACCTTCAGGATGCCCGCATCCCGGACAACGCCGGTGTTCAGCCGGCAGGACAGGCCGTGGACGACGCCGGCCCCGCCGCCTATTTCTCCACCCTGCCGGTCAAGCGCATCGTCGCCGCGCTGCGCGAGGCCGAGATTCCGGCCGAGCTGTCCCTGAGCGCGGGCAGTTTCGTCTGCAACCACCTCTTCTACGCGCTGATGGCCCGGGCGGAAACCAGTTCCGTGCGAACCGCCGGGTTCATCCACGTGCCGTGGGACGAGAACGCGCCGCGAAGAACAACACGGGCGGGTGCGCATGTCCGTGACGGGGCCCGTCTGGAACCGTGGCCGATCGTGCCTGGAACCCAGCAGGCCGAGGCGCTCGTGATCGCGGCGCTGGAAGCGGCGCGGCCGGCGTCGGACCTCGGCGAGCCGGATGGCTCGCTGTACTAGCCGACCCTAGGCGGAGGGCCGCTGTACCGAGGCCCGGGTGGCCAGCAGCCCCGCGGTCGTGAAGGCCAGGGTGGCGGCGAGGACCAGCAGGAGCGGGGCCGTCCAGCCGTCGGTGGCGGTGTGGAGCCAGCCGGCGAATGGCGGGGCGATCGTGGCGGCCAGGTAGCCGCCCGTCTGGACGAAGGCTGAGCCGGAGGCGGCCTCGGAATCGTTGCTGGCCATCCGGGCGATGATCGAGAAGATGGCCGTGAAGCCGCCACCCTGCGCCACACCACCGGTGAGTGACCACAGCACGTAGGCATCGGGCGCCAGCAGCAGACCGAGCGGCAGGGACAGCCACAGGGCCGCGACCACGGCCAGGGGGACCCAGGGCCTCGAGCGGGTGGCCAGCAGGGGGACGCCGAGGGCTCCCACGATGGCGGCGACCTGGAACAGGGATGCCGTGGCCCCCGAACCTGCCGTGTCCAGTCCGTGGGTCTCCGTGAGGATCGTGGGCAACCAGGTCGTGGTGGTGAAGTAGCCGGCCGACTGGCCACTGAAGGCGATGACCAGCAACCACATGACCCGGCGGAATCGACGTGCGGATCCATCACCGCTCCCCGGGGCCGGTGGAGCCTTCTGCCCGGATTCCGTGCCGGTCTCGGCGGCATCCGGCTCGTGGCCTGGGGTCTTCCGCAGGCGCCGCCGGACCAGTCCCAGCCAATAGCCCATTCCGAGGACGGCGAGGACGCCCCAGGGGGCGAGGGCCCACCGCCACCCCACGGCGGTTGCCAGCGGGCCGGTGCCGAGAAGGGTGACCATCGCGCCGAGGTTCATGGCCGCCGAGTACAGGCCCGTGGCGAGGGAGACCCGGTCCCAGGTCACCTCGCGGCGGATGATGACGGGCACCACGATGTTCCCCAGTGTCAGCGACAGGCCGATCACCACGGTGCCGGCCAGGACCATCCACGCGGGGCCAGTAGACCGCAGCACGGTACCGGCCAGTACTCCCGCCAGGCAGGCGAACACCGTGGACTCGGGGCCGAGGCGCCCGATGGTCCGAGTGGCCAGGGGCGTCGCCAGGGCGAAGAGCAGGATCGGCAGGCCGGTCAGCAGGCCGGCACCGGTGGCGTTGAGGCCGGTCTCTGCCTGGATCTGGCCGAGGATCGCGGTGGGCGCGATGATCGGGGACCGGAGGTTGAGGGCCAGCACGACGACGCCGACGATGATCCACGGCAGGAGAGGGCTGGCTATGGGTGGGCGGCGCGAGGGGTCTCCCAACGGTGGGCGGACAAGAGGAGTGCAGGGCCGGGAACGGCGGCGAAAACAGGACCAGGCACACATTCCGGCCGACGCCGGAACGTGTCGATCCTAGTCAACGGACGTCGACGCCGGCCCCACCGTCTCGGTGCGACGCTCACCGACGGCACTGCCGCCGTCACCGGATCCGGTGCCGCGGCCACCGCACCGGGCGCTCGCGGTAGCCGCCGGCCACCAGGCCGGCATGGCGTTCGAAGGGATTCCGCGAGGCCGGATCACCCGTTCGCAGCACGGACCAGCCGGCTGCGGTGAAGTACAGCACCAAGAACGGCAAGCCCAGGCACCACGCGTACTGGGTGGCGTGCCGTGACTCGTGCTCCAGCAGCCGGGCCGTCGGAGCGGCGTGGGGTCGGATCAGGACCATGTTGCCCACGGTGAAGGCGCCGCCATCGGGAAAGGCCCAACGGTATCCGAACGCGAGGACCAGCCCTTCCGGGCCCCGCTGGATCCGGCAACCAGAAGCCAGGGCCAATGCGAGACCCAGGGGCGTGGTCAGGTTGGCGGCGTTGCACAGTTGGCGGAACCGCAGACGGAGGGGCATGGATCCATTCTGCCCGGACAGCCCCAGGCGTTGTCGGTATGCCGGGCCTGCCCTCCGGCCAGTAGACTGGCCAAGGCCTTCCGCCGGGTGCGGGTGGTCACGCCCAAGGTCAAAACCGTAAAGCTACGTTTTTTACATTCGCAACCTCAGGACATGAAGGTCGTTGCCCACCATGACGGAAACCCCCCAGTCGGACTCAAGCGGGCCGGAGATCTCCCCGGCGGACGAAACCGCAGTGCACATCGCCGTCGAGCAGGCCATGGCCGACTTCGCCGCCGCAGCCAACCTCGATGAGCTCAAGGCGGCCCGGCTGGCGCACACGGGGGAGAAGGCTCCGCTGACGATGGCGAACCGGAGGATCGGTCAGCTGCCCAAGGACCAGAAGGCCGTAGCCGGCAAGCTCATGGGCGGAGCCCGCAAGTCCATGGAGCGAGCGCTCGCGGCCCGCACGGAGATCCTCGAGGCCGAGCACGCCGCCCGCATGCTCGTCGAGGAGACCGTGGACGTCACCACGGCCGTGCGCCGCCGCCGCGTGGGCGCCCGCCACCCGTTGTCCGTACTGCAGGAGCGCGTCTCGGACATCTTCATCGGTATGGGCTGGGAAATCGCCGAGGGGCCCGAGCTCGAATCCGAGTGGTACAACTTCGATGCGCTGAACTTCAAGCCGGACCACCCGGCCCGCGAGATGCAGGACACCTTCTTCGTGGACCCCGCCGAGTCCCACCTCCTGATGCGCACCCACACCTCCCCGGTGCAGATGCGGGCCATGCTGCAGCGTGGCACCCCTGTGTACGTGCTGTGCCCCGGCCGGACCTTCCGCACTGACGAGCTGGACGCCACCCACACGCCGGTCTTCCACCAGTTCGAGGGCCTGGCCGTGGACAAGGGCCTGACCATGGCGGACCTGCGCGGCACCCTCGAGTACTTCGCCCGTCAGATGTTCGGCCCCGAGGCCACGATCCGGCTGCGATCCAACTTCTTCCCATTCACCGAGCCCAGCGCGGAGATGGACATCTGGCATCCCGGCGCCAAGGGCGGCCCTCAATGGATCGAATGGGGCGGCTGCGGCATGGTGCACCCGAACGTGCTGCGTGCCGCCGGGTTGGACCCGGAGGTCTACTCCGGTTTCGCCTTCGGCATGGGCGTGGAACGCACCCTGATGTTCCGCAATGAGGTCCTCGACATGCGAGACATGATCGAGGGCGACGTCCGCTTCTCCCAGCACTTCGGAATGGAGATCTGATCACCCGTGCGCATCCCGCTGTCATGGCTACGTGAATATGTCCCGGTCCCGGCGGACGCCACCGCCGAGGACGTCATGGCCGACCTCGTGAGGATCGGCTTCGAGGAGGAGGACGTCCACCGTCCGTTGAACGAGCTCTCCGGCCCCCTCGTGGTCGGCCAGGTCCTGGAGATGGTTCCAGAGCCGCAGAAGAACGGCAAGACCATCAACTGGTGCCAGGTCCGCGTGGTGCCCGAGGGCCAGGACCAGACCCTGATCGGCGAGGGCATCGACCCCTCTGGCGTGCAGGGCATCGTCTGCGGCGCCCACAACTTCCAGGTAGGGGACAAGGTCGTCGTCACCCTGCCCGGCGCCGTGCTCCCCGGTGACTTCCGCATCACCCCGCGCCAGACCTATGGTCATCTCTCCGCCGGGATGATCGCCTCGGCGCGCGAGCTCGGCTTGGGGGAGGATCACGATGGCATCATCGTGCTGTCCTCACTCGGCTTCTCGCCCGAGAACGGCAACGACCCTGAGCCCGGCACGGACGTGTACGACCTCCTGCACCTGCGGGACGAGGCCGCCGAGATCAACGTGACCGCGGACCGCAGCTACGCCTTCTCCATCCGTGGCGTGGGCCGTGAGTACGCGCACGCCACCGGGCTTCCCTTCACCGACCCGGCTTCCCTGGTCACGGCTCCCGAGCCGGACGGCCAGGGCCACCCCGTGCGCCTGGAGGACGAGCGCCCCATCTACGGCGTCCCCGGTTGCGACCGCTTCGTGACCCGCACCGTCACCGGCATCGACCCGAGCCGTCCCACCCCGCCGTGGATGGCCCAGCGCCTGCGTCTGGCCGGCATGCGGTCCATCTCCCTGGCCGTGGACATCTCCAACTACGTGATGTGGGAACTCGGGCAGCCGCTGCACTTCTATGACGCGGCCAAACTGCAGGGCCCGATCGTGGTCCGCCGCGCCACCGAGGGGGAGACGCTGACCACCCTGGACGGCAAGTCGCGGACGCTCTCCGCCGAAGACCTGCTCATCACCGACGACCGCGGGCCGATCGGCCTGGCCGGCGTGATGGGTGGCGGCGAGACCGAGGTGTCCGAGTCCACCACCACGATCGTCATCGAGTCCGCGCACTTCGACCCCGTGTCCATGGGCCGCACCCGTCGCCGCCACCGCCTGCCTTCCGAGGCCTCCAAGCGCAACGAGCGCGGCGTGGACTGGGAGATCGCGGACGAGGCAGCCGAACGGGCCGCCCAGCTGCTGGTCCAGCTGGCCGGCGGCATCGCTGATGCAGGAATCACCGACGTGGGCACCCGCCCGGAGCCGAACGTCATCGAGCTGCCGGCCTCCTACCCGGTGGCCCGCATGGGCATCGAGTACACCGAGGACCAGATCGAGACGACCCTGAAGGACCTGGGCGCCTCGGTCGAGCGCGGCAGGGCAACGGATTCGGGAGTTCCCGACGCCGGCGCGGCCGGGCCGGTCTTCACTGTCACCGCCCCGACCTGGCGCCAGGACCTGGAGATCCGGGACGACCTGGTCGAGGAGATCGCCCGCCTGATCGGGTACGACCAGATCCCGTCCACGCTCCCGGTGGCCCCTCCGGGGCGTGGGCTGACCCGGGAACAGGCGGCCCGGCGCCGGGTGGTCCAGGGTCTGGCCGACGCCGGACTGACCGAGGTGCTGGCCTACCCCTTCGTGTCCGAATCGCAGAACCGCTTCTTCGGCTCCGCCACCGAGGACGAGGGTGCCGCACAGAAGATGGTGCACCTGGCCAACCCGATCTCCGCCGAGTTCGGGTACCTGCGCACCTCCCTGTTGCCTGGGCTGCTGGACATCGCCCGCCGCAACCACTCCCGCGGTTTCCGGGACGTGGCCCTCTACGAGTCCGGGTTGGTCTTCCTGCCCGGTGAGCAGTTGGGCTCGGCCACGATCCCGCCGCTGGGCGCCCGCCCCGCGGACGAGGTGTTGGCGGACCTGGAGGCCGGTATCCCGGACCAGCCGCGGCACTTGGCCGCAGTGCTCACGGGGAACGACTCCGCGCCGGGTGCCGGCCACCAGCCCCGCACATACGACTGGCAGGACGCCATCGGTGCCGCCCTGGACGCCGCGGCGATCCTCGGCGTGGACCTGCAGGTCGCCCAGGGGTCCCACCAGGCCTTCCATCCGGGCCGTACGGCCGAGCTGCGGTGGGCTGGTTCTGCCGGTTCCCCGGGTACAGGCGGCACCGTCATCGGCGTGGCCGGAGAACTGCTGCCGTCCTGGCTGGAGGACGCCGACCTGCCCGCCCGCACCGTGGCCATGGAACTCGACCTGGACGCCCTGATCGCCGCAGCGGCCGACGTGGTGGTGGCCCGGCCGATGTCCACCTTCCCGCTCACGAGCCAGGACGTGGCCCTCGTGGTCGCGGACGATGTGGTGGCGGGAGAGGTCCTGGAGACCCTGCGTGAGGGGGCGGGGGACCTGCTTGAGGATGTCAGCCTCTTCGACGTCTACTCCGGGCAGGGTGTGGAGGACGGCCACCAGTCGCTCGCCTTCTCGCTGCGCTTCCGTGCTCGGGACCGGACCCTGACCGCGGACGAGGCCTCCGCGGCCCGTGCGGCCGCCACCGAACTGGCTGCCCGACGTCACGGAGCCGTCCAGCGCTAGCGTGTACTCGACCACGAGGTCGGGGACACCGCCGGCAGATCCGGCAGAGCAAGCCGGGAACCCAGCTGACCCGAGGAGGAGAAGGGGCCATGGGCACAGGTGACGGGCAGGCATCCGGCCCGGGATGGCACGTGGTGGTCACCGGTCCCCGGACTGGTGACCAGCGCCGTGAGGCCCTCGACTTCCTCGCCGTGTCCTTGGGGCATCGGCCGGGGACCTTCGAGGTCACCCACCGTTGCGCCCAGTGCGGTTCCGAGAACCACGGCCGGCCGGAGCTGCGTCACAGCCGGTTGGCCCGGCACCGGCGGGGTCCGGACGCCCTCACAACGGGGGGACTGGCAGCGCCACTGCCGGCCGTGAGCTTCAGCCGGGCTGGTGGGTGGCTCGCCACCGCCTGGCTCGGGGTGCCGGACACAGTGGCGGGCTGGCGGATCGGGGTCGACCTCGAACAGGCTGGGTCCGCGGCCTTCGCCGAGCCCGCCGAACTGGCCGGCGTCGGCTTCTCTGCGGAGGAGGAGTGGCTGGTCGGTGCCCTGGACGACCATGTGCGCCCGGGAATCCGCGGCCTGCTGTGGTGTGCCAAGGAGGCCCTCGCCAAGGCTCGGGGCACCGGCTTCACCGGTGACCCGGCAGATGTGGCCGTCACGGTGCCCGGGACTCTGGACCTGACGGTGCCGGACCGGCCAGGGTCTGTCATCGTTCCGGATCGCGATTGGCCAGGAGGCCATGCCCCCGATCACCTGCTCGGCGCCGTCGTGCTCCTGCCGCCAGCCGGGCACCGGCCTCCGGCGGAGACGGGTTCCGAAGGAACGCCCGCCGCGTCAGCGTGACGCAGGGAAGGCCGGCAGCCCGGGCTCGCACAGCCAGGGGCGCAAGACCGTGCGTGCATGGCCGGCCGGGTGACCGGCTGCCTCGGCATGGCGGTCGGCATGGTCCAGGAACATCCCTGTGTCCACGGAGGCGTGCCGGTGCTCGGCCACCCAGGAGCGGATCAGGTCGGTGAACACCTCGTCGCCGAGGGCCCGGTCGAGGGCGAACAGGGTCAGAGCTCCGCGCTTGTAGATGCGGTCGTCGAACATCAGCGCAGGCCCCGGGTCCGCCACCACCAGGTCCTGCGCCTTCAGAGCCAGACCTTGCCAGGCTGTGCGGGCCAGCGAAGCCAGCGTGCCGTGCCCGGATTCCGCGCCCCACAGCCACTCGCTGTAGCAGGCGAATCCCTCGTGCAGCCAGATGTCCTTCCACTGGCGCAGGGTCAGCGCATTGCCGAACCACTGATGCGCCAGTTCGTGGGCCACCAGCCGCTCGGCGGCCCAGGAGCCCGTCAGGTGGTTGGCCCCGAAGATGGACAGGGACGCCGCCTCCAGCGGAATCTCCAGGTCATCGTCCGTCACCACGGCCGTGTACCGGTCGAAGGGGTAGGGACCGAAATGCCAGCTGAAGCACGCCATCATCTCGGTCTGCCGTCCGAGGACCTCCTGCGCGCGGGCCTGCAGTGCCGGGGAGACGGCGAGGAAGACCGGAGCCGATTCTCGTTCAGACGCCGGTTCGGACATCTGACCGGGCGTCCGGCCGGCAGTCTGAGCAGACGTCTGGTTGGAGCTCCGGCCCGGTGCTCCGCCGGCGCCCTGGCGGGGGACAACGGCGTCCGTGGCACGGTGGCGTCCGGTGGGGTGCTCTGGCACGGCCACCAGCTGGTACCGGCCGATCTGCAGGGTCACAAGGTAGCTGGGAGCCGGGTCACGCAGTTCCCAGGTCCACTCCTCGCGCGAAGAACGGCGCCGGTGCCCGGTGGGCAGCCCGTTGCAGACCGGCAGATAACCGGCGTCCGTGGCTACGGTGAAGTGGTAGGTGGACTTCACCGAGGGGTGGTCCACGCAGGGGAACCAGGTGGCGGCGCCGTTGGGCTGGCCGGCCACGAGCACCCCGTCGGTCAGTTCCTCCCAGCCGATCTCGCCCCAGGGCCCCGTCAGCATCGTCGGGACGCCGGCGTAGGAGACCTCGAGCGCGAGTGGCGCGCCGGCGTCGAGGGGGGCGGCCAGGTCGATGACCAGCCGGCCCTTCCGCGTTGCGGTCTTGGCCACCTTGACGGTGCGGCCCTGCGAGGCTGCGGTGACCTTGCTGACCGAGAGCTCGTGCAGATCCAGTTCGATCCGCTTCGCCGGCCGCAGGACGGTTCCCTCGAGGCGGGCCCGTCCGGCGATCCGGTTGGCCGCCAGCTTGACCTCCAGCTGCAGTTCGTAGTGGCCCACCGTGAAATCCGGGGTTCCCGATCCTGGGATGTAGGGATCGGGCAGGACCGGGGTTTCCTCACTCACGGGTGGCTGTGCTCCTCGGGTTCATCGGCGGTGTTGACGGTCTTCGTGGCCTGCTCGGCGGCGTCCCGGTTGGCGGCCCTCACGGCTGCCCGGCCGGCCTTCTCCTCGAGCCGTTCCAGTCTAGTGATCGCCGCAGCGCGGCCCTTGACCTTGGGTCCCTTCCACGGCGCCACCGGGTTGCCGGTCCACCATGAGTGGCCCGGGACGATCTCCCCTCGCATGATGAGCGATCCGGCGCCGACCGTGCCGCCGTCGTCGATGGAGGCTGCCGGCAGGATCACGGAGTTCGGACCGAGGGTCGAGCCCGCGCCCAGCGTCACGGTGTCCAGGGACATGACGCGGTCATGGAACAGGTGGGTCTGGACCACGCAGCCCCTGTTCACGGTCGAGGAGTCGCCCAGGGTCACCAGGTCCGCCTCGGGCAGCCAGTAGGACTCGCACCACACACCGTGGCCGATCCGGGCGCCGAGCGCACGCAGCCACCAGACGAGAGAGGGGGTGCCGGACGCGATCCGCCCGAACCAGGGGGCGGAGACCACCTCGATGAAGTTGTCCACCACCTCGTTGCGCCAGATGAAGGAGCTCCACAGGGGATGCTCGCCGGTTCTGATCCGACCGACCAGGACCGTCTTGGCCAGCACGGAGCAGCCTGCGGCCAGGGCGCCGGCCAGCATCAGCACCACGCCGCCGAGCATGGCGGCGAGCCACCAGCCGCCTGGCCCGGCCCCGGTCGCAGCGCCGCCGCCCAGCTGTGCGAGCCCGTCGAGGGCGATCACCACGGCCACGGCGATGACCACGGAGCACCAGACTGCCAACAGGCGCAGGGACTCCCAGGCGCTGCGCACCACCTTGAGCCTCGCCGGCGGAGCGTAGGTCAGGGCGTCGTCACCCTCGACCTCCGTGCGGCGAAGACGCACTGGTGGGGACCCCAGCCAGGAGGAACCGGACTTGGTCTTCTTCGGGGTGGCGGACAGGACCGCCACGAGGGAGTTCTTGGAGAGCTTGCGTCCGGCGGCGACCATGCCGGAGTTGCCCACGAAGGACCTCTTGCCGACCTTCGCCTGCCCCACGTGCATCCAGCCGCGCTGCAACTCGTAGGAGCCGATCATCGTGTCGTCGGCGAGGAACGCGCCGTCGCCGATCTGGGTCAGTGCCGGCTGGAGGATGACCGTGGAAGCCTCCACGTTGGTGCCGACCTCCGCCCCGAGCCACCGCAACCAGACCGGGGTGAAGCGGGAGGCGTACAACGGGAACAGCAGATCACGCGCCGTGTCCAGCACCCGCTCCGTGGCCCACAGCTGCCAGCCGATGCGGGAACGAACGGCGTGGTAGCCCTCCGTCACCCCGAGGGACAGCAGGCGCACGGAGACCACGGTGAAGAGCATGTTCGCCCCGAACCACACCGCGGCGATCAGCGGGGTGGCCGCCAGCAGTCGCCACGCGGAACCGAAGACGGTCTCGGGTGCGGTGGGCGATCCGGGCTCGCCGGACTGGCCGACCTGCGGGGCGTCCGGCCACCAGATCAGGGACCACAGGCCCACTAGGGCCGCTGCCAGCGCCGCGGCCGCGGGCAGCAGGGCCAGGACGCCGGAGCCGATGGTGGACAACACGAGCCACCCTGTGGCGCGCGGCGGGTCGATGTTGGGGCCGTCGTACCGGGCCTTGCCGAGCCGCTGTGCGGGCGAGCCGGCGTACTCGAGGCCGTCCTTGGCCTTGCCGATCACCGTGGACCCGGGCTGGACCACGGTGCCGGTGCCGACCGCGGCACCGGGCATCAGGGTTGATCGGGTGCCGACCACGGCGTCCTGACCGACGGTGACGGCACCGATGTGGACCACGTCTCCGTCGATCCAATAGCCGGACAGATCCACCTCGGGTTCGATCGAGCTGCCCGTGCCGAGGTCGAGGAGGCCGGTGACCGGGGGGACCGAGTGCAGGTCCACGTTCCGGCCGATGGTGGCCCCGAGCAGGCGGGCATAGGTGGGGACCCACAGGGCACCGCCCAGGGAGACCGGGTCCACGAGGTCGGAGATGTGCTGCGCCAGCCACAGCCGCAGATGGACCTTGCCGGACCGCGGATAGGAGCCTGGCTGGATTCCACGCAGCAGCAACCGGGCCGTCACCACAGAGAGGGCCATGCGGCCCGGCGGGGACACGAACACGAGCCAGCCGGCCAGTACCCACCACCAGGAGACGGTCGGGGCGCCGGGCAGGACACCCCAGGCCGCGGCCAGGTTGGCGCCGGCGGCCAGGTAGACGACCCAGCGCATGGCCACGAGGATGACCAGGGGGATGCCCATCAGCGTCTGGAACACCTGGGCCCGGCGGGCGGTGCGGACTACCGGGCGCGGTTCCACGGGCTCGGCAGGTTCCACCGGCCTGCCATCGTTGCCGGTGACGGCCTCCAGCAGGGCTCCGGCGCGGGGGTGGGCGTAGACGTCCCGCACGGTGACGGAGGGATAGCGGGTGCGCAGCCGGGAGACGAGTTGGGCTGCGGCCAATGACCCGCCGCCGGAGGCGAAGAAATCGGTGTCCAGGTCCTCGGGGGCGGTGCCCAGCACATCCGCCCAGTGGGTCAGCACCCAGCCTCCTGGGGACTCGGGATCCACGGGGAGGTCGGTGCTCGGGCCGGAGCCGCCGTGGCCGGCGCCCGCTCCCACTTGACCCGGAAGCGGCCAGGGCAGCGCGTTGCGGTCCACCTTGCCGGACGTCTTGGTGGGCAGGGTCTCCACCGTGACCAGGCGGGGGACCAGTGCTCCGGGCAACTCCTGCTCGAGGAGTCGGCGGAAGGCTTTCAGGTCCGGCCCGTCCTGCCCCGTCGTCGACGCCGGCACTGCCAGGTACCCGATGAGCAGTTGGGTTCCGGCCGGGGTCGTCTGGACCGCGGCGGCACCGCCGGCGACGCCCGGCAGGGCCTGGAGCGCCGCATCGATCTCTCCGAGTTCGATGCGGCGGCCGCCGAGCTTGACCTGCTCATCGGCTCGGCCCACGAACAGCAATCCGTCCGGGTCCCACACCACGAGGTCCCCGGAACGGTAGGCGCGGTCCCACCCGAGGGACTCCATCGGGGCATACTTCTCGGCGTCCTTGGCCGGGTCGAGGTAGCGGGCCAGTCCCACCCCGCCGATGATGAGCTCGCCCGTCTCGCCCTCGGCGACGGGGATCCCCGTCGCCGGATCCACGATGGCCAGGTCCCAGCCGTCCAGGGGCAGACCGATCCGGACCGGCCCTTGACCGTCCATGGGAGCGGCACAGGCCACCACGGTGGCCTCGGTGGGCCCATAGGTGTTCCAGAGTTCACGGTCGTCCTCGGCCAGGCGGGCGGCCAGATCCGGCGGGCACGCCTCACCGCCGAAGATCAGCAGGCGCACGTTCTCCAGGGCCTCCGGAGGCCACAGGGCGGCCAGCGTCGGTACGGTGGAGACCACGTTGATGGAGCGGGAGACAAGCCAGGGGCCGAGGTCCATGCCGGAGCGGACGAGAGAACGTGGGGCGGGAACCAGACAGGCACCGTGGCGCCATGCCAGCCACATCTCCTCGCAGGAGGCATCGAATGCCACGGAGAGCCCGGCCAGGACCCGGTCGCCCGGGGCGAGAGGATCGTCCTGGAGGAAGATCCGCGCCTCGGCGTCCACGAACGCGGCGGCGTTGCGGTGAGTGACGGCCACACCCTTGGGCGTGCCGGTGGACCCGGACGTGAAGATGATCCAGGCATCGTCCTCCGGCCCGGGCGCACGGGGACTAGGGAACGGCTTGGGACGCTTCGAGGACGTCTGCACCCGGCCCTGACCGGAGAGGATGGCGGCGACCTTGGCCTCGGAGAACACCAACCGGGCCCTCTCGTCCGGGTCGTCCGCGTCCACCGGGACGTAGGCGGCACCGATGTACAGGGTGGCCAGGATGGAGACGTAGAGCTCCACCGTTCCGGACGGGACCCGGATGCCGATCCGGTCCCCGGCGCCGAGGCCGGCACCGTGCAGGGCTCGCCCTGTCGCTTTCACCTCGTCCAGCAGCTCCGCATAGGACAGGACGGTCTCGCCGTCGTCCAGGGCCGGTGCCTCGGGATGCTGCTGGGCGGTGGCCTCCAGCAATTGGACCAGGGTCCGGACCGGAGGGGCCTTCTCAGCGGCGGGCAACTGTGGCGCATGGGGGGACACGGCGGCGTTCGGCCTACTTCCAACTCAGGGTCAACGGGATCGAAACGGGATAAACGTGCGGATCGAAAAAAGAATGCCTGTCATCTTATCGTGATTGCTGTCCGATGGCTGAGAGATGTGGCCGCTTGGCGGACATCCGCCGTTATGCCCGGCCGCTGACCCGTCCACCGGCAGGCCACCGGCGGGCCTACGGCAGGAGCAGTGACTTTCCGGTGGTGCGGCGGGACTCGAGGTCCCCGTGCGCCCGGCCTGCCTCGGCCAGGGGGTAGGTGGCGCCGATCCGGAAGTCGAGGGTGCCGGCGTCGAGGGCGGAGAACAGTTCCCGGGCCCGCCACCGGGTCTCGTCGGCGGTTAACGTGTGGTGCACCAGGGTGGGGCGGGTGAGGAACACCGAACCGGCGGAGTTGAGGCGCTGGGGGTCCACCGGCGGCACCGGCCCCGAGGCGCCACCGAAGAGGGCCAGGGTTCCACGGATCCGCAGGGAGGCCAGGGACTCGTCGAAGGTGTCCCGGCCGACTCCATCGAACACGGCGTCCACGCCGCGGCCACCGGTGAGGTCCCGCACGGCGTCGGCGAACCCCGAGTAGTCCAGGACGTGGCTGGCGCCCGCCGCGCGGGAGAGCGCCTTCTTCTCCTCGGTGGAGGCCGTGGCGATGACGGTCGCGCCGTGGGACACGCACAACTGGGTCAGCAGCAGGCCCACGCCCCCCGCGCCGGCATGCACGAGGACCGTCTGGCCCGGCTGCACCTCCACGGTGGACCGGCACAGGTAGTGGGCGGTCATGCCCTGCAGGGGGATGGCCGCGGCCTCCGCCGGGTCCACCCCGCCCGGCACCGGCAGCAACTGGTCCACCGGGGCGGTGAAGTACTCGGCGTAGGTGCCGGAACCGGCCGCCGTGGCCACCACATCTCCGACCGTCACGGACGCAGCGTCGGCCTCGGGGCCGAGGGCCACCACCGTCCCCGACCCCTCCGAGCCGGGGATGAAGGGGTGGGGCATCCGGTATACGCCCGAGCGCTGGTAGGTCTCGATGAAGTTGAGGCCGGCGGCCGCTGTCCTGACCAGGACCTCCCCGGGGCCCGGTGACGGGACGGGGACCTCCGTCCACTGCAGGGCCTCCGGTCCTCCGGAGGCGTGGACACGAACGGCATGCTGGGCGCTGGGAAGGGAAATCTCGGTCATGGTGCCTACCGTAGTCGCGCCCGGCGGCCCCTGGGGCGGTGATGCGTAGACGGTGCGTGGTCCCACGGTGACCGTCGGGTGAACAATCCTCCGGTGCCGGACGACCCGGTGCGGCCCGGTCTTGCATAAATATTGGCATCACTGCATATTTCCCCTAGCATGGGCGCATGAGCCTCACAGTTGCCGTCTCCGGCGCCAGCGGATATGCCGGAGGAGAAGTCCTGCGCCTTCTTCTCGCCCACCCCGAGGTGGAGATCGGGGCCATCACGGCCCACTCGAACGCCGGGGAGCGACTGGGCTCGCTCCAGCCGCACCTGCACGCCCTGGCTGATCGCGTCCTGCAGGAGACCACCGCGGAGGTGCTGGCCGGACACGACGTCGTCTTCCTGGCCCTGCCGCACGGCGCCAGCGGTGCGATCGCCGCCGAACTCGAGCTGCTCTCGCCCGGCACCCTCGTGATCGATGCCGGCGCGGACCACCGGCTGCAGTCACCGCAGGCCTGGGAGAGGTTCTACGGCTCCAACCACGCCGGGACCTGGCCCTACGGCCTGCCCGAGCTGCCGGGGCAGCGGGCGGAGATCGCCGGGGCGTCGCGGATTGCCGTCCCGGGCTGCTATCCGACCACGTGCCTGCTCGCCCTCGCCCCCGGTTTCACCGCCGGTCTCCTCGTGCCGGAGGACGTGGTGATCGTGGCCGCCACCGGGACCTCCGGAGCGGGCAAGGCCCTCAAGCCGCACCTGCTGGGCAGCGAGATCATGGGCTCCATGAGCCCCTACGGCGTGGGGGGCGGGCACCGCCACACCCCGGAGATCGAGCAGGGGCTCACCCAGGCGGCGGGGGAACCCGTCACGGTGTCCTTCACTCCGACGCTGGCGCCCATGCCCCGTGGCATCCTGGCCACCGCCACGGCCCGTCTGCATCCCGGAGTGGACGCTGACGAGGTCCGGGCCGCCTGGGAGCAGGCCTACCGTGAGGAGCAGTTCGTCCACCTGCTGCCCGAGGGGCAGTGGCCCACCACCCAGTCCGTGCTGGGCTCCAACCACGTGGTCATGCAATTGGCCGTGGACGAGCATGCCGGCCGCGTCATCATCACCGCCGCCCTGGACAACCTGACGAAGGGTACCGCCGGCGGCGCCGTCCAATCCATGAACCTCGCTCTCGGCCTGGCCGAGGAGACGGGGCTGACCCAGCAGGGGATCGCACCATGAGCGTCACCACAGCCCAGGGATTCCGCGCCGCCGGTGTGGCCGCCGGACTGAAGTCGACCGGGAAGCCGGACGTGGCCGTCGTCGTGAACGACGGACCGGACCGCCACGCGGCAGCCGTCTTCACGACCAACCGGGTGGCTGCCGCCCCCGTGGTCTGGTCGCGCCAGGTGGTCGCGGACGGGCGTGTGGATGCTGTGGTGCTGAACTCGGGCGGGGCCAATGCCGCCACCGGCCCCCAGGGGTTCCAGGACACGCACGCCACCGCCGAACATGCCGCCGGACAGCTCGGGATCTCTCCCGGGGACGTGCTGGTGTGCTCCACCGGCCTGATCGGCCTGCCCCAGCCGATGGACCGGTTGATCCCGGGAGTGGCCGCCGCCACCGGAGCGCTGGACGTTGAGGGTGGAGCCGATGCGGCCGAGGCCATCATGACCACGGACTCGGTGCCCAAGACCGCGGTCCACCGAGGCGCCGGGTACGTGATCGGCGGCATGGCCAAGGGTGCTGGCATGCTCGCACCGGGAATGGCGACCATGCTGTGCGTCATCACCACCGACGCCGCGGTGGAACCCGCCGAGCTGGATGGGGCATTGACCGAGGCGGTCCGGACCACGTTCAACCGCACGGACTCCGATGGCTGCATGTCCACGAACGACACCGTGGCGCTACTCGCCTCCGGTGCGAGCGGGACCCGACCGGACGCAGCGGAGTTCCAGGAGGGTCTGCGCACGGTCTGCGCGGACCTGGCGCGGCAGCTGATCGCCGACGCCGAGGGCGCCGCCCACGAGATCTCCATCCAGGTGGTCGGCGCGAGCACCGAGAAGGCTGCCGAGGCGGTGGCCCGCGCGGTGTCCCGGTCCAACCTGTTCAAGGCCGCCGTGTTCGGTCAGGACCCCAACTGGGGGCGTGTCATCTCGGCCGTCGGCACGGTTCCGGAGGAGCTGGCCCCGTTCGACGCCGGGCGCCTCGACGTGCACTTCAACGGCGTCCAGGTCTGCCGTGACTCCGGGGTGGGCGAGGACCGGGAGCTCGTGGACCTCTCCCCACGCGAGGTGAGCGTGGTGATCGACCTGCACGCGGGAGAGGCCACCGCCACCATCTGGACCAACGACCTCACGCACGACTATGTGCATGAGAACTCCGCGTACTCGAGCTGAGGACCACCATGCGTGAGATGACAGACACGACCGGTGCTACTGACACCGGCGGGACCACGGGGACCACCGACGTTCCGGGTTCCCCGGACGATGCTGCAGCCAAGGCCGCCGTGCTGGTGGAGGCCCTGCCCTGGATCAAACGCTTCGCCGGCACCACCATGGTGATCAAGTACGGCGGCAACGCCATGGTGTCGGATGAACTGCGCAGTGCCTTCGCCGAGGACATCGTCTTCCTCCACCACTGCGGCATCCATCCTGTCGTGGTGCATGGCGGCGGGCCACAGATCAACACCATGCTGAGCCGGCTCGGAATCGAGTCCGAGTTCGCCGGGGGACTGCGTGTTACCACCGCCGAGGCCATGGACGTGGTCCGAATGGTCCTCACGGGCCAGGTCGGCCGGGAGCTCGTGGGCCTGGTCAATGGGCACGGGCCCTATGCCGTCGGCATGTCCGGCGAGGATGCCGCCCTGTTCCAGGCACAGCGGACCGGCACCGTGGTGGACGGCGAGCCCGTGGACCTCGGGCTGGTCGGCGAGGTCACCCAGGTCAACCCGAGTGCCATCCGGGACCTGGTGGAGAACGGGCGGATCCCCGTCGTGTCCTCAGTGGCCCCGGAGATCAGCGCCGACGGGCAGGCCACGGGTGAGGTGCTGAACGTCAACGCGGACACGGCCGCTGCGGCACTGGCCGTGGCGCTCGGTGCCTCGAAGCTCGTGGTCCTCACTGATGTCGAGGGCCTGTACTCCCACTGGCCGGACCGGACATCCCTGATCTCATCGCTGTCCGCCGGCCAGCTGCGCGCGCTGCTGCCCACTCTCGAGGCCGGGATGATCCCCAAGATGGCCGCCTGCCTCCACTCCGTCGACGGCGGGGTGCCCCAGGCCCACATCGTGGACGGCCGGGCGCCACATTCGATGCTGCTCGAGGTCTTCACCACGGCCGGGGTAGGGACCCAGGTCCTGCCCGATGACCACACCGACTGAGGGACCATGATGAACAACCCCACCGCTGGCGCCGCCGCTGATTTCGCCGATCACGCCGCCACCTCTGCTACGACACCTGCCGGTCCCACGGCGGCACCTGCTGCCGTCGGAACCGGCTCTCCCTCCCAGACAGGACTCCTCGGACGCTATGCCACCTCGCTGACCGGAGTCTTCGGTGCCCCCAGCCGGGTCCTGGTCCGTGGCGAGGGTGTGCATGTCTGGGATGCCGACGGCCGCCGGTACACGGACTTCCTCGGGGGCATCGCCGTCAACGCGCTCGGCCACGCCCACCCGGCACTGGTGGCAGCGGTGACCGAGCAGCTCGGCACCCTGGGCCACATCTCCAACCTCTTCACCTCCGGCCCGCAGATCGCCCTCGCCGAGCGACTGCTGGAGTTGGCCGTGGCCCCTGAGGGATCCACCGTGTTCTTCGCCAACTCCGGGTCCGAGGCCAATGAGGCCGCCCTGAAGCTGGCGCGCCGCCACGGGCGCGAGGATCCCTCCGGCCGCCGCACCCGGGTCCTGGCCCTGGAGAACAGCTTCCACGGCCGCACCCTCGGCGCCCTGGCCATGACGTGGAAGCCCGCCTACCGTGAACCGTTCGAACCCCTGCCCGGGGGCATCGAGTTCATTCCCGCCGGTGACGCGGCAGCGCTGGAGGCCGCGCTCGATGAGACCGTGGCCGCCGTCATCCTCGAACCCGTGCAGGGCGAGTCCGGCGTGCACGGCTGGCCGGCCGGTTACCTACAGGCCGCCCGTGACCTCACCCGCCGTCACGGCGCGCTGTTGATCTTCGACGAGGTCCAATCTGGCACCGGCCGCACCGGGACCTGGTTCGCTCACCAGAATCCCGCTGTCACCGGGGAGGACGAGCCGGTGGTGCCGGACGCGATGACGCTGGCCAAGGGCCTGGGCGGCGGCGTCCCGATCGGCGCCATGGTCAGTTTCGGCCCGCAGGTCTCCGCCTTGCTCACGGCCGGTCAGCACGGCACCACCTTCGGCGGCAACCCCGTCGCCACCGCCGCCGGGCTGGCGGTGCTGGACACGATCGCCCAGACCGGCCTGCTGCAGCACGTCCATGACCTCGGCGCCCGGTTGGCGCGCGGACTCGGCGCCGTGGCCGGGGTCACCGCGGTGCGCCAGTACGGCCTTCTCATCGGCGTGGACATCATCGTGCCCTCCGGCATGGAAACCCCGGTGCCCGATGGCGGCCTGGCGCCGGCCGTGGTCCGCGCCGGTCTCGAGGCAGGATACCTGCTCAACGCCACCGGACCCTCCACCCTCCGCCTGGCCCCGCCACTTGTCCTGGGGGAGGAGGAGGCCGACCGAGTGGTGGCCGATCTCCCGTCGCTCCTGGAAGCGGCCCTGCAGGCACACCGGCAACAGCACGATCAGGAGAATTGAGCATGACCCCCAGCACCACGCCGTCCGCGGCGGCGCCACTCCGGCACTTCCTCGTCGACACCGATCTCACCGCGGCCGAACAGTCAGAGGTCCTGGACCTGGCGCAGGCCATGAAGGCCGACCGCTACCTGCACCGGCCCCTGGCCGGGCCGCAGACCGGCATCGTTTTCTTCGACAAGACCTCGACCCGGACGCGGGTGTCCTTCGCGGCTGGCATCGCCGACCTCGGCGGGCAGCCCCTGATCGTCAATCCCGGTGAAGCCCAGCTGGGCCACAAGGAGTCCATTGCGGACACCGCCCAGGTGCTGTCCCGGATGGTGTCCGTCATCGTCTGGCGAACGTACGGTCAAGCGGGTCTGGAGGAGATGGCCGAGCATGCCACCGTGCCCGTGATCAACGCACTCTCGGACGACTACCACCCCTGCCAGTTGCTGGCCGACCTGTTGACGGTGCGCGAGCACAAGGGGCGCACGGAGGGCTTGGTCATGACCTACCTCGGGGACGCCGCGAACAACATGGCCAACTCATACCTGCTGGCCGGCGTGACCGCGGGGATGCACGTGCGCGTTACGGGGCCCTCGGGATACCTGCCGGACGTGGCCGTGGTAGCGGCCGCCGAGGCCCGCGCTGCCGCAACAGGGGGGTCGGTGCTGGTCACGACCGATGCCGCGCAGGCCCTGGACGGTGCTGACGTCGTGGTCACCGACACCTGGATCTCCATGGGCCAGGAAGAGGAGAAGGAGGCCCGGCAGACCCTGTTCCGTGACTACGCCGTGGACGCCCGAGCCATGTCGAAGGCCGCGCCGGATGCGGTGTTCCTGCACTGCCTTCCGGCCTACCGGGGCCTCGAGGTCTCTGCAGAGGTCATCGACGGACCGCAGTCAGTGGTGTTCGACGAGGCCGAGAATCGCCTGCATGCCCAGAAGGCCCTGATGGCCTGGCTGCTCTACCGTTCCGGCCTTGCCGCCACGCCTGCCACCGAGTCGGCCGGCGCGGCGCTCGGTGATGGACGGGTCTCCACCGTCGGTTCCGCTGACGTCCGATGAGCGCTCCGGCCACCAAGACCGCACGTCAGGCGGCCATCAAGGACGTCCTTGCCGCCACAGACGTGCACAGTCAGGCCGAGCTGCTGACAGAGCTGGGCGTCCGGGGTGTCTCGGTGACGCAGGGGACGCTGTCCCGTGATCTCGTCGAGCTGGGCGCCTACCGGGTGCGCGCTGACAGCGGACAGCTGGTCTACTCGGTTCCGCCGGAAGGGCCGGTGCCGGGGGAGCTCGCCGCGCGGCGTGCTCCGGAAGCACTGGAGCACCGGCTCTCCAGCCTGTGCCGGGACCTGCTGGTGGCGGCTGAATCCAGCGCCAACCTGGTCATTCTCAGAACTCCACCCGGCGCGGCACAGTTCCTCGCCAGCGTCATCGACCAGTCACGCCAACCGGACATCCTCGGCACGATCGCCGGAGACGACACGATCATGATCGTGACGCGTGCGCCGGACGGGGGAGTCGCCGTCGCCGGGCGGTTCCTCGAATACGCGGGGTAGCCCGCGCGGTCTCGCCGAGCGGGCGGGACTAGAGCCCCGGGACGGAGAAGATCGTATCTTCGGCCGGCATCTCCACCGTCTCCACGGCGTCCCACTCGGAGAAGTCGATCGTGCCGGTGCCGGACGAGGAGCCCGAGGGGGAGGCGGACTCGTCGTCGGAGGACGCCGCTTCGGCCTCGAGGCGGACCAGCTTGTTGTCCTTGGACACGTAGAGGCTCACGGGATCTTCGGAGTCCTCGGTGCTGCCGGTGTACTTGTAGACCTCTTCGCCGTTCAAGTCGACCGCTTCGGACGTGTACTCGGAGTCGCTGAACTCATCGGAGGAGGGAATGTCCTCGGTGAAGGCATCCCAGAGGGTGGACATCGTGAAACCGCCCTGTTCGGCGGGCATCTCCAGCCACTTGTCACCCACCATCTCCTGCAACTGGGCGCCGCCCCCGTTCTCCTCGTAGAAGGCGGTGTTCGGCTTCATGTAGGTGTACTCGTCATTGCCGAGGATCTCGACCGAGACGTCCCCCATGGCCACGTTGCCGGAGTAGGACGAATCGTCGATCTGACCGGAGATGGACACGGTCATGTCCTGGTCGCCCTGGGTCACGCTGCCGTCGATGGCCACGGAGCTCGTGTCCTCGATCGAGGCGTGCGCCTCGGGCCATACGTCCTCCAGCGCCGGAACGCCGGAGCCTGCGCAGCCGGCCAGGGTCAGGGCCGCAGTGGCACCCAGGGCGGTGATGCCCAGAACGCGGAGCGGCTGGCGCTGGGTGGTGGTGATGCTCATCGGCATAGAGGTCCCCCTCGAGACTGTTGATCCGGTGATGTCCGGCCGCAGGGTGCGACAGGGCGAAACGATCACGGATCAGTCCAGCCTATCGGCGCCCGGCACCAACGCAGAACGCGTTGGATGGGGAGTACTCCCCATCCAACGCGTTCGTTGTGTGCTGCTGGCAGCCGGCGTGGACCACTGGTCCGTCCGGTGCCGTCAGCCGGTGCTACAGATCCGAGCGGTCAGAATCAGGCCGGCAGGTGCAGGGTCTGGCCGACGAAGATCAGGTTCGCATCGGACACGGTGTCGGCGTTGGCCGCGTACAGTGCCTCCCAGCCGCCGTCGACCCCGTGGGCCTCGGCCAGCTTGTACAGGGTGTCGCCGGCCTGGACGGTGATGGTCTCGTCCGACTTCTCGACCGAGGACACGGCGGAGGCGCGCTCCTCCTGGACCGGAGCCTGCTGCTGGGGTGCCTGCTGCTTCGGCTCGGCCTGCTTCTTCTCGGCCTTGGGCGCGCTCTGCTTCTTCTCGACCTTCGGAGCAGCCTCCTGGGTCTGGGAAGAGGACTCGGCGGACTGGGTGGTGACCTCGGCGCTGCCGCCGTTGCCGTAGAGACCCAGCTTGGCGGAGCAGGCGGGCCAGGCGCCCCAGCCCTGCATGGAGAGCAGGTTCTCGGCCACGCGGATCTGCTCGGCCTTGGAGGCCTGGTGCGGCATGCCGGAGCCGCCGGCGGCGCTCCAGGAGCTCGGGGAGAACTGCAGGCCACCGTAGTAGCCGTTGCCGGTGTTGATGGACCAGTTGCCGCCGGACTCACACTGGGCCAGGGCGTCCCAGCTGGAGGCCGGGGCTGCGGTGGCGGGTGCGGAGAGGGCGGTCAGGCCGGCGCCGGCGACGGCAACGCCGGCGAGGCCTGCGGCCGAGCGGCGGATGATGGTGCGGCGAGTGGACTGGGAGGCAGTGGAAGTCTTCTGCATGGTTTTCTGGGGTTTCGGCCCACCACTGCTCAGGTCGTCCCCGACCGTCCATGCAGCACCGTCCGCCGTCCGCGATGGATTTCACGGCACGGGGTTCCCAAGGGACGGTGCAGGTGGGGGAACCCCGCAGGCTTCCTGCCAGATCACGAAAAGATCACGAAGCAGGACTAGGTCCAGTGAAATGCATCAGAACGATAACGTCAAATTATCCCCGGAGTTCCGAGTGGATTCTCATCCTGCTCTCATGCGCGGAGCTCGGGATCGTCCAGGAGTGCCCGCATTGAATCGAGTCCGAACATGTCGACGGCGGCGCGGGCGCTCACGGGACCTTCGTCCGGGTCCGCCCCGGCCGCCAGAAGCGTCCGCACCGACTCCTCGTTCTGCACGAAGACAGCGCAGGACAGTGCTGACTGTCCGCGGCCGTTGAGTCGATGCACGTCGGCGCCCCGGCTGATCAGGTCCGTGACCAGCCCCGGATGGTTGTTGTAGGTCGCCAGGATCAGCAGGGTGTCGCCCTTGTGGTTGGCGAGGTCGACGGGGACCCCCTGGTCGAGGACGGGCAGCAGCCGGTCGCCGTCCCCGGCGCGGGCCAGGTCAAAGAGGGAGTTCAGGAATTCCAGCTCCTCGTCGGTCAGCTCCGGCGTGCTGTTCGCTGTCGGCTGGTCGTCGGACTGGCTGGAGTGTGGGGTATCGCTCGTCATGGCACCAGATTACGGTGAGAGCACGGCGTCGTGGAGGAAGTTCTGTGGAGGGAACGACGCGGTCTGCTTGGCACCGCAGGTCGGTTCGGCTTGCCATGCATAAATATGTAGACTCGTGCATAGAGCAGGTCGGCCGTTCCGTACGTGGTGCGCGGCCCCGTGACACGCAGCATCGCAGGCGGCAACGCCGGCACTATCGCAGGCAACAGAAGGAGTACGCAATGACAGAGCGCATCGTCTTGGCCTATTCAGGCGGACTGGATACGTCGGTGGCCATCGGTTGGATCAGCGAGGCCACGGGTGCCGAGGTGATCGCCGTGGCCGTGGACGTGGGCCAGGGTGGCGAGGACCTGGAGACCATCCGCCAGCGCGCCCTCGACTGCGGTGCCGTCGAAGCCTATGTCGCTGATGCCCGGGACGAGTTCGCCGAGCAGTACTGCATGCCCACACTCAAGGCCAACGGCCTGTACATGGATGCCTATCCACTGGTCTCGGCCATCTCCCGGCCGGTCATCGTCCGCCACCTGGTCGCCGCCGCCCGCCAGTTCGGGGCCTCCACCGTGGCCCACGGCTGCACCGGCAAGGGCAATGACCAGGTGCGCTTCGAGGTCGGCATCCAGACCCTGGGCCCGGACCTGAAGTGCATCGCGCCCGTCCGTGACCTCGCCCTGACCAGGGACAAGGCCATCGAGTATGCCGAGCGCCATGAGCTGCCGATCGTCACCACCAAGAAGAACCCCTTCTCGATCGACCAGAACGTCTGGGGCCGCGCCGTGGAGACCGGCTTCCTCGAGGACATCTGGAACGGACCGACCAAGGACGTCTACGACTACTCGGACGACCCGGCCTTCCCTCCGGCCCCGGACGTGGTCACCGTGACCTTCGAGCAGGGGGTGCCCACCGCCCTGGACGGCCGTTCCCTCTCCGCGTTGCAGATCATCGAGGAGATGAACCGCCGCGCCGGCGCCCAGGGTATCGGCCGCATCGACATCGTCGAGGACCGCCTGGTCGGCATCAAGTCCCGGGAGATCTACGAGGCCCCCGGCGCGATGGCGCTCATGACCGCCCACCGGGAACTGGAGAACGTGACGCTCGAGCGCGAGCAGGCCCGCTTCAAGAAGACCGTGGACCAGCGTTGGACCGAGATCGTCTATGACGGACAGTGGTTCTCCCCACTGAAGAAGAACCTGGACACCTTTGTGGACGAGACCCAGAAGTATGTCTCCGGAGACATCCGGATGGAGATGCACGGCGGCCGCGCCACCGTGCAGGGACGTCGCTCCGACACCGGCCTGTACGACTACAGCCTGGCCACCTACGACGAGGGCGATGCCTTCGATCAGTCCTCAGCGCGCGGGTTCATCGACATCTTCGGCCTGTCCTCGAAGGTCGCCACCGAACGCGACGAGCGCGTGGCCGGGGACATGGACTCGCTGGCCGACGTCGCCCAGCTCTCGAACGAGAGCTGAGCCGTGCCCGAGATCGTGCCGGAGGACCGCCGGGGTCCAGGGGCCCCAGGCCGCCCTGGGCCGACGGAACGCCATGGCACCAACGAGGGCTCGTTGTGGGGCGGCCGGTTCGCCGGCGGCCCCGCCGATGCCCTTGCGGCGTTGAGCAAGTCCACCGACTTCGACTGGCGGCTGGCCCGGTATGACATCGCCGGGTCCCGGGCCCACGCCCGAGTGCTGCAGGAGGCCGGCCTGCTCGACGACGGGGAGCTCCGGGGCATGCTGGCCGCCCTCGACCGTCTGGAGGACGATGTCATCTCGGGCGCCTATGTCGCCTCCGAGGCGGATGAGGACGTGCACGGCTCCCTGGAGCGTGGACTCATCGAGCGGGCCGGGCCGGAGCTGGGCGGCAAGCTCCGCGCCGGCCGGTCCCGCAACGACCAGATCGCCACGCTGGGCCGGATGTTCCTGCGCGACCACGCCCGGGTGATCGCCGCCCGCCTGGTGGAGACGATCGACGCCCTGGTGGCCCAGGCCGAGGCGCACCCGTACGCGCCGATGCCCGGCCGGACGCACCTGCAGCACGCGCAACCGGTGCTGCTGAGCCATCACCTGCTGGCTCACGCCTGGGCGATGGCCCGGGACGTGGAACGCTTCGTGGACTGGGACCGCCGTGCGGCCGTGTCGCCCTACGGTTCGGGTGCCCTGGCCGGCTCCTCGCTCGGATTGGACCCGAACGCGGTCGCCACCGAGCTGGGATTCAACTCCGCGGCCTGGAACTCGATCGACGGCACCGCCGCGCGGGACGTCTTCGCGGAGTTCGCCTGGGTGAGTGCCATGGTCGGCGTGGACCTGTCCCGCATCAGTGAGGAGATCATCTTCTGGGCCACCAAGGAGGCCGGCTTCGTCACCCTGGACGATGCCTACTCCACCGGCTCCTCGATCATGCCGCAGAAGAAGAACCCGGACGTCGCCGAACTGGCGCGCGGCAAGTCCGGGCGCCTGATCGGCAACCTGGCCGGTCTGCTGGCGACACTCAAGGGACTGCCGCTGGCGTACAACCGTGATCTGCAGGAGGACAAGGAGCCGGTCTTCGACGCCGCGGACACCCTGGAGCTGTTGCTGCCGGCGGTCTCCGGGATGATCGCCACGCTGACCTTCAACACGAAGAAGATGGCCGAGCTGGCGCCGCAGGGTTTCGCCCTGGCCACGGATATCGCGGAATGGTTGGTACGCCAGGGCGTGCCGTTCCGTGAGGCCCATGAGCTGTCCGGTGAGGCGGTCAAGCTGGCCGAGTCTCGTGGCGCGGAGTTGTGGGATCTCACGGACGAGGACTACGCCTCCATCTCCCCGGCCCTGACGCCGGCGGTCCGTACGGTCCTGTCGACCGAGGGCTCACTCAACTCCCGCAGCGCGCAGGGCGGCACCGCCCCAGTGGCCGTCGCGGCGCAGCTGTCCGAGCTCAGGTCCCAGCTGGAACCGCTGCGCGCCTTCGGGGACTCCTCGGTCCTTCCATGATTCCGAGAGGGCTGGAGCCCCTGGAACGCGGGAGCCTGCACGCGGCACCGCTGTTGCTGGGCTCCACGCTGACCGTGGCCCGTCAGGGGGCGCCGGTCAGCGTGCGCCTGACGGAGGTCGAGGCCTACGAGGGGAGCCGCGACCCCGGCTCGCACGGCTTCCGGGGGCGCACCGCCCGCACCGCCACCATGTTCGGTCCGGTCGGTCACATCTACGTGTACTTCACCTACGGGATGCACTGGTGCGTGAACATCGTGTGCGGTCCGGAGGGAACCAGCTCGGGCGTGCTGTTGCGCGCCGGCGAGGTGGTCGCGGGGATGGGCACCGCCCTCGAGCGCCGCGGTGTCGGTGCTGCGGCCGATTCTGCAGTCCGCCACCGACCGGCCAAGGTGGCCCGTCAGCTGGCCTCCGGCCCAGCCCGCCTGGCCCAGGCGCTGGGCATCGGCGCCGGCGACGACGGCTCAGCCCTGCTCCTCGGCCCGGCACCCGGCCAGGTGCTGGATCCGACCCCGGGACAGCCGGTACCGGACGGGATCTGGTTGTCCGGCCTGCGGTCCCGACGCCGGCCGGGGACCCTGAGCGGTCCACGCACCGGGGTCTCAGGCGACGGGGGCGGACCGGACTACCCGTGGCGCTTCTGGCTGCCGGACGAGCCCTCGGTGTCTCCTTACCGGGCGGCCAAGCCCCGGCGCCGTCGGGAGGGCCGGGAAGAGAGACGGGATTAATATGGCGTTCACCCCAACGGCTGTACCATGGATGGTCACTCGTTCCGAAGTGCCCAGCGGTTCTGGCGGATTCGTCGGACCCTTCGGGCACCATCGATAGCCCTAAGGTGTGCAAGGCATGACTGATGTGGTTCCGATCCACCAGACCGAACTGGAGCATGAGCGCGAATACGTCGCCGGGCTCTATGAGCGCCTGGACGAACTGCGTGCCGAGAAGGAGCGTCAGCTGGCCCGCGTCCGCAAGGACGGCCCGCAGGGCTCGGTGCAGAACGTCTCGGAGCGAGATGCGTTCGCCAGCCTCTACGAGGACCGCCTCGCTCAGCTCTACGCCGTCGACGACCGGCTGGTGTTCGGACGGCTGGACATGGACGAAGGCGATGAACGCTACATCGGGCGCATCGGCCTGACGGACGAGGAACAGGTCCGGCTCATGGTCGACTGGCGGGCCCCGGAGGCCGGCGCCTTCTACCAGGCCACCGCCCATCAACGGCTCGGGGTGCGCCGCCGCCGTCACCTGATGCTGCGCGGTCGCACCGTGGCCGATCTCGAGGACGACGTCCTGGACGCCACGCTGCTGGACGATGAATCGACCCATCACGGCGCTGGTGCCCTCCTGGCGGCCGTCACGGCCCGGCGCACCGGCCAGATGGGCGACATCGTCGCCACCATCCAGGCAGAACAGGACGCCATCATCCGCTCGCCCCTCAAGGGCGTACTGGTGGTCCAGGGAGGTCCCGGCACCGGCAAGACAGCCGTGGCCCTGCACCGCGCCGCCTACCTGCTCTACACCCACCGCGAACGGCTGAAGACGGCGGGCGTGCTGCTCGTGGGGCCGTCCCAGTCGTTCATGCGCTACATCGACCGCGTGCTGCCCTCCCTCGGCGAGACCGGCGTGGTCATGTCCTCCCTCGGCCGGCTGATGCCCGGCATCAAGGCCGTCCCCGAGACGGACCGGCGCGTCGCGAAGGTGAAGGGCCGGCTGTTCATGGCCGAGGTGGTGGCCAACGCCGTGGCCAACAGGCAGCGCCTCCCGGACGGGCCGCGCCGGGTGGATGTCGGCGGGACCACCCTGACCATCCGCCCGAAGCAGGTCCGCCGGGCGCGTGACCGAGCCCGGGCCACGGGCAAACCGCACAATGAGGCCCGCACCACCTTCGTCAAGATCATGGTGCGCGAGCTCGCCGATCAGCTGAAGGACAAGCTGGAGAAGTCCTCGGGAGCGGGCAACAACATCGACCGCGCCTATCTCTCCGAGGACGTCCGCACATCTCGGGACGTCCGGATCGCCTTGAATCTGTGCTGGATGCCGCTGACCCCGGAGAAGCTCCTCACGGATCTGTTCTCCAAGCCCGGGCACCTGGAGATGGCCGCACCGTTCCTCAAGGCGAAACATCGCCGCCGCCTGCTGCGTGCGGCCGACGCGCCCTGGACCGAGGCGGACGTCCCGCTGCTGGATGAGGCTGCCGAGTTGTTGGGGGAGTGGGACGCCAGTGCCGGCCGTCATCAGGCCTCACAGCAGGCCGACCGCAAACGGGACGTGGCCAACGCGGAGGCCACCCTGGAGAACGTCCACGCCATGCTCGAGGACTTCGGGGTGGATGGCGTTGTCTCCGCCGAGGCCCTGGCAGATGCCAATCAGGCCGGGGACCATTACGTCTCCGCCGCCGAGCGGGCCGCCACGGACCGGACCTGGACCTATGGACACGTGGTGGTCGATGAGTCTCAGGAACTCTCGCCCATGCAGTGGCGGTTGCTCATGCGCCGCTGTCCACTGAAGTCGTTCACCATCGTCGGGGACATCGCCCAGGCCTCATCGGCCGCCAACGTGACCTCCTGGGCCGACGCCCTCGAGCCGTTCGTCGAGGACCGCTGGCAGCTGGAGGAGCTGACGGTGAACTACCGCACCCCGGCCAAGATCACCCGGCTGGCCGCACGCGTGGCCCAGGAGGCCGGCCTGCCGGTATCCAGCCCGCAAGCCGTGCGCGAGGGTGACTGGGACCCGACGGTCTCCCGGGTGGCTCCTGCAGATCGGCGGGATGCCCTGCTGTCCGGCATCGCCGAGGACTTGGAACGGATCGACGGCGGGCTGCTTGCAGTGATCGCACCCGTCTCCCTTGAGGATGAGATCACCACCATGCTGCGTGCCAAGTACGGCGATCGGGTCGGCTCAGGCGGTGGGGGGCTGGGCCAGGACATCGTGGCCACCACCCCGGGCGAGGCCAAGGGGTTGGAATTCGACGCAGTCGTACTGCTCGAGCCGGCCCAGATCGTGGCGGAGGCCGGCGGAATCGTCGGCGATCTCTATGTGGCCATGACCCGGTCCACCCAGACCCTGCGGATCCTGGCCACCGGCGAACTGCCGGCCGGGCTGGAGTAGCCGCCGGGCCGGCGCCGGGCCCCGACCGCCACCGACGCACCCGCTGACCCTGACGCATCGACACTCCCCGAGAGGCCCTCCCCGTGACCAGCACGTCCACCACCGGTGCCCCCACCGTGAACCCGGCTCTGGCCGGACAGTCCAATGACCCGTCTTTCCCCACCCTCTGGCAGGAACTCCAGTGGCGCGGTCTCGTCCACGTCTCCACGGACGAGGCGGCCCTGGAGGAGTTGCTCGATGGCGATCCGGTCACCTACTACTGCGGTTTCGACCCGACGGCCCCATCCCTCCATCTGGGCAACCTGGTGCAGATCCTGCTACTGCGTCGGATCCAGCTGGCCGGGCACAGGCCCCTTGGCCTGGTGGGCGGCTCCACCGGACTGATCGGTGACCCACGGCAGACGGCCGAACGCGTGCTGAACGACCGGGACACCGTCACCGAATGGGTCGGGTACCTGCGCGGCCAGATCGAGCGCTTCCTGTCCTTCGAGGGAGACAACGCCGCGCGAATGGTCAACAACCTGGACTGGACCGGTCAGCTGAGTGCCCTGGACTTCCTGCGGGACGTGGGCAAGCACTTCCGGGTGGGCACCATGGTCAAGAAGGAGACCGTGGCCAAACGCCTGAACTCGGACGAGGGGATCTCCTACACGGAGTTCTCCTACCAGGTCCTGCAGGGGATGGACTTCCTGAACCTGTACCGCGACTACGGCTGCCTGCTGCAGACGGGAGGCTCGGACCAGTGGGGCAACCTGACCTCGGGGACGGACCTGATCCGCAAGGTCGAGGGTGTCTCTGCCCACGCCATCGGCACTCCGCTGATCACGAATTCGGACGGGACCAAGTTCGGTAAGTCGGAGGGCAACGCCATCTGGCTGGACGCCCGGATGTGCTCGCCGTACACCTTCTACCAATTCTGGCTGAACACCGCGGACGCGGACGTGCTCGACCGCCTGAAGGTCTTCACCTTCCTGACCCGCGAGCAGATCGGGGCCCTCGAGACCAAGGTGCGTGAAGAACCCTTCCGTCGGGAGGCGCAGAAGACGCTCGCTTGGGAGGTGACGACACTCGTGCATGGGGAGGAGGCCACCCGCAAGGTGATCGACGCTTCGGCGGCGATCTTCGGTCAGGGAGATCTGGCCTCGGTAGACGAGTCCACGCTCGCCGCGGCGACCGCCGAGCTTCCGACCGCGGACGCGGGCCTGGGAACGCAGGGTCCCGTCGGCATCGTGGACCTGCTGGTCTCCACCGGCTTGTCGGCGTCCAACTCGGAGGCACGTCGCACGGTCAACGACGGCGGTGCCTCGGTGAACAACGTCAGGGTCACAGATCTGGAAGCCACCTTTGGGACGGATAACGCCCTGCACGGGCGATACCTCCTGGTGCGCCGCGGAAAGAAGAACATGGCTCTGGTGGATCTGACTGCCTGACCACTGGGTCTGCCTGCGCGCCAGACCCCTTGACCACCCGCGTCTCGAACGCTCGAAGGGCCACCTCCCGAATCGCAGGACGGTGCCTCACCGACTGGCCGCTCCCTCACCGAGGGGGCGGCCAGTTCCGTTTCAGATCTGACCAGAAGGTCGGGGGAGACCTGCCTCACACCCTGGGTCGACTGCGGGTCGCGAGCCTGAGAATCCCCGGAATCACGGGCATCTGAGGTTGTGGAATGACCCCTGAGGCGGATTTTGCGGCGACGCGAATCCGTGTGTATAGTTCTTCAAGTCGCCAGCCGCGAAAGCGGGAAATCAGGTGGCCACCCCGAACTGAAATGCAGACCTAGACTACTGCGCCCTTCAAGGTGTAGTGTTAAGGTCCCGCATGAAGTACGGGCCATGCAGGAAGACGTGATTGAGCCCCTGAGCGGCCGTCACGGATCGCCTGGATGGGTATAACCGAAGAACTGAGATTTGATTCGAAAAATCGCCGGAAACGCGGATTTGACGGGATGAAATCGAAGGGATAAGGTTGAGAACCGCGGATGAGGAAAGCCGGAAAGCGGCCCAAAGAATTGGGTTTATCTGGTTAGTATTTATTACGTACCTGTTGTTTGAGAACTCAATAGTGTGCCAAGTTTGTTGATGCCAATTTTTTGAATTGGTTGAT
>NZ_BAAALH010000003.1:0-49690 GCF_039528175.1 Citricoccus alkalitolerans
CCGCGGCCGCAGGGGCGGCCGGCCGGCAGTCACCCCAGAGACCGAGAGGGTCCGCCAGGCTGGACAATACCGGCATGCGGGACTCACCCCGCCGGAGATCGCCAAGCTGCTCGGGGTCAGCCGGGCCACCGTATACCGCTACCTGGCCTTGCCGGCCAATGAGCCCAGCGGGTAAGTCCATCTAGTGGCAGCCGTTGCCCCTCCTGTCCCTTGGGAACAGGACCGCTGGGCAAGAGCGAGGCCCGCGCGAACCAGTATCGAACAATCGAAGCTAAGGAGCCGCCGGCGCTACCCGTAAGTCAACTGGCCTGAGCGCCTGCACTTCAGAACACGACAAGTGGTGGTAGTCAGTTTTTTTGCTTCGATAAGGGATGTGGCTTCTTTTGAGGCGGAGAGCCGGGTTTCTCCGGAGCTCTTCCCAAAGCCGCTTCGTGCCTAACGGGATCTCGGAGTTCCTGGATCAGCGCGGCAACGTAGGCCTGCGTGTAGACGTGGTTGTGGTGCGCCTTGCTGTAGATGCACCGTGAGCCGTCGGCGTACTCGGCCGATGGCCCCTGGCCCTTCTTTGGTCCGACTCCGTCCCTGTGGCGCATCCTCGTGAAGTCGTTGGTTGAAAACCTGAACTTAGTCTGTTCTTCAATCGCGGCAGCTGCATTTCCCGGCAACATCTCGTTGGCAAAGCCACTAGCTTTGAGCTTTTCAATGATCAGGACTTTGCCCTGTCGGCCCTCGGCGTGCTTCTCTTCAAGTTCCTCCGGGGAGAGGTCCTTGGCGTTGATGAATTTGAACGCCAGGTCCGCTTCGGACTTCGGTCCGACGATCGGTTGGAGCTGGATTCTGTATTCGTAGCGCGGGTCGTCACGCACGTTGTCCGGAAGACGTGTTTCAAACTCCGTGATGTAAGTCTGCGCCTCCAGGGGTAGCCCCTTCCGGAGCACCCGTTGAGTTTCCATCCCTTCCGGCGATAGGGACTGCACAAAGACTGGAAAGCGGAGTTCCTCCGCGAGTGTCTCTTCCGCCCCAAACAATCGCGTTAGCTCAGCCTCGAAGTTGATGACGTATGCATGGGCGAGGGCCGCCGTGGCGAGCACTAGGCTCCGGTCGTACCTATGCTCCACGGAGTTGCGAAAGTTGATGAAGAACTCGACGTTGATCCGGATGGGATCCTGGGGCGCGTAAACCGCGTCCAGACAGGTTTGGAGGTCCCAGGACTGCTTTTGTCCGTACTTGTCTCGCTTGTACAGGCGGCTGCCCTTCTTCATGCGGAAGTAGATGTTCGTCTTCTGCTTAATCAGGTGAGCGTGCATGAGGTTCTGCCACGCCAAATGCATATGGACTACGAAATCTGCCAAACTCTGGCGCTCACCGGACCTGTTGTAGAAGTCGACGGCCACACACGCCTGCCGCCGGGCCTCCCGCATCGTGTGCCACCAGTTATGTCGCGGTGCCATGGGGTCCCCCTCTTTCCTAGAGCGGCCCCATTGGAGCCCCCATTTGTCGTTCTCGCTGGTCAGCGGCCACAGGAGGCGCATTCTCGTCACCGGTGAACGACTCTGACGGGCCCGTTGCGGTCGGTTCTATCGCGAGCATTGACATCCATACGTGACGGCACGCCGGCCGTCACTCTTTTCATTCGAGGACTGCCAGCTTTCAATCTGGTCACAATACCTGCGAAGGCGCGATGGCCTCTCGGCAGCAAGACCATCACTGTGGGCATAGGTCGCCGTGCGGAGCGCCAACTCATTTTGGGCTGCTACCGACGCGCACGTCCGTGAAGAGCCATTACCCGGTGGATCTTCGTGCACCATTCTCCTGTCTCGCAACCGACAGTGAATACACGATTTTCATCTCACGGTTAGAACACATAGATGCAAGGCACCGCTTGGGTGGGCGCTCCCCGGAGAACTGGGCTCGGCCGGAAGTCTAAGAATGCGCCGTCTGAGACGTCTTGCAACCCATGGGATGCAAGACGCCAGCAGTGCGTCGAAGGAGGCCAGGTGGTTTCGCTACTCACGTCCATAGTTGGTACAGCGGGTAGAAATGCTGCTTTCGTCACGGAGCAAGAGTCGTAGTTGCGGAAGGCCAGGGCGCGACCAAGTACGAGTCAATTCAGTTCTGAGCGGGCTACTTGAAGCAGGGTTCGAAGTTGTTCCTCAGCGAGGTCGCATGCATCTACGAATTCTGCCTGGAGATCTCGCTTCATCTGGTGCCACATCTTCTTCTCCGGTACGCGGTCCAGTATGTCGCGAACTCGCTCGATAGCCGAGGACCAATTGGAGTGAGCGCTTTGAAATGCATCGCTTGTATAGAGGTCGAGAAGCATCCAGGCATCGTAGGACTCCGTGTCTACATCCGGTGGCATCGCATGGCGCACGAAAATCGTATCGGCGCCGCAGACGAATTCAGTGGTCCGGATTGCTTGAAGTAGGAGTCGTTCATACGCCGCCTGCCGTCTGCTCTGCGTGCGATCTTCGGCCAGTTGTCGACTCGTATGTTTGCGTTCCTGCCGTTGAACCCAGATGGTCGCCCCGATGCCAGCAAGGCCCACTATGGCAGTGGCAACTGCGCTTATTCCTTCCCACATGGGAATCATTCAAGCAGTAAGCGGTTGCCATGCGATCTCTCTGCGAACTGCTTCTCCCAGGATGTTTGACGCCGACTCGTAGCCGTCGTGAAACTCTCCGAACTTTGTCATCACATGTCGTTCAAGGTTCTCTCCTGAAAGGCCCTCCAAATCGCTTGGAGATGTTGAAAGCCTTCTTGACAATAGGACGCATCTGTCTACGGCATCACGGACGTTCGCATCGAGGATTCTGCTCTGCAGCCGACGAACTTCGACAAGATTGGCATAGCTGTCATCACTCAAGGTGCCAGGGAGATGGGTGTACTCGCCTTGACGGGCTTGCATGTGGTCGAAGTGCATTATTTGACTAGTGAAACGGGCCATCGCTTGTACTGCGTCCTGTAGGGCGAGGAGTGTTTCGCGTTGCAGTGCATGTCGCTGGTCATCAAGTCGCGCTGCACGTTCAGAATTTCGGAGCTGTAGCTCGCGATGCATGGTGCGCGCATCTCGACGGTTCTCGTTGCGCCCTGCGAGCACGTACCCGCCGAGGGACGCGAGTAGGGTCGCGGCCGCAATCACAATCTGGCTTACGAGAGAAGTGTCCATGTGTCTCACCGATCCAAGCTGGTGCCAGGATGCTGCCCGGGTTGGTAACCAGTCCGAGGTGTTGGCCTAGTGGGCGCCCGGGTGTCGGGATTGGATAGCAGTGGAGAGTGGCCCATGACGTGGCTGCGGTAGTGCTGTCGATCGGCCATGGTGAGTCGCTGTCGTAGTTCATTGCGGTCGATGGAATCGATCAGTGGTTGTGGGTCGAGGCCGAAGGAAGCGGCTTGGTTGGCCATGCGGCCGAGGGAGCCGGTGGTGTGGCGGGTGATGGTTTGGATGGCGACGGTGCTGCCGCGGGTGATGTATTGACCGGCGCCGGCGAGGTCGGCCATGTCGGGTCGACGTGCGTCATCGCAGCGCCGGAAGGCGTCGACGAGGCGATCGGCTTTGATGCTGTCGCCGACGACGTCGGCCAGGAGGGTGTCGCGGATGTGGACGCTGGTGGCAACGGCATGGGCGATGACGGCGACTTGCTCGTCGGTCAGGCCGGTCTTGGATTCGGCTCCTTCGGTGAGTGCGCGGGCGGCCCATTCGTATTGGGCGGTGGGGGCCATGGTGGCGAAGCGTTGGGCGGTGTCCGGATGCAGGAGCGCTTGTTGGTCTTCGGGGACGGGTTCGTAGTGCTGGGCGAGGTCTTCGCGGGTGGCGGCCGGTTGGGCGCCGGTGATCATGGAGTACTCGGTGCCGGCCGTGTCCTCCAGGTCGGCTTCGGGGCTCCAGCCGCGATCGGGGGAGAAGACTCGGAGGCGGTCGTTGTCCACGGCCCAGGCTTGGGTCTGTGTCTCGGTCTGCTGGGTGAAGGCGTCCTGGAACAGGAGGGCGCGTTCGGGGCCCTCTGGTCCGTAGCCAATGGCCAGGTAGGAGTTGGCCCGGTCTCCGAAGGCGCGGGTGATGTGGTTGGTGACTTCGGCGGTGTGGGCGGGGCCTTCGCCGAGTTCGGCGGCCCAGGTGTGGACGGCGGCGCCGATGTAGTCGGGTCCGTGGAAGCCGAGGATGGCGACCTGGTTGTTGTCTGGTTGGTAGCCGACCATGTGGGGCACGGCTCCGGCCAGATCGGTGGGGCTGGTGATGCGCATGGAGGGCGTGTCGTCGGCCATGGTTCAGTCCTGCGACTCGAAGACGACGGTCACCGGTTCCCGATGCAGATGCATGTCCACGACGACGGCTGAATCGGGTGCCCTGGCGATCAGGTCGGATAGCTTTTCGGAGATGGTGGATTCCATGGTGTTCCCCCCTGTGGGTGATGGCGTCAGTCGGTGGACTGGTGCTGGTCGGTTGAACGGTCTGCGGCCGCGGTGTTGGCGTTGGTGCCGGCCGTGTCCTTGGTGGTGGTGCGGCGGCGTTTGGCCGGGCGGAGCTTGTCCAACTCGGTCCTGGTCCAGCCCTTGCGTTCGGCGTCTTTGAAGGCTTTGCGCTCGGCTGCTTGCGCGTCCTTGAGGGCCTGCTCAGCGTTCACTCGGGCTTGGACGGCGGCGGCGATGTCTTGGACGGCGGTGAGGCGTTGGTCGTTGAGTTTGCGGGCCTGGTCGATGAAGGATTCGGTGATGTTCTCGGTCATGCTTTTCACCTTAGGTCGGGTGCGGGTTTCTCGCTGAGGTGGTGCAGGTAGTTGTGGACATCTTCTCGTCGGTAGCGGCGGATGGTGGCTCCGATCTCGATGGCTGGCAGTGCGTGGTCACAGGTGATCTGGAGAACCTCGTGGGTTTCGGTGTCGAGGAGGTGGGCGACTTCCTCGAGGGTGAGTAGCTCGGGGTAGCCCTGGAGGTGTTCGGCGGCTCGGTGGGTCCGTGCGTAGGTGAGGACCTGGTCGCCGGCGTCGTCGCCGAGGAAGTCTTCGAGGGCGGTCTGGAAACCGCAGGTGGTGGAATCCATGGAGAACTCTCCTGTCGCTTTGCTCTGGCTGCCGTTCCTTTCGGCGAAGACCGAAATACTCGGGCCGTCAGGTTCGGTCCAGCACGGGAGGGCCGGACGTGGAATACCGGAGGGAGCGAGGCACGAGCGAGTGAGGATATGCCGCGAAAGCCGGCCCGGATGCTTGACCGGTTCTGACGGACCAGTACCCTCCACGGCCGAATGGAACGCTCCGTTCCCGTCGAGAGACGGCGGGCGGCAGCCCGCATCGACGCCCGCGGCAGCGGGACCGGCGGAGCCGGAGCAAGCTATATGGTTAGGTGCCCTAATCGGCCTGCGCCCTTGCGCTGGCGCGCCGGTCGGTGGGACACTCGTGGGTGAGCGGCGTTGCACTGGGCTGGAGGTCCACATCAGCGTTTAGGTCAAGGAGACGGGGTGGGTGCGGTGGCGGAGCGTAAGCGTCAGGCCAACGTGACCGGTGGCCGTCCGGCGCGCCGGGTGGTGAAGCTCTCTGCCTCTGAGGATGCGGCTCTTTCGCTGGCCGCCGTGGAGCAGGGCGTGTCCGTGCCCCGGTTGCTGAAGGAATCCGCCCTGGCGGTCTCGGCCGGTGAAACGGCGACGGATCGTCGCCGGGTGTTGACCGCGTTGAACGTGATGACCGGGCAGCTGGCCCGGGTGGGGAACAACCTGAATCAGATCGCCCGTGGGCTGAACACCGACGGAGAGCTGCACGGGGATGTGCGCGGGGCGTTGGATGAATTGCGCGGGGTGCTGCGTGACGTTGATGTCACGATCGAGGCCCTGGCGTTGGATCGGGGCACGCCATGATGCCGAACGTGGTCCGCGGCGGGCAGATGATCGGGCTGATGAGCTACCTCGTTGGACCCGGCCGGTCCAACGAGCACACCACCCCAATGGTGGTCTCCGGCGACGACCGGGTACTGATCGAGTTTCAGTCCGGACAGGAGCTCTCCGTCGAGGACGGACAACGTATCGGTGCGATCCTGGACGGCCCTCGGCGCACGCATGGCACCGACGTGAAGGCCCCTGTCTACGCGTGGGACGAAGCGTCCCAGCGGAAGGTCAAGGTCGCCGAGAAGGACGGCCATGTCTGGCACTGCTCCTTATCCCTAGCCAAAGGCGATCGTGAGGTGTCCAAAGCCGAGTGGGGAACCCTTGCCAGCCAGTTCGTGGAGCGTATGGGGTTCATCGATCCGGATGGGGCGCAGTCTTCCCGCTGGGTGGCCGTGCACCACGGGACGTCGAAGGCCGGCAACGACCACATCCACATCGCCGTGCAGTTGGTCCGCGAGGACGGCACCAAGGCGAACATTCATAATGACTACCGACGCGCGCAGAAGGTCTGCGGGGAGCTGGAGAAGGAACACGGGCTGGCGGTGCTGGAGTCCCGTCAGGTGGCCCGCGGGTTGTCTGGGGACAAACCCGCCGAGATTGCTCGCGCGTCCGCCGAGGGATACCCCCAGGCTCCTCGTCCGGAGCTTCGCCGGCGGATGCGCACCGCGCTGGCCACGGTCGCCACTCCGTCCCAGTACATCGAGCGGTTGAGTGAGTTGAACGTGCGGGTGGCACCCTCATTTGCCAAGGACTCCACCACCCAGATCCGCGGGTACAAGGTGGCCCTCGGCGAGGCCCAGGAAGCGGTCTGGTACTCGCCGTCGAAACTGGATGCCACCCTGGGCTGGCCCAACGTGCTGCGCCGCTTCGACGGCGCCGGAAAGGGGCCGGCCGAGACGCTGCTGGCCTCGATGCACAACAGCCCCAAGCGGGACTGGTCCTCGGTGCAGGTGGCGGCCTTCGACCCGGCACGAGTGGAGCGGCTGCTCAGCGGCAAGACCGGCACCGGGCCCGATGACCTGTCCACGATCTACGCCCGCTTGTCCATGCACATCGAGCGAGGCAAGCCGGGTGCGTTCTCCCAGCTCTCGGAGCAGTACGCCCGTGCCGCCCAAGGGCGGGGCAACGTGAGGCACGCAGTGCGCCTGGGAGCTCGATTTGCGACCAAGGACAGCACCCGTGGGTGGCTTGCGGTGCTGGCCCAGGCCAACCGGCTCTCCCGGGCGATGACCACGCAATCCTTGGCCACGCACCGTCCCCAGTTAGCGAGCCGCACCGCCGCGCTGATGCGCACCGTGGACGTCATCACGGCCCAGTACACCCCTGCACCCAGCCAGACCCGTGCCAGGATGGGCGGCCAACAGTTCACCCGGCCCCGACCGGATACCGGAATGGATCGATAGGAGAGGGACATGGCAGAGAACGAGGAAGAATCCGAGATGGCCGCGCAGTTCGGCAACATGCTGCGCGTGGCGATGGGATCCGGAATGCAGCTCCGTGACGCCCAGGCCCGCCGAGAACAGATGCAAGCCGCCGAGCGGACCGCCCAGGCGGACCAACAGACCCGGGCCGAGTCCACGGTCGCCGCGATGGTGAATCGGGAGATGTACAACCCAGAGTTCTGGCGTACCGCCGGATCCGAATCCATCGCCGACCGCGTCACCGTGGCCGCGCACCTCTCCGGTTCCCACCCAGAGGCTCGCGGGGCATGGATGCACGCCGCCGACGTCCTGCGCAACGACTACGGGATCAACCTGGAGCTGATGAACAAGGACCACCCCACGTCCTTGGTCGACCGGCACGCGGCCCTACGTGATGCGTTGGACGACTACTTCGCCCGACAGCGTTTAGACGCAGAGGCCGACCAGGCACTTGCCCCCACGGCCACACCGGACCAGGAGACCGACCGAGATGAGCAGCCGGGTACCGACTCTCAGCTGGATGCCAGCACACAGCCCAGCGAGGCCGATCAGGCCGCCAGTCAGGAGGCAGCGAAACCTGCCGACGCCAAGGCTGTGGACGAGGACGCCCACCTAGCCCTGTCAGACCGGTACGGAGCCGAAGCACGACAGGACCAGGTACGTGCACAGGCTGAGGAACAGACCGGGGGGCGGCTGTCGAATCAATACCAGCGAGTCACGGACGCCCAGCTGGCCCAAATCGAGCGCCACGCCAACACCCCCGAACTGGCGACCGTGCGATCCCAGCAAGCCGACTTCTTCCCCCGCTCGACCGCTGAACGCATCGCAACCAACCCGTCCAAGACCAGCAAGCGACCCGTCTCCAATGCCGCCTCTGCCGGCCGCAGCCAAGAGACCGGAGTGAACCGATGACCGTGGACTTCGGCAGCACCGACGATCAAGCCACCGAGACTCCCGAGACGGCCGAGGAAGAGCGGCCCCTGTGCTTTCCCAACGCCGGAGCCTGGGTCGAGGGCTGGCTGCTGCCTCACTACCGGCGCAACCTCACCACCCGTCGTTGGGACCCCCAGTGGTGGAGGTATGAGGAAGTCGGCACCGTCCTAGAAGCACTCTGGGAGTCCTGGGAGCAAGTGCGGTGGGGCGACGCCATGGCCTCCGCCGCCTGGTTCCGGGACTACCTCTGGCCCATCATGGATCGGATAACCGACCCTGACGGTCCTTTCTGGGACTACGACCCGCCCCGGTCCACCGACGTCCCTGCACAGTGGGAGGTCGCCCCCACGCCCCCAGGATGGTTTTAAAAGCAGGCTCGTCGTGAGCAAACGGGCAATAAAGGGGTCTTCGAGTACCTGATAGACAATTTGATATGGCGGACGACGGAGTGCATTCGGACGAGGCAGAGAAGTATCGGTTGTAAATCGGCGGAGTTGGACTACCTAAGCGACAGTAGTTTAGTCGTTTCCGTACTCTTGTTCTTCAAGTTTATAGGCGAATTCAGAATCCTCGACTTCAAACCATGGATCAAGCTCGGTGGCTTCTATGAGTTCGTAGCTATCCAGTTCGAACTGACAGGCAGGGCAGAAGAGGTGGTCAGCGATGACGTCGCCCAGGGCGGTCCCGTGAAATTCGCTGGTTTGCTCATCGAGGGGAAGCCAGAAACCATCCTCGATGCGGATGTTCTCAACTTGTTCACCCTCGAGCATTGCCTGACCTCCGCAAGCGGGACAGGTAGTCGGGCCGCTGTACTGCAAGTCCCACCGCTTTTGATCGAACGTCTTCCAAGACTTAAGCGTGCGGGTTGAGATTTCCCCACTTCGTTCTTGTTGGTGGCGCACTCTCGCTCTATTTAGTAGAGACTCCACTCGCTCTTCGATGTACTTCTTGTTTTTCTCCAACTGTTCCTCGACGCCTCTAACTCGGCTGGTGCCGACTAAGTCCTCGAGAGTGCGGTCCTGGGCTGATACGAGGATGCTGGCGAGGCTCCAATACTCGGGCCACCAAAGGCGAGGAGGAATCGCTGTACCCATCCCTCCAGAATGGAGGTATTCGTTCCGGTTTCGAGCGATTCGTTGCGCCTTGTAGTTGTCGAAAGGACCGAATGCCCGAGAACAGCGCATAAATACGGTCTTAGCCCCGACGGTCAAGAACGTGCCCTCTGACTCAACTAGGCCTACTGACGCCAACAGGTGCTTCCCCTCAGAGTTCGGCTCAGCGATAAGAACGGGCGAGACCTTGGCCAGTGCAGCCTTGCCGAGAAGTTCCAATGCCAAGCTCGCCCACAAGGTCCTCTCGTCGAAGGGTCGCTCAAAGGAATCGTCCATCGCTCGGTTAAGAAAGAGCTTGGCTTTCAACCAGAGGGCCTGATGGTCGTATGCCGGTATCACGTGTCACTCGTACGGTATGAGAGGCGGTCCAGCCGTCGCTCGTCGTCTCCCGCGGACACAGCTGCTCTTCCGTGGAGTACTTGTCGATTATCAATTAGGAGCACGAGCTGCGGCGCGGACCATTCGAAAGCATGTGCGTTATCGCTCGCGCAACTGAGGTAGTCATAGGCGCGCTTTGCTCGGCTATCGGACGGCTGCATGATCGTTGGATCGAACCTTAGGGATCCCCGTTCCGTCTCGTCATCCCAAGCGGTGGCAAGAAATTGACCCTTGCCGGTGTCAACGACGAAGATCCCGTGGGCAAGATCCTCCCAGGGGGCTAAGGGCGGCCTTGCGGATGTGGCTTGCGGAAGGTTCCACAACAGGGTGGGCGTGATGGCTGGCTCTGAGCTGGTCAGAATGACGACGTCTGGTGGATCCAAAAGATGAGACCCATCCACGTGGAGAGGCTGGGAGCCGAGCCCATGTACCGCACTTAGCGATCGTTGATGGGCTTCGGACTTTTCTTTTGGCCGCAGCACTGAGTGACCGTTTTCACCTGAACGGCCCGCTACCGTTTTCCACTCAAGTGAAAGGCACTGGTTCTGGACTTCCGCCAGGCTTCCCTGTCCAGAGGCCCAGCCGTGCTCCCGCGCTTCGGCCCACATTTCGCTGATCTTCATAATCAATCCCATTATGGCCGATGTAAGGTCCGAAGACGGTTGATGTCGAACCTCATAGCGGAATGTGCAGGCCCTAACTGGCGGGTTGATTGGCTGCGCGCCGTTCGTAGTAGTCCTTCGAGGCCGTCACGTCGTTGCCGTAGGGCTGGGTGGAATAGTGCTGGAGCTCGACCAGGGCCGGGGGCAGCCCGGAGGTGGACAGCACCGCGCGGCCGCGGGGTAAGGCGGCGAGGTCGTTGACGTCCAGGAGGCGTTCGCGCTGGATGGCGGTGGACACTGAGCGTCCACCCTTCTGCGTGGAGGACGTGCGGCGGATGACGTCGTGATCGCCGATGAGCTGGGACAGGAACGGCAGGAACGACGAGTCCGAGAGTCCGGAGCCGGCGACCCGGATGTTGGCGGCGGACCAGAGCTTTTTCATGCCCTTTTCCCCGAAGGCTTCCAATCCCTGATCCCAGCCCTGGAAGAAGGAGGACAGCACGATTCCGCGGGATCCGTAGTGGGAGTACACGTCGGGTAGTTGGCGCCAGCGCACCACGTTGGCAACCTCATCGAGCACGCCTGTCATCGGCGGGGAGAGCCGGCCTCCGGGCTGGAGTGCGGCAATCTCTTCGGCCTCGGTCAGTACTGCCACGGCCAGAGCGCCGGCGATGGCGCGGGTGGAGCCTGCGCCCTCCTTAGAGATCAGGTACAGGGTGTCGGTAGAGGATGCGAACCGTTTGGGGTCGAACTCGGCTCGGCCGAGCTGGCCGGTATCGCGTACCCAGGGGACGACCCGGTCGTAGGAGAGCACGTTGACCCAGGGGCGCATGGTCCCGTAGACCCCGTCGCGCTGCTTGGGAGTGAGCTGCTGGATCTTGCCCAGCGAGGCGGCCACTGCTGTGTGTCCGTGCTCGAGCAGGAGGTCTCGGGGGGCCTTGTCGTCGGGGTTCTGGGCCCAGAGGTGCACGTCTGTGATGGGCCGGCCCCCGATGGCGGCGGCGTAGAACATCATCGACAGCAGACGGCGGCCGTCGGATTCGAAGTAGGCGTCTTGGGTGGAGCCGGCTGAGGTGGCGGAGGTGACGAAGATGTCCGCGAGCATTTCGGCCCGCTCCATTCCGGTGACGAAGGACAGCGGGTTCCACCACCAGGTGGGTTCTTCGCCGATGATGCCTTGGACGTCGTGGACCCAGACGACCCCGGTCCGGGACCGGGGCCCGCGGGTCATGTCCACGAGGTCACGCTTGTTCGAGGTTGCCACCACAGGCCCCTGGGTTTCCAGGATCTGTGGGACGCACACACTGGTGGTCTTGCCTGCGCGGGGTCCCATGAGCCAGATCTGAACCCACTCCCACGAGGCGAAGAGTCGTTTGCCGTTGTTGACCAGCTTGGCCAGCGGCACCCCCGGCCCAGCGGACGTGGCGCGGAGCCGTTCAGAGTCCTTGCTTATGGTGGGTTCGTTGAGTGCGTCGAACTCCTTGGCCTTGGCCATCTGGGAGGCCAGGTGGTCGATCCTGGACCCGTTCTTCTGGCCCCGGCGCACCACGACCAGGAAGGCGGCCGCTACGACCAACAACACGGCTACCCCGGCGGCAAACACGATGAGCTGCCAGGCCCCGACCGGGATGTGGCCGGTGGCTTGGGAGATGAGGACGTCAAGTGGGCCGCCAGAGGTGCCGCCGATAGTGGGGTCGATCCAGGCGCCGAAGACCCAGAGGCCGAGAGCTCCGATGCCGAGAGTGAGGAGGCCGGCGGCCAGTACCCAGCCGGTCTCAGACGAGGCCGGCTGGGTGCGCCTGCCGGGGCGGGGGTCGGCGAGCATCACTGCACCATGTCCCAGTCGCGGTTGGTGTTGGTGTTGTCGATCTCCAGGTCGGTCAGCTGCACGTGCATTGGTACTCCTGCCTCCTTGCCGGTCTTGAGTAGGAAGTTTCCGGCCCCTGGGCGCAATCCTGCCCGACCGGTCCATTGGTCCACGGGTGCTTCGGCGATCCAGTCCGAGAGTTGGGACACCTCGGCGCGGGAGAGGTTGAAGACTTCGCGCAGGTTGCCCATCTCGCCTTCGGCGAGCCCGCCGAGGAACACCATCGCGGAGCGTTCCACGAATCCCCACGCGGTGGCGGTCAAATGCGGTTCGGCGAGTTTGAGGTCGTTCATGGTGTGGGTGACCATCACTTGGGCCATCATCCGGCCACGGTTTAGACGCGTGATGGAGTCGATGAAGTGCACCATGTCGGCTGAGGCTCGCAGGATCCGCCACAGCTCGTCCATCACCAGTAAGTAGGTTTTCCTCCGCCGTCCCTCGTCGGCCGCCAAATAGGCTTCCGCGCTGACGGTGGCTGAGCCGAGGTTCCAGCACAGGGACTGCACGGCGGCCATGAGCACGTGGTCGTTCTCGTTGACTCCGGAAATGTCGAACACGGCGGGGCGGCCGACCTCGATGTGTTCGGAGGTCGGTTCGGAGAACATCGTCCCGTACATCCCCGACGGACCCAGAGAAATCAATGCGTCCAGGACCTCGCGGACGCGCAGGTCATATTCGGTGTCATTGTCGTTGGTCAGGGTCACCGCCCGCAGTGTTTGCGGCCGGGCGCTGATGTGCGCGATGACCTCGCCCAACAGCGGAGGGGTAGTAAGCTCCGGGTCCAGGTCGGACAGGCTTGTGGCGATCACCGATCGTTCATGCGGGGCTAGCTCGCGGCCCAGCATCATGCCCACGACGCCAGCGATCAGGGACCGCCGCCGGGAGGCCATTTCCTCCAGCGCTTTGCCCCGTTCCCTGGCATCCTGAATGCTGGTCAGTCGTCCCACGATGGGGCCCAGGTCCATCGGGTTGATGTGTCCCTGGCCCGGGGAGAAGCGGATGACCTGACCACCGAGGTCGCGGATGGTATGCACGTAGTCCGGGCGGGTATCGGCCAGTACCATCGGGATGACGCCCCAGTCCGCCAGCACAGTGATCCACCGGTGCACCATGGAGGTCTTTCCCAGCCCGGGCTGCCCAAGGATGAACGCTGAAGGGTTGGAGATAACCCCGGCCCGAAACCAAGAGACAGGGTCGGCGCATACGAGGGAGCGTCGGCGCAGGTGATAGCCCAACGGGGCGCCGATGACCGGCAACCCAGCCCCGGCCGAGAACGGGTAGAACCCGCACACCTGCACGGTGGTTCCCTGCAGCTCGAAGGGGGCCTCGATGACGTCCACCGGTCCGCCGCCGGCCCGGCTCCAGCCGCGCGGGCCGGGCCGGTGCCGGGAGACCTCCCGGGCCTGACGCCAGCGTTCGGTGAGCCTGGGACGGGACTGGCGTGCGGCGCGCTGGCGTTTGGCATCCTCGCGCTTGAGCCGGGCCAGGTCCTTCTTGGACAACGTCAGCGCGGTTCCGGGGAGCGTATCCGGGAGTGTCTGGAGGTCGGTCATCAGAAGAACTCCCTCAGGGTGTCGGGGATGAGCATGTGATCGGGCAGTACCAACCCCAGGGGCAGGCCTGCCTGGAAGGTCACGGCCTGGTTAGCCAGGGCGGGACGGATCCGCAACCGGGCCGGACCCAGCAACCCGGGGATGCGCTTGTCCCAGACCTTCAAGTCCTCCTCCGAGGTGCCGGTAATGGTGATGACCAAACCGAAGCGGGTCAACCCGGCACCTTGGGCTTCCTCGGAGGCAGTCTTGGCTGCGGCAGCCTGTCGCAGGGCAGCGCGGGCATTACGGCGGGTCTGAGATCCGGCGAAGGCCGCGTCATTCTGTTCTTGCTGCACTAAGGCGGTGGTCCGTTCGGCCGCGATGGGCCGGTAGAGCAAGGTGACGCGCTTGCGCAGCAGCCCCGGAGAGGGCTCCAACACCCGCTTCAGAGAGCTAGACGTGAAGTGTCCTTCCGGGCCCTTGTACATCGTCCAGGACTTCGAGACCGCCCGGTCGTGGCGGTAGTGCTCAAAGGAGTCCTGGGCGAACGAGGGTCCGGCATCCTCCCACTGAAGGTCGGTACCGCCCTCGGCCTGCATTTGCTCCACCAGGGAGGCCACCGTCGGGTCATAGGCCACGCGCGTGAAGTCCGTGATCTGCTGCGCGGTACACGCCCGCACCGCCCCGGCCCCGGTGCCCTGCAGACCTCCGACAAGCCCGGGCAGGCGGGTGCCGATCTCCTCAGCCATCTCCGCCCAGCCGCGGTCGCCGGTCTTGCCATCGTGACGGCGACCGTCGAAGGTCACACTCACGCGGGCCACCAACTGCGGGGCCCCGCCCTGGAAAGTTTCCCCGATGCGGTCGGTGACCGCACGGGCGTAGTCCGGGGACAAATCGGTGCGGTTGGTCTGAAGCAGATTTGCCAGACGCAGCCCGGAGTCCGGGGAGGACTCAATGGTCACCGAGGCCCCGCGGATGCCCTCGTCCAGGCCTCGCTGGGTCAGCCAGGAACCCCACACGGCCACCCGATGATCGATCTGCTCTTGGTCCACCAGAGAGTCCCCGTCGGGGTGAGTCTCGATGACGACGGAGTAGTTATACACCCCGGCCCCGGCGACCCGGATCAGCCCGAAGGCGTTGCCATAGGAATCGGTGAACTCGCCCAGTTCAGACTTAGCCATCACCCCGGGCAGGCGAGTGGCCCCGTCGGGGGTGCCCTTACCGGTCGGACCGGCCAGGTACACGTCGCGGCCAGATTTCTCTTTGATGCGCTGTGCCAGTCGCAAGGCGATCCTTCCGTAGATACTGCGTCCGTCCCGCTTGGTCACCTTCAGCAGCAGCACCGCCACCGTGACGGCCATGACGAGGGCGAAGGCGATGTACCAGCGGCCCGTGGCCATGAACAAGATGCTCAGCAACACCACCGGGATCAGAGACAGACTCACGCCCATCGATAGTCCGCCCAGCCCGGAGCGGCGGGGCACGCTGAGGTTGCCGAACACCTGTGGCTCGATCCGGACAGGCTCGGTCGTGCTCATGCTCGGTCTCCTTCATCGTCCAAGGCCCGGTCGACCCGGACGCCCTCGGCGGCTTGCGCCCCGGCATGACTGGCTTGGGTGTACCGGTTGATAGCCTCAGCCCACCGGCCAGACCCGGAGGGCCCGCCCGCGGCGGTTCCAGCCGAGCCACCGGCAGCCTGAGTTCCGCTGGCAGTCGATGCGGTCTCGGCCCGGCCCCCGGTGCTCGTCTCAGCGCCGGAGGCTGCCCCGGCCGCAGACGTCGAAGACGACGTACCCGAGGCGGATCCCCCCGCAGCGGACCTGGTCGATGCCGCTGCCTCGGTGCTGTTCCCGGAAGAGGCGCCACCCGGGGCCCCGCCGCTGGCCGACGGGCTTCCATCTGATCCCCCGGCGGTGGTCTCGGTGGTGGAGGGCGCTCCCCCGGCAGGTCCGGCTCCGGACGAAGTCGGACCGCCGTCCGGATTGCCCCCACCAGGGACAGGCCCGGAGGCGCCGGCCGGTCCGGCACCGGGATTGACACCACTGGCCATCATTGCTCCGGCGCCGCCCCGGGCGGCTGTTGCTCCAGCTCCCAGGCCCCCGGCCAGCACGGCCGCCCCAGCGGCGACCCCTGCGGCCCCGGACAGGGCGGCTCCGCCGGAGAAACCGCCAGAACCGGCAGCGGCGGCCGGGACGATGAACTTGATCAACATTGGTAGGGCTAGGCCGGTCAGACCGAGGACCAACAATCCAGTGACAGCCGACGCCATCCCGACACCGAGGTCGGAAGCCTGGGACAGGTCGGTGTCGTCGATCATCATCCGGAAGCCCAGAGCATAGATCCCTCCGGCGATCGGCTTGAACAGCAGCAGGGCAAGCAGCCAGCCGTTGGCCTTGCGCCAAGCCTGGTTGCCAGTCTCTGTCCCGGAGGCGGCCGCCAGTAAGGCAATGAAGGCCATGAGGATCACCAGCATCAGGTTCCGGAAGATCATGAACATGAAGTTCACGAGCGCTCCGAGCAGCATCAACAAGTACATGACAAACCCCACCGCGGTGTTCCCTGCCAAGACAGTGGTGGAGGGGATGAACATGTCCATTGAGGTGTTGCCCTCCGTGGAGCGGTCCAGCAGCCACCGGGCTGTCTCGTCTCCGGCGGTCAGCAGGATCGGCACGGCGGCCATGTAGACCCCCGTGGCCAGCACGAGGTTCACGATCGGCTTGGCCAGGTTCAGTGCCCCGGAACGGACGTCCTCGGTCATCACCAACCGCACCAGGCCGAAGAGGAAGCCGATCACGGCGAAGACCCACACGAACCAGCTCAAGTCCTGCTGAAGCAGGAGCAGTCCCACCGATTCCAGGTTCGGCGGCGGAACCTCCATCCACCACGTGCCGATAATCTTGGCCATCTCCACAGCCCCGTCATAGAGGCCTTCGACCATATTCTCGAAGGCGTCGTTCGCGGCTTCGCCTGCGACGCAACCAAGGTCACCGAAAGTGCAACCTGCCATGATGTGCGCCTACCGCCAGCGGACGTAACCGCTGGTGTCCTGGAGGACGGATGTCCGGGGCTGATTGCCGGCACCTTCAAGGTCGAGGCGCCAGTCCCCGGCCTCTTCATCCCAGACCATTTCCATGACCACGGAAGCATTGGCCCCCGCTGCCGTGATCCAGTAATCAATAGTGGCGCTGTCCTCGTCGGCGGCCAGGACGCGGAAACCCTCGAAGACGGCACGCTCGTAGTCAGATGAACCCTCCCCCACGCTTTCTATGGCAGCATCTCGACCTGGCCCGGGGACCGCGCCCTCTTCCTCTCCTGCGCTGACGGCGGCGAACAGGTTCGGGCCTGCGAAGACGGCGCCTGCGGGAGACCGTTCAAAGCAACTCCACAAACTTCCCTCCTGCGTGGAGGGCCCGTACCGCTCGGAGGTCGGAACTAGCCACTCGTATGGATGGGTTTTCCAGACGGTGTCTGGTGCTTCGGCGGGGACGGTTTGGTCCACGTTGCTGGCTTGGCATGCGGCGACGGCCTGGGGAGGCGCAGGGGTGGCTGCCTGCTCCGTGGCCGTCGGTGTGGTGGTGTTCTCCGGTGCGGCGGTGGTGTCGCGTGGCCAGAGAACCACGCCGACGATGATGCCGACGACCAGGACCACCAGGAGTCCGCCAGCAACCCACCACCCCAGACCGAATCCGGCCTGGGCTGAGTCGGTGTTCTTGTTCTTGGCCATGGTGGCCCCCTTCGCTGTGTGTCGTCGCTCGGTGTCTCGAGTGCGTTAGACGAAGACGCGCATGATCGCCCCGGCGCCAGTGGCGAGCCCGCAGACGATGATCGCAATGGCCAGACCCTTGAGGCCTTGAATCTCCCGACCGGTGAAGGCGGCGAACACCAGGGAGCCGGCTGAGGCCAGGAAGCCGGCCACGCCGATGATGATGACGATCCAGCTGATCCAGTTCAGCAGGGTCGTGATGCCCTCGGTGCCTGGAGGCTGCTCGGGGGTCGGGTTCGGGATGACGCTGGCGAAGGTCGAGGCGGTGGCCATCAGGTCCATCAGCATGGTGGGTCTCCTTATCTAGGGGTGCGGAAGGCGTGGATGATCTTGGTGAGCCTGCGCGGCAGTCGCCCGGGATCCGGCGGCACGTGCCGCCAGGCCTCGATCCACGGCAGGTGAGCGCCGCGGGGAACCTTGCGCAGGAGTCTCTTGACGGCTTTCTTTTGGCCGTCGGCCAGGGTGGGGCCGTCATCGACCATCACCAGCCCCAACAGGGTCGAGGAAGGCAACTGGCCGGCGGCCCAGTGATGGGTGAACGCCTCGGCGGCGGCCAGGCCGGCGTAGTGAGTCCGTGCCACGGCCAACACCTGCAAGGTCGGCAGGGGGCGGGCCCACCCGCCAGCGACCGGCCAACCGGTACCGGCATCGACGGTGTCGTCCCCAAACAGGGAGGCGACCGTGGTGGCCCCCGCTCCCCCATGCAAGCCGAAGACGGTCACCTGACGAAAGTCCGTCACGGTCGTCTGTGGCCACAGCGCGGCATCCGGATCGGCGGCGACGGTGATGTCCTCGGGTGAGGTCGGCCCGTAATACAGCGCCGCGGTGTCGAGGCCGCCGTCGTTCTCAGCCAGACTCTGCGAAGAGTTCTCGGGCGCGACGACAAAAGGGTTCCCCCGTTGGGCCACTTCTGCTCATCCCCTTAGCATGTGATTGGCCAATACAGTCAACTCAAACATTTCGCGTCAGAGGCGTCAATATGGACTTTTGTCTATATTGCGTGTCTTGCGCTTGACGAACCTATTGCGTTCGTGAGGACAATGGAGCGTGATGATGAACGATGCCACGGCGGTCGATTCACTTCTGGAGGGGCAGCCTGACCTGCTCACCACCGATGACATCTGCACGCTGATGCGGGTGTCCCAGGGCACCGTCCTGCGGTGGATGAAAGAACAAGGGTTGCCGACGATCTCGGTGGGACCGCGGTTGCGCCGCGTGCAACGCGAGCACTTCCGGGAGTGGCTGCTGAGAGCGGACGAGATCAAGGACTGACGTTTCCACCTCGGGGGGGGTAGTGGACGAAACCGCAGAGCCAGAGTTCAACCTAGAGACCGTGCCGGCCTTTCCAGTGCTGACCCTATGGCTGGATGAGGCCACCGAACGGACCGAGCTGAACGGGGTCCCGGTCGAGCCCGCCCCCGGTGAGGGCTACCGGCAGGCGGCGATCGCTGCCGTGGTGCGCGAAGTCCAGCGCCTGTGCTTGGATGCCGTGCGGGTGCGGGTGCTCTCCCCCACCGATGAGACCTGGGACATGGTGGTCACCGCCAACGGAGACGTACACGACGCCACCGTCGCCGACCTCACCCCGGAAAAGCCACAGCGGGGGCCGCGCCGCCGCTGGCTGCTCCTCGGGGCCAGCACCCTGGCCGTGTTCGCCCTCGGCGGCCTCGGCACCGCCGTGGCCTTGTCCATCACCGGCGACAGCACCCCGGAACGATGGGTCGTTCCTGGAGCCGACCAGCAGATCCCGGTGGCCCTGCCCGAGGCCTTCTCCGGACGCTCGGCCTGGTCCGTGCCGGTGGCCGAGAACTCCGATCTCACGGCTTTGGACACTGGGCACATTCTCTCCGCCGATCCCGACGGCACCCTGACCGCTCGCGCGCCGGAGACCGGCCGGCCGGTCTGGCGCGGCATCTCCGCCCCGAAGGACCTCACTTCGGCTGTGCACACCGACTGGGCCGGCACTCCCTCTCTGGTGGCCCAAGCCGGCAATGAACTGCGCGTGTGGGACCTCCGCACCCCCGAGGATGGCTCGACCGTCCCGGCCACGACCATCCCGGTAGAACAAGGCTGGAGAGTCGAAGTTCGAGGGGCACGGCCCCTGGTGGCCAAAGAGCACTGGATCGTAGGCATCCCGGCTGCCGGGCATAGCCTTACCGATGTGGTCATCCCCGCCGGTTCCCGCGCCCTGACCGTCACCGGCGACAACCAGATCATCACCGCCGCCGAGGCCAGCCTCTACACCGTCAACGCTGACGGAACCGTGGCCGGACGAGTCTCCTTCACTCCCCCGGCCGGCGCCAGTGGCGCACCTGTGGTGTCGTGGATGCTCGACGCCGACCATGCCCTGCTGGGCTGGAAGACCGAGGACTCTTCCACCGTCATGGCCATCATCCAGGTTCAAGACGGGGTCACCCTGGCCACCGCCGAGGTGCCGCAGGCCCCGGACCAACGTCAGCAACCCCTCATCGAGGCCGAGGGGCGCGCTGCCGCCTTCGACACCCTCGCCTTGACCTGGGGCGAAGGGCCGATGCTGCGTCCTCTGCACAGCTTCGAGACCTCCACCATTGACGGCGCCACCGCCTACGGGCTGGCAGGCCGCACGGACCCGGCCAGCCTCGACCTCTCCTCTCCGGACTCGATCCCTCAGTCGTGGGAGACCTTCACCGACGAGGATCCCGCTCCTGACTTGGTGAATGCCGACGCGGGCTACGTCGTCGCGGAAACTCTCGAGAACACCGTGCTCTACCGCTCCGAATCGGCCGACACTCCAGCCGCCGATCCGGCTGATGATTCCAAGGAGAAGTGATGATCCGCATCCAGATGGACTCCCCCACCCGCGCGAGCCTGATCACCGACACGGAGACGACAGAAGTCACCTGCCCGGCCGGTGAGCAGCTCATCGACGCGGTGATCGAACACCTGGTGCGCTGGGCCCGCAGCGACGGCACCCGACTGATCGCCCAGACCGACGACACCCCGCCAACCTGGCTCGCCGTAGACCCCACCGGCACCGTCACCCCCCTCGACCAGCCGCCCACGGTTGCTCCCGTGGCCACCACCGCCGCGAACACCACCGACATCACTCCCGCGGAGCAGCCCGCACCGGAGGCCGAACCGGCCATGGCCACGCTCCCGACCACACCAGCCACACCGGCCACACCGGTGACACCACCGTCCCGGCCCAACCCCCTAATCACCACCGGCGCCACCACCGGCCCGGCACCGTCCGCGTCGGCCGCTGTCGCACCCCAGTCGACGGACACCCCAGTGGCTCCGACTCGGCGTAGTCTGCGCGACACCACCTTCCTGGTCCCAGACCAAGCCACGGAACCGGCCTCTCGGGGTTGGCGGGCCGCCCTGAACACCCTTGGTCTGCGCATCCCTGCCTCGGCGGCCGAGCTGGCCGAACGCAAAGATGTGAGCACCGTGTCCCAGCACTGGCCCGGCCCACGCACCGTGGCCGTGGTCAACCGCAAGGGCGGCGCGAACAAGACCCCCACCGTGGCCCTGCTCTCCGCGGTGCTCGCCCGCTACGGGGGCGGTCCTGTGCTGGCATGGGACAACAATGAGTCCCAGGGCACCCTGGGTTGGCGCACCGAGCAGGGCCCGCACACCGCTAGCGTGTTGGACCTGGTGGACTCCTCCACCCGGCTTCTGTCCCCGGCGACCTCCACCGCCGACCTGGCTCACTTCGTGCACCATCAGCCGGCCGACAAGTACGACGTGCTGCGTTCCGATGAGAACGACGAGGGCGACCATGAGGTCACCGCCGAGGAAGTCGACCTCGCCCACCAGGTGGCGTCCCGGTTCTACCGGATGATCATCATGGACTCGGGCAACACCGCCCGATCGGCGAACTGGCGGCGGATGATCGACCACACCGACCAGCTCGTCGTCCCGGTCACCGCGATGGAAGACCGCGCCGAGGCAGCCCTGTTGACTCTGCAGACCCTCGAAGCCAGAGGCGGCCACGACGCCGAACTGGCCCGGGGCGCCGTGGTGATCGTCTCCGAGTCCACTGACGCCGGCCGAGGCCTGGGTGGGGACGCCCTGAAGAAGGCCCGCACCGAGGCCCAGCGCATCGCCGATGGCTTCGCACCTCTGGTCCGCGCCGTGATTCGTGTGCCCTACGACCCGGCGCTGGTGCGCGGGGTGATCCGCTATGACGCCCTGCTCTCGGGGACCCAGCGGGCTTGGCTGGCGGCCGCCGCGGCCGTGGCCCAGGGTTTCTGAGGAACAAGCCGCCGTGAACCACTCTCGCAGCCTGCTACCGATGGGCGCAGCAGCCGCCGTCGTGGGGCTGCTGATCCTCATCCCGGTGATACTCATGATGTTGGACGAGCCCACTCCCGCCGCTAACACCGGTTGCATTCCGGCCGGTGGCAGCACTGCCGGCATTCCTGAGCAGTACCGCGAAGACGTCAGTGCAGCAGCCAGCGAGGCCGGGGTTCCGGCGGCGCTGGTCGCCGCCCAGATCCAGTCTGAATCGAACTGGAACCCCCAGGCCCGCTCCCCCGTCGGAGCACGCGGTATCGCGCAGTTCATGCCCGCCACCTGGGCCGAGTACGGCCAAGGCGCCGATCCCTTCGACGCGAAGGCCGGCATCACTGCCCTGGGCCGGTATATGAAGGCCATCCGCGCAGACGTCCAGCATCTGGGCACCACCGAGGCCGAGCGGGTCGACCTGACCCTGGCGGCGTACAACGCCGGCCCCGCAGCCGTGCTCCAGCACAACGGCGTCCCGCCGTTCCCGGAGACCCAGGCCTACGTCCGCAAGATCAACGACCTGGCCCAGCTGGACTACTCCGCCGACTGCGCCCCTCCGGGCGGATCCGTCATCGGCGAACTCGGCACCGGGGAATGGACCCACCCCCTACCCGGTGGTGTCCTGACCAGTCGCTACGGGTACCGCGGCTGTGTAGCTGGGGTGGCGTGCAACGAATACGTCTCCACCCACCGTGGCCTGGACTTCTCCACCGGAGGCGGGGCCACCATTGTGGCCCCTACCGACCTTCGCGTGACCGACGCCGGGGTCAACCAGTACCAGGGCCACTACGTCGTCGGCCGGATGACCGATGACCCAGGGCTGGTCTTCCAGTTCCACCACTGCACCCCTGACACCCTCCACATCGGCCGCGGCGACACCATCGCCACGGGAACCCCGCTGTGCCAGGAGGGCAGCTCGGGCAACTCAGCACGGGCGCACCTGCACTTCCAGATCAACGCACCCGTAGCCGACGACACTCGGCCCACCTACGAGCACGCCCTGGACCCCTATCCGATCCTGATCCAGATGGGCATCGCATTATGAACCGCACCCGGCTTCTGGCCTACATTGCCATCGCAGTCCTCGCCGCACTGGTTGGTGTTGGAGTGGCGCTGGCTTTCACTCAACCGTGGAGCCGCGACGACCCCGTAGCCACCACGGCCCCAACCTCCCCCGCTACCAGCCCCGCAGTCTCCGACGAGCCTGTCTCAGATGGAGTCAGCGATCGCCAACAGATAGCTCTGGAAGCCGCGCGCATCATGACGACCTGGACCCCGGACGAGGACCTCAACCGCACCGCCGCTGAACTTCGGGCCCGACCCTTGATGACCAAGGACCGAGCCGTGGTCGTCATCGCCCCCGAACGGCCTGCCACCGGAGCCGAATGGCTCGAAGCCGCCGAACGCGGAGCTACCTCGGTGCCCAACGTCGAGCTCAACTACGCCACTGAATCCAGCGAGACCGGTGTTTCCGTGACCGCAAAGTGGGCCTGGGACTCCCCCGACGGCAGCGACATCCCCGAAGAACCGGGAACACAACCCCGCAGGTATTACTTCGAGTTCACCGAGGAGAACAAAATTCATGACTACAGCTACTAACCCCGTCGTCCCACGGACAGGTGGCTACTTCGGAAACTACGCTCCCGTGCTCGCAGCACCGTGTACGGGGAGAAATACTCCACACCGGACCTACTGGCCAGCACCGGCGCCGGACGGCGGCCCACCACTGGGACCTCCCGGCCCGCCACCAGGTCGCCAAACGCTTCATGGACACCACCTGCTGGTTTCCCACCGGTACCGGAGCCGACCGCTGGCAGCCGGCCAGTCTGGCCGGGATCGACCTGGCACCTGCCCACGATGTGGACGCCATGGTGCAGGCCTCCTCCATGCTGGCAGCCACCCCGCACTGGCTGCGCCGCGACAACGTCTCGGACGTCCTGGGCGACCCCATGGAGAGGGCCGGGATCTCGAGTCCGGCGAAGTTCCGGCAGCGCGAGACCATCGACTCCACCGGCCGCAACCTCACTTCGATCCTGCCGGCCCCGCTGCGGTGACGCCTGGTCGGACTGCCGCTGAGAGCACGACACGCCCAACACGCCAGCGGCTGAGAAAAAAATCTCTGGCCGATCTTGAGGCACACGGGCCACATCCCGGCCCGGGCCGCCGACCACTCCCCTGGTCCGGGCGCGTATCCGGCCCTGGGCAGGAGCAGAGCGGTAATGCTGGCGTGCCCGGAACCGGCTGCAGATCTGCCGCGGCACAGCAATGCTGGCATTGCCATCAACGGCGTCTTCCACACAGCCACGTGAGGCAGAAATTAGCCTGTAACAGGATGCTCCCCCACATCAGAAATCACCACGCTGGCGGCATAGCCGGTAATGCTGGCATGAATGGCAATGACGGGAATGACAGCACTGACGCCATAGCCGTTTCTGGAGGCATTGCCGGTCGGTTCGAGCCAGCCCGGAGCCGGCAACGACGCGCTCGGCGATGGGCAGCCCATCCCAGTGCTGGGGCGGAAAGATGCGGCATGGGCACTGGCACAGAGGTGAATCACACGGTGGTAACTTCGAAGGCATCAACCACCAGTCAGACATCGAAGGAGCGACGCGATGAAGCAATCCGTCACCACCTCCGGCAACGGTTCGACGGCTCGAGCCACGACACGACGGTCCGATTCCAAAGGCGACCGGGCCTTCGTGGGGACACGCATCCCCGCGGACTTGCAGCCACGACTGAAGTCGAAAGCCGAGCAGTCGAACCTCACCGTGTCTGAGTACGTGGAGCGGCTGATCGCCGCGAACCTCACCCAGGAGGGGCAACGGATCGCGTAGCCACTCCGGACAAAAAGATGGGCCCGCAGAAGCGGGCCCATCAAGAAGCCGGACACCAGGGGCCGTTGCCGGGGCCCGCCGGAAAACCGGACATCGTGTAACTACACCTCACCTCGACGGAACGGACTGCAATCCGATACGTCAGTAGACCGAAGGCCCCTGCAAGGGCCGCCGACCAGAAGGAGGTAGAGCCCAAGGCTCCATCACTACTTCGATATGCACTTAGCCAACTGACCGGCCCACCTGACTCTCACACCACGGTGGGTACCGGTGCTTTGACGTTCCCGGAAGGAACATCGCCATCGTAACGCAGCCTGAAGAGGGACTGCCAGCATCACGCACCCCCGCGCGTCGAACCGACCACGGTGCCATCTGGCGAGCCCTAGCCCCCGCACTCGGCGGCCGCGACCGCGTCCGCGTCTCCCGAGACGGCGGACGCAACTACCCGGCCCGGTCCGAGGTCGACCTGCACGAGATCCTGGCCAAGCCACCCGTCCGTCCAGCAGCCGTCCTTATTCACACCCGTGACGGGATGTGCCGGACCCTGTGCCTGGACTTCGACGCCAAACCCGCCACCGGTGGGGAGCCTGCCGTCCTGTCAGACGTGCATACGACCACGGGCCTCTTGCACGCCGCCGGCGCCTCCTGGATCCGCGACCGGTCCCCTTCCGGTGGGCGCCACGTCTACGTGCCACTACGCGAGCCCGTGCCCTTCCATGTGGCCCGTGAGCTGGTCGAGGCCCTGGCGATCGCCTGCCCCACCCTGGACCCTTCACCGCACCGGTCCATCATCAGCGGATGCATCCGCACCCCCGGGTCGGTTCACCGTGCCGGCGGCCACCAGCAGCTGGAGATGGGCCTGGAAGACGCGGTGGCCGTCGCCACCCACCGCAACGGTCAGGATGCCTTCGACCGGCTCTGGGAGGAGCTGTCCGAGTACCGGGCCATGGTCCGGGCCCACCGGTACGACGAAGCCGAGCCGGATGGGGTGGTCTCAGCCGATGCGTCCGGCCCAGTGGCCGTCTCGGGCCGGACCATGTCCACGGAGATGCTGCGCACAGCCACCGACGGGACGTGGAACCACACGCGGTACGCCTCGGCCTCCGAGGCACGGCAGGCCGTCCTGGTCAACGCCGCGGGGTCCGGACTGGGCCTCGTCGACATCCAGGCCAGGATCCTCAACGGCGTGTGGCCCGGCCTGGCCCAGTTCTACTCGCGCTACTCCCCCACCCATCGGCAGGCAGCGCTGCGACGGGACTGGGTTGAGGCCCAAAGATTCGCGACTCAGAGCCCTGTCCGTAAATCCAACACAAGCCAGCCTTCTACACAGGGGGGGCCCTCAGTATCTGCCTCCCAGCAGGTGCGGACCTGGCTGAACGCCCTAAAGGTCGTGGATACCCGGCTGGGTAGTGATCGCAATTCGCTCACCAAGCGCCTGCTGCTCCGGGCCGTGGCGGAAGCCTGCATGAAGACCGGCGATGTCGTGGTCGCTTTCGGGGTCCGTGCCCTGGCCGTGGCCATCGGCAGTGATGCCAGCACGGTCTCTCGCCATCTCCGCGAACTGGTCCAGGACCCGGAGCCGTTGCTTGCGCTCATCCAGAAGGGTCACGGCACGGAGGCAGACACCTACCGGCTGGTCGTACCTGACCACCTAGAACAGGCCGCTGCTGCACGGTCGTGGCGACCGGGGAAGATCCATGCCCTGCGCCCAGTGTTTCGGTCACTGGGCATGCCTGAGGCCCTGGTGTTCGAGGCCCTGGAGATGCTGGGTACCTCTGTGCCGGTGAAGACCCTTGTCCAGGAGTCTGGGCTGTCGCGGACCGCGGTCAACGATGCGCTGAACGTGCTGGCGTCATGGCGGCTGTGCACCGGCTCCGCCGGACTCTGGAGCCTCTCCCCCACTGCCAGTGACGCAAACCTGGAGGCGTTGGCCGAGCAACTCGGCGTCCTCGAGCAGGTTTTCCAGCAGGTCGCCCGGTACAGGGCCGAGCGCGCCGTCTGGCACAGCTGGCTGGCGGCACGTGCCGCAGCGCAGTCCGCCGGGTACATCGACGACCTGGCGCACGCCTCCCTGCTGTGGGAGTTGGTCGAACCGCCACCGGACCCATGGGAGTCAACCCTCGTACCCGGCTGAGGCTACCGCCTGGGTACAGCTGCAGACCCTAGAACCTGTCTCCCAGAATGGCGACCGGTGCAAACAGCGGCTGGGTGTCGATGACCGAGTTGTTGAGAGGATGGGGGCATGACCAACAACCCAGTCCTCAGGCCCGAGGTGTGGATCGCGCCTACCCTGGCCGCGGTCGCTTGCCTTGCTCTTCTGCTCTGGGCCGTCATTAAAGTAATCCGGGCCCCTCATCTATCGGTTCTGCTCCGTCTGGGCCTATTGCTTCTTGCTATTGCGGTGCCCTACCTGGGCGCCATAGTCGCGGCGCTTACGGCGCGCCAGCAGCGTCGCGTTCTCCCCGAACGATGAGGTGTCTGTTGACGAGGAGTGTGTTTGATGTGGTGCGGTGGGTCGACGTCACGGATACCCTGCATCTTTCGTCGGCCGAGCCGCGGTGAATGTGGCAGACCTGATTCCCATCGGGGGATGTCTACCAGTGCTTTGATTCTGATGGTGATGGCGGGCAGCATGACACCGCCGCGGCAAGTCAGGGTGAGCTTGTCGTACCGGGTGGCCAAACCCCGCCACTGCTTGAACACGTTGAAGGAACCTTCCACGACGTTGCGCCGTCTGTAGGCCTCGGTGTCGACACAGACCGGTCGGTCGCCCCTGGCCACGCGGCGGGGCCGGTTGGGTAGAGGTCGACCCTCTGCGGGATGACCGCCTGGACGCCCTTGCGGCGCAGCAGTGCCCACTGCGCATCGGTCAGGGCTTCAGTGCGTGTCGCGCTCTCAGCATGTCAACGTGACCAGTCACCCACTAATAAATGCGCCTACGCCGCCTAGTCCTCCTGGGTATCGGCCGGCTGGTACCCAAGCCCAAGACCCACGGTAGCCAACGCGTTGGTGCCGGCTGTGCGCAGGGTCGCGACCTGCGGGACCGGCGTGACTTCGACATCTCCGAAGAGGATGCTGTTCACAGCGGAACCTCGCCTTCCCCCGGCACCCGGTTGCTGAGGGTGGAGGTCATGCCAGCATTACCGGTCGAGCTGGCAATGGAGTCGGCGAGGCCCCGATCCACGCTCCCCCGCTCGAAAACGCGGCTGGCTTGCACGATGCTGTCGAAGAGCCCGATGCCCACGACCGGTGTCGCCTCACCGGAGGCAGTCGGCGAAGAAGGCCATAGACACAATGGCTTCCACATCGAAACCCGTGAGGCATTCGCCTCGGCCATCAATGAGTGCGGACACCATGGCGTTGAGGTCGACTGGTGCTGGATTGGCGGTGATCGTCATGCTGAGCTCCTGCGTAGTGGATGGTCCGACTGCCATGTGTGCGGAAGCCCGCCCGAACTTCACCCGGGACCTGGGGGCGCCTCGCTGGCAATGCTGGTATTGCTGGGACTGCGGGCTTTGCCAGCCTCAGGGTCAACGACGGCGGTTGTTCCAGTACTAATGGCATTGCCAGCATTACCGCCCCCACTGGCGTCCTGGGCTCCGCCCCGTGGGTCTGCCGTTTTGTGCCGGACCTCGCGGCCGGGATGCAACGAGCAGGGGACGGGAGGCGACCGCCCAAGCCAGTGGCGTTGTGCGCTGGAGCGTGCCCGTCCCCACCTGCTCTGCGTGCACTGTGGGCTTCATCCCGTCGACCCGGCACCGAGGTCGCTCAAGCCTCCGGGTTCGTCTGCGCCATGCCGGTCGGAGGGCTGCCGACCGCCGCCATGATGGTTCGCCGACGTGGTGAGAATCGCCGTGGACCGCGCATCGCTCATCGGAGTACGTCGGCAACGGCCGTGAATGCCGAACGGTAATGCTGGCATAACCGGCCATCCCGGCGTTGACGGTCTAACGGGTCATGTTTGCTGTGCTCTCTTCGACAGTGAAGCGGCACTGCTGGCTTTGCTGGCTCCACTGGCAAGCAGTCATTGACGGCACGACTGGCACTGACAGCAATACCAGTAGCGCAGGCGATATTGAAGCGGCCTGCGCGAAGTATGCCGTCGAGGGCATCTGTGCAGAGCTCGCCGGTAGTGCCAGCAAAAGGGCTATTTCAGTCAGTGAGACCGGTAATGCTGGCAAGGCCCTTTGCGCGGAACCAGCATCTTCCTCTCCGACTAAAGCTGCAAACAAGCGGCTCATGATCCCTAGGCAGTTTTAGCGTCGAGGCCGATAATGCCAGCATTATGGAGATGTGTGATGGTGAAACCAGCATTGATGGCACAACCGGCAAGGCCGGTGGGGGGAGACCTTGCCATCAGTCTTCGGCGAGTGAAGATACCATTGCCAGCAATGCCAGTAATGCCAGCAATGACAGTCAAGCTAACCTGACCGATCACGAGGCGATCACTGGCCAGGGTACCAAACAGTAATACCAGCATTGCCAGCCAAGCTTGTCTGACTGTTACTGCTGGCCATGGCGTTGATACCGTCAATATCGGCGTTTCGTGAGGGTGTTCGCCCGGGGCTTCGGGTTAGCCTGTGACAGGATCGCGCTCGTGAACGATCGGGCCGCAGCAGCGGTGCCGGTCTCGGGCCAGGCGATCTTGCCCCGTCGTAGCCGGACGACGGGGGAGCGGCATTGTTCTGCAGTGCCTGCCCCCTGCCTCCAGCTGCCCGCGCCGGGGACCTACCAGCAGGAGTGGAGGCACCGGGTGAGCCGAGTGATCGCCGTGTGCAACCAGAAGGGCGGCGTGGGCAAGACCACCGTGGCCGTCGGCTTGGCCGAGGTCTACGCCCTGCATGAGGGCAAGAAGGTGCTCCTCATCGACGCCGACCCGCAACGCAACGCCACCAGTGCTCTGGCCGTCACTGACCCGGAGTTCACCCTCAACGACGTGATCTACGGCGACCCGGACAACAACTTCCGCGTCCCGGCCGGTGCCGCGGCAGACGCCATCACCGAAGCCGGGGAGGCCTGGCAAATCGGCAAAGCCGCACCCCACGTCATCGCTGCCGAACGGCACCTGGCAGCCCGGGAACGGGACCAGATGCTGGCCCGGGAGTTCCGACTGCGCTCGGCCCTGTCCGGGGTCTCGGAGCTGTACGACATCGTCATCATCGACGCCCCGCCGTCGCTGGGCATGCTCACGGTCAACGCTTTGACCGCGGCCGACTGGTCCATCCTGGTCACCGAGCCGCGAGCCTCCTCCTTCGAAGGCATCGGTGAGATCGCCAAGACCATGGTCGAGGTCTCGGAAGCGTTCAATGAGAACCTTCAGGTGGCCGGCATCGTTCTTAATCGCCTCCGTCGAGGACTGCGCGACCAAGAGAACTGGGCGCTGAAGATTAGGAACACCTACGGCGACGCCGTGGTCGAACCCTCGCTGCCGGCCCGTGAGGCTTTCGCGCTGGCCCATGCCGAGGCTCGCCCGCTGATGAGCTACGGCAGATCAGCCAACACCTCGCTTGAGCCCATGAAACTGGTAGCCCGTCGTATCTGGGAGGGGAGCAACTCGTGAGCCGGTCAGACAACGTGTCGAGAGGCAGCGGGGGAGAGGACGGCGCCAACGCGCTCAAATCACTGCGCCGCGTCGGCCTGAAGAAGGCCCGCTCCACCTCCGTGGTCAACGACCTGATTGCGGGGGAGTCAGCGGCCGCCGAAGAGGCATCGAATGCACTTGCGCCGGTGGTGACGGACAAGACTGCGAAGACGCCGGCAGCGCCTGACCCGGTGCAGCCGGCACCTGTCGAGCCCGCCCCGTCAGCACCCCCTGCGACCCCGGAGCCGACTCCGATGCCGCCGCCGACACAGGACCAGCAGTCGACACCGGCACCGACTGCGGTGTCTGAGACAGCGGAGGAGAAGCCGCGGAAGGTGACGTTCTACCAGGACAACGAGCAGCGTCTGCGTGCTCGAGCGGCTTACGTGCACACCATTCCGGTCACCGGAGCGACCAGCTGGTCGGACTTCATCGCCCGTGCGGTGGAGCGCGAAACCCTCCGCTTGGAGGCCGCCTACAACGACGGGGAACCTTTCACGCAGATGCCGGGCATGGTGCGCCGAGGTCGGCCGTTCTCTTCCTGACAAGGCTCCTGGGGCAGACAGTCGGCCGCTCAAAAGGGGGGGGGGCGAAGCGCGCTATACGCAGTCCACTCCGTCGCGATCGTGGCTCACAGAGTCCGGAACTCACAGAGTTTGTCAGTTACAAGGTAATGGACACGCAACGCCTCGGCTGGTCACCTGCGCCGATGTGAGACCTCAAACAGGGAGAGGCTGAGGTCGCCGTCCGGTCGCCGGAGGATAACTTGGACGGTCCTTAGGATTGACTAACGCTGTCTAACACGCTGAGAATGTCTAACAAGGTCTAACATGACAAGGGCACCTCATGGCAACAGTCACTAATCCGTTTACCCCCGGTTTCGGGCAGAGCCCAGCCATTCTTGCTGGTCGGGCCAGCGTCATCCGCGAGTTCGAACAGGCCGTGGCCGGCGAATTGCCCGGTCAACGCAATGTCCTGATCTCCGGAGCTCGCGGAGCAGGCAAAACCGTGCTGCTCACCGAGTTCGAGGCGGTCGCCGCCGATGCAGGGTGGACGTGTATCACTCTGCACACCGCCTCCAGCTCGCTCGTGGCCGAACTGCGGGCCGAGATCGTCGAGCATCTGCGGGAGAGTGACCCTCAGGCTGAGCGGTCCCGACTGACTGGCGCGGGACTCTCCGGGGTCTCTGCCCAGCGTGACGTCGTGGAACGCTACGACGGCGAAGCCTTACCCGTCGGCCGCCTCCTCGACCGGCTCGCCGGCATCCTGGACGCCACCGGGGCAGGTCTGCTGATCACCCTGGATGAGCTGCAGTCCGTCGACCGCGCGCAACTGCATGAGGTCACCCAGCATGTTCAGGACCTCACCCGTCGTGGGCATCAGGTCGGGTTCGTCGCCGCCGGCATCCGTGCAGGCCTCGATGACCTCCTGGAGAACGACAAGACCACCTTCCTGCGCCGAGCCCACCGTGTAGAGCTCGGTAGCGTCCCTGTCGGAACTGCCGCCGAAACCATTCGCCAAACGGTGGCCGATACTCCCAAGACCATCACCCCCGAAGCCGCAGTGCGCGCCGGCGAGGTCTCTCAGGGCTACCCGTACCTCATCCAGCTCGTCGGGGCCCGCGCCTGGACCCACGCCGGCAACGCCGACACCATCGAGATCGGCGACATCGAACAGATTCGCACCGAGGTCATCCGCGAGATGGTCAAGAACGTTCACCGGCCCGCTCTCCGAGAAATCAGCGGCAGGAAACTCGACTACCTCAACGCCATGCTCGAGGACACCGGCCCGTCCCGCGTCGCGGACATCGCCGTCCGCATGGGAGAAGACCGGCGGTATCAGTCGGTCTACCGTGAACGGTTGATCCACGATGAACTGATTCACCCGGCCGGGCGAGGGTACGTCGAATACGCCCTGCCCTACCTGCGCGACGCGCTCGAAACTCTCCGCGCCGGAACTGCGCCCGTCCCCGGCGCTGACGAGGTCACCCGAACCCGCACCAGGCTCACCGCTTCGAGGAGCCGGCCGGAGACCCGGGATCGAACGACACGGGACAACAACCGGAGACACTGACCGGATACGGGAAAGGGCAAAAGCCGAAACGGCACCCACCCCCATCGGCTCAGCAGGATCACGACAGCACCCCTCCGCAGGTACCCACCGCCGGGCCCCTTGATTCGGCACCACTGGATGGACCCCAGGGCCAAGCCGGTACCGTCCCCCATGGTCCAAGACACACGCTGCCGGTGCACCCAAGCGTCAGGCTGTACGTATGTCAGTGTTCCGCCTAGGAACCCTGCACGGTCTGGATCAACTCCGGCCCGTTGTTTCGCACGTTGCCTACGGCGGTCCCGACCTCGGTCAGGGTCCATGTTGAGGCGGTCCGGTAGGCCTGGTTCCGGACCTCCTCGACCAGTGCTTCGGCCTCGTCTGCGGACGCTAGCTTCTCGGGCTTCAGCCAGGTGTCCATGGTGTCGCGGTCCATAGGCAGGGGCAGACGGTCGTGCAGACCGGCCAGCTGCTCCAAGGTCGGCTCGTCGGTGCCGGTCTCGGGGGAGGGGCCGGTGAGGATTGTGCAACTCAGAAGCCACCGGCCCTCATCGTCCTCCGCGGCTGCTGGGTCTTTCCACCATTCGTAGAGCCCGGCGAAGTAGATCGGCGAACCGTCTGCGGGGCGAACGAAGAAGGGCCGCTTCGGTGTGCCCTTGGGCGCATCCGCGGGCGGCTTGAGCCATTCGTAGTACCCATCGACCGGGACTGCGCATCGCCGGGCCTTCACTGCCGCGCGAAAGGTTGGTTTCGAGGAGACGGTTTCCGAGCGGGCGTTGAAGGCTCTCGAGCCGACGGCGATGTCCTTAGCCCACGGTGGGACCAGGCCCCACCGGGCCACGTGGACCTCCCGGCGGGTTTCGGTCTCGACTGCCCGTTCCAAGATGATGGGGACTTCGCTGGTCGGGGCCACGTTCCAGTTCGGTCGAAGCGCCAGTTCTTCCTTGGGCCCGACCGCACCGGCGTTCGCTACCAGGTCTCCGAGGGCCCGGGCCATCACATACCGTCCGCACATGGGCCCCAGTCTGCCGCACACGCCCCCGTGGACCGAGGGCGCATAGGCTGAATGGATGGAGATCACCGCCGTCACCGAGACCATCCCCGACGATGACACCGGGGCTGGCGATCGAGGAATCGATGAGCTGACGGCTGAAGCCGAGTCCTACGAGGCAGGAGTGGCGACGCTCCGTGGACGAGTGCCCGCCGGTTGGCGCATCATGAATCTGCGGCGCAGCGAGCACTGAGAAGAAGACGCCGCACTACTGGTTCCGGGGCTCGTGGGGGTCTTTTACAGGTGGGCCGTGACGAGCTCCTCCCAGTGGGTGGTGGCTCTGGGGGAGAGCATGGCACGGCGCATCTGCCAGGACGGGGGTTCCCCGAGGCCTCCGTATCCCAGCCCGATACTCCCGACTCCGAAGCGGGCTGTCACGGCGTCCAGAGTGGGGCCGAGGTTGCGGCCCTCACCGGGCGGGCCGAGGCCGGGCAGGGTCTCGGCCTGGCCGGCGGGGCGCAAATCGGTGAGTACGACGCCGGCCCGCACGTACCGGGTGCCCGGGCGGATCAGCTCGGCCAGGCCTAAGGATCCGCGTGCGATCGTCACCGGCTCGGCTGTCGGCACCGGCAGTACGGCACTGATCTGAGGGGAATGGGGCTCCTGGTCCGTGGCGAACGGTGACGTTGAAGCCCAGGCCGTGAGCACCCGGGCCTCTTGCCCGGCGTTGCGCAGTCGGGAGGCGAGCTGCTGGGCGTAGATGGACAGGACCTGGCGCATGGCCGGGGTGGTGGTGACCGGTTCGGAGAAACTGCGGGAGTAGATCAGCTGGTCCTTGTACTGGCGGGGTTCCTCCTTGAGGGGGATGCAGGGGGTGCCGCGCAGCTCGCGCACGGTGCGCTCCACGACCACCGAGAACCGCCGCCGCATCTGCCCGGGGTCCTGGGCGGCGAGGTCCGCGGCGGTATGGATATTCAGATTCGCCAGGCGCCGGCCTAGGCGCCCGGCGACGCCCCACAGGTCCATGACGGGGATGCTGGCCAGAATGGTGTCCCGTTGGGTGGGGGAGTAGGCCCCGAAGTGGCACACCCCGACCTGAGACAGGGGTCGGGAGCGTTTCACCCCGATCAGGGCGACCTTCGCCAACGTCTTGGTGGGAGCGATGCCCACACGCACCGGAACCCCGGTGCAGCGGGCCACGTCCTGACGGATGCGTCGGCCGGCCTGGATCAACTCTTCAACGGTGCCGCGCAGGCTGATGAAGGACTCGTCAATGCTGTAGACCTCTTGCCAGGCGGCGTGCCGGCCGATGACCTCCATGACCCGGGCCGAAATGCTGCCGTACAGCTCGTAGTTGGAGGATCGCGCCACGATGCCCTGGGCAGCGGCGATGGGCTCGAGTTTGAACCACGGGATCCCCATCGGGATCCCCAGCGTCTTGGCTTCTTGGGACATGGCGACGACGCAGCCGTCGTTGTTGGACAGCACCACTATTGGGCGGTTCTCCAGGCTGGGGTCGAAGACCCGCTCGCACGAGGCGTAGAAGCTCTGGCAGTCCACCAGGGCGATCATGGCCTCACGAGGCGCGGGAGACATGATGCAGTGCCACCGTGACCACGCCCCAGACCCGCAGGTCCGAGAGGGAAGGGACGGCGATGTCGGGATAGGCGGGGTTCTCCGAGGAGAGCACCACGCGGCCGTCGGTGCCGATGCTGAGTCGTTTCACGGTCAGCTCGCCGTCGAGTACGGCGATCACCACGTGGCCGTGCTGGGGGCGGATCGAGCGATCGACCACGAGTTCGTCGCCGTCCCAGATCCCGGCACCGGTCATCGAGTGTCCCCGAGCCCGCACCAGGTACGTCGAGGCCCGGTTGGGCATCAGGTGCTCGGTCAGGTCGATCTCGGCGGTGGTGTAGTCCTGGGACGGCGAGGGGAAGCCGGCCATGACCACGCCGTCCTCGACGCGCGTCCGGAGTTGGTCGTCTAGCCCCTCAGCCAGGGCCCGGACCTTGGTAGCCAGCAACTCTCCACCCCAATGAATCGAAACTATGTTCGATTGGCAATCGTACAGGTGATAACTGACGGTCGCCGACGGCCCGGCGAATCCCTGTTTCGGTTCCTCATGGCCGCTGTCAGGACCTATATCGGTGACAGTGCAGGTATCCGGTTTCAGGTGGACGGTGCAGACTCGAACGAGGGCCGCTTGCGAGGGGCGGTTTTCCAGCCCGGCACCTGGCGGTCAAGCCAGAATGCGCGTTTGGGATCGAGCGTGCCGGCTCGGTCACGGTCGTGTTGTCCCTCGATCCACGAGGCCAGCACGGTTTCCTCAGGACTCGAGCTCTTGCTGCGGCGCGGCAGACGCCCATGCGCCTCGTGGAAGCGCAACACCTCGACGAGTTTCAGTCGCCATGCGGCCTCGGCGGCCAGAGCCCGGTCATCGATACGCCAGGACGGCAGCGTCTGATCCAGCCGTCGGGCCCGGTGCGCGGCCAGACGGCCGAGGCGCTCCTCAGAGCGTTGCATCGTCAGCCAATGCGCCAACGCCCACTCATCCCCCACGTCACGGTTCGTGTCGTGCTCGCTGGCATGAGGCCGGCGCTGATGTGCCACCAAGAATCTCTGTAGTTCCTCCAATCGGGCCCGCCAGCGCCGATCCGGATCCGGTAAATACGCTGGTCGTGGTCGGGGCCGATCATGTAAGAACAACCGGGCAGGAGCGGGACCGCCGCGCAACGCCTCACCCCGCTGGCGGATGTAATTCCGAACGTACTTGGGATCGGCCTCATTGAGCCGGGCGATCACGGCGATCGGCACGCCAGCATCGGCCATCATCACCCACTCCGGGTGAGCCCGCCTGACCTGACCCATGGACACGAGCCTAAACGTCAGAGCCTGTCGCAAGGTCGTGATCGGCCGGGTCCTGTGGACAACAAGGGCGGCCGCAAGCGGCCGACGGTTTCCTGGTCCGCCGGGACGGCATCGGACCAGGTACCGGCCCTGGCGGGCCGGCTTCTTCTTCGTTTTTTGCTGCTGTCCTTCGGATTATGTGCCCCGGCTCCACCGGCACAAGCCCCTCCGCTAGCGCTACGGGGCCGGCTCCTGAAGAAACCTTGGCTCGGCGCTCCCTCGTTCCTCGGTCGCTTGTTTCCTTCCCAAGCTTTCTTCTTCCGCCGCCCTGCGGGTTGCTGCCGGCTCCGTCCGGGGCAGCTCACTGCGTTTCGCCAGCAGGCAAAAAACAACGGGGGAGAGGGCCAACCTACCCCCGACGGTGAGAGGAACCCCAGATGAGTCACCACGCGATCTACGACAGCATGCAAGACAACTGTGCCGACATCCTGACCCCGGTGTGCCCGTTCTGTGGGCAGCAGGGATGGATCACCGTCCCCCAGGCCGGGGCCGACGCCCTGATGAAAGGCCACCCTGTGCAGGACGCACTGCCCGAGCTCGATCACCGACTGCGGGAGCAGATCACCAGCGGCATCCACCCGCGCTGCTTCCCCGGCGCCGAGTTCGGCGACGGCATCGACCCCGACCTCATCCACAGCCACTGACCACGACAGTTCCATCCGAGAGGACCAGACCATGATCACCGTGACCGTCTATAGCAAGCCGGCCTGCGCGCAGTGCAACGCCACCTACAGGGCCCTGGAGAAGAAGGGCGTCGCCTGCGAGACCGTGGACCTGTCCCAAGACCCCGAAGCACTGCAGCGGGTGCGGGACCTGGGCTACATGCAGGCCCCCGTGATCATCACAGAGACCGGCGATCACTGGTCCGGATTCCGCCCCGACAAGATCGAAGAGCTGGCCCAGCAGCTGGCCTGCGTGCAGACCAGGCCGGCATGAAGGGCGATGTCTGCGCCCACCCCCTGATGCCATGGATCGTCTGGACGGGGCTGAATCGAGGGCCGGCACTCCGGCCGCGTCCAGCAGGGCATTCGTGTTGGCGCACACCCCCAGCACCGTCTTGCGTTGGCACGATACGCCGCAGCCCTGAACCTGGCAGGCGGCCCGCCGCTCTCCACCCCAGGGCCGGACGGGACCCCATGGCCGGCACCGCGGCCCCGTGGTGCCCAGACGTCGACAATGGGCCTGGCTGAGAGGCCCGTGATGTCCGACCTCAAGGTATCTCGACCACCATTGAAGTGGCGACGTCCCGGAGCTCGGCGTATTCTTCCGTCTCGAGCAGCGCACGTACGGCCTCCTCGCCCTCTCGACCAGTGATTTGCTCAGCCTCAGCTTGACCGGTGTAGCCCAGGAACGAGTTGCCCGCCTCCTGCTCATAACCCTCGACACGCGGAGTGGTAAAGACCCAGGAGTCCCAAAGGTCGTCGCCTGTGGCGCCGCGCGGGTCGCCCCCTTCCGCCACGCTCACCCATAGTTCATACTCGCCGGGACTGCCTGGCGTGTCATAGGAGTGGACCAGCGCTGCTCGGTACCAAACCTCCCCATACAGCTCGGACTGGGGAACCTCCGGCATGTGCTTCGCGTCGAGCACTTCAATAAGCTCCGGCCATGGACGGCCATGCTTTATGGATGCATTACCGGTCTCGACATCGAAACCAATGGTTTGGGCTGCATTCTGGAATCCCACATACTCGTAAGGTTGACCCGGATAGTCCGTCTCGTCGGGACTCTCGACTTCCCAGAACTCTCCCGGGGCGACTGTCCACCCTGCAGGCAGCGTCCAGGTAAACATGCCGTCCTTGGTGGAGTACTGGCGTACTTCTTCGGTCGTTGGCTCTTTGGGCGGTGCGGTGGGGCCCGGTGATTCCGTTGTTGGTTCGGCGGGGGGTTGCGCAACCGCATCCGGCGTGCCCGTATCCGGGCTGGTAACCCCTCCCTCGGTGCCCACGCTTTCGTTGCCTGGGTCGGTGCAGGCTGTGAGTGTCAGGGCTGCGGCTAGCCCGATGCCGAGTGCTGCAGACCAGCGCCATTTTGCGAGGGCCATGATGGGGTCATTGTGTTGCATGTCTAATTGCACCACCACGAGGGACTCTGAGAAAGATCCCGGCGTTCTTCGATCCCATCCTGCGGCTCATGGATCCCCGCGTCCGTGGTGGTCGGCGGAGCGGGCCTGCCGCTGCACGAAACGGCCTTCTTGCTAGACGATAATGGCTTGCATGATTACCGCGCCTTCACCCATGGACCTCCTGGACCGCATGTACTACGCCGAAGGCTCGGAAGCGGAAAAGGGCTCCAGATTCGAACGGTTCATCCAGGCCTTCCTCCAGACGGACCCGACCTGGGCCGAGCAGTTCTCCGACGTCTGGCTCTGGGAAGATTGGCCCGGCAATACCGGCCACGACATCGGCATTGACCTGGTCGCCCAACGCCGCGACGGGGGGCTGGTGGCCATCCAATGCAAGTTCTACTCCCCCGAGCGGCATATCTCCAAGGGAGACATCGACTCATTCCTGGCGGCTTCCGGCCGGACGGGATTCACCGAGCGCATCATCGTCTCGACCTCAACCAAGTGGGGACCCAACGCCGAAGAGGCCATCCGGGATCAGGCGGTCCCGGTGCGCCGTCTGGGGCTGCCCGATTTGGAGCAGTCCCGCGTCGACTGGACCTACTTCGACCCGCAGACCCCTACCGCGCTCAGTCTCACCGAGCAGGACGATCTCCGTCCCTACCAGCGCACCGCGATCGACACGGTGCGGGCTGGGTTCCGGGAGCATGACCGCGGCCGGATGATCATGGCTTGCGGCACCGGAAAGACCTTCACCTCGCTGCGTCTGGCCGAAGAGGAGGTCGGGGCCGCCGGGAGCGTGCTGTTCCTAGTTCCCTCGATCGCCCTGTTGTCCCAGGCTCTGCGCGAGTGGTCCAACCAGACCCGTCTGGGAATGACCGCGATGGCCGTGTGCTCCGATGCCAAGGCCTCCAAGGCCCGGCGTCGCACCGAGGACAGCCCGGAGATCTCCGTGGTGGACCTGGCGCTGCCAGCCACCACAGAGCCCCGCATCCTGGCCCAACGGATGAAGCATGCCCGGGCCAATGGCGAGGGCATGCGGGTGGTGTTCGCCACCTACCAGTCCATCGACGTCGTCGCCCAGGCCCAACAGATCGCCGGGCTCGAACCGTTCGACCTCGTCATCTGCGACGAAGCCCACCGCACCACTGGCGTCACCGAACTCGCCAACGACGAATCGGCTTTCGTCCGGGTCCATGACGGGCACTACCTCAAGGCTTCCAAGCGCCTGTATATGACGGCCACCCCGCGGATCTATGACGACGCCTCCAAAGCCAAGGCCGGTAAGGCCCAGGCCGTGTTGGCGTCGATGGATGATGAGGACACCTACGGCCCGGAGATGTACCGCCTCGGTTTCGGTGATGCCGTGAACATGGGAATGCTGACCGACTACAAGGTCCTGATCCTCACCGTCAATCGAGAATCCGTGAACGAGGCCCTACAGACGGCGTTCGCCCAGGACGGTGAACTCACCCTCGATGACGCCACCCGTCTGGTGGGCTGCTGGAACGGGCTGGCCAAGCGGGGGGACTCTGAGCACGCCTTTGCCGCCGATGCTCAGCCGATGCGTAGGGCGGTCGCGTTCACTCGGAGCATCAAGGCCTCCCAGCAGGTCAAGCAGCAGTTCACCGAGGTCATCGACGCCTACGTCGATGCCGAGCACGACGAGCCGGTGAACGATCTGCTGCGGGTCGAGGTTGAGCACGTCGACGGCACGATGAACGTGATGGAGCGCAACCGCCACCTGGATTGGCTCCGCGAAACCACCGAGGACAACACCTGCCGAGTCCTGTCCAACGCCCGGTGCCTCTCCGAAGGTGTGGACGTCCCGTCCCTGGACGCCGTGATGTTCTTGAACCCGCGCAAGAGCGTCGTCGACGTCGTGCAGTCCGTCGGGCGGGTCATGCGTCTATCGGCGGGCAAGAAATACGGCTACATCATCCTGCCGGTCGTCGTGGAGGCCGGGGTGGAGGCCGAGGACGCCCTGGATCAGAACAAGAACTTCCAGGTCGTCTGGGAGGTCCTGCAGGCCCTGCGTGCCCATGACGAGCGTTTCGATGCCATGGTCAACAAGATCGAACTCAACAAGGACCACAACCCCAAGATCGATGTCATCGGCGTCGGGTTCGATCACAACGACGACGGCACCTCGGCCTCCGTGGAAGGCACCCAGACCAAGCTCGGGCTCCGGCTGTCCCAGATGGACGAGCTACGCGATGCGATCTACGCACGCATGGTCAAGAAGGTCGGCACCAAGCAGTACTTGGAGCAGTGGGCCCAGGACATCGCCGACATCGCCCGAGCCCACATCGAACGCATCACCCAGCTCGTCGAGGACCCCGCCACGGACGCCGCCGCACAGTTCGGCGTATTCCTCGAAGCGCTGCGGGGCAACCTGAACGAATCGATCACCCCCGACGGGGCCATCGAGATGCTGGCCCAGCACATGATCACCAAGCCGGTCTTCGATGCCCTGTTCGCGGACTACGAGTTCACCAAGTCCAACCCGGTCTCCCAGGTCATGGACCGCATGGTCGCCGCGCTCACCGCAGTGCACGTCGACGCCGAAGCCGCGACGCTCGAAAGGTTCTACGATTCCGTCCGCCTGCGCGCCGCGGACATCGACAACGCCGCCGGCAAGCAAAAGATCATCACCCAGCTCTACGAATCGTTCTTCAAGAAGGCCTTCCCCGCGACAGCCGATTCCATGGGCGTGGTCTACACCCCGGTGGAGATCGTCGATTTCATCCTGCGCAGTGTCAACGAGATCCTCCGCGAGCAGTTCGGCCGGACCCTGGGCGACGCGGGTGTCCACGTGCTCGATCCCTTCACCGGAACCGGTATGTTCATCGTCCGGCTGCTGCAATCCGGCCTCATCAAGCCGGAGGACCTGGCCCGCAAATACGCCTCCGAGCTCCACGCCAACGAGATCCTGTTGCTGGCCTACTACATCGCCGCGGTCAACATCGAGACCACCTACCACGACCTCGCCGCCGAACGCGACGGCAAAGATCTCGCCGAGGAGGGCTACGTGCCCTTCGACGGCATCGTCCTCACCGACACCTTCCAGCTCACCGAGGACGGCGACATCCAGGACGAGGTGGTCTTCCCGACCAACAACTCCCGCGCCGAACACCAGAAGGGCCTGGACATCCGCGTCATCGTCGGCAACCCGCCCTACTCCGTCGGCCAGAACTCGGCGAACGACGACAACGCCAACGTCGACTACCCGACGCTTGATGCCCGCATTCGCGACACCTACGCCGCTCGGACCGCGGCCACCAACAAGAACAGCCTCTACGACTCCTACATGCGCGCCATACGCTGGGCTTCCGACCGCCTCGGCGCCGAGGGCGTCATCGGCTTCGTCACCAACGGCGGGTGGATCGAAGGCAACACCGCCGCCGGCGTCCGCAAGACCCTCGCCGACGAGTTCTCCGAAATCTACGTCTTCAACCTCCGCGGCAACGCCCGAACCGCTGGCGAGAAGCGACGGAAAGAGAAGGGCAACGTCTTCGGTTCTGGGGGAAGGACGACCATCGCGATCTTCCTCCTCGTCCGGAACCCTGCCCACACCGGCCCCGGCGCGATCCACTACCGCGACATCGGCGACTACCTCACCGCCAAGGACAAGCTCGCCATCATCGAGGAAGCGGACATCCACCACATCCCCTGGAGCACCATCACCCCAAACGAGCACGGCGACTGGATCAACCAACGCGACGAAAAGTACCTCACGTACCCCATCCTCGGCGACCAAAAGTCAACCGCAGTGCGTGTCTTTGCGGAATTCTCGCGAGGACTGGAGACCAACCGGGACTTCTGGGTGTACAACTCGTCCCGCATAGCACTGGATGAGAATCTCAGCCGATTTATCTCTACCTACAAGAACGAGCAGACTCGGTTCCAGGCGCATAAGGAAGCCACTCACCTGGACCGTGCTAAGGGAACAGACACCGGCGGAGTCGTGACCACCGACGAAACCCAGATCAAGTGGAACCGTTCATTGCGCGACCGACTGGCAAAGGGAAAGTCACTCGAACGTCAATCCGGACGCACCACCCTCGCGCTATACCGGCCTTTCTTCCGCCAGCACATCGACCACTCAGACGGCCTTGTCTACCTGCCCGCGGTTGCCCGCCGGTACTTCCCAACCGCTGCGCACGAGAACTTCGGGTTCTATCTTGTGGGCCCGGGGTCAGCAGTTCCTTTCACCGCAGTTGCAACTCGGCTTGTGCCAGATCTGCACGTCACAGGCGCTGGTTCCGGTGGCAACTTCTTTCCGCGCTACACCTGGGTCCCGGTCGAGGAAGGCGCTTTGGAAATCGGCGAAGATGTCCTCGATGGATACCTCCGCGTTGACAACATCACCGACGCCTTCCTGGCGCACATGCGCAGCCTCTACGGTCCGGCCGTCACCAAGGACGATGTCTTCTATTTCGTCTACGGGCTGCTGCATGCACCGGAGTATCGCCAGCGCTACAAAGGTGAGCTCAAGCAGATGCTCCCCCGCATCCCCAACGTCTCGGACAGCGCGTTTCATGCTCTCACGGCCGCTGGCCGGGAGCTTGCCAGCCTGCACATGGACTACGAGGACGTCGAACAGTTCCCTCTTCGAGCCGAGGGCGGCGACCAGCTTTCTTTCGGGGATGAGGACAGCATCTACCACGTCGATAAGATGCGCTTCCCAACCGGCCACAAGGCTGCAGACACCCCCTCGCGGATCATCCTCAACCCGAACATCACCGTTGACGGCATCCCGGAAGCGGCCTACCGGTATCAGCTCGGATCCCGCTCGGCGATCGAATGGGTCATGCGCCAGTACCAAGTCTCCACCGACAAAGCCTCGGGGATCGTCAACGACCCCAATCAATGGGGTACCGAACATGGAAACCCTCGGTTCGTCCTCGATCTTCTGGAGAAAGTCGTGGCCGTATCTGTGAGGACCACGGAAATTATGGAGAGCCTTCCACCGTTGTCGTCCGAGGGAGGAAAGTAATGGCCAAGAAGGTGGGGCCGACAGCCGGCGTAACCGCCGTTGAGCGACGCGAGCCGCCATATAGATCTGCGAGAACCGCGGCCACCTATCGCTGCGATTCACGCCATGTAGCCGCCTCCTGAGGTCCGTGCCGTCGACTTCTGGAGCTGACACCTCTTAACTGGTGTAGCTCTCGCAGGACTCGACGGTATCCGCTGGAAGCCCCAGCTTTGCGCGGATCTTCTGTGCCGCAGCCGGACCATCCGACTCCACTGTCATCTGCTCGTAGGCGTCCACGACGGTGAAGTATTGGTCCACGTCTCTGGCTTCCGCCATGTTGGACAGGAACGCCATCTCCTCGTACTGAAAATCCACAAGGGTCTGGATGTCCTCTTGCACCGCGGTCGGCCATTCGGCTTCCTCGGCGGAGAAGGCAACTGCAACATCTCGGCTTGCGTCTCGTGATTCAGCCGCCGCGTTCGTTAAGGGGGTCAACTCCGGGGTGCCACCAGCGTTGAGCGTGTCCACCGCCCCGAACAGCACATCGTTGTATCCATCGCCCACCTCGTTCGCTGAGCAGATGTGCTGAAGGTAGTGGGCGCCAGCTTCCTCCAGGTTCATCGGTTCCGACTCTGACTCGGGCGACGGCGCGTTTTCGCTGGTTACCGCGGCCCCGGACGTTGAAGTGGCAGCCACTGTAGGTGTCCCCGCTTCACCCGATCCGCATCCTGTGACCACCAGCAGGAGCCCCAGCGTGCAGGCAAGTTTCCTCTCCATACTTCCCCCAACGAGTGAGTGTGACGTGGGATCTCATCGTATCTATCCAAGTCACACGCATGATCATGGTGGACAGGGGCCAGATTGAGATATGGCGTTCGTGCAGCCGACTCCTGACATCCGTGCCGTCGACCTCTGAAACTGACACCAGATGACTACTGCCGCTCCATCGATACTCTTCATAACTAGCACGCATAAGAGCATTGAATGCGTGCATGGTATAGTTTATGCAGGCATTATTCGCAACAAGGATGGAGCGCACATATGACCGATCCGAGCGGCCGCGCCAAAGGCGGCGTGGCACGGGCTTCCAAGATGACCCCCGCACAGCGGAAGGAGTCGGCACAGAAAGCTGCAGCCGCCCGTTGGGCCACGCCCGAACCCAAGCGGGCCATCTCTGGTTCTGCCGACCGTCCACTGATGATCGGCGACGCCGCGATCGAGTGCTATGTTCTCGACGACGGGACGCGTGTGATCACACAGGGAGCAATGCTGACCGCACTCGGCCGCAGTCGGCGAGTGAACACTAAGCCGGGCGACGATATTACCTTGCCGCCGATTCTCCGAGCTCAGGCGCTTCGCCCCTTCATCTCGGACGAACTCATCGAAGATGCCCGCCCGATCAGCTTCGTCACCCCCTCCGGTGTTCGAGCCAACGGATACCGAGCCGACGTGCTACCTCAGGTGTGCGAAGCATGGCTCTCGGCTCGCAGCGCTGACACACTTCTCAAGAGTCAGCACCCGATCGCTACCGCCGCCGAGATTATTGTTCGTGGGCTTGCTCGCGTCGGCATCATCGCACTCATTGACGAGGCCACTGGATATCAGGACGTCCGCGCCCGCGATGCGCTGGCCAAGATCCTAGAGGCGTACGTCGCTGACGAGTTGCAGCCATGGGTGAAGACGTTCGACGTTGACTTCTACAAGGAGATGTTTCGCCTCCGGGAACTGCGGTTCGACCCGTCTTCTCTGAAGAAGCCTAGTTACTTCGGCCACTTGACGAACGACGTCGTGTATAGGCGCGTTGCCCCTGGTGTGTTCGATGAAATCAAGGCGGAGCGAGCGAAGGACGAGAAGAAGCGCAAGGCAAAGTTCCATCAGCAGCTCACGACCGAGGTTGGTCACCCCAAGCTCCGCGAGCACATCGCTTCGGTCACGACGATCATGAAGCTCAGCGACGACTGGACGGACTTTAAGGCGAAGCTTGACCGAGTGCACCCCATCATCGACCCCAATCAGCCTCAGCTGTGGGAGGACGAGATCCTCGAGTCGGCGCACTGACGATGAAAGCGCCCATCCTGACGTGGTGTTAAGCAAACGCGGGAGGCCCCGTCGGCGCTGCCTTGGGGGGCGCTTCCATACGGCCTGCCACGGCCCGAAGTGCGCCGGGGCATCCCGTCAGAAAAAACCGGACCGGTACCTGTAGATGATGCCCTGCTAGGGGGTGCCGAATCCGGCGTCGGAGGGGAACTTTTGGCCATCGGCGCCGGTACCCGTGAACCAGTGTTGCCGCGACGCAACTGGCCTATGGAACGCTCTCGGCCTAATGCACGAGGCAGGTTCCAGCACGTCTCACCAAACAATCCCTTTGCGAACAGCGTTGGTGATTAAGGCCCGGCGTCAGTGCACCCGACTCCTGGCATTCGTGCCGCCGACTCTTGAAATGACACCCCGTCCGTAAACGACCGATTCTGACCCGGTGGCTTTTGATGCTCAGACGCTGCTTCGTGCGCCGCCTCGCAAGCCAAGTACGAAAGTTCAAGCTTCTCCGTGAAGCCTCCGGCGGATTCTGACCCCTATCGCAGCGTCTCCGCATGTGGCCCCAAACTCTGCCGCGGCTTGTCGGCCACGGCACGTCCGGATCGGCCGCCGGCAGGATCCACGGCTATGGTGATGGGACACGGTTGAGCCAACAGCCGCAGGTAATCTGACAGCAGCCGACCGTATCGCGGGCCCCAGAACATTAGGGGACCGGTCCGGATCCTGGCTGCACCGAGGCGCTGGAGGCCCGAGCATGGCTATTGAAGCCAAGACAACCGTCAACGAGTATTTGTACGGAAAGATTCTGGAATTCGATGAGGTGGAAGCGTTCTTGGATGCGCTGACGCGCCTGGCGGTCCATGAGCTCTCCGACGGAGGCGAGGACGTGCTGTGCGGGATCACGCTGTTGCGTAAACGGCGCGCGGGCACCGTGGCCAGCAGCAGCGAAGAGGCGCAGGACGTAGATGAAATCCAATACGGCTACCGTGACGGCCCCTGTCTGTCCGCCTCACGAAACCAAGTGACGGTGAAGGTCTCCGACCTGCAGAATGACGACCGGTGGCCCGACTATGCCAGGGACGTTTCACAGCGCGGCATCCGCTCGGTCCTGGCCATCCCCTTCGAGCTGGAAGCCGGGGACGGGGCGGCCTTGAACCTGTACTCTGCCGAACCAGGGAAATTCACGGACGCCAAGGTCGAGGCCGCCCAGAACTATGCCCAGCAAGCATCGCAAGCGCTAGCCCTGTCCCTGCGCCTGGCCAAGCACCGCGAGGCCGAAGCCGACGTGCTCGAAGCAATGAAATCTCGCACCACGATCGATCTTGCCGTGGGCATCATCATGGGCAAGAACGGCTGCAGCCAGGAAGACGCGGTCCGCATCCTCAAGTCAGCTTCGACGAGCCGCAACATCAAGCTCCGCGAAATCGCGGCCGGCGTCGTCGCATCTACTGGAACTGAACCTCCCGGCACACACTTCGACCGCTAAACAACCTGACGGTGTGCCACCACTCCTACGCCGTCAGCGCCACGCGGCCCCAGTTTCCAACCAGAATCGGGGCGAGGACGACGGGGTCCGGGGTCGGGGGCGTGTCCTTGCGGGGACCTCGGTGAATCGGGCTCGTGCTGCCAAGGGGCAAGGGCCGGACGCGCTCGTGGCCGGCCCGGTTGAATCAGCCACAGGCCCCTGCCGGTTCTCCGGCAGGGGCCTGTGGCTGGCTTCAGGGGAGGCCGTGGAGTCAGTCCTGGGAGATGACTTCCAGCAACTCACCGACGCGGTCGTCGGGCCAATTGCGGGCGACGTCGGCCTGGCTGAGCATGCCGACCAGGTCGTGGCCGTCGATGACCGGTAGGCGGCGGACCTGGTGTTCCTTCATGGTCTGAATGGCTTCCTCGATGCTGTCGTCGGCGCCGATGGTCACCGGCTTGCCTTGGGCGAACTCGCCGGCCGTGGTTTGACGTGGGTCGCCGCCGGCAGCCAGGCACTTGATCACGATGTCCCGGTCTGTGACGACGCCTTTGAGACGGTTGTCCTCCCCGCAGATGGGCAGTTGACCCACATCGAGGTCCTTCATCTTGCGGGCGGCCTCTTCCAGGGTCTCGTTCTCGCCGATGCACTCAGCTCCGGCAGTCATGACTTCGCGTGCGGTTTTCATGGTGCTCCTCTCCGCAGGGGATGGTGTGGATGGTGGTGGGGGATCAGTACTTGGGTGAGGCCGCGGTCAACTCCGTGGTGTGCTTCCTCCGAGGCAGGAAGGACAGAGCGACCATGGTCACGCCAAGCCCAAGGTGTAGCCAGTTGTCGGCGGTGTTGAATGGCACGAAGTTCGCCGGGGAGTCGTGTCCGATGAACAGGCCGTAGAGCCACAGCAAGAGATAGACGACGCCGCCCCACAGCAGGTAGTGCCGTGCCATGGTCCCTGTCCGAGCCAGTACCAGTCCGGCGATGCCGTAGAGCAGGTGGACGATGTTGTGCAGGATCGAGACCTGGAAGATGCCCATCAGCATGGCTTCGGAGTGGTGTCCGGCAAATTGCATGGTCTCGTAGTTGGTGGTCAAGCCCGGGATGAACCCGGCGATGCCGACCAACAAGAAGACGACACCGTAGATCATCGCCACGATCTGAACCGGGCTACGACCCGGGGCGTCACGTTCGGCGGTGGTGCGATGTGTGGGGGGCCGGTCAGGGGTGGTGCTCATGGTCTGTCCTTCCGAGAGATGACGTCTGGCAGGTAATCAGCCATAGTCCGATCATGTCCCGGCGTTCGCACCGCCGTGAAGACCCGAGACACCCGGAATCGGTGAGCTGTCCGATGGTCATGGCGTGGAATACGAGGAGCGGCCCGCGTGTTGTCTGCAGTCCATGACCATCGGCCGGGCGACTGGCCTCATCCCGCCGCGGAGGCTGATCAGACTTCCATGTCCACCGATTTCGATACTCCACGCAAGAACGACGATGAGTTCTCCGAGGAATCCATTGAGGCGCTCAAATCCCATCGTGCCGACACCCAGTCCGCCGTGGTGGACGAGGATGAGACCGCCGCCGCGGAGGGATTCGAACTTCCCGGTGCCGACCTCTCCGGGGAGGAGTTGATGGTCCGGGTGCTTCCTGCCCAGGTCGACGAGTTCACCTGTGCCTCCTGCTTCCTGGTCCGTCACCGGTCCCAGGTCGCGAAGGAGAAAGACGGTCTGCTGTACTGCACCGATTGCGAAGACTGAATCCAGGCCGCCGGCTGAGTCGGGGCTCGGATGGCGGGCCCGAAGTCCCGTCTAACCGAACACAAGGACCGGTCCACGTGCCGATCTGTATCCTCCCGGGGCCGTGGTGGCACTCGGTGCCCTAGACGAGCTGGGGGCAAGCCTGGCAATCGCGTGTGGACGTCCTTGTCGCGCCATCTGCCGATGAGGCAAGGTGAGCGGTAGCGTGCCCGACACAGCCGGACGCGCCCGGCTTTGCCCCGATGCAAAAACGCAAGGGGCACCCGGCCCACGACTGGCCGCTGGCTCCGACTCGAGGAGCCTCGAACCAAGGAGATACCTGTCATGACTGAAAACACCATCGATGGACAGCAATCCGATGCCGTGGACATCCTCACAGCCGACCACCGCGCCATGCTTGAGCTGCTGGGCCAGATTGAAAGCACTGCAGACGCCGACGAGCGACGCGACCTGGCAGACACCGTGATCGCCGAGGTGATGCGCCATGCTGTGGCCGAGGAGATGTTCGTCTACCCGGCTATGGAGAAGCACCTCCCGAACGGTGCCGAAGAAGTCGAGCACGATAAGAAGGAGCATGACGAGCTTGTCCAGGTGATGAAGCGGATCGAGGACATCAATGCCTCCGACCCCGAGTTCATGGATTGCGTCCGGGAAATGGAGAGCCAGTTGCGCCACCATATCGACGACGAGGAATCTGACCAGTTCCCCCAGCTTCGGGCGAGCATCCCGGCCGATGAGCTCGTCGAGATTGGACAGAAGGTCGAGAACGCCAAGAAGATCGCTCCCACGCGGCCGCATCCCAATGCGCCCCACTCGGAACTGTTCCACAAGACCATCGGTCCCGGGGTGGGCATGGTTGACCGGCTCCGGGACAAGCTCACCGGCCGGAAAACCGACTAAGCGCCGTATGGCGATCAACTACAACGCCTGTTTCGGCGACGCCGAGTACATGGCCAGCATCAGCGATCCGACACGGCGCGGCCTGATCGGTCCCGTCGGCTGGTTCAGTGACATCTTCATCGGCAAGGGCACCACGGCGGACGTCGACGGGGTTGTGCGCGGTGCGGATGCCGTCCTGGACACCGTGCCGATACCGGTCTCGGAGGACTGGGAACCGGACGTCTACACGGCTGCCCTGAAGAGAGCCGGCTGGGAACCGCTGAATTCCTTGCCGGACCGTCCTGTCCGGCAATTTCCGGTCCGGAGTGCCGAAAGCGCTGCCGTCGACGACGGAGATGCCGACGTGGCATTGGCCTAGGGCCCGCCCTCCACCAAGACCGACC
>NZ_BAAALH010000003.1:49728-107740 GCF_039528175.1 Citricoccus alkalitolerans
TCCCCAAAGGAAGGCGGCCGGCCTGGTTCTTGATCAGATCAGAGTGGGCGGACCGATGAGGCCTGCATGCCCTTGGCGCCCTGCTCGGCTTCGTACTCGACCTTTTGGTCCTCTTGGAGTTCGCGGAAGCCGCCGCCAACGATGGCGGAGAAGTGCACGAAGATGTCAGCGGAGTTATCGTCCGGGGCGATGAAGCCGAAGCCCTTCTCAGCGTTGAACCACTTGACGGTACCGGTGGCCATGGATGCCTCTTTCATTGACGGTCTACCTGCCGAGCCTTCGTCGAGGGCGAAGCGGCGTGTGCAAGCCTCATCCCAGTGCGCCGGTCGGCCGTGAGGGTCCATCCGGCCCGCAATGAAGACGGACTTACTGCTACTACGACTTCTGTGTCTACCGTACGAGACAACCAATCAACGGACCAGCGCCCAGGCGCATGACAGTTCGTTCCCTTTCGGGTGCAACGGGGCAGCTAATCGTCCGAGAGCTTCACGAGTCTTGCATGGCTAGGTAACGGTGTGGCCTGCCGGCTCAGACGACCGAGAGGACCGATGGTGAGCGCGCAGGATGACGCGGAGCGATCCATACGCCGTTCTTGGCCGATAGCCGGCTCAAGCGCTGAGCTTCCGTCTGAAATTCTGCGTGTTCGCGATCCATCAGGGCCCTCCCACTCCGATAGCTTTTCCGCTCAGGAAACTGTCACTTGGTTTCCTTAGAAGCAACCAAATATCTGACGGCCCGTGACCAGCGGGCGAAGGTTACCAAGCGCCTGGGTCGCTGTTACCTTGGGGAATTCGAGCAGCCCCCTCTGCCAGGGAGAACAATGAACGACGTACCAAACCATGACCAGCTACCCCTGCCGGACTATGACCACATCCCACTGGGGACATTGCCCACCAGGATCACCGGACTCAGCCAGGAGCAGGTGAACCAGCTACTGATCTACGAGACCGCGCATGGCAATCGACTTCCGGTGGTCCAGGTGCTGGAACGACGCCTCGATGCCTTGCGCAACGGTGCTGAGCCGTCTGGTCCGGCCGTGCCTGATACACCCGAAGTCGGTGAGGGCCGTGCTGGTTCACCGGTCTCCCCGCAGACATCCGGCCCGAACGTCGTTCCACCCTTTCACGGCAACCCCGCCTACCCTTCGCAACCGGATAAGTAGACCCCAAAACGAACGGATTCCCAGAGCAAGCCGCGGCCGGTTCGATCGGGCAGCAGGGTCCATCAATGCGGCCGAGGACACCAGAGCTCACAGGGGATTCCACGACCGAAACGGTCTGCGGAAAGCAACCATGAGACCCCTCGGCCTGCGGACGCAAGGCCATGGATGGAGAGGTAGACATGATCGACGGGGTGCCCTTGATCAGTAGCCTCGCCGAGCTGGAGGCCTTGCTTGAGCAGGATGCCAATCTCTACGTACGGTACTCCGAGGGTTACGACGCGGACCGCAACGGTGGCAGCCTCGACACCGAAAGCGGCCTGGAGTTGCCTGGTCTATCGGTCAACCCGCTCCACCCGGAACCATGGTGGACGCGTCCGGCGGCCGACTGGCTGGCCCGGCAACTGTGTCAGTACAAGCAACTGCAGGACAAAAACCCTGACCGGTTCGCCTGGGTGCTGCGCGGCCAGTGTGTCGGACGCGGCCCAGACTGTGAGCCCCTGATGGTCCACGTGGTACCGGTCGCCCGGCTGGCACAGCCCCTGCTGGCCGAAGCAGAACGCGTCTATCACCAGCGCTTCGACGTCGGCCAGGGCCCGGAGGACTGACCCACCGCGGCTCACGCCGGAGACAACGAATTCAGTTCTGACACCGTTACTTTCGTGCCGACGCATTCGTTCGCCCAGTCGGAGTCGTTCCGCGGGCCGTATCGCGCCAGCTCGGCACGTCCCTCTCCCGGCCTACGCTGTGCGGATTCGCCCCTGGCTGGATCATGTCTCCAGGTTCTGGGAGAGGTTTTCGAAGGTGGCCTCGGGATCAACATTGCCCCGCCAGTCCCTGGCCGTGGGACTGAAGACCGGAATGCCGAACATATCCCGCGTCGTATCGAAGGGGTCCGGGCCAGCGGACCCAATAATGTTGTTGGACGGCAATCCGTGGATATAGACGCCCAGTAACGGCTTTCGGTCCTGCCAAGCCTTCTCGATCTCGTACCGCACCCATTTCCGTGTAGCCGTTTGATTGCCGATCAGAACGATCACAGCCTCACTCTGGGACAGTTGATCATCGATCCTTCCGCGGATCGCCTCGGTCCCATTTCGGTGCACCTGATACCATGCCTGACTATTGAGCAATGGCTGGCCCTACAGTGCGTTAATGCTTCGAACGAGACGGACGCGCTCGAGGTCCCGCTCGTAGTCGAAGCTGTAGTACACCGTCTTTGCCATAAGAGCCCTCCCCAGCGAGGCTGCCCGGCCGGGCATCACACCCTCATTGTGTCCCAAGACACACTAGGGCGGGTGTCCCTCGACTGCTCGGATATCGCTTTTGGTCGAGGGCGATCGTGCCCGCTCTGCCGCTGTTGCATTTGCTCGAGGAGCATTCGAAGAATGCTAGATGTGCTAACTAGCTAGCCCGCTAGGTATCTGCCTTGTCTAGCTAGACAGGCGAGTTATTTGACTGTGCTCTCCGCCCCCGGATGACTCTGCGACGGAGAAGCTGTCCGCCGGCGTTGACTGCCTTGGCCGGTGGCCGACTCGCCCCGTTGGGAGGGAGCCCGAACATCAATCACTGACACCATGCGGGAAGTCATGATCGAATGGGCGCACTTGGCCCCGCGCCATGGAGGCTTTGAGGCATAAGCCGGGGTCGTCCCGATTCCGGTGCATTCCACCAGGAAAGGGAAAATCATGCTGAAGAAGCTCTCCGAGATGGGCGTCAAGTCCGGTTACCTTTACACAGCCGGCTTCGCCTCCATCGGGTTGACGTTCATGTCCTGGGCTGCCTCTCGGGGGAAAATGGATTCGAAGGCGCAGTCCGACCGGTGGGGTCTGTTTGTCGGGGAATGGACTCCGACGTTCTTCGCACTCGGCACGGCATTGAAGCTCGAAGAGACCAGCCGGTAACTCCGTCGCTGAACTAGCAGAGGCAAGGGGACGTGCGCAGCGACGCAAGTCCACGGCCACACAATCGAGCCGTCACACGAGGGGATTCCTCTACGAGCGGTGTTGGTGACGAAGGCTTGGCGTCCGTTCACCCGACTCCTGGCATTCGTGCCGCCGACCCTTGAAGTGACACCTCATCCGTAAACGACCGTCGGTGACACTGCTGGTTGTGGCCCAGCTTTCGGTGACGTCCCTTCAGTGGGGTATCGGTTCCCCGTCAGCCGAGGGGAGATTACCGGTGCTGGCTAAATGGTCGGCTACGTGGACAAGTTTGGTGTTGCTGTGGGAGCTGACGCCCGACAAAAGAAGAAAGGCTTGCTCGGCCGTGACGTTGTAGCGCTCCATAAGGATGCCCTTGGCCTGCCCGATCACATCCCGCGATTGTGCCGCATCCCGCAGCTGCTCGACTTTTTGCGTTCCAGCGAACGCGACAGCTACATGTGCTGCCACCAGCAGGCCAATTTGTTCGGCCTCGCAATCGAAGGCGTCGGATTCCCGGCTGTAGAGGTTGAGCGCGCCCAGATTGTCTCCCTCGATGAACAATTGGAAGACGAGCATGCTCTTGGCACCCAGGCCAAGGGCCCCGGCAGTGAAATCGGGCCATCGGCGCTCGGCTGCCAGATCGGGGACACTCACTGTCTTGTGCTCGAACGCTGCATCCAGGCAAGGCCCTTGGCCCACCTCCTCCTGCAACGCGGCGATTTCCCGGGCCAGATCCCCGGTGGGTACCCGTGTCTCGACTCTCTTGCGCCCGTGCACCAGGGTGATGGAAGCTTCCTGGGCTCCCGGAATCATACCGACAGCGGCACCGACCATGCGCTCCAGTACTGCCGCTTCGCCTTCTTCTGCGTGAAGGGAGCGGGCGAGTTCACTCATGTGCCGGGCGAGTTCATCGTCCCTAGGCCCCCCAAGGGTAGCCCCTTTTTCGTCATCCTTCCCCTGTGCCTCGTCATCACTCATGCCACATTTCTACAATGAATTTCCAGATCTCATAGCCGCCGCCGCGATTCGACGTCACTGGGGATTCGGACGCCCTGCCACAGACCATCAACGACCGTTTTCGGGCGCTTCATTTTGAGCCGCGGCCGGGAAGCCCTGAGGTGGTCTCAAGTCATGTGCGAAACATACTTGGTCGAGCCAAGGCCTAGAACGGATTTCGGCCCGCTTGGGAACCGCATGGATAGTCTGAGGCGATTGGTGCACTAACGAGTCCGCACCTGCGAAAACAAGAGGTGCTGCACCTACTGCAACTCTTTTGGTTGAACGCCGATAAGCTACCTTATGTAAAGTAAGTAGTTCATAGTTCGGATGGGTACATGGTGAGTGCTCCCCGATCGGGCGCAGAGCCGCGAATCTGATCGATCCGTCCGGGAAGTTGTACAAGCGGTCACTTGATCGGTCGCGATGGACGGTCGGGACTGAAAGGCTTTTTGCCGTTCTCTGGCAGGGTTAGGGCCATGAAATGAGGACTCTCGTGCGAACAGGCGTCGGGGCGGACTGCGGCCCCGAATCCGTGAGGGAGCTCGGGGCTGCAGTCGTTCGATGCGCCGGTGGATGATGCCGGTCCACTACCGGGCTACTTGAGACCCCGGGGCAGGTCCTCGGCGCGTCCTTGGGCTCAGACGGTGGCGATGGCCTGCCGGCCCTGGATGGCGGAGGAGCCGAGATCGCTGGTGGGCAGCGCGGTACCACCGGCGACGGCGGCGGTCCAGTCCTCGGTGGTGGCCACGGCGGCGAAGTTGGAGTGCAACAACACCATCAGGGTCTCGTGCAGCTGCTGGGCGCTGACGCTGCCGGCTGCGTTGGCCAGGTGGACGGCGCCGGTGGCGTCGGAGAGGACCTCCACGGCCACATCCAGCGGTTCGGCGTCGGCGGCTGTGCCCAGCACGCAGTTGTTGGTCATGTATCCCACCAGGGTGAGGGTGTCCACGCCCTGGTCCCGGACCCAGTCGGTCATGCCGGTGCCGGCGAACACGCTGGCGTAGGACTTGGTGACGCGCTTGGCTGATGAGTCCACGGCGGCTTCCACGTCGGGGTGGATCTTCCAGCCTTCGGAGCCGGCGGCGAACACCGGGGCGCCCTCGGGGTACTCGTGCTGGACGACGGCCACCGGCATCCCGGCCTGCTGAGCAGTGTTGATGGTGCTCACGATGTGGGCCAGGGAGTCCTCGCGGGGCGGGTACTGGATGGCCAGGGGCCCGTCGGCGTCGAAGTAGTCGTTCTGGACGTCGACGATTATTAGGGCACGGCGTGGGGTGGTCATGGAGAATCCTCCTGGGTCGGGTGCGGCCAAATCGGCCGGCTGGTTGGGTACGCCATCTAGCGTCGCGCACGTGCGGGACGTACCGTGAGTGGCGTAGCAGCATACTTTCGATGAGATCGGGCCAACACCATGCGGATTGCCGTGCATGCGTTCGAAGGGATCACCCTGTTTCACCTCGCCGCTCCCCTGCTGGTCTTCGGGGAGGTCACCCGCCAGCACCTAGCCGAGGACTGGACCTCGGTCGTCTTCAGTGACGACGGCGGCCCGGTTCGCACCGCCGAGGGCGTGTTGCTGGAGGATCTGGCCGGCCCGGAGGTGGCCGCGGAGGCGGACCTGCTGGTGCTGCCGTCCTGGCCGACGGACTCGCCTCCCGTGCCAGACCCGTTCGTCGCCTTGGTGCGCGGGGCGCACGAGCGGGGCGCGACGGTTGCCGGGTTGTGCCTGGGTGCCTTTCCTGTGGCCGCCAGCGGCGTGCTGGGCGGGCGGGCGGCCGTGACCCACTGGGCCGGTGCCGCGGAGCTGGCCCGGGCCTATCCCGACATGCCGGTTCAGCCGGCGGCGCTGTACCTGGACCACGGGGACGTGCTCACCTCGGCCGGGACGGCCTCGGCGCTGGATGCCTGTCTGCACATCGTGCGCACCCGGCTCGGCTCGTCCGCGGCAGCACAGGTAGCCCGGCACCTGGTCATCGCCCCGCACCGCGAGGGCGACCAGGCCCAGTACGTCGACCGGCCCCTGCCCGAGCATGACGGCACCGGACCGGTGGCCAAGGCCATGACCTGGGCCCTGGAGCACCTGGACGAGCCCCTGGACGTCACCGCGATGGCCGCCCGGGCCCACATGAGCCCGCGAAATTTCACCCGCCGGTTCCGCCAGACCACCGGCACCAGCCCCGCCAAGTGGCTACTGGCCCGCCGTCTGGACGACGCCCGGCGCCTGCTGGAGACCACCGAGTGGGGAATAGCCCGCATCGCCTCCGCTTGCGGATTCACCAATCCCGTGACATTCCGGCAGAACTTCGCGGCCGCCTACGCCACCACACCGACCTCCTACCGGCGCCGGTTCAAGTCGTAGCCGTCCAGAAGAGTCGGGCATGGTCGTCCCCAGAATTGGCCGACGATGTGGTGTTCGGGCGGCAGCCGTGTTCACTTTCCGGACTGTATTGACAACCGATTGTGGCCCCAGAGGGCTCGAATCCTGGTCCTGAGTCATGGCCGTTGAGGCAAGAAAGGACCCCGCTGACCGAAGCGCCCTCACGCCCAGGAGAAGGAACCATGTGCGCTTGCCGCGCAGGGTGGGGAGGGATCCAACCAGTGGCGCCTGGCCTGCCTCCGGCTAAGCACAGTCCAGCGCATGGTGCGGCACCTGCCACTCCCCGCGACGCTGGCCATTTGCCGCAGAAGACCCGGCGTCCCGGTCCGAACCCAGACGCCTCTCCTTTAGGGCGGGCGTTCGAGCAGGCCACTGTGTAGGCCTGTGGCTTCCGGTGCATCAAGCCGACCGTTTATGGGGTGCCGGCGCGAGCAGCCCAGGCGCGTGTGGCCCGGCTCATGCCGGCTCCGACGCGCTTGGCGGAATACCCGGCGGGGGTATATGGTTAGGCCCGGTACACATACCCCCTTGGGGTATCAGACTATGGAGAGGATGGCCGATGGCTGCGAACGAGTACCAGGTGACGGGCATGACCTGCGGGCACTGCGAGATGTCCGTGCGCGAGGAGGTCGGCGAGGTTCCCGGTGTTGAGGGCGTCCGGGTCAGCGCTCAGACGGGCCGGCTGGTCGTGACCGGCGCCGGGGAGGTCGAGGACGCGAAGGTTCTGGTCGCTGTGCAAGAGGCCGGTTACTCCGCGGTGCGGATCTGATGAACGCCGGTGGACGTCTCGCGCTCTACGGGGCGGGCCTGGCGGTGGCGTTTGGCGGGGCCTTCGGGCTCGCCGGCGCCCTCGTCCCGGACAGCTTCGTGGCGGCGTGGGAACAGCAGGGCCAGATGAACGAGCACAGCGAAGGAGTGGACGAGATGAACAGCAGCAGCCACGGACAGCACAGGGCCGGTGGCATGGCCGGACACGACCACGCCCCGCACGGCGGACCGGCCCCGGCAGGCATCCGGGCGGCGGCCGATCCCACGTACCCCGTCGGTTCGACCGTGGTCCTGGAGGCAGGGCACATGCCCGGCATGCAGGGTGCCACGGCCACGATCTCCGGTGCCTTCGACACGACCACCTACGCGGTCAGCTACACCCCCACCACCGGCGGGGAGCCCGTCGTGAACCACCGGTGGGTCGTGCACGAGGAGCTGCAGGACCCCAATGCGGCACCGTCGGCCGACGGGACCGCGGTGGTGCTGGAGGCCGAGCACATGGAGGGCATGGCCGGGGCCGCGGCGAGCATCGACTACTCGACCGGCGAGACCGTGTACATGGTCGACCTGGAAGTGGATGGCATGGAGATGACGCACCACAAGTGGGTCGTCGAAAGCGAGCTCCGGCCCGCCGACTGACGCGGCCGGGCCGCTGCCCAAGACAAGTGCCACGACAAACTGAGACGTACGGAGAAGGACAAAGATGAGCACATCAGCCCCCGCCACGGCCAGGCCGGCTATCGAACTGGAGATCGGCGGGATGACCTGCGCCTCCTGCGCGGACCGGATCGAGCGGAAGCTTAACAAGCTCGACGGTATCCAGGCGACGGTGAACTACGCCACCGAGAAGGCCAAGGTCACCGTCCCGGCCGGCTATGACCCGGCCCTGCTGGTCGCCGAGGTGGAGAAGACCGGGTACACCGCCGCCCTGTCCAAGCCCCAGGACACGAAGGACGCCGGGCCGGCGACGGCCGACGACGGGGGCGGGGAGGATCCCGAGGTGGCATCGTTGCGGCACCGGCTCATCGGCTCGGTCGTGCTCACGGTGCCGGTGATCGCGATGTCGATGATCCCTGCGCTGCAGTTCACTTACTGGCAATGGCTGTCCTTGGCCCTGGCGGCCCCGGTGATCGTCTGGGCGGCGTGGCCGTTCCACCAGGCGGCGTGGACCAATCTGAAGCACGGCACCGCGACCATGGACACCCTGATCTCGATGGGCACCTCCGCGGCGATGCTGTGGTCGGTGTACGCCCTGTTCTTCGGCACCGCGGGCACCCCAGGCCTGGTGCACCCCTTCGAGTTCACGATCGCCCCCTCGGACGGTGCGGCGAACATCTACCTCGAGGTCGGGGCCGGGGTGACGATGTTCATCCTCGCCGGCCGGTACTTCGAGAAGCGCTCCAAGCGCCAGGCCGGTGCGGCGCTGCGGGCCCTGCTGGAGCTGGGCGCCAAGGAGGTCTCCGTGCTGCGCGACGGCGCCGAGGTGAAGATCCCGACCGTCGAGCTGGCCGTCGGGGATGAGTTCATCGTCCGGCCCGGGGAGAAGATCGCCACCGACGGTGTGGTGGTCTCCGGCACGTCCGCCGTGGACGCCTCGATGCTCACCGGCGAGTCCGTACCGGTTGAGGTCACCGAGTCCGACGCGGTCACCGGGGCCACCGTGAACGCCGGTGGGCGCCTGGTGGTCCGGGCCACCCGGGTGGGTGCGGACACCCAGCTGGCACAGATGGCCCGGCTGGTGGAGGACGCCCAGACCGGCAAGGCCGAGGTCCAGCGTCTGGCCGACCGGGTCTCGGGGATCTTCGTGCCCATCGTGATCGTCATCGCGGTGGTCACCCTCGGCGCCTGGCTGGGTGCCGGATTCCCCGTCGCCGCCGCCTTCACCGCCGCCGTCGCGGTCCTGGTCATCGCCTGCCCCTGCGCCCTGGGCCTGGCCACCCCGACCGCGTTGCTGGTTGGCACCGGTCGCGGCGCGCAGTTGGGCATCCTCATCAAGGGCCCCGAGGTGCTGGAGTCCACCCGCAGGGTTGACACCGTGGTGCTGGACAAGACCGGCACCGTCACCACCGGCAAGATGACCTTGATTGAGGTCATCACCGAACCCGGCGTGGACCGGGCCGAGCTGCTGCGCTACGCCGGGGCCCTGGAGGACGCCTCCGAGCACCCCATCGCCCAGGCCATCGCCGCCGGCGCCACCCAGGAAGTCGGCGTGCTGCCCACCCCGGAGGACTTCGCCAACATCGAAGGCAAGGGCGTGCAGGGCGTCGTGGAGGGCACCGGTGTGGTCATCGGCCGCGAATCCCTGCTGGCGGACTGGTCACAGTACCTCTCCGCCGAGGTGTCCTCCGCCAAGGCCCGAGCCGAGGGTCAGGGCAAGACCGTCGTCGCCATCGGCTGGGACGGGTCGGCCCGCGGCATCCTCGTCGTCGCCGACACCGTCAAGCCCACCAGCGCCGAGGCCATCGCCGGTCTCAAGGACCTCGGGCTGGCCCCGGTGCTGCTGACTGGGGACAACGAGGCCGTCGCGCGCCAGATCGCCGCCGAAGTCGGCATCGACCAGATCATCGCCGAAGTCCTGCCCCAGGAGAAGATCGACGTCATTGCCCGCCTCCAGCAAGACGGCAAGATGGTCGCCATGGTCGGGGATGGTGTCAACGACGCCCCCGCGCTGGCCCAGGCCGATCTCGGCCTGGCGATGGGCACCGGCACCGACGTGGCCATCGAGGCCGCCGACATCACCCTGGTGCGCGGAGACCTCCGCAGCGCGGTCGATGCGATCCGCCTGTCCCGCAAGACCCTGGGCACGATCAAGACGAACCTGTTCTGGGCCTTCGCCTACAACGTCGCCGCGATTCCACTGGCCGCCCTGGGCATGCTCAACCCAATGCTCGCCGGCGCGGCAATGGCCTTCTCCAGTGTCTTCGTGGTCGGCAACAGCCTGCGCCTGCGCGGGTTCACCAGCACGACCGGCACCACCACGGCACCGGCCACCAACACCGCCCCGGCGCCCCAGCCGGCCCACACCTGAACCGCCTGATCCAAACTCGAGTGGAGACCACCATGACCACCCCCGCCGAATCCACCAAATCCGTCGAAGTTACCGAGTCCGGTGAAGCCGGCCACGAGGCCGGGCACCACGGCTACATGTCCGACAAGGACCGCTACCTGGCCCGCCTCAAACGCATCGAGGGCCAAGTCCGCGGCGTCCACCGCATGGTCGACGAGGAAAAGTACTGCATCGACATCCTCACCCAGGTCAGCGCCCTGACCAGCGCCCTGGAGAACGTCGCCCTGAGCCTGCTGGATGACCACCTCAAGCACTGCGTCGTCAATGCCGCCCGCAACGGCGGAGCCGAGAGCGACGAGAAGATCGCCGAGGCCTCCGCGGCCATCGCCCGCCTCGTGAAGTCCTGAGCAGCCGGCCCCGGGCGACGCGCGCAGACCCGTTGCCCGACCGAGAGCGGCCCAGGCCCTGAACCCCTGACGCATGAACAGGGCCCCGTCCTGGGTGTCCGGCGACAAGCCGTGCCCGCCTTCGTCCTCGGCGACGCGGGCGAGCGGCACCACCAAGCATCTTCGGCGCGGCTCGACACCGCATGCAGAAAGAGAAAGAGAGAAGACATGGCCCCGACAACGAAGGCCCCGCCCCGCGGGGGGATCATACCCCTGCTGGTGATCGCGACGGCGCAGCTGATGATCGTGCTCGACGACTCGATCGTGAACATCGCCCTGCCCAGCATCCAGGACCAGTTGAGCGTCGATCCCGTCCACCTGCCCTGGATCGTCAACGGCTACATCCTCACCTTCGGCGCACTGCTGCTGCTCGGCGGCCGCGTCGGCGACCTCTGGGGACGCAAGCGGACCCTGCAGGTCGGGCTCCTGGTCTTCGTCCTGGGCTCGCTGGCCGGCGGGCTCGGCCAGAACGCCGAGATGCTCATCGCCGCCCGCGCCCTCCAGGGCATCGGCGCGGCCATGACCGCCCCCAACGTGCTGGCGCTGATCGCGACGACCTTCGAGGACAGGAAGATGCGGGACGCGGCGCTGTCGCTCTACGGGGCGATGTCGGGCCTCGGCATCGTCATCGGCCTGGTCCTCGGCGGTTTCCTCACCGACGCGCTGAGCTGGCGATGGGTGTTCTTCATCAACATCCCCATCGGCCTGCTCGTGCTCCTCGGTAGCCGCACCCTCGTGTCCCCGGAACGCCACACCGGGCGCCTGGGCCTCCTCGACGGGATCCTGGGCACCGCCGGCATGGTCTCGCTGGTGTACGCGATCACCCGCTTCGGCGAGGACGGACTCGCCGATCCGATCGCCTACACACTGGTCCTCGGGGCGACCGTGCTGCTCATCGCCTTCGTCCTCATCCAGCGCCGCAGCCGGGCCCCTCTGGTCCCACTGAGCCTGTTCAGGGATCGCAACCGCGCAGGGGCGTACCTGACGATGCTCGGCCTGGCGATCGGGCCGATGGGCATCCTGTACATCGTCACGCTCTACCTGCAGCAGGTCCAGCAGTACTCGCCCCTGGTCACCGGCCTATCGATGCTGCCCTTCGCCGCAGGCATCATCCTCGGCGCGGGCTCCGCCCCGAAGCTCCTGCTGAAGATCGCCCCGCGGTGGGTCACTGGGGTCGGCGGGCTCCTGAGCACCGCCGGCGCGCTGTGGATCGCCTGGGCCATCTCCGGCGAGGGCGGCTGGCTGCCCATCGCGCCCGGCTTCCTCGTCGTCGCCCTCGGGTTCGGGTTCGGTGTCATGTCCCTCACCCAGGCTGCGGTCTACCGGGTCGAGCCAGACAAGGCCGGCATTGCCTCGGCGCTGCTCAACTCAGCCCAGCAGATCGGCGTCGCCCTGGGACTGGCCGTGCTCGCCGGAGTCGCAGCGACCGTGACCGCCGCATCCGGCGGCACGGGCGCCCAGGCGCTGGTAGGCGGCTACAGCACCGCGCTGGTCGTCGGCGCGGGCATCCTCCTCGCCGCGGCAGTGCTCGCCGTGCTCACTCTCAGCGGCCGCGTGAACACCGAGGAGTACACGATCAAGGAACCAAGAAGCGTCCCGGCCTGAGGCACCACCAACCGGCAACGAAAACCAATAAACAACAAGCAACAAGGAGCACCAATGCACTCCCACAACGACGAAGCGAAGTTCATGGCCGACATCAAGGAGGCCGCACCGGAGATGGTCTCGGCCTTCTTCGGCTTCGACAAGGCGGTGTTCAAGAAGGACGCCGGCAACCTAGACTTGGCCACCCGCGAGCTGATCGCGGTCGGGGTGGCAGTGACCACGCAATGCCCGTTCTGCATCGAGGACCACGCCGAGCGCGCCGTCAAGGCCGGCGCGTCCAAGGCCGACGTCGCCGAAGCCGTCATGGTCGCCGCCGCCCTACGCGCCGGCGGCGGCGTCACCCACGGCTGGAAGGCGATGAAGGCCATCGCAGAGATGGACTGAGCACCATCGAGGTATCCTCTTGCACCCAGTCTCCACGGGTCATGTACGCAAGTTCAGTCATGCCCGGATTCTTTCAGGCACCGCCGACGATCAATCCCGATGGAGAGATTCCACCGGCGAGCACGACCCGCGAGAAGTGTCCCACTTCCTTGGAAGTGGAGCACCTTTGGCTACGTATCAATGGCAAAGTTTGTCATACGGTTTATGCTGGCCCCATGGCAACGATGAACGTATCCCTTCCCGACGGGCTCAAGGAGTTCGTCGAAACCCAGGTGGGCGAACGTGGCTACGGCACCAGCAGTGAGTTCGTCCGAGATTTGATTCGACGCGAGCAGGCACGGACGCAATTGCGCGCCTTGCTAGTGGAGGGCATGGGGTCAGGGCCGGGGTCGGAGATGGATGAGGCGTACTTCCAACGGATGCGTGAACGGATCCGGCTCTCTGGCGCGGCGTGAGCGCGCGCCGGGTCGTGACCACGCGGCGGGCCGATGAGGACATCACCGCAGCCGTTGAGTACTACCTCGGCCAAGGCGCTGCCACCGCAGCCTTGGCCTTCGTCGATGCCCTGGAAGACGCCAGGGTCCTCATCGGTGAGCATCCGCAACTGGGCTTCACGCGACTGGGAGCCGAGGTGGACATCCCTGAAATTCGCACCCTGGCCCTGCGCCGGTTCCCCTACCTGGCCTTCTACACCGACGACGTCGATGCCGTTCGTGTGCACCGGGTGCTGCACACCGCCCGGGACATCCCCTCCGAGCTCCTCGACGTCTGAACGCCCTCTGGAAGTCGCCACCAGTGTTTGGCGGGCGGGTGCATGTGGAGCTGCCTGAGTTCCTTTCCGTGGTCGGAGCGACATTCCCGACAGCAGGCCCGTAGTCCCTTATGTCAACTAAGCGGACTCAATGTCCCATCTGATGCATCGACCAGTCCTCCGGCGTACGCCTTCAGCTAGGTGTCGCCAAGTGTCTAACGGGGCCCCGATCTGCTTAGAGTGAGCGCAGGTCGGACTTCTAGTGACTGTAGATCGGAGGAGTGCATCCATGCGAGGCAAATGTAAATGGTGGTCGTCCCTGGCGGCCGGGCTGGCACTGGCCGCGGCCTTGGCACTGACCGGCTGCACGTCGTCGGGATATCCGGCGGACCCGGAGGGCACCATCGACAAGGCCACCAACGGCACGCTGAACGTGGGCGTGGTGCATCACCCGCCCTACGTGGACGCCTCCGGCGCGGAGCCAAGCGGGCCGGAGGTGGAACTGGTGGAAGGCTTCGCCCGGAAGATCGGCGCGGAGATCGAGTGGACCGTCTCCGGGGAGGAAGCCGTCATGACGGCCCTGCAGGCCGGGGACTTGGACCTGGTGGCCGGCGGGCTAACCAGCCAATCCCCGTGGAGCACCCACGGCGCCCTGACCCGTGACTACGCCGAGGACACGGGTCCGGACGGCAAGCCCGTGAAACTCGTGATGGCCGTCCCGCTGGGCGAGAATCAGATGCTCACCGAGCTCGAGGGTTACCTCGACTCCACACACCAGGGGGCACAACCATGAGCCAGAAGGACACCCGGCACGGCAAGGAGCAGAATGCCGACGGCCAGCGCCGATTCGGGCGGACCGAATTGCCGCCAGAGCAACAGGAGGCCGTGAAGAAGGCCATCCGCTTGGAGTGGATCACCATCGGCGTGCTGGTCGTGACCGTGGCCGCCGTCGCCGTGGTGATGGGCAACTCCCAGGCCATGAAGGCCGCCTGGATCGAGGACCTGTTGTCTTTCATCCCGCCGATAGCCTTCCTCATCGCCGTCCGGATCATCAACCACCCGCCCTCGCGCAAGCGGCCCTACGGAACCCACCGTGCCGTCGGTGTCGGGCACCTCGTGGCTTCCGTGGCGCTGCTCGTCATGGGTGGATACCTGGTGGTGGACTCCGCGATCGGATTGATCACCGCGGAGCACCCGCCGATTGGGTCCTTCCACCTGTTCGGGCAGACCATCTGGCAGGGCTGGTTCATGATCGTGATCATGCTGCTCTCCGTGCCGGGGCCGGTGATCCTGGGTCGGATGAAGATCAAGCTCGCCAAGGAACTGCACAACAAGGTGCTCTACGCGGATGCTGACATGAACAAGGCCGACTGGCAGACGGGCGTCGCCACCGCGGTGGGCGTGGCTGGGGTCGGGCTGGGCCTGTGGTGGTTCGATGCTGCCGCCGCCCTCTTCGTAGGCGCGTCCATCCTCTATGACGGCATCCGCAACGTCACCACCGCCATCACCGACCTGACCGACACCCGTGCCCGGACCATCGAGGGCAACGAGGAGCACCCCGTCATCTACCAGTCTGAGGACCACGCCAACTCAAAGGACTGGGTGCGCAGGGCCGGCGCCCGGGTGCGCGACCAAGGCCACGTGTTCCACATGGAGATGTTCGTGGTGCCCGAGCCCGATTCAGCGCCAGAGATGGAGCGGCTGCAGGACCTGCGTGATTCGCTGGCCGACCTGGACTGGAGGCTGGAGGACATCGTAGTGGTGCCCGTGCTGGAGCTACCGGCGGAAGTGCACGGCGGGACAGCGCACCTGCAGTCCGAAGGCGGACAAGAGTTCCAGGAGACCTGAGCCCAGCACTTTCTCCTGCAAGGAGTCAGGCGCAGAAGCCTATACAAGCTAGCTCGGGTGCCAGGCAGTGTCGGATCGTCGTTCGGCCTCGAATCGTTTGGACTCTTTGCCGCTGCGTCCCTGTGGTATCGCCGGATCGTGGAAGTACCGGAGTCTGTCGCGTGTACCTTCCGGTGTCCGCCCGGGCCTATCAGGGAGCAGGTGGGAGCATGCGCAGCCCGAGGAAGCTGAAGGCCTGCATGAGATCTGGGGTGTCTCGGTTGAGCTGGTGGTGTTCGATGTCGGTGAGGTGGGGGCTGGTCTGTCTATCGTCGGTGCGCTCGAAGAGTGCCCAGAGCACCAGGTCGTCCCCGTGCCGGGAGAGGAACTCGATCCCATCGCACAGATCCGACCCGTCCGCCGACCGTGCGCTCCACAGGTGCTGGGACACGGCTTGGGTCAGCTCTCGTGGTCGGGCATTCTTCAACGCGGCGGCGTCGAAATCTTCCAGCCCGTAGACGGAGATGGCCGTGGTGTGGAAATGCGGCCATAGGTCCGCGATGGTCGCCGAGGCCGTGACAACACAGAACCGGCCCCTCAGGCGTGCAGAGCTGGCCAGCCGATGGCGGGACCAGTCATCGACGTCAACGGTCCCCGCCGGCACGGTGGGATGCTCGGCCTCGTCCTGTGGATCCACCACGATCTGGTCCATCGCGACGACCAGGTTCGGGTCCGGGCGTAGCGGGGCCAGTAGTTCCACTAGGCAGGCGAACAGGCTCTGCCCCGCATAGATGGTGCGGTACAGCCCTCCGTCGAGGGCGTCCCAGCGGCCGGTGAACCGTCCCCCGGGCCCGGCCCAGCGCCAATCGGCCCATTCCCAGGGTTCGGGCTGATACCCCACCCGCCAGGCCCGCTCCTCGAGCTGGCGGATCCTCATCCGATGCGTGCGAAGGCCCGAGCCGCCGACAGCACCTGGGGGCCCACCCCGTCGGTGTCGTCCTCCCGCAGCACCCGTGCCGGGGAGCGATCCTCCAACTGCGGATTTGCTCCTTGGAACCACGCCTGCACCACGGCCGGGGAGTTCTGCGACTCCACGATCAACCCCGCGACCTGATAGGCCAGCCGCAGACGCTGCGCCACCACATGGCTGGGCACCCGCTCCCCCGCCGCCCACTGCCGTACCGCACGAGTCTCTTTCACTCCCCCGAGATACGCCACCAACCGCGCGCCCAACACCGCGCGGAGCCGGTCCACCAACGCGGCTAGATCCAGGGTCACCGATTCGCGGTACGTGCTCAGCCCCGGAGAGGCGGTCGTAGGAGTCGTCATGGCTCCATCCTCTCATGTCCTGTCGAAACACTCTATAAAACCCAGGGATATCACAACCTGAATCACTGAATAGAGTCCAATCATGGCCCGGAGGATAGGCGAGATCCCGGTATCTCAGCATTGATGCAGGCCGAATCGCCTGTTCGAATCGACCGCCACCGAGGCGTGGCCACACACTGCGGCCAACTCGGGCTCACAAGAACTCAGGTACCACCACCACCCGCAAATTGCCGGACTGCTCTTGAGGGCCGACTGACGTACTGCCGTTGCACAGGAGGCCTGGACATCAACGCCACGAGACGCTGCTAACCGGATCGTCAGTCGTTATAGGCGTCTGCCTTTTGCATGCGTTCGTGTTGCCTCTTGCTGTAGGTCGCGGCACGGATTTTTTCGTTGCTGTCGAAGTTGGAACCCAGCGCGCCGAACAGCGTTCCGAGTGATGCGGCCAGCCATGACAGTTCCGCGTAATCGAGGAGGCTGACCGGGTGCATGAGTTCGGAATGGAGGTAGCCGGGGCTGATCACGGCCAGGCTCAGCCCGAACAGGACGGCGGTAAGGACGAGGTACATCAGGGCTACGCTCGTGGCCACCATGATCACCGTTGTGACGTTGTCCATCCCGCCCTGCCACGGGGATACGATTTCTTTGCGTTTGTTCCATAAGCCATTGCGGAAAATGAGCCACCCGGTCAGCGCCAGGATGACTATGACGGCGATCATGACGAGTCGCGCTGGATGCGCCGCATCGGCCAAGGCCCAGATGGAGCTATAGTAAACCCCGAAAGCACCGGAAGCCGTGGCAGCGGTAATGGCGCCGGACAGGGCCGGCAACATACGTCCGGGCTTGTTGCTGCGGACCATCCCGGACAACAGGTTCAGTCGACTCAACCACCCGGGGAGCACGATATAGGCGGCATCGCCCCGCCCTTGCCGGGATACTCGGCGTGCGCCTTTGAACCCCAGGATGGTTTGGACAGTCTTCACCAGCGGGTAATCGTCGGCTCCTTCACGAGCTGAATGGATGACTGCTATCAGCAGCTTCCGGATCTTCGCCTTCAGACGAAAGGCACCCATCGCCGTCAACGACACCAACGCCGCTCGATGCGTCGCACTGACCTCGCACAATAATGGATCCTCGTCGTGGTACCGGGGCAGGTCGGTCAAGTACAGAACGAAATCCCACCCATACCGGCTCCTTAGCTCTCCGGCCTGGTCCATCAGCGGGATGTCTCCCTCCGCGGTCAGCGGCAAGTTTTCCTCGCCGACCTCGACCTCCCAGCGGTGACCATCATCGCCGTGATCCGATAAATCCTGCTTCAGGTCGCCGGCTGCCGATCGTGCCACTTGTCGTGACAGACCCGGGTCTACCATCAGCCCCACGACCATTGTCTGCATCTCCATGCACCCATCCTTGTGTCCGGTGTTCCTCTCCGTCTACCTCGCAGAGGAAGGTCTGCTGTCGTTTCGGACGCCACGCTGATGTGCCCGGACCTTCGCATTGTCCAGAACCGGCGAGGGCAAGACCACATCTTCATCGTCGGGGAGGACAAGACGCCGGGCGTGGATGCCGCCGGTGACCTCCAGGACGGTGACATAGTCCAGGTCACCGGAACGGTCCAGCAGATCGTCCAGGCCGATGCCGGGTCCGAGTGGGACTTCGCGCAGTCACTTCGTCGATGCTCCCTCCAGGAAGCCGTTATGGGACCCATGAGGGCAAGGCCGGAGCTGAAGGGCAGTGAAACAGCACACGGGACCAGGGACTTGTCCCAGTCCCCGAAAGCGCTGCAGCGGGGCAGGCGCAGGGTTAGGCGCGCGCTGAGGCTCTTGTCCTCTCTTATGTCGATCACCGCGAAGACGATCACCAGGAGACCGACGATCGATGAGGTACAGCCAGCGACGGCCGTGCTGGCCACGTCAGTCGCCCAGCCGGAAAGGAAAACTATCCGGGGGCGAAGAAAGTCGGGACGCCCATGATGATCTAGGCCCACCATCCCCGGGACAGTCGATAGCCTTTGGCTCGCAACGACCGGGCGCCTCCGGCTGTTACGGCCAATGGGTGCGCGCACCCGGAAACGAAGGGAGAGGCCAGTGGAGTTCCAGAGTGCCATGGAGGCCGTGGGCAAGGCGGTGGACATCGCCGGAGTGGTAGCGATCGTGCTGGGAATCACCGTGTCCACCCTCGTCGCCGCCGGGGCACTGCTGCGCAGAAGACCCGAGCAGGGCGGCATCTATCACCGGTACCGACGATCGCTGGGTCGGTCCATCCTGTTGGGACTGGAGCTGCTCGTGGCCGCCGACATCATCCGAACCGTGGCCATCGAACCTACCTTCGACTCGGTCGGCGTGCTGGCATTGATCGTGCTGATCCGCACCTTCCTCAGCTTCTCCCTCGAACTGGAGATCACCGGGCGCTGGCCCTGGCAGAAGAAGCCCCAACAGAGCTAACCGGATCCCGGACCCCACCTCGGTCACGGCGAACCCCAACGGCGGGTCCTCAAGGGCGGGTCCCACTTGTGCGCCCCGGAGTACTGCCTCCGCTACCGCCCGGCAGCACGGTCCCCGAAGACTGACGACAGCGCAACGACGCACATCGGGTTCCGCTGCGTCCGGTCCGCCTAGGGCCGACGCAGATCCTGCGGGCCCCGTTTGCCGCGAACGAAACTCGGGGCAGAGTCGTTGCCGATATATGTGAGGTCGGGGCGACGGTTGTGAACGTCTCGACAGGAGACCTGCCGAACCGTCCCCTGCCGCATGAGTTCGACACGGTCGCCCAGCGCGGAACTGGAGATTGCAGTGGATTCCCGTATGTTTCTTGGAGAAGCCACTCTCCCACCACGTTCCGTAAAGGCAAGCGGCTGCGGGAACCCTAAGAGGACGCCGGAGATCGGCTCGCCGGGCCAACGTCTTGGCGTCCCGCAAGGGCCGTCAGCGTCCATGCCCGGGACGGGTGTCCCTTGCGACCACACGGCCGGCCGCTCGGCCTGCACATTGACACCCTTGATTGGGGGTCAATGCGTCGAGTCTTGATACGCAGGGATACCAGTAAATGGACTCCGCCGACTGAGTTGACCTCTCCACTACTTCTGGGCGGCGTTGTTGTAAGCCTCGATAACGTCCCGGTGGATGCGCCCTCGGACGGAGACCTCGTACCCGTTCTCCTGGGCCCACTGGCGAATGACCGCGGCCTGGCGGCGTGGTGCCGGAGGCGCGGTGACCCGGGCAGCGCCGACGTAGGCCTTCAGATCCTTGCGCAGTTGCTTGGCATTGGCCGTGGACAGGTCCAGCTCGTAGTGTCGGCCGTCCAGGCCGAACAAGACGGTTTCCGTGGCCCGAGACCCGTCCAGGTCATCGATCAGGACTATTTCTGCCTTCTGGGCCATGACTTCCTCTGGTTGTGTTCTTTCTGCGGTCCGCACCGATGAATACAGCAGCCGAAAGTCTATCCGGGTCCGCCCTCGTCAGACCGGGTGTGCCGGGTGTGGCGGTCGGCCATGAGGTGGGCGGCGTGCTCGCGCAGGTATTCGCGCAGGTAGGGGGCGTCGAAGTCCACCAGTCCGTAGCCGGCGGCCTGGATCATGCCGGCCTTGAGCAGCCGGTCGCGGTAGACCCCGGCGTACTGGCTGGTCTTTCCCATCCGGGCGGCGATGTCGGCCAGCCGGGAGGCTCCGTCGTCCTGGGCCATCTTCACCAGAAAGGTCCGGTCCACCTCGGACAGGTCGGCCAGGGCCGGCTCGTGCACCAGGGCCCCGAGCCGGGCACGAGCCGCAGCCACCCCCGCGGTGACGTGCTCGGCGGTGATCGGACCGGTCCGGCCCTGCCGCCAGGTGTGATAACCCACCAACTGGATCATGAACGGATACCCGTTGGTGGCCCTCGCGCAGACCATGGCCAACTCATCGCTCAGACTCCGCCCGGCGTCGGTGACGATCTGCAAGAAGGAATCGGCGACTTCGGACACCGGGACATCGCGCAGCACCGGGCGCTCGGCCCGGCGCAGGAACGTCGTCGGCCGGGACTCCCCGGCCAGCAGCTCCTCGACGGCCCGGGGCAGCCCGGCCATGATCAGCGCGATCGGACGGCTTTCGCGGATGAGCATCTGGATGTCCCCGGCCAGGGTCTGCATCTGCTCCACGTCGAGGCTGTGGATCTCATCGACGGTAATGCACACCCCGGTCTGGTGGGCCGCCAACACATCCAATAGGGCCGCGACCTCGTCCACCCAGGGCCAGGATTCGGCCTCCGGGCTGGGGCTCTGACGGGACACTCCGCCCAGCGGGGTGGTCACCGACCACGTCGTGGCCCCATGGCCGCGGTCCACCGCACCCAGCTCCTGGCGTCGGACCCTGGCTCGCTGGGCGATCCGCTCCAACATGCCCGGGCCGGCGGTCACATGGATGACCACCCAGCCATTGGCCTGGGCCACCTCCCCCAACTCGTTGAGCATCACCGTCTTGCCCACCCCTCGCGCACCGGTCATCAGCTGCAACAGGTACGGAGAGCCCGGTCCGTCTTCGATAGACTCCTGGAACGCGTCCAGAACCGGCTGGCGCCCCACCAGCAACGGCGGCGTCGCCCCCGCAGTGGGCTTGAACGGATTCGACATGACCCTCCAGAGCTTTTATTGCTTTAGAAGCGATTATATCCTTTAGAGCCTTCGGAGCCCGGTTGGGAATCACTCGCACTTCCCACTCTGTAAGTCTGTTGGTCCGGCAGTCCCTGGGTCTGTAGTGGGACTCGCACGCCATTGGGTTTTGCCGTCAGTCAGCAGTTGCCGCGGATTGCTCCGCGTCTTGTCCATCCGGCAGAACAGCGGCTGCGATTTTCTCGGCAATGACTTCAACCGAGTCGCGCTCTGTTTCGAACCCGGCAAGATCAGGCAGGATGCCGCTGTACTCGGCCACTTCGTCGAAGGACACGTTGTGCAGGACCGGGATGAGCGTCGCCTTGTGTAGGAGGGCTCCGAGTTCACGCTCTGTCCAAAAGCGCCCGGTGAGGTAGGCCGGGGTGAGAAGCGCTACCCCGCACCGCGCGGACCGTAGCCCTCGGTCCATCTGCAATGACTGACTTTGGCCAGGAACTATGGAGATCTCGTCGAACCAGACCTTCACGCCCAGGTCATCAAGTGTGTCGCGCAGTTCAATAGCCACTTCTGCGCCATCGATCCGTGCGTAACTCAGGAAAACATCCCATTCCCTCTGGGGAAAGCGGACCACTTGTTCCTGAATGCGGTCAGCGAGGGCTTGCTCACCGGCGGTGTACCGGGATCCCGACGCGGAACTCGAGCGCAACTGCCGGTTTAACTCAGCCACCGTGGCCCTATTCTGGGCGTTCATCTTTTCGTTCTGGCGATTCACCTGCTCGTTGTGCGCATTGACCCTAGCGACCTCCCGGTTGTGTGCGTCAACTTGTCGCTGAGCCTGCTGCTGAACCTGAGTGTTGTGCTTCTTGACTTGCCGGTTGTATTCGTCGACACGACGCTTGTTTTCCCGGTTTACCTGATCGACCTGCGACTGCACCTTGCGTTGTGCTGCCTTCATCCGGCTTTCGAACTGCGCTTTGTTGAACTTCCCGGCCATGTCGGCACCTTTCGCTCAGAGGAGTCGATTCACTTCCGTACAGATTATGCAGAGCCCCGGACGAGTTAGAGGGAGTGGGCACCGCCACAGAATCCTCCGGTCCTAACTCAACAACCAGCAGACACGGGGATAGCAAAGGACCCGGTCGACTGACCGGGTCCTGAGTTCGTTGTTTCAGCTCGGTGGAGCGACCACTCCGCCGACAAGTACAGAAAGCGTGATTCCTGCGAACAGGACGTTTACTCCACCGGCAAAAACCACTTCACCGATAGCGCGCGCAATACGGGGTCCAAGCCTCACTCCACTTTGATTGCTCCAGCCATTTTTAGTACCTCCTTCCTCGTGATAATCGAGCAGCATCCGGACCGTGGTTAGTACCAGGAATACTGCGCCGGCATATGGCAGGAATTGAACCTGCGCCCCTCCGGCCGAGCTCAAACAACGACCTCAGAGAAGACGATACAGGGCACCTTGGACACGATAAGCGCCACCGCCGCGACTGTAAGAGAAACGGCGTGTGGGGGTCCGGCGTGATCTGAAAGGACAAGGCCGTGACTGGCACCCCGACACAAGTTCATCCGGCCACGCCTATCCATGGTCCGCGACACCCTGCACGCCCCGGAGGCTAAACAACGCGGACTGTTCCGCGCAAGATGCCTCCAGGAGCTGCTGGGCGCACCCAACGCCCACCGCGGCCCCACCGGGCCCAACGTACTGTGGCAGCTAGGCCTACTGGAGATGTGGCTGCAACGCCACGGGGTGGGATGAGCCCGATGGACCACCAGGACATCGGCGACAACAGGAGGGACAGGCACATGCGGACATTCGGTGTGGAGGAGGAACTGCTGGTAGTCGATGCCACCACGCTGGAGCCACTGCCCGTTGGGGACTGGGCCGTGGACCTCCAGGAGGAATCCCCGCCCACGGGGCACCAGGTGACCATGGAACTACAGCAGGAGCAGATCGAGGTCGCCTCCCCACCGCAGACCACCCTGGCCGGTCAGCTGGAGGCCATCCGCGCCGGTCGGTCCCTGGCCCAGGCCGCCGCCGCCCGGGCCGGCGGCCAGGTCATCGCTCTGCCCACCGCTCCGGGCCCGATTATCCCGCACCTGGCCCCGGATGCACGCTACCGGCGGATCGCCGAGCAGTTCGGGCTCACTGCCGCCGAGCAGCTCAGCAACGGGTTCCACGTCCACGTCGGCATCGGCTCGCGGGACGAAGGCGTGGCGGTGCTGGACCGGATCCGGATCTGGTTACCGACCCTGCTGGCGTTGAGCGCCAACTCCCCGTTCTGGCAAGGGATCGACACCGGGTACGCCTCCTACCGTTACCAGGTCTGGGCACGGTGGCCCATCGCAGGACCCACCGAGCTCTTCAGCTCAACCGAGGCCTACGACCGCCACCGGGCGGCCCTGCTGGACACACACGTGCCCCTGGACGCGAAAATGCTCTACTCCGACGCCCGGCTCTGTGAACACCATCCCACCGTGGAGGTGCGGATCACCGACGTGTGCCTGGAACCCCTCCACGCTGCAGTGATCGCCACGATGATCCGCGCCCTGGTGGAGACCGCCGCCCGAGCCTGGGCCGAGGGAGCCCCAGCCCCGCCCGTGCCGGTCTCTGTGCTGCGGGCCTGGTCCTGGCAGGCCAGCCGGAGTGGGACCGAGGACATGCTGATCGACCCGGCCACCGGCACCCCGGCCCCGGCCGGGGACGTCATCACATCCCTACTGGACACTCTCGGCCCAGTGCTGGCCGAATACGGGGAGGAAGCCCTGGTGGATTCGGCGGTCGCGGACATCCTGCGCGCCGGCACCGGCGCCCAGCAGCAGCGCGAGGCCTACGCCACACGCCACGACCTAGGCGATGTCATGGCCGCCGCCCTGCGAGCAACCCATCATGTTCCGCTCGCCCTACCCTCGATGTCTTCTCTAGGCTCAGAATCAGCAAGCAACGAAACCTCGAAGGACGCACCGACCACCGTGTGAACCCCCTTCAGACCGCCACTTCCTTCTCCGGAATCTGACCTGCGCCCACGGCAGTGCACCCTATGGCCTGGTCGAGCAGGCCATGGGACACTATGGCCATGCCTCTGATCGGTTCATCCCACCGGGTTGCCTTCACCTTCGACAATGAAAGCGAAGCACGCGACTGCTACACCCGCCTGCAGGACGCCCTGCCGGATCTAGTCCTAGAGCAGCGGATAGGCAAGGACATCCCCGAATCCTGGACGGTCCACTCCGACGTCGACTCCGAATCCACTGGGCCGCAGATACAGGCCCTGGCCGATGTCGCCATCCTGTTCGGCCCCGTCGATGACGCCGCCCGCCAGATGGCCGAGACCGAAACAAACTAACCCGGGGCCAGTGTCCTGACCGCCCGCCCCGCAGAGGAAAGGCCGAGGGCTTCTCCCCGTGCCGGGCGTGGCCGTCCCCTCCGCGGAAAGCGCCATGGCCAAGCGCAACCGGATGCAAGGGCAGCACCATGGTCGGTCTCCAAGCCGTCGTCGACCTAGATCAGATCCCGGCGGGGCCGGATCAGCGGCATCACTATCACGTGCGCAGGCCGGGATCGACTCGCCGGATACTCCCTCAGACGGGTCGAACCCAGTCACGACGCAGCCTTGGCTTCTCCAATGCCGAAGTCCAGAAGCTCATCACCTAATCGCCCGCCATCCGCGACCGTTTGCCGGACGGCAGGCCGATCACGTACCACCGCGTTCCGGATGAGTGCTGACTCTTTACGCATTGCAAGGCAACACGCCGCGGCGTCCGTTGGTATTGGTGTCCAAGGGATTGCCCGCCCCCACTGCAATAGGCGTGGCTCCTTGACTCGGGGACGCGACTCTGGCAGGAGGCCTTCTTCGTTGGTACCGTTCCGCGTGTGGCATCCGTCACGTTCAACGATCAATGATGGGGTTGGGTTCTCATGTCTCTTCTGCGACGCGCCGGCCTCGGCGCTGTAACCATGCTCGCCGCCGTGATGCTCGTGGCTTCTCCGGCCGCGGCTGCGCCGTCTGAACAGGACACCAGCTGGATGGTGTCCGCTCACCAGAGCAACCTGGCGGAGATCGCCGCGGGCACTGCTGCACAGGAACAGGCCACCACCGAAGCGGTCCGGGAGATGGGTGCCACGCTGATCGAAGACCACCAGGCGCTGGACGCAGACCTCACTGCGGCAGCGGAAGAGTTCGGTGTGGCGTTGCCGGACGAGCCGTCGGCCGAACAACAGGCCGCCCTGGAGGAGGTCATGGCGCAGAACGGTGAGGCCTTCGACGCCGCCTGGATCGCCTCGCAGATTGAAGGACACCGGATGTCGCTTGCGGCCGGAGAGGAGCAGATCGCTTCCGGGTCGGATCCGGCAGCCATCGGCCTGGCGCAGGACGCGGCCCCGGTCATCCAGGGACATCTGGACCACCTGCTGCAGCTGTCCGGGGACGCCCCTGATGCGGTGCCCAGCGGCCTGGGCCCCGACAGGGCACCCACCTGGCTCGGTGGCGTGCTGATCGGCCTGGGCATGGTGGTGGTGGCAGCTTCGCTGGTGTTCTTCGTGCGCCGCGGACAGGTCCGCGTGTAGGTGCCGGCACGGCACGCAGCCAAGCGAGGCAGGCCGGCGCCCATCGTGGTCGCCGGCCTGGCAGCGGCGGGCGGAATGCTCTGCCTGGCCGCTGGGCTGCACGTGCTCACGCAACAGCCGGCCGTCGTTGCCCAGCCGTTCGGCGCAACGACGACGGCCAGGCTGCCAGTGACGGCGGAAACGGTGGCGCCTTTGCCGAGGGCGCACAATGGACCCATTGAATCCGCGGCCGACGGAGAACACACCACAGGAGAGTCCGACGCGGTGACGGCAAGGGTCCCGGTCCCGCCGGGGCAGGCGTCGTTCGCCGATACTGGGGTGGTCGCCGACGTGGTGCCCGTGGGCGTGCTGCCGTCCGGGGCGTTGCAGATCCCCGAAGATCCCGCGCGCATAGGATGGTGGGCCGCCGGAGCCCTGCCCGGGCAGTCTGAGGGCACGATGGTCTTGGCCGGTCACATGGACGGGCTGCACCAGAACAGTGCGATGAGTGTTCTACTCGAGGTGGAGGCTGGCGATACCGTGGTCATCGAGGATCACCGCGGTGGTTTTCACCAGTACCGGGTTTCCTCGCGCAGTACGGCACCTCGGGACAGCCTCGATCCCGCCCTGTTCGCCACCGACGGCCCGCACCGCCTGGTACTGCTCACCTGCGGTGGTACCTACGACGAGCAGACCGGCCAATACACGGACAACATCGTGGTGGTCGCCGAACCCGTCACCGAAGATGACAGTTGAGTGAGAATGGGTCCACCACCAAGGCCACCTGTAACGCCGACGCAGCCAGCAGCTTCCCGGTGGACCGCGGCACACAGGCGCCGAAACGCTCGGTGCCCGGCAACGGCAACGGAGCCCAGGAGTGCGTGGTCACTTCTGGGCCCCGTTCTGACTCCCGCTGCTGCGCCCGCCCCTGGAGGACGGGGCGCTTCGAGCGTCGGCTCGCGGCCGGTCCGCCGATTCAGCGTGGCCGAGAGGTCCAGTCGGTGAGATTGAAATTGGTCACCAGCGCTGCCCCCAAGGCCCCGTAGAAGGCCCGCGACCGCCGATCACGCCACACGCCGGTGGCCAACGGCAACACCACGTAGAGCGCGGCCCCGTACTTCTCGATCGTCCCGTGCACCCGGAACGGAATGATACGGCGCAGAGCATACGGTTGGTCGGTCACCGCATTGAGCCCGGCTTGGGCAACCCCCATGGCGGTGAAGACGGTCCGCACCTTCGGGGGCAACCCCAGTAGGCGCGGTACCCCGGCCCAGACGCCCAGCAGTGCGTAGTCAATGATCCCGTGCAGGCGCGGGGTGATGGGCCTGAGCATGGCGGTCCTCTTCTCTTGCATACCGTCCGTAGCTTCACGGTAGGCCCGCCTTCCGCGTTTCGCTACCCCGCGCGTTGACTCATCAGAGATGTCCGCATAGTGGTGTGGCTGCCGGGCCGGTGTCCCCTGCCTGCTGAGCTAATCGGCGGTATTGATTGCCATCCGGGCAGTATCAAGGGGGGTATACCCCAATACCAGTTCAGTTAGGTTGTCGGATGGTCGGGGCGGGCGGCGCCGTTGGTTGTGGCCATGCCGCGTGGTGTGCACGGAGGGGAGGGGTGGTGGTGCATGGTGCATCCTGGGGCCCAGGGCCGTGTCATTACGAGGAAGCTCTTATACCTGGTGGGCATGGCCTCGGCGTGCGCGTCGTTCCAGACCGTACCCGATGGCGGTCAATGCGAGCATCCCGGCGCTGGCGAACCGTTCGTTGATCCACACGTCCTTGATTCGCGGGACCAAATGGGGAAACTCGGCTTGGAGGCCTCGGGCTCCGGGAAAGGCGAAGGCTGCGCCCATGGAAGTCCAGAAGGCGGCCGGCAGCATGGCGCCCAGGGTGGTGTCCCGGTCCGGGTCCGTGCTCTGGCGGTTGAGCGCGTAGAGCGCTCCGGCTCCCAAGAGGGTCCCGAGGGTGACGGTCATCGCGTCGTGGAACCGGGCGTGTGGGGGCCAGTTCGGGTTGAACAGGTGGGTGCGGTTCCAGTCCGCGGCGAGTCCTCCCACCGTGGTGATCCCGGCGACGACGTTCAGGATGGTGCGCCCTGCTGGCATGGTCCCACCCTATCGTCCTGTTGGCGGAATCAGTGGGGCTTCGAGGCCGGCGACCAGGCAGGTGGCGGCGTGCCTTCGGGGAAGACCCGCCCGCCGGGAATAGTTGAGCCAGGACCGGGGCCGAGAATAGTAGGGACCGGCCGGCTGTCGTGGCCAGCCCGCCGGCGGCCAGGCACTTGACCACGATGCCCCGGTCTGTGATGACGCCATTGAGGCGGTTGTCCTCGCCGAGCCCATATCGGCAAGATGGGGACGGTGACCGCGGTGCCGGTCAGTCTGCGAGCTATGCTTCTGGCCGGGATGTTGTCCCCTGCCGGCAGAGTCCGGAAGGAAGCGGCCTGTGGTCGGCGGATTCCTTTGAGCCGTGAAAAAGCGTGGGCGGCCCATACCTGGAGCGTGGGCGGATGCCCAGAACGCTTTACATCCCGTCTCCGCGCGCCGATGATCAGGGAAACCGATCGATCGCCCTTAGGTCGAAGCAGAAGCCCTAGCCTCACCACCGCCCTCGGACACCGTCTGCAGTACCACCCGAATGGAGATTTCAATGGCACGGAGCACGACAGTCGAAGACCTTGACCATAGCGGCTCCCTTTTCCTGGAAATGGCTCTGGGTGCAGTCGCTGGTACAGCCGGGGTCTGGGTCATGGACCACGTCGTGTGGTACATGTACGACCGGGAGGACCCGGAGGCCCGGGCCAGGGAATTGCAAGCCCGTCAAGGTGGATCTGAAGTCGGGTATACCGATGCAGAGAAGGCCGCACTGGAGCACCAGCCTCAGACCGGCTCGGTGGGCAAGGACACAGCGCACGTCGCGGCGGAGAAGCTGGCATCGCTGTTCGGACTCAACGTGCGAACCGAGCAACCGAACCCGCTCGGCATCGTCGTTCATTACTCTCTGGGGGTACTGCCGGGCGCGCTTCATGCGGTCATTCGCCGCAAAGTGCCTGTGATGCGTGCCGGTAGTGGCGCACTGTACGGTTTCGGCTTGTTCGTGATCAACGACGAGGCCCTCGCCCCTCTGCTCGGCCTGGCCTCCGGACCTGGGAAGTACCCGTGGCAGGCTCACGCGAGGGGCCTGGTCGGCCATGTGGTGCTGGGTGTCGTCACCGAAACCGCCCTGCGGTTATTCGACCGTGCCCGCTAACCCCCGCCACCCGGACACGGCAGCCCATGATGGCCGCAAGCATGACGCCGCGCCGACGATATCCGTTGGAATCACGAGTCCGGGCGGGGCCACCGGTGCCGTCGTAGTGATTACCGGGGCCTCCAGCGGCATCGGTCGGGCCGCGGCCCATGCCTTCGCTCGAGATGGGGCGCGGTTGGTGCTGGCCGCCCGCAGCGAGGACAGCCTGCAGGAGGTGGGCGCTGAATGTGCCGCGCGGGGGGCCGCAACGATCACGGTTCCCACCGATGTCAGCGACGCCGTGCAGGTGACGGCGTTGATGCGCTCGGCGCGCGAGGCATTCGGGCGCGTCGACGTATGCGTCGCCGCAGCCTCCGTCTACAGCTACGGCACCTTCCAGGACACGCCACCGGAGGTGTTCCAGCGCATCATCGAGGTCAACCTCCTCGGGGTGATCCACACCGCCCGAGCGGTGCTGGCCCACTTCCGGGACCAAGGCCGCGGAACTTTGATCGTCATCGGCTCCGTGTACTCCAGGCTCACCTCGCCGTATGTGAGCCCGTACGTGACCAGCAAGTATGGGCTGCTGGGGTTCACCGAGGTCCTGCGCCAGGAACTACGCGAGGCCGACGACATTCACGTCTGCGCCGTGCTGCCGGCGACCATCGACACCCCGATCTACCAGCACGCCGCGAACTACACCGGCAAGCGGGTCCATCCGCTGCCACCCGTGGTCTCGGCCCACCGTGTCGCCCGCGCGATCGTGCGGGTGGCTCACCGGCCAAGGCCGGTCACCGTGATCGGTCGGACCCAGCGGATGCTCATTCCCGTGCACGACTTCTCGCCCCGGCTCTACGACCGGTGCATCACCCCGGTCATGAACGTGCTGGCACTGCGCCATGGCACGGTGCCTGCCTCGAACGGCACGGTCTTCGCCCCACGGCCGGCCACCAACCAGATCACCGGGAACTGGCGCTCCACCCCGATCAGGGCCCTGGGCGCGATCGGCGCCATCCTGGTCGGGTGGTCATGTGCCCGTCGTGGCCGCCACTGACCAACCGGTGAGGTGCTGAGTCCACGGGCACCCCTCTGCGGCGTGCAGCGGCCCCAGATCCGTAGGACTCGGCTTGTCCACCCGAAGGTTCAGGCCGCACCGGGCCGGATGGCATCGTCCCAGCCCTGTTGCGGGGTCGCGCACCTCTCCCGGAAGACGAACTGGGAGGGGCGCTTGCGTTCCCGGCTGGACCAGTCAACGGCGAGGCGGTGGGTTCGTTCGGGCAGGTAGCCCAGCTGGTATACCGCCATCAGCTCCAGCTCGTCCGGTACGTGCAGCAGCTGCGCGATACGGTCCCAGTGGTGCGGTGCCTCCATGGGGAAGGAGATGAACTAGATGCCCATGTCGAGCTCCACGGTGGTCAGCCAGAGGTTCTCCATCGCGGCCCCCATGCTGAAGACCGAGTAGAAGCCCGGCAACTTCCCGGGCCGGTACTCACCGCGTTCGAGCATGACGCCGAGCAGCAGCGGTGAGCCGGCGACCAGATTGCGATTTTCCTCGCCGAGGGTCTGCAGCACCCGCAGCTTGTTCATCAGGTTCTGGCCCGACGGTGTGAACACCCGAGAGGTGGAGGGGCGCAGCAGGGCGGGCAGCTTGTCGAAGAGCATCCCGCTGCGCAGGGTGTTCATCTCCTTCTGTCTGAACCGGAAGTGCTTCTTGTACTGGTCGAAGAAGGCGCCCGCGCTCGTCACCTCGGTCATGCTCTGGCCACTGATGGCGGCCACCGTCTCGATCGTGGTCCGGTCCTCGATGAGCACGAACCGCCACGGTTGGCTGTTGAACTGGACGGTGCGGCCGCTGCGGCACGGATCAGGAGTTGCTGGGGCTCGGCACTGACGGGGTCCGGCCGGAATGGCCCGTTCGTGGTGCGCCGGTTGAGCACGGCGTCGAGGAGCTCCATGGCTTACCTCCAGGCCACCATGAGTCCGGCCGCGTAGCAGGGACCGGCCGTCAGGGCGTCTCGGGTGTGCCGGTGCACCGGCCGGGCCCCGTGCCGTTGCAGCAGGAACAGGGGAACGGTGACGGGGGTCAGCGCAAAGACGGCAGACGAACGTCGGGCGGCGCAAGCGAGGGCGGCCGCGGCCGTCGCCGTGACGGTCACCAGGTACGCCCCGTGGTGGACCCAGCGGATGTTCGAGGTATCGATCCACCGAACGAGCACCGAGATACCGAGCGCGCAGTTCGCGGCATAAGCCCCGGCTGCGGCGGTGACCAGTGTCCGGAGCAGAATCATGGCCCTCCTCGTCGGTGGGGTCGCCTCGCTCTCATCGTGTCACATACAGGGCCCCAGGCCGTTTGTCTCCAGTCTGAGTGTGCCAGTCCGGCGAGGAACGTCTGGCTTAGTGCTCAGGCCGGTCGGGGAACACCAATCCGGGCGTGCGCGGCGGGTGCTGCGTGCACGAGCGGGCCATGGGTCGGTGCGGGCAGCCCGGCCCAGCGCAGCGGTGCGGTGAGACTGCCCGTGGCTGTCGCCGCGTGCAGGGGCCAGGGCTCGTGCGCGACCGGTGTGCGCCACAGCACCCGCCCCCGCCGGTGGTATGCCGACCAGCGTCCGGTGATGCTCTCCACCAACGAGGTGCGCTCCGTCGCCTCCAGCGGGCGCCCGACGTCCACGACCGCCTGGAACCAGTCGTCCGGGCGTGGGCGGAGCCAGTGCGGCGTGCCGAACCGGTAGGCCCAGCGGGAGCCGTCCACGGACATCGAAGAATGGGAGTGCTCATAGGGCAGCCCGAGGCTACGCAGGGCAGCGATAAGGCTGAGCCGGGGCACGACCATCCCCAGGAACCAGATGCCGTCTCGACCGTCGGGCGCGCGCACGTAGGCCCGCACATTGAGTTCCGGGAAGGCCCCCCATCCAGGCGGCGGCGGCAGGCCCGGCGGACGGACCCCCACCATGCGGAACGGGGTAATGCCGACCCAAGTGCGACCGTCCCAGTGCTGCACCGTGAGTTCATCGGGCACCAGGCGCTGGACGGCCGCGACATCGTAGGACCAGTGCAGGAAGGTGAGGTACTCCCAGTTCTGGAAATTCACGGGCAAGCGAACCGGGTGGTCGAGAATGCGTCCGCTCATCGCCGGCTGCCGGCCTCTCGCAAACCCAGGCCGCTGTCGAACGGAACACGGTTCATTGACCCTCCGACCGCCATGATCACCGGAATGCTTTCGAGCACGCTATCACCGGGTCTGACCAGAAACACCAGCACAGGTGCATGACCGGTCGCAAGCACGCTCCCCAGGTCGGTGATGCGGTCGACTCCGCGAAAAGTGGTTGACCCGATCAGGTCGCGGGCGGCTCTGGTGTATCGGTGGTCTCGGTGTCCTGGCGCGGGATGACGCTGATCATCCCGTTGGGTTCGATGTAGGCGCGTTCGACCTCGTGGATGTCCTCGATCCCGTGAAGCCTGAGCTGGGAGGTGACCTCTGTCTCGGCCATGAACTCCCGTCTCATGGCGCGTCGGTTGAGGCGGCCGTTCTCGATGAGAGGCTTGGGGCGGGCCTTGAGCAGCCGCCCGACCTGGGGCCACCGGTAGGCCACGGCGTCGAGCAGGATGCTCCACAGCAGGATCGTGCCGACGAGCACGGCACCGTCGGCGATGGTCTGGGCGTCTCCGGTAAGTCCGGCGCTGGCGGCGTCGGCGATGAGGATGATGACCAGCAGGTCCGTCATCCCCAGGCCACCGGACTCTCGCTGGCCCACGAGGCGCAGCAGCAACATCAGTCCCAGGAACGTGATCGTTCCCCGGACGAGGAGCTCGCCCACGGGGAGGCTCAACTCCAGGAATGCGCTCCAATCCAGCATCTGTCCTCCTCTGGTACGAGGCGATCCAGGGACCCTGGCACCGCCATAGTCGGTGGACCGTCCGCGGAGGCGGAACAATCGGCGCCGCACCCGCGGCGCAAGGGATCACGCCACGAGCATGACGGGGAGCGTAGCGGCCTTGGCGGGCAGACAGGTGGTTTCCCACCGGGACATCCAGGGTGCAGCTGATCGTGACCTCTCGCGTAGGTGCCGACACTGACGATCATCCCATGGACGATATAGAAGACCTCTGAGCGGGTGTCGGCCGGACCCACTCGGGTGCGGGTAGCTCCGGCGCGATCCGCAGCCGACGTGCCCTTGCCCGAACGCATGGACGTTCCGATTCTGTTGCTGCTCCGCTGGTCACTCAGTGCAAACCCAAGGGCGGTCGGGACCGTCCCTTGAGAGGCACGCCCGCCCTGGGAACCACGGCCTCAGTCCCAGAATCGGCGTGGCGCCATGGCCTACCTCTTGTCCTTTCAGGCTCCCGACCGTTGCCCGGTCTTAGTTCAAACCCCATGAGCGGCAACTAGAGTCCCACCGCGAGCGTCAGGGCAGGTATACCTTTTTGGACACTGCAAATGCCGACGGAGGCAAGCTGTCAGAGTGGGTCCTGAATCGACCCTTGGACACCTTCGTGAGGTCAGGTCTTAGATCGGGTTGGACGTATGGAAACGGCGTCCCGGTTTCTTGGAACTGGGGCACTGAGTACTCGGAGTGCTTTAAGGGCAAGGGACAGGTACTCTCCAACCCGGTTTCCAACTTCGAGAGGGGGTTATCACTGGGCTGGCGCTGTATGCCGTGTTGCTGGCCGTGTTCACCTGCTAGGTGCAGGTCGTGCAGCGGTCTTTCGCCACAGGTCCTCAGGCACGTCCAGGGTGTTCCGGCCGGGGACCCTCATCCGCCCCGGGCAGGGTTAGAAGCAGGCGCTCGATCGTGTTTCGGTAACGGTTGGCGGTGACCTGCTGCAGGTCCTCGAGCATGGCGCGCAGCCCGGGGACCATCCGGAGGGAGTCCTGCCCGTAGTGTGCGGGTTCTCGCACGGCCAGTTGGACGAGATCGCTGACCGATTGCGGATGGTGGACCACCCGGACCTGCCCCTGGTCGTCGGCGATGTACGGACTCGGAGAGGCCTGCTGCACCAGATGCCGGAGGACCCGGTGCAGTTCCTGCAGGCACGGCAGGGCGGTGGTCGGGTCGTTGACCACCGGGGAGAGGGCCCGGTCGATGATGTCCACCAACTGCCGGATGCCGAACGCCACGTCCTGGCGCGTCACCCGTTGGGGCCCGACGCCCACGAACCGGTAGACCTTCTGAGACTCGTCGGCACCCAGCTCGGAGGTTCCCCAGAGGGTGAGCAGGTCCTGGCCCTCGACGAGGAACTCGCCCACGGATCGGTCGACGCTCACGACGACGTCGTGCCGGGCGGCCCAGCGCACCAGCCCGGAGTAGTCCACGTGGGTGATGGCACCGTGGCGGGGGCGGCAGAGGCAGCTGCGGGGTCCCACGGTCCGGTGACCAGGTGGGGCCGAAGGCCGGTGCCAGGTCCGCGGCGCGTTCCGGGTACATCCGTCATAGGTGACTCGCTATTTCCCAGCCCAGACCCCGGCCGTCGTGTCTGGGATGAAGGCGTCCGTGCCGGTTCAGAGGTCCTGTGCACCGCGGACATCCTCGAGGGCAGAGCCGTTGCCGTACTGGCTCGTGGTGATGATGCTGAGTTTGCCGTTGGTCTCCAACACCACCGCTTTGACCTGCGAAAGATCTCCGGTGCCCTGCATCCGCACCGCCTGACGTAGCTCGGACTCGGCCAAGCGGTTGCGCTTCAGCGCCTCGTGGCGGACCTGCCCGTCGGCCAGAAGCAGTACTGGCCGGGAGGTCAGCCCGGCGCGGGTCCGCTGCCAGTGCGCCGAGACGGTGGCCACCAGAAACTGCAGGCCGGCCAGTAGTCCCAGCGCGGTGACGCCCTCGGTAAAGGAGACGTCCGCGGAGAGCAGGATGGTGGCCAGGGTGGAGCCCAGGGCGACGGTGACCACGAAGTCGAAGGCATTGAGCTGGCTCAGAGTCCGCTTGCCCGAGACGCGCAGCACCACCACCAGCACTGTGTAGGCGGCTGCGCCGACCACGACGATCCGGGCAAGGTCAGCCCAAGAGTCGAACCACATGCCGGATGTCTCCTCCTCTGGCCCGTGGCGGGCCACACCAGTTCCGAGCCGGGCGGCCCAGGCAAAATCCCCACCTGCAAGGTCGTACCAAGGGCTGTGCGAGGTCGGGTGCCTCGCATAGGCAGGTCTGCCTAGAGTGGGGCCTTAACCCATTGTCAAGCAAGCAAACCCGGGGAGGGATGTGCCATGCGCGGTGCTCGACCCCGTGCTGCGCAGGAGCGGGCCGCCGAGGCGCTGGCGGCCCGGCTGGACCGCCCCATGGGATTCCTGGGGGTGTTGTTCCTCTTCGTGATCCTGGGACAGTTGCTGATCACCGAGCCGGGTTGGACGAGGTTCTTGGCGATTACCGGGTGGGCGTTCTGGGGAGTTTTCGCTGCCGAGTTCGTCCTGCGAGCCTACGTGGCCGGATTCCAGGCCACGTTCTGGCGCCGGAACTGGTGGCAGGTGATCTTCCTGCTCATCCCCTTCCTACGCTTCGTCCGTGCCCTGCAGGCCGCGCGCTTGTTGCGGGTGACCCGGGTGGCGCGCGTCGGCGGCATCGTCTCGGCCGGTGTGCGCGGTTCCCGGTCGGCCGGCCGCCTGCTCTCCAGCAGGATCAGCTGGCTGGCGGCGGTCACCGTCGTCGTCATCCTCGCCGCCAGCCAGTTGTTGTACGCCGTGGGCTCCCACACTGGCTACACCACCGCACTCTACGAGGCGGCCCTGGCCACGATCACCGGCACCGGGATCACCGCTGAGGACCCGTTCGCCAAGGTGCTGCAACTGGTGCTCGCCGTGTATTCAGTGGCCGTATTCGCCACCCTGGCCGGTTCCCTGGGCGCCTACTTCCTGCGCGGCCAGGACCCGGTGCCGGTCCCCGACCCCCTGGAGGATCACCCTAATGAACACCAGTGAGCTCGATATCACCGCCGCCGTGTGGATCACCGCGGCCCTCACCCTGGTGCTGGTTGGGTTGCACCTGGCCGCCCCGTGGATCCGCCGACTGCCCATGGTCCCGGAACGTTATACCGGTTCCTTCGCCGGCGGACTGGCCGTGGCCTATGTCTTCCTACACCTGCTGCCCGAGATCGCCGCGGGAAACGAAGCCATCGGCGAGGCCCTACAGGACGTCGTGGAACCCACCCCATTGTTGGAACTGGCGGTCTTCCTAGTCGCCCTGGCCGGCTTCACCCTCTTCTACGGCCTGGAACGACTGGCCACCGCCCACGGCAGCCGCGAGAGCCGGCCCACCGCGGTCTCGACATCTACCGGTGGGGGCGCGGTGGAATCGGCGGGGGTGTACTGGCTGCACCTGGGCGCTTTCATGGTCTATAACGTGCTGATCACCTACACCATGGTGCTGCGCGTGCGCACCGGGGTGTGGTTCGCGGTGCTGTTCACCGTGGCCATCGGCCTGCACTTTCTGCTCACCGACCGGTCCCTGGCCGAGCACTACCCGCGCCGCTTCCGCACCCACGGACGGTTGCTGCTGGCCGCCGCCCTGGTCCTGGGCTCGGGGCTGGCCACCGTGGCCGCTCCCACCAGCACCGTGATCGTGGCCCTGCTAACCGCGTTCATCGGCGGATCCACGCTGCTGAACGTGTTCAAAGAGGAAGTCCCGTCCAACCGGTCCTCCAGCTTCGGCTGGTTCCTCACCGGTCTGGTGCTGTACGCGGTGCTGCTGGCCGGGGTCACCATCCTGGAGGGATGAGGACATCACTGGCCAACCACGCCCGACGATGGCAGTACGGTGCCCGGGAGTAGCTCCAGCAAGTCGTCACGAACCGAACGGGCATCGATCGCCGGCCCATGTCCTGGGCCGCCGTGGAAGGAGAATTCGAATGGCTATCACAGCCACGATCACCGGTATTGCGATCATCCTGATCGGGTTGCGGGACATGTTCCACAGCCTGTTGCACCCGCGCGGCAAGGGTGCGATCAGCCATGCGGTGCTCTCCGGCATCTGGAAGTTCTCCAGGGTGACAGGCCACCGCCTCGGCTCCGCGGTGGGCCCAGCTGGCATGTTGGCCGTCGTGGTGCTCTGGGTGGTGCTGCAAGGGGTGGGGTGGGCGCTGGTCTATGCCCCGCACGTGCCGGCCGGATTCACCTATTCTCCCGGCATCGACCCGGCCCGGTACCCGGACTTCATTGAGGCCCTCTACGTTTCCTTGATCAACCTGGCCACCCTGGGATTCGGGGACGTGGTGCCCATCGACCCCTGGATCCGGTGGGCCACCCCGCTGCAGGCGTTGACCGGTTTCGGTCTGCTCACCGCGGCCCTGACCTGGTTCACCCAGGTCTACCCGCCGCTGTCCCGGCGACGGGCCCTGGCCCTGGACCTCAACGCCCTGGCCAAGACCGACTACGCACGCACCATCCCAACCCTGGAGCCCTCCGCCGTCGCCCGAGTCCTGGAAGTTGTGGCCGAGCAGGTCAACAAGACCACCGTGGACCTGGCCCAGAACACCGAGAGCTACTACTTCCAGGAACAGGCCCCCGAACTGTCCTTAGCCCGCCAACTCCCCTACACGGTGGCCCTGCGGGATGCAGCTCTGGTCTGCTCCTCCCTCCAACTACACGCCGGCGCCCGGGTGCTCGACCAATCCCTGGGGCAGCTGGCCACGAAACTGAAGGATTTCGGCAACACCGGTGACGACCTAGACGCAATCTTCAGCGCCTACGCAGCAGACCACATCCGCACCCCACGAACCTGACCCACCAGGCCGGCAGACCAACAGTAAGCATCGCTGTGTGTGCCCAGAACCGTGACGCCACCGGTACTCACGGTGGGTGCCGGCCCGGCGGCCCCTCGAAATGAACCACCGCTGACGGTCAGTACCGGGTTAGGATGAACGACTGTCGTGCTGCTGTTTGTGTTGTGGTTCTCGACGGTGCAGCCAGGCACTGAGTGGGACGGTGCTGATCCCGTGGAGGACCACCGAAACGGTGATCGCCAACGTGACGTAGACGAAGATCTCGTGGTTGCCGGTGTGGCGTTCGGCCAGCGTGGCATAGAACAACGCGGAGACACCGATCGGGCCGAACCAGCTCAAAAAGACGGTCTCGGGCACATCATGCACCCGGCGCAGCAGCGGCCGTAGCGCCCACAGCGCCGCCAGCCGGCGTCCCAACACCGCGACCGTCACAGCGACCAGCGTGATCCAACCCAACCCGGCCCAGGCGTCGAAGGGCAGGGCCAAACCGAGCAGCGTGAAGATCGGCAGCATCACCAGGTGACTGATCGCGTCCTGCACCCGGTCCTCTTGTTCTTCGTCGCGTTGCGGGATGGTCTGCCCGAACACGGCGGCAGCGACGAACACCGACAACACCGCGTCAAAGCCCAGCAACTTTCCGGCCCCCAACACCACCAGTCCCAAGGGGACCAGGAAGCCCAGATAGGAGCTCTCCTCCATCCACTGTTTGTGGCGCACTGCCACGAACAGCCGTCCCAGCAGCCACCCGGCCAGCGCCCCGAAGACGGCACCGGCGGCCACCTCCCACCACAGCACTGTGGTCAGCAACTCGTGCCAGGCCGTGCCCGGTGCGGTGATCAGCAGGATCGGGGCCAACACGAACAGGTAGGCCGCCCCGTCATTGATCCCACTCTCGGCCGAAAGGTTGTGCCGGACCCGCTCGGTGATCCTCTCCTCGGCCAGCGAGCCGGTCACGATCGGGGTCGTCACCACCGGGTCAGTCGGGGTGATAATCGCTCCCAGCAGCACGGCCACCAGAACCGGTACACCTAACAGCGCCCAGAGGATCCCGGTGGCCACCGCAAACATCAGGGCCATGCCCAACCCGATGATCACCACGACCCACCGGAGATTGCTGCGCCAATACCCGTGCGGCAACCGCAGCGCGACCCCAGTCAATCCGATGGCCAACGTGATCCGGGACGCCTGCTCCAACAAGGTCCCCACCGGGACTCTGAAGTCCTCGACCCGCAACCATCCCAGGCCGAACGGGCCAATCACTACCCCGGCCGCCAAGGCCAGAACCGGGCCCGGCAGACTGAGGCGCTGGATCAACCGGGAAAAGGCCGATAGCACCAGCAACACGCCGGCGAACAAGGCCAGAGCCTGATTGATCACCATGGGCTCACCTTCCTCAGCCACCCCTCCCGCCAGCACGGTCCTAGGCACCACCCCAGCCCTAACGAAGGCCGCCGGTGGGACCGGCCACAACTGCCCCGTCTCAACCCAGACCCCAAGGGCAGGCAGGCTCCCCACAGTGCCGAGAGTCCGACCCGCTAACCCGCCGCCCCCGGACCACGCCCTGCATCATCCAGAATACGCTGGCCCCTTTTTCAACCCAAGGTGGCCAGCAGCTCGGCGCAGGCCTGCTCACACCGCCGACACGCCTCGGCGCACACCCTGCAGTGCTCGTGCATATCCGCATGAGAGGCACACTCATCGCCGCACATCTTGCAGGCGGCACGGCAGGCCTCGAGCAGCGCCCGGGTGGTCTCCACGTTGACCCCGGTCTGCCGGGAGAGCACCGCCCCCGTGGCCGCGCACACGTCCGCGCAGTCCAGGTTGAGACGGATGCACTGCCTCAGGTCGGCGACCATGTCCTCGGCCAGGCAGGCATCGGCACAGGCGGTACAGGTCTGGGCGCACTCGAAGCAGGCCTCGATGCACTCGGCCAGCTTCTGCTGGTCGATATTGCCCAGCTCCTTCGGATAGGTCTCCAGCATCGAGCTCACGTGATGAGTCATGGCTTCCTCCGTACTCGGTGTGTGATCAGGAGCGACGCACCGGCCGGGGTCGGTCCGCCACGGAACCCACCGTAAGCATCCGGCCCCGGCCGGTTGAAGTCCTCATCATCCACGGGCCGTCCCGTCAGGCCTTGGTGTCATGCCTTGGTGTCATGCCTTGACAGGGACCGCAAGGTCTTACAATCCGAATCCATGGCCAACCGGCCGGCCAGCTGTGATAAACAGCTCCAGGACTGCCGGGAACAGTATCCGTGCGCGAAGTCCCGGGCCCATGTCAGCCGCAAAGTTGCATCGGTCAGGGGCCAGGCCCGGCCCAGGTTCCTGGTGGTGAGGGGTTCGCGGAAGGCGACGGCGACGCGACCCACACGCAGTCGGGCGGTTAGGGCATTTTCGTGTGCGCTGAACGGGCCAGTCTGTGAGCACACCTTCTGAGTCCTTCGCTGTTGGCGACATCGGTCATCTCTTCCCTCGGTGCGCCCCTCTTCTCCCAGGACAGAGCCACCACAGTGCGGTTCCCTATCGCGTCATGCCACACTCGGGTCGGTCGGCGCCTCACGTGCGTGTTTTCCTTGGACGGTGAAGCATGCGCTTGTGCCGTGATGCGGTTTCGGGTGCCTGACGCTGGGAGCGTGCATCGGACGTCAGCGAACCGGTTATGGCCGGTTGTCGTTTCTAGTCTGAGCCGAAAAGTAGGCGAGCACGGACCATCTTCGGCGATACATCCCCTTACTTCTTGGGGTGAGTTAACGGGCTTCATGGGACGAGCACACTCCAAATGGGCACCAATCCCATGGACCTGTACCGGCAGCACCGGTGCCGATGGTACGCCTGCGGCGGCTGGCCGGCGGATCATAGGGTGGTTGTCCGCCACCGCCCGGCACTGTTCAGGAGCCTGATGACCATGCCCGAAGATCCACTCCCGTCCGACCACGAGTCCCGCGACGGTTCCCTCCGCCCCGCTGATACCTCCACCACGGCCCCGGACTTTGAGGGGATCCAGCCCTCCGGTGGCCGCACCACCGGTGAGACAGCCGTACACCCACCGGGCCCGCGCCCGGACGCCCTCGCCCGGGCCGGGGCCCGGGCCGGTCACGTGCTGTTGATCGCCGCCGTCGTCGTCGGACTGGCCTGGTTGCTCCTGCGAGTCAGTACCGTGCTAGTCGCGGTTCTCGTCGCCCTGATCCTGGCCGCCGCAGTCGGGCCGCTGGTCCGCTGGCTGGTAGACCACGGCTGGTCACACCTGCTGGCCACGCTCGCAGCCTTCCTCGGCATCCTCGTGCTGGTCGGCGGCCTGCTCGCCGGGGTCATCGTGGCCGTGCGCAGCCAGTGGAACCTGCTCGTGACATCGGCGGTGGAGGGCTGGGAAGAGCTGCAAACGTGGCTGACCTCGGGCCCGTTGCCCGTAGACGACCAATCCCTCAACGACGCCACCGAGCAGGTCACGGACTTCCTCACCAGCGGAGACTTCGCCCGCGGACTGGCGAACAACACCCTCACTGGGCTCTCGGCGGCCACCACGTTCCTCACCGGACTGGTGCTGATGATCGTGGTGCTGTTCTTCCTGCTCAAGGACGGCTGGAAGTTCACCAACTTCACCTTGCGCTGGTTCCGCCACGGCACCCGCGCCCGGGTGGCCGAGTCCATCGACCGGTCCTCCCAGGTGCTCGGCGGCTACGTGCGCGGCACCGCCACCGTGGCCGCCGTGGATGCCGTGGTGATCGGCGCCGGCCTGTTCATCCTCGGCGTCCCCCTGGCCCTGCCACTGGCCGTGATCGTCTTCATCGGCGCGTTCATCCCCATCGTGGGTGCCACCGTGGCAGGCATCCTGGCCGCCCTGGTCGCGCTGGTGGCCAACGGGCCGGTCGCGGCCCTGGTCGTGGTGGTCATCGTCGTCGCCGTCAACCAGCTCGAGGGCAACCTGCTCCAGCCCGTGGTGATGGGACGCACCCTGAGCCTGCACGCACTGGTCGTGCTGCTGGCACTGACCGTGGGAACGCTCGCCGGCGGCATCTTCGGCGCCATCCTGGCCGTGCCTTACACCGCGGTGGCCTGGACGCTGATCCAGGTCTGGACCGACCGCTACCAGGCCGGCCCCGACCCCGTGCTCGGCCAGGACCCGCTGGATGCCAAGGACCGGGCCGCGGCCAAGGCCACCCCGGCCCAGCGCTGGCGCTACTGGCGCATGCGCCGTCAGAAGACCGACGACGGCGCGGAACTGGGCACCGTCATCAAACAAGAGCACCACGACACCGGCACGCCGGCACGTGATGACTAAGACATACCTCCGAATGAGCCGGACCCTGACTGAAACGCGGGTATGGCGACACGAACCGAAACGCTGAGCGATGACCAACAGGAACTGGCGCGACCATTGATGCCCGCCGCGGCAGACACGGGACGGCCGCTCCAGGATCAATGCAGCGTGTTCTAAGGCACCATCTACCGGCACAACCTTGGGATCGCTTGGCGAGGCCCGCCGGAGTACGGCGAACGCCTTTCCCCAGGCCGGGACGCCGATCGGCCCTTGTGAGAGCCGCATGACTGAGACCTGGCTGTTAGCCTGCGGAGGTAACCCCAGCGAGTCAGCAAGGGGTGCATTATCAAGACGGACCCACCGATTGGTGGGATGAGAAAGGGCCACCCCGGCCGGGAGAGGACGTCATATGAGTGCCCAGAACGAGGTGGCGGAACCCGCCAACCCCGCGGAACTCGGAGTCCTGCCGCCCCGCGCTGACGAAGCCGACGGCCGCCCGGCTGCCGAAGTTGTTCCCGACGCAGACAAGATCGCTCAGGCAGCAGCCTCAGGTCTGAGGACGTCCACGGATGTCGATGATGCCGCGGTCAGCATCGACGGCCCGAGGGACGCCCCGCAGTTGGCCATTGACTGCGTGGTTGCCGAGGAAGGCGACTTGCCTCGAGCTGCGGAGCTGACCACCATGATCCACAAGCACATTGAGACCATGCTTAATGTCACCTTCGAGAACGCCGAAGTTACCGTCCGAGGTACCCCGTAAGGTCGCCGCACGTAACGTCTAGGCAGGTTATGCTGCCGTACGGCAACGACATGGTCGGTCCGGAGGAAAACACGATGGGCAGCGAAGCTGCCTGCCGGTCAGATTTACGTCCACGCCCTTACGGGCCAGCGCGCATTCCCCGGGCTCGTGGTCCTTGGCACGGCTTGCCAGTTGAGATCGACTCAGTGCCCACCCCCGCTTCTCCGCTGGCGTCGACGTCTTCGTCATCCGCTTTCGCCCCTCTTGAAGCGTCCCGGTTCCTTGGGACTGGGATACCGAGGACCCGGCGTGCTTTCAGGACAAGGGACAGGCGCTCTCCAACCAGTCTTCCAACTTCGTGATGGGTTATCACTGGGCTGGCGCTGTACGTCGTGTTGCTGGCCGTGTTCACCATCTTCGAGGGTGAGTCCCTCTATTCCGCCTTGGGGACTCATCTGCCTAGGGTGGTCCGCGCTCCCGGGCTCAGTCCTTCGGCGTGGCTGCTATGGGGCGCACGCCGAGCAGGACGTTCAGTTCCCAGCCGGCTACCGTGGTCAGCACGATGGCCCCGGCCATGGACCCAGGCGGACGGCCCGGTGAGGATGCCCAAGCTGACGATCAACGTGGTGGCCCCGGCCGGGGGGTGCGGGGTGCGGATCGTGGTGAGCACCAAGGTGGTCACGGCCACCGAGACGGCACCTGCCAGCAGGTACGCTCCGGTGAGGCCGCCCACGGGAGCCGAGGGGGCGTCCTGAAGCCCGAACGCGTACAGGGCGCCGATCCCCGCGACTAATCCCACCGCGTGTCCCACCAATGAGTTGCGCGGCCGGGAGGAATCCAGCTGGGGGGATTCGAAGAACAGCATCACGGTCGGACCCAGGCTTGGAAACAACCACGGTTGGTGCAGGGCCAAGCCCACTGAGCCGGCACCGGCGAGCACCACCAGACTGAGCATCGCAGCATAGACGCCAGCTCCCACGGATCCCGCCCGGCCCTTAAGCCATTCCAACATGAGACCTCCTGTTGCCGGCGTTCTCCACGTGGCCATGGTCGCCTATCTCCGGCCCCGTGTCAGTTTCTGCGGGCGGGGGGAGAACATACCGGGCATGCTGGCCTGCGCCACGGGAGAGGACCCGTCAGGCCCCGAGCGCGTGGCCGTGTCTCCGAGTGGGGCCTTCGGGCCTGGCGCTACCGTCGAGCCCGTCCGGGAGGGTGCGGACTTCACCGTGGTCGCCATGAAGGAAGAACTCCATGGACGTCGCCGTCACGATGGGTGGGATAGTGGTCATCGCGAAGGGGCGGCGGGACGTGTCTCCAGTCTTTTGCGCCCCCGCGGCAGACGTGGGCTCAGTCCCGCGGTGCTCTCCGTGGTCTCAAGGGTGGCGCGGATGCTGGGACGCCCGCCCTTTGGCTCCGCGGCGACTCGGACCGGGACGCCGGGCGTTCTCGTGCTATGGGTCGTGTTGCCAGGGGTGGGGTAGGCGCTGGTCTACGTCCCACACGTGCCCGCCGGATCCCCGCCTCCCCTGCAGTAGTCCGGGGGTACCCGGATTTCATCGCGGCTTCTTATCTCTCGATTGCCAACCTGGCACGTTCGGGTTCGGGGGCGGGGTGGTGCTGCTGAGGGCTTTCCTCGGTTTTCCAGCGGTGGTGGCTCCTCCCGGCGGGACTGATGAGGCCGGAGAGTCCACGGGCGGGTGCTCCTGGTGGGTTTCTTCCCGGCATGCGGAGCGTTAGCGTCACGGGTGTGAGGTGCAGAGACGGCCGGGGCTGCCTTGGTCGTTGAATGCAGGATTCGGGCACTTTGAGAGGTACGGCCATGGTGGATCGAATAGCAGATATCTGGGGAACCCGGACTCCGTTTGCCCGCGGGCAGCGGTGGCCGGTGCGGGTGGATCAGGTCCTGGCCGAGGGACTGCAGGAATCCGATGTGGAGCGGTGGGTGCAGTCGGCGTGTGTGCTGTGCAGCAATGGGTGCGGGGTGGACATCGCGGTCAAGGACAACACCATGGTGGGGGTCCGTGGCCGGGCGGTGGACATCGTCAACCACGGCCGGCTCGGACCCAAGGGATTGTTTGCGTCCTGGCAGGGGGTGAGCAACCGGGATCGGCTGACCCGGCCGTTGGTGCGAGAGAACGGGCGGTTGGTCGAGTCGGATTGGGACACGGCCATGGGGCGCCTCGTCTCTCGGAGCAGGACACTGCTTCAGGACAAGGGCCCGTTGTCCCACGGGTTCTACACCTCCGGGCAGTTGTTCCTGGAGGAGTATTACGCGCTGGCGGTTCTGGGTAAGGCCGGGTTGGGCACCCCGCACATGGACGGCAATACCCGGTTGTGCACGGCGACTGCCGGGGCGGCGATGAAGGAGTCCTTCGGTTCCGATGGCCAGCCGGGCAGTTATGTGGACATCGATGAGTGCGATGCGATCTTCCTGTACGGGCACAACATGGCCGAGACCCAGACCGTGTTGTGGTCGCGGGTGCTGGACCGGTTGGCCGGCCCGGACCGGCCGAAGGTGGTGTGTGTGGACCCGCGGCAGACCGACGTCGCTCGGCACGCCGATGTGCACCTGGCGGTGCGCCCGGGCACGAACCTGGCCCTGATGCACGGGTTGATCCGCGAGGTCATCACCCAGGGGTGGATCGACGAGGAGTACATCGCCGCGCACACGTTGGGCTTCGAGGACCTGCAAGCGCAGATCGAATCGTGGACGCCTCAGGCTGTGGCCGCCGAGTGCGGGGTGACGGCCGATGAGGTCATCGAGGCCGCCCGGATCTTCGGAACCTCGGAGCGGGTGCTCTCGACCGTGCTGCAGGGTTTCTACCAGTCCTCCCAGGCCACCGCGTCCGCGTGCCAGGTCAACAACCTGCACCTGCTGCGCGGGATGATCGGCAAGCCGGGGTGCGGGATCTTGCAGATGAACGGTCAGCCCACCGCGCAGAACACGCGGGAGACGGGCGCGGACGGAGACCTGCCGGGGTTCCGTAACTGGGAGAACCCCGAGCACATCCAGCAGCTGGCCGAGTTGTGGGACGTGGACCCGCTGGTGATCCCGCACTGGGCACCGCCGACCCATGCGATGCAGATCTTCCGTTATGTCGAGCAGGGGTCCATCGAGTTCTTGTGGATCTCGGCGACCAATCCGGCGGTCTCCCTGCCCCAGCTGCCCAGGATCCGAGACATCTTGGAGACGGAGGGTTTGTTCCTGGTGGTGCAGGACATGTACTTGACCGAGACCGCCCAGTACGCCGACGTGGTGCTGCCCGCGGCGGCCTGGGGCGAGAAGACCGGGACCTTCACCAACGTCAACCGCACTGTGCACCTCTCCGAGCAGGCGGTGGATCCGCCCGGGGAAGCCCGCAGCGACCTGGAGATCTTCCTGGACTACGCCGGCCGGATGGACTTCCGCACCCGCTCCGACACCCCCCTGTTGGACTGGGAGGGCCCCGAGGACGGGTTCAATGCCTGGCGCGAATGCACCCGCGGCCGGCCCTGCGACTACACCGGCATCACCTACGACCGGTTACGCGGTGGCAGCGGCATCCCGTGGCCCTGCAACGAGGACCACCTCGATGGGACCGTGCGCCTGTACCAGGACGGGGTCTTCTCCACTGACCCGGACTACAGCGAAACCTACGGCCACGACCTGGCCACCGGCGCCACAGTGGGCCCGACCAACTACCGGGCGATGGCCCCCGACGGCCGAGCGATCTTCAAGACCGCCCCCTACCAGGGCTCCCACGAGAACCCGGACCAGGACTACCCGTACCGCTACAGCACCGGACGGACCGTCTACCACTTCCACACCCGCACCAAGACCGACCGGGCCGCCCAGCTGCACCGGGCCGCCCCGGACGCGTGGGTCGAGATGTCGGCGGCCGATGCGGCGGAGCTGGGGGTGGTGGAAGGCGATGTCGTGCGGGTGGAGTCCCCGAGAGGGCACCTCGAGGCGCCGGTACGGGTCGGTCATGTCCGCAATGGCACCGTTTTCGCCCCGTTCCACTACGGCTACTGGGATACCCAGGACCCCAGTGGTACTAATTCGCAGTCACGGCACCGGGCGGCTAACGAGCTGACCCTCACCGAGTGGGACCCGGTCTCCAAGCAACCGGTGTACAAGGTGGCCGCCGTACGGGTCACGAAGATCGCCGACGCCACCGGACCATCGCCGGCCCCGACCACGACCGCCTCCCGGCCCGTCCGGGACGGACGCGTTCCGGCGACCGTCGGTGGGGCCGCCGGTGAGGTCCAGGAGACGATCTCCCCCGTCGACCCACCTGCCGTGGCCACGAAGGAGGAGAGGTCATGAAGCTGCCCGTCTACCTCGGCTTGCTGCATCAGTCCGAGAAGACCCTGGCCGCGTCCTTCCGTCAGGTCGCCGAGGGGCACGGGGCCGAACCGGATGTCTACTACCTGTGCCATTCTCTGGCCGATCAATGCGACGCGCACGAGAAGGCCCTGGCTCCGATCGTGGACCGCTACGGGGAGGTCCAGGAGGTCGACGAACCCGAGCGCCTGCATGCCAGCGGTCTGTCCGAGACCCGGACCGGGCCCGTGGGCTTGTTACGGGACTTACAGGACCTCTACTTGCTGGCCAGTCTCGTGGACATCACCTGGACGGCGGTCAAGCAGGCCGCTCAGGGGTTGCGCGACCAGGAGCTCATCCGGGTGGTTGAGCAATGCGAGAGCCAGACCCAGGTCCAGTTGAGCTGGCTGGCCACCCGGATGAAGCAAGCCGCACCCCAAGCTTTGATCGTGGCCCAGTAACGTCCCGGGCAGTGCCGGACCGGTGCCGCCGTCCCGCGTCGGGCGGGTCCGGTATACCCTGGGCCGCCTCAAACTCCACCCCGCTCTAGGCGGAGGTAGTACCGCGGACACGGTATGGGGATCCACGGGGGTCAGGAGAAGCATGTCTGTAGTCAGGGCAGGGACTTCATGTGCCACAGCATGTCCTGTCACGATGGACGTCGTCGCCGGCCTGCGCAGTCTGCGTGCAGTACGGACCTACGTTCGTTTTCGCCTGTATTAACTAAGGAAAGCCCATGGCGGAGATCCTCGTGAGGGTCGTTACTGCCTGTGCTCCAACTGTCCTATTCCAACTCTGGCGACGCCACCGCAAGGACAAGGCACAACCAGCCGAAGCGATGCCGGTCGGTATTCTCGCCACAGCCGCCGGAGTCTTGCTCGTCTATTTGGTGGTATTCATCATCCCTGTCATCCCGGCTTACGACTGGGGCGACATCCTCCTCGTGTGCATCAAACTCGGGACCGTCATGGTGGGTGCCGGGCTGACTTTCGGTGAGGTCCGATGTCGGCCTCGGAAAAGTCCATGGCTGCCTCCTGGAGTCCATTCCACCCTGTCACCGGGCGCAGACACCCAGCGCTGAGCGTCCCACTCGACCGGCACGGGACCCTTTCGCATTGCTCCAGGCAGTGGTTGTGCGCGTTGATTCCATGTCTGCGGTCCGCACCCAACAAGGCAAGGTCTCGGCGCACCACACTGTCGGCGACTGTCTGGACCAGCTATCTGACTCAGCAGGAACTCCGCCGGGAGTACTTATCAGGCCGTCCCAGTTCCTTAGAACTGGGACACTCCCCCACCGGAGCGCTCAAGGACGACGACACGCCATGTATTCCGTCCCAAAAAGTAGGGTTCAAAAGGACATCCCGCGCGGCTCGTACAGATACGACTTTCGGTACAGTGTGGGCATGGATATCGGATACGCGCGGGTCTCGACCACGAAACAGGACCTGGATCGGCAGATCGACGCCCTGCGCCAAGAGGGCATCGCGGGGAAGCGGATCTACGTCGACAAGAAATCCGGGGCCACCACCAACCGGCCCGGGCTCCACGCCGCCCTGGACCAGGCCCGGGAGGGGGACGTCATCGTCGTGCACACCCTGGATCGCTTGGGCCGCACCGTCCGGGACACCTTGAACCTCATCCACGACCTCGCCGACCGCGGCGTCGGCGTGCGGAACCTGGCCGACCCGATCAAGGTGGACTCCTCCAACCCCGAAGACCCGATGTCCCAGCTGGCCGTGGTGATGCTTGCCCTCTTCGGGCAGATGGAACGCACCTACGCCATCGAACGCGCCGCCCACGCCCGCGCCGTGGCCACCGCGAAGGGCCGGCGGATCGGCCGGCCCAGCGTGGTCGATCCCAGCAAGCTGGCCTACGCGGAGCACCTGCGCAACGAGGGCCACACCATCGCCCAGATCGTGGAGAAAACTGGCATCACCCGCACCACCCTGTACCGGCACCTCCCACCTCGGCCCCCTGCGTCCCTCACTGCCTAGGAGTAGGCCCCCCGACTGCACGGGCGCTTATCCGGGGGCTTGACGTTCGGACGTCCTTCTCATCGACAAGCGATTCAGGCCCCGTCCTCAATTGGGCGGAGGTTTCCGACGTCACCTCCTAGCCACGTGGACCCATAAGGGCTAGCGCAAGACCGAGCCATTCGTCCTCGTGCAGGATGATGGGGACAGGCAGTTCGAGGTCGATCCGCACTTCTTCTGCGAGGTCACCGGATGTTCTCCGGAATGAGGGCTCCGCTGCCTGCCAGCATCGAGGAACGAGCGTGGTTGGAGACAAGATGGAGATGGGAAAGAGGCCCTCATGAAGATCACGGCATTGCGACTGAGCAACTTTCAGTCATTCGGGCCTGCTCCAACGACGATCCAACTTTCGGATCTGACTTATGTGTTGGGCCCAAACGGGTCCGGCAAGACCGTGGTTTTGGAAGCCTTGTCGCGCCTGTTCAGCCCCATCGTTCCGCAACGTACGATTCGACTCAGCGATTTCCACGTTCCTGCAGCCGGTATCCCGACTGAGGCCCAGGACGAGGAAGTCCCGACGCTGTGGATCGAAGTCGACATCGAGTTCCCCGAGGCGGCACGAGAAGGCCAGCATGCCTCGATCCCGCCGAACTTCTCGCATATGGCGATCGACAGCGAGAACGGAGTGCCCCGGATTCGTGTCCGGTTGACTGCGGAGCTCGCTGCCGACGGCGTCATCGACGAGCGGATCGAGTACGTTCTGCGTACTGACGAGTCTGGCAAGCCTGAAGAGACCGCGGCCATGACCAGGTACGACCGCGGCCATATCGAAGTCCACTACCTACCAGCCCGTCGAGATCCAACTGACCATATTTCCTATACGACAACATCGCTGATTGGGCGCACACTTCGCGCGGCGGATTGGGCACAAGAACGGGCCACCCTCGCTGACCTAACCGAAAAGATCACCGAGGCGCTCACCGCGAACAATGCTGTGTCGAGCGTCGGTGTCCACCTCACCAAGGAGTGGAAAGGTCTACATCAGGGTTCGTTCTTCGCCGACCCCTCGATTGCCTTCGGTCGCGGTGAACTGGAAGGGGTGTTGCGGCAACTCACCGTCACCTTCGCCCCCTCTCATGATGGCGCGCCACTGCCAGTCGAACGACTCAGCGACGGACAGAAATCGTTGCTGTACATCTCCCTCGTGCTGTCTTGGCAGTCCCTTGCCCGACGAGTGCTCGCAGGCGAGGAGAAGTCTTTGGACGCGGACAAGTTGCGTCCCCCCGTGCACACCGTGATTGCGTTGGAGGAACCGGAAAACAGCCTGGCGCCACAGTATCTAGGCCGGATCATCCGGCAACTTCGCGGCGCCTGCGAGACTGGCGACGTGCAGGCCCTCATTGCCACCCATGCGCCCGCGCTCCTGCGCCGCGTCGACCCAGAATCGATCTCTTTCCTGCGCCTGAACGAGAACCGCCAGACCACGGTGCACCGCATCAAACTCCCCGAGAACGACGAAGAAGCAGCGAAGTATGTCCAGGAAGCGGTGGAGGCATACCCCGAGCTCTACTTCTCACGGTTGGTCGTGTTAGGAGAGGGTGCGAGTGAGCAGGTCGTCCTGCCGCGCGTGCTCGCTGCCGCAGGCATCGGTGAAGATGATGCATCGATCTCAGTCGTGCCTCTCGGCGGCCGGCACGTGAACCACTTGTGGCGGCTGCTCAACGAGCTCCAGATTCCCCACGTAACCTTGCTGGATTTGGACAGCGGCCGCTACCACGGCGGGTGGGGACGCGTCCGCAACGCTCTGAAGCAGATCAATAAAATCAGTCCCGGAACATTTGCTCTGGACGCGATCGCGGGGCTTCCCAAGTGGAACGACGACGAGGCATTCCCCGTCTACAAAGACGATCCGGGCCCAATCCTCGCCTTAGAACGCCGTGGAGTGTTTTTCTCAGCGCCGGTGGATCTTGACCTGCTGATGCTCGAAGCGTTCCCCGATGCTTACAGTGTCGACCCCAGCGAGCCGGACGACGAGACCATCATTGCTGTCCTCGGCAAGTCACACTGCCGTGAGGAGCGCCTCGATCAAGAGCTGCGGCGACTTTTCAACGACTATCACGAGAAATTCGGGGAGAAGAGCAAACCCGCCACACACCTCGCCGCCCTATCCACGTTGGGCGATGACGCGCTTATGAAAGACCTTCCCGCCGTCCTCGCCCGTCTCGTCGGCTGCGTGCGGCTCAAGCTCGCGGAGTTGCCCGAATGATCCGCGCCGACGAGTGGTCTCCGATAGGCGGGTTCATCTTGGAGCCCAACGCGCTGAAGGCAGCCACGATGTTGGATCAAAACGTTGTGGTCGCAGCAGGGCCCGGGGCCGGCAAGACCGAGCTGCTGGCGCAGCGCGCGGATTTCCTGTTCCGCACCGGAGCCTGCCCGTACCCGCGACGGATACTTGCCGTCTCCTTCAAGGTTGACGCGGCGCGCAACCTTCGTGACCGCGTGCGACGCCGATCAGGTGCTCAGTTCGCGAGCCGGTTCGACAGCCTCACGTTCCATGCTTTCGCGAAACGGATCATCGACAACTATCGCCCCGCCCTCACCGGACAGAACGCCCTCAACGCCGATTACCGCATCGACCGGGACCAACGGATTGCCGGTGAGCAGATCACCTTTGATGATCTCGTCCCGTTCGCGGTGGAAATCCTGGAGAAGAACCTGTATGCACGTGGCGGGATCCGCCAAACCTACAGCCACGTGTTCCTCGACGAGTTCCAAGATGCCACCGGCGACCAGTACGAATTGATCAAGAAGGCGTTCGGTCCATCGGGGGCGGTCCTGACCGCCGTCGGTGACGTCAAGCAACGCATCATGGCCTGGGCCGGCGCCTTGGACGGCATCCTCAAGGACTATGCAGACGACTTCACCGCCGAGTCCCTGCCCCTGTACCAAAACTTCAGGTCGGCGCTTCGGCTGCGCCGAATGCAGAACCGCATGATCGCGCAGATGGATCCCGATGCGGCCATTGACGGAGCCACCCTGTCCGGTGACGAAGGCGTCATCGAGGTACTCGCTTTCGACACCGATGACGACGAAGCCGAGCACATCGCAGAACAGGTGCAGGACTGGCTTGCCGCCGGGAGCGATCCTGCCGAAATCGGGATTTTGGTCCGTCAACAACCGCACCTGTACGCGGCCAGGTTGGGGCAGGCTCTCACATCACGCGGCATCCCGTTCCGTAACGAGCAGGCCTTTCAGGACCTCGCAGCTGAACCCGCCGCGGTGCTCATGTTCAACTTCATCCGTGTCATTGCCGCAGAACGGCAGGCAGGCGCCTACGCCGAGCTGATGCGTCTTGCCAGGCGGCCCGCTGCCTCGGAGGATGAAGCCCACCGCTTCGATAGGAGTCTCAAACGACTCATCCAGGACGCCCGTGACGATCTCCGCGCGTTCCCGGACAGGGAATCCGACCCGGCATTCTGGCACGGATGGGTGGAGAAATTGCTCGACCTGGTGTCGCGGCCCGTACTCGTCGCACTCTCACCCGGATACCAGCACGGTGCTCATCTGGCCGACGTGATTGACAAAGCTCGGGGCTCGTTCGAGAAAATGATCAGCCTCGACGGCGATGCGCTGTCCGCGGTGAAACGGCTTTCTGGCACCGACGCGATCCGAATCCTCACCATCCACAAGTGCAAGGGCCTCGAATTCGAGCACGTCGTAGTAGTTGGTGTCGAGCGCGAGTCCTTCTGGGGCAAGCCAGAGGCTGCGATCTCGGAGTTTTTCGTCGCGATCTCCCGGGCCAAAACTCATCTCACACTTACCCGGGCCGAGTACCGGAAGCGCCCTGACGGGCACAAGGGTCGGTGGGATGCGCACCGCCGAGCTCACAGTGGCTTCCTTGATTTCGCGCGCGACAGTTAGGACGTGTTCGGCGCTTCGATCACAGCCAACGCCTTGCCTGAGAGATCGCATCATGCGCCAGTGCGGCCTCAACGACTCGGAACATCCCTCGCAAGCATGTCACCCTGTGTCCCCCCTCGCGCTTTCGAAAACCGGCGATATGAAGACAATTTCTAAAGTGTATGCTGACTTGCAGGGAAGTCAGTCTAAAGTTGAAACGGGGCCACGGTGACATCTTCTGAAGCTGAAGTTTGGGCGGCGCAAGTCATGGGGCCTTCGGGTCCGGAAGTCAGGGAGAGGCTGCCCGGCGTGCTAGTCGACGCGCACAACAAATGTGCGGCCTGGCAGAACACGACTGGTCTCCCCACCGCACACCCATATGGCCTGATGTGGATTACGGTGCCCAATGCCGTAGCAAGAGAACTCGGCGGGCTGCCGGGAGCGGACAAGTTCCGCCCCCGCAACGGTCAGTATCCGGTGCTTTCGTTCAATGGAGTGCCGCTCCTTACCTGGCGTGTCTCGAAAGATCACATCTCGCATTTTGAGGATACGGCGCTGGGCGAGTCCGTGACCGGATCGAAGCGTGCTCTGTTTGAGCGGCGACCGGTGCAGCCCATGTTCGACTTTTCGGAGCTGGAGGGCAGCTCATCTGACGCTCAGGCGCCAGAAGCTGGCGAAGGCGACGATTTGCGCCAGGTGATCAGCGAACTCGTCGGTGAGGATGCCCACGTGGCCCTGTTGGCTTATTCCAGCAATCAGCATGCCCTGCTGTCCGCGTACTACGGGTATGCGAAGCTGCGGGACGACGACGTGGTCGAATACTCCTTTTACGAGAAAATAGACCTCGAAGGTGCAACGGCGCGACAGCTCCGTCCGGTGTCAGATTTCGACGCCTCGGATTCCTTCGATGCGGGCGACCTCGACGGCCTGAGCCTCCGCGCACGTACACCGGTTGAGGGAACTCCGTCCCTCGAGCGTCCAATCGTCTTGCCGTCAGCCGCTGAAGAAGACAATGACTAAGTTCGACCAGCCCAGCCTTTTCCCCGAGAAAGTAGCGGCCTTAGCCTTCGACCCCCGTCGCCTCACTCAAGCGCGATTGCTCGCGGGGCGGACAAAGCAGGACGTGGCTACTTCACTTGGGATATCCGGCGCTGCACTCGGTCAGTACGAAGCCGGGATAACCACCCCTCGACCTGACCAGTTGCCTAAGCTGGCCGACAGTCTCGGTGTCCCGCTCGGGTTCTTTACGGGCGGACGGCCTCACGCACACCTGGATGCATCCACTGCCCATTTCCGCAGTCTGAGGAGCACCCGAGTCTCACAGCGAGCCAAAGCTGTCACTTATGTTGAGTTGCTCTGGGAACTTACCTATGCGCTGGAACACTATGTCGAACTCCCCTACGCCGACCTCCCGGATTTCGGTGGCGAGGAACAGCTCTCAACGCCTGAAGCCGCGGCCCGGGAACTGCGCCGCCACTGGGGAATTGTGAAGGGACCATTCCGTCACCTCATCAGGACGATGGAGCAGCATGGAATCATCGTTTCGATGACATCGCTCGGTGATGAGGTCGCCCGCGTCGATGCCTTCTCCACGTCGCATCTCCCTCGGCCGTTTGTCATCCTAACTCCCGATCGCGCTGACGATGTCTATCGTTCGAGGTTTACCGTCGCCCATGAATTGGGCCACCTCGTGCTTCATCATGACGTGGCGGCTGGCGACGTCGAGAAGGAGAAGGAAGCCGATCGCTTCGCAGCGGAACTTCTCGCGCCAGCCGCCCAGATCGCCGACGAGCTATCAACTCGGATACAGCTCAACGCCTTGGAGGAAGTTAGCCGACGCTGGGGCGTTTCCCAGAAAGCTCTTGTTTACCGGAGCCGGGAGCTAGGCCTTGTATCGGATACTTCCGTGCGCAGGGCATACCAAAAGCTCGAGCAGTTGCGCGCCGCCGGAATCCTGCAGAACCAGCCCATCAGGCTTTTCCCCGGAGAAACCCCAGCTCTACTGTCAAAGGCCTTCGAACTCGCCCAAGAGGGCGGGTTGACAATGGAACGGTTGGCCAAGCAGCTGTCATGGACGCCATCGATGGTCAGAACCGTGTTGGGGGAAGAGGATACGAGGCCTAAGCTCCGATTAATTTAGACACAATCTGCAGTTAGGTCTGCTGAACAGGAATTGCCGCATCCGGCGGAGGGCCGGTTAGGGCGATCTGGATACGCAGGACGAACCCCAAAGCCGAACGTGTACGCGAGCTTTACCATCTCATCGCCGACTACGCCGCAGCACATGGCGGGCATTGCATGTAGCGGTTGTCGATCATGCCAGGTGCTCCGGTGACTGGCTGCAGAGCAAGATTGTCCACGACTGGTACGGAGGCTAGAAGCTCATACCTGCCTCGTGGTTGGCCCTAATGGATACCGGCGGGCGACCGTGTCTATTTAAAAATAAGTAACCCCACACCGTTACGGTGTGGGGTTACTTATAAGTCTGACCCCCGGTGCTTCACGGCTCGTACCCTGCGGGTAGTCCGGAGAGGCACCATATGGGGGAATACGTTAAGTAGTGTATCTCTGTGCCCAGCCTTCAGTCCAGCCCGTCCCACCGGTACAGAACCGCGCCCAATGAAAACACGGCGTTAAGTCGGCTGATCTCTCCGGAAAGACTCAGCACCTATTCTCACGAAGCTTCAACTGCCGGCTGTAATGCCTTGGACCTCTATCTCTGGGACCAAGACCTGGCCGCCGCCGCCCTCGCAGATATTGCCATCCTAGAGGTCGCGCTCCGAAATTCCATGAATGAGCAACTTGTCGCCTTTGCTGGTCGACAGGATTGGTATGCGGTCGACATCGGGCTCGACGACCGTTCTTTGAACTCCATCAGGCGCGCCTGGGGCGATATTCCTGGCGCTATGCGGACGCCCGGGCGAGTCGTCGCACAACTAATGCTTGGATTTTGGAGAGACCTCCTAGAAACCGGTGGAAAAATCGATGGTAAAACGCCTAGGCAACGCAACGCGGACTACGAAACCTTATGGCGAAACGGCATGAAGAACGCCTTTCCTGGGGGACGTTCGCTGGCGCGATCCCGATCGGAACAGTTCAGCAGAACCTGGATGCTAAACGTTGTCCAAATGGTCCATGCACTCCGGAACCGGGTGTCACATCATGAACCGCTCATTAACGGCGTGAAGATGCCAGGACAGCAAGGTCTGAGAATATCCATCGCCGAAGCCCACCAAGCATGCCTTTTTCTTGCCCGCTCTTTAGACCGGGATCTTGGACGCTGGTTCGAAAGGAACAGTCGGATGGCCCCGGTCATACATCTTCGTCCGCCCGTGCTCAGCCCCGAATTTATGATCTGAACATCTCAGCTAAGTGCTTCTTCTCTCAGAATCTTCATCGGCGCCACCGATAACGGCGCACATGTTGGTGGAGAGTCTTGGTCGTTCCGCTTCGCGAGAATGTCTTCGCTATGTACTCCCACTCCGCCAACGACGTAATGTTTCCCCCTCAACTAACCCTATTAAGGAGTAGGGGTGCCCTGCCGATAGAGGTCCATCGCACGATCTTTAAGGTCAGCAGCGAGCTGATTGGACATGCGCCATCCATCAGCCACCCGTGTGAGGTGCTGGAGTGCTGCCTGTCGTTGCGCTGCTGCCGTTCTTGCCTGCGACCAAGCATCGCTTTGCACTAGGCTTTCGGCGATTTCATCGAGGCGTGAGCGGATATCGTTGTCCCGTCGCATCGTCTCGTCGCTGGCACGGCTCCTGATCGATCTGAGAGCCAGTTCCTGGGTCCAAGGGTCAGCTTCCGACATTTCAGGTACGAGAGCCTTCGCCAACGTTCCTCTCTTGTGCGGGGGCGTGGCCCGGAAATTTGGGTCCTCCATCATCTGGTCAGTCAGACGCTGGATCTCGAGTTTCTCTAGTTCGCGCTGCGTACCCCGGTCTTCCTCTGTTGCCGCGATCGCCGCTTCGAGGGCTTTCTCAAGCCCGTCCCGCAGTTCCCGTACCCATGCGGCGGTTGCTATCCATTCACACAGCAAGCCGCTCATCGCCCAACGCAACGTGACCCGACAAAGCTCCCCTTCGCGTTTGGCGGCAGCTTTCAACAACCGATCGACGATCGGGTGCGACGCCGGCTCTACCGGGTCACCATCGTCGTCGGAAGGCAACAACTCGAGAGGGTCGAAATCTTCGTACTCTGCGAACACCAGGTCGCTGGTCGTTGCTATCACGTCCAGCATTGCCTCAGGGGTCGCGTTATCCGCCATGAAATACAAGTCCGCGGATCGGGCCAAAGTCACTGGGGCGGGGCTGAGCCGCAGTCCGCTTGCAGCTAGCAAGTCGGGCAGGCGCGCCCGCAGCTGCTCGAGGTCGCTAGTGGTTAGGTGACTGCCCTCAAAGGTGCGTTCTACCATGTCAAGAGCATAAACGGACACGCGGGCAGCCGCCCCCGTGACTATTTGCTCTCGGGGTGTAGCCCCAGGTGTTGGCGTTGGATGAAGTCGGCCATTCCGGGCACGGTGAAGGCAAGTTGCCCGTGCTCGGGTGAGGAGGCCAGGCCCTTTTCGACGAGTTGGGCCCAGATGGGGCCGTGCTCACGGAACCCGAGCCGTGGACGCCCGCCACCCTGTCTCATCAAAGGTTCGTTTAATGAGACGCCAGGCTGGGTTCTTGACAGCACTTCATGGTTGATCCAACTTCCCCGGATTCTCGGACAACTTGCCGATGCTGCGAACGTGCCATTCTGTCTCATTGGCCTGTCTCATTTGCTACCGTCTCAACTACCTAAAACCTGTCGAGTTGATGAGACGAGGCCCGGATGGTAAGCCTGGGATACGCGCGCGTGAGCACGGTCGAACAGAACGCAGACCTGCAGACCCGCGCCCTGAAGGAAGCGGGATGCCTGAAGGTCTACACCGACCAAGGAGTCAGCGGGACCAAGGCCAAGCGTCCGCAGCTGGACAAGCTGCTCGAGCACGCCCGCGCCGGGGACGAGCTGGTGGTGTGGAAGCTGGACCGACTCGGGCGCAACACCCGGCAGCTGCTGGACCTCATCGACCACCTCGAATCCGAGGGCGTCCACTTCCGATCCCTGACCGAGGGGATCGCCACCACCGGGCCGATGGGCAAGGCCATGCTCACCGTTATGTCTGCTTTCGCTCAGCTCGAACGCGATCAGCTGGCCGAACGCACCAAGG
>NZ_BAAALH010000004.1:0-5208 GCF_039528175.1 Citricoccus alkalitolerans
CTCATACCCTTTGAAGCGTGTATGAGAGATGCTTGTGTGTGTAAGTTATCGGCCTATTAGTACCGGTCGGCTTCACAAGTCGTTAGTCCTTGCTTCCACGTCCGGCCTATCAACCCAGTGATCTGCTGGGGGCCTCCCGACCCGAAGGTCGTGGAAATCTCATCTCGAAGCTGGCTTCCCGCTTAGATGCTTTCAGCGGTTATCCTTCCCGAACGTAGCTAATCAGCGGTGCACCTGGCGGTACAACTGACATACCAGAGGTTCGTCCGTCCCGGTCCTCTCGTACTAAGGACAGACCTTCTCAAATTTCCTGCGCGCGCAGAGGATAGGGACCGAACTGTCTCACGACGTTCTGAACCCAGCTCGCGTACCGCTTTAATGGGCGAACAGCCCAACCCTTGGGACCTACTCCAGCCCCAGGATGCGACGAGCCGACATCGAGGTGCCAAACCATGCCGTCGATATGGACTCTTGGGCAAGATCAGCCTGTTATCCCCGAGGTACCTTTTATCCGTTGAGCGACGGCCGTTCCACAACGGGCCGCCGGATCACTAGTCCCGACTTTCGTCCCTGCTCGAGCTGTCGCTCTCACAGTCAAGCCCCCTTGTGCACTTGCACTCGACACCTGATTGCCAACCAGGCTGAGGGGACCTTTGGGCGCCTCCGTTACATTTTGGGAGGCAACCGCCCCAGTTAAACTACCCATCAGGCACTGTCCCTGACCCGGATCACGGGCCGAAGTTAGATGTCCAGAGTGACCAGAGTGGTATTTCAACGATGACTCCACACGAACTAGCGTCCATGCTTCAACGTCTCCCACCTATCCTACACAAGCCACACCGAACACCAATACCAAACTATAGTAAAGGTCTCGGGGTCTTTCCGTCCTTCTGCGCGTAACGAGCATCTTTACTCGTAGTGCAATTTCGCCGAGTTCACGGTTGAGACAGCGGGGAAGTCGTTACTCCATTCGTGCAGGTCGGAACTTACCCGACAAGGAATTTCGCTACCTTAGGATGGTTATAGTTACCACCGCCGTTTACTGGGGCTTAAATTCTCAGCTTCGCTCGTGAGAGCTAACCGGTCCTCTTAACCTTCCAGCACCGGGCAGGAGTCAGTCCGTATACATCGTCTTGCGACTTCGCACGGACCTGTGTTTTTGATAAACAGTCGCTTCCCCCTGGTCTCTGCGGCCCATACACCCTCCACACAGCAAGTGTGCTTCAAGCTCAGGGCCCCCCTTCTCCCGAAGTTACGGGGGCATTTTGCCGAGTTCCTTAACCATGATTCTCTCGATCGCCTTAGTATTCTCTACCTGACCACCTGTGTCGGTTTGGGGTACGGGCGGCTAGAACCTCGCGTCGATGCTTTTCTTGGCAGCATAGGATCACCGGATCCCCCACCTAGTGGGGGCCTATCGGGTCTCAGGCACACGCCTGGCGGATTTGCCAACCAGACACCCTACACCCTTGGACCAGGTCAATTCCATTGCCTGGCCCGGCTACCTTCCTGCGTCACACCTGTTAATACGCTTGCCTTATCGGTTCAGGTCCCGCGCTCCCCTACCACGTCCCCCGAAGGGGATCCAGGCAGGTTCGGGCGGTTAGTATCACCGACTCAGCATGGGCGGTTCTTCGCCGGTACGGGAATATCAACCCGTTGTCCATCGACTACGCCTGTCGGCCTCGCCTTAGGTCCCGACTTACCCAGGGCAGATTAGCTTGACCCTGGAACCCTTGGTCATCCGGCGGACGGGTTTCTCACCCGTCTTTCGCTACTCATGCCTGCATTCTCACTCGTGCACAATCCACCGACGCTTACGCCCCGGCTTCACCTCGTACACGACGCTCCCCTACCCACCCAACTTACGTTGAATGCCACGGTTTCGGCGGTGTGCTTGAGCCCCGCTACATTGTCGGCGCGGAATCACTTGACCAGTGAGCTATTACGCACTCTTTCAAGGGTGGCTGCTTCTAAGCCAACCTCCTGGTTGTCACAGCAACTCCACATCCTTTCCCACTTAGCACACGCTTAGGGGCCTTAACCGGTGGTCTGGGCTGTTTCCCTCTCGACCATGAAGCTTATCCCCCACGGTCTCACTGCCACGCTCTCACTTCCCGGCATTCGGAGTTTGGCTGACGTCAGTAACCTTGTAGGGCCCATCTGCCATCCAGTAGCTCTACCTCCGGGAAGAAACACGTGACGCTGCACCTAAATGCATTTCGGGGAGAACCAGCTATCACGGAGTTTGATTGGCCTTTCACCCCTACCCACAGCTCATCCCCTCCATTTTCAACTGAAGTGGGTTCGGTCCTCCACGCGCTCTTACACGCGCTTCAACCTGGCCATGGGTAGATCACTCCGCTTCGGGTCTAGACCGTGCCACTGAATCGCCCTATTCAGACTCGCTTTCGCTACGGCTTCCCCACACGGGTTAACCTTGCGACACAGCACTAACTCGCAGGCTCATTCTTCAAAAGGCACGCCGTCACCCCTCAAGGCTCCGACGGATTGTAGGCACATGGTTTCAGGTACTATTTCACTCCCCTCCCGGGGTGCTTTTCACCATTCCCTCACGGTACTGATCCGCTATCGGTCAACAGGTAGTATTCAGGCTTACCAGGTGGTCCTGGCAGATTCACACGGGATTTCTCGGGCCCCGTGCTACTCGGGCACACTCTCTAAGCGGCGGTACGCATTCGCACTACGGGACTCTCACCCTCTACGGTCAGCCATCCAAAGCTGTTCGTCTATACGCCCGCTCCTCACCACCCCAAGCCGGCAGACTTGGGACGAAAGGGCCCACAACCCCGACCACGCAACCCCTGCCGGGTATCACACGTGAACGGTTTAGCCCCATCCGCTTTCGCTCGCCACTACTCACGGAATCACTTTTGTTTTCTCTTCCTGCAGGTACTGAGATGTTTCACTTCCCTGCGTTCCCTCCAACCGGCCTATGTGTTCAACCGGCGGTCACACACTCACAGGTGTGCGGGGTTCCCCCATTCGGAAATCCTGGAATCAACGTCCGGTTATCGACTCCTCCAGGCTTATCGCAGATTCCCACGTCCTTCATCGGCTCCTGTTGCCAAGGCATCCACCATGCGCCCTGAAAAACTTAGCCACACAAGGCCAAGCCCTCAATGAGCAACACCCACCACCAACCACCCACCAAAAGCAGGGGTCAACAACGGGTGTATCAAAAGATGACTACATTCTCGGCGCCACCACACACCACCAGGGGGCGATATGCGGCAGCAATAAAAATAAGATGCTCGCGTCCACTATGCAGTTCCCAAACAACAACCCGCACCACACCTCCCACACCCACCCCTCAAGGGTCAATGCTTCAGCATGGCCGGAACCAGACCACAGGCCCGGAACAACCACCCCCACACCACACCACCACCGAAATCCCCCACAAAGGAAGACCACGCGATCATGCGCTGCACGAGCAGCCGGTCCTGTTGTCCCAGGACCCAACAGTGTGCCAACACCCCAACCCATCCAAACCCAGCAGTCCTTCCACACGACGGCGCGACATCCCGGGCAACACCCAAGACGCCCATTCCAGACGCAGTACTACGACCACCAGCCGGTACGGCCAGGGCACTATTCGTTGATGTTCCACCCATGAGCAACTCGCCGACCCACGAACGGGGCCGCTACGAGCACTAAACCTGAACCACACACCCACAAACACAAAGATCTGCAGGCCTGACGGCTAAGGGGCTCCTTAGAAAGGAGGTGATCCAGCCGCACCTTCCGGTACGGCTACCTTGTTACGACTTAGTCCCAATCGCCAGTCCCACCTTCGACGGCTCCCCCCACAAGGGTTGGGCCACCGGCTTCGGGTGTTACCGACTTTCGTGACTTGACGGGCGGTGTGTACAAGGCCCGGGAACGTATTCACCGCAGCGTTGCTGATCTGCGATTACTAGCGACTCCGACTTCATGGGGTCGAGTTGCAGACCCCAATCCGAACTGAGACCGGCTTTTTGGGATTAGCTCCACCTCACAGTATCGCAACCCATTGTACCGGCCATTGTAGCATGCGTGAAGCCCAAGACATAAGGGGCATGATGATTTGACGTCGTCCCCACCTTCCTCCGAGTTGACCCCGGCAGTCTCCCATGAGTCCCCGGCATAACCCGCTGGCAACATGGAACGAGGGTTGCGCTCGTTGCGGGACTTAACCCAACATCTCACGACACGAGCTGACGACAACCATGCACCACCTGTGAACCCGCCCCAAAGGGGAAAGACCATCTCTGGCCCGGTCGGGAACATGTCAAGCCTTGGTAAGGTTCTTCGCGTTGCATCGAATTAATCCGCATGCTCCGCCGCTTGTGCGGGCCCCCGTCAATTCCTTTGAGTTTTAGCCTTGCGGCCGTACTCCCCAGGCGGGGCACTTAATGCGTTAGCTGCGGCGCGGAAAACGTGGAATGTCCCCCACACCTAGTGCCCAACGTTTACGGCATGGACTACCAGGGTATCTAATCCTGTTCGCTCCCCATGCTTTCGCTCCTCAGCGTCAGTAACAGCCCAGAGACCTGCCTTCGCCATCGGTGTTCCTCCTGATATCTGCGCATTTCACCGCTACACCAGGAATTCCGGTCTCCCCTACTGCACTCTAGTCTGCCCGTACCCACCGCAGATCCGGGGTTAAGCCCCGGACTTTCACGGCAGACGCGACAAACCGCCTACGAGCTCTTTACGCCCAATAATTCCGGATAACGCTCGCGCCCTACGTATTACCGCGGCTGCTGGCACGTAGTTAGCCGGCGCTTCTTCTGCAGGTACCGTCACCCGAAGGCTTCTTCCCTACTGAAAGAGGTTTACAACCCGAAGGCCGTCATCCCTCACGCGGCGTCGCTGCATCAGGCTTGCGCCCATTGTGCAATATTCCCCACTGCTGCCTCCCGTAGGAGTCTGGGCCGTGTCTCAGTCCCAGTGTGGCCGGTCACCCTCTCAGGCCGGCTACCCGTCGTCGCCTTGGTGAGCCATTACCTCACCAACAAGCTGATAGGCCGCGAGTCCATCCAAGACCGATAAATCTTTCCACCCCCATACCATGCGATAGGAGGTCGTATCCGGTATTAGACCCAGTTTCCCGGGCTTATCCCAGAGTCAAGGGAAGGTTACTCACGTGTTACTCACCCGTTCGCCACTCATCCACCCCAGCAAGCTGGAGCTTCAGCGTTCGAC